>NZ_PTIY01000045.1 GCF_002934365.1 Methylobacter tundripaludum | reverse complement strand
CTGATATAGTTTCACGCTTTTTTCAATCCGACCAAAGACGAGAAAGCGCATGAGAAACTATAAACAGCTAAGCCAAGAACAAAGATACCAGATTAAGATATTAATCACAGCGGGAAAAAACCAGAAAGAGATAGCAGCGTTATTGTGCATATCGGGGTCTACCGTGTGCCGGGAGCTGAAACGCAATCGAGGCAAAAAGGGCTACTTCCCGAAGCAGGCGCAAATAAAAACGGATAAGCGACGGGCTCAAGCAGCAAAAGCACTAAAAATGACCGCAGAAGTGATCGTTGAGATTGAAGAAAAAATCCGTTTGGACTGGAGCCCGGAGCAAGTCTCGGGGACGCTGAAAATCGCAATCAGCCATGAGCGCATTTATCAGCATATTTGGACTGATAAGCACAATGGCGGTACCTTGTATCAGCATCTTCGGCACAGCAACAAGAAACGCAAAAAGCGATACGGATCCAAGGATAAGCGCGGCCAGATCAGGAACCGTATCAGTATCGACGAACGCCCAGAGATCGTTGCGCAAAAGACTCGCATCGGCGATTGGGAAATCGATACCGTGATAGGCAAGAACCATCAAGGCGCCTTAGTGACGATAGTGGATCGGGTATCCAAGTTCACCCTGATAAAAAAGGTAGCAAGCAAACATGCAGAGGTTGTTACAGAGGCTACTGTATCATTGCTACAGCCCTATCTGGATAAGACGTTAACGATTACCGCAGATAACGGCAAAGAGTTTGCAGGACACGAAAAAATCAAGGAGCAACTGAACGCTGATGTGTATTTCGCTCACCCTTATAGCTCCTGGGAGCGAGGCTTAAACGAAAATACCAATGGTTTGATCAGGCAATACTTTACCAAAGGGAGTAGCTTTGAGAACATAACCGACGACGCGGTTGAGGCAGTCATGCATAAGCTCAACCATCGCCCTCGAAAAACACTCAATTTTAAAACACCTCATGAGGTCTTTTTTCCTGAACAAGAGAGGGATGCCGCATGATTACTA
>NZ_PTIY01000044.1 GCF_002934365.1 Methylobacter tundripaludum | reverse complement strand
ATCCAGGCTGTAAAAATCCCATCCGCCCAAAACATCGTGCTTCAAGCCCCAGGTGGAAAACTTCCCGTTGAGATTCACGGTGCCGCCGTAGGAATCGCCTGTGTTATTCACGCCGTAAAAGTTCCTGGTCAAAGTGCCAGTGGTCAGGTTCAACGCCCCCGGAGCCTCATTTTGCAGATCCACCACACCGCGTTTTAAATAATTAAACCGGGCGTTCATCTTCCAACTGTCGGAAAAGGCATGATTCAGCGTCACAGCCGTGTTGTACAGCTTGGTATTGGATTTGTCCATGGACGGCTCCCCCAAAAAACGCGAAATCGGGATATCGACCGGACGGCGCGTCACCGTGCTGGCAACCACCCCGTGATCTTCCAGAGTGTTTTCATCGGAATGTATGAAATCCAGGTCGAGTTGGGTGCGGTCGCTGACTTTCCAAGTCAGCGAAGGCGCCACAAACACACGATCGGTGTAGGCGAAATCGCGGAAAGAATTCCTGCTCAGATATTCCAGGTTGAGCCGGTACATCAACGAACCGTCCTTGTTAACGGCTCCCGTGGCATCGGCAGTGGTTCGGTAAAGATCATAAGAGCCGAATTGCTGTTCCAATGCGTAATAAGGCGTCGCCTGCGGCCGTTTGGTCACCACATTGATCATGCCGCCGGGCTGGATGCGCCCGTAAAGGTTAGCCGCCGCGCCCTTGACCACTTCAATGCGCTCGGCGTTGGCGGTAGCAAGACGGCTCGACGGCCATCTGAATCCGTCCAGGTAATTGGCGTAACTGGTATTGAATCCCCGTATCATGAACTCTTCGGAAAAACCTCCCCAAGTGGCGCCTTGAAACACGCCGCTGACGTTCTTGACCGCATCGCCGACCTGGACCGCTTGCTGATCCTGCATGACCGCCCTGGGTATGACTTGTACGGCGACCGGCGTTTCCATGATCGGAGTATCGGTCTTGGTCGCGCTGTTGGCATTCGGTACCGCATAATCGGTATTGTAAGGATCGTTAGGGTCATACTGCCGTTGTCCTTTAACCGTTACCCCGGACAAGGTTGTAGAGCCTGCTGCTTTAGAAACCGGCGCTTTTTCAAGCGTCAC
>NZ_PTIY01000043.1 GCF_002934365.1 Methylobacter tundripaludum | reverse complement strand
TGAAATGGTCTAATTAAACAGGACACTTCTAAAGACAGATTTATAATGTCATCAGAGGTGAATATGAGTAATCAAAATAAACACAAACGTCCGAAATACACGCTTGAATTTAAACAAGATGCGGCAAAGTTAGTTAATGATAAAGGCTATACGCACCAGCAAGCAGCCGATAACTTAGGTGTATCCCTTAGTGCTATTGGTCGATGGGCGCGAGCCGAACAAAGTCCAGCAGCGGCATCTTCAGCCAAGAAAAAGGTTTTGAATTTGACCGATCAAGATGAATTAACCCGCTTACGTAAAGAAGTTGAGCAATTGCGAATGGAGCGTGAAATATTAAAAAAGGCCGCAGTCTTCTTTGCGCAAGAACTCGAATAAAATACGGATTTATTCGAGAGCAACAGAAGACATTTCCTGTTACCGTGCTGTGCAAAATCATGCTGGTCAGTACCAGCGCCTTTTATGCGTGGAGCAAAGCGCCTGAAGATACTGATAAAAAAGTGCTGCAAAAACAGCTGGAAGCTAAAGCGATTCAGCTATTTGATGAGCATAAGCAAGTTTATGGTTCCCGTCGTTTATCCGAAGCCTTCATAAAAGAAGATATTCAGGTCGGGCGTTATAAAGCGAAACAATTGATGAAGAAATTGGGATTGAAACCGCGCTATCCAAAACGATTCAAAGTCACCACAGACAGCGATCATAATGATGCGATTTCTCCGAACCTATTGGATAGGCAATTTGATGTTGCCGCGCCCAACAAAGTCTGGACAACTGATATTACCTACGTCTGGACGCTGGAAGGCTGGCTCTATGTCGCTATTGTTATCGATTTGTTTTCCAGGCAAGTAGTGGGCTGGTCGATTGATGATCACATGCGGACTTCGCTGTGTGTGAATGCCTTGCAGATGGCCTTCTGGAGGCGAAAGCCAGAGCCTGGCCTACAACAGCATTCTGATCGGGGCAGCCAATACGCAAGCCATGAATACCGAGAACACTTGGGGATAATGAAGATGCGGCAAAGTATGAGCCGTAAAGGCAACTGTTGGGATAATGCGCCAACAGAGCGATTTTTTCGAAGCTTAAAATACGAGCAACTTAACTACGAGAAATTCAGAACAAAAGAGGCGGCAAAGCTGAGTATTATTGATTATTTAGCTTTTTATAATGGGAAACGTGCGCACTCAAAATTAAGCTACCAATCCCCGCTGGAATTTGAGCGGGAATTTTACAAGAAGACTGCTTAAGAAAGTGTCCTGTTTTAGTTGACCATTACA
>NZ_PTIY01000042.1 GCF_002934365.1 Methylobacter tundripaludum | reverse complement strand
GCTAAAGGCTAAAGGCTAAAGGCTAAAGGCTAAAGGCTAAAGGCTAAAGGCTAAAGGCTAAAGGCTAAAGGCTAAAGGCTAAAGGCTAAAGGCTAAAAATTGAAATACCCCTTAAACTTAAATGCAAGCTTTTTTCGCCCTTCGCCCTTCGCCTTTTGCCTTTTATCTTCCGTCTTTCTTCCTATTTCGAAAACGCAATAAACCGCCGATACGGCGAACCCTGCTTCCAGGTAAATGCCTCGGTGTAATAATGCATCAACGCCAGATAACCCAGAAAACCCAGGGTAACCGCCTTGTTAATCTCAACCCCGAACAAGAACTCGGTTAGCGCATTGAGCGCACCGTCCCCGCATGACTGCAACACAAACGCCAGCACAAACGAACACAGGGGCAACACGATAAAAACCGGCACATGACAACGCGCCGCATAGCGGTACATAAAATTCTGCGGGTGACTGTGGTGCTTGTTGTAATCATGCACCACATAGAAAATATAGGCCGTCGCGTCATGCACCAGTCTCGGCACTAAAATCGCCAGGAAATAATACTGCTGAACAAACAGATAAAAACTGCTTAATACCAATAAAACATTGGACCACAAAAAATACCGGCCCGATTGCGTGGTCACATAGCGCCGGCATAACAGCGCACTGCACACCAAGCCGGCACATAAACCGCCCGCAACAAGCTTTATCAACTCCAGCTGCTGCGCATCCAGGCTGTTTTTCAGGAATATGCCGATGTAAACAAAAATGCCCGCCGCAACGCTCAGCCACAATATCAGGTAAAAAGCCCAATCGGGCAAACGATAGACTCCGCGCCCAACGCCTAGCTGCTGTTTAAGCACATGGTATACGGTCCAGGCCGCCACCGTCACGTAAAGCGCTTTATAGGAAATAAACAGACTGCCGACGCCAAAAATCATCATGATGGCAAGCGTCATCAAAATGATTTTCAACTTATAAAATTTCAGGTATTCGGTATTGCTCGCCAGTAATATGGAGCTTGCTACGATATGCGGTGTGCCAAAAATGATTTGAAACAATAGAAACTGCTTGGGACTGCTCGGCAAATGTTCCTGTAAAAATCCCTGCCAAAACCAACTGTCAAGCAACTGCAACGATAAACACAAGGGAATGATTGCATACAGGCCCAACAACAACCGGAACGAGACAGCCAGTTGGCTATCATCGGGTATATCTTGAGCTGCAATGGCTTGATCTGAAAAAGGTCTAGCAGACATGAAACTGTCCTCCTATTTATTATGGCGGATTCAACTCCGAAGTGCAATCCTAGTAATCATGCGGCATCCCTCTCTTGTTCAGGAAAAAAGACCTCATGAGGTGTTTTAAAATTGAGTGTTTTTCGAGGGCGATGGTTGAGCTTAT
>NZ_PTIY01000041.1 GCF_002934365.1 Methylobacter tundripaludum | reverse complement strand
AACGATCCCTCTGATGAGGGCTTGAGGTTAAATTTTAATTGTTTTATCGGGGGCTGTTCAGCGGGGTGTTCTCCGCGGTAGCGGCTTCGTCCAACATGGCGCTCAACCGGAGCGCGGTTATAATGCGGTTTTATTTTTCAGCTTTCCGGGCCGCGCCCGGTTAGCTCTACGTTGGGCGTCATAGAAGGAACGAGACATGAGCACTGATGAGCAATCCATTCGCAATCTTGTGAATACTTGGCACACCGCTACGGCCGCAGGTGATGTCGAAGCCGTACTTAAACTCATGACAGAAGATGTTGTCTTCCTCGTGGCCGGTCAGCCACCAATGAAAGGTCGAAGTACCTTCGAAGCTGGGCTGCGAGCTTTGTTGGCTTCGCACCGCATCGAATCCATATGTGAAATCCAGGAGATAGAAGTCTCTGGAACCTTGGCTTATTACTGGAGTGTGCTCAAAGTACAAATCACGTCTAAGGCCGGTGGCAAGCCTGTGGTACGAACTGGCAGCGCCATGTCCATCCTTAGAAAGCAAGCCCATGGCTCGTGGGCGGTGGTGCGCGATGCGAACCTTTTAGCCCTGGCCCAATGACGCCCAACCCTTCAATCGAGAGGACTTGCCCCGGCAAGCCGGGTCAAGCCTCTCATCTCAAACGTTAGAGCGAAAATCGGTGCGATCTACGGGGAAATCTCTATAGTTATTTAATCCGGGTAATATTGACGAGACAAATATTACCCGGATATAATTGCGCAATTCAACTTTCGAGGTACCCCAAAATGAATATCACCGAACACACATTATGGATCGCCTTCTCGCAAGGCAAACGCATCGCGTCTGGCGCGCCACGGGTGGTCGCTACCGACGTTAAACACTTTGTTGATTCTCATGCCACCGACAACGTCCTAGTATTTGATGCCAAGACAAGTTTCCCTGTAGAAATTGACCTTCGTGGCTCCTTATCTGCGGTTCTTAAGCACCTGCCTATTATACAAAGTCAGGAACCCGCACCTGATACCGCTATACCAACGTCGTCGGGGCGAACGGCTGGACGCCCCAAGCTCGGTGTAACTGCGCGGGAAGTTACGCTATTGCCGAGGCATTGGGAGTGGCTTGCAACTCAACCAGGAGGCGCTTCCGTAGCGCTACGGAAACTTGTCGAGCAAGCTCTGCGCTCCAACAAAGAAGTAGACAGGTTACGTCAAGCCCAAGAAGCCGCATACCGTTTCATGAATGTGATGGCGGGGGACAGCATTGGCTTTGAAGAAGCCACACGTGCGTTGTTCGATTGCGATTTTGGCCGACTACAGGAGTTTGCTGAAGAGTGGCCAGACGACGTTCGTAACCATGCGCTATCCCTCGCCGAAGCAGCCACCGTCAAGGGTGAAGAACTTGAATGCGCGCTCTAACGAATAAGGTTAGATTGTGTGAGCGATAGCGAGCCACAATCTGAACCGGTTGTTGGACAAGCCCGGTCGTAGTCGGAAAGCTGGCTTATTA
>NZ_PTIY01000040.1 GCF_002934365.1 Methylobacter tundripaludum | reverse complement strand
TCGCAGACGACGGCATGATGAAGCGGCGTCTTTTGAGCCCAGGCCTCGAAGACTTGCTGGAAGCAACGTTCAGGCACCGGAAGCGCGGGTCCTTGTTCCCATTTTTGCAGCAGCTGCTGCTCAAAAGGCAACAAGGGCGGCATCGGGTTTTGGGCGCGGGACAGATCGGCGCCCAGCCAAGCGGCCCGTTCTTGCAACGAATTGAGCCAGGCAGTCGCCGTTTCCTGCGAGTAAATTGCAGAATTAGCTTGCAGCTGGAGCATCAGTTTGCCGTCAGCCAGGATTTCATGCGTAAGCACCATATCCTGGCTGGTTGAGCTTTCGGAAAGCTCATAATTAATGGCTTTACTGCAATTTAGATTAGTTAAGAACTGAAAATCAGCGTTGCCGGATGGGGCTAACGGAACTTCATTGACGACAAAATCAAACAGCGGATAGCGGGACGGATGGCGGTAACCGGGACGTTGTTGGCGGAAGTCGTTATAAATGCGCGCAAACGGCACGCGTCCGTGGTACAGGGCGGCGGCCAACACTTGTTGGGTGCCGGTTAATTGGGTTTCAAAGCTATCGCCGGCATCGCCGTCCATGATCAACGGCAACATGTTGACATAATAGCCGATGATGCCGGCCTCTTCGGTGGTTTCGCGCATGTCGGCGGGCGTGCCGATCAAAAATTGCCGCCGTTGCGAACGTCGGCGGGTTTCCAGCGCAAGAAGAGTCAGCATCAGCGCATGCATGCTGCTGTCGTAGCGCTGGGCAATGGCCTTTAATCCCAACGTAATATCAGCCGGCAGGCATATTTGCAGCCGGTGGCAGCCGGGCTTGCCGTCCTGCAACCGGGGCATATCCAAAGGCCAGTCCTCAAAGGCCGCTTCCGGCAAGGCTGTCAGACTATTGCGCCAATACAGGCTGTCCTGTTTAAATTCATCGCTAACCCTATAAGCGGCGGCTCTGGCGGCGGAATGCGCGTAGCTGCCGCGCAATGGGGGCAGCTTTTTATCCTGTAATAACTGGGCCAGCTCATCCAGTAAAATGTTAAGGGAGCCGCCGTCGCCAACGGCATGATGCATCGCAAGCCAAAACAGCGTTTCTCCTGTTTGCCCGACATGCACCAAGCCCGCCCGCCAAAGCGGCGCGGCATTGAGGGAAATAGGCCGGTTTTGACGCTCGCGGATAAGCGACTTGGCGCTTACCAAATCAGTGACTGTTATTTCTTCGAGTTCCGGGCGGTCGGGTTGGACTACGTTACGGTGCAAAGCCCCCTGTTCATCCTCGACAAATTGCGCCCGCAATGATTCATGGCGTTCCGTTAACTTGGCCCATGCCCGGTTCCATTTTGCCAGAGCAGAAATATTACCCTGCACCTTGCGGATCAAAGGCATTATGAAAGGGTTAGTATTAAGTCCGGTTTGCTCGGCAAGCCAAAACTCGAGTTCGCCTTCGGTCGCCAAGTCGCTGGTTTCAATTATATTGTCGGGGCTTTCATGCTGAAATTGGGTATCAGCGATACGGGCGGCAAATACGGCCAGTGTGGGCGCGGTATACAGGTAGCGCGCCGGAATGCTGACTGCCAAGGCCTTGGACAGGCGATGCGCCATTGCGA
>NZ_PTIY01000039.1 GCF_002934365.1 Methylobacter tundripaludum | reverse complement strand
GTTGAAATGGCTTCCGCTTAACAACTTGTTACCGGCTGAGATCGGAGTCTCGGTATCTGTAGGCATGGTTCGGGGGCTTTTTTCAGGGCTGACTACTTAGGCTTCCGTTAATGGCTTCCTTCATCAAGTCCTCAAAACTTGCTGGCTGCATGACTTTGCCAAAGGTATGTGAATTAATGAGTCGCATGTTTTCAGGTAGGGGCTAACGCCTAGCTCACCCGACGAAAACCGCGTCGCGGTTTTTGGTCGGGTGAAGCGCCGTGTTAGCTTTGGTTGTGCTGGACAATGAATTTTGCACGCTCATATAGTTCGTCAAATGTAATAATTTCAGGATTTGAAGTATTTTTACGCAACAACTCAAAAGACCTTAATTTATCTTTGTTCACACCATGTTCTGATACAAACTCACCCATACTGCCAATTACTAAGTAGGATTTAGGCTGGTAATTGAAAATTTCCTCTCCCGTTGGGTTGCCATCACTATCGCTGGGGTTGATTTTACTAGAAAGGTTCTCTATAGCAGAAGCGACGGTACCTTGCACCTGCGCAATAGCACCAGCTAACTCTTTTGATGGTGCCCAGCAGCCAGATCTATAAGGCTTAGATTCAAGTAATTCTGTAGCGTGAGTCTTTATCTCAATAAAACAAAGGTTGGAGATAATGCCTTTTGTTTTCATGAGTGCGTCAACACGCTTACCGTGTGAATCCACGCTATGGCCTTGGACTACTTGCTCTAGCTTCTTATCATCTAAGGATGATAAGAATATATAGCCAAGCCCATAACCAAATACCCAAGGGTTCTTTTCGAAGTATTTCTGCCAAAGGGCTTCGTTTGAGCAATTTTTCTTCTGCTTTAAATCATCGAAGTAGCTTTGGTCATTCAACAGATTTTTATAGACGCTCAACTGCTTCTTTCTGAAGCCTACAGCTATTAGGTCTTCTGTTGTAACCTCAGACTTTAACACTTCAGCAAACAAATCCTGATTTTCCGTGAGGAAGGCCTTTGCTTGGTGAGTGGTTAAAGCAATTTTTCTAAGCTCCTCGTCGGAGATATTTACTTTGGCTCTGGTCTTAAAATCCACAGACTGGATATTTGTCAGGAATTCACAGAACCTACCAATTTCTTCACCTACAAAGGAAAATCCAGATCCATATGGCTGCCCTGTTTCTGATACAAACTTTTGGACAGTTAAAACAAAGTTTTGCCTAGTATCTTCCAGAAACTTCGCTGTTATGTATGTTTTGGCATCTGGTTTTTTTCGCAAAACAATTTCATCGCGCTCCCTTGCATATTCATAACCATCTTCTGATGGCAGTATTTTTGAGGCGATACGAACCCTTCGATCTTTATCTCCAAAAGCTTGGAGTGAAGGGCTTATATATGTTTTTCCCGGTAGCGGGTTTTGATAATCGTCATCCATTGTTTCGATTTCTACTCCGAGAAGCTAACGTAAAGGTAAGGGGCGCGACGCTAAAGGACGCTTAGCGAAGCCGCCGAACTCGATTAAAAAGCAAACCTTCAAAACCGCATCAGGGCGGCGCGTCCCTTTGACCGCTGTGTTGGACGAAGCCGCTACCGCGGAGAACACCCCGCTGAACAGCCCCCGATAAAACAATTAAAATTTAACCTCAAGCCCTCATCAGAGGGATCGTT
>NZ_PTIY01000038.1 GCF_002934365.1 Methylobacter tundripaludum | reverse complement strand
CTTCCCACTTCCCTGTGGGTCGTAGCAGGCCGGAAGCTCGAGGCCCTCTTCCCGGATGGCCGTAAGCAGCTTGGCACGAAACACTTTCGCCAAGGCTTTGTGGTTGAACAGGTAGGATTTGCCGGCTTTGCCGGCTTTCGTCCGCCACAACCGTTCATCGGCATCGATAGCCGCCGCCGGCATGACCACATGCACATGCGGGTGATAATCGAGCCGGCGCGAATGGGTGTGCAGTACGCTGATGGCGCCGGCCTGTCCTTGCAATTGCGGATCGTTCTGCGCGAAGGTTTTGAGCGTCTCCCAGCTGCAACGGATCATCAAGTCATAAAGTGTACGTTGATGTTGCCAGGCCAAAGGACGCAGTTCTTCGGGCAAGGTGAAGGTCAACAAGAAATACTCGGCGGGTACTTGTTTTTTGAGTTGCCGTTCCAACCATTGCTGGCTCTCATGATGCTGGCAATGGGGGCAACTGCGATGGCCGCAGGAATGCGGGATGAAGACTTGTTTTTCGCAGCCGTCGCATTGCGCCAGCATCACCGGACTTTGCGTGGTGCGGCACTGTTTCTGGGAGGCCAACGCTTTGCGCTGACCGGGCAACAGCGCGTTCTGATAAGTCGCCAGAAAATCGGCTTCAAAGGTTTGGATGATCGACGAAAGCAACATCATTTGATCCTCCGCCAGTCGATGGCAAAGCCATTCATCAACGTATTGATTAACTGGTCGGCTTGCTGGTTTGTGGTGTCGGTCAGATGGGTATAACGGGCGGTGGTCAGGATACTGTGGTGACCGAGAATTTTCTGGACTTCAAGCAGGTCAACGCCCGCTTCGATCAGATGGGTGGCGTAGCTGTGACGCAGACTGTGCGGGGTAATCTTTTTTTTATACCGCAGTCTTGGGCGACCTGGCGTAGCGTCGCTTGTACGCCGCCCCGATCCAGCGGCGTGGTAGCCAAATGCGCCGACTTGAGACCGCCGTGGCGATTGGGAAACAGCAACACCGGATTGCGATGCACCTGCCAGAAGCGGCGCAAGCAGACTAAAGTCGCCGTCGGCAACGGCACCAAGCGATCTTTGTTGCCCTTGGCATCGCGTATATGCACCCGCTGCCGCTCGGCATCAATATCGGCCACCGTTAGGCGTAAGCCTTCGCCGAGGCGCAAACCCAAGCTGTAAAGCGTAAAAAAGAACACCCGGTAACTGAGGGTATGAGTCATCGTGAACAGCCGCCGGGCTTCCTCAACGGTGACAATGTCCGGCAAACGCTGCGCCCTTGGCGGCTTGATCAACTTAAGCTCCGACCAGGGTTTATTCAAAACGTAACTATAGAAGAATTTAAGGCCGTACAGATCGAGTTTGACGCTGCTCCAGGAATGGGATTCCAGCAAATCGCTGAAATAATCGGTCAACTGGGGTTCGGACAGATCGTTAATGTGATAGTCGAAATAAGTGCTGATGCGCCGCATGGCACGGGAGTAAGCCTCTATTGTTTTGGGCTGGAGTCCTTTGAGTTTTAGGTGTTTAAGATGCGTTTGATAGTTTTGCTTGAACTCTGTTTCGGATGATGTCATTGTTTGGCAACCTCATTGTTTGATGATAAACGATCCCTCTGATGAGGGCTTGAGGTTAAATTTTAATTGTTTTATCGGGGGCTGTTCAGCGGGGTGTTCTCCGCGGTAGCGGCTTCGTCCAAC
>NZ_PTIY01000037.1 GCF_002934365.1 Methylobacter tundripaludum | reverse complement strand
CAAGGACCCGCGCTTCCGGTGCCTGAACGTTGCTTCCAGCAAGTCTTCGAGGCCTGGGCTCAAAAGACGCCGCTTCATCATGCCGTCGTCTGCGAACATGAAACCGTCACTTACGCCGAACTGAACCGCCGGGCCAACGGCATTGCCCATGCCCTGTTGGAGCATGGCCTGGAAAGCGGCGACACCGTTGCCGTCTTGACCGACATTTGCGACGGCTTGCCCGCCGTCGTGCTGGGCATCTGGAAAGCCGGGGCCGCCTATTTGCCGTTGGCGGCAGACCACCCGCCCGAACGGCTGGCTCATATGATGGCCGACGCCAAGGCCCGGATCCTGGTCGTACCGGACAACCTGCCCGTCCCAGCAGCCTTGTCGGATATGGCGACGGCGGTCTTAACGCCCGACTGCCGACAGCCTACGGAACGGCGCCCGGATATTGTCCGCCCGGCCGACAGCGTGGCCTATGTCATCTATACCTCCGGCACGACAGGAATGCCCAAGGGCGTCCCCATATCCCACGCTGCGATGATCAACACCATACAGGAATCGGCCCGCGCCATTCGCCTGACCGCAGACGATCGTGTCGCACTGGTCGCGACGCCCAGTTTTGACGCTTCCTTATGGGAGCTGGGCCTGGGCCTGCTCAATGGCGCCGCGCTGGCGCCGATTTCAAAAAGCCTGCGCGACGACCCGTGGGCCATGAAGGATTATTACGCCAAAATGGCGGTGACCGTGGCCTTCCACGCCCCGTCCTATTTGCGTATCAGCAAAAACAAGCCGTTTAACGGCTTGCGCGTGCTGATTGTCGGCGGCGAGCCGTCCAGCCACGAGGACGTGAACATTCACGGCCGCGAGGTCGAGTTTTGGCATGCCTATGGCCCCACGGAAACGACCATCATCGTCAGCCTGGAGCATATTCCCCCCTTCCCCGATCCCAGCCGTCCTTTGTCCGTCGGACCGCCGTTGGCCAACACCCTCATATCGATCCGCAACGGCGGCGGGCAACCCGTGCCTCCCGGCGTCATTGGCGAAATCTGGTTGGGCGGGCTGGGCCTGTCCAGGGGCTATCTGAATAATGACGAGCTGACCGCCGAACGCTTTGTGACCGTTGACGGTTGCCGGTTCTACCGATCCGGCGATTTGGGCTGCTGGACGGACGATGGCCGTCTGGTCATCAAAGGCCGCATGGATCACCAAATCAAAATCCACGGCCAGCGCATCGAATTGGAGGAAATTGAAACGGCCCTGCTGGCGCTGCCGGATGTCACCGAAGCCATCGTATTGGTGGAAAATGCCGCCAACGGCACCCAATTTCTGCGCGGCTTTGTCGCTATGGCCCAAGGCTGCGTCTTGCCCGGCGAGGCGGACTGGCATCCCCGCCTGGCCGCCCGCCTGCCCCATTACATGATTCCGGCCACCCTGACTGCGATTGAGCGTATTCCGCTAACCGTTAACGGCAAGGTGGACAGGACGGCGCTATTGCAATTAGTCGGCGAAGCGCAGGTCGAGGTTATAAAAACACCGCCATCCACCTCGATGGAAGTGCTTATCGCGCCGATTTGGAGCGAATTGCTGGGCCAGGACGTTTGCCGCGAAGATAATTTTTTCGGCCTGGGCGGCAACAGCCTGCTGGCCGTCGCAATGGCGCATCGCCTGTCCAAGGCCTTGGCAGTCAGCATTCCGGCGCGCTACCTGTATACCGCGCCCACACTGGCCGTATTTGCCGCCCGT
>NZ_PTIY01000036.1 GCF_002934365.1 Methylobacter tundripaludum | reverse complement strand
TAAATATTCTATCCAGATAGTAACGGTATCTGGATAGAAAACCCCCGGTTTTTTACTCTGGCCATTCAGTTTGTTTAAATTCCGTAGCTTTTTGGTTTTTTGTCACTGGTTTATTTTCTGACTTGGCCAAGGTAGTTTTTTTTGCTCCTGGCTTTATTTCTTTCCAGGCCATTAGTTCGCCCTCCAGCTTGGCCGCTTTTTCTCTTAATGCTTTGTTGTCGCTTGCTTCTTTAGCGGTAAGTTCTTTTTGATCTTTCAACTCTATAACGAGTTGATCAATTTGGTTTCTTTGTACCTCGGTCTTAATTTCGGCTTTTTTGTTTTCCGCTTCTTGGGATATTGCCCTTTCTTTGGCTTTTTTTAAGTTATCTTCTGATTTTTCCAGCTTTTTTATATCCGCTTCAAGCTTTTCTTTTAAGGTGATATTTTCAGTGGTTAACTTTTGATTGGCTTTTTGCTGCTCAATTAATGCGGCGTTAACATAATCAAATCGTTTTTCGGCTTCGTTCAGTTTTTGTTCGCATACGGCCTTTTCGCAAACGGCTTTATGTCTTTCGTCTTGTTCTATATCGATAGCTTTTTTTAGTTCATTATTTTCGGTATAAAGACGTTCAATTTTCGTTTCTAGCGCTTCGATCTGTGAAGCTTGTTCTTCGCTGAACGCTTCGGCTTCTGCTATCTTCTCAGCGGCTAATACTTCTGCTTGCCGTAAAGCTTCCCGTTGACTGCTTATTTCTTTCTCAGCCAATATTTGTGATTCTGCCCATAGCTTGATGATGAGCTGTTCTGCTGCCTTGCCTAGTGATTCCGGCAAACTTATCAACGCGGGCAGGGTGTTGGTGGTTTCCTCTTGGTTCCAGGTCTTTAAGAAATTTGTAATTGTTGTCAGCGAACCCCGGCCAAGGAATTTGTAAACCTCGATGCTGCTGACCTTTACGCCGTTCTCTTTTAGTTCTTCGGCTGCTGTATGTACTTCTTCTTCAGTTAGGCGTTTGGCTTTGCTGATTTGGCTAATGTTGTTCATGGCTTTTTCTCCCGGTTAACTTTTGATGACAGCTTTATTATTTCATAACGATAGAGTCTTGTCAAGCAATATTATCATAATTATGATATTACGATTACGATAATATGATATTACCGTAATATCATATTATGATAATTATCATAATAAAACTTGACATTCTTTTATTTTTTGGTATACTGAATTTAACTTAAAGCAAGCCGAGGGCTTTTTATGATTAATTACGATCAAGATTTTTACGGCTGGACTCAGGAGCAGGCCGCCTTATTAAGAGCCGGGCGTTTAAATGACTTGGACATTGAAAACCTTATAGAGGAAGTAGAAACAATGGGGCGAAGTGAAAAGCGAGAACTTGAAAGCCGGTTAACCGTATTGTTATTGCATCTTCTAAAATGGAAGTATCAGGATGTAAGGCGTGGTAGAAGTTGGGAGTTGTCTATTATCGAGCAGCGCTTGAAATTCGAGGAAACCTTAGAAGAAAACCCAGGTTTAAAACCAAAGCTAGATGAGATATTATTCAAAGCTTATAAATTCGCTATCATCCAAGCATCGCGCGAAACACAGTTAAGTATTAAAGTTTTTCCTGAGTCGTGCCCCTGGACATTCGAGCAAATAACCGATAACGCTTTTTATCCCGAGTAGATGATTAATGCAGACAGACCGCAGGTCGTCCCGGCGTAAGCAACTGGCCGCAGGTCATTTAACTGTCCAAATAACCGGCCAGCGGCCCAACAACGCGTGTTGAATGGCTCAATCGAATTACCGTAACGCGTAACGATAATCAATCAATCGGCTGCGCCATTCATCACCTAATTAACCGCTGCAAACGCCTGAATCAATACAGATAGGGGCAGGGAATCAGCCCCGTTTAGGTGTCGTGCAATTTTCAGCTAACGTTGTTATTTGTCTCCGTAACTTGTTTTGCATTGCTTCCCTTCTTTATTGCAAGACACTGTTTTTCTTATACTTTTTTTCTCTCTTATTATTGGTTGATTTAATGCTTTTTTAGTGTGTTGCATTATTGCTTTTTTTCCATTTTCAAAACCTTTGTTAACTATTTTTTCCCAGTCTGGTTTTTGCTCTTTCTCTGCCGTTAATCCATTTTGGCCGATTATGCTTATCACCATCATTAGTATTATTTTCTTCATGCTTTCTTTTTAAGGTAGTGGGCTTATTGATTCTTGTTTTTTTATCAATGAAAGTAACATTTTGATAGGATTCAGTTTTTCCGTTTTCATCTTCATTCATTCGGCAACGCCTGAGTCGGTTAATTTCTAGCGCTTGCATAGCGTATTTCATAGCGTTGATCTCTTCACTGCGTACAAAATCGCCGTTAGGCGCTTCAATGCAATCCGGCGTGATTCTAAACCCACGCCAGCGTTTTCCTAAAAAATCCAGGCGGCCAGAAAACACCATTAAGCATAAAAAAACCGCTCTAGGCGGTTCTATTTTTCCCGTCTCCCAGTTATTAACCGTTCGTCGGGTGACTGAAAACGTCCTTACGCATTCGTCCATTGTATAACGCGCAAAGATTCTCCATTCAGAAAATGTGGTAGGCAATTCGTAGTATCGGGTCATTATTTTGGCTCCGTGCAAGTGAAATTTTATTTAGGGCAAATAACGTGCCGCTAACGATTAGGCTTATTCGCAATATCCAAGACTTCGCATAATGTATATTATGTTAAATTGCTTGAAATGTCTGTCGGCCTAGTTTTTGCGTTAGCCTTGCTTTTAACAACATGGAGCCGGAAAAATGGCAGCAGCAAAGAAAACAAGCTTTTATCATACGCGTAATAAGATCGCGCCCAACAAGCAGCAAGCCGCCGAACTACTCGGTGTAGATATTCCAGAAATTGAACGAATGGATAAAGAAGGCGCTCCGGTTATGGCCGAGCGCCTTTTGTTGTTATGGGACAAGAAATATATTAACGCCCCTGGCTGGGATGGCTGGGTATTTAGCAGAGGCGCACTAATGCACAAAAATAAACGCTGGCGACCCGAAAATCTGTTAAATGTGCGGCGTGAAGCAGAACGAATTGGACAGCTAGAAGCTGAATTACATAAGCTTTACAGTATTTCCGGTCTAGTCAAGATCACTAAAAAGTTGATTTTCAGGAATAGACGAAAATATTATCGATAGCTGATGCCCTATCCCTATCAATTTGAATTAACGCATTTAAAATCAATCGTAAATGGTCTTACAGTGCGCACCCTCACAAACAACTGTTTTTTTCCAAGTCTTTTTTGTGTTTTTATGTGGTTGGTCGGATGAAAGTGACTGTCTTTGAGGTTCAGTTTGCGGAAAGATTTGTGATGGTAACTGATTTTCTATAGCTGCTATTTGATTGGGATCAGTAAAAGCAACCAGCGTTAATTTATTTACACTTTGGGTTATATGAAAATACTTTAAAGTGTTCATGCCGATAAGTACTTCATTAAGATGCTGGTTGATGCCAGCATCAAGATTGTTTATTACCGCCGAACCTATTCTTAGACTATCTATATGAGTCATTTGCTCTAAAACTTGACCGCCTGCCGTATCCGATTGAATTAAGCGTCCAAAAGGCAAGCCAGCGGCAGCAGCCATACTTGTAGGTATAACTGTTTGTGTTGCGCCAGTATCAATCATAAATGGCATCGAAACATTATTTATCAAAGCCGTCCCTCTAAAGTGACCATTTCTATCTGCTTGCAAAACAATACCACCGGGTATTAAATCGGGAATCTTAGAGCTTGCAAAATATGGAATTTTTATAATAGGTTCGGAACCTATTGTTTTATTCGCTTTTATTTTATCGAGAAAGACATTGCCCCAGTAAAAAAGCGCTCCAAGCAAGATAATGGAAGATACAAAGTGCTTAAACGTTGCCCTAGTTTTGACAGGTTGTATGGGCCAATTATTACTATAGCCTTGCTTAGACGATGTTCTTTTATGTTTTTCTCGATAATAATCGCGATCATGCAACCCCATATTGATACCTCGGAATATTTAGAACGACTCTTTCCGTTAGTATCCTAGCACTAGCCTTTAAAAAATCGAAATGGAAATTATATAAAACCTAAACGGGGCTGATTCCCTGCCCCTATCTGTATGAGTTAAGGCGTTTACAGCGGTTGTTTATGTGTGGAATGGCGCAGCCGATTGATTAATTATCGTTACGCGTTACGATAATTCGATTGAGCCATTCAACATGCGCTGTTGGGCCGTTGGCCGGTTATTTGGACAGTTAAATGACCTGCGGCCAGTTGCTTACGCCGCGACGACCTGCGGTCTGTCTACATGGAGACCCTAACAATTTAATCAGGAAAATAGGTTTTATCGCTAAGTTGCTCTAATGTCCACGGGCATTCACTCGGGAAGGTGTCAGGGCGTAGGCCGGTTTCATGTGTTGCCTTTAAAGCGGCGTATTCATAAGCATCAGATAAGATGGACTGTATTTCAGATTTCAAACCAGGATTCTGAGCAAGCACTTTTTGAAACTTCAAGCGTTGCTCAGTAATAGTAAAGTGCCAGCTATTACCACGCCTGGACGGTTGATAATGCCATTTAAGTAAATGCAGCAAAAGGACGGATAATCGGCTTTCAAGCGCCCTCTTTTCACTACGCCCCATTGTTTCTACCTCTTCAATTAAGTTTTCAATATCAAGCTCATTCAAGCGGCCAGATTTAAGCAAGGCGGCCTGCTCTTGAGTCCAGCTATAAAAGTCTTGATCGTAATTAATCATAAAGAAAGCCTCTACTTATTTTTTAATGAAGTTGCCATCTACATTGTACCGAATAAGACAAAATTACTGTGTCATTTATAATAACCGTAATTAATGCAACGCGTTACATTAATTTATACTATATAGCTGAATCAGATATTACTTTTGTATAACGCGTTACGGCAATTCCCTACACAAGAAAACTCGAACCGAATTAACCCAGGACTCTGGAGGCAGCACCGAAGCATAATCGCGACACTCATCAAGGAACCCATTTAACAATTTTACAGCCAAATCACGATTACGCTCAAGCTGGCCGATACACTCAGTCAGCTTGTATTTTTCGTTTTTATGCTTTGTAGCCTGGGCTTTGTGATTAACCCTAAGTTGAGCGGTTATGGCTTTAAACTCATCGACCTGTCGAGTCAAACCGCGATTAGTAATAACCTCAACTTGCAATTGCTTTTCAAGCTCAGTAACGCGCTTAAGAGCCTCGTCTCGCTCTTGACGCAGAACCTCAAGCTGACGATAAAGATTGCTTTCATCGTCTATCAATTGATCTAAATCAGCTGGACGCTGAACCACGACACGAACGCCCTGTTCTTTCCGGTTTTTACGATATGCGCGCATACGCTCGGCGTTAGTTTTTGCGGTACCGGTAACCGGACGACCTCGGCGTTTTTCTTGGCCTTGAAACAGATCAATAGTGGCTTTGTCGGCTGAATCTATCATTTCAATCTCCCGGTGCGTTTATGTTGATTTATTGTAACGCGTTACAATAATAAATGTCAAGCTTTTTTATAACGCGTTACGATAATTATTTACTGTAACGCATTACAGTAAATAAGGCGGCCAAGAAAAAAGACCGCGCCGTTACTTGATGTCATTTACAAATG
>NZ_PTIY01000035.1:0-3450 GCF_002934365.1 Methylobacter tundripaludum | reverse complement strand
TTCTCAAAAAGCAGAAAAAAGCGATTAAGAAAGCTGATCGATATAACACAAGAAGATACGCGTTTACTTAATTCAATCGAATAGCAATATTCAGGCGAATAAGCAGGCGGGCAGACTTATTGGGGTTATATGGTCAAGTGAATAAGCGCATACGGTGGATGCCTAGGCAGTGAGAGGCGATGAAGGACGTTGTAGCATGCGAAAAGTCTCGGGGAGTTTGCAAACTAACTTTGATCCGAGAATGTCCGAATGGGGGAACCCGGCCAGCATCAGCTGGTCATCTTGTCATGAATACATAGTGACTTGAAGCGAACCTGGGGAACTGAAACATCTAAGTACCCAGAGGAAAAGAAATCAACCGAGATTCCCTTAGTAGCGGCGAGCGAACGGGGATTAGCCCTTAAGTTGTACAGTTGTTAGTGGAACAGTCTGGAAAGTCTGGCGATACAGGGTGATAGCCCCGTACACGAAAACGCTGTGCAGTGAAAACGAGTAGGTCGGAGCACGTGAAACTTTGACTGAACATGGGGGGACCATCCTCCAAGGCTAAATACTCCTTACTGACCGATAGTGAACCAGTACCGTGAGGGAAAGGCGAAAAGAACCCCGGAGAGGGGAGTGAAATAGATCCTGAAACCGTATGCGTACAAGCAGTAGGAGCGGACTTGTTCCGTGACTGCGTACCTTTTGTATAATGGGTCAGCGACTTAATCTCAGTGGCAAGCTTAACCGAATAGGGGAGGCGTAGCGAAAGCGAGTCTTAATAGGGCGTTTAGTCGCTGGGATTAGACCCGAAACCGGGCGATCTATCCATGACCAGGCTGAAGGTGGGGTAATACTCACTGGAGGGCCGAACCCACGTATGTTGAAAAATCCGGGGATGAGTTGTGGATCGGAGTGAAAGGCTAATCAAGCTCGGAGATAGCTGGTTCTCCTCGAAAGCTATTTAGGTAGCGCCTCGTGTATAACTGTTGGGGGTAGAGCACTGTTTCGGCTAGGGGGTCATCTCGACTTACCAACCCGATGCAAACTCCGAATACCAACAAGTTCGAGCACGGGAGACACACGGCGGGTGATAAGGTCCGTCGTGAAAAGGGAAACAGCCCAGACCGTCAGCTAAGGTCCCAAAATCTATGCTCAGTGGGAAACGATGTGAGAAGGCACAGACAGCCAGGAGGTTGGCTTAGAAGCAGCCATCCTTTAAAGAAAGCGTAATAGCTCACTGGTCGAGTCGGCTTGCGCGGAAGATTTACCGGGGCTAAGCATAGTACCGAAGCTACGGGTTCATCGTAAGATGAGCGGTAGAGGAGCGTTCTGTACGCCTGCGAAGGTGAACTGAGAAGTTTGCTGGAGGTATCAGAAGTGCGAATGCTGACATGAGTAACGATAATGGGGGTGAAAAACCCCCACGCCGAAAATCCAAGGTTTCCTGCGCAACGCTAATCGACGCAGGGTTAGTCGGTACCTAAGGCGAGGCTGAAAAGCGTAGTCGATGGAAAACAGGTTAATATTCCTGTACTGGTGGTAACTGCGATGGGGTGACGGAGAAGGCTAGGTCAGCTACCTGTTGGAATAGGTAGTTTAAGCGAGTAGGGAGGGTTCTTAGGCAAATCCGGGAACCTATATTCTGAGACGTGATGACGAGTTGTTCTTAGGAACGACGAAGTGATTGATGCCATGCTTCCAAGAAAAACCTCTAAGCTTCAGGTTACCAGTAGCCGTACCCCAAACCGACACAGGTGGATGGGATGAGAATTCTAAGGCGCTTGAGAGAACTCGGCTGAAGGAACTAGGCAAAATGGTACCGTAACTTCGGGAGAAGGTACACCCCAAGTATGTGAAGTCCCTCGCGGATGGAGCAGAACAGGGTTGCAATAAAATGGTGGCTGCGACTGTTTAGCAAAAACATAGCACTCTGCAAACTCGAAAGAGGAAGTATAGGGTGTGACGCCTGCCCGGTGCTGGAAGGTTAATTGATGGGGTTATCTTCGGAGAAGCTCTTGATCGAAGCCCCAGTAAACGGCGGCCGTAACTATAACGGTCCTAAGGTAGCGAAATTCCTTGTCGGGTAAGTTCCGACCTGCACGAATGGCGTAACGATGGCCACACTGTCTCCAGCCGAGACTCAGTGAAATTGAAATTGCGGTGAAGATGCCGTATACCCGCGGCTAGACGGAAAGACCCCGTGAACCTTTACTATAGCTTTGCACTGGACTTTGAACCTATTTGTGTAGGATAGGTGGGAGGCTTTGAAGCAGGAACGCCAGTTCTTGTGGAGCCGACCTTGAAATACCACCCTGGTATGTTCGAAGTTCTAACCTAGGTCCGTTATCCGGATTGGGGACAGTGTATGGTGGGTAGTTTGACTGGGGCGGTCTCCTCCCAAAGAGTAACGGAGGAGCACGAAGGTACCCTCAGGCTGGTCGGAAATCAGCCAATGAGTGCAATGGCATAAGGGTGCTTGACTGCGAGACGGACAAGTCGAGCAGGTACGAAAGTAGGTCATAGTGATCCGGTGGTTCTGTATGGAAGGGCCATCGCTCAACGGATAAAAGGTACTCCGGGGATAACAGGCTGATACCGCCCAAGAGTTCATATCGACGGCGGTGTTTGGCACCTCGATGTCGGCTCATCACATCCTGGGGCTGAAGCAGGTCCCAAGGGTATGGCTGTTCGCCATTTAAAGTGGTACGCGAGCTGGGTTCAGAACGTCGTGAGACAGTTCGGTCCCTATCTGCCGTGGGCGTTTGAGATTTGAGGGAAGCTGCTCCTAGTACGAGAGGACCGGAGTGGACGAACCTCTGGTGTTCCGGTTGTCATGCCAATGGCATTGCCGGGTAGCTATGTTCGGACAGGATAACCGCTGAAAGCATCTAAGCGGGAAGCCCCTCCCAAGATGAGATCTCACTGGGACTTAAAGTCCCCTGAAGGGCCGTCGGAGACTACGACGTTGATAGGCACGGTGTGGAAGTCCAGTAATGGGCGTAGCTAACGTGTACTAATTGCCCGTGAGGCTTGACCATATAACACCCAATCAGTTTGGATGTGTTGTAGACCGGCTTTATCGCAAACTTAAAAGAATTAACAGACGTTACAGATTTCCATCAAGCAGGCGAAAGGCTAAGGGCAAAAGACGAAAAAAGCCCAGCCCCGGCCTAGCTTGAGAAGAGTTGAAATGCCAAGGCCCGTTAGGGTCGAAGCAAAAAAGCAGAATGAAGAAAAGAGACCCAGACAGAGAAAAACCCTTTCGTCTTGTGCCCTTAGCCTTTAGCCTGTTTTACACCAGTTTGCTTGGTGACCATAGCGAACGTGAACCACCCGATCCCATCCCGAACTCGGAAGTGAAACCGTTTAGCGCCGATGATAGTGTGGCAGTTTGCCATGCGAAAGTAGGGAATTGCCAAGCTCTTAAATCAAAAACCCAAGCCGAAACGCTTGGGTTTTTTTTTG
>NZ_PTIY01000034.1 GCF_002934365.1 Methylobacter tundripaludum | reverse complement strand
TCGTCTTTGGTCGGATTGAAAAAAGCGTGAAACTATATCAGCTAACCTTTTTCTTTTCCGATTAGTGCCGATTGCACTTATGAGTTGAATCTAAGTGTATGAATTAAAAGCGGCTTTCAGTTAAGTTAAATCTGGCAACGATAGTCAACTTAATACCAATCCCAATAAGTTTTTATTTGAACCCCCTCAACCTAACCTTCTCCCGCTGGAGAAGGGATAATATGCGAACTTATTGGGATTGGGATTACAACCCTAAGGAGACACATTGGGATTAAATGTTACCGATTGTCCGATTCTGCTGGTATTCCAGTCATTTGGTTTAGCAGAGCGCCCAACTTGACTTAATTGTAGTCAAGTTGGGTTCCTATTACGCCAAGGTCAGAGTTTGTCAAAACGATCCAAGTGCATCACTTTGCCCCATGCATTGACAAAGTCCTGCACGAACTTCTCTTTGGCGTCGTCCGAGGCATAGAGTTCAGCAACCGCACGCAACTCGGAGTTGGAGCCAAAAATCAGATCGACTGGAGTAGCCGTCCATTTAACCTGGTCATTTGCCCGGTCCCGACCCTCATAAATACCCTCCGATGACGACTTGGTCCATTTGGTCGACATATCGAGCAGGTTGACGAAGAAATCGTTACTCAGTACGCCTGGCCGGTTGGTGAATACGCCATGCTGCGTATGTCCGGCGTTGGCATCCAGCGCCCGCATGCCGCCAACCAGCGCCGTCATTTCGGGTACGCTCAAGGTCAGGAAGTTTGCGCGTTCGACCAGCATTTCCGCCGGCGAATGCGCATTATCCTTGCTAAAGTAATTGCGGAAGCCGTCCGCTTTGGGCTCCAACACCGCGATAGACTTGGCATCGGTTTGTTCCTGCGCGGCATCCATACGGCCTGGTTTGAACGACACCTGCACTTTGAAACCGGCTTTCTTCGCGGCTTCTTCCACAGCCGCCGAGCCGCCGAGCACGATCACGTCGGCGAGCGACACTTTCTTGCCGCCTTTCAGCGTGCGGTTAAAGTCGTTTTGGATCGTTTCCAGGCGAGTCAGTACCTTGGCCAGTTCGGCGGGATCGTTGACTTCCCAATTCTTTTGAGGGGCCAAGCGAATGCGCGCGCCATTGGCGCCGCCGCGCATGTCGGTACCGCGAAAGGTCGCCGCGGAAGCCCACGCCGTCCTGACCAGTTCCGAAATCGTTAAATCCGAGTCCAGAATGGTCGACTTCAATTTGGCGATATCCTTGGCGTCGATCAACTTGTGATCGACTTTGGGGATAGGATCTTGCCAGATAAAGTCTTCGGCAGGCACTTCGGCACCGACGTAGCGGGCCTTGGGTCCCATATCGCGGTGGGTCAGCTTGAACCACGCCTTGGCAAACGCCGCCTCGAATTCCTTGGGATTATCGAGGAAGCGCTTGGAGATTTTTTGATACTCCGGGTCCGTTTTCAAAGCAATATCGGTCGTAAACATGATCGGCGCGTGGCGTTTGTTAGGATCGTGGGCGTCCGGTACAAAGTTGTCGCCTTTGCCTTCCTTGGGAATCCATTGCGTCGCACCGGCCGGGCTCTTGGTGGTTTCCCAATCAAAGGTATACAGCCACGTCAAGTAATCATGCGTCCAACGGGTCGGATTGGTCGACCAAGCTCCCTCCAAACCGCTGCTAACGGTGTCGACGCCATGGCCGCTGCCGCATTTGTTGGCCCAACCCAGCCCTTGCTCTTCAATACCGGCGGCGGCCGGTTCCTTGCCGACGCATTCGTCCGGCTTATGCGCGCCGTGCGCCTTGCCGAAGGTATGCCCACCGGCGATCAGGGCCACCGTTTCTTCGTCGTTCATCGCCATCCGGCCGAAGGCTTCGCGGATATGCTTGGCGGCCGCCAATGGATCAGGGTTACCGCCAGGCCCTTCCGGGTTGACATAGATCAGCCCCATTTGCACGGCGGCCAACGGTTTCGCCAGTTCACCTTTGGCATCGTGGCGCTCGTCGGCAAGAAATTTCTTTTCCGTTCCCCAATTGACCATCTCGGCTTCCCAGTCATCGGCCCGGCCGCCGGCAAAGCCTATCGTATTGAACCCCATCTCTTCCAACGCGACGTTACCGGCCAGCACCATCAAATCGGCCCAGGAAAGCTTGGCGCCGTACTTTTGCTTCACGGGCCACAACAGGCGCCGGGCCTTGTCCAGATTGACGTTATCCGGCCAACTGTTGAGTGGTTCGAAGCGTTGCTGGCCGCCGGAAGCGCCTCCGCGCCCGTCAAAGATCCGATAAACGCCGGCACTATGCCAGGCCATGCGGATGAAAAACGGGCCGTAATTGCCGTAGTCCGCCGGCCACCAGGGTTGGGACGCATGCAGTACACTGGCGATGTCTTTTTTCACCGCTTTGAGGTCGACGGTTTTGAATTGTTCGGCATAGTTGAACGCCTTGCCCAGTGGGTTGGACTCAACCGAGTTCTGGCGCAAGGGTTTCAGGTCCAGTTGTTCCGGCCACCAAAAACTGTTCATCGTCGGTTGCGACTCGGCCAGAACCGGATTGGCGGTCAACACTGCGGATATAGCTACTGCCAGTGCGGAAGCCAGGAAAGTTTGTTTCGTTTTCATAAAACACCTATGTTCCTTGTTGTGGGATAATGCGAAAAAACATGCCGTAGACGCTTCAGTTTAGATGCTGTCGACTAATAAAACCAGCAACTTAATCACCCTGTTCATCGTCACGAAGACGCATCAGCTGTTCAACACGGCACTGCCGATTTTAGTTTTAAAACTATCTTCTTCATTAAATCTCAAATCCAGGGGTTTAGACTCTGGCAAATAGTAATTTCGGCAAACGCATTAAACCGGATAAGGCATTCTTTTTGAAATTGATTTCATCGATAGCGCTATTTTTCAAATCAATAAGGCGCAACCGCAATGTGGTACCATTTTGAGTTGTGCCGAGCAACTCACTTTTAAACGGATAACAATCGATGAACTTGCGTGACTTGAGCTACCTCGTGGCGGTAGCGGATTTAAGAAATTTCAGTCAGGCGGCCGGCCAGTGCTCTATCGGTCAGCCAACCTTGAGCACGCAGATCAAAAAGCTTGAGGATTATCTGGGCGTGGACTTGTTCGTGCGCGAGAAAAATAGTGTGGAGCTGACGGACGCCTGCCAAGAAATTTTGCCCATTGCGCGAAGAATACTAGCCGACATTCAAAGCATCCGGCAAACCGCCGCCCACGTCGGCGATCGGCATCGCAACATGCTGTCGTTAGGGGCCTTCCCCTCTCTAGCGAGTTATGTGCTGCCGGAATATGTGTTCCGCATCAAGCAACATTTTCCTGAGCTGAAACTACAACTGGTCGAAGAAAAGACCGATTCGCTCATTCGGTTGCTACTCGACAAAAAACTGGATGCGGCGTTGCTGGCCTTGCCGGTAGAGCATGAACTACTGGAATGCCGAACACTGTTTGAAGACCCGTTTACCCTGGCCGTATGTGCTGATCATCCGTTGGCCCGCTTGGAGGAAGTGGACCTCAACATGGCAGCCAAGGAAGATTTGCTGCTACTGGATGAGGGGCATTGTTTGCGGGATCAGGCCTTGAAGTTATGCGACCCTTCCCGATTCGTGGAGCACGACTTCCGGGCTTCCAGTCTGGAAACCCTACGTTTCATGGTCAAGAACGGCGTCGGAGTCACGCTGATGCCTTCCGTTGCCGTTCAACCCGAGGATAACGACATTCGTTATATCGCCATCCGTCAGCGACCCAGCAGGATTATTGCACTGGTTTGGCAGCGAGCTCATCCCCGTAGCGCGATTCTTGAGACATTGGCCAAACTGCTGGCTTATAAACCGGTACCCTGAGCTTCATTTCTGAAATCCGGATAATTGCGTTATCGCGACTAAAGCGGAAGCTGGCGGCAGATAACTCACCCTATCTTGCTTATTACCGACGTTTGTTGCGCCCAGTGCGCAATGGCTGGAATCACGGAGTCTGAACATAGAAGTCAGCTTCACAACCAAAACCAGCCGTTGGTGAACAATCTTTTTTCAGCTACCTGAATGTCGCAAATTGGCCGATTCCTGCCAAGCAAACCAACAGATAATATTCATCTCGCGCACAGTTATTGACTGAACTCCACGCTCTCAAAACAATCCGGTAAATTAGCCCTGCTCCCCACCCCGCATTGACCTTGAAAGGCTATTGAAAGGTTGCAATGTTAAACTGCCTTAGCCGAAACATGCCCGCTTAAAAAGCCATCAAATAACATGGCTGGCTTTTAGACTCTGCTTGTTGCAGCCTGTCATGATCGGTAAAAAATGTTAAAAGACGATAGATAGCGCAAGGTTAATGCTTGCACTACCCCGGCCTTAACGTACAATTGCTAACCCTTGAAACTACCAGACATATAGAGCATAAGGAACACTAAAACCATGGGGATTCTCAGCATACTGCTCTGGACTCCGGCCGCCGGGGTCTTTCTGCTGGCTTTAACTCCAGGCCGGAACACTCAATTAATCCGTTACACCGCACATCTGTTTGCCGCTATCGCCTTTTTTCTAGTCTGCTGGCTGTTAAGCATTTATAACGCCCACGATGCGGAATTGCAGTTTAATGAATATTTCCCGCTTAACCCTAAATTGGGCAGCGCTTATGCGTTGGGCGTAGACGGCTTGTCGATGCCGATGCTGGTGTTGGCGACCTTGCTGACGTCGATAGCGTTGCTGGCCTCATTCACCGTATCCACCAGCGTCAAGGGTTATCATATCTGCATACTGTTGCTCGAATTCGGCATGCTGGGCGTGTTTTTGGCGCAGGATTGGGCCTTGTTCTATATCTTCTGGGAAGTGACTTTAATCCCGCTGTTCTTCCTGATTGACCGCTGGGGCGGCAAGCGGCGGCATACGGCCAGCCTTAACTTTGTGCTGTACACGATGGGCGGCTCGATTTTCATGCTGATCAGCCTGTTGGCGGTCAGCCAGTACGATCTTCAGCACGGCGGCTCTTTGATGTCCTCGATGCATCAGGCGGCGCAGGACATGCCCAGGATTGAGCAGGTTTTGGTGCTGCTGGGTTTCGTGATCGGTTTCGGCGTCAAGATGCCGATTTTCCCTCTGCACGGCTGGCTGCCGCTGGCGCATGTCGAAGCGCCCAGTCCGGTCAGTATTTTGCTGTCCGGTATTTTGCTGAAAATGGGCGCTTACGGATTGATCCGGGCGGTGGTGATGCTGCCCGAGGCCGCAAAACTGTTGCAGCCCTTCCTTATTTTCCTGGGCTTGTTCGGCATGTTGTACGGCGGTCTCTTAGCCTGGAGGCAAAGCGACCTTAAAGCCATGGTCGCCTATTCTTCGATCAGCCACATGGGCATGGTGTTGTTGGGCATTGCGACCTTGAACCAAATCGGCATTACCGGCGCGGTACTGCAAATGTCCGCTCACGGCCTGATTGCCGGAGCGCTGTTTCTGCTGGTCGGCCTGCTGTATGAGCGCACCCATACCCGCAATATTCAGGATTACAGCTCGCTGATTCAGGTGATGCCGCGCTTTGCGCTGTTCATGACCTTGACTTTATTGGCGGCGATGGGCCTGCCGGGTTCAATCGGCTTTATTGCCGAACTGCATACGCTGATCGGCGGATTTAGTTCATCGAGCGGCGTCGGCTTAGGGCTGGGCGTAATGATATTTTTCAGCGTCAGCATTTTAGTCGGAGCCGCCTACGCGATACGCACCATCAGCCTGTTGTTTACCGGACCGGTAAAACCGCAGATGCAACAGATCGAGGACCTGAGGGCGCCGGAGTTACTGGCCGCCGGAATACTGGCCGGCAGCGCCGTATTGTTCGGCCTGATGCCTTCGCCGCTGCTTGATTTGTCCGCCGCGACCATCGGCCAGATGAACGCGGTCATCAGTCAACGGATTTTGCAGTGATGGAGAGCAAATACAACAGATTGCACCGATCCGTTTATAAATCCGCATGCTAAATTTTAAATAAAACCCCAAATAACACGATGCAAAAGCCACACAATTTACGTGAGCAAATAATCACTGCGCTAAACCATCTGGATCACGTCTTGCCTGGACAGGCGCCGATACTCGATTTCGTGCATCACAACACTTTGCATGGTTTCCAGCATCTGCCGTTTGACCAGGCGCTGGCGGAATTCGAAGCCCTGACCGGTATTTGCGGCTATCTTCCCGAAGCGCAAAACCGCGATTTCTACCGTCAGGGGCGCATAAACGATTCCGACTTGTCCGCCGCATTTGCACAGTACCCGCACTTGCAGGCAGAACACATCGTTTGCTCGTTAAAAGACAAAGCCATCACCCGGCAGGCTATTTACCGCATTGCGCTGTTATTCGATTTGTCGGCGGTCAGCGTCAGCCAGTTGAACTGGCAAATAGAGGAATTGGCCGCGTTGGACGCGGTGCAGGCCGATGTGCCGGAGCCGGTTCGGCAGCGCTTGCTTGCGGCCGACCGCAAGGTGATCCGGCGCTTATGGGAAAGCATTTTAACCAAGCTCGGCTTGGAGCAGGCGGCTTTACACCCGGAAAACATGCTGGATTTGTCGGTGGAACAGGCCGAAGACTGGCTGGAGCAAAATAACCGAAATAGCGAATCCGCCGAGCCTGCTCCCGACAGGCTTACGGCATACACGCCATCCCTGGCGATTGCCGAATCTGTTCCCGACAGATTTTCGGCATACACACCATCCCTGGCGATAACACATCAGCAAATGCAGCAACGGGCAAGAGCGGCATTGGATAAACTGCTCGAAGAGGAAATAGGCGGCAATATCAGCTTGCGCAGTTTCATTCTGGCATTGACCGGCACCGACATCCTCGATTCGATCAGGCCGCAACTGATACGCTTTTGCGCCTCCGGCCTGGATGAAGGCCTGGCGGCATGGCAATTGCCCGAACGCAGCCGGCTGGGTCTTTACGCCGCCTGGCGCGCAACGGCAAAGTATGACGCCAACCCCTTTTTGCACGAGCTGCCGGACTGGCAGCAAATTATCGCCGAACTGCCCGAAGATCCAGTCGATACCATCATCCTGCAACTCGAGCACCTGGAAATACCGCAAACGCAATGGGAAGGCTATCTTCGCAGGCTGGCGCTTGAGATACCCGGCTGGTCGGGGCTGGTCAACTGGCGGCAGCATCACCCCCATTACCATGCCGCCAATGACGCCAAGCCGACGCTGGCCGATTATCTGGCTATCCGCCTGACCCTGGATCGGCTGTGGCTGAACCAGGTTTGCCGCGACACCTGGAAAATCGAGGCCAAGCTCAGCTCAATTCACGGCTATTTCCGTAAAAACCTGTCTGAATTCATGGTACGCAGCCGACTGTACCAGGGCGACTTGCCGGAATATCTGGCTCACCGGGCGGAATCGCTGACTTTGCACGCCGGGTCCGAACGTTATGACCGCAGCGACTGGCAACAACTCGCCGATTTGATTTGTACCTGGCAGTGCAGCCCGATCGCGGACAAACAGCCCGTACATGCACCACATAACAGCGGTTGGCGCTTGTTCCGCTTATGTCAGCATCTGGGACTTAACGCCGCCGACCTGAAACAGCTGGCTACCGAAGATCTACAAGCGATGTTGACCGTGCTGGATGAGTTCACGCCGACCGAGCGCGGCAAAGTCTGGCTGATCGCTTACGAGCATCATTATCGGGAGGATTTTTTCCAGGCGGTGCGCGCCAATCATCATCGCGGCCGCTGGGCCGAGCGGGGAGATCGTCCCGACTCGCAAATCATCTTCTGCATGGACGACCGGGAAGAAAGCATTCGCCGCCATCTTGAAGAGCTCAATCCCGCTATTGAGACCTTGGGCGCTGCCGGATTTTTCGGCGTTGCAATGAATTACAAGGGCCTCGACGACAGCAAGGTAACGCCGCTGTGCCCGGTGGTGGTGACGCCAGCGCATGAAGTTCAGGAAGTCCCCCAACCGGGTAGCGAATCCGTATTGCTCAAGCATAACCGTGGCCGTATGTTGAACCAATGGTTTGCCAATCTGGTGCATCAGAGTTTGCGCCGTAACCTGTTGTCGTCGCATCCGGTTATCGACGCGATTGCGCCGGTTACTTTAGCCGGATTATTGGCCAAATCGCTGCTGCCCAAACCCCAGCAAAGCCTGGTTTCCGGCATAGCTAAGCGGGTATCGCCGGAGGTTAAGACAGAGCTGCTGTTTACTTCTACCGATGAAACAACGGTTGCTGCGCCGGAGCGTCCCAAACTGGGTTTTACCGATAGCGAACAGGCCGACCGGGTTGCGGGCTTTTTGCGCAATACCGGCCTGACCTACGGATTCTCGGAACTGGTCGTGCTGATGGGACACGGCTCGATCAGCCAGAATAACCCGCACTTGGCGGCTTACGATTGCGGCGCGTGCAGCGGTCGGCACGGCGGGCCGAATGCCAGGGTGTTTGCGGCGATGGCTAATCGTCCTGAAATACGCGAGCTGTTGGCGGAACGCGGCATCGCTATTCCGTCCGATACCTGGTTTATCGGCGCCGAACACAACACCTGCAATGAAGAAATCAACTGGTACGACCTCGATCAGCTTCCAGCCGAACGACTGGCCGGGTTAAGCAAGCTACAGCAGGAATTACGGCACGCCCAGCAGATGTCGGCGCACGAACGTTGCCGCAGGCTGGCGTCGGCCCCCCGTAACCCGACACCCGACCAGGCCTTGACGCATATAGAAGCGCGCGCGGCCGATTTTTCCCAAGCGCGGCCTGAACTTGGCCATGCGACTAACGCTTCGGCGGTCGTCGGTCGCCGTTCTTTAACGCAAGGCGCTTTCTTTGATCGCCGGGTATTTCTGATTTCCTACGATCCGACTCAAGACCCTGACGGTAAAGTGCTGGAAGGTATTTTGCTGGCAGTGGCCCCGGTTGGTGCGGGTATTAATCTGGAATATTATTTTTCCACCGTTAATAACGAACGTTTCGGCTGCGGCACCAAAGTGCCGCACAATGTGACCGGCCTGTTCGGCGTCATGGAAGGCGCGTCCAGCGATTTACGCACCGGCCTGCCTAGGCAGATGGTGGAAATTCACGAACCGATGCGCCTGCAAATCCTGGTCGAAGCCAAAACGTCGGTGCTGGAACAAATCTATCAGCGCCAGGAATCCATACGGGAACTGGTCGGCGGCGGCTGGGTGCATCTGAGCGCCAAAGACCCGGATAGCGGCAAGATTTATCTGTTCCAAACGGGTACGGGATTCGTGCAGTGGCAAGCCGAGGCGAAAGATCTGCCGATTCGCGATAACTCAACGGAGTGCTACCGGGGTCAAACGCTACCGGTAGCGCCTGTATTGATCAGACAGCCTGAACGGTTTGGAGCAGCGTAATGGATGCCTTAGTCATTTTAATTCCCTTATTGCCGTTGGCCGCCGCTGCCGTTATCGGCATAGGTCATCTGTTCGGCGTAATCCGCGGTGAAGACGGCGAAAGCACGACAGCCGATATTGCAAGCTGGGCGATCATCATGTCCACTCTGTTGGCCTTGACCTTGCTGGGCGCCGATTTACTGGGCAAAAATACCGGCTCATTCCTTGTCGGGCAATGGCTGAGCAGCGATACGCTGAAAATCGAGGTCAACTTTATCACCAGCGGTTTAAACGTCCGTTTAGCCGCTCTGTTTTCAGTGCTGTTAGCCATCGTCGCCTGTTTTTCAATCAATTACATGCACCGGGAAGCGGGTTTTCACCGGTTCTTTTTCATCCTGAGTCTGTTCGCTTCGGCCATACTGCTGCTGGTGTTATCGGGCAATGCCGTCGGCACTTTCATCGGCTGGGAAGTTGCGGGCTTATGCTCCTACTTGTTGATAGCCTACGCTTACGATCGCCCGGTTGCCGCCGCCAATGCGACGCGCGTCTTTGTTACCAACCGTATCGGCGACATCGGTTTTATTCTGGGCTTGAGCTTAAGCTACGCCTGGACCGGCAGCGTCGACTGGAGCGCTCTCAATGATGCAATCGCTCAGCTGCCTCCGGGTGACGCCGCGGCGATTGCGCTGTGTTTTGCGGTCGCCGCCTTTGCCAAATCGGCGCAGCTGCCTTTCTCTCCCTGGCTGGCGAGGTCAATGGAAGGCCCCACTCCGTCGAGTGCGGTATTTTACGGTGCGGTCATGGTGCATGCCGGCGTTTATCTGGTCATTTTGCTGAGGCCGGTTTTCGAACTTGCGCCGCTGGCTATGGGGGTGGTCGCTGTAGTCGGCCTGAGCACGGCTGTTTATAGTTTTGTGGTTGGACTGACCCAGACCGATGTTAAAAGCTCGTTGATTTTTGCGGCATCCGGCCAATTGGGCTTGATGTTCCTTGAATGCGGTTTGGGATTTTGGCAACTGGCCGGCTGGCATCTTTGCGCTCATGCGGTGGTTCGGGGCTATCAGTTCCTGGCAGCGCCTTCGCTGATGCACCATGTGCATGGCCTATGCGAAGAAACGCCTCCGCGCAACGTCCGCACTTGGCTTTATGTCGCCTCATTACAGCGTTTCTGGCTGGATCAGATGACCGACTGGGCGCTGGTCAAACCGATACGCAGTCTGGCGCACGATCTGAGCTATTTCGACGATCATATCGTTGACCGGGTCATGGGCGGAGCCGGGCCTGCGATCCGGTCAATATCGTCGCTGGCGCAACTGGAAGAACGGATGATCGGCGCGCAACTGGATAACGATTCCGATAAATTCGCCAACGGCAGCGGCCTGGCCGGAAAACTGACCGAATTGACGGCGGCCTTCGTACACTGGTTCGAAGAACATTTTGTGCTGCGCGGCGCCGGCAGAGGCGCGATTGATTACGGCCGCCGGCTTGGACATATCGCCAATACGTTTGAACAATCAGTACTCAGACCCCGCTATCTGGTGTTGTTTGTCTGTATAACATTGCTGGTTGCATTTTGAGGCTCTGATGAATATTACAACAGTTACCCATTGGCCGGAATCGGCGGCTTTCCCGCTGCTCACGACGCTGACGCTGGTTCCGCTGGCGGCCATGATCGCCGTTTTGTTTTCACGCTCATCGACAGTTGCACTGCGTTTCGGATTTTCCGGGGCGCTGTTGACGGTATCGCTCAGCTTCTATCTGCTGACTGTGTTCGATTCCGCCAGTCCCGGCATTCATCTGGTTGAACAGGCCCATTTTGCCGGTCTCAGTTACCGTGTCGGCGTTGACGGGACGAATATTTTATTTATTCCGCTGACCGCCGTTTTGACCTTGCTGGCGTTAATTTATACCCTGATTACCCGGCATGCGGCCGACCGGCTGTTTATCGCCTGCCTGTTAGGCTATGAAGGCGTATTGATCGGCGCTTTTGTCGCATTGAATGTGCTGCAATTCTGGTTTTGGTGCGTACTGGAATTGGTTCCTGTGGTGCTGTTGACGATTCATGCCGGAACCGGGCAAAACCGGCGCTGGGTGGCCGTGCAATTGCTGCAATACTGGGGCAGCGGTTTGCTGATGTCGCTGACCGGTTTTATGTTGCTGGCTTTCGGCTTAATCGATGCCTCGCATCCCTTGACTTTCGATTGGCTGACGATAAAGGAAAACAACGCTTATTTACACGATGAGGTCTTGATTTTTATATTGCTGTTTTTCGGCTTTGCGATCCGCATGCCGCTGTTTCCGTTTCACGGCTGGTTGCCGGTGCTGGCCGAGCAAGGCACGGTCGCCAGCGCGGTTATTTTCCTGGTGGGTTTGAAACTGGGTATTTATGCGGCCATCCGTTTCATTTTGCCGATGGTGCCCGGCGTTGCCGAACAATGGGCCGGATTTGTGGTGACGCTGGGGCTGATCAGCATTTTTTACGGCGCGTTGCTGGCGCTGATGCAGATTAATATCCGCCGCTTGCTGGCTTTTGCGGTTATCAGCCAAACGGGCATGCTGGTTATTGGCGCATTCTGTTTTAACGCAAACGGCCTGGAAGGCAGTCTGTTGCTGTCGGTCGCATACGGTCTGGCGATGGCGGGCATGCTGTTCAGCGTCGGCCTGATTTACGAGCGCACCCGCACCGCGTTTCTACCGCGCTTGGGTGGGCTGTTCGACACCAACGCAACGCTGGCCGTGCTGTTCATGATTTCCGCGCTGAGCACGATGGTCATGCCCGGTACGCCGGGATTTGATGCGGCGCATTTGCTTGTCGAAGGGATTATTGAGGAAGACGGCTGGCTGCTCGCCATCGCTATTTTGGTCGGCAACGTGATGTCCGCAGCTTTCCTGCTATGGGCTTTCCAGCGGATGTTTATGGCGAATCCTAAACGCGCCGAACAACCCTACAGCTGTTCGCACCATCCGGTCTGGAAAGAGCGTTTAATTACCGCGGTCATTTGCCTGCTGCTGATCGGGACCGGTTTTTACACGACGCCGTGGCTGAATTTTATAGACCAGGACGCCGCCGCTATCGAGAAGCAATATCCGGTACACGGCGATCAATCCACCGACGATACCAAGGACGGCCAACATGAGTAATGCCGGTTTTCCCGTTTTAAGCCTGATTATTTTTCTGCCTTTGTTCGGTGCGCTTGCTGCCGTAGTTGTCCGCAATATCCGGCTGGCCAAAAACATTGCGCTGTTGTTCGCCGCGCTGGAACTAACCGCGACACTGGCGGTGACGGCGTTGTTTAACGCCGGCCTTGGCAATGACTTCCAGCTGGTCGAACACTATGCCTGGATACCCAGCCTGAATATTGAATACCTGATTGGCGTGGACGGTATTTCAGTGTTGTTCTTGCCGATGTCCGCATTGCTGACATTAATGGCGATCATCGCCTCATGGAACTCGGTGCAGCACCTGACCCGTTTTCATTTTGCCTTGTTGCTGGCATTGGAAGGCGTCACCATCGGCGTGTTTTTGGCGCTGGATATGGCGCTGTTCTATTTGTTCTGGGAACTGACCCTGCCGCCGATTTTCTTCCTGATCGGCTTATGGGGCATCGGTTCGGAACGGCGCAACGCAGCAATGAAATACACGCTGTTTATGCTGTTTGGCGGCGTGCCGTTGTTGTTTGCGATTATCATACTGGCGGTCAACCACGCCACCGTAGTCGGCGGCGGCATCCCTCAAAATATGGCTTTCAGCCTGCCGGTATTGTTGGCAACGCCATTGCCGGATAACTTGCAGGCCTTGGTGTTCTTGTTATTACTGCTCGGTTTTGCGGTTAAAGCGCCGTTGGCGCCGTTTCATACCTGGCTGCCGACCGTCGCAATGGAAGGCCCGACCCAAATGACCGCCTTGCTGGCCGGCCTGAAACTCGGCGCTTTCGGCATCATCCGTTTTGCAATGCCGCTGGCGCCTTCCGCCGCCGTTCAATACAGCTGGGTGCTGGGCATATTCGGCGCGGTCACGCTGGTTTACAGCGCGCTGATTGCACTGCAACAAACCAACTTGCGCCGCCTGCTGGCATACGCCGGCGTCAGCCATGTCGGCTTGGTCATCGTCGGCGTCGCGTCGTTGAACATGCAGGGCATCCAGGGAGCGATTTTTCAACTGCTGAACTTCACGATGATTGCCGGTTCCCTGATGCTGGTGGCCGGTTTTATCCAGCATCGCCTGGGCAGTACCGAGGTTATTCATCTGGGCGGCCTGGCTAAATCGATGCCGCGCCTGACCTGTTTTTATTTTCTATTTATGCTGGCCAGCATAGGGCTGCCCGGAACCTCCGGTTTTCCGGCCGAATTATTGCTGATAATCAGCACCATGCTGGCGCACCCCAGCATCAGCATCGCCGCCCTGATCGGCGCGGTACTCAGTGCTGCTTATATGTTGTCCTTTACGCGCCGCGCCTTCTTCGGCCCAATCACTCAAGCCGGCGTCAGACAGGTTCAGGACTTACGGCCACGCGAATTGACGCTGTTGTGCGTGTCGGCGTTGTTGATATTGGGATTCGGTTTTTTCCCGAATACTGTGCTGAAAACCAATCGCGTCGCGGCGGAGGCCTGGTTAAGCCGGATAATGGATCAGCCGGTGTTGGCAAGCGAGGCGGGGCGGGAGTAAAAGATGAACGGCACTAATTACATGAACTTGTTTCTTAAGCGAACCCAAGCAGGCATCGGCAATCATCTTCAAGAGCTATACCCTCGGATTTATATTCCAAAAATTGACAATATTTGTATTCTTAGATTCAACTCATAAGTGCAATCGGCACTAATCGGAAAAGAAAAAGGTTAGCTGATATAGTTTCACGCTTTTTTCAATCCGACCAAAGACGA
>NZ_PTIY01000033.1 GCF_002934365.1 Methylobacter tundripaludum | reverse complement strand
GCTAAAGGCTAAAGGCTAAAGGCTAAAGGCTAAAGGCTAAAGGCTAAAGGCTAAAGGCTAAAGGCTAAAGGCTAAAGGCTAAAGGCTAAAGGCTAAAAATTGGAAAACTTCTTAAACCTCAATGCAAGTTTTTTTGCCCTTCGCCTTTCGCCTTAAATTTCAATACAAATCCACCGGGTCGACATCCAGCGACCAGCGTACCTTTTTCGCCTGCTTGAGTTTTTCAATTTTCGGCATCAACACATCCAGCAACGCATGCAGCTCAGGCCGTCTGCCGCTCTGAAACAACAATTGGTAACGGTACAGTCCCGCGCGCCGGGCCATCGGCGCGGCAACCGGCCCCAAAAGCTGGGTGCGGCCTTTGCTGTACTCTTGCGCCAATTCAACAACCGCCTGCAGAAACAACTTCGGCATCTCGGCATCTTGAGCTTGCACTCTCAATAAGGCCTGATAACTGAACGGCGGCAATGACGCCTCTTTACGCTCCGCCAACGCGGTTCTGGCAAAACTGTTGTAACCCTGATGAATCAGCGTTGTTAATAAAGGATGCTCCGGCTGCCGGGTTTGCATGATGACCCTGCCGGGCTTTTCCGCCCGCCCGGCGCGGCCTGAAACCTGTACGATCATTTGCGCCAGTTTTTCGGGAGCATGAAAATCAATGCTGAACAAGCCGCTATCCACATCCAATATCGCCACCAGCGTCACATTGGGAAAGTGATGGCCTTTCGCCAGCATTTGCGTGCCCAGAATAATATCCACCTCGCCCCGATTGATTTGCTGCAAATAATTTTCCAAGGAGCCTTTGCGCTGGGTGGAATCCCGATCCAGACGCACAATCGATTTGTCGGGGAATAATTCCGCCAGCACTTTTTCCACGCGTTCCGTACCCAACCCCAGTGGCGTCAATTCCCCGGTTTTACAGGCCGGACATTGCCTGATCAGGCGCTGTTCCTGTCCGCAATGATGGCAGCGCAATATCCCCTCATCGTAATGGATGACCAGATTGGCGTCGCAACGCCGGCAACGCGCGACCCAGCCGCAGCCATGACAGATCAGAGTCGGCGCAAAGCCGCGCCGGTTCAGGAACAATAGCACCTGCTCGTTTTTCGCCAGGGTAAGGCGCATCTGTGCAACCAGCGCTTCGGACAGCCCCTCCTGCATCCTCTTGTTCCTGATGTCCAGCAACTGCAACACCGGCGCCGTTGCAATTCCGGCCCTTTCCGGCAGATGCAGCAAGTGGTAACGTTTATTATCGACGTTATGCAGACTTTCCAACGCAGGCGTCGCGGAACCCAGCAATACCGGAATATTTAGCAGCTTGCCGCGCACCACGGCGACATCGCGGGCGGAAAAACGAAAACCTTCCTGCTGCTTGAACGAGGCGTCATGCTCTTCATCGAGAATGATCAGACCGGGATTTTTTAACGGCGTAAACAGCGTGGACCGGGTGCCCAATAAAATCGAACATTCTCCCCGCTGCATGGTAAGCCACGCACTGGCCCGCTGCCGGTCGGTCAACTTGGAATGAGAAATGGCCATGCGTACCGTAAACCGTTGCCTGAACCGGTCTTCAAGCTGGGGCGTCAGGGTGATTTCCGGCAACAGCACCAACACCTGCTGCCCGCGTTCCAGTACGGTGCGGATAATCTGCATATACACTTCGGTTTTGCCGCTGCCGGTCACGCCCTCCAGTAGAAAAACGCCGAACTGCCCCAAACCCTCGCATACCGTATCTATCGCCGCCTGCTGCTGTGGATTGCAATGCAGGGCGTCGTTCCTGACGACCGGTTGTTCGGCTGCATGTGTCCCGGACTCCGATACAGAAAGTTGTAGTAATTGTCGATCTATTAACAGCTTTACCGAAGAACGCCAGTTTTCATTCCATGCCGACAACTCCGCTTCGGATAAGCTGTTTTGATGCGTCTGAAATTTTTCCAGTACGCTTTTTTGCTTCGGTGAGCGCTTGAGCTGTCCGCTATCTGTAGCCTTACCCAGTTCTGTCAACGCATAGCGTTTTTCTGCCTGAATAACGGACGGCTTGCCCTGACGCAACGCCACAGGAAACGCCGCGCTAAAAACCTCGCCCAGCGGGTGATGGTAATAACGGCCGGCCCAATGCAGCAGCGCCAAGTCCTTTGCCGACAATAAGGGCTTCTCGTCCAGTATCCGTTCGACGCGTTTTAATTTACCGATGTCTATATCGCTATGCTGAACGCACTCGACCAGAAAGGCGATTTTTTTAGCTTTGCCGAAAGGTACTTCCAGACGAATACCCGGCTTGACTTTAATTAACTCAACGCGTTCCGGGGCGAGATAATCGAATAATCGATAAACAGGCAGCGCAATGGCAACTCTGAAAATCGGTTCATTTCTGTTTTGCGACTTAGCCATAGTGTTTGAGGTATTTTTGATATTCCAAGGCTAAGTCACTATACGGTTTAGACTATTTGAGTTACCCACAGAATCTGTGGATAACTCTGTGGAAAAACAGTTTTTAACAGCGCTTACTAGCGGTTTTTATTACAGTTTTGTTAATCTGCACACTTTTTATCCATCAAACATTCTACTTTTATTTCAAATACTTATTGCAGAGACTCAACAGAAACAAGGTATTTTTTCCAGTTACATTTTAATTTATCTTAACGCTAATCTAATTTGTGGATTACTTCACAAATTAGATATGCAACGCGTAAAACTACCTTGCCGATTACCGGGGCTTGATAAATTTAATCGTCATCCGGTCGCTTTCGCCGATAGCCAAATATTTCTTTCTGTCTTTATCCTTAAGCTTTAAAGCGGGCGGTAAAGTCCAGACGCCTTCGGGATAATCCTTGGTATCTTTGCTGTTGGCATTGATTTCGGATTTATCCAAAAACTCAAAACCGGCGTTTCTTGCCAACACAATCACATAATCCTCGCTGACATAGCCGGATTCGGCTTTGGGATCCTGCTGCTTTAAGGTTGAATTTCTATGCTCGACAACGCCTAAAATCCCGCCGGGCTTTAATGCCTTGTACATCGCATTAAATACTGCGGCGGCCTGATCGTTTTTCATCCAATTATGCACGTTGCGGAATGTTAAAACCCGGTCCGCTGAACCGTCCGGCGCTATTTGTAAGAATTTTGGCGGCTGTAATACGGTTAACTCGACTTTTCCGTACACTTTCGACTGGCTTTTTAGCTTGTTAACAAAGTCATGCAGGTTTTTTTTAAAATAAGCTTGGTCGGCGTCGTCTGAAAAATGCGCCGCATACAGTTTGCCGTGATCTTTCAGGTAAGGGGCGATAATTTCCGTATACCAGCCTTCGCCGGGCCAGATTTCGACGACCGTCATATTGTCCTTAACGTCAAAAAATTCCAATGTTTGCTGTGGATGCCGGTATTTATCCCGGCTCTTATGCTCTGCAGAACGCTGCTTCCCGGCGATTGCCTGATGCAAGGAAGTTGATTTTTCGGCGGCTTGCGCAGATGCGAAACTGACTGCCAGCAAAAGCGCTAATAAAAATTTTTTCATGCTGTTAATCCAATGAGTCATTTTTTGTGGGGACAATTCGCCCCGCCAGGTAGCGGGACGAGCGAGATTGCGCGAGCTTAAGGATCAAACCAGCAGATTTGATTGCGTCCTCTGTCTTTAGCCTCATACAAAGCTGCATCGGCACGATGCAGCACCGCTTCACCGCTAATGTCATCAGCCAAAACGGAGGCGGCGCCGATGCTGACGGTAATCTGTACCGGGCCTACCCGATGATCAATAATGGTCGCGGCAACCTGTTCACGCAAACGTTCCGCCATTGACAAGGCGTCGTTTTTGTCAGCCCCGGACAACAAAATTGCAAACTCCTCACCGCCCAGCCGAGCCGGTATATCAATCGCACGCGAGGCATTACGGGCAATTTCGGCAAAAGCCTTCAACACCGCGTCACCGGTAGCGTGGCCAAAATCATCATTGACCCGTTTAAAAAAATCCAAGTCCAACATTAACAACACTGCTGAATAATGGGATAAACGCGCCACTTTCGCCCGTTCTTGCTCGAGTTGTTCCAAAAATACGCGGCGATTAAATAATCCGGTCAAGGAATCGGTACTGGCAAGTTTTTGCAATTGGGCTTCCATTGCCTTACGTTCGGTAATATCTTCCTTAATACCGATAAAGTGGGTAATTTCGCCGGCGCCGTTTTTTACCGGCGCAATGCTAAGTTCCTCGTGATACAAGTTCCCATTTTTGCGCTTGTTGATCAATTCCCCACGCCAATGTTTCCCATCCAGAAGATCCGCCCACATGTCCCGGTAAAATATTTCATTCTGTAACCCGGATTTGGTCAATTGATTCGGCTTATTTCCAAGCGCTTCTTCCGGGCTGTAGCCGGTTAAGCGGCCAAAAGCGGGATTAGCCCAGATAATAGTCGCATCTTTATCGGTAATAACAATGCCATTTGCCGCCGCCTCCAATGCGGCTATCAGTAAATTGTTACGCGCTTCCATCTCGGTGCGCAACAATGCGTAACGTATCGTCCGCGCCAAGCCGTCATAACCAAAATCCCCCTTGACCATATAATCCACAGCCCCGGCCTCCAGCGCAGTCAGCGCAAAATCGGTATCGCCGCGTCCGCTGAGCACCACTATCGGAATGTCCACCGCCATGGTTCGCGCCTTGTGAACGGTTGCCAGGCCTTCCGAATCGGGTAACGACAAATCCAGCAGCATGACATCAAAAGATGAGGCCGTCAGATATTTTTGCGCTTCATTGAGCGATTGAGCCCAAGCCAGCTCAAAATATCCACTCTGAGTTTGCCTCAACTTTATTTTTACCAAATTCGCGTCGCCGGCTTCGTCTTCGACCAGCAGCACGCGAATCGCTTCGTTACACGTCATGGCTTGCAATCTTGCGGCAAACGTACAAGGCTGAACCAATAATCGCCAATCAGCTGAATGGCCTTGATGAATTGCGGCATATCGACCGGCTTAGTGATATAACTGGTTGCGCCGAGCTGATATGAATAGATGACGTCTTTCTCGACATCGGAAGTGGTCAACACCACGACAGGAATCCCCTTAAAACGCTCATCGGCCTTGATCGCGGCTAAGAATTCGCAGCCGTTCATGCGCGGCATGTTAAGGTCGAGCAAAATCAAATCCGGGCGCGGTACATCGGCATATTTTTCCGTCTTGTTTAAAAAATCCAGGCCTTCGCGCCCATCCTCGACATGATGCAGGTGAGCCAGTATCTTGCCTTCTTTTAACGCCATTTTTACCAGATACGCATCCGAGGGTTCATCCTCCAGCAGTAAAATTTCAACAAAGTGAGGATTACGGGACTCTCTCATCGTTTCATCTCTATTCCGTAGTGCTTATTCAGCAGATGCTGATTTATAATGGGCAACTAAACTTTTCATCCTGTTTACCGGTTGAATCCTCGCTGGCTGCGCCCGACTATCAGGAATTAGGTTTGCTGTTAACAGCCTGATTTTTTTATTCAGGTAAATCAAATAAAGCGGTACACCCACCGCCCGGCGTTTCCTCCAATGCAATAGAACCGCCGCAACTTTCAACAATGCGCCGGACAATCGCCAAACCGATACCGGTGGAATTTTGGTTGTCATGCACCTGCAAACGTTCAAATACGCCAAAAACGCGCCCCCGATATTCTACCGGGATGCCAATGCCATTATCCTCGACGCGAAAAATCACCCGTCCCGCCCTCACTTCGTTATAAATCCTGACATGCGGCGTGCGATCAGGACGGCGGTAGTGCAAGGCATTGCCCAACAAAATATCGAAAATATCTTTCAGGCGGGGGCGGTCTATATAGACATGACAGCTATTATTATAATCTACCTCGGCACCCGCTTCACGTATTAGCGACGCCTTCCGCTCCAGCACGCCGGCGACAACTTCCGCAACGGCAACTGTCGCCATCGCACCGCGCGGCTGGTCAGCGGCCAGATACAGTTGAATATCACGTACCAGAGCGCTTTGCCGCGCCGCGCTTTGCTCAATAAAATGCAGAGACGCCGTAGCGTCTTCGCTTAACCGTTCTTTTTCCAAGTCTGCTCTCAAGCGTTGCGCAAAACTCACCAGCCGTCTTGCCGGCTCTTGCAAATGGTGTGCGGCAATGTTCGTAAACTGTTGCAATTCAGCATGCGCGCATGCCAGCTTGTCTTCAACTTGCTTACGCTCGGTGATGTCCACGCATGAACCGATATAACCCAAAAAGCTTCGATCATAGTCAAAACGGGGAACGCCGGTATCGATCAGCCAACGGTATTCACCGTCATGACGGCGCAGACGGTATTCCATCGAAAAGCTTTCCCGCCGATCAAATGCGCTTATATAAGTATTAAGACAGTGTTGATAATCATCAGGATGAATGCAGTCCGCCCAACCGTTGCCCTGCTCTTGATCCAGAGCACGCCCGGTAAATTCCAGCCAAACCTTATTGAAGTAGAAACACAGTTTATCCGTACCCGCCATCCAGATCAGCACCGGCGCCGAATCCGCCAACAGCCGGAAGCGCTGCTCGCTCTCACGCAGCTGAGAAGTCAGCCCGTAGGCTATCTTAGCGGCATTGGCGTGCATATTAAGGTAGGAACGCAACAGCAAAAACAGCAGGAAGCTGCTGACGACGCCAGCTCCGCCGATGACCCATAGTTTGCTGTAATCAATCCCGTCCTGCGCGCCCTCAATCTTCTCGAACTGCAATGTCCACGCTGTGCCGTTAAAATCGGTCGTCATTTCTATGGCCGGCAAAAAGTGACTATGCCCCTCATAAGACGGGTCCGAGTTGTTATACAGCAACTTTTCCGCTTGCGCAGTGCGCCCGTCATAAACGCGAAAATGTACATGAGTCAGTGTTTTGTCTTGAAATTTAGGCACCAGCTTATCAAGCAAATCGCCCATGCGGAAAGGGCTGTAAACCCAACCCAATAACGCGGCGCGCCGCTGTTCAACCGTATCGATAGGCCGGTTTTTTTGATAAACGGGTACATACATCAAAGTACCGGCCTGTTGTTCCTCGGCCGTTTCCTGTACCAAAGTAACCTTGCCCGACAAGCTGGGCTTATTTTCGTCACGCGCCAGTTCCATGGCGGCACGGCGCACCGGTTCGGAATACATGTCATAACCGAAAGCGCTTAAATTCCGTCCGCTAAACGGTTCCAGAAAAATGATTGAAGTATAGGCGTCTCGTTTACCTTCAGGGCTTACCGTGTAATCGGAAAAACCTTCAGCACGCAGTTGCGCCTGGTGCGCGATCAATTGCCCGGCCGGTATCCATAATGAAAAGCCCAAACCTTGAATGCCGTCAAAATGTTCGTCACTGCGCAGACGCCGGACATAGTCGCGCCATTCCCTGCGCGTCACGGTCTGCGATGCATCAAACATCGCCGCCCCACTCAACAATGTCTGCTTATGCGCATCCAGCCGTCCCGCTATTTTTAACCGGACTTCGTCGCAAAAAAAAGCAAACTGGCGGTATTCGTCCCGCTCTATGTCAAGCTTTACCCAATATCCGGCCAAGCCTGTACCGAGCAGCCCCATCAGTAACGCTAGCCAGGGTAGCGTGAATCGCAGATAACGCTTGGCAAATAGTTTCATTGTTGTTTTAGGATCGTGCATAAATTAATTTAGGCAATTACCATGAAGAGCATGAAGGACATGAAGACTTAAACCTTTCATGCCGCTTCATGTCCTTCATGGTTAAAAAATGAAAAATAAAACTTGCTCAAGTTATTTCATGCACGTTCCTAAGCTTGTTTCCAAGCTCCAGGATTCGCATGATAGAAAGCAGTATAGGGACACGGTTGAACTGTGCTTCTATGCTGGATTTACGCTACTGACAAGAGGCAATTCAAACCAGAATACAGCGCCTTGACCGTCCCCCGCCGATTCTACGCCAATGGCGCCGCCGTGATGCTCAACAATTTTACGGCACAACGCCAAACCGACGCCGGTACCTTCAAAGCGGCTGCGCGCCTGCAACCGCGAAAACACTTTAAATAGCCGGTTCATTTGCCCCGGCTCGATGCCGATACCCTGATCGCGCACTTCGACCCGCAGTGATCCGGCGCGGCTCTCTCCATGAATATGAACTTTCGGCGGTTGATTTTCTTCGTGATACTTTAGCGCATTGGCAATCAAGTTCTGTAAAAGACGCGTTAATTCATCGCGGCTGGCAACCAATTCGGGCCAGTCGCCGGTCACCTTGATTTCGCCGCCGCAAGCGCTGAGCTCGGGATTAAGAAAAGCCAGCGCCTCATCCAAAGAGGCCTTACTGCTAAGCTTGATTTTGGCTTTAAAAACACGGCCTACCCTGGAATAATCGAGCAGCGATAAAATCATTGCATCCATACGTTTGGCACCGTTTACCGCAAAATCAAGAAACTGTTGCGTTTCTTCATTCAGCTGTCCCGACAGTGCATTTTCAATCAAGGATAAATAGCTGGTGACCATCCGTAACGGCTGGCGCATATCGTGGGATACCGCATAGGCGAACTGTTCCAATTCGGCATTGGACCGGGTCAATTCGGCTTCGATTTGCTTAAACTCAGTAATGTCGCGTGCTGCCGCAAACACGCCAAGCACCTTGCCCTTGCCGTCGTGATACACGCTGGCATTATAAAGCACGTCGGTAATTTGACCGGACACATGGCGGATAGCCAGCGGATAATCAAACACAAAATCCTCGGAAAATACCCGTTGATAGCCCTCGCGAGCTTTCTTTGGGTCGGTGAAATAATCCGCAAAGTCGCTGCCGATCAACTGGTCTCTCTCCACGCCGGTTACTTGCTCCGTGGCGGTGTTGACATCGGTAATTTTCCCCTCGGTGCTGATCGTCACCAAAGGGTCCAAACTCGCCTCAATCAGGCTGCGGGCATATTGAGCGGCGGCTTGAATCGCGTCTTCCGCCTTTTTGCGCTCGGTGATGTTTTCATGACTGACGACCGCTCCTCGACGCGAACCTTGCAATGGCGCTACATTCATGTAAAACCAGCGCTGCTGATCGGGCGAATGACACGGATATTCCAAATGAAATGTTTCCAGCTCCCCGGCCAATACCGCCGCAATGCCGCGTTGAGCATCGATTGCCAAATCGCCATCGGGTTGATTAACGGTGTTTTTACAGGCATCAAGATAATTAAGCCCCAGCATATTCTGACCGCCGTTTTCGTCGGCAAATTGCCGCCATGCGTTGTTGACGGCAATAATGACACCCTGCGTATCCAGCACGACAATGCTTGAGGTGAGCGAGTTAAGTATGCTGGTATTAATAGCGTCGCTGTCGCGCAGTTTTTCCTCCATCTGCTTATGCCCGGTGATGTCGGTAATGAAGCCGTACCAGAGCGTAGAGCCGTCCTCTTCCCGCTGTGGCAGCGCATTGCCGAGTAACCAACGCACCGTACCATCGTCAAACTTTACCCGATATTCATGGCGCCACGGGGTCAAATTCCGCGCCGATTTCTGAATTGCGGATGCAATGCCATCGTAGTCGTCAGGATGAAGAACGGCAAATACTTTCGACGCATCCTCGCTGACTTCATCAGGACTGATCCGGTATATTTCCCTAATGGCTTCACTGGCAAAAGGAAAACAGGAACTGCCATCCGGGCGCAAACGATATTGGTAAATAACCCCCGGCAGCCGACTGGCGATTTTCTGTAGGCGATCCAACGCTTCTTTCCTAGCCTCTTCCATCTGCTTGCGTTCGCTGATGTCAGTATGCGTGCCGATCATGCGCAAGGGTTTGCCATCTTCGTTACGGCTGACCACCATGCCGCGATCCAGTATCCATTTCCAATAGCCATCCTTACAGCGAATCCGATGCTCACTGGTGTAAATTGGAGCTCGCCCCTCAAGACACGCCTGCACCAGTGCGATAGTTTCCGTCTTGTCGTCAGGATGAATGCGTTTCTCCCATTCATCCAGGCCGGTCCCAATCTCGTCTTCGGCAAACCCAAGCATTTCCTTCCAGTGTTTGGAGAAAAACACCGTACCATTCTCCACGCTCCAATCCCAAAGACCGTCGCCCGAACCCTCAATGGCGAACTTCCAGCGATATTCGCTTTCAATTAACGCATTCTCCATCTGCTTGCGCTCGGTGATGTCGGTAGAAACACCACACAAACCATAAATACCGCCGTCTTCCCGGCGTAGTGGTTGCTTGGAGGAAAAATAGACGCGAGTGCTCGCATTCTCCCTGTCGCTATTAATTTCCTCGGTCGCTACGCATTCGCCCAACTCAATAACGCGGCGATCATTTTCACGCAATTTTTCCGCCGTAGCCTGATCAAAAAAAGCCTCATCCAGTTTACCGACAATGTCTTCCTGAGCTTTGCCAAACAGTTGCCGCACTGACTGGTTGGCATACTGGTATCGGTAGTTGCAGTCCTTGATATAAATAAAGGCGTCAACATTATCGAGAATAGCGGTGAGCTTATTTTCGCTTTCGCGCAATGCCTCTTCGATCATTTTGCGTTCAGTAATGTCGCGCACATAAGCGGTATAAAAATAGCCGTCCTTTTGCCCCAGCACATCGACAGTCAGCTCTATGGGGAACTCCGAAGCATCGGCACGTAAACCGGTAATCTCAAAACGTATGCCGATAATGTTTGATGAGCCCGTAGCCATAAATCGTGATAAGCCCTGACGATGCGGTTCCCGATAGGCCGGGGGAACGATTAGCTCCGCCAATTCTTGTCCTAACGCTTGCTCGCGGGAATAGCCAAAAATATGTTCCGCCTGAACATTCCAGTCTATGACTATACCGTTATGGTCGATACTGATGATGCCGCCTAAAGATAAATCCAGCAGCCGCTGTGTGCGCGCAATATTTTTCTGTAAGGCGGCATTCGCAGCCTGTAGCGCTTCCTCTGCCGCTTTTTTCTGTTGTGTTTCTTCCAGCAGTTGCGCCATACCGGGCGCAGACAAAAATCGAGGAACCAGCCATAGTAATGACAAGGCGGCAGCAACCGAAAAAATTGCTGTCAAAATTTTAAACTGTCCACTCAACCAATATAGCGGTATCCATAGCGTAATAACGGATAGCAAATGCGTGGTGCCGGAAGCGATAAAAAAACCGGAAAGCATCGCAAACGGCCATGAATAAGACACCTCCTTATGCTGCCGGATAAAATAAAACAGAATCGGGGGGATGAAATAAAAAAAGAGAGCGGCCAGTAGATCTGAAATGACATGAGCCCAAAGCAATGCGATACTCCACAGCGGGCCATGATTATGTGGAATCAAGTCCTTACCCAAAAAATCAATCAGTACGTGCATTTATCCAGTATAAAATAAATTATGAGCATTCAGGACGTTTTAAATCCCATGAGTTGTCCAGGTAATGCTTCTTAGAATCAAGCTTTACCGAACTGTCTCTTTATAATTCCAGATTTGCAGCAAACTTAAAATTGCCAGCATTAAAAAAGCAATCATTGTCCATGCAGGCATGCTCAATCCCAGCATTGTCCAATCCACCTTGGCGCAATCGCCGGTACCGCTGAGCATTAATTTAACCGTTTCAAACAGCGGGAAATTTTGCAGCACATACTCCAGGCCGGGGCCGCATTCGGGTACCTTGTCAGCGGGCAAATGCTGTATCCAGACATGCCGCGTTGAAATCGCCGCACCGCACAAAGCCGTTACAGCACCTGAAACAGCATAAGCCGTCACGCCGGCCTGCCCCGGATTATGAATGGCGGCGCTAAAAAAAACCAAACCAGTCAACAGAATAGCGATGCGCTGGGAAATACACAATGGACAGGGATCCAGTCCGTCGATAAATTGGAAATATGCGCCCATAGCCAGCAAAAAAACACACCCCAGGAAGCCCAGAAAAAACCAGGTTCTGGCGTTAAATCTTAACAACTTCAACATGTAAAACGCCTTTATAAAAAATTTTATTGTAACTATTACGCTAACGATAGGGCACGGATAATGCGTGACAAAAACGAAAGCCTGTTTATCCGGGTATTCTTCAGAGTCAAACCGCATCAGACTGAATCTTCAGTGCTTAGTCTTTCGCCTTTAATCTATTTACACGCCTTGTACATCCCATCCAGCACCAATGAATTCGGACTAACCATGCCAATAATCCTGTTATTTTCAATAACAGGCGCCCTAACCAGATTATATTTGGCAAATAAGCGCGAACAATAGCGGATGTCCATATCAGGAGACACTGAAATCACTGGTTTGCTCATGATTTCATAGACGTTAACCCGGTCCGGCGCCCGATCTTTCGCAAGCACATGACGTGCTATATCGCCGGAATTAATCATGCCGTATTCGTCATCGTCATGACGTTTATTGACGATAAGCACCGATGTTTTAAGCGACTTCATCTTATTTAAAGCATCCTCTACGGTAGCAATGCCGTCGATAGTACCGAAGTCGGTTTTCATCACATCTCTGACGCGGATTACAATGCGTGGTGCAATCATATCTTGTCCTCAAGTTCTTGGGTTAATTGTTCAACCTGGTGCATGACGCCAACGGCGTCTTCGACGTCAATCTGGATGGCGATACCGGTACCGGGTTTGTTGTCGAATTGCGCGACCTTAGCGATGGCTTCCAAAATGTGTCGACTGAGATGCTCTTCGACCAGCATCATCAGCACATCACGCTGGGTTTCCAGGGTCAATCCGAAAAAAGTTTTCGATTGTTTCATGCCTTCGCCGCGCGCATTACTGACCACGGTTGCGCCTTTAGCGCCGTTTTCGCGCGCGGTATCAAGCACTAGGTCGGTTTTGTCGTCTTCGACAAATGCAATAATTAATTTGAAATGCATGGCGTTCCTCAAGGTTTAGATGAAAGACTGCCTTTGCTGAGCCATTGCGCGATTTGCGCATAACCCAAGACAGCGATGATAGGAAGTAAGCAGGCAAAGGCGATCAAGCCGAAGCCATCCAGTAACGGGTTGCGACCGGGAACGGTAGAGGCCAATCCTAAACCCAATGCAGTTACCAGCGGCACAGTGACCGTTGACGTCGTGACTCCGCCAATGTCATAAGCCAAGCCAATGATCTGTTTGGGGGCAAACAAGGTTTGGATAATGACAATGATATAGCCTGCGATAATAAAATAATAAAGCTCAGCACCTATAATAATCCTATATGTGCCCAAGGCTAGGCCAAAGGATACGCCAATGGCAACCGCTATGCGCAGCCCCCAAGCACGGATAGTGCCGCCGGAAATCTGCTCAGCTTTCATCGCCACCGCCAGCAAGGACGGTTCGGCCAGCGTGGTCGCAAAACCAATGCTGGCGGCAAAGATATAAACCCAATAATACGCTTGCCAGGCCACATGCTGCTCAGTGGGGGCTATGCCCAGAAACGCCGGCGTAGTCAGCTGGGCTGCCATCAGTTTTCCCAACGGAAACAGTGCCCTTTCCAAACCTTCCAGAAAAAACGCAATGCCGAGCAAAACATAGATAAAGCCGATCAGCATTTTCCTCGGGTGCGCCACCGGTTTACGGATAACCAGCAACTGAAAGCCGATGATAATAGCGGCAATAGGCAAAATATCCTGGCAGGTTGCTAGTAAAACCAGCGCGAATTGACTGATCCAGTCCATCATCTCAGTACCCCGTAAGCCATCACAAAAACGATTGGCGTTAATGACGCAAAGGCAATCAATCCGAATCCGTCAGTCATCGGGTTGCGGCCTTTAATGGCGGTAGCCAAACCGACACCTAGGGCTGTCACCAATGGAACGGTAATGGTCGAGGTGGTGACGCCGCCGGAATCATAAGCGATACCGATGATTTCGGGAGGCGCAAACGGCGTCATAGCGATCACCCCGCAATACCCACCGATAATCAAGTAATACAGAGGCCAACCCCGGATAATCCTCAACACACCGACCAAAATGGCAAACCCTACCGACAACGCGACAGTTATTCGTAAGCCCAACGCATAACTGTCCTTAGCATCATCGTTCTGTCCGATAATGTCCGCCTTAGCCGCAATGCTCGCCGCTTCTTGAGCAATCGCGATCAGCGCAGGTTCCGCCACTGTCGTGCCGAAGCCCAAGCAGAAGGCGAAAGTCAGCAGCCAGAACAAGCTGCCTTTGCGGGCAAATGCATAAGCCATCGCTTCGCCAATTGGGAACAAGCTTTGTTCGAGCCCTTGAACAAACAGAGTAAGCCCCACAATAACAAACAGCGTGCCGCCAATTAAATTACCGACATCGGGAATAGGTTGCCGAACAATAAAAACCTGGAATACCAAAACAACTGCAAGAATAGGCGCCAAGTCCAAAAAACTGCCGAACAGCTGCTTAATAAAAGGGTTTTTAAACATTCACGTCCTTTATCTGAGTTCATTAATCACATCATTATAAATCAAGCTACACAACAAACATTTAATAAGAAACTTAGATTCAACTCATAAGTGCAATCGGCACTAATCGGAAAAGAAAAAGGTTAGCTGATATAGTTTCACGCTTTTTTCAATCCGACCAAAGACGA
>NZ_PTIY01000032.1 GCF_002934365.1 Methylobacter tundripaludum | reverse complement strand
AACGATCCCTCTGATGAGGGCTTGAGGTTAAATTTTAATTGTTTTATCGGGGGCTGTTCAGCGGGGTGTTCTCCGCGGTAGCGGCTTCGTCCAACAAGTGATTATATAGTTTTCTGTATATCTACCACAAAACCTGCTTCGCCACCATAAAATTATAATATACAAGGCTTTTCCATTTCTGCATATCATCTTAAATGCGTGATAACCGGTGTCTACTTGAGACCAAATTGCTGTCGTTTAATCAGACGAGGTGATCGACAGCAAAGGGGCGACAGCGGCTATTCTACATTGCCAAAAAACCACAACCGCTACTGGCGTGATCCTATCGATGGCTAGGAGGCTTACCAGTAAAATGATCAATACCCAAGCCGTTCAAGCCTGTCTGGCATTTCTGACGCAGGAAAATGCGCTTTAAACAATGAACCGCCGCCACTTTGAATATTGTCGGTTTTGCCTGGCACGCAGACAAAAATAAACACCGCATAATCCCGTATGGGATAATTATCGCTTTATCCATCACCTGACAACGCTATGCAATTCCCCATTCAACGCCTGCTCAACCGGGCAACCTGGCTTAAGGTTCATCTTTATCTGGCTTTAATCGGCGGCTTCTTTTTTGCGCTGATGGGGCTGACCGGCGGCATCAGCGTTTACCGCGAAGAACTGGACGAGCTGTTGAACCCGCAGCTGGTTATCGAGCAGCCGTCGGGCAAGCGCCAGTCGCTGGATAAAATCATGGCCGCAGTGCAGGCGGCACATCCCGAACGCTACGGCTCCTGGACGCTGGAAATGCCCAGGTCGCCTCACGGCATGATTACCGCCTGGTACGACAAGCCCAGAGAAACGTTCTTCGAGCTGTACGCGCCGCTGATGGTGTCGGTGAACCCGTACACCGCCGAGGTCGTCGCCAGCCGGTTCTGGGGGCAAACGGCGACCACCTGGCTGCTGGGCCTGCACACCCAGCTTAACCTTGATAGTTTCGGCTGGAATGCGGTGGGCGTTTTGGGCTTATTGCTGATGGTTTCCGTCGCTACCGGCGTTTATTTGTGGTGGCCGGGTATACGGGGGATTTGGGATGCGCTAAAGGTCCGCCACAATGCGGGCATGATACGGCTTGCGTTCGACCTGCACCGCCTGATCGGGCTGCTTAGCGCATCGGTCTTATTATTGCTGGCATTCACCGGCTTTAACCTGAGTTATCCCTCGATACTGGAAACGCTGACCGGCTCATCCGGCATGGAACACGGCGAAACGGGGCGCGACATCGTCAGCACGGCGACTCCGAACAATCACCCGGTCAAGCTGGAATCGGCGGAATTTGTCGCACGCGGCCCGTTTCCCCGCGCCGAGCTCAGGCGGGTCACCACGCCCGCCGGCGACAGCGGAATTTATCGCATCAATTTACGCCAAGGCAGCGAAATCAATCAGCGGCATCCCTACACCACGGTCTGGGTTGACCGCTGGAGCGGCCAGGTCAAGGAAGTGCGCGACCCGTCCGGGTTTAGTCCGGGCCAGACTTTTGCGACCTGGATATGGCCGATGCACACCGGCGAAGCTTTCGGCGCGACTGGCCGGTTTATCTGGTTTCTTTCCGGCATCGGGCTGTTTATTCTCTATGTCAGCGGCCTGCTGCACTGGTTGCACCGGCACGGCAAGATCCAGGATCGAAAGGTGAATTTTATCGATAAGGATGCCGCGGCGGCCGCGCTACGACCGCTGGCTTACCGCTTGCAGGACGCGGCCTACCGCGCAGGCCCGATGTTTTTCAGGCTAAGCGGGCTGCTGCGGCAAAAGACAAAACTTTATGCGCCGCAGGTAAGGAAAGGCTATGCAATGCTGTTGCAACGGCTGCGTTCGCTGATAATAAATCTGATAAACCGGCAAAAGCGGATAGGGAAAAATAACTGGGAGTGACGCCAAGACCGTTAAATTTATTTTATGTGGAACCTCGAAAAACCTGTTCCGTTCATGCTTCGACAAGCTCAGCACGAACGGAACAGGTTGGTTTTCTTAGAACCGTTCGTATTGAGCTTGTCGAAATGCGAGGTTTTTCGAGGTTCCTATGTGTGAAGGAGCGTTGGCTGGAGTGCAAGCTCTGCTTGCATTAGCGGGCGAAGCCTTCACTCCAGATGCCCGGCATTGGGGATAATGCATGGGCTGGGGAGCCGTGTAAGTTGAGCTGCCGATCCAATCTACACGGCTAATATTTCAGATTAACGCAACAGATCCAATGCCTTTTCAGCGGCTTTTTGTTTAGCTTTTTTCTCGATCGCCTTAGTGGACTTAGGCGCATTCTCAACCTGTTTTTTCAATTTTTGAGCGGATTTTACCGCTTCGGCGGCTTTTTTTGCTTCTTCCGGGGTCGCTTGCTCGATTTTCTGCTTAACCGCGTCCTTGAGTTCTTTTTTCGCTTGATCTTTCAGTGCATCAGGGGCGTTTTCTACGCTCTCTTTTAATTTCTGGGCATTTTCCAACGTTTGGTTTACAGCCTTGGCCTTTTCAACAGCGTCCGGCGCTACGGCTGTGGCGGTATCTTTAGCCGCTTGTTTTGCCACGCCTTCAAGTAAACTTTCTTCGGCCAACACTGAGTTTGAGGCGAATAAAAACAGAATGGATAAAATCGCTTTGTTTCTCATCTGGACATCCTTTAATGGGTAGTGATTTGAGCCGACAGAATACTACATCGAATCTTGATCAGCGTGTTTTTTGGGCTACCTTATCTCACATATTTTGAAATTCGTCCCCATAAATGCGGAAATTGATTTTTTATGGTCCGTTGTTCCGCCAATTCCATATCCTCATATTCAAATCCGGGCGATACCGCTTCGCTGATTAAGCCGAATTCGCCCGTCTCTAACTCGGTTGCCTTCCAGCAACCGCCTCGAACAATTAATTGCAGTTGCTGTCCCTTATCAAGGTCACTGCCTAGCACTTTCATCTCAAGATTACCGTCAGGATGAATGATGAAATAGCTCAACGGGGAACCGCCGTGAAAATAATGAATAATGTCCGACTTGTTTTTATGCAGATGGCCTATCGGACTGTCGTCGGTCAGCATGTAAAAAATAGAGGACAGCAAGCATCTCGGTTTTGCATCGGAAGATATACCGGTTTTCAGCTCGGAACGATAGGTTCTGGCAAAATAGCCGCCCTCGATATGGGGCTCCAATGATAACTTCTCGATCAGTTGTTGCTTGTTCATGCCGTCTTGCTGAGCGCCAATAATTTTTGGTGAATAGCTGCTTACTTCAATGAATCTTCAAATTCACTGATCAGCCTTTTCTGCATCGTTTCCGGCATTTGATAGGTATCCATATCCCACCCCTCCAAACGCAATACATCTTCAAGGCATTGTTCCAACTGGGCATGCGTCTTTTCGACTGTATCGGCAATGGCTTGATGTACGGCTTTATCCGTGTCAGTCAAATTCAGGCATTGTTTTTGATAATTAAATAAAGCGCGTTGCTCGTTAATCGCTTTACAAACTTGCGCCGGACAAGAGCAGGTGTAAACAAGGGATTGTTGTAGAATGCTGGTAATGATTTCATTTGAAAAACGGATATTCATATATTTTCCTTACCCTAAATGGACGAAGAATGTCCTTATTATCCCTCATAAGGGGCTCAAGCTCTAATTATCTGCAAAGCCTCTGGGTCCTCCGTATATCGAAAGTACGGCAAGTTCGCCGGCTGAACCGGGGGTAAGGCGAATTCAAAAATACTTCGACTGCAAGGATGCCGACGCTTTGCGGGAAAAACTGTGAACTACAGGGGAAAGAGGCTGTATGCATATCGTAAAAGCGACCGGCTGACCGCCTTTACGATGAAATCTAACAAACCATCAGCCGTTGAGAAACTGGCGGTAAAAAGCGATTAATTAGGCATCGCTGCTAATTTTTGTTGAACTTGAGCCGTGACATCGATCTGTTCGTTGGCATAAATAACGCCGTCGGTCAGCAATAAGTCAAAGCTTTGCTCTTTGGCTATGCCGCGGATAACTTCAACAATGCGGCTTTGCAATTTGCCCAATTCTTCATTGCGGCGAACATTAAAATCTTCGCTGAATTCTTGTTGAGCTCTTTTTGCATCTCTTTTTTTGTTCAGAATATCTTTTTCCATGTTGCCGCGTTCTTTTTCGCTCATCACGGCTGCATCACGGGTCATTTTTTCATCCATGCTTTGGATTTCTTTTTGCTGGGCGACTAATTGCTTATCGCGCGGCGAAAATTCTTGTTCCAGACGTTTTTTGGCTTTTTCGGCTTGAGGAGCTTTTTCAAGAACGGCGGGGATATTGACAAAGCCGATCTTTAAATCAGCAAAGCTTACGTTGGTGATAAATAACAGTCCTAAAAATAGGGCGATTTTTGTTTTCATTGTTAAACAGGTCTCGGGTTATAGTGGAATAAATAGTGCTTGAAAAAAACTTGGTAGTTTTGCTGAATTATAAGGGTGGCGGGCTTATTAAACAAAAAGATTTGCACAAAACTGCGTTGGAGCCTTTAGTTTTAGCGATGTAGAGGCAATCGGCGACCGGTCGGCCGCCATTTATGCCCTGCGATTTATCGATTGTTCACGCTTTGTGACGCCACATATCCAAATTTTTTATTCCTTAGCGGCGCGCCTGACTGGCGCACTTGATGCACATCGTGGTGTAAGGCACGATTCTTAAGCGTTCCTTATTGATCGGTTCGCCGCAAACCTGGCATGATCCGTACCCGCCTTGATCTATTCTGGCGATAGCCTCCTTGACCATTTCTATTTCCGTTCTGGCCGCATTGCCCAAGCTATCCAGAACTTCGTCATTCTCGGCTTGGGCCGCCTGCTCTTCAAAGTCCTTGTCTAAAGGCTCTTTGACATCGTGGGTGATTTTAGCCAACCGATCGTCAAGTTCTTCCAGCATGTCGATTAAACTGTGGCGCACTTCTTCATATTCTTTCATCGCAAATCCCTCTTTGTGTCCGGCCTTAGTGGAGCTTTAATCTTGCTCTATAATAAAACCGAATTTCATTAATAACCCAAGCATCCTATCACCCCCCATGCAAAATGCAATCGATCAACTTTTAGATTCAGCCAATCAGGTCATACTCGGCAAACCCCGGCAGGTTCGGCTTAGCGTCTGCTGCCTGCTGGCGCGCGGCCATTTGCTGATAGAAGATATTCCCGGCGTCGGCAAAACCACGCTGGCGCACACCCTCGCCAAACTGCTGGGTTTAAACTACCAACGGATACAGTTCACCAGCGATATTCTTCCCGCCGACATCATCGGCGCTTCGGTATTCGATGCCAGGAATCACGCATTCAAATTTCATCCCGGCCCGGTTTTTAACCAGATGGTGTTGGCCGACGAGATTAACCGCGCCACGCCCAAGGCGCAAAGCGCTCTGCTGGAAGCGATGGAAGAGCATCAGGTGACAGTGGAAGGAAAAACCTATCAACTGCCTGAGCCCTTTTTTGTGATCGCCACGCAAAACCCGTCCCACCAGATAGGCACGTTTCCGTTACCTGAGTCGCAATTGGATCGGTTTTTAATGCGCATCGAACTGGGCTATCCCGATCATCAGGCGGAAAGGCAATTGCTTGCCGGACAAAGCCGACGTAATCTGTACGAATCGCTGCCTGTCCAGCTGCCGCCGGAGCAATTACAACAAATACAACAGGCGGTTAGCCAAGTCCATGCGTCGACCGCCCTGCTTGATTACTGCCAAGCCATCATTGGTTTCACCCGCGAGTCGTCCGAGTATCACTGCGGCTTGTCGCCCAGAGCCGGGCTGGCGCTACTGACAGCGGCCAAAGCCTGGGCGTTTATGGACCGGCGCGATGCGGTTATCCCGGAGGACCTGCAAGCCGTACTGGCGGCCGTCGCAGGGCATCGGCTGCGGGCGGGCAATACCGATTCGGAAGCCATCGTCGCGCCGATCCTGGCTAACGTCGCAGTCCTTTGAACCTGAAAGAACGCTTCCGGCTCAGCCGGTTTATTTCCGGCGAAAAAGCCGTTGACGAGCCTGTCACCTTAAACCACCGGCGCATCTTTATTCTGCCGACGCAACGGGGTTTGGGCTTTGCCGTGCTGATTGCCCTGCTGTTGCTGATTGCCTTTGTCTATAACAATAACCTGGCCTATATGCTGGCGTTCTTACTGGCGAGCGTTTTTTTCGTCACCATCCTGCACAGCTACAAATCGCTATCCGGCCTGGTTGTGCAAAAAGGCCGGAGTAAAGCCGTGTTTGCCGGAAAAGCCGCCGGCTTCGAGATCCATATCAACAACCCTGGCGATATGGAACGCCGCCAGATACATATTAAACTGCAAGACAGTCAAAGCCTGACAATGCAACCGCAAAGCACGGCGCATATCACGCTTTATTCAATAACCCGGCAAAGAGGCTGGCACGAAGCGGGGACGGTCACCGTCTCCAGCACGTTTCCGCTGGGCTTGTTCCGCACCTGGTCGCCGATCCGTTTTAATCTCAAGGCCTTGGTTTATCCAAAACCGGCCCATCTTGAAATCCCTTTTCCGGTAACGCCGTCGGCGCAAGGCCAACAGGGGTTCAGCCGCAAAAGCGGCGATGACTTTTACGGCTTGCAGCAATACCAGTCCGGCGACCCGATCAAGCACATACACTGGAAAGCGTTTGCCAAAGGCCTGGGCGCGTTCAGCAAACAATACGGCGGCGAAGATTCGGCCCAAATCCGGTTGGATTACGAGCTGGCGCCCGGACATGATGTTGAACAACGCTTAAGCCAACTGTGCCGCTGGGTAGTCGATGCGGAACAAACCGGAATCAGTTACGGCTTTTCTTTGCCGGGATTAAAACTGCCGCCCGATAACGGCCCGGCGCATTATCGAAAATGTCTGGAAGCGCTGGCGCTGTTTCGATGATGATGAAAACGGAACTCGACAAAAACGTTTTAATCTTTTTACTGTCCGCAATCGGGCTGATTGTTTTTCCGCATGTTTACCATATCCCGACCGCCGTTTTCGGCTTTTTTTGCCTGCTGCTGGCCTGGCGGTTTGCCGGGGTCTGGAAGCCAAACCTGCTGCCCGAAACAGCGGTTATTTTTTTGCTGGCCGCCTGCGGAATCGCCCTGCTGTATAGCCTGCATCAAGGCATATTCGGGCGCGATGCCGGGACCAATTTGTTTATTACCGCGCTGGGGCTCAAATTACTGGAGATTAAAAAAGAGCGCGATCTTTATCTGGTCAGCTATCTGGCGTTTATCGTCGCGGCCTCGCAGTTTTTATACGAGCAAAGCATACTGATGGCGGCTTATATCCTGCTGGTCTGCTGCCTGCTGCTGGCGACGCTGGTGGCGATTAACAGCTGCAAGGCGCAGACACCGGCGTCATTAAAAACAGCCCTGATTATCACGCTCCAGGCGATACCGATTGCGGTGGCCCTGTTTATTTTATTTCCCCGCCTTGAAGCACCAAGATGGATGCTGTTTAACGAGCCCCGGCAAACCCGGTCAGGCTTGAGCGATACTATGGAGCCCGGCTCGATCAGCAATCTGGTCAAATCTTACGAACTGGTGTTCCGGGTAAAATTCGCCGGCGCAATTCCGCCGCCTGAGCAACGCTATTGGCGCGGCCCGGTTCTTTCTTATACCGACGGCAAGCGCTGGACCCCGGCGGCTTTCCTAAAACCTCTTAAAAGTCCAGCCGTTACCGGTGCGCCTTATCAATATACGATGCTGATGGAGCCGCAGGATAAAAACTGGATTTTTGCGCTGGATATGCCCAAAGGCTTTTCCCCGCCTTTAAGCCTGAATGCAGGCTACCAGCTCATTACGTCAGACAGCCCTGGCAAGCGCGCCGAATATCAAGTGACGTCCTATACCGACTACAACACCGGTCCGATCAACCCTGGCGAATACAGAACCGCAACGCAGTTGCCCGGCGAACCCTCGGACAGGATCAAACAGCTGGTCAGCCGCTTGCACGGCTTCGACAGCCCCCCCGACGACTTTATAAAACAGCTGCTGAACCATTTCAGGGCTGAAGATTTCCATTACACCTTGACGCCGCCGGTGATCGAAGAAAACCCGATTGAAAGCTTTTTATTTAAAACCCGTTACGGTTTTTGCAGCCATTACGCGTCCGCCTTCGTGTATTTAATGCGCGTCGCCCATATTCCGGCGCGCGTCGTTACCGGCTATCAGGGCGGCGAGCTGAACCCCGTCGGCGATTTCCTGGAAATAAGACAAGCCGACGCCCATGCCTGGGCCGAAGTCTGGCTGGAGAACCGGGGCTGGGTCCGGGTCGACCCGACAGCCGCGATTGCGCCGGAAAGGATCGAACCGGAGATTAATGTAACCCGGCAAACCGCCTACGGTATCGCAACAGCCGACAAATACCTGCCGCTGCCTGCTTACAACTGGCTGAAACATACCCGTCAGCTGTGGACTAGCGTCGATTACAACTGGCAACGCTGGGTCATCAATTACGACAACAAAAGCCAGTCCGGCTTCCTGTCGTCGTTCGGCATTAATGACCTCAAAGCCATGATTTACTGGATGATCGCCGTCATAGGATCGATCACCGCCGTGCTTTGCTGGTTTCTGCTGTACCAAAAACCGAAAACCGCCGACAAAGTTTTGCTGATCTATAGCCGGTTTTGTAACAAGCTCGCCAAACACGGGCTGGTCAAAAATCCCGGCGAAGGGGCTAAAGACTTTGCCGAAAGAGCCAAAATAAAACTGCCTGAGCGGGCGGAAGCCATAGACCGGATCACTGCGGTATTTATCAGGTTGCGTTACGGGCGGACTGCAACCGGCGAGGATTTGCAGCAATTGAAGATGCTGGTTGGTTTGTTTAGAGCCTGATTGAGTCTAAAAACGCAGTTGAGTGTTCAAGATCCCGTTCGCCCTGAGCCTGTCGAAGGGGTGAACGGGATCTTGAATGCTCGCCAAACGGAGCATGGTTCCAGTTCCATGACGCATGGCTTTATCTGTAATAAACCATTCATACGCATTTTCCGCTGGCCTGCTACTACGCCAAGCCTATATTTCAGACCTTGAATTTATCGGCCAAGCCTGTAGTTCTCTGGATTTTCTGCCGGACTGCCGCGGCAAACACCGCCTGATCGGCGACCAGTTTGATGGTTTTCTTTGCCCGGGTAATTGCGGTGTACAGCAATTCCTTGGTCAACACCGGGTTGACCGCATCGGGCAGGACGATCAACGCTTCCTCGAACTCGGATCCCTGGCTTTTATGTATCGTCATCGCAAAAACGGTCTCGCAATGCGGTACGCGGGCGGGCAGGTATTTTTTGACGCTGCCGTCGGCGCGCTGGAAAAACACCATCAATTTTCCTGTTGCAACATTGTCCGGCATGCAAATGCCAATATCGCCGTTATAAAGATGCAGCGCCGGGTTGTTTTGGCTGACCATAACCGGCCGCCCCGGATACCATAAACCGGACAAATCGATCCGCTGTTGTTCGGCCAGTTTTTGTTCGACCCGGTAATTGATGTCGGCCACGCTGTTTTTTCCCTGCCGGTTGGAACACAGCACCTGGAAACGGCTGAATGCCTGATAAATCTGCTCGAATCCGGCCTTGGCCTTAATCAACTGCAAATACTCCGCTTGCTGCGCCGCGACGTAATCGATTAAATCTTCATCGAGACATTGCACCGCACAGTCGTCTCCGTCGCTTAAAATTTGCCAGGCGAGTTCATCCTGCTGAAGGTTGACCGCTTCGGCCAGCTCTTTTATAGCGCCACCGAAACGGTGCGATTTCTTTAAGGTGTAGACGTTGTTTTGCAAGGCCTCCGCGATCGCTAAATCGGCCAGCACCGCCCCGGATTCGACTGAAGCCAGCTGATCCTTGTCACCCAGCAAGATCAAGCGCGCGCCGGGTTTTAACGCGTCAAGCAGCTTGCTCATCAAGGCCAGATCGACCATCGATGCTTCGTCAACCACGACCAAATCGTAGACCAGCGGCTTGTCGGCGTCATGCCGGAAATACGGCGACGGCGGCATTGCGCCCAGCAAGCGATGCAGCGTGGTTACCGTTTCCGGGATATGATTTTTTATCGCCTCCGAACACGGCAGTTTCGCTTTGCTGAAGCCGATCGATTCCTGCAACCGCATCGCGGCCTTGCCGGTCGGCGCGGCCAGGGCGATATGCAGCGGCTGTTCCGCCAGCTCCTGCAACAACGCCAGAATTTTAACGACGGTAAAGGTTTTGCCGGTTCCCGGTCCGCCGGTAATGATGCTGAACGACTGCGTGGCGGCCATTTTCGCGGCCTCGCGCTGGTCTTTGTTTTGATCAAGCGCATCGAAATAACGATCCAGCATCGCGTCCAGTTTTTCAACAGAATGCCCGGTTTGAGCCATCGCCTTGATCTTCATCGCCAGCCGGTTTTCGTAATGCCAGTAACGGTGCAGGTACAGGCGGTCCTGCTCGATAATCAGCGGCTGCGGACTGGCTTGCCCGGCAGCAGCCGTCTCTGCCAGCCCGGAAGCGAGCAGCAATGTCCGTGCGTTATCGTCTAACCGGATGCAACTGTGGCCCTGGTTTTGCTCGTAAGACGCCGTCATCACGATAGCTTCGAAAGCCTGTTTTTGTCCGGGATCGAAGTCGGTACGCTGACTCAAAAATCGGGCAAAGGCGGCATCCAGGCGGCTGAATGATCTGTCATCGTCTGTCACAGCTCTCCCCCAAATAATGCCGCCAAGGCTTCAACCCGCTCAAAATCCGGCCTGTCCTGATAAACGCCGCTCATAGGCTGATCCGGCTGCATGCCGCGCACGAACAAGTAACGCACGCCGCCAAAATGCGTTTCATAATCATAACCCGGCAAGCGCGTTTGCAGATAACGGTGCAGCACGACCGTGTAAATCCAGTATTGCAGGCCGTAATTATGTTCGCGCATCGCATCAGTTAAGCTGCCGGAGCTGTAATCCGGCAGGCCGTTGGTTTTATAGTCCATCACATAATACTGGGGCGTGGAACCTGGAAGCGCGCAGACCAGGTCGATAAACCCGGTCAAATAACCGCACATCTGCTTGGCCGTCAACGGCTGGAAAGCCGGGGTATCGCGCAAGATGCGGTTGATCTGGGCCGCGTCCATCGTTTGCATCGATAAATAAAACGGCATTTCCTTTAAGCACTGATTTTCAGCCAGATTCATCAGGCAAAAATCGGGATTCGCCTCGGACAGCGGCGTTGTCACCGCAGCTTGCAGCAGCTCGTCCAGCATTTGGGGCCGTTCCAGCTTCAGGCCGTAACGCTGGCAAGCCTTGTCCCGTTGCGCGGAAATATCCTTGCGCTCGGCGAGGTCGATGAACGCATTGTTTTCCAGCAAATCATGCACGATATTCCCGACATGCGCGCCTCTGGGTAATTCCGGTGTTTCAGCGCCGGGCTCGGTCCTCACAGTCGGCGACTGTTCTCTTGCCTTGTCTTCCGGCAGCTCCGGCGCATCGCTCAGGCTTAATGCCGACAAGGCGGTATAACTGCTCATCTGCCAGTTCGTATACAGCGACCTTTTGCGCTTTTTTGCCTGCAACCGGCTATCTGCAACGGTTTTATGATAGCTGCCTGCTATGTCGCCCGGCGCCTCCAGCAGCCGGTAATCGGCTTGATCCTGAAAGGCTTTCAGCTTTGCCTGTTGCGCGGAAAAATCCGCCTCCGCAAATTCAAGCAGCCAGGCCATCGCCGAATCGTTCGGTTTATCTTGCGAGCGCACGTCGGCCCAGGCGATATAACAGCGATACTTGGCACGGGTAACCGCCACGTAAAACACCCGCAAATCTTCGGCCAGTTCTTCCTTTAAGGCCAGTTCGCGACGGCGCTCGAAATCCTCCGAGCCCAAATCGACGACTGTTTGGCCGTTTTCATGGCACCTGATCAACAACCGTTCGCTGTGCAACCGGTCGCTACGTTGCCAGAGATAAGGGCAAAATACGATTGAATATTCCAGTCCTTTTGAGCGGTGCATGGTGACGATTTTGACCGCGTCATCGTCGCTTTCAAGACGCAGTTGCTGATCTTCCGCGCTGCCCGCTTTGGCAATCGCGCTACGCAGCCAATCCAGGGTTTTGTTAATGCCGAGATGTTCATCGACAGCGGCCTGCTGCACCAGCTCGATCAGATGATGCAGGTTGGTCAGTTGTCTTTCCGCCATCAGCGTTTTCGACGCATTGGCCCTGATTTTTTCCTGAGCCAGCAAATGCTGCATCATCGCCATCAAACCGGTTTGCTGCCAGTCATGAAAATAGCCAAGAAAGCGCGACACCCAGACGTCCAACTCGATCTCGTTATTGATCAGTTGGTACAGCGTTTGCCCATCCAAACCGAACCAGTCCAGCGTCAATGCCTGTTTGAGCAGGCCGCTATCGCCGGGGTAGGCTACGGCCTGTAACAGGCGGTATAAGTCTGCGGCTTCCTGAGAGGCAAAAACCGACTCCGTGCTGTTGAGCACGGAAGGTACGCCCGCAAGCCGCAATGCTGCCTGATAGTCCCTAGCCTGGGTATTGGTTCTGACCAGTATCGCAATATCTTTAGGCAGCAAAGGCCGGTTCATAGGTTGCAGCCTGTAACCGCCGGTCAACAAATCGACGATTTCATTCACAACGGCGATCCTGATTTCATCGGCCGCCTTGCCCGCCGTCCAGTATCCCGTTTTGCTGTCGCTTTCCGGCAGCTGCCACAGCACCATCGGCATCGCCGCCCGCCCTTCATAATGCAACTCGCCGTTATCTGCCGACAAGCCGGGCTCAACATTGATAAACTCGAGGCCGTCCAGAAAAAACGCCCGGTCTCTTTGGAACAATGCATTCACCGCTTTGACCAGCTGCGGATGCGAGCGCCAGTTATGGCCCAGGGTGAATTGATGCTCGGCGTGTTTTTGCGCATCCAGATACGAATATATATCGGCGCCGCGAAACTTGTAGATCGCCTGCTTGGGGTCGCCGATTAAATATAAATACTGGCTGGGAGCGGCAAACGACGAAGAGAAAATATGCCACTGGCTGTCATCCGTATCCTGGAATTCATCGATCAGCGCGACTTCAAAACGCTGTTGCAATTCGGCCGTCAGCAATTCGCCTTTGTCGCTTTGCAAGGCTTCAGCCAGACGACTGATTAAATCATCGAAAGACAACACATTAAGCTGGTGCAAACGTTTACCCAGCTCCTCGCGTAAGCTGTCCAGCAGGGTTTTACGAAACACAAGGGAGATTTGTCTGAACGCCGCAGCCAGCGCATCGAAAGCGGAGGTATCTGCGGCTAATTCGGCTAAATATTCGGCCTTGCGCTGATCGCCGGACTGGGTTTTATTGGTCCTGAATTTGTTGCCGTTCAGCGCATCGGTCAAGCCGTTTCCGGTCAATAACGCAAAGGCTTCGGCATCGGGAATCTGTGTGGTAGCGCCGTGCAGCCATGCACTTAGCGAATCATAGTAATAGTCGAATGTATCGGTATAGCCGACCTTGAACTTATCATCGGCGAAACTATTGCGCAAAACGGTTGCACATTTATCCAGCTGATCTTTCGCCAAGTCCGCCTGCCGTTGTAACTCTTTTAACGCGGCATCCAGGCTCTCGCAATCAGGATAAACGCTAAGTTGGGCATGGGTTGCCAAGCCGTTGCCGGGAAATGCGGCGACACTGGCAAGCAGCGCATCAGGAGTATTAAAGTCCGCCGTTAGTACCGCAATTTCCCAGGCCGAACGCTGGTAAACCTGCTTACGCCAGAAATCGTCCGCACAAGCCTGTTTTATCTCCGCCAAATCGCCGGTTAATTCGGCATCGAATAATTGCCCGCTCTCCAGCGCATGCTCCCGTAAGACGCGCTGACAAAAACCGTGGATGGTGAATATTCCGGCCTGATCTATATCCAACAAGGCCGTAGTCAGGCGCTGCTTGATCAGTTCCGGCGCTATATCCAGACTATCCAGCCATTCGGTAATATTGCGGTCGATATTTTGAGTTTGCCCGTCCTGAGCCTGTCCTGAGCCTGTCGAATGGGCTTGTCGAACGGAGCCCTCCAAAGCCCGTCTGGCTTCGGCCAACCGGGAACGGACCCGGTCTTTAAGCTCTTCGGTTGCCGCCTTGGTAAAAGTGACCACCAGCAATTTTTCAATGGCGATACCTTGTTCGACCACAAACCGCAACACCAGCATCGCTATGGCATAGGTTTTCCCCGTTCCGGCACTGGCTTCGATCAGGTTTACGCCTTTTAGTAACCCGGTTTTAACCGGATTGAAATCATTAATTTTCATGCGTAAACACTCAATGCCTTTTAGGAGTTACGGTCAAAATCCAACACCGTCATCGGTATAGAATCAGAGTTGGCTATTCAGTTGTGTTTTCAACAGTGCCATCCCCATCAGCGGAGTTGAAAAGCTACCTTTTGATTTTTTTCTGCTCACTTCAGCGAGAAAATTTACCAATCAAACACCTGCGTTCTTTTCCACAATTTCTGTGGATAACTCTGTGTACAAGCTATAGATACCGCTACTCAGCTGCGATAAAACCTGTCTTTGGGTTAAATTGTAGCATTTTTATACAGCAATTTAATGCATGAATAATCAATAAGTTAGATTTACGCAATATGCCTAGGCGGCGTCTGAGGCAGCGGGTTTCCGCATGAATGCCCACAAACTCAATCTGTGCATAAGCTGCGACCTCCAAAGCTATGGCCTAAATTTTAACCGGTGTTTTTTATCTCTGCCAAAGTCGGCGCTGTAAAAGTACATGACAATATCAAGATGACTACGGCTTTTCACCGCAACATTCTTGGTTTTAAAAACTGCGGGCAAAAAAAAACCCAAGCGTTTCGGCTTGGGTTTTTGATTTAAGAGCTTGGCAATTCCCTACTTTCGCATGGCAAACTGCCACACTATCATCGGCG
>NZ_PTIY01000031.1 GCF_002934365.1 Methylobacter tundripaludum | reverse complement strand
GCGGCTAACCTGAGAGGCGTCGATAACCAGCAGTTTAGTCCGCGAGTCGGCTTGCTTTACCAACCCTGGGACTGGCTGTCGCTTTACGGTAATTTCGTCGAGTCGCTGGGTTCCGCCAACACGGCAACAGGCGTCGGCGGCACTGTGCTCGGACCGGAAACCGCCGAGCAGTACGAGGCCGGTTTCAAGACCGAGTTTTTCGACAAACGCTTGATCTCCAGCGTGGCTTTCTATCAACTGACCAAGAAAAATATGACGGTTCCAATTGCCGGTACAGCGTTTTCAGAGGCGATTGGCGAAGCGCGCAGTCAGGGCGTGGAAATCGATGTTACAGGGAAAGTCACGGATGCCGTGAGCCTGATCGCAACCTATGCCTATACCGATGCCTCTACCCTGAAGGGTCGCAATGAAGGTAAACGGCTGTGGAACGTACCCAGAAATGCGGGTAGCTTTTGGGCCAAGTATGACTTCCAACAGGCGGCTGTGCGGGGCTTGAGTATGGGCGCCGGCGTTTATTTTCAGAGTCAGAGAGAGGGCGACGCCGCCAACACGTTTGAATTGCCGGGTTATGGCAGGCTGGACGCGTTGGTCAAATACAAGCTACCGATAGCGAAAGCAAAAACCACGCTGCAATTTAATGTGGAGAACTTATTGGATCATCAATATTACGTGTCCACCAGTAACAGCAACACTTTCATAAACCCCGGTTCGCCGCGCACGTTCATGGGCTCGGTTAAGGTGGAGTTTTAATTGGATCTGCGGTCGGGCATGCTTTTTATGTCCGACACTCCCGATTTCTCAGAAGGTGAGGGATTTAAGATTTAACCACCGCCAAGCGGGACGGGATGCAACTCCGCCCCTAACGTTTTTACGATGCATGAGCAAAGCAGTTGTATTTAAAAACGTTTCGGATGGGGCAACATGTAATGCTAACCCCATACACATTTCCTCATGTATGTCACGGTCATGCTGATTGTAAAAAGCATAACACTACGCACATGCCGAATGTCATCTAGTACTCAGTCAGCATTGATCTGTCGAGTAAAAATCGTTCAACTCAGCGTAAATCCGCTCATCCTTCGCAAGCTCAGGACGAACGGATTTACTTTTACCTGACAAAACAAGAATGACTGAGTACTGGGGCTTAATCACGACTGATTTCGATCTTGCAAGGTAAAAATAACCGGCACGATGACCGTGCTGGCTATAGGCGTTTCACCGCGTCTGGCCGGGGTGAAACGCCATTGTCTGATGGCTTTAATCGCCGATTCGTCAAGTATCTCATACCCGCTGCCGCGCTCGATTTCTACTGCGGCGCTTAGCCCTTCTTCGGAGACTTGGACCTTTAGCGTCACTGTGCCTTGCCAGCCCATGCTTCTTGCCAGTGAGGGATAGTCGGGCTTGGGATTTTCCGCATAGTCGGCGTTCATATCGGCTTCGATAAAGGGCTCGATTTTAGTCGGCGGCGCTATGTCAGCCGTTGTTGCCGTGACCGTGGTTTGTGCGACGGGTTGCGCGTCAAAAACTTGTTGCTTCGGTGCAAATTCGGCCGGTTCCTGCACGACGGGCGTTTTCTTAAGCGTCGGCTTGGGTTGCTTTTTTTTCGGGAGCGGCTTTGTTTTAGCGGAAGCCGGTGGGGGGGGCGGCGGAGCGACCTTGGGTTTAGGGGCCGAAACAGGAATGATCGTAATTTCCATCATGTTGGGCTGGGCCGGGGCTGTCTGTTCGGCAGAGAGCCATATCAATCCAAGGCCATGCAGCAACACGACAAAGATTGAGCTTAAGACCAGCATCTTGAGCGTTCGTTGCTTGGTAAGCCGTTTGCCAAACAGCCCGTTCGACCGCCGGCTAACGCTTTCCGTTAAATTGCCGTCCGATGACGCTGATATGTTATCGAACCAACCTCCCTCAATCGACGGTAAATTATGTTGCCGCTTTTCCGCGTTATTGGTGGCGGGACGACCCGACTCATGAAAGCAGGACGGTTGAATCAAGCCCTGTTGATTGGCAAATTGGAATTTTATCTGTTGAAAAAGTCGCATAAGGATGCTGTTTTTTAAGAAAAAATACTGCGCTGTGGTAACAATCCGGTTTATCGGGAATGCAGAATAATCAGCCAAGGGCCTAACTGCGTGGAGCGGATAGGAAACGCTTTCTGCAACGCAGCCAACACCGCCGCATCGTCAAGCGGAAACACGCCGCTGACGCGCAACTGCTTAATATCGCCGCCCTTCAGCACAATCTTCGCCTTGGCATAACGATTCAGCTCGGCAACGACCTCGGCCAGCGGCTGATCCCGGAAAATAAGCTTGCCGCGTTGCCAAGCGTTGATCTGGTTAAGATTGACCGGTTCGGCCCGGTTTAACTCGCCGTGTCCGGCATAACGCAGACGCTCGCCTTCCTCGACCCGTACCGGTTCCGCGTCAGGTCTATCGTGCAGGCTCACGCCGACGGCATGCTCGCTGACCGTCACATCGACCGCGCCGGACGCTTGTTCGAATACTTCAAACACCGTCCCCAACGCGCGAACCGTCGTATTTCCGGCCACGACCTCGAACGGACGGCTTATATCCTTGGCAACCGTAAATTCAGCTTGGCCTTTCAACAACACAACCCGCCTTTTGTCGGCGCTCCAATCCAGGGAAATGGCGGTATCGGTGTTTAAAAAAACCGAACTGCCGTCAGCCAGCACAACCTCTTTTTGTTCGCCGGCAACCGTCGAATAATCGCCAAACATCCAATCGGTCAGTGGAGTCCATGCCATCCAAACGCCCAATAGTAAAGACGCCGCCGTTGCCAATCCCCGGTTCCATGCGATCCGCCGGACAGGCCTGATTTTGCGTACCGTATCCGGCCGTTGCGGAGGCAGGTTGACGCTCTGGGTTTCTTTCAGTACTTTGGCGGCTGTGCCCCACAAAGCCTCCGCGTCCGCAAATGCCGCCAAGTGAGCGCTGTCCTGTTGCAGCCAATGCTCGAATTCGCTCCGCGTTTCGGCGCTCACCGATCCTGACCGCAGCAGCACCAGCCAATCGATAGCCTGATCGGCCGGCGTCTCGCCTGAATTTTGGGACTCGATAGTCATCAATAAGGGTTCTTTAGAGGGAAGGAATAATAAAGATAAATCAAGGCAACGCGGAAATAAACCATTTCCGCGCTCAACGTTCATCGCGGCGAGCCCGGCAATGCTTCAGCGTCCTGGCGATACGCTTGCCGACCATCCGTTCCGACACGCCCAAACACTCGCCGATCTGCGCATAGGTCAAGCCCTCGACCGCACTCAGATACAGCGCGGCGCGGCAGTCCTCCGGCAATTCCTCCAGCGCCGCCTGCACCTGCTCCAGATCCTGCCAAACCATCGCCCTGTGTTCGGAACCGGGATCATTGCAGGGAACAAGCTCCAGGAAATCGACATCGTCACTCTGGCTGGGCGCATAGTTGGCGCGGACGCGTTCCTTGCGGACATGATCCACGACCAGATTGCCGGCAATAGAAAACGCCAGCGCCCGGCGGTTTTGGGTCGGTGCGCGCTGTTCGCAGGCATGGACGCGCAAATAAGTCTCCTGGGCCAAGTCGGCCGCCGTGGCGGGACAACTCAAGCGGCGCAGAAAAAAGCGGATCAAATCTTCCCGGGTTTCCAAAAAGAAATGGCCGAATGTTTCAATCGTAGAAATCATATCAATGTTTTGAGGCAGGAACGGGTGTTAGACGACGTAAATCCGATAACATTTTTGTCTAACAAAGCAATTCTGATGCCAGAAAAAATATGATAAAAAACAAAGTAATAAAAACACTAACATCTAAAGTAGGGCATATAACCTATTTAAATGTGCGATATGCCGCACTCTATTGATTGCCGGCCGATGTCGAGTCTGTCGGCAGGCAAGGCGGTTACCAACTTAAGGCGGGATAGTGTGAATAATCGATGACATGCGGAGTGCAAGCTCCGCTTGCGAACAGGCGAAGCCTGTATTCCTGATTTGCCCTATCTTAAGTTGTAGCCGATAGGCATAAAAAAATGACGGCCGGGTTCCTGATTTTTTAACTGATACGTCTTCTGTTTAAGTAACGCCGATTGCGGCATCGTCACTCATTACTCAGGAGCCTTCGTGAAAAAAACAACCCTACCCTATGCCTTAACGGCACTGGCTTTAACCCTCGTAAGCCATTCGGTCGCCGCGGAAAACCTGCAAGAGGCCGTTCACGCTTATGCAATACCGGCCGGAACCTTAAACGAGGCCCTGACCGAATTTGCCGATCAGTCCAATATCAAACTGGTGTTCAACGCCGATTTAACCCGAGGCCTCCAGTCGCCGTCGCTGCACGAAAAGCTGTCGGTCGGTCAGGGCTTGAGTAATCTATTGAAAAACTCCGGCTTGGGTTACCGCATTGTCGATAACAATACGGCTATCATCGAGCCTAAGCCTGTGCCGGAGAAACTCAACAAGGCCGATCCGGCCACGTTGAAACCGGTGACCGTAACCGGAAAAGCGGGGGATGATCCAAGGTCTTACAGGGCCACCCACTCCAGCGCTTCGACCAAAACCGATACGCCGATTATGGAAACGCCGCAATCCATTCAGGTGATCAAGCGGTCGTTGATCGACGATCAGCAAAACATCACGGTCAGTGAAAGCCTGCGCAATGTCAGCGGTGTGGTTCCCAATAATCCCGTATTTACGCCCGCCAGCGAATATACCCTCATCCGCGGGTTTGCAGCCGAGCAGGTGGTTGACGGTTTTACCCAATATCGCAATGCGGGCGACCGGGAAAGTATGGTTAATATCGAACGAATCGAAGTCTTGAAAGGCACTAACGGCATCCTTTACAGCGGCGGTTCCGGTTCGCCTGTCGGCGGCTTGGTCAGTATCGTTTCCAAGCTGCCCCAAGCCGTCGCCTCCCGTGAGTTGGGTTTTAAAATCGGCACCAACAGTTATTACCAACCTTATGTCGATATTAACCAGCCGCTGACTGAAAACATTTTGGCCCGCTTTACCGGCGAATACACCAATGCGGGCAGTTATCTGGACACCGTGAATACGCAACGCTATAACCTCAACCCGACATTAACGTTTACTAACAACGATACGACAACTTTCACAGTGCAAGGCAAGGTGTCGAGATGGGATCAGCCGGAATACCAAGGCTTGCCTGCCACCGGCACGGTAGCGGGTAATTTTTCAACTCCCCGGAATGCCTTTTTAGGTTCTGCCGATATACCTGACAGCAATAGCAAATCTAATGGCGTTTGGGGCGCGTTGGATCACAAGTTTAATAATATCTGGTCATTAAATCTCAAGGCTCGTTATGCGCAATCGGAATTTAACGAGAAAGTTCAGACGCTATACGGCGCAGACGGATTTATTGCCGATAGGCCTTCTTTTCTTCCTTCAACTTGGTTTTACGCGAATGCCGATCTGTCTCAAAAGCAAGAGGAGCTGAGTTTTTTAGGCAATGCGACGGCAAAGTTTAATGTCGGCCCCACTAAAAACACCTTGTTAATCGGCGCGGATCATAGCGATTTAGATGACAGAGGCTTTATGGATGTCGGTTCTGTGTTAGGCGCCGTTAATCTAGCTGCACCCTCGTTTCCCGTGCCTTATCGCCAGGCAGGCGCAGGCGTTGATAACATGTTTGTAAAAAACACCACTTACGGCGGTTATACCCAGATACAAAGCACACTCTATGACCGGCTCCATTTACTGGCCAGTGTCAGAGTAGGTCATGTCGGCATTGATTATCATACTTCGCAGGGCGTCATTTCCAATGGCGAAAAGACCAAAGCCCTGCCTCGCGTTGGCGGCGTTTTCGACCTAAGCGATGAATATTCTTTATTTATCAACTATAGCGAAGGGATGCGCGGACAACCCTTTCTCAATTTTGTCGGCGCGCCTCAACCGGCGGAATCGACAACGCTCGAAGGCGGGCTTAAATTTAATGTCGCGCATCAACTCACCGGACAGATAGCGGGCTATCAAATCGAACGCAGCAATGTCGCGGTAACCGACAACACCGATGTGTTACGCCGGTCAAAAGCCGCAGGGCAACAGCGTTCGCGCGGCATTGAAACCGATCTGACCTGGCAGGCAACCGACGCGCTGAGTATTCTTGCCAACTACGCACATACCAATGCCGAATTCACAGACAATTTGGCGGGCGTCCCTGAAGGCAACCAGCTGGCCATGGTGCCTGAAAACTCCGGTCGGCTTTGGGCAAACTACCGTTTTCAACAACCCGTGATCAAGGGCTTGAGCATTGGCGGCGGCGTCTATGCGCAAGGGCAAGCGTACCTGTCAAACAATAATCTGTACAAAAGTGACGGCTACCATAGTTTTGATGCAAGCATTGCTTATGAATACCAGCGTTTCAAATTGGCGGCGACGGTAAAAAACCTGACTGATGAGAAATATTTTCAGCCTTACGGATATTTTGGCGGTCGCATCATACCTTCAGAGGGTACATCCGCCTATGTCACTGCATCGGTTAAATTTTAAGGAGCCTGATATGAAACGGCGTCAATTTACTAAACTGGCCTTATTGGGCGGCGGCCTTGCGCCCTTGCTCCCGGCCTGCCAATCGCTTGCCAAACTGCAAGCATCGCCAACAGCACCCGCTCATTTAAGTAAGGCTGAGGCGGAGGCAATGTCCCGCCAAGCCCACGAAGCGTTTATGGGGCTTAACGGGGACGATTTTAAGATGATGGGCGAGGAACATATTGCGATGCTCTTATACCCCGGCTTTGCCGCATTGGATCTGGTAGGCCCTCAATACCTGTTTGCCTCGATGATGGGGGCAAAGATTTATTTGATTTCTCCGGCCGATGACCTGAAGCCGGTAACCAGTGGCGAGGGCTTGGTGATTGTGCCGACCCACACCCCAAGCGAATGCCCCGAAACCCTGGATATTTTCTTTGTTCCCGGTGGGGCCAATGGCACGCTTGAGGCGATGAAGAACGCTAAATTGATCGACTTCATAGCCCGCAGGGCGGCTTCTTCCACCTACGTGACCAGCGTTTGCACCGGCAGTTTGCTGCTGGGCAAGGCCGGTTTATTGAAAGGTAAAAAAGCCACGTCTCATTGGACTATGCTGGAGCTGTTGCCGGAATTCGGCGCCATACCGGTAAAACAGCGGGTGGTCTGGGACGGTAAATTGATTACGGGCGGCGGCGTAACCGCGGGCATTGATTTCGGATTGCAAATTGTTGCCGCCCTGCGCGGAAAAACCTATGCCGAGGCGATCCAGCTTCAGGCGGAGTACGATCCCGTCCCGCCTTATGATTCGGGTTCGCCTGAAAAAGCCGAACCCTTTGTTAGAGACAACATTAAAGGTATATTTTCACCGCTGGCCGAAAAGTTCAGGCTGGCAATTTAATGATTCCGCCACGAGGTTTATCGCGCTGTTTAGCGGAAGCCCCACATTTTGTCTAAACGTGACTGATTGCATGCCCGGCATTACTCTCATGCCCCATCCGGTTCGGAGAGATTAATTTCAATTTAAAGGTGTGGATTTTTATATCTTCAAACGTCTATTAAATAACACTCTTTTTGTTCGTTGTTGCAGCAACGTTCATCAGCTTGATTTAATGTCCGGGGAGAACATGAAGCGATTTTCGACTGATTTAGCGCACGGTGAGGCATTAAACGGCCCGGATGCCGGGCAGCAACGCCTGACGCGATTAAAAAAACGCCGGAAACTTTGGCTAAGCGTGCATTTATGGTTGGGCTTGCTGTTGGGGTTTTTCCTGGCGGTGTTAGGCATCACCGGCAGTATTCTGGTGTTTTACGAAGAAATCGATAATGTCTTGAACGCCGATTTAAGAACCGTGCAAGCACCGGCGCAAGGCGAATCGTCTTATCGTTCCCTGGCCGAAATCCATGCCGCCGCTGTCGCCGCCATGCCGCCACAGGCAAAATTGGGCTTTGTCGATTATCCTGCCGATACTACGGCTTCGTATAAGTTCGGTTTTATTATCCCAAGCGCCGTTGCCGATGGGAAAGAGGAATGGCAGGTGCATGTCGATCCTTATACCGCGCAAGTGCTGGGCAAGCATTTGATCAAGAAGGCTGAGGATATTTTTCCCCGTGCATTGATTCCGTTTGTTTTCCGACTGCATTTTGCGTTGCTGTCTGGAGAAACCGGCGGCATTATCATCGGCATCATCGGCGTCATCTTGTTGTTTTCGGTGTTGACGGGCCTGATTGTGTGGTGGCCGTTAACGGGACGCTGGCAGCGCGTCCTGAGCATTAAACGCCGCGCCAGTGTCGAGCGCTTTAATCATGATTTGCATCAGACCTCTGGGTTTTACACATTCCCGATTTTATTTGCGGTGCTGCTTTCAGGCGTTTACATGAATTTGCCCAGCCAGTTTATGACGCTGGTCAAGCAGCTGTCGCCCGGCACCCAGGGGTTTATGGACAGCCCGCATTCATTGCCGATAGTAGGTAAAAAGCCGATTGATTTGGCGCAGGCCTTAAGTATTGTTCAAAGCCGTTATCCTGAAGGCCGAGTCGATTGGCTGAGTCCTCCGGGCGGCGAAACCGGCGTTTATCGAATCAAGATGATCGACGTGCCGGAACTCAGCCGGTTTTGGTCGGAGCGGCAAGTCGTTGTCGATCAATACAACGGTGCGATTTTGGAAGTACGAGACCCCAGCACCCGCGCTACCTTCGGGCAAACCTTTGTCGACTGGCAATGGCCGTTACACAGCGGCAGGGCTTTCGGTTGGACCGGGCGGATTTTGGTGTTTTTATCCGGTCTGGCTTGTCCCGTGTTGTTTATTACCGGCCTGATCCGCTGGCTGCAAAAACGTCGGGCTAAATTGAGTCGCCATATCGATTGAGCTGGGTATGCCGCCAGGATAGTATTGATGCGGGTTGGCTTTCTACTATCCCGGTGTTGCAAAATACCGTGGGAACATCCTGATCCAAAACTGTGTGATATGCCGCAGTGACTAGGATATATCACGCACTGAGTCAGGTTTAGTCAATGCGGTGGATGGTCTTAAGCCATGTCTGCTGCGGCTTCAAGGATGCTGGCATAAAGCTTGCTTCTAGGTTTGATTGCAAAAAGCCTAACTGTCTTCTTTCCACTATGAGCCACGTTGCCGCCATCACCCAACTTATTAAGGCCTACGATCAGGAATTGCGCCGCGTAATGTACAGGCGTTGCGGCTGCATTGAAACGGCTGCCGATATCGTTCAGGAAACTTATCAACGCATGATGACGGGCAACCTTTGGCAGCAAGCGGAAAATCCCCGCGCCCTGATGCACCGTATCGCGGCCAATTTGGCGACCGACCATGAGCGCCGCTACAAAGTCCGTGATCACTATGTCGATAACGTCGATTTTCTCAGTGAGGCGCTACAGTCCAGCAACGGCATTGATCCCGAGCAAATTATTGCGGGACACCAGCGTCTGGATACGCTGGCCGAAGCTGTAAACCAGCTGCCGCCCAAATGCCGGATAGTATTTGTGTTGCGAAAGATTGAGGATCTGAGCCATGCCGAAATCGCCGAACGTCTGGGTATATCCCGCAACATGGTAGAAAAGCATTTACGCAACGCCATGCAGAAGTTGCAGCAACTTGACGATCTGTAACCGGACAAGCTCCTGTTTTTATAGAACCATACGTCTTATAATAGCAGCCGCTTAAATCCTGGATCAGCTCAGATGAAATCAACAACAAGCGCTACCGATGACGCCGCGATCAAAGCGGCCGCCAATACCTGGTGGGTCAGGCTGGATAGCGATCAAGTCAGCGCAGGGGAACGTGACGAATTTGCACGCTGGCTGGCTGCCGATCCGAAACACCGGCAGGCTTTTGATGCAATTTGTGCGTTATGGAACGAGCTGGATGCAGTTAAACAACGGGTTGCCAAACCCGAGATCATTGCGCCTAAAACACCGCTATTCCATAGGCTATGGGCTGCGCCGGTTTTGGCAATGTGTTGTCTGGCGCTGTGGCTGTTCAGTCCGTTACCGATGTTGTTGCGCGCCGACTTCCATACCGGGTACGGCGAAATGCGCGACATCCGTTTGAGAGACGGTTCCATCGTACACCTCAACAGCAATAGCGCGTTGACGGTAAATATCGACGGCAACCGGCGACAACTGACTCTGCTACAGGGCGAAGCCTGGTTTGAAGTCAGTCCCGATCCGACCCGGCCTTTTCAGGTGCATGCCGAACACGGTACCGTTACCGCACTGGGTACTGCCTTTAATATCCGCTTGCAGCGCAGCCAAACCGAAGTCAGCGTTACCGAACACAGTGTTGCAGTCGATGTTGAGCAAGCTGACGGTCAGTCGCTGCATGCGCTGGTCAGCGAAGGCCAGCAGCTTGTTTACGACCAGCAAGCAAGGCTGGGCGGCGTTAAAACTGCCGATAGCCGGACGGTGACCGCTTGGCGGCGCGGCAAGCTGGTGTTTCAGGATCAGCCGCTGGGCGAGGTGATTGCCGAGCTTAACCGTTATTATCACGGCTATCTGCTGGTTACGGATGACAGCATTGCCCAGCGGCGCGTTAACGGCGTGTTCCGCACCGATCAGCCGCTGGTTGTGCTCAGCGCACTGGAAAGCTCCCTGCAATTGCATTCTACCAGAATCAACGATTATTTGATTTTGCTGCATCGCTAGTCATTAGGAACGGACACGAAGAACACCCAACTACACGGCTGGGTGTGGATTACATATTTAAACAATCGAGCTCAATTTGATCAGTAATGCCGTAATCAGTGCTGTTTGCAACAGGCCGACACTGACAATCCAGCGTATGAGTTCGCTTTTGGTTTCGGCCAGTTTGACCTCGCTTTTTAATTCAGACTCTCTAAGCCGATTATCAAGCGATTGGTTGGTGACTAGATTATTAAGATCATAATCATGCCGTGCCTGCTCAAGCGTCGAAGCTACCGCTGCCTTTTGCAACTTGGTAAAAATCTCGGCCTGCTCTTCGCTAAACCCGACGCTTTTCAGTTCCTTGATAAACTCGTGCGTATCGAATGTAATGGTTGACATGGGTAATCCTCTGCTTTTCCGCTAGTTTAGCAGGCATTGGCTCTTGAATAACAGTCTTACGACATTGCAAAAAAACTTGCTTCCCTCACCTCCTGTTTTGCCCAGTCCATGCGTCACATTAACGGTTATTCACAAAACAACAGTATCGAGGGATATTCATGACATTGAAAAAATCAACAGCATTCGGTAAGCGCCGTCGCCTTGCCAACCCTATATCTGCGGCATTGCTTGGTGCGGTGTGTGCGCTTTGCATATCCGGCATCGCGCTGGCCGATAACCAGCAATACAACATTCCCGCAGGATCGTTGGCGACTGCGCTGAACAAGCTGGCGGAAACCGGCGGCCTGCAACTGGTCTATGACACGGCGATTGCCGAAGGCTTGCAAAGCAAAGGCCTGAGCGGAAAATACAGCCCGGAAGCCGCACTGCAACAGTTGCTGGGAAATAGCGGTTTGAGTTACCGGATGGTCGGCAGCCGCACCGTGACGCTGGAAAAGATGCCTACGGTGCCGCCGGATAAGGTGGCGACTTTGGACAAGGTGACGGTGACGGGCAAGTCCTCGTCGTACAGGGCTTTAAGTCAAACAACGATAGCGGGTTCTCAGTTGCTTCAACGGCAGGCGCAAGTGCAAGACACAGCCCGGTTGCTGGAAGATATTCCCGGCGTGACTGTCCAGGCGAACGGCGGTGTTTCTTCACTGCCCATCATTCGTGGCCTGAGTGACGAGCGCGTAAAAGTGGAAATTGACGGCATGACGATTACTTCGGCCTGCGCCAACCACATGAATCCCCCTTTGTCCTATATTGACCGCACGAATGTCGGCAAAATTGAGGTATTGCAAGGCGTCACCCCGGTTAGCATGGGTGGCGACAGCATAGGCGGCACCATTGTTGTTCAATCGCCCGATCCCGTGTTTGCCGAGGCCGGTAAAGGCCTGCTGTTAGACGGCAAACTGTCCGGCTTTTACCGCAGCAACGGCGACGCGTTTGGCGGCAGTATAGCTGCGGGCGTCGCCAATGAGCATGTGCGGCTGGATTACACCGGCGCACACAGCCAAAGCATGAATTACAGCGACGGTAATGATGACATCATCAAATCGACTGCGTATGAAAACCAAAATCACGCCGCTAAATTAGCTTTCAAATTCGACAATCATTTGTTGGAAATTAAAGGCGGTCAACAACACATCCCTTTTCAAGGTTTTCCCACCGCACGTATGGATATGCTAAAGAACGACAGCATCTTCGGTAACGTCCATTACAAGGGCGATTACGATTGGGGTAAGCTGGATGGCAAACTCTACCTGGAAAATACCACCCATTTTATGGATATTGGCCATGATAAATTGTTCCCGCTATACCACACAGCAGACAGACCCTATACCGCCAGTCATGCAATAATGCCTATGGATGTCAGGGGGCGTAATTTAGGATATAAGGTTCAAGCTGAAATCCCGTTCGGTCAACGCGACACCTTCAGAGTCGGCAACGAATTACACTTGAATTCACTGGACGAATGGTGGTCCCCCGTATCTCCCTATGCCGGGGCGCCCAGAACGGCAATAGGCGGCATGTGGCCGAATTCATTCGTAAACCTGAATAATGCCTCTCGAGACAGACTGGGTACTTTCGCTGAATGGGAAGCCAACTGGTCGCCGGAATGGAAGTCCATGTTAGGCATTCGTTATGACCATACAATGTCCGATACCGGAAATGTCCAGCCCTATCAAGATCCTGTGCTTTCTCCCACCGGCCGGACTGTCAAGGAAGCGGCGGCGTTCAATGCCAAAGACCATGAACGGGATTTTGATACTTTCGATGTCAGCGCATCAATGCAATTTACCCCTGACAAATCCAGCCAATATGAATTTGGCTATGCGCGTAAAAACCGGGCTCCGGGAATATACGAACTCTATCCCTGGAGTACCAATTTTATGGCTATGAGCATGATCGGCGCATTCGGCGACGGTAACGGCTACGTGGGAAACATAAATCTGGAACCGGAAACCGCACATAACATCAGCTTCACAGCGGCATTTCACGATGCCGACAATGACAATTGGGAAATCAAGGCGACACCTTATTTCAGCTATGTTGAAAATTTCATTGATGCAGACAGATGCGGGCCGGACAATCCAATCTGCAACAGTGCGTTAGGTTTTGGCTATTACGGGCAGCCAGGCGATGCTGCTACACCAGGACAACACCGAGACAATGGGTTTTATTTCTTGAGCCACGGCAATCATGATGCAAGACTGTGGGGCGCGGATTTAAGCGCCAGAACTCATTTATTTAAAGATCAGACGCTAGGCGAATTCGCTACCCACACAGTGTTAGGTTATGTCCGCGGCGAGCGCATGGATGGCGGCAATCTTTATCACATGATGCCGTTCAACGCCAAGTTGAGTCTGGATCATAAAAAAGGAGGCTGGAGCAGCGCTGTTGAAATGCAGTTTGTCGATCGTAAAAGCGATGTTCAGCAAATCCGCAATGAGTTGACTACGCCGTCCTACATATTGTTAAACGCTAAAACCGGCTACACCTATAAAAACCTGAGCATCGATGTCGGTTTGGATAACGTATTGGATAAGCAGTACTATCATCCGCTGGCCGGTGTTAATGCAGGCGACTACTATGCAATGAGTATTACCGCTGCTGACTGGCCTTATAGAAACAACCGCAACCTCCCCGGCATGGGGCGTTCGGTTTCTGTCGGCTTTACTCTAACGTATTAAAGATACCTTCAATTCCAAAGAACCGTAGACACCGTCTTGAAAATCAATCTTATATGGCGTGATTAGAGCCGTAGGTCGGATTCGCCGTTAGACAATTCGCCTAAACGGAACCTTGAACTTGATCCCCGCCCGGACCTTTCGAGCGGGGATTTCTTATGTCCTTTGCCTGATTGCCATTACCGAGTTCGCGGTGAATACACAGCCCCTTCTAAATAATGAGAAGTTGTCGGCCAGTCGCCTGTTGATTAGTTATGATTTTTTTTATCTTTCAGGTGAGGATTTCTTGTGGCTGAAACGTCTTACAGTAGAAGCTCGTAATTTGTTGTTTTTCGCCTGAAAGCGGCTTGTTTGGTTAAACGCCGCAAATTCCGGGCTTCTTTGTCTTCCTCATTTTGTATCAACTACGATACCTATCCAGGGACGGTTTTTTTAACGCGATCATATGATTGAAGACTGACTTACAAAGATAACTTTGTTTATCCGTGGAAGATAATCCCGGCGAGGATTTATGGCGCTTTATTATCCAAAGACTGATGCAGAGATAACTAACGAAATGAGGAAAGCGATATGAAAACGTTAAAACTGGTACAAGAATCCAAGGGGGTAAAGTCCCCCGCAAAGACACCTAAAAATCGAACTATCAAGGCGGATGATGACTTAATCGATTTGTTTCCTCTGCCCCGCTATTTTCAGGTGCATTTCCAGCATGTTCATGAAAATACTCAAGACCTGCAAGTTGAACTGGTTCAGCTGAAAGACTATGTGGCCAAAGTCGATCAAAAACTGGAGCGTTTGATGGCGATGCTGAGCCGTTCGCCCGAGCATGTGCTTTGATAAGCAGACAACATTCCCTATGTATTTATTCAGAAACGACAAAGACGGCCTGGCCGCTCGGGCGTTAACGTCTTTGGGCGGCGTTGCGGTGCCGACCATGCAAAAAACTCACCCACTGTTTAAAACCTTGACCGGTCAGGAAAAACCGCAGTCGATGGGCGGATTGCTGTTGACTTTAGTGCTGTCGCTGCATCTGTGGGCGGGGCTCTGGATGCTGCGCCCGGCCGAACCCGTTACCCAGGCCAAACCGATGATCATGGAAGTGTCGCTGGTTGCTGCGCCGAGCCAGAAGCCTGCGCCC
>NZ_PTIY01000030.1 GCF_002934365.1 Methylobacter tundripaludum | reverse complement strand
GAGGCCGCCATCGAAGCGGTCGAAAAATGGAAATTCATTCCAGCCAAGCGGGGCGACACGCCGGTGGCCAGTTCGGTTATCGTACCCATTAACTTCGTTTTGAATAACTAATAAGTAGACGTTCAAAAGTCTTTTAACGTAACCATGAAGAGCATGAAGGACGTGAAGTTATTTTTCTTCTTCATGATAAATAAGAAGACACATGTTTTTTCATTGGGTTAAAAAACATTTGCTTACTTACATGTACTGCCCAATGGACAGTGCGAAATTGGAGTGCGGGCTTCGCCTGTCTGGCAAGCGAAGCTTGAACTCCCGTTTTCGCGTCTTTCGTGGACAGCGCTTAACCCCAATTAATAAATAAAAAAGGAGACATTAATGCCCACTCATATTTCGCCGGAAGTCATCATCGACGGCACTTTGTACACACTGCTGATCTTCTCGGTGGCGACCTGGACGGTGATACTTTTTAAAATCTGGGAGTTTGCCAATAACAGCTATCGCAACCGGCGTTTTCACGCCGCGTTCTGGGATGCAGCCGATTTGGCGCAAGCCGAAACCGTGTCTTCGGATGCCGTCGCCATCGGCCCGCAGGCCCGGATCGCGCAAAAGGGCTTCGCCTGGCTCAATGAAAGCCGCTTATCCGACGGCAAGCATCTAAAATACTGCGGCGCTCCGGCCGACTTGCTGGAACAGGCCATGCTTGAGCAAATGCAGCAGGAGCAACACCGGATGGAAAGCGGCCTGACCATGCTCGCCAGCATCGGCAGCACCGCGCCGTTCGTCGGCCTGTTCGGCACCGTATTGGGCATCATGCATGCGATGCATGAAATCACCGCCAGCGGCTCGACCAGCCTGGATGTCGTGGCCGGCCCGATCGGCGATGCGTTGGTCGCCACCGCAATCGGTATCGCCGTCGCGGTACCCGCCGTATTGGCCTATAACTTCTTCCTGCGCCGGGTCAAACAGCACCGCGCCGGCTTGGAAAACTTCGTTGCCAGCTTTCTGCATATCGTCTTCGGCGCAGACGGCAAAGATAAGGAATAGACATCATGGCCTTTAAACCCCAATCGGAAGATGAAGGAGCGATGAGCGAGATTAACGTCACGCCGCTGGTCGATGTGATGTTGGTGCTGGTCATTATTTTGCTGGTGACCGCGCCTATGCTGACGCAATCCGTGCATGTCAAGTTGCCGAAAACCGCCGAGACCACGGCGGATACCAAAGATCAGCCGCTACAGCTCGGCATCGATGCGCAGGGGGCGATAACCTTGAACAAACTGCCGATGGCCGACCTGGCCGCATTGGAAACGGCGTTGAAGAACGAGCTCGTGCAAAACCCCGAGATCGGCCTGCATTTATACGCCGACCAGGACGTTGTTTATTCCAAAGTTGCCGAAGTCATGGCGACCGTGCAGCACGCCGGGATCGCCAAAATAGCCTTTGTGACCGAGCAGCAGTAGTCAATTTCTTCGCAGACAAGACCACGAAGAAACGTTCCGCAAAAGCGGTATTCTTCGTGGTTTGCTAATACCCCTATATAATTCTCGACTAGCCGGAATTTCAGCTTTGGTTCAAGCGACGAATACGGCGCGCGGCAATTATGTCGAATTCCATTAGGCTTTGATCAATCGATGCTGAACGCGATGAAAGTGAGCATCGGCGGATGTGATGGTTATGCCCGCCGATAAAAGTTATACTTTTGCCTCCCGTTTGCGTTTTTTGTCGGCGGCGGTACGGGGCGACGTCCACGGTTCTTTATCTGCAATTTACAGGGTATGCGCTATGTTCAAAACAGAATGCCGACCCGTTAATTTTTTTCCCAATCCATATTCTTACTATGTCGATCAGCTCACAGAGCCAGTCCAGAAAGCAAGTAACGGTTTTAGCGCTAAGCGCAATCGGCGTTGTATTTGGCGATATTGGCACCAGTCCTTTATATGCTGTTAAGGAAATCTTCGGCAGCCATTTGCCTATTGATAAACCCCATGTATTAGGCGTTCTGTCGCTGGTTTTCTGGGCATTGACCTTGATTGTTGCGATCAAATACGCGACTTTTATTATGCGTGTTAACAATAAAGGGGAGGGCGGCATCATGGCGCTAATGACTTTTGCATTGCAAAGCGCTAATGATAATCCGCAAAAGACACGATTTATCATCACCATTGGTTTGCTCGGCGCCGCATTGTTTTACGGCGACGGCATTATTACTCCCGCAATTTCAGTATTAAGCGCAGTCGAAGGCTTGCAAATTGTTGCGCCCTCTTTAAGTCATTATGTATTGCCCGTCACCATCGCAGTGCTCTTCGCGCTTTTTATATTGCAGGCTAAAGGAACCGGAACGGTTGGAAAGCTGTTTTCACCGATCATGTGCCTTTGGTTTGCGACATTGGGCGGTCTTGGTGTGATTAATATCAGTCACGCTCCGGGCGTGTTGGCTGCGGTTAACCCCTATTACGCGATTCATTTATTGATCGAATTGGGATGGCACGGCTTTTTAATTATGGGGGCTGTGGTGTTGGCCGTCACCGGCGCTGAAGCGCTTTACGCCGATATGGGGCATTTTGGTTTGAAGCCCATCCGTTACGCCTGGTTCGGTTTTGTTTTCCCCGCTTTATTGCTTAACTATTTTGGGCAAGGCGCGCTGCTGCTTGAACACCCTGAGGCGGTGAAAAATCCATTCTATTTGCTTGCGCCGACCTGGGCGAGGTATCCGCTATTGATTTTGGCGACAATGGCCTCTGTTATTGCCTCTCAAGCAGTCATATCGGGCGCATTCTCGGTCACCAGGCAAGCCATACAGCTTGGTTACTGCCCACGCATGAATATTTCGCATACTTCGGGCCGGGAAGTAGGGCAAGTGTATATTCCCGCGATCAACTGGTTATTGATGGTTTCGGTATTTGTTGTGGTGTTGAGTTTTAAATCTTCCTCGGCGCTCGCTTCCGCTTACGGCATTGCCGTTACCGGCACCATGATTGTCGATACGGTGTTGGTGTTCATCGTCATTCAAGAGCTGTGGCAATGGAAAAAATCGGCCGGGGTTACTTTTTTGACAACGTTCTTAACCGTAGATTTTTTGTTTCTGTCATCCAACAGTCTAAAAATACCGACTGGTGGCTGGCTGCCTTTGGTTATCGGGTGTGTGTTGTTTTTGATGATGACCACATGGATTAAAGGCCGGGCATTGCTGGCGGAGTATATCGATGAGAGACGGATGTTGTTTGAGGAGTTGGAAGACAGGATAGCCAGTCATCGGCCGGTAACCGTTAAAGGCTCAGCGATTTACCTGACTAAAAGTTTACATGGCGTACCGCAGGTATTTCTGCATAATTTTGAGCATAACCATGTGCTGCACGAACAAATCGTTGTATTAACCATAGTGACTAAGGACGAGCCATACGTTGATGTGGCGCATCGGATCAAGATTCGCTCCTTTGGCAAGGAGGGCAATTTTTACCGGGTCAAGCTTTATTATGGCTTCCAGCAAAGCCCGGATGTCAGGCAAGCCTTAGAACAATGCGCTCAGGAAGGATTAAATATCGATTTCAAGCTGACATCGTTTTTCATCGGTAGCGAACGGCTCTCTTTTAGGAGAAAAAGTTCGATGCCTCAATGGCGCAGGCCTTTATTCAGGTTTTTATTCCACAATGCCTCAAGCGCGATAGAATTTTTCAAAATTCCGGTTGATCGCGTCATTGAATTGGGCATTCGCATCGAACTTTAGCGGTTCATGAGAGCCGGTTGTTTAGCAGGCCAACTGCCCGCCCGGCGTCTAACGCGGAATCTTCGCTTATGCCATCGCTACTGCGTTCAAATTCTCGTCATCATACAGACGTGTTTTTTTCCAGCCTGCAAATTTGCCGTCATAAAATTCAAGGTCATTATCAATTGAATATTCATAGCAGCTTCTAAACAGCTTGGCGGTGCGGAATGCATGCAATTCATCGTCCGCCGTTACTTTATCGACATTGCCGACCTGGAAGGTTTTATTCCTGGATTTGCCGTTACTGACCCAAAAAACGGTATAGCAAAGGTAGCTTTTGTCTTTACGATGATCATACTTGACGGTTCTGGACACGCCTGTGACACCGGTGGTGGTCTTGTTTTTCGGTGGTTTAAGAAAACGTGTCTTGCTGCCTTTTAATACGGTCAGCATCTGGTCGCGCCAGGTTATTGCGGCTTTCAGCGATTTGCCTTTGTTACCCCACAGTTTATGTGAAAAATAACGGCTGCTCTCCTTGCCGCGTCTTACGATGCGTACTTGAAAACCAAACACATCGGGTTCGGTAATATGTTTATTTTTTGCCATGATAGAATTCCATTAAATGAATTAACCAAAATGAATTTAACAGCCAGGTTAGGGCGACAAGCTTCAAAAAACTCTGGCGAGAGTTAATGCCCGACATTATTGTAAGCTATTGATGACAAATTATGGCTAAAATTGAAATTAAAGCAAGCTAAAAATCATAACAATTCGACAATTTCCTACTAAACTGATGTACAATTTCATCAATCCACTGCTTCAGTGGCTAACATCAAGTTAACAGTCTTTTGTTTTTTTCACTATTTATTGGAGATAATCAATGAGCGTATTAGTCGGTAAACAAGCACCTGATTTTACAGTTCCTGCCGTTTTGGGCGATGGTCAAATAGTTGATTCATTTAGTTTTTCTGAGGCTACTAGCGGCAAGTATGCGGTAGTGTTTTTCTATCCGTTAGATTTCACTTTTGTTTGTCCAAGCGAGTTGATCGCTTTGGATCACCGTATCGATGAATTCAAAAGCCGTAATGTTGAAGTGATCGCCGTCTCTATCGACTCTCATTTCACTCATAACGCATGGCGCAACACACCTGTTAATAAAGGTGGCATCGGCCCTGTTCGTTACACAATGGCTGCCGACATATCTCATTCTATTTGTAAAGATTATGATGTTGAAGCCGGTGGCGGCGTGGCTTACCGCGGCACATTCCTGATCGATCGCGCCGGTCTGGTTCGTCATCAGGTTGTTAACGATCTGCCTTTAGGCCGTAACATGGATGAATTGCTGCGCATGATCGACGCGTTACAATTCCACGAAGAACATGGTGAAGTATGCCCGGCCGGATGGCGTAAAGGCGATTCCGGTATGAATGCAAATCCTGACGGTGTAGCGGAATACCTGGATAAAAATGCTGACAAGCTGTAAATAACAGCTAATTATTGTGTCGGTCCAACCGGTTTGGACGGCATCAAACAAAGGCCTAGGCAGTAACTGCCTAGGCCTTTTTTATTGTTCAAGGGATGTAATTTATAAAAATGGATTGCGGATGCCAAAACTAGGCGCTTATAGACGAAGCGGATTAGACATAATAAATGCTGATTTAAAATCCGCCCAATCCGGGGCTCATCGATGATTTTGTTACTTGGGATTATTTTTTGCGACAGCCGGCGCCTCGTCCAGAAATTTCCGATAATTAATGGAAACCTTAAGTCCGGCAAAGCGTCCCGCCATCCTAATCAACTCCTGCGTTTTCTTGTCAAAGGTGATTTTGACTTCGTTTAAGGCGCGATCCTCATAACCTTCTTCTATGCGATGAGTTTCCAGCAGAAAACGGTAAATATACACCTCCTGTTCCCCTTCATCTTTAATTTCAAAAGGGGCGCCCAACTGCGCCAGAACGGCCGGTTTTCTGGGCAAATCGTCGGATATTTTTTCCAACAATGCGGAGTTGGCTTTAAGTTGCTGCTTTTCTTTATCGATTTCGGCGCCGCCGATAGAACGTAAAGAAACCTCTAAAAACTTGGGCGGGGCAATGGCTAAAAACAGCGAAGAAAACGACCAGGCAATCAATCGGTTTTCTTTATTGAAACTCAAATCCGAGTAAAACTTTATTTCCGGCTTGATCAGGTTGTTGTTGCCATCAACCTTACGGAACCAGTATCGCCAGCGTCTCCCTTCCGGCGTAGGATCATCCTGGCTGGCATACAGTTTGGACAGGGAAACAAAGTCCTGGCTGTAAAGAATGGGATCTTTGAAGTGTAAGGTAAATTCATCGGTGGTCTCTACGGAAAAGTGGCGGTCAAATTCATCCATTTGCAGGTAGACTTGGTAAGCCCGAATCCAGTACATGCAACCGGATAATGAGGCTGTCAGCGCCAGCAAAAAAATAACGAGAAGACTGCGTTTAATTATTCCGGTTTTCATAGGATGAGTTATCAATGTCGTGTTTCGGAGTCAGTAGCGGCGTTTTGCTGAGACAGGATATTTTCGACATCAACTTTATCGAAGCGGTAGTGTTCGCTACAGAATTCGCAAGTGACTTCAATAATGTCCCGCTCCTTTAGAATATCTTCGAGTTCAGTCCGGCCCATGGCGAATAATGTTTTCTCGATGTTTGACCGTGAACAGGCGCAGCTGAATTCAACCGGTTCTGGATCAAAGAGTCTTACTTTTTCCTGATGGAACAATCGGTACAGCAGCTGCTCGCAATCCAGGTCGAACAGTTCCTGCTCGGTCACTGTGTTTGCCAGTATCTCGATATGTTCCCAATCGGCCTGGTAATTTTCCTGCGCCGGCAGTTCCTGTAACAATAATCCTACGGCATGGGTGGCATTGGCGAATAGCCACAAGCGGGTCTTAAGCTGCTCCGATTGCTCAAAATAGGTTTGCAAGGCGGCGGCCAAATTACTGCCGTGCAGCGGAACGATGCCTTGATAGGGATGGCCGTTTTGCGATTCGATAGTGAGTACCAGCCGTCCGTGTCCGAACATGGATTCTAATGAGCCGACAGTCACGTTTTCCTTGCCTCTTACCAAGCCTCTGATTTTTCGCTGATCCGTTGCCTGAGCAACCAGCGTCTTAATATCGCCGTCGCCTTGAGCCTGAAGAATCATCGAGCCTTTAAACTTGACCGTAGCCGACAACATGACAACGGCTGCGAGAGCCTGTCCCAATTGTTGCTGCACATTTTCAGAGCCGCGCTGATGCTGTTTTGCGGCCTGCCAGCTGGTGGTTAATTTAACCCACTCTCCTCGAACGCCCAGTTCTTCAAATAAAAAACGGCGTAGTAAATCTTGTTCTATCATGGTTCCCCGGTTAAAAAATCGTGCATTTTACGGCATCAGGCTCATAATAATGTTCGCCCAAAAAGTCTTATAAAAATACCACAGGCTATGATTTTTTCATCTAAAAAACTTATTTTACCCGATCCTAAAGAAGCCTTGCCCGGCCGAAATACGCCCATGTCTGTTATCAACAGGCATTTCGTGACAGGCAACCCGATAGTTCCGCCGTTTCCGGAGAACATGGAGCAGGTTTTGTTTGGAATGGGGTGTTTCTGGGGCGCGGAGCGGAGGTTTTGGCAATGCCGTGGCGTGTTTAGCACGGCAGTCGGTTATACCGGCGGCTACACGCCTAACCCGACTTATGAGGAGTTATGCACCGGTTTAACCGGGCATAATGAGGTCGTCAAAGTGATCTATGATCCGGCTATTATTTCATTCCGTGACCTACTTCAGGTTTTTTGGGAGTCCCATAACCCGACGCAGGGCATGAGGCAAGGCAATGACATCGGCACGCAATATCGATCCGGGATTTATACCTATACTCAGGAACAATTTGATGAGGCGCTGGCATCAAAACAACACTACCAGAATCAACTCACTCGAGCAGGATTCGGCCAAATAACCACAGAGATTATATCGGTTGGCGAGTTTTATTATGCCGAGGATATGCATCAGCAATATCTGGCCAAGAATCCTATGGGGTACTGCGGTTTAGGAGGGTTGGGAGTGGTTTTTGATCAGGTTTGATTTCGCCGGGCAAAAAAAAGGCGGTTTAAAAAAACCGCCTTGGAATATATTTAGGAAGAATATAACGCAACTTTTCAGCTATGGTGCTCTACTAGAGCCTTAAAAGTTAGGTTAATAATATCAACAAATATTTCAACATAAAATGTGACATATTGTCGCAGTTGTGTATTGGTTATTTATATTTAAAAAATCCAACCGATAATATACCTAAATATTTTTAGTTTCTTGATTTAGGATATTTCTACAACATACCGTTTTAATAAAAAATGCTTTCATACGCCTCGCATAAATCAGAACTTTCCGCCCGACAAAACCTGAAATGGCTGTTTATTCTCAGGAATTTGATGATACTCAGTGAGGTTATACTCATTGTTTTATCGGTATATGGCCTTAATATTCGCCTGCCTGAGCAGCCGCTCTGGCTGGTGATATTGTCGATAGGCGCGGTCAATGTCTATACCTCAATGCGTTTACAGACGGAAGATCCGGTTACGGAGCTGGAAATCTTTTCCCAGTTAGTTATTGATGTTTGTGGCATTACAGCATTGCTGTACCTGACCGGAGGCGCCTCGAACCCGATTACCTGGGTATTCCTGTTGCCGTTGATTATTACCGCCATCATGCTGCATCAATCCTATGCTTGGTATATGGTGATTTTAACCACGTCCATGTATACGGCGCTAATGGCCTACAATATTCCTTTGCCGTCGATAGAACCCCACATGCCCAACCCGGAAATGCGGTATTCCGATGCAAAAAATTATGAGCTGTTGCAGCATGTGCATTCGATGAATGACAGTCAATATTTTAATCTTCATATTTTCGGCATGTGGTTCGGTTTTGTATTCAGCGCCGGCTTAGTCGCATTCTTTGTCGTTGAGCTGGCTAAAACGCTGAAAGCCCAGGAACGCAGTTTGGCCGAAGCACGGGAAAATGCGTTAAGGGATGAGCGTGTTGTTGCTTTAGGGACATTGGCGGCTAGCGCCGCCCACGACATGGGAACGCCATTAGGCACTATTGCCATCGTGTCGCATGAGCTTGAGCAAGAGTACCCGACGCATCGTTTTCCAGATTTGCATGAGAAACTATTGATCATGCAGCAACAGATTGATCGCTGTAAAACAGCGCTGTCGGTGATGTCGGCTTCTGCCGGCGAAATGCGCGCAGAATCCGGTCGAGCCATGCTGCTGACCGATTATATTGATGAGGTCATCAATCAGTGGCGTACTCACAAACCGACGGTAAAACTGAGTTTTTTTATCAATCCTGAAGTTGAGACGCAGGCAAAAATTATTGCCGAGCTCACGCTGACCCATTCGATTATTAACATTCTGAATAATGCCGCTGAAGCATCTCCCTCGGAAAAAGGTATCGAATTTCATGCGTCATGGGATTTGGACCATGTGGTTATTAAAATCAAGGATTTTGGCCCAGGCTTGCCCCCGGAATTGATTGATTTTGCCGGTAAACAACCCGTTGTCAGTAAAAAGCGCGGCTTAGGGGTGGGGCTATTTTTAGCTTATTCCACTATTAATCGACTGGGCGGTAAAATTAATTTTTACAACAGCGAGGCGGGCGGCGCCTGCGTGGAAATCATCTTACCCCTTTTAAATACAGAGAATAATCATGACAACCCAGGAAACGGATAAACCACGGCTGTTGCTGGTGGATGACGATGTGACTTTTTGCAATGTATTGAAGAGTGCATTGGAAAAAAGAAATTATGAGGTATTGGTCGCCAACGACGTTAAAACAGGCATATCGTTTGCAGAGCGTTATCTGCCCGAATATGCCGTGATTGACTTGCGTATCGGTCATGAATCCGGCCTGGAGCTGGTGAAAACGCTGATCTCTTTGGACGACAATACCGTTTGCGTGATGTTAACCGGTTTCGCCAGCATTGCTACAGCGGTGGAAGCCATAAAGCTGGGTGCCACACATTATCTAACCAAGCCGGCCAATGCGGACGAAATTGTAAACGCCCTGCATAAAAATGATGGCGACTCATCGGTCTCGATTAGTGAAAACCCCTTGTCCGTAAAACGTCTGGAATGGGAGCATCTGCAAAAAGTGTTGATGCAGCACGACGGCAACATTTCCGCTGCCGCCAGGGCGTTGAACATGCACAGGCGCACGCTGCAACGAAAACTGGATAAAAAGCCGGTCAGAGAGTAGCGGATCATTATCAGGGCGGGCTTTAGTCTAAAGCCCATCTTCAATTCTTTCGGGAAATGAATGGCCCTGTTCTTCCGCGTTGAAGCAAAAAATACTTTCGTATTGCCTCAATTAAATCGCCTGTGCTTTCGTGTATCCGATTTGTAGTGCGATTGGGTTCGGCAATTTTAGACACGATTATCTTTCCAATGCTGGTGGCTTGATTTCCGGTCGAAACGAGTCAATCGGCAGCAATGCCCTAATATCGTTTGAGGCTCCGGTATATTTTCATTAGTTTTCATTTGGTTGCCGAGCATCATCTTGCCGTTTTTAATTGTCAGAAATCTTCTTTACCTCATGGAGCCTGATGCGATTGGTGTTTTTTTATTTATAGCTTTGACATAACGCCGTATCTCATGATAAAAAGTACCCTGTCGTTTATTACTTAATTCGACAAGCAACTCCATAACACAGTTATTGAGGAGCTCCCTTTGAGGAAAGGGAATACAACAATATAATTAAATAAACTTTCGAGGATTTTAAAATGGCTGAAGAACAAGAAAAAGATAACACATGGTTGATTGCTGGTGTTGCTATTGCTGCTGTTATTGTTTTAGTTGTATTGCTGAAACAAGATGAAACTAAACACTTACAAAGCGGTAGTGTAGCTCAGTTGCAACAAGAAACTTTCTCAAACATCGAGAAAAGAAAAACCAGCAACAAAACCGCTCAGTAAGACTACAAACCTAGTTTAACTGGAAAAAACCCTCCATCGTTTCGGTGGAGGGTTTTTTTTGCTTTGCAGTTTTTGTTTCGAAACGCTAGGTCGGAAGCCTTTGATGCGTGGACTATGAATTGCCTTCCAGCATCTGGATTTTTTCCTCCAGCATTTTTACTTTCTTCAACAGCTCGGGCAACTTGCTGATTGCGATCTGCTCTTTATAAGCTGTTTTCTTGTCTTTTGCCGGACTGCCGAAAACCTGGGCGCCTGCCTGGACGTCGCCCGCCACGCCGGAACGGGCCATGACAACTGCGCCTCGACCAATCGTAACGTGATCGGCAATGCCAGAGCTTCCCGCCAGAATCGCATAGTCTTCAATGTTGCAAGAGCCGGATACGCCCGTTAAGCCGCACATGATGACGTTTTTGCCGACTTTGTTGTTGTGTCCAATCTGCACCAGATTATCGATTTTGCTGCCGGCTCCTATTAAGGTGCTTCCCAATGCGCCTCTGTCTATGCAGGTATTGGCGCCAATCTCGACATTGTCTTCGATAACCACATTGCCGACTTGAGGGACTTTGACATGCGCGTTATTCCGAAACTTATAACCAAAGCCGTCAGCGCCAATGATGGCTCCCGAATGAATAATGACATTATTGCCTATGACCACATCGTCATAAATAACGGCATAAGGGTAAATCCGGCAGTTTTTGCCTATTTTGACATTTTTACCGACATAGGCCCCCGCATGTATCTGGCTGTCATCGCCTATGCTTGAGTCTTCGCCGATGATGGCGTAAGGGCCTATATACAAGTTATTACCTAAGATTATATTGGCCTCAAGCACCGCCTGCGGCGCAATTTTCTGTTCGTAAGTTCTGGCAGGATGCAGTAATTCGACCGCTTTGATAAAGCTGAGCTCAGGATCGGGGCAAATTAACAGCGTCATGCTTTCCGGTACATTTTCAACACCGAAGCCTTCCGCAATAAAGCAGGCGGAAGCCATTGAATGTTTAAGGTGCCGGGTATAGCGACTGTTGGTCAGCTGCGTGACTTGACCTTGATGTGCAGAGGTGATTTCTGCCGCTGAATGGATGGTTGCTGATGAATCGCCGCCTTCAATCCGCGCGCCACAAAGATCGGCCAGTTCTTTTAATATAATCGACATAGTTGTCTCTGCTGTTATTTGAGATAACGCCAAAACAATCGGCGCCTTGTTGCAAAAATAAGTTTAGTGTAACAAATCTGATAGGCATCGACATTACCTGTATCGGCTTGCTCGTCAGAATGATAAGGAGGGCAGTGTAGCCGGTTTGATTTTTGTATTCTGTTTTCCAGCGCCCAAATGCCACAATTTAGGCTGTTTCAGGCAACATTCTGTTGATCGTATTGCCAGTGTCCCGATTTGCCGCCATCTTTTTCCAGTAGCCGGACTGACTGGATAACCATGCCTCTATCTACGGCTTTGCACATATCGTAAATGGTCAGTAAGGCAATTTGCGTGGCGTTTAGCGCTTCCATTTCTACGCCGGTCTGCCCGTTTGTTTTTACGGTGGTTTGGCAGCGTATCCGGTTGTTGTCGATTTCAGCGCTCAGCTTGATTTCAACATGCGTTAGCGGCAGCGGGTGACAGAGCGGAATCAGGTCCGCAGTTTTTTTGCTGGCCATGATGCCGGCAATTCTTGCTATAGCCAGCACGTCGCCTTTTTTGTGGCCGCCGTCTACGATCAGCTTGAGCGTTTCCGGCTGCATTTCAATATAGCCTTCAGTGATCGCGGTGCGCTGGGTGATCGCCTTCTCGCCGACGTCAACCATATGCGCTTCGCCGGATTGATTAAAGTGGGTTAATGCAGTCATTTTTCTGTAAAATTAGCAGCGAAACAGTCAAGTGGTTTTTATTATAACAACTGCCGGTTAAGAAAACTAAAAAGGAGGCCGGTCTCCCGTAATGCACCTGGTGCCCGTTTTATTGAGTGAATGACTATGTCGATTAAGGTGCGTTATTTCGCCAGCTTGAAAGAAAGTATCGGCCGTTCGGAAGACAATCTGGAGATTGCAGGCTTGGCTACAGTCGGCGACGTGTGGCGCTACGCCAATCCGAACAAAGTGCTGCCGGATAATATCCTGGCGGCGGTGAATATGGATTATGTCGAATGGGACGCTGCTGTTAATGACGGCGATGAAGTGGCTTTTTTTCCGCCGGTGACCGGGGGGTGATTATGGACATAAAAATTTGCCCTGAACCTTTCGATCCCTGGCAGGAGATTCAGGCGCACCAGTCTTCGGTAGCGGACATGGCCGGCAAGTTCGGCGCAACCAGCATTTTTATAGGTACGATGCGCGATTTCAATGAAGGCGATAATGTTCAGGGCATGACGCTGGAACATTATCCCGGCATGACCGAAAAACAGCTGGAAAAAATCGTTGCCGAAGCCATGCGGCAATGGCCGGTTATCGACGCATTGGTAATGCACCGGGTGGGCGATATTCTGCCGAATGAGCCGATTGTGTTGGTGGCGGTCTGGACATCGCATCGCGGCGATGCCTTTGATGCGAGCCGCTACATCATGGAGGCGTTAAAATCGAGAGCGCCTTTCTGGAAAAAGGAGCTGTTAAAATCCCAATCCGAGCGTTGGTTGGTAAAAAATACCGACGGTTATCTTTAACCGGCCCATTGTTATTATATTTTTAGGGAATGTCTGAATGCAGGGACAATTAAGAAAAATGCACGTCCGACTGGAACAACAGGTTCAATACGAGCTGCCGGTCGGTGATCAATCGGTTTCGTTAAATCCGCTGATCGGCAAGCCGGTTAAGCTGACGTATACCGGAAAAATATTTTGCATGCACTGCAACAGGGCGATTAAAAAGAGTTTTAACCAGGGCTATTGCTACCCCTGTTTTACCTCGCTGGCGCAATGCGACATGTGCATCATGAAGCCGGAAACTTGTCATTATGAGGCGGGTACCTGCCGGGAACCCGCATGGGGAGAGGAGTTCTGTTTTCAGCCGCATGTGGTTTATTTGGCCAATTCCAGCGGCATTAAGGTCGGCATCACTCGGCAGTCTCAAATTCCGACGCGTTGGATCGATCAAGGCGCGGTGCAGGCGCTGCCGATTTTTAAGGTGCAGTCGCGTTATATTTCCGGCCTGATTGAAATCGCCATCGCTAAACATGTCAGCGATAAAACCAGCTGGCAGCAAATGCTTAAAAGTAAGGCTGAGCCTATCGATCTGCTTGCAAAACGGGATGAATTAGTCGCGGTTTGCGAGGCGGAGTTGGCCGACATTACCCAGCGTTTCGGCCAACAGGCGATTGAATGTTTAATCGACCAGCCGGTTGTGGACATTCATTTTCCTGTAGACAGTTACCCGGTCAAGATCAAGTCGTTTAACCTTGATAAAGACGCCGAAGTATCAGGGGTGCTGCACGGTGTTAAAGGCCAGTATTTATTGCTGGATACCGGCGTGATTAATATCCGCAAGTTTGCCGGTTACGAGGTTGAATTTTCAGCGTAGTCGAGGCCTGTTCCAGAAAAACAGTTAGTCCGCGAAAGACATAAAAAGCACAAAAAATACAAAGGCACGCCAAACTGTCGACATGGAACAACGCCGTAATCGCGTCATCGGGCTCAACGCCTGTATTGCACCAACTTTTCTTTAAATTCACCGGCAACACTTTTTTAACGATATTTTTATCCGGCGGCTAATGATGAACTGTAATTGATTGTTATCGGCCGGGCAAGAATCAAAAAGGATAAGAGATGCGTGTACAATTCGACCAAAAACCTAGTAAAATGCTTGCATTATGCCGTCTGAACAAGGCGGCTGCCAGCAGCGGTTTATCTGGCGTCTTTAAAAACACACCGGGTATTTGGGGGCTTGAGTTTTTTAAAACGCAGTTAATCGGCTTAATTCGAAAGTCTATTTGAGGGTATTAGCGTGGAGCTAAACGGCGCACAAATCGTAATTCAGAGTCTTAAGGACGAAGGCGTAGAATATATTTTTGGCTATCCCGGCGGGGCGGTATTGCATTTATACGACGCCCTTTTCCAGCAGGATGAGGTCAAACACATCCTGGTTCGGCACGAACAGGGCGCCACCCATGCGGCGGACGGCTATGCCCGTGCGACCGGCAAACCGGGCGTAGTCCTGGTTACTTCAGGCCCCGGCGCAACCAATGCCGTAACCGGCATTGCTACCGCGTATATGGACTCCATCCCGATGGTGGTTATTTCCGGGCAGGTACCGTTGCCGGTCATCGGCAGCGATGCGTTCCAGGAAGTCGATATGGTCGGTATTACCCGGCCCTGCGTGAAGCATAATTTCCTGGTCAAAGACGTCAACAAACTGGCTGAAACCATCAAGAAGGCCTTTTATGTGGCGACAACCGGCCGCCCCGGCCCTGTTGTTGTCGACGTGCCTAAAGACATCACCGATCCCAGAATCAAAGTGCCTTATAAATACCCTAAAAAAGTATCTATCCGTTCGTATAACCCTGCGGTTAGCGGTCATAAAGGACAGATTAAAAAGGCCGTTGATTTATTATTGACCGCACAAAAGCCGATCATTTATTCCGGCGGCGGCGTGGTTTTGGGTGAAGCCAGCAAGGAGCTGACCGAATTTGCTCACACGCTGGGTTTTCCGATCACCAATACCTTGATGGGCTTGGGCGCTTATCCTGCAACCGACAAGCAGTTCGTCGGCATGCTCGGGATGCACGGCACTTATGAAGCCAACATGGCGATGCATGACAGCGATGTGATTATCGCTATCGGCGCGCGTTTTGACGACCGCGTTACCGGCAAGCTGGACGAGTTTTGCCCGCATGCCCAAATCATCCATATCGACGTCGATCCTGCGTCTATTTCCAAAACCGTTAAGGTTGCGATTCCTATCGTCGGCGAAGTCAAGCCGGTATTGGAGCAGATGCTGGAAATGATCAGGGAAAGCAAAAAGAAACCGTCCAAGAAAGCCTTGGAAAGCTGGTGGAAGCAGATCGACCAATGGCGGGCCGTCAAGTGCATGGAGTACGACCGCAGCAGCCAGCTGATTAAACCGCAATACGTGATCGAACAGTTGTACGAAGTCACCAAAGGCGAGGCCTATGTCACATCGGATGTAGGGCAGCATCAAATGTGGGCGGCCCAGTATTATCCGTTCGACAAGCCGAGGCATTGGATTAATTCGGGAGGTTTGGGCACGATGGGATTCGGCTTGCCTGCGGCCATCGGCGTTAAGCTGGCGTTTCCCGATTCGGACGTCGCCTGCGTGACCGGCGACGGCAGCATCCAAATGTGCATCCAGGAATTATCGACTGCATTGCAATACAATGCGCCGGTAAAAATCATCAACCTGAACAACAGTTATTTGGGCATGGTTCGCCAGTGGCAGGAATTTAGCTACGAAAGCCGCTATTCGCATTCGTACATGGATACCATCCCGGACTTCGTCAAACTGACCGAGGCATACGGCCATGTCGGCATGCGTATCGACAAACCGGAAGATGTCAGGCCTGCGCTGGAAGAAGCGTTTGCGATGAAAGACCGCACGGTATTTTTGGACATCCTGACCGACCGGACCGAAAACGTTTACCCGATGATTGAAGCGGGCAAGGCCCATAACGATATGACCTTAAGAGTCGCGGACGGCACATCAACCGACAGGGAATTGGCGTAATGAGACATATTATTTCTATCCTGATTGAAAACGAATCCGGCGCGTTATCGCGGGTGGCAGGCTTGTTTTCCGCGCGCGGCTACAATATCGAATCCTTGACCGTAGCGCCTACGGAAGACCCCAGCCTGTCGCGTATGACCTTGGTCACGCGCGGCAGCGACGACATTATCGAGCAAATCACCAAGCAGCTGAATAAACTGATTGATGTGGTTAAACTGATCGACTTGGTCGAATCCGTTCATATCGAACGGGAACTGATGATGGTCAAGATCAGGACCACCGAGCACACACGCGAAGAAATCAGAGGCATGGCGGATATATTCCGCGGCAAGATTATCGACGTGACGCCAACCACTTATGTCGTGGAAATGACCGGTCCGTCCAGTAAACTCGATGCGTTTATCGCAGCCATTGACGGCGACAGCATTATTGAAGTCGTCCGTTCCGGGCCGACAGGTATATCGAGAGGCGAAAAAGGGTTGCATTTGTAAGCTTTAGCTTTTCGTCTAATTAATTTTAAAAACACCAAAAACAGGAAAAAACCATGCAAGTTTATTACGACAAAGATGCCGATCTTTCAATCATCAAAGGTAAAAAAGTGGCCATTATCGGTTACGGATCGCAAGGCCATGCCCACGCTCTTAATCTAAAAGAATCCGGCGTTTCGGTTGTCGTGGGCTTGCGCGCAGGATCACCTTCAGTGGCTAAGGCTGAAGCGCATGGTTTAATCGTACAGCCGGTTGCACAAGCGGTTGCCGGTGCGGACATCGTCATGATTCTGACGCCTGATGAATTCCAATCAAAATTGTACAAGGACGAAATTGAACCGAACATCAAACAAGGTTCAGTATTAGCATTTGCCCACGGCTTCTCAATTTTGTACAACCAAGTCGTGCCACGCGCCGATTTGGACGTGATCATGATCGCGCCTAAAGCCCCAGGCCATACCGTTCGTTCTGAATTTGTACGCGGCGGCGGCGTTCCCGACTTAATCGCAGTTCATCAAGATGCTTCAGGCACAGCTAAATCGATCTGCTTGTCTTACGCGTCAGCCATCGGCGGCGGTCGTTCAGGCATCATCGAAACCACATTCCGCGACGAATGTGAAACCGATTTATTCGGCGAACAAGCGGTATTATGCGGCGGCGCGGTTGAACTCGTAAAAATGGGTTTTGAAACCCTGGTTGAAGCGGGTTATGAGCCTGAAATGGCCTACTTCGAATGCTTGCACGAATTGAAGTTGATTGTTGATTTAATGTTTGAAGGCGGTATCGCCAACATGAACTACTCCATTTCCAACAATGCAGAGTACGGCGAATACGTTACCGGCCCAAGAGTCATCAACGAAGAAAGCCGCTGGGCGATGCGCGAAGCGTTGAAAAACATCAGAAACGGCGAGTACGCCAAGCAGTTCATTATGGAAGGCATGACCAACTATCCTGAAATGACCGCCAAGCGTCGTTTGAATGCAGAGCATCCGATTGAAGTGGTCGGCGCGAAACTGCGCAGCATGATGCCTTGGATCAAAGCCAACCAGATTGTTGATAAAACCAAAAACTGATCTTATCTTCCTCTCTTGCACCTTCTCCCTTGAGGGAGAAGGTTGGGATGAGGGGTATAAATCTATAGTCAGTTTAAGCGTTTAAAAAAGCCCGTCTTTATGATGGGCTTTTTTTTGCGCTAAAGTGAATTTGACCACCGACTTCAAAAGTAATTACAATGTAACTATATTTTATTAAGGGCTAAAAGGGGGCAAATATGGCGCATTTAATCAAAATAGGAAATTCTCAAGGCATCAGGATACCGCAACCGCTTATTAAACAAGCCAATCTTCAAGATAAGGAGTTTGAAATTCACGTTGTAGATAATGGCTTATTAATCACCCCGACAAAAAAAACCAGACAAGGCTGGGAAGAGCAATATAAAAGCATTTCTGCCGCTCAAATCGAGCAGGATTTTAGCAAAACCCATAGCAATATTGATCATAGCGCAGATCTTGCCACCGGTGAGGCGTGGGAATGGTAGTTAAACGATTTGACGTTTATCTGATCGAACTTGATCCGGTTATTGGCAGTGAAATTAAAAAAACCAGACCCTGCGTTATCGTTTCGCCCAATGAAATGAATTGCTTGAAAACGGTTTTAATCGCACCCATGACTACTAAAGGGTTTCATGCGCCCTCAAGAGTTGAGCTTCAGTTTCAGGATAAGACCGGGCTGGTTTTGCTGGATCAATTGCGGGCGGTCGATAAGTCCAGGCTGGTTAAAAAGCTCGGGACTATAGATGCTAAAGCACAAAAAAAGATTTCATCAACTTTGGTTGATATGTTTGAGTTTTAAATTCAACTGATCAGCGCAACTAATGATGTCTGCTTCGAACGACTAACTTCGCCGGAACCCCGCCCTTAGGCTTCAGAGTCACCGCCATTTCAATTTCGGCTTCATCCGTATCAAGCAACTGCAAATCAAAGTGCTGAGCGATCATGCTCAACAAAAGCTGGCTTTCCAGTAACGCAAAATGATTGCCGATACAGACGCGCTCACCGGTGCCAAACGGCATGAATGAAAACCTGCGATTCTCATCGCTTAAAAAGCGTTCGGGATCAAACCGTTCTGGCTGTTGCCAAAAATCCGGGTGATGGTGAATATTGTAAATACTGAACATCGCCAGCCTGCCTTGCTTTAACGAATACCCGTTAATCTCGGTATCCTTGATAATTTTGCGCATCATAATGCCGACAGGCGGACGCAGGCGCATCGATTCGTTCAATACCGCTCTGGTATAGACAAACTGCTGCAAGTCTTCCGCCGTTGGGATTTTGCCGTGCAGCAATGTATCGAGTTCCTGACGCAGTTTAGCCAGTACATCCGGGTGGCGGGCCAATAAATAGAGGGTCCAGGTTAACAGGTTAGCGGTGGTTTCATGGCCTGCGGTAAAAATGGTAATGACTTCATCGCGAATCTGTTTGTCGGACATAAGTTCGCCGTTGTCATCGCTTGCGTTCAATAACATATCCAACAAATCGTTGTGTGCTGCTGGTTGGGCGCGGCGTTGCTCGATTATTCCGTAGGCGGATTCAACTCCGAAGTGCAATCTTAGTAATCATGCGGCATCCCTCTCTTGTTCAGGAAAAAAGACCTCATGAGGTGTTTTAAAATTGAGTG
>NZ_PTIY01000029.1 GCF_002934365.1 Methylobacter tundripaludum | reverse complement strand
CGCCGATGATAGTGTGGCAGTTTGCCATGCGAAAGTAGGGAATTGCCAAGCTCTTAAATCAAAAACCCAAGCCGAAACGCTTGGGTTTTTTTTTGCCCGCAGTTTTTAAAACCAAGAATGTTGCGGTGAAAAGCCGTAGTCATCTTGATATTGTCATGTACTTTTACAGCGCCGACTTTGGCAGAGATAAAAAACACCGGTTAAAATTTAGGCCATAGCTTTGGCGGTCGCAGCTTATGCACAGATTGAGTTTGTGGGCATTCATGCGGAAACCCGCTGCCTCAGACGCCGCCTAGGCATATTGCGTAAATCTAACTTATTGATTATTCATGCATTAAATTGCTGTATAAAAATGCTACAATTTAACCCAAAGACAGGTTTTATCGCAGCTGAGTAGCGGTATCTATAGCTTGTACACAGAGTTATCCACAGAAATTGTGGAAAAGAACCTAAGTCCGGTTTATTTAAGCTGATTTTAGATTTAATCTGCTTTTGCCAGTTTACTGTGATGCACTGAATAAGAAAAATACACAATCAGCCCAATAACCAACCAGATGACAAAGCGCAGCCAAGTAAGGGCAGGCAAAAACGCCATCAACGCGGTGCATGACAGCATGCCCAAGGCTGGAAATAACGGGCTGAACGGCGAGCGGAACGGGCGCTTCATGTCAGGTTTGGTGATGCGTAGTACCAGTACCCCTAAACATACCAATACGAATGCGGCCAAGGTGCCGATGTTGACCAGTTCGGCCAGATCGCCTAGCGGTATGAAGCCGGCGGCTATCGCCATAATAATGCCGCACAATACTATGACGCGTACCGGCGTCTGGGTTTTGGTGTTCACTTCGCCAAAGAACGGCGATAGCAAACCGTCGCGGGACATTGCGAAGATAATACGGGTCAGCGCGTAATACAATACCAGCATGACAGTGGTAAGTCCCGCAATAACGCCAGTCGAGATCAGTGCCGATGCCCAGTTGTAACCTAGCAAATTCAGGACATGGGCAACAGGAGAGGATACGTTTAATTCGGTGTAGTTGACGACGCCGGTCAGCAGTCCCGATACCAAGATGTAGATGGCGGTGCAAAAGCTAAGCGAGCTGACGATGCCGAAAGGCAGGTCGCGTTGCGGATTGTTAGCTTCATCGCCTGCGGTGGATACCGCATCGAAGCCGACATAGGCAAAAAAGACCAATGATGCCCCAGCCAAAACGCCGGTGGTTTTGCCGTCAGGCAAGGTTTGGAACCAGCCAAACGGCATGAATGGATGCCAGTTTTCTGGGTGGACATTGAATACCGCAACAGCGATAAAGACGGTGATGGTGAGTAGTTTTACAAACACCATCGCGTTGTTGACTTTGGCGCTGTGTTTTACACCCATGATCAGCAGTATCATTAATATCAAAATGATGGCGGATGCAGGCAAGTTAATCAGGCCGCCGAGTTTAGGCGCTTTGGTCAGCATATCTGGCAGCGGGATGCCGATGGCGGTCAACGCGTTGTCAAAATAGCCTGACCAACCGTTGGCGACGGTCGCCACGGCGAGGCTGTATTCCAGCAGTAAATCCCAGCCGATAATAAAGGCGAATATTTCACCGAAAGCAACATAGCTGTAGCCGTAGGCGCTGCCGCAGCCGCCGACCGAAGCGGACAATTCGGCATAAGACAAGGCTGCAAAAGCACAGGCGAGCCCAGCAATCACAAACGATAGCATTATAGCCGGCCCGGATTGGGTGGCGGCCGCGATTCCGGTCAGTACAAAAATACCGGTACCTATAATGGCGCCTATACCGAGAAAAGCCAGATCCCATTTAGACAGACAACGTTTTAGGCCGCTTTCTGTGTCATCGTCTGAAGTAAGGCGCTTGCTGCGAAAAATTTTCATGGACATGGGGAGGTCTCTCGTTATTAGTTAATATGTTGTATTGTTTGGATTATAGGGGTAATAGCGATAATCCTCAAAGTCTGGCGCATAGATTGGAGAATTTAATCCATAAAACAAGTTGTAGTTTTAAGCTTATGAAAAGATAAGTTTTTGCCGACATACATTGGCAATTTTATGAGACATAATGAAATCGTGTAGCTAGCAGTTCAAACCAGCCGGTTTTTTCTAGGGGGCTGTCGGATTTAGAAATCGCAAAAACATATTTATTTTTAACTGTTTTTATTAGCAGGATGTTTTTCTATTATTCAATAAATTACTATTTCTAATGAACTATAATCCGACAGCCTCCTAGGGCAGTTGCTTGGGCGGCAGATTGATGCCTCCGCGTTAAATACGGCGGTTGCAGCACCCCGTCCGGTAAATGCTGACTTGCAAACACTGCTTAACCAGGCATTATCAATCAATCCGACGATCCAAAGAGCACAGGCGCAGGCCAGTGTGCAGGAAGCTGTCATTGCCGAGCGCCGGTCCGATCTTTCACCGGAGGTTTATGTGCGCGCGGAACGGCAATACGGCAACCCGTCCTATAGAGACGCATCGCCGGAAAACCGTCTTTTTATTGGAGTCAGCAGCCATTTTGGCGCCGGTCTTTCCAGTCTATCCAATATTGAAGGGGCTAAGTTGCAACACCGGGCCGCCTTGGAGGAAGTCGAGGCGCAAAATCGCACGGTCAACGAGCAGGTCATTGCCGATCATGCGCTGGCTGTTTCGTCGGAACAGCGCCTGGCGGCACTTAAAGTCTCGCTCAAAGCGGCTGAAAATGTTTCCGAATCCTACGACCGCCAATTTCTCGCCGGCCGCAGAACCTGGCAGGATACGATGAATGCTGTACGGGAACTGGTTCAGATCGAAGTGCAGATAGCAGACACTCAGGCCATCCAAATACTTAGTTCCTGGCGTCTTTCGATTTACACTCAGGGCCTTGCGGCCGTTTCGAAGGGGGCATAGTTGAGTGACGAAGTAGAGGCTGCAACGAATTTGCTACCTTGCCTGGCACGGCTCGCACACTTGCAGCATGAAACCGTAGACCGTCTTGCGTTGCAGGAAGCGGCCGAAGCGGCTGTATCCTCTCAGACGAATAAGCCGCAGAACCGCCTTAAAATCGTCGCCGAACATCTTCAAGTGAGCGCCCCGCGCTGGCTCAATGCGCCGGATGCGGCTATTGTGCCTACGCTGATCTACATACAAAATGGTGAACGGGAGGGCGAGTGGGGCGTGCTCCGCGGCAATAACGCCCAGAGCCAATGGATTAGCGAGTGGTGGGATGCGCAAACCGGCCGATGGTATGAACAAGCCGACGACATGCTGACCGGTCATATCTTTGCTTCGCTCAAATTGAGCAAGCCTTATAGCGCCGGCGCCAGTCCGGTTTACCAACTTATCCGCCAGGAGATTTTTGCCCACAGACGACTCATCTGGGAAGCTATTGTCGGCGGCGTTGTGATCAACATCGTTGCAATGACAACTTCCTTCTACAGCATGCAGATATACGACCGCGTGGTGCCGACCGGTGCATCGCAGACCCTGCTGGTCCTGACTTTGGGCGTACTCGCGGCGATCCTGTTCGAACTGGTTGCCAAACGGGTTCGCACGAATATCTATGATCGCCTGATCGACATGGTAGATCAGCGCTTGGCACGCACTATCTACATGCGTTTCCTGTCGATCAGGCTGGATCAGCTGCCGCAGAGCGTGGGCGGCTTGGCCGGACAGATGCGCGGATACGAGACCGTGCGCGGCTTTTTTACCTCCATGACCACAAACTTCCTGATTGATGCGCCCTTTGCCCTGATCTTCATGCTGCTCATTGCGCTGATCGCCGGCTGGTTGGCGATGATTCCGCTTATATTCTTCATCTTCTCGTGCGCCATCGGCGGCTATTATCAGAAGCGGGTCGAGGCCTTCGCGGACAAAGCCATGGCGGCGAGCAACTTCAAGACCGGGTTGCTGGTCGAAACCGTCGAAGGCGCCGAAACCATCAAGTCCGGCCAAGGCGGTTGGCGCATGCTCTCGCGCTGGATGAAAACCACCAATGACGCGCGCGAACAAGAACTGCAAATGCGTAATATCAGTGAACATTCGCAGCATTTGACTGCCGCCTTTCAGCAGTTTTCCTATATCCTGCTGGTCGCTTTCGGCGCATTGCAGGTCAGCAAGGGCGATCTCAGCATGGGCGGGCTGATAGCCTGTTCCATTTTGTCGGGCCGCGTGCTCGCCCCGGTTGCGATGATACCGAGCCAATTGATGCAATGGGCGCACAGTAAAGCAGCCCTGCAAGGACTGGATCGCCTCTGGGCCCTTCAGGACGACCATCATGGCCATGAACAACCGGTCGTGCTCGAGAACATCCGTGGACACTACAGACTTGAATCGGTCATCGCCAACTATAACGGCAACATGGCATTGACTGTGCCGGGGCTTTCCATCCACCCCGGCGAAAAAGTAGGCGTATTGGGTCCGGTCGGAGCCGGCAAAACCACCTTGCTGCGTCTCTTGTCCGGGATGTATAAACCCCAGGCAGGACGCATCCTGCTTGACGATGTCGATCTGAGCCATATCGCCAAGCCGGTCTTGGCCGAGTACCTGGGATATGTACAGCAGGATGGCCGATTGTTCGCCGGTACATTGCGCGACAACCTCATTCTCGGCCAGCTCGATCCAGGGGATCAGGTCATCCTGGAGGCTGCCCGGCAGACCGGCTTATTGCAGGCCGTCATTAGCCAGCATCCGAAAGGCTTGGAGAAAGAGATTTTCGAGGGCGGCAGCGGCCTGTCGGGCGGACAACGGCAACTGGTCAACCTCACCCGGGTCTTCCTGCGCAAGCCAAGCATCTGGCTGCTGGATGAGCCGACCGCTTCAATGGATCGCAGCCTGGAACTGCAAGTCACCCAGTTGTTCAGGCAATCGCTCAAACCTGGAGATAGCCTGATCCTGGTAACCCACAAAGCGGAAATGCTGGAACTGGTCGACCGCCTCATCGTTGTTGCCAACCACCAGATCGTTATGGACGGCCCCAAAGCGCAAATCTTGCAGCAACTGCAAACCCCTTCGCCGGCATCGGCACTGAGCCAAAGCGCATGAACACCGGAACCCGGCACATCCGGCCAAGCCCTATATCGATGACAATGTTGTTGCTCATCGGACTGATCGTATTCTTGCTCTGGGCCGCATTGTTCGAGATCGATCAGACCGTGCGCGCGCAAGGGCAAGTCATCCCCAGCGCGCGCACCCAGATTATACAGGCGGCCGATGGTGGAGTTTTATCCCATATTCTGATTCATGAAGGCCAACGTGTTGTGGCCGGTGAACGCCTCGCCGTCCTTGAAAGCGACCGTTCCAATGCCGGCTACGAAGAAAGCCGTGCCAAAGTCGCGGCGATTGCCGCAGCATTGGAGCGGGCTCAAGCGGAGGCGGCCGGCCGTGCGCCAAAATTTAAAGAAAAACTCAAAGGCTTTCCTGAGTTCGGCGCGGTTCAGCAAGCTTTATATAAGCAACGCAAGCAAAGCTTGCAGGAAGAATTGGCGACACTGAGAGACAGTCTCGATATGGCGCAGGAAGAACTGCGCATGAACGAATCCCTGCTCAAGACCGGCGACACCAGCCGTTTGGAAGTCATGCGTTCCAAAAGACAAGTCGTCGAATTGCAAGGCAGGATTAACGCGGTGAATAACAAATACCTGCAAGAGGCCCGGCTGGAAATCGCCAAGCTGGAGGAAGAGCTGGCCTCAAGCCGCTACAAGCTTGAAGAACGGCAAAGCGTGCTCGGCCATACCGAACTGACATCGCCCGTAGCCGGAGTCGTCAAATATCTGAAGATCAACACCATAGGCGGCGTGCTGCGCGCTGGGGATGAACTGATGCAGATATCGCCCACGGAAGGCGGCATGGTCATCGAAATTAAAGTCAATCCCGTCGACATCGGCCAACTTAGCCCCAACTTACCGGCGACCATCAAGCTCGATGCGTTCGATTACTCAACCTACGGAACCCTGCAAGGCGTACTCAGCTATGTTAGTGCCGACACACTCACCGAACAGGAGGGCAGCAGCCAAACCATCACCTATTATCGCGGCCAAGTGCAAGTCGATACCGACAAGAGCAAAGCCAACCCCAAACTGGCCAATGTGCCGCTTAAACCCGGGATGACTGCCACGGTGGATATCCGCACCGACAGCCGCTCCGTATTGCAGTACCTCGCTAAGCCGGTGTTTAAGGCTTTTGGCGGGGCGATGAATGAACGTTGAAAATAAAAAAACCAAAGCGCCAATATCTTAAATATTAACTTGAGAGAATCATCATGCCCGGACAAGCCCCCACCATCAGCAGTATCGCCATCACTTCCGCTACCGGCATCCAAAACAATACGCTCAATGCCGAGGACACGGTCAGTATCACCGTAACGATGAGCGAAGCCACTACCGTTACCGGCAGTCCCCGACTGGCGCTCAACATCGGCGGTAATCTGGTTCAGGCCAGCTATGTGTCCGGTTCCGGAGGCACCGAGCTGGTGTTCAGCTACACCGTCCAAGCCGGACAAACCGACGCCAACGGCGTCAGCGTCGTCGCCGACAGCCTCAGCTTCAACGGCGGCAGTCTGAGCGACGCCATCGTCAATCAAGGCGGCAGCACACCCGGCAGCGCTTCACGCATCGAATCCATCGAACGCATCGATCTAAGCGGAAGCGGCGACAACACACTGACGCTGGGTTTGAAGGATGTGCTGGATATGGCAGGATTCAATAACTTTAACAATGCCAATGGCTGGGCTGATGGCACGTATGATCTTGCCGCAGGCGGAGCCAACTTTATTAATCCTGAGCAGCGCCATCAAGTGGTGATAGACGGCAATGCGGGGGATGCGGTCAATTCCAGCGGATGGGGGGCTTCGGTGGGTACGGTGACCAATAACGGCCACACCTACGATGTCTACAATCAGGGTAGTTATGCGCAGTTGTTGATTGATGCCAGTATTACCCAAACTGTGATATGAATCTGCAGGACTAGCCTGTCCGGCATTCCGGGAGCGAGTGTAAATTCGCTCCCGGCGGATTTGCCCTGTCGGGAGAAAGGGCTGTTCATCAGTCAATAAATTCCTTCCCAGGACCATTGTTCTGCGGGCTGGAAGAGATGACACAGTAATTAATACAGCTTTTCGCCCCGCTCCTTACAACGGCGGTAGCGCAACTTTGCAGGCTTTTTGGTGACCTTGGCGGGCGGCAATTTTGTCGGGCGCATGGGTGCGAGTTTTATGAGTGCGCTGGGTCAGCCGGGTTGGGTGGCTGTCGATGAGCTTGGCTATGTGGAGGCGGCTGTTCGTCTGGCTCGGGACTGCGCTGCTTTGCGTAGCGGTCGGCGTTGTTACGGGAGCAGGTGGCTGTTTCGCAGCTGTGCGATATTAATGCCTATGTGGCGCACATGGAAACCCTGTTTTGTCAGATGTGGGCGGCATACTGCGAGAGTGACAGGTCGCGCGTAATTCTGATTGATAAAGTTGAAACCATGATCGGAAATCGGCCGGCATAGTCAATCAACGTTGTTTTATGTCAAAGTAAATATTAATCTTTCTCCGCATTTTAAATCCCATCCAGTAAATCAGCTAAACTATGCTCGAATCGGCCTTGCATGATAATATAGGAACTTTTTTAGATTGGCAGATCTTGAGTAATTAGCTGGGTATTGCCGATCGGGTTGCGGATCTGTCCCTGCCCGGACCAGCAAACATTGCTGGCGCTTGAAAAGAATTATTATTTTTATATGGTTTTTGAGAAATTTATCGCAATGAATATTCGCGCACTACTCGTTTTTACTATCTTGCTGTCCGTCATTGGCGGTCATGCCAATGCTACGACTTATGAAATGCCGGAAAATAGCAATGATAGCGTAATCGTCCAGTATCCTGATGGTATGGCTCTAACCCGCGCAGAGCAGGACGAAACCTTATTGGACGTGGCGCGCCGCTTTCTTTTGGGGCAAACTGAAATAGTCAGGTTAAACCCGGATGTCGATCGTTGGCTGGTTAGAAAAGGCGAGATTGTCCGTTTATCTAATATGCGTATTTTGCCGGATTCGCCGCATAACGGCATTACCTTAAATATTTCCGAATACCGCATGTATTATTACCCGCCGACCAAAAAAGGCGAAAAGCCCCGGCAGGTCATGTCTTATGCGCATGGCGTCGGCAGACAGGATTGGAAGACGCCGTTGGGTAAAACCAAAGTTGCACGGAAAATCATGAATCCTTCTTGGCATCCGCCTGAGTCGATACGGCGCGAACATGCCGCGAACGGCGACCCTTTACCGCTTATTGTTCCGCCGGGACCGCACAATCCTCTGGGGTCGCGGGCGCTGCATCTTGACTTGCCCGGAGAATACCGGATACACGGCACCGATATTGACAAGATTCACGGCATAGGCATGCAGATAACGCATGGTTGCGTTCGGATGTATCCCAAGGATGTCGAGGAGTTATACGATTTGGTTGCAGTCGGGACGCCGGTCTATATTGTCAAACAGCCGATCAAGGTTGGCTGGCTGAACAATGTTCTTTATGTAGAAGCGCATCCTGATCTTGAGGGCGAAGAAACGACGCTGGATCAGCGCTTCGCTACAGCGTTAAGATTGATTCAAAAAGCCAATAATCAGGAAATGCCTGATTATGATCAAAAAGCATTAAATTTGGCGCTTAAGAATCAGAGTGGGGAGCCTACGCCAATCTATGAGCGCTTGCCTCCACTGGGTGAAGCGTCAGCGTCGTCTATGCCGATGCAATCGCCGGTACAGGCTGCGCCAGCACCGAAGCCCCCCGCGCGAAAACCCTCTCCAGATGGTTATTATCACGGCAATTAAGGCTGGCGTCTTGGAAACTGTTTATACCCGTAGGGCCGAGCCCTGCGGGTAAATCTGTTAAACCACTTGATTTTTAACGTATAGTTTTTCCGGTACATTCCTTTGAAAAAAATCCTTATTTCCGACAAATTAGCAGAAGCCGGCATCAATTACCTAAATGATCAATCCGGCATACAAATACATATAGAGACCGGGCTCAATGAGGACCAGCTATGCGGCGTCATCGGCGATTATGATGCACTGTTGATCCGTAGCGATACTCAGGTGACAAAAAAGGTTTTGCAGGCGGCAAAGAACCTGAAGCTGATAGGCCGCGCCGGCATCGGTGTCGATAATGTCGATATTCCCGCAGCAACCGAGCTGGGGATTATTGTAATGAATACGCCGGATGCGAATGCGACAACGACAGCCGAATTGGCGATTGCGCACATGATGTCTCTGAGCCGTCATTTGCCGACCGCAGACCGTTCGGTTCGCGCCGGAAAATGGGAACGCTCCAAGCTGATGGGATCGGAAATCGCCCATAAAACCTTGGCGATACTCGGATTCGGCACCATCGGGCGGATCGTCTCGCAACGCGGTTTGGGCCTGAAAATGCAGGTGATTGCGTATGATCCGTTTGTCGCGCCGGAAATATTCGAAGATTTGGGTGTTGAGTCGGTCAGTCTGGACGAGCTGGTGACCCGAGCGGACTATTTGACTCTGCATTGCCCGTTGATTGAAAAGACCCGCAACGTGGTCGGCAGTGCTCAGCTGGCGGTCATGAAAAAAGAGGCGATGATTATCAACTGCGCCAGAGGCGGCTTGATTGACGAGGCGGCGCTGTATGATGCGTTGAAAAACGGGCGCATAGCCGGTGCGGCGCTGGATGTTTACGAAAACGAACCGCCCGCCAACTCGCCGTTGCTGGAGCTGGATAATATCGTTTTTACCCCGCATTTGGGCGCATCGACTACCGAAGCGCAGGTGGCGGTCAGTGTCGAAATTGCCCGGCAGGCGGTTACATTTTTGAAGACCGGCGAAGCGGTTAATGCGTTAAACCTGCCCAGAGTGTCTGCGGAAGAGTTGAAAAAATCGCACGAATTTATCACGCTGGCCAATATCTTGGGTAAGGTGTTGGTGGGTTTGGCGACCAAGCCGATTGAAAAAATAGAAGTGACGTTAATGGGCCGCGCGGCAGAAGTCGAGGCGCGGCCGGTTTCAGTTTCCGCATTGATCGGCGTGCTAAGCGGGCAATTTTCTACGCCGGTGAACCGGGTTAATGCGGAGAACATCGCCAAGCGCCAAGGCATTGCGCTGGTTGAATCGAAAACCGAAGAAACTGAGGATTATTTGTCGCTGATCAAGGTAACCGGGCATTGCGCGGACCATTCGATTACGCTGGCCGGAACCTTGCTCGGTGGTTGCCATCCCCGTCTGGTTTGCATCGATCAATTCGATATTGAAGTGGTGCCGGTAGGAACTTTATTAGTGACTCAGCATGACGACAAGCCGGGCGTTATATCGGCGATCAGCAGTGTGCTGGGCAATGCCAATATCAATATCTCCAGAATGCAGGTGGGTACCGCGGATGAACAGCAGTTGGCGATGGCGGTTATCAGCGTTTCCGAACCGTTGACAGAAGATTTGTTACAGCAACTCTGTCATATTCCTGCCGTACATAAGGCTATCCAGATTAACTTATGAGTTTCGATGTCATCTGTTTTGACTGCGACAGTACCTTAAGCAAAATAGAAGGTATCGACGAACTTGCCGGACGCGTCGGCTTGGGCGAGGAAATGTCCCGGCTGACCGATGCGGCGATGAATGGCGAGGTGCTGCTCGAAGCGGTTTACGAACAGCGTTTGTCGCTGATCAGGCCGGATCGGGACAGCATCGACTGGCTGGCTGATTTGTATATTGAGCAGATAGTCGATGGCGTTAAAGAGGTGTTTGAAACTTTAACCGCGCCGGGCAGAGAAGTGCATATTGTCAGCGGCGGAATCCGTCAGGCAATTTTGCCGCTGGCGAGATATTTGAGTTTGCCTGAAACCCAGGTTCACGCAGTCGATATTTATTTCAATGAAGACGGCAGTTACCGCGATTATGACCGGGATTCGCCGTTGGCCAGATCGGGCGGAAAAGCCGAGATTTGCAAGCGCTTGCTTAAAGCGCAAGGTTCGTTGGTTATGGTAGGCGACGGCAAGACCGACATGGAAGCCAGGCAGGCCGGAGCCGTTGTGATCGGTTTCGGCGGCGTGGCCGACCGGCCGGTGGTTCGAGAGCAGGCCGATTTTTACAGCGCCGAACCGAGCTTGGTTTCGATATTGTCGTATATTTTATAAGCTTGGTAATTGATGATTAGACGGATTTAAGCGGATAAAACAAGATAAGGGGCGAAAGACAAAGAGTGCAAAAACCTTTCGCCCTTTGTCTTTCGCCTTGCGCCTTTAATCTATTTTTCAAATTGCTAAGTAATTAATTTAACTGTACTTTAGAGAGGGGTAATGGCAGGGCATAGTAAATGGGCTAATATCAAGCATCGCAAGGCAGGGCAGGATGCTAAGCGTGGAAAAATCTTCACTAAATTGCTCAGGGAAATTACCGTAGCGGTAAAAACCAGCGGGCCGGATGCAGCCAGCAATCCATCTTTGCGCACTGCCGTGGATAAGGCTTTGGGTGCGAATATGCGCCGCGATACTATTGATACTGCGATCAAAAAAGCGTCCGGCGCGCTGGAAGGCGTTAATTACGAAGTCGTCCGGTATGAGGGCTACGGCCCCGGCGGTACGGCGGTTATGGTCGATTGCCTGACCGATAACCGCAATCGTACCGTCGGCGAAGTGCGCCATGCTTTTTCCAAAGCAGGCGGCAACTTGGGTACGGACGGTTCTGTAGCCTATATGTTCAGCAAGATCGGCATTCTCAGCTACGCCCCTTCCGTCGATGAAGATGCTTTGATGGAGGCCGCTTTGGAAGCCGGAGCGGAAGACGTCATCGTCAATGATGACGGTTCGGTTGATGTGATGACTACGCCGGAAAGTTATCTGGAAGTAAAGGATGCTTTGGTTGCCGCAGGTTTTGAGCCGGATAATGCCGAAGTCACGATGCAGGCGGCAACGACGGCCGAGCTGGATGCCAATGACGCGGAAAAAATGATGCGACTGATAGACCGTTTGGAGGATCTGGACGATGTTCAGAATGTTTATTCCAATGCGGACATCAGCGATGAAATTATGGACGGACTGGATTGATAGTTTACGGTAGCGAATGCGAATTTTAGGGATAGATCCCGGCTCGAGAATAACCGGTTACGGGATTATAGAAGACTCGCCGCGCGGTTATAAATACATAGCCAGCGGCAGTATTCATATCAAAGCCGACTATTTTCCCGATCGGCTCAAACAAATCTTTGACGGCATTGTGGAAGTCGTTGAACGCTACCAGCCGGAGCAAATGGCTATAGAGCAAGTGTTTATGCATAAAAATGCCGACTCCGCGCTTAAGTTGGGCCAGGCCAGGGGGGCGGCAATTTGCGCGGTACAGGCCACCGGTTTGCCGGTATTCGAATATGCGGCCCGGCAAGTCAAGCAGGCTATCGTGGGTAAGGGGAGCGCCGAGAAAATTCAGGTTCAGCATATGGTGAAAATTCTGTTAAATATTCAAGGCGAGTTACAAATCGATGCGGGCGACGCGCTGGGCATCAGTATTTGTCATGCCCATTATCAGCAAACTGCACAGCGTTTGCAGCAAGGCTTGTTGCGGTGATCGGGTTTCTGCGCGGCAAGCTGGCGTTTAAGGCGCCGCCGGCGTTAATGCTGGATGTGAACGGCGTCGGCTATGAAGTCGAAGCGCCGATGACGACGTTTTATAATCTGCCCGCTATCGGTTCCGAGATAACGCTGCATACCCATCTGGTGGTTCGGGAAGATGCGCATATTTTGTTCGGGTTTTCGACTGAAGCGGACCGGTCGATGTTCAGAACCCTGATCAAGGTCAATGGCGTCGGCCCCAAGTTGGCGTTGACGATTTTATCGGGGCAGAGCGCCGAAGAGTTTCATCGGTGTATTCATAATAATGACACTCAAGCTTTGGTACGCTTGCCGGGAGTCGGTAAAAAAACCGCCGAACGGCTGATTATTGAAATGCGGGACAGATTGCCGGGTCTAAGTGATTCAGGCGGTTCCATCGATTCAGCAGTGATCAGTGACAGAGCCCGGCCGGTCAATAACCCAAAGCAGGAAGCTATCAGCGCCTTGTGTTCGCTGGGTTATAAGCCGCTGGATGCCGGTAAAATGGTGCAAAATATCAGCAGTGCAGGCAAAAGTTGTGAAGACATTATCAGACTGGCGTTACAAGGCGCGGTAAGATGATTGAAAGCGACCGCATGGTGACAGCTCACAGTCATTCGGATGAAGAGCGCCAGGATCGGGCTATCCGCCCCAAGCGCCTTGCCGATTATGTCGGCCAGAAAGAGTTGCGAGAGCAAATGGAGATTTTTATTCAGGCGGCGACGGCGCGGCAGGAAGCGTTGGATCACGTGTTGATTTTCGGACCTCCCGGCTTGGGCAAGACGACGCTGGCTAATATCATAGCCGCTGAAATGTGTGTTAAAATTCGCCAAACATCGGGGCCTGTACTCGATAAAGCGGGTGACCTTGCGGCATTGCTGACCAATCTTGAAGCCCATGATGTGTTGTTCATCGATGAAATACATCGCTTGAGCCCTGCGGTTGAAGAGATTTTATATCCGGCCATGGAGGATTATCAGCTCGACCTGATGATCGGCGAAGGCCCGGCGGCACGTTCCATCAAGCTCGATTTGCCCCCGTTTACGCTGGTTGGCGCAACGACCCGCGCCGGATTACTGACATCGCCGTTGCGCGATCGCTTCGGCATTGTTCAGAGATTGGAGTTTTACACGATTGACGAGCTGGCCAATATTGTGGCGCGTTCAGCCAAGGTGTTGGGTATTGCGATGGAACAACGAGGCGCTTATGAAATAGCCCGGCGTTCTCGCGGTACGCCCCGGATTGCGAACCGATTGTTGCGCCGCGTGCGGGATTATGCCGAAGTAAAAGGCAACGGCACGATCACCGAGGAGCTGTCTTTTCAGGCTCTGGAAATGTTGAAAGTGGATAGTAACGGTTTTGATTCATTAGACCGCAAGCTGCTGATGGCGATGATTGAAGGTTTTGCCGGCGGGCCGGTAGGATTGGATACGCTGGCCGCTGCGATCAGTGAAGAACGTGGCACCATTGAAGATGTCGTGGAGCCGTATTTGCTGCAACAGGGATTTATTATGCGGACCCCCCGAGGTCGCGTGGTTACCCAAAATGCCTATTTGCATTTTGGTTTGCAGCCCCCAAAACACCTGGGCATGACTGAGGACTTGTTTGAATAGTAGTCAGGCGCAAGGTGTTCTGAGCGGAAAATTTAGCTGGCCGGTACGCGTTTATTACGAAGATACCGACGCCGGCGGCGTGGTGTTTTACGCCAACTACCTGAAGTTTTTTGAGCGGGCAAGGACCGAAATGCTTAGGGCAATCGGTTATGAGCAGGATCAGCTAATCGCTGTCGAAGGCATTATTTTTGTCGTGCGTTCGGTGCAGGTCGATTATTTGAGTCCCGCCCGGTTTAATGAACAACTGCAAGTGAGTGCGAAAGTGAGTCTTGCTAAAAAAGCCAGCCTGACTTTCGAGCAAGTTATTTCACGAGGTGACGATGTTTTATGCAGGGGCAGTGTTCGAATTGCCTGTTTGGATGCACAAACCATGCGTCCTAAAGCGATTCCTGAAACCTTATTTAGATCAATTTTAGAGCACACAAGAAATGAACACTGATTTATCGATTTTCCATTTAATTAAAGAAGCCAGCTTTGTTGTTCAATTCGTAATGCTGATATTGCTGACGGCATCGGTGTCATCGTGGACCTTTATTTTCACCAAGCGCAAAGAGCTTAATCGTGCGGTTGAAATCACCGACGAATTTGAAGAGCAGTTTTGGTCCGGCGTGGTGTTGGCCGATCTATACAGAAAGCTGGCAGCTAAGGACTTCGAACCGGAAGGCATCGAGAAAATATTCCTGGCCGGCTACAAAGAATTCTCCCGGATGCGTCAAGCTGGCAACGTAGAGCCCGGCGTGCAGGTGGAAAGCGCGCAACGGGTCATGCGTATCGAATTGTCGCGCGAATTGGAACGGCTGGATGAGCATTTGGCATTTCTTGCCACGGTCGGCTCGATCAGTCCTTACATCGGTTTGTTCGGTACGGTATGGGGGATCATGAATTCCTTCATGTCGCTGGGAAATGTCAAGCAGGCGACTTTGGCGCAAGTCGCTCCGGGTATTGCCGAAGCGTTGATTGCAACAGCCATCGGCCTGTTTGCCGCGATTCCGGCCGTTATTTCTTATAACCGTTTTTCGACTCGGTTGGATAGATTGACCGGGCGGTATGAGCTGTTTGTTGAAGAGTTCGTCGTGTTATTGCAAAGACAGGCGCATCAAAAATGAGCGCGCCGCAAATGGGTAGAAAAAATGGGCGCAGGAAGCCTATGGCGGAAATCAATGTCGTTCCTTACATTGACGTAACTTTAGTGTTGTTGATTATTTTCATGATAACAACGCCGATGCTGCAAACCGGTGTTCAAGTCGAACTTCCGCAAGCCGAGTCCGCAACCGTGGAATCGGAAGGCGATAATTTACCGGTTGTTGTGTCAATTAATGAACAAAGCCAATATTTTATTACTATTGATGACAAGGAACCTGAGCTGGTGCAGCCTGAAGAGGTGGAAGGCCGGGTGATGGCAGTGTTAAGCCAGAAACCGAAAACCCAGGTTCTAATCGGGGCTTACAAGGGGATTGATTATGGCGTTGTGGTTACACTGATGGCGGGATTAAAAAATGCCGGAGTGTCCAGTGTGGGTTTAATGACCAAGTCGGGCGAACAATAGATTTCGATGGATAGCAAAAAGAGATTTTCATGGCCGTTCATTTTGGCCTTGGCGTTACATCTGACGATCTTAGGCTTGTTTGCGTTAAGCGCCCTGTTCAAGCCCGATAAGCCGGAGTCGAACGCCGCGCCGGAAATTATTCATGCGGAAATTATCGATGACTCCAAGGTTGCCGCCGCAGAGCCGGTCAAGCAGGATAAAAGTCCCGTCGAAGAGAAAGTGAAGCCGGAAGTCAATCAAGCGGCTGAGCAGGCAGCGCAGCAAGCTGAAGTTGCGGCACAGGCCGAAGTAGAGAAGGTTGAAGCAGCGAAAGCCGAAGCGGCCAAGGCGAAAGCCGAGGCGGCTTCACAGGCCAAAGCTCAAGCGGAGAAAGCTGAAGCAGTCAAGGCAAAAGCCGAAGCGGCTGCGCAAGCCAAGGCCGAAGCGGAAAAGGCGGAAGCCGCCAAAGCCAAAGCAGCGTCAGAAAAAGCGAAAGCCGAAGCCGTCACTCAAGCCAAGGCCGAAGCGGAAAAGGCGGAGGCCGCCAAAGCCAAAGCAGCGTCAGAAAAAGCGAAAGCCGAAGCCGTCGCTCAAGCCAAGGCCGAAGCGGAAAAGGCGGAAGCCGCCAAAGCCAAAGCAGCGTCAGAAAAAGCAAAAACCGAAGCCGCCACTCAAGCCAAGGCCGAAGCGGAAAAGACGGAAGCCGCCAAAGCCAAAGCAGCGTCAGAAAAAGCAAAAACCGAAGCCGCCGCTCAAGCCAAGGCCGAAGCGGAAAAGGCGGAAGCCGCCAAAGCCAAAGCCGCGTCAGAAAAAGCCAAAGCCGAAGCCGCCGCTCAAGCCAAGGCTGAAGCGGAAAAGGCGGAAGCCGCCAAAGCCAAAGCAGCAGCAGAAAAAGCCAAAGCCGAAGCCGCCGCTCAAGCCAAGGCCGAAGCGGAAAAGGCGGAAGCCGCCAAAGCCAAAGCAGCGGCGGAAAAAGCGAAAGCCGAAGCCGCCGCTCAAGCCAAGGCTGAAGCGGAAAAGGCGGAAGCCGCCAAAGCCAAAGCAGCAGCAGAAAAAGCAAAAGCCGAAGCCGCCGCTCAAGCCAAGGCCGAAGCGGAAAAGGCGGAAGCCGCCAAAGCCAAAGCGGCGGCCGAAAAAGCGAAAGCCGAAGCCGCTGCCGCACAAGCCAAAGCAGAAGCGGAAAGAGCCGAAGCGGCAAGGATGGAAGCGGAACAGGCCAGAATGGATGCAGAGCAAGACCAACTAGCGATAAAAACAGCCGCCGCAGCGATACGGCAAAAAGTAGCCCGGAGCTGGATTCGACCCGTTTCCTCTACGGAGGGTTTAAAGTGTACAATTCAGGTTACGCTGATGTCCGATGGCACAGTGGTAGACGCGAAGGTTGTTACTTCCAGCGGGGACGAGATTTTTGACCGATCGGCAGAAACCGCCGTTCACAGAGCATCGCCGCTTCCGGTACCCAAAGATAAAGAATTGGCGGCCAAAGAATTTAAGTCATTTAAGTTTTTGTTTGATCCAGATCGTTCCAGATAATCGGCGACAGTGCGATCATCACAAAGATGGGCGCCGCGATTATTTATGGTCTTTTTTCAGTTAAGTTACTGAGGTAAACAAGTGAGTTTTTTTAGAAAAATTTTGTTGATTAGTCTGGTCAGTTTCTATGCGCCCAGTAGCTACGCAGAGATGACGATCGAGATTACTGAGGGTATTGAGAGCGCATTGCCTATTTCAGTGGTTCCTTTCGCTATGCAAGGAGCGTCGGGCGTTCCGGTTGACGTCAGTTTTGTTGTTGATGCGGATTTAGGGCGTAGCGGTTATTTTAAAACGCTGGACAAACAAAGTATGCCGGCCAGACCCAGTACTGCCGAGGCGATTCAATTTAAGGATTGGCAGGCTTTAGGGCAGAATTATATGGTTATCGGTCAGGTGATCGAAGATCACGGTCAATACAATGTCCAATTTCAGTTGTTTGACGTCTATAAGGGGCAACAAATAATGGGGTACCGAATGGCGTCCTCAGCGGGAGAGTTGCGAAGAACCGCTCACCATATCAGCGATCTTATTTTTGAAAAATTAACCGGTAAAAAAGGTGTTTTCAGTGGACGTATTGCCTACATTACCAGCAGCAGGCAAGGCAGGCAAAGTAACCATAAACTGCAAATCTCAGATGCGGACGGATTTAATGCACAAACCATAGCCTCATCTGTAGAGCCGTTGATGTCTCCGGCGTGGTCGCCTGACGGCAGAAAAATAGCCTACGTGTCCTTCGAGAAAAAATCAGCCGCAATTTATATTCAGACTTTGGCTACCGGCGAGCGAGTCAGAGTTGCGGAATTCCCCGGTATCAACGGCGCGCCTTCATGGTCGCCCGATGGTGGGAAATTGGCTTTGACGTTATCCAAAGACGGCAGTCCTGATATTTACATCTTAAATTTGGTGGCGCGCTCTTTAACTAAATTGACTAACAATTCCGCAATTGATACCGAGCCCACCTGGTCTCCTGACGGAAGCAGCATTGTTTTTACCTCGGATCGAGGCGGAAAGCCGCAGCTGTATATTGTGTCGAGCCAAGGCGGGGACGAAAAAAGGCTGACATTTTCAGGAAATTATAACGCCAGAGCCAGTTTCTCGCCGGACGGCAGAAGTATAGCGATGGTGCATGGGAATGGCAGCGATTACCGTATTGCCGTGATGGACATGGCGACCAAGGCGGTTAATGTAATAACTGACGGACGGTCGGATGAATCCCCTAGTTTTGCGCCGAATGGCAGTATGATTTTATATGCTTCGCGAAAAGGCAATGCGGGTTACTTATCGGCCGTATCATTGGATGGTAAAATGCAGCAGAAGCTGGTATTCGATAGCAATGAAATTCGCGAGCCGGCATGGTCACCTTAGTCGGCTGGGCGCACACGGTTTTTTTGTAAAATTAAATTAATAGATTACTTTTTTGGGAATTAAAAATGAAATTGAATAAAACAGTATTGGCATTGGCAATAAGTGCGGTAATCCTGACGGCTTGTAGCGAGGATGAAAAAGACGCTAGCCTGATCGACGGTACTCAAAATGCGGCCAGCGGCATCAACGATGCTTCAACCCGCGGATTAAATAATGGTTCGGGGTTATCCGGGTCGGAAATGAATGCTTCGGGAATGTATCCGAATGCCGGCATAGGCCCTGAATTCAGCGATCCTAACAACCCGCTGTCAAAAAGCACTATCTATTTTATGCTGGATAGCAGCCAAGTTCAGAACGACTTCGTACCGGTTATTGCAGCGCACGCACAATATCTGGTCGCGCATCCCGGTCAACGCATTGTGATGGAAGGTCACGGCGACGAGCGTGGTTCGCGCGAGTACAATATCGCTCTGGGAGAGCAGCGCGCAAAATCGGTAGCCAGCATGATGAAAGTCCAAGGCGTTGCTGATGGGCAGTTGGAAATCGTCAGTTACGGCGAAGAAAAGCCCGCGGCATTTGGACACGACGAAGCAGCCTGGGAGCTTAATCGTCGCGTTGAATTGGTATATCAAGGCAAATAAATGAAAGCTCGTCTTATCATGCCGTTGCTGCTTGTTTGCAGAGCTGTCAGTGCCGAACCTTCAGAGCTCCCGTCAGTTGTCGATAACTCAATGTACCCAGAGGTCGAGGTCGGTGCTGCTGTAAAGCCTTCGTCGGCTAACAATGCACTGTATGAAATGATGAAGCAGCTGGAGCAATTGCAAGTCGAAGTGAGGCAGCTTACAGGCAAGGTGGAGGAGCAAGCTTATCTTATTGCCGAGATGAAAAAGTCTCAAGGTACGATGTATTCAGACTTTGATGGGCGAATGCAGAGCCTTGAGAAAAAAGCGGAGGGCGTCAAACCTGCGGCTGCTGAAAATCCCCAAGCACAGGAAGGTTCGGTTGTATCTGACGCCAAGACGGCGGAGCCTCCAGTTGAGGCGGTTCCAGACGCCAAACAGCAGGCTCCCGCGCCAAAACAGGATGTTGTGAAGGCCGCAGGAGATGAGAAGCAGCAATATCAACAAGCGTATGAAGCGCTCAGGAACGGGCATACTGCCCAGGCTATTGCCGAATTTAATGCTTTGTTGGGTAAAAATCCGAAAGGTGAATATGCGAATAACGCCCAATATTGGCTAGGCGAGGCCTATAGGGTTAACCAGGACATTGAGTCGGCACGTAAAGCCTTTAACAGCGTGATTGAAAATTATCCGGGCAGTTCAAAAGTGCCTGATGCTTTGCTGAAACTGGGCTACATCGAGGTTGAGCAGAAAAATGCAGCAAAGGCGCGAGAATATTTAACACGCGTTACCACGGACTTTCCTGGCTCGACAGCGGCCCGTTTGGCGGCAAAAAAAATACTTTTGCTTGATGATATTAAATAAATCGCAGTTGTGACTTTATTACGCATAACTGAGATTTTTTACTCGTTACAGGGTGAGTCGAATACCGTGGGTCTGCCCACGGTGTTTATTCGGCTCACCGGCTGTCCACTAAGATGTGTTTATTGCGATACGGCCTATGCTTTTACCGGCGGTAAAAAAATAGGGATTGATGCCGTTATGGCAGAGGTTAAGCAGTACGACACTAAATATATCACCGTAACCGGTGGAGAACCTTTGGCGCAGCAGGGCTGTATCGAGTTAATGACCAAACTCCTCGATAAAGGCTATGTCGTTTCGCTTGAAACCAGCGGTGCGCTCGATGTGTCTGAAGTCGATCCACGCGTTGTTAAAGTGATGGATCTTAAAACACCCAGTTCGGGCGAATTAAGCAGAAACCGCTATCAAAATATCGAACACCTGACCGCAAAAGATCAGGTCAAGTTTGTTATCGGTAATGATAAGGACTACGACTGGTCTAAAGGCATTTTAGCCGAATATGCGTTGTCTGATCGTTGTGACATATTGTTTTCACCGATGATGGGGCGGCAAAACCCGACCGAGCTTGCCGAAAAGATTCTTAAGGACAGATTACCTGTTCGATTCCAACTTCAACTCCATAAAATACTTTGGGATGATGCCCAAGGTAAGTAAACCGATATGCAAAAAAAAGCCATAGTCCTTCTCTCCGGGGGATTGGATTCAATTACCGTACTTGCCCTTGCGAAAAAACAGGGATTTAAATGTTACGCCTTAAGCTTTGATTACGGTCAGCGGCATAATGCCGAGCTTATAGCCGCTACGCAGATAGCGGCGGATTATCAAGTCGAAGATCATAAAATCATCAAGCTGGGCTTAAGTTCGATTGGCGGGTCCGCACTGACCGATGAGCATATTGCGGTACCCAACGCCCCACAGGAAGGCATACCGGTCACCTATGTGCCGGCAAGGAACACGATTTTTCTGTCCTTCGCTTTAGGTTGGGCGGAAGTTTTAAAGTTAACTGACATCTTTATCGGTGTTAATGCCGTAGATTATTCCGGCTATCCGGATTGCAGGCCTGAATTTATCAAGGCATTTCAGCAATTAGCAAATCTGGCTACTAAGGCGGGTGTAGAAGGCGAGCATTTCACCATACATACCCCGCTGATCGCGCTCAGCAAGGCGGAAATTATTAAGCAAGGCGTTGAATTAGGCGTTGATTATCGCCGCACCGTCTCCTGTTATTCCGCTGATGAGCAGGGACGCGCATGTCGAGTATGTGATGCTTGTCGTTTGAGGGCGGCCGGATTTATGGATGCGGAAATAAAAGATCCAACGCAATACCAATCAAATTAAAAAAAAGTTGACGTTATTAAATTAGTCATTATAATAGGCAGTCTTTGTTGGGTCGTTAGCTCAGCCGGTAGAGCACCGCACTTTTAATGCGATGGTCGCGCGTTCGAATCGCGCACGACCCACCACAAAGACTATAAATAACCAGCACTTAGCTGGTTTTTTTATACCTAAAATTTCGTTACGCGAGATTTACGCGACTTAGCGTAATGGCTCGTTATGCCGCGTCCTGCTTTGGCCGATTCCGAATTGCACATTGACGCAATTGCATCAAGGCATAGAGCCAAATATGGGGCAAGGTTAAATAATAGAGAATGCCTACTTTGTAGACAGCCATTCCCGCATAACGAATCACATCGAATGTCTCTGCCGATACAGAGAACTAGCGGTTATGTAGTTGATACAACCAACTGTGTACGAAGCGAAAGACTAAAAAACAGACAGCCACTATACTGTAATTCAGCAACGTGCTGTAAATTAGAAAGCTTTGAATTGCGGCGACTGACGCTGATTCTTGGATTACGTTTGCAGCTTTTTTATCGCTAATAAAATACCTAGTTACTTTCACTGTCTGTTTGACGGACGTTTTGTTGCTGCGCCGTTTTCATCAATCGCCATGCTTTGTAGCCAACAATCCCCAATGGAATCAACAGAACGGCAAAAAATACGGAAAAGACCAGCGTGCCAACGATAGCGCCGGCAATCATCGCCGGAATAGCCATGATTTTAGAAAGACCGGAACCCGAACTGTAATGGTCAACTAAAACAGGACACTTTCTTAAGCAGTCTTCTTGTAAAATTCCCGCTCAAATTCCAGCGGGGATTGGTAGCTTAATTTTGAGT
>NZ_PTIY01000028.1 GCF_002934365.1 Methylobacter tundripaludum | reverse complement strand
CGTCTTTGGTCGGATTGAAAAAAGCGTGAAACTATATCAGCTAACCTTTTTCTTTTCCGATTAGTGCCGATTGCACTTATGAGTTGAATCTAAGGTAAATGACATCATCTAATGTAGCGTTTGCCTTATTAAATTCCCGATTGGCTTTAGTGGGTATAAATAACGGCATGCGCAAAGGATTCATGACCGATTTGGCCGCATAGCGGAGCAACGTGTCTAAAGCAGGCGCAATGTGTTCGATTTTATCGAGGACGCTGGTGCTGAACATGGTCTGAGTGATCACTTCAAGCGTCACCTGCATCATTTCATCGGCGAGATTAACTTCCGCCCCGTCGCTTAATAGCCGCCATCTGGCTAATAAATTATTGCCGGCAATGACAATTTGCGGGAGTAAAGAGGCCAAATTACTTCGCTGGAAAACCGGCTGCATTAACCGCCGTTGTCTTTGCCATAACTCGCCCTGACTGGTCACTAATCCTTGCCCTAACACCAACGCCAGACCGGTCGGCTTTTTAGGATCGTACATTTTGACAAAGGTATCGCTTTGCTTGATTAAAGCCTGTTCGATCAGCTTTGGGTGGCTGATTAAATAAAAATGCCGCGTAGCCAGCCTGAAACTAACCAAGTCGCCGTAATCGCGCTGCCAGTCGCAAAGCGCCTGGAATGGATTGGTTTTCATTTGGCGTAAATTGCCTAATAGAAATTCGCCTTTGATTTTTAGGGTTGTTTTGGTTTGCGACATGGTTAATGGAGTTAGAGGTTTTTGTGTTATTCAGCAGTTTTGTTAGGCATGCTGTTTATGCCCGACAATCGTCGGGAACCGAAAAAACTATTGCTCGGCCTGCGAGGCTATGATAGCGTATTAATTAATGTTAAAGACTAACAGGTATTTTCAGTTTATGTTTTACATGATAGAATTATTGGTTTAATTCTATCTTAATTCTATCTTAATGCTATTTAGCTCTTTGCATTCTGATGTTTTTTAATTGTTGCGTTTTAAAACAGAGTTTATTGTTTTTTAACGCAATAAAAATTAACATAATTTTAATTATATTATGACAATATTCGGTGCGCTTTTAATCATTTTTTCGATTTATTTGTTCTATGTGTTTGTGTGTCTGCTTAGAGTACCAAATGATGATTACAGAACTTATAAAAATAATCTTAAAAATGGTTTTGAAGGATCTAAGTCTGTCTTGTGGGGCGAAGGTATTGTTGGCAAGCCTGATGGAGTGATAGCTGGTGATAGTAGAGATAGCGTTACGGGTAATTTAGCAATTAAACGTTCTTATAGTCCTGAGCGGACTAGATCCCTATTTAAATAGAAAATAGCGTTATTACTTCGGTTTATTAAAATTTTATGGTCAACTCAGGCGATCCGTCGGATGTTTTAACAAAAAATAAACATTACATAGGATGGGTGCCGACAGTATTAGGTAATTTGTCTTTTAAGTTAGTTGGACATTCGGGCTACCCTTTTGACTTTTACTCTATTACCAAGGAAGATGAAATAAAAAAAACGCTGACAATTATTTGTCTTCAAAGACGCATACCTCACGATTACGCAATTCCGATACCTTTTGTTTCAGAAAGAAGAAAGTTACTAAGTCACGCATGGCTTGGTTCTAAATTTAAAAAAGAAAATATTGAAAGCTGTTTTCTCTTAAGCGGCAGGGGCTGTGTAGATGCGAATACTCGTACAGTTCAAAAAATAGAAGGAACTGTATATAGAGTCTTTCATAAAGATCGTGAAGAACAAAAAGTTCTATATGAAAAATTAAGAGAAAAAATCATAGTAATTAATGGAAAAATAAATGCTGGTTGTTCAGATGATGATTGTGAAAATCTAATATCAGAACTAAATGAAAACGCAAAAAAATTCTGTTTAGTTCGTTCTAGTATAACTCTTGATCGCCAAGGAATTTGCGAAATTAAAAGCCTTGAACTCAATGAAGATGAGAAAGAAATGCTTTTGTCTGAAGAACAATACAAAAGCTTAGTTAATCAATTTTTTTATTTCATAAAAGATGCTTTTCATTCACATAAACATCATCACTATACAGAGGACACATTAATTAGTGCTTATCCTGTAATAGATAGTGATGGCGTGTTGTGGTTTGATAATATTATTAAGAATATTTATCGTAATTTTATAAGGCGAAGGGATGAATTTACTAAAGTTTCTTTAGGCGTTTTTTGCTATATAAACACATTTACTAAAATAGCTGAAAACTGGCAAAATAGCTTTAATGACACAGACTCAGAAGACGGTAGTCAGAGCGAATGTAAAAATTCGACCTTACTGAAAAGAACGGTAAGTCTTGAAGAGCTTAAAAATTCTATAAAGGTCTGTATCGATAAAAATGAAGACAGGCAAAAATATACGATCTGGGCTATAGCCTTTATTCTTGCAATTATTACAATATTTGTTAAGCCTTTTGACGAATATGTAAAATGTTTTTATCAAAACCATAAAGAAATAGTTTTTATAATGTTTATTACTACTCTTTATGTTGTAACAACATTTGTTAAAAGTATTAATCCATTTGAACCGTCTTGTGTGAATATTAATTTATTTAAAACAGAGAGTCGGTCATTTGTTCAGTGTTTAAACTTGGCTGTCGCTCTTACAAAAAGCAAAGAATGTTTGCTTTTTTATATCTCAGTCATGGCTATATTAATAGCTTCATATGGAGTTTATTTAATTATAGGGTTTGATATTAATATATTCTATTTTATTGTGTCTGCTTGTGTTGTTTTCATCATGCCGTCACTTTTACTTTAAAAGTCATTAGGGTCAGGCCTTACATTTTACGTGCCTGCAAAAAAAACAAATGTAATTTGTAAGGTCCGCTCCTACAACGCTTAATTTAATGGCATTGTCTCTAACATAGCTGCCGATCTTCGCGCGTATGCCACGGCCGCAATATATAGATAGTGGAATCCTGAATCTCGTAACGCATTTCATATCGTCCAACCAAGATACGGCGAACCTCGCGCGGTTCGAACTCTTCCAACTTTTCGCCGATATAGGGTTGTTCAAGTAGCCGAGCGGGGGCGTAGGTTAATGATTGTACTGTGCGGGCTGCGGCCGGTTTGTTTACCGCCGCTAAAAACTCATAAAGCCGCGCTAGATCGTCCAGCGCTTTGCCAGTCCATTTCAAGCGCATCAGCGCGGAATCGGTAGCGGCCGTCGGTATCGAGACTATTGGCCCAGGCTTGCACCGCTTGGTGGTCGATGACGTGTCCGGCGTCAACATCTGCCAGCGCTTCCAACGTCAGACGCCTGCGCTCTTCTTCTTGTCCGAGCCAATCCGCCAACGCCTGTTTGATAACCCAACCGCGTGAGCGATCCAAGCGAGCGGCTATTTGGTCAACTTTGTCGGCCAGTTCTTCTGGAACATGTGCGCTAATGACTTTGGTGTTCATCGTTCACTCCATTAAAATAGGATTTCATCATATAGAGTAAATTTGGTTATTTCAACGGCATATAATATTGAATGATGTCAATAGACATGCTCTAATGTGTATTGTTTATAAATTCCTTACACAAGGATAACCCGATGCGAACCAATATAATTATTGACGACACCTTAATGGCCGATGTTTTAAAAGCGACGGGCGCAAAATCCAAGCGCGAAGCGGTAGAGCTAGGTCTAAAAACCTTATTGATGCTGAAACAGCAAGAGGGCATCAAAGCCTTTAAAGGCAAATTAAAATGGGAGGGCGATTTGGAGCAAATGAGGACTGACCGGTGATCCTGGTCGATTCAAGTGTCTGGATCGATTACTTCAACGGCACAGAAACACGGGCAACCAAAAAGCTGGATAATTTACTGGGTGTACAGCCGGTATGTACCGGGGATTTGATTCTGGCTGAAGTGCTGCAAGGATTTAGATCGGATTCCGATTACCAGACCGCAAAAACTTTGCTTTGCTCCCTGCCTGTCCACGCCATGTTGGGCGTAACCCTCAGTTTAAAGAGTGCTGAAAATTTCAGAAACTTGCGTAAACAAGGTGTTCCGATCCGAAAAACTATCGACACGATGATTGCTACTTTCTGCATCGAAAACGAATTGCCGTTATTGCATTCAGACAAGGATTTTCAGCCCTTTCAACAGTTTTTGGGCTTGCAGGTTGTATAGGTTCTCTTTTACCTTCATTTTTTAAATAGCGCGTCATTCCGGCAGATATTTGTGAATAAAGACGAGCGCTGTAGCGTGGGATCTGACCATAATCCTATCGCAATTTAGCCATTTTCAAGGATAATCTCCTTGGTTTTACCATTAAAACATCAATAATAAATAGAAGATGCCTAATGAATAATCTACTGAAAAATTCAATCTGGATACTGATTGCCGCGCTCGGCGCGGCAGCCGTCGGCGGCATTGCCTTGAACCGTGGCGAGCACATCAACACGCTGTGGTTTATAACCGCCGCCTTGTGCGTTTACGCCATTGCCTACCGTTTTTACGCGGCGTGGATTACTGCGACGGTATTGGTGGTTGACGAGACGCGGGCGACACCGGCCGAACGTTTGGATAACGGCCGCGATTTTGTGCCGACCAATAAATGGATCGTGTTCGGTCATCATTTTGCGGCGATTGCAGGGCCCGGGCCGCTGGTCGGGCCGACGCTGGCCGCGCAGTTCGGTTATTTACCGGGCACGCTGTGGATATTGTTCGGCGCGGTGCTGGGCGGTTGCGTGCAGGATATGACTACACTGTTTTTGTCCACCCGGCGCGACGCCAAAAGCCTGGGCCAGATGGCGCGCGACGAGCTGGGCGCATTGGGTGGCACGGCGGCGCTGATCGGCACGTTTGCGATCATGATCATCCTGATTGCGGTGCTGGGGCTGGTCGTGGTCAACGCGATGAAGCACAGCCCGTGGGCGACGGCTACGGTGTCGGCGACGATTCCGATTGCGATGATCGTCGGCCTGTACATGCGCAGTTTTCGTCCCGGCCAAGTGCTGGAAGCGTCTGCGTTGGGTGTAGGTTTGCTGTTGCTGGCCGTGGTCGGTGGCGGTTGGATCGATCACAATCCTACCCTGCGCGTTTGGTTCGATCACGAAGGTTTGACGCTGGCCTGGTGGGTGATGGCTTACGGTTTTGCGGCGGCGATTTTGCCGGTTTGGCTGTTGCTGGCGCCGCGCGATTATCTGTCGACTTACGTTAAGCTCGGCACGATTACTTTGCTGGCGGTGGCGATTATCATGTTGCAGCCGACCGTGAAGATGCCTGCGTTGACGCAGTTCATCGACGGCACCGGGCCTATTTTTGGCGGCAAGCTGTTCCCGTTCGTGTTTATCACCATTGCTTGCGGCGCGATTTCCGGTTTCCACTCGCTGATCGCTTCCGGCACCACGCCGAAACTGCTCAGCAACGAGCGTGATATACGCATGATCGGCTACGGCGGCATGTTGCTGGAATCTTTTGTCGCGATCATGGCGATGATGGCCGCGACCGTGCTTGATCCGGGCGTGTTTTTTGCGATCAACAGCCCGGCGGGCGTGGTCGGCAAGGAGGCTGTTGACGCCGTTGCCAAGATTTCCTCGTGGGGCTTTCCGGTTACTGTAGAGCAGATGCAGTTGTTGGCCAGTCAAATGGGCGAGGCGACGCTGTTCGCCAGAACCGGCGGCGCGCCGTCTTTGGCTGTCGGCATGGCGAGTATTTTCGGCAGCGCGTTCGGCGAGAGCATGCTGGCCTTGTGGTACCACTTTGCGATCATGTTCGAGGCTATTTTTATCCTGACCACACTGGATGCCGGAACCCGCGTCGGCCGCTTCATGTTGCAGGATATGCTCGGCAATATCTGGCCGAAAATGGCGGAAACCTCGTGGACGCCGTCGGTCGTTTTGACCAGTGCGGTGGTGGTGGCCGGTTGGGGCTATTTTCTGTACATCGGCGTGATCGACCCGAACGGCGGGGTCAATATCTTGTGGCCGCTGTTCGGCATTGCCAACCAGATGCTGGCCGCGATTGCGCTGTGCGTGGCGACCGGCATTTTGGTTAAATCGGACAAATTCAAATACGCCTGGGTGACCGGCTTGCCGCTGACCTGGCTGGTGACGATCACCAGTACGGCGGCATGGAAGAAAATCGCCAGCGACAATATACGGATCGGCTTCTTTTCCGCGGCCAACGATTTGGCCGACAAACTGGCGGCAGGTGCGTTGCCGCCGGAGAAAGCGGCTGTTGCGCCGCAGTTGATCTTCAACCTGCATCTGGACGGCTGGATAACGCTGTTTTTTGTGGCCTTGTTGTGGTTGATCGTGTTCGATATGCTGCGGGTTTGCAGCCGTTATCTGGCAGGAAAACCGGTGCTGCCGCTGGCGGAATCGCCGCATACGCCGAGCCGTCTGGTTGAAGACTGGGTGAGGGACTGATGTTTAGGGAAGCGCTGAACAAATTGATTTCGTTCATGGTTCGACAAGCTCACCACGAACGAAATCAAAAACTTACCGTTCATCCTGAGCTTGTCGAAGGATTAAATCAGTACTTCCTTAGCAAACTCAAAGCGTTTTGGCGTGTCGTGCGCCGCCTTTCCGGCGACGACGCTTACGAACGTTATTTACAGCACCATGCGGAGCATCACCAAGGAGATACACCGCTGAGCAAAGAGGCTTTTTTCAAGCAGTGGCAGGATGAAAAGTGGAATGGAATCAAACGGTGTTGTTAGCTGGATATAGGCTTTTATTTACCATGAAGGGCATGAAGAGCACGAAGAAACACACTTCTTAGCCTTCGTGATCTTCATGTCCTTCGTGGTGAAAATCTTTTTATTTTTAACAATGCATTTTAGTTTATGACCACTCACACCCAGCAACCCAACCGCCAGACATTCTACGTCGTTATAGCGCTGATACTCGGCATCATCGTTGGCGAACTACTCAATCTGAAGCTGGGCGGAACCGCGACCATGAAACAGATCGTCGGGATTTTTGCCGCGCTGACCGATATTTTCCTGCGTCTGGTCAAGATGATTATCGCGCCGCTGGTTTTTTCGACGCTGGTTGTGGGCATGGCCAAAATGGGCGACATCCAAACCGTCGGACGGGTCGGCCTCAAGGCGATGTTGTGGTTTTTTTCGGCGTCGATTTTCAGCCTGCTACTGGGGATGCTGCTGGTGAATGGCTTTGAACCGGGCAGTTCGCTGCACATGGCGCTGCCCGAAGTCGGAGCGAAAACCGGCTTGCCGCAGGCTGCCCCGACACTGGGCAATTTTGTTTCGCATATGTTCCCAAAAAGCATCATCGAAGCGATGGCGGCCAACGAGATATTGCAGATCGTGGTGTTCTCGATGTTCTTCGGCGTGGCCTGCGCCTCGCTGGGCGAACTCGCTCACCCGACCGTCAAGCTGCTCGATTCGCTGACGCACATTATGTTGAAAGTCACCGGCTACGTGATGCACACCGCGCCGGTTGCGGTGTTTTCGGCGGTGGCTTCGGTCATCGCGCAAAACGGCATCGGCGTGTTGCTCAGTTACGGCCGGTTTATCGGCGAGTTTTATCTCGGGCTGGTGCTGCTGTGCGCTGTGCTGGGCAGCGTCGGTTTCCTGATTTTGGGGCGCAAAATCCTGTCCCTGATTCGCCACATCCGCGAACCGATGTTGCTGGCTTTCGGCACCGCCAGCAGCGAAAGCGCTTACCCGAAACTGTTGCAGCAACTGGAACGCTTCGGCTGCGATGAAAAAGTCTGCGGGCTGGTGCTGCCGCTGGGTTATTCATTCAACCTCGACGGCAGTATGATGTACATGACCTTTGCGGTGCTTTTTATCGCCCAGGCTTACGGCATCGATATGGCGCTGGGCGACCAGCTGATTATGCTGTTGACGCTGCTGTTCACCAGCAAGGGCGTGGCCGGCGTACCCAGGGCTTCGTTGATCGTCATTGCGGCCACGCTGTCTATATTTCATATCCCCGAAGCCGGTTTGCTGTTGCTATTGGCCGTCGATCAGGTTCTGGATATGGGGCGTAGCGCAACCAATGTATTCGGCAACAGCATCGCCGCCGCAGTCGTCAGCCGCTGGGAAAAAGCCCTGCGATAGGGGGGGCAGCTATTGACAAAAGACGGCTGCATGGCGCGGGTGCGGTGCAGCGAGGTGTCGAATAGTTTTGGTTAAATAACAAAAAGTCGTTAACATCAACCTAATATCAACTTTGTAGTATTTAAGAATATGCCGCACAGAAGTTTTAAAACAAGCAAACCGAAATCCACAATTACTATACTCCCTGAATTGGGCATGGCTGAGCAGGATTTTGTTGCCGATTTCAAGCGTTATTACAGCCACCGTTTGGGTAGGGATGAAAACTGCACGTCGCCGCACTATGCTTATGAGGCGCTGTCGATGGCTATCAGCGACCGGCTCATAGAGCGCTGGAAAAAAACTTACAATACTTATAAAGAGACGGATTGCAAACGGGCCTACTATCTGTCGATGGAGTTTTTAATGGGACGGACCTTAAGTAATGCGATGCTGAATCTGGGCATTACCGAGGCGGTTGAACAGGCCATGTACGATTTGGGCCTTGAGATGGAAGAGCTGGTTGAAAGCGAGCCGGATGCCGGTTTGGGCAATGGCGGCCTGGGCCGTTTGGCGGCTTGTTTTATCGATAGTTGTGCAACCTTGCGGCTGCCGGTGACCGGTTACGGTTTGCGTTATGAATACGGGATGTTTTCTCAGGATATTATCAATGGCGAGCAGGTCGAAAAACCGGACCATTGGCTGCGTAACGGCAATGTCTGGGAAATTGAACGTCCCGAGTACACGCACAGGATTAAATTCGGCGGGCGCACAGAGTCGCATATCGATGAGTTCGGCAACAAGAGGACCAGCTGGATGGACACGCAGGATATACTCGCGGTGCCTTACGATACGCCGATTCCGGGATACAGGAACGGCACCGTAAACACGTTGCGCTTATGGAAAGCCACGGCGACTGAAGAATTTAATTTGCAGGAGTTTAATGCCGGCGATTATGCCGAATCGGTCGCGGCAAAAAATACCGCTGAAAATATTACGATGGTGTTGTATCCGAATGACGCCAATGAAAACGGCAAGGCCTTGCGCCTGCGTCAGCAGTACCTGCTTGCTTCCGCCAGTTTGCAGGATGTGATCGGTTCCTGGGTTGGCCGTCACGGCAATAATTTTTCCGAGTTTGCGGCGAAGAATACCTTTCAGTTAAACGATACGCATCCGAGCATAGCGGTTGCGGAACTCATGCGCTTACTGTTGGATGTTCACGGTTTGGTTTGGGACGATGCATGGGCGATTACCCGCAAAACGATGGCCTATACCAATCACACCTTGTTGCCGGAGGCCCTGGAACGGTGGTCGGTGAGCCTGTTCAAGCAGCTGTTGCCAAGGCTGATGGAGATCATCTTCGATATTAACGCCCATTTTATGGCCGAAGTCTCCGCGCATTGGCCGGGTGATACCGACCGGTTAAGACGCATGTCTATTATTGAAGAAGGTGACGAGCAACATGTCAGGATGGCCTATCTGGCTATCGTCGGCAGCTATTCGGTCAACGGCGTTGCTGCGTTGCATTCGAAATTATTGCAGCAAGGTTTGTTCCGTGATTTTTACGAGTTCTGGCCGGACAAATTCAACAATAAAACCAATGGCGTTACCCCGCGTCGCTGGCTGGCGGCATGTAATCCCGAGTTGGCCGAACTGATTACCGCTACGATAGGCAACGGCTGGCTGACGGATTTGTCGCAGTTGAAGAAGCTCGAGCCTTTTGCCGAAGATAAGAAGTTCCGCAAGCGCTGGCATGAAATCAAGCAAGGTGCAAAGCAAAAACTGATCGATTACAAGAAGCATGAACATGACGTCGATTTTAATGTCGACGCCATTTTTGACGTGCAGGTTAAGCGCGTTCATGAATACAAACGCCAACTGTTGAATGTGCTGCATGTGATTCATCTGTACGACCGGATTAAGCGCGGCGACACGGCGAACTGGACGGATCGTTGCGTATTGATCGGCGGGAAAGCTGCGCCGGGCTATTACATGGCGAAAAAAATCATCAAGCTGATCAACAATGTCTCAAACGTGATTAATTCCGATCCCGACGTGGGCAGAAAATTAAAGCTGGTTTTCTTGCCCAATTACCGGGTTTCCGCGATGGAGAAAATCTGTCCGGGCGCCGACCTTTCCGAGCAAATTTCAACGGCCGGTAAAGAAGCTTCGGGTACCGGCAATATGAAGTTTATGATGAACGGCGCGTTGACTATCGGCACATTGGACGGCGCCAATATTGAGATTCGCGAAGAAGTCGGGGATGAGAATTTCTTCCTGTTCGGTTTGACCGAAGAGCAGGTTGAAGAAATGAGCCGTCACTATGACCCTAATGCGATCATCAATCAGGATGAGGATTTGCTGAGGGTCATTAAGCTGCTCGAGTGCGGGCATTTTAATCAATTCGAGCCGGGTATTTTCGATGATATTCTGGCCTCAATAAAAAGTCCTCACGATCCCTGGATGACGGCAGCCGATTTTCGCAGTTTTATCGATGCACAAAAACGCGTGGAAGCGGCTTACAAGGATCAGGATCACTGGACCAAAATGAGTATCTTAAACTGCGCCGCCAGCGGCAAGTTTTCCACTGACAGAACCATCACCGATTACAACACCGAGATATGGAAACTGAAGCCGGTCAATATCGATAACAAGTTCTGAGCATGTTTCATATCGTTTTGTTTGAGCCGGAAATTCCCGCCAACACCGGGAATATTATCCGGCTATGCGCCAACGCCGGCATGCAGTTGCATTTGATCAAGCCGCTGGGTTTTGAATTGGATGACAAAAAACTGCGCAGGGCCGGGCTGGATTACCATGAGTGGGTGGCGGTTAAAGAGCACGACTCATTGGCTGATTTTGTCGACAGCATTAAGCCGGGGCGGATGTTTGCGCTGACGACCAAAGGGAACGCTTGTTACAGTGAAGTGAGTTTTCAGCCGCAGGATGCTTTTTTGTTCGGGCCTGAGACGCGCGGCTTGCCTGCAACTGTATTGGCGGACTTAGGTGTCGAGCGATGCTTGTATTTGCCGATGCAGGCGGAAAGCCGCAGTCTGAATTTGTCCAATACCGTCGCTATTGTCTTGTATGAGGCTTGGCGGCAGCTGGGTTTTGCCGGAGCGGCGATAAAATAGGCTTAGGAACAGACATCAATTAATTTACGCAATGACCATGAAGACATCAATCCTTCATGCCTTTCATGTTCTTCATGGTTTAAAAATAAAACGTGCTCAAGTTATTCAGGCACATTCCTTAATAGCTAGAGAAATGGAACACGGATGACACTGATGAGACGGGTTTAAACGGATTTGATTTTCTATAAATAGTTTTTCCGTATAAAATTTTTATCTGTGTTTATCAGTCAAATCCGTGTCATCCGTGTTCTGTTGTAAATTACGACTCGGCTTTTTGTTCGCGGGCCAACAGGTTCTGTACGGCCTCCAGCGGGGCCAGACCTTCATATAAAACCTTGTAGGTTTGTTCGGTGATAGGCATGTCCACGCCATGTTTTTTAGCCAGCAAAAAGGTTTCTTTTGCCGCTGAAATGCCCTCAATTTCCTGGCCGATTTCCTGTATAGCCTCTGCCCGGTCTTTGCCCTGTCCCAAGGCTAAACCGAAGCGCCGGTTTCTGGATTGGTTGTCGGTGCAGGTCAAGATAAGGTCGCCAAGGCCCGCCAAGCCCATAAAGGTTTCCTGTTTGCCGCCAAGTTTGACCCCGAGCCGGATAATTTCGTTTAGCCCACGGGTGATCAGTGCCGCCCGCGTGTTGGCGCCTAAGCCGAGGCCGTCGGCAATGCCCGCTGCTATCGCCATGACGTTTTTGACGGCGCCGCCGACTTCTACGCCGATCAGATCCGAGTTGGTGTAAGTTCGGAAACGCTCGCTATGCAGGATGTCGGCCAGAAGCGCTGCAAAATCCGGCTGGGGCGAAGCGATCGTGATGGCTGTCGGCAGGTCGGCCGCGACTTCCGCAGCAAAACTGGGGCCCGAAAGCAAGGCCGCCGGAGTTTGCTCGGAAAAAATATCGGCTACGACTTTGTGCAGCAAGGAGCCGTTATCGGAATTAAAGCCTTTGGTTGCCCACGCTATTTGTATGCCATCGGGCAAATACGCTTTGAGTTTAAGCAGGGTGTCTTTAAATGCATGACTGGGAACGGAAACCAGTATCAGGTTGCAAAAACCCGCCACTTCAGCCAAATCGGAAGTCACGCTGAGGTTTTCAGGGAAAACCGGGCCGGGTAAATAGCGTTTGTTTTCCCGATCTTGTGCCAGCGATGCCATGTGTTCCCGGTTATGACCCCATAAAAGCGTCCGGCAACCATTTCTGGCTGCCAGAATCGCCAAAGTCGTTCCCCATGAGCCAGCACCCAGGACGGCTATTTTTTTATTCATCGAGCGATCCTTCGACAAGCTCAGGACGGAGGTTAGTTGATGGCGTCGGAGCCTGGCGCTTGCTGTGCTTGTTGTAAATGCTGCGAGTATAACGCGTCGAAATTTACCGGGGCTAAAACCATCTGCGGAAAGCCGCCTCTAGTGACGAGATCGGAAATAGCCTCTCTTGCGTAAGGAAAAAGGATATTGGGGCAAAAACTGCCAAGCATGGGGCCCATTTCGGCATCATTAAAACCGGCTAAAGCAAAAATTCCTGCTTGATTGACTTCAACAAGATAGGCTGTTGCGTCGCCGTTTTTTACGGTGATGGTTACCGCAAGGGCTACTTCGTACATTGAGTTATCTAAAGGCAAAACATGGGTGCCCAGATTAAAGTCGACAGCGGGCTCCCATTTTTCGGTGAATACCTTGGGCGAGTTGGGGGTCTCAAAAGATAGGTCTTTGGTATAAATTTTCTGGATGGAAAATTGTTTTTCTACTGCGTTGCTTTCTTCGGTCATGATGAATTTTTAAGATTAGGGCTAATGAATGGGAGTGTCGATTTAGTTTTTGTGTTTGCCGGCTGCTTTGATAGGCAATTTGTAGTCGTTTTCCCAGGCCTGCATGCCGCCGGTGATAACGAAAACCTGTTCGAATCCTGCTTTAGTTAATATTTTTCCTGCGGATGCGGAGCGGGTTCCGCTTTGGCAGGCAATAAGGACAGGTTTGTTTTTGTCAGCTTCCAGTTTTGACAGGTGAGCAGGCAGGTTGCCCAACGGGGTGTTGATCGCGTTTTCAATATGGCCGGCAAGGAATTCCTCCGGCTCGCGGACATCAATGACGACTGTATCGCTATCATTCATTTTAGCGACAGCCAGTAAAGGAGAAATCGCGCCGAATTTCTTGAATGCGGCATCGAATAATTCCTGGATTAATAAGTAAGTAACGACTGCCAGAGCGAGAGATAAGATGTAGTGATTTAAAATGAATTCTAGGTAACGTTCCATGGATTTGTTGTAAAAGTTAAGTGAAAAGATGAATTAACGATTGGGGCAGAAGACTTCCTGCATCATTTTAATGAGTAACAGCATACGGGCATCGTCAATATAGTAATAAACGCGGTTAGCCTGTTTTTTGGAGCCGAGAATATTTTTCTCCTTGAGAATAGCCAAATGCTGGGAAATATTGCTTTGGCTGGTGCCGACCTGATCGACGATGTCTTGTACGCAGATTGAATCATTGCCCAGAACACACAATATTTTCAAACGCAATGGATGCGACATTGCCTTTAAGCAGTAAGCCGCCCTGGCTATATCGGCATCGGTTGTGTCTGTGTGCTGGTCTTTAATTTTCATAGGTGGGTTAACGCTTCTAGTTTATTGAATTTGATTAAAAAAGAACCCGTGAAGAATTATTTATACACAACTGTTGTCAACGTGTATTAATATAATGACTACTTGATTGCACAATTGGCACCAGCCAAAAGATAAAAAACCAGTAAATCTGGCAAAATAATACATCACTACAACCATTTTTGGTAATGAAGAATAAAATGGGGCGCAAAGCAGTTTGTTTTGTAGAGATAATAGTAATGTGGATTTTTTTTAGTATCGGGAGATAAAGATAAAGATGTTGAATCGGCCAAAGCCTCTGGTATTGCTGATCCTTGACGGATTCGGTTACACGTTGGACAAAGAAAACAATGCCATTGCAATGGCTGATGCACCTTTCAAGTCTGTTTAATCTGTGGATGATAAAGAAGCTGGTTTTTTGCCTTTTGCTGAGTGCGTTTGTTCATGAAAGTAATGCGGAAATCTCGGAAAAAAGCGAAGAGCTAAATGAAGTTCAGTCGGGCATAGCAGAGGCCGGACAAAATAGGGAGCGGATTCAACAGCAGCGAAATACGCTAAACACGCAGTTGGGTGAGGTTGAAAAACTCTACGGGAAGACGGCCGCTTTATTAAGAACATTGCAGACCCAAGTTGAACAAAAACGCCAGAATTTGACCAGGATTCGCCAGGAAAAGCAGCGTCTTCAAAATGAAGTCGCTAAGGAAAACAAAGAATTAGCAGGTCAAATAAAAGCCGCCTATGCAATGGGGCAAAAGGAACAGTTGAAGCTTCTTCTCAATCAGCAAGATCCTACATTATCCAGTCGGATGCTGGTTTATTATGATTATCTTAATAAGGCGCGCTTGACAAAACTGGCCAGTATTTCTGAGTCTGTGCGGCATTTGGATCAATTGGATGAGCAGCAACAGCAGGAAACCGAGCTTTTAGAGAAAAGTCTTGAGCAAAAGAAATCAGAGCAGATAGTCGCAGACGGCGTAAGAAAACGAAGATCTGAACTGCTGACGCAATTAAAAAGCGATTTTTCTTCAAATGAACAGCAAATAATTCACTTGAAAGAAAGTGAAAACAAGCTGAAAAATCTGGTATCGTCATTGCAAAGATCGACCAATGATCTTTCTTTTGAGGTTGAGCAATCCAAAAAATTGCATGAGGCTGTTGAGGCTCCGGCCGAGCCGGCCAAAGACTTGCCGGATTCCAAGGATGATTTTCCCAAGCTTAAGGGCGACTTTTCGTCACTTAAAGGACAACTGCCTTGGCCTGTCAAGGGGCGGTTAACCAATAAGTTCGGCAGTGTGCGGGCGGAGAGCACGGAGAGCATTTGGGATGGCGTGTTAATTGACGCCAGTGAGGGAACGGAGATACGTGCGATTACCAGCGGGAAAGTGGTATTTTCTGATTGGCTGCGCGGTTTTGGCTTGTTGATTATTATTGATCACGGCAAGGGCTATATGACCCTTTATGCGTTTAATCAGAGTTTATATCGGCAGGTTGGTGAGTGGGTGGATGTCGGTGAAGTCATTGCTTCCGTTGGGCAAAGCGGTGGGCGCAGTCATTCCGGGTTATATTTTGGAATACGCAACAAAGGTAAGCCGGTTGATCCGCTTGAGTGGTGCCGAAAGTAATCGGGATCAAGTTAGTTAACTGTGTATGGTCATGTTTTAGGAAATCCAGTGTTTGGAGTTGTAAGGTACATGTTAAAAAAGAAAAATATTTTCATTTTGTCCTTAGGGATTATGTTGGGTGTTTTTATGGGCATCTGCGGCAGCGTCTTTGCCGAGCGGGGTAAGGCAGAGCCTGTGGCTGAAACAGAAACCCTGCCTTATGAAGACTTGCGCGCATTCACGGAAATTTTCGGACGAATCAAAAGGGACTATGTAGAGCCCGTTTCCGACAAAAAATTATTGGAAGATGCCATCCGCGGCATGTTGAGCGGGCTTGATCCTCATTCCGCTTATTTGGTTGCCGAGGAATACCAGGAATTAAAAGAGGGTACAACCGGGCAATTCGGCGGCCTGGGCATCGAAGTTACGATGGAAAACGGCTTTGTTAAAGTGGTTTCCCCTATAGATGACACTCCGGCCCAAAGAGCCGGCATTAAAACCGGAGACCTGATTGTCAGACTTGATGATCAGCCGGTAAAAGGCATGACCTTGGCGGATGCGGTCAAGCTTATGCGCGGCGAGCCCGGCAGCAAGATTTTGTTGACGGTTGTTCGCGAAGGGATGGAAGCGCCTTTAAAAATCAACATAACCCGCGATATTATAAAAGTTAAAAGCGTAAAAAACCGGATGCTGGAAAAAGGTTACGGCTATGTGCGGATCAGCAGCTTTCAATCAGGAACCGGGGAAAGCCTTAAAGAAGCTCTCGCTGCATTGAAAAAAGAGAATGGGGGCAGTCTTAAAGGCTTGGTGCTGGATTTAAGAAACAATCCCGGTGGCGTGCTGAATGCAGCAGTTGAAGTCAGTGACGCGTTCATCAAGAGCGGCCTGATCGTCTACACCGAAGGCCGTATTGAAAACTCGGAAATGCGCTTTAATGCCTCTCCCGATGACCTTATTGACGGCGCGGCGATGGTCGTGTTGATCAACGCCGGTTCCGCCTCAGCCTCGGAGATTGTCGCCGGAGCTTTGCAGGATCAAAAGCGCGCTGTAATTATGGGTGAGAAATCGTTCGGTAAAGGTTCGGTGCAGACTATATTGCCAACCAGTAACGGTTCGGCAGTTAAGCTGACGACAGCCAGGTACTACACGCCTTCAGGCCGCTCCATCCAGGCCGAGGGTATTGAGCCGGACATTACCTTAGCCCGCGTCAAGCTGGAGTCGTTGGAAAAAACGGAATTCAAGCCAGTCAAAGAGGCTGATTTGTCGCGTCATTTGCAAAATGGCAAAGGAAAAAGCACCGACGGTGAAGGCGAGCAAGGCGAAAACAAGGAAGCTCTGGAAACGAAGGATTATCCTTTATATGAGGCGCTGACCTTGTTAAAAGGCATGAGTATTATGCATAAATAAGCATTAGCTTGTAGCGGTAATCGAAAAACCCGGATTTTGGCAGGCAGGGATGTTTGCTGGGATTCGGGTTTTTTATGTCTTAAATTTGTGGGCAAAATTACTGTTTTGTTGTGAAGTCCTTAAATTACGCTAAGGACGCCGGAACTTTATAATTATTGAGTGAGTACCTTTTATGCAGCCATCCGTAGTAATCGTTGGAACGCGTCACACTTACCAAGCGGGAGGAAAGAACTGCGCGAATGAGAATGCAGAACTACTTCGTAATTTCCTTTTGAATGCTTGTCGTGAATGGAGCTTGAGTGGAATTGCCGAGGAGATGAGTAGTGATGGGCTTGTTTATTACCAGAGCATCCAGTCCGTGCCATCTCGGGTTGCCACTGAGCTTGAGCTTTCTCATCGTTATTGTGATCCAACGAACTCTGAGAGGGTTCGTGTTGGAATCATCGGGCCAGGAGAAATCGAACTTGAGGTAAAACAGAACAGCCTTAGTGAAGATGAGAAAATTAATCGGCTAGCAGCTGAGGAAATTAGGCGTGAACAATACTGGCTTAAGGAGCTGCAAAACCAAAATGTCTGGCCTACTCTTTTCGTGTGCGGCCCAAATCACGTTATGAGTTTCAAGTCGCTCCTTGATTCAGTTGGTCATGCTACGCATGTTCTGGTTGAGGACTGGGAGCCTAACGCCATAATCGAGCGCGGTAGGATGGGTAGAGCGTAGCGAAACCCACCCTACATCACTTCGTGCCTTCGTGGTGAACTAACGCGGATTAACGAATCGACTTTTGGTAATTGACGCTAAAGTCATTCAAGTTAGACAGCGCCACAGGTAGGTCTTCGGTTTTTTCAAGACTGAATGCATTAACGCCGACACGAGACAAATAAAATACTTGGTCGCGCACGAAGTGACCGGTCGCCCGGATCTCGCCTTGATAGTTGTAGCGGCCTCTGAGCAGCCAGGCATGGGAAAACATGCGGCCATCGGCAAAGGCGGGGAAATCGAGTTCGATTAACTGGATGTCCTTTAAATCGGCGGCGATGTCTTCAAGCGAATCGGCGGGTCCGATCCTGACGCCTATCTTGCCGTTAGATTTAAGCAATTGTTGCTTGTCTTTTTTCCAGCGGGCTAGTGAAACGCTGATGTCGCCATCTTTCAGTTCGGCGTCATCGGCAATATAGCTCCAGCTGTCGTCAACAATCTGTTTGTCTTTAATTATCTGCATAGACTTGCTCTTTGAATGGGTTGATGCCAACGCGCTTTACCATGTCCAGAAAGGACTCGTCTTCCAGGCGTTGCTTGATATAAACGTCCAGTATGGTGGTGATGGCTTGGGTGACTTGGTCTTTGGCAACGGCTGGTCCCAGTCTTTCGCCGATAGCCGCCTCGTTTTCGGAGGAACCGCCCAAGGTCAGTTGATACCATTCAACGCCTTTTTTGTCGACGCCCAGTATGCCGATATGGCCGACGCTTTGGTGCGCACAGCCGTTCATGCAGCCGGACATGTTGATTTTTACATCGCCAATATCATGCAGGTAGTCCATGTCATCAAGCGCTTCGTTGATTTCTTTGGCGATACCGATAGAGCCGGCGTTGGCGAGCGAGCAAAAGTCGAGACCGGGGCAGCAAATCATATCGGTCGCGGTGCCGATATTGGGTGTGGCCAGTTTCAGTGCGTCGAGTTGTTGCCACAGCGCGAACAGGTCGGCTTGTTTGACGTCGGCAAGAATCAGGTTTTGCCGGTGCGTGCTTCTGAGTTCACCAAAGCTGTATTGATCGGCCAAGTCGGCAACCGCGTCAAGCTGCGTATCGGTCATGTCACCCGGAGGCGAGTCCGGTGCTTTTAGCGAGATGAATGCGGCGCGGTATCCGGGCACTTTGTGATCGGCAGTGTTGTGTTTAACCCAGGTGGCAAATGCCTTGTTTTCGAGTTGTTGCTGCGCAAAGCTGGTGTCTTGCGCGGCATCTGTCTCGTAAGCAGGCGGCGCAAACTGGGCTTTGATGGCTTCTATGCGATCAGGCGCCAGTTCCAGGTCGTCGCGGATTAGCAGCCATTCTTTTTCGACCAATTCGGAGAATTTCTCCATGCCCGATTCTTTGACCAGGATTTTAATACGCGCTTTGTATTTGTTGTCCCGGCGGCCGAACAGGTTGTATATCCGCAGTATGGCTTCCAGATAAGACAATAGGTGTTTCTTTTCTAAATAGGGTTTGATGACTTGGCCTATGATCGGCGTGCGTCCCAGGCCTCCGCCGACAAGCACTCTAAAGCCGGTTTCTCCTGCGTCGTTTTTAACCAAGTGCAAGCCAATGTCATGGAATTGGGTGGCTGCTCTATCATGCTTTGCACCGCTTACCGCAATCTTGAATTTTCGCGGCAGGTAGGCGAATTCTGGATGCAGGGTGGTCCATTGTCGGATAATCTCGCAATAAGGGCGGGGATCTTCAATCTCGTCGATACAGACACCGGCCAAGTGATCGGTTGAGGTGTTTCTCAGGCAGTTGCCGCTGGTTTGGATGGCGTGCATTTGGACTTCGGCCAATTCTTCAAGAATATCGGGGACTCTTTCCAGTTGGGGCCAGTTGAACTGGATGTTTTGCCGGGTCGTAAAATGACAGTAATTTTTGTCGTAGGTACGGGCAATGTGCGCTAATTTTCGAATTTGTTTGGCGTTAAGCAGGCCGTAGGGGCCGGCTATCCGCAGCATCGGGGCGTGAGTTTGAATGTAGAGGCCATTCATTAAGCGCAATGCGCGAAATTGATCGTCAGAAATTTCGCCTTTTAAAAAGCTTTCCGTCTGCCTTCTAAATTGAGCTACCCGTTGTTCGATGAGTGTTTGGTCGGTGTCGTTATACTGATACATAAATAAGCGCTTAGTGCCTGTCCAGGCGAGTAATTACAACCAATTATCATATACTGCGGGTCATAAAATGACAAAGGTTATTGTATGGTGCTAATATTGTCCGCTAAATTTTGGGTGTTTTTGGTTAATTTATTTTGAAATAAAAATTAGGGGGTTATTTTGGTGCGGTCATTGGTTGTCTTGTTGTCTCTATTGCTGTTGCCTGGAATGGCGATGGCGGGTGGTTTTGAAAGTCTCGGGCTGACGGGGACGGAACGGGGTGTTTATACTGTTTTGATCTTTATCATTGCCTATGGCTTTGTTATGGCGGAAGAGTTTACTCATCTAAGCAAGTCCAAGCCGGTTATTCTGGCCGCCGGCATTATTTGGGCGAATGCGGCCGTTTTAGCTGCTCAAGCGGGTGTTTCTGCTGAGGACATGCACGAAGCTTTCGAATACAATTTGAAAGAATATGCAGAGTTAATGTTATTCCTGCTGGTTGCCATGACTTATATCAACTCAATGGCCGAGCGTAACGTGTTTGAGGCTTTGCGTTCCTGGCTGGTAAGAAGGCAGTTCGGCTATCGCAAGCTGTTTTTGATTACCGGCGTTATTACGTTCTTCTTGTCCTCGGTAGCTGATAACTTGACGGCGGCTTTATTGGTCGGCGCGGTGGTTATGGCGGTAGGTGCGGATAATCCGAAATTTGTCAGCATCGGTTTTGTTAATTTGGTGGTTGCGGCTAATGCGGGCGGTGCGTTCTGTCCTTTTGGCGATATTACTACCTTGATGGTTTGGCAGGCTGAGTACGCGGAGTTTTTTGATTTTTTCAAATTGTTTATTCCATCTGCGGTGAATTACGGGGTGCCGGCGGCAGTAATGTATTTTGCTGTACCTGATGAGCAACCGAAGGTTTCCGATGAGGCGGCGGTGCAATTAAAACCGGGTGCGATAGTGGTTTGTGTAATGTTCTTGTTGACTATCGTTACGGCGGTAAGCTTTAAGCAGGCGCTGCATTTGCCACCGTTTATGGGCATGATGGTCGGTCTTTCCGTGTTAATGCTTTACGGGTATCGTTTAAAAACTGTCTATCGCGTTGAAGGTGATGATGCGTTTGATATTTTCGATAAAGTGCGTCATGCGGAATGGGATACCTTGTTGTTTTTCTTCGGTGTGGTATTCGCTGTCGGCGGTTTAGGCTATATCGGTTATCTTGAGCTATTGTCCAGCGCTATGTACGATGGTCTAGGCGCTACAACTGCAAATATTTTAGTGGGCGTGATTTCGGCGATTGTTGATAACATTCCTGTTATGTTTGCGGTGCTGAATATGAATCTGGATATGGATCTGTATCAGTGGTTATTGGTGACTTTAACTGCCGGTGTTGGTGGTTCGCTGTTATCGGTGGGTTCTGCTGCCGGGGTCGCCTTAATGGGGCAGTCCGATCATAAGTATACCTTTTTCAGTCACTTGAAATGGACGCCTGCAATTGCCGGTGGTTACGTGGCGAGTATTGTTGTTCATTATCTGATTAACGGTTAGTTTTTGCTAAGGCGCCGCACTTTCAGTGCGGTGCTGTTGTTTTGTAAGGCCGGATATTACGAATTGATGTTCGGCTTTTCTCATTTGTGTTTAGTTAATAGCTGGGCATGAAGTATTCTGATTCCTCTTAGCTAGTCTTTTGATTTTGGCTCTATTCAGTAAAAATGGCATGGGGCTGTTTATGGCTGAATTATTTGTCTGTCAAACTCTCAAAATTTAAACCAGTATAAATTTAGTCGCATCGTTGCGACATGTCGCTTTTAGAGGTGTTCTGTGGCAAATAATTCAAGCGTCAAGCAGGCGTTCTTTAATAGGCGAATGCTCATTTGCGTTTTCACTGGATTTAGCTCTGGTTTGCCTCTGTATATTCTAATCGGGTTGCTGCCGGCATGGTTGCGGTCTGAAGGCGTCGATTTAAAAGCGATAGGCTTGTTTGCTTTAATTCAATTGCCGTATACCTGGAAGTTTTTTTGGGCGCCGCTGTTTGATCGCTTCGTCCCGCCGCTAGGGCGGCGGCGAGGCTGGCTCTTAATTACGCAAATGGCATTATTGTTATCCATTCCTGCATTTGGAATGCTACATCCTGATCTGGATTTATGGGCAATTGCCTATCTTGCAGTTGTAGTCGCATTTTTCAGTGCATCGCAAGATATTGTATTGGACGCCTATCGACGTGAATTATTGTTGGATGCCGAGCTCGGACTGGGTAATGCAGTGCATGTCAATGCATACAAAATTGCGGGTTTGATACCGGGGTCTTTATCGCTCATTCTGGCCGATCATTTGCCATGGAGTGGTGTGTTTTTTATCACTGCATTGTTCATGTTGTTGGGTGTCGCTATGACTCTTTTTGTCAGTGAACCGGAGCTTAAGAATGGGGCTCCGAAGACGCTCAGGACGGCTGTTGTTGAGCCATTTCAAGAGTTTATCGGTCGTAATGGTTTGAAGTCAGCGGCGTTGATACTTTGCTTTATCTTTTTCTACAAGTTAGGCGATAGTATGGCCACTGCGCTGGCTACGCCGTTTTATCTGGATATGGGCTTTAGCAAAACAGAGATTGGGCTTATCGCTAAGAATGCCGGGTTGTGGCCAAGTGTCGTGGGTGGGTTGCTCGGCGGCATTTGGATGGTTAAGCTTGGAATTAACCGCGCTTTGTGGATTTTCGGCTTAGTGCAGATGATTGCTATTTTAGGCTTTGCTTGGCTGGCATTGGTGGGGCACAGTTTGTTGTGGCTGGGTGTGGTTATTGGGATTGAGGCGTTAGGGGTAGGGTTGGGGACGGCGGCCTTTGTTGCTTTTATTGCTCATGCCACGCACCCGCTTTACACTGCAACGCAATTTGCGTTGTTCACAAGTCTGGCCGCCGTGCCGCGCACTTTTGCTAATGCCGCAACGGGTTATTTGGTTGAGTGGTTCGGGTGGGTGGCTTTTTTCCTGTTTTGTTTCGTCATTGCGATCCCTGGGATGTTGCTTCTATTTAAAGTTGCGCCGTGGAATGGGCGGCAGGAGCTCGAAAATGCGCAATAGCCGGATTTGGTAAATAGAGGCGACGTCTTCATAAGGTGAAGCTTGAAAACTTGTTGTCTTTGCTAGATGAGTCGGAAGGTAAGCAAAGCGAAATGACGCTTAAATTTCCAAATTGAGCTTCGCTAAAACAACTTTCTACGTCGACTTCCCGTCAGCCGATACCGTTAATGATTTTGTCGGGCTGATTTTTGCAGTATAAAGCCAGCCCACTATAACCTTTTTTCTCATGCATCATGATAGAAGTAGTGGGGCAAAAAGGGGGGGATTAAGTCGATGTAGTTGGGCTTTTGTTTCCTAAATGCAAATAATGTCAGCGGTTTGTTGGCGCATTCGCGTGAAGAACTTTTTACGTTCCGCGGAGCGGACGCCGTTTGCATTTAAGGTGATAATGCGTAGGCGTATAAATTGAGTTGCGAATTTCTAATGAAAAACGTATTATACGAGGTTCTTCAATAAAGTATGTGGCCCATTTAAGGGTATGTGAAAGTAATATGAAACCAGAAATTCATCCAGAATATAAGCAAATTACTGTGACCTGCGGTTGCGGTAATAAATTTGAGACCGGTTCTGTATTGGGTAAGGATTTGCAAGTTGAGGTTTGTTCTTCATGTCATCCTTTTTATACAGGGAAACAACGCGTAGTTGATACCGCGGGTCGCGTCGATAAGTTCCGTAAAAAATATGGCAAATAAATCCTTTGCGGATTTTTGCTTGGATGGCTAATTTTGAGCGTGAGCACAAAAGCCATTGGTTATGATGAAGATGCAATAAGAAAATTGGTTTTGATTGATGTCGTAATGTATTAATCCTATCTAGTTTTGCATGGCAGTCAGAAAATAAAAAAGCCAGTACAGCTTGTTGTACTGGCTTTTTTATTTTCTGGGACTTGGTTTTTTAAAGGTTCATATTGTTCAAGTTGGGTAAGAGTTTTGTTCGGGCTTCGGAATTTTTTGTGGGTCCTGCACTGGATGTGAGAATGGTTCGCGATTTGGAGGGTTTAAGTCATCGATTACGAGTCAGTTCTATAAATCCAGACCGGACAGTCCTTCAATGGACCAGTTGGCAAAATCATTGCTGCCTTCTGTGTCGTCGCCGTTTTTATAGGTAATACGGCAGGCATATTTTTTACTGACAGGGTTTGTATTCGTGCTGGTGATGTCGATTTCGCCGTTAATGACGTATTGGTAATTGCCGAGGCTCCAGGCATTGATAGGTTTTTCGGCGAAGTTAACGGATGTATCGGATCCAAGTTTTGATTTGATGTAGGTATTGCAATGGGCGAAAGCGAGTCCGGTTAGTGGTGTTGAAATAGGGGACTGGCTTCCTTGGTCTTTGCTGTCAACAAGAAATAAATCTGACTGGATTACTTTGTAAACGAGAGGCATGGCGATCTCTTTTTGAATCAAAAGGAGCGCTGTTAGGCCGACAATAAAGATTAAGATGGAGTATTTTTTCATGATTTAGGATGATTGGGTTGAAAATAAATAAAATTAATTTTAACAGGAATCAATGTTTTAAGTGTAGAGGAATTTATTGGCTAAGGATTGGGTTCAAGGAAATGAATTAGGCGTTTGTTTTTGACTTGACAAGGCTAATCGAACTGGTAGACTGACGGCTCACTAAATTGACTTGGTGGTGCTTGGTTCTTGGTATATCTAAGGCCAAGTGGGAAAATGGAGTTGTAACTATAGCCCCTGTCCATAACAAGTCAGGGATTTTATAATTTTTGGAGGTAGAAATGGCAGCTACAACTGAATCAGTGAGAGCTGATGCTGCGGAAGCACCGCTGTTAAATAAGAAAAATTTGATCCTGGGATCACTAGTATATGTAGTGTTCTATGCTTGGGTTCGTTGGTATGAAGGTATTTATGGCTGGTCAGCTGGTCTGGATTCATTCGCACCTGAATTCGAAACATATTGGATGAACTTTCTTTATATTGAGTTCGTTCTTGAAGTGGCTACTGCAGGTATCCTGTGGGGTTATATCTGGAAAACTCGTGATCGTAAAGTGATGTCAATAACACCAAGAGAAGAGTTGAGAAGACACTTTACTCATTGGACTTGGTTGGTAATGTACGCTTTCGCTATTTACTACGGCGCTAGCTACTTTACAGAGCAAGATGGTACATGGCATCAAACTATCGTTCGTGATACTGACTTCACACCAAGTCACATCATCGAATTCTATTTGAGCTATCCTATCTACATCATCACTGGTGGCGCTGCTTTCTTGTATGCAAAAACAAGACTTCCTACTTATCAGCAAGGTCTGCACCTTCAATATATGGTGGCAGTTGTTGGTCCTTTCATGATTCTGCCAAATGTTGGCTTGAACGAATGGGGTCACACTTTCTGGTTTATGGAAGAATTGTTCGTTGCTCCTTTGCACTATGGTTTCGTATTCTTCGGATGGGCGGCTTTAGGCGTAATGGGTGTTGTGAACACAGAAGTTGCAGCTATTGCTAAACTTTTGAAAAAAGACTTAGCTTAATAATATAAGTCTTTGGTTGTAATTACTATCTCCTCGGCTGTTTCGCTTTTTTTCAGGGTGAAACAGCTAAAGTTAGATAGTTATTAATAAAAATAATTTAAATCCTTTAGGAGGTAAGCTAATGAGCGCATCTCAATCAGCTGTACGTTCACGCGCTGAAGCAGTTAAAGTTTCACGCACGTTCGATTGGCTAATTTGCTTTACATTGTTCTTCGTAGTACTTGGTGGTTATCACATTCACTACATGTTAACTGGTGGTGACTGGGATTTCTGGACTGACTGGAAAGATAGACGCTTATGGGTAACCGTGGCTCCGATCGTTTCAATCACTTTTCCAGCAGCTGTTCAAGCTGTATTATGGTGGCGTTACCGTTTGCCTTTTGGCGCAGTGCTTTGCATTTTAGGTCTGCTGTTGGGTGAATGGGTCAACAGATACATGAACTTCTGGGGTTGGACTTATTTCCCTGTAAACTTCTGCTTCCCATCAAACCTGATGCCAGGCGCTATCGTTATTGACGTTATCTTAATGCTGACAAACAGCATGACAGTTACAGCAGTACTTGGTGGCATGGCGTGGGGTCTGTTGTTCTATCCAGGCAACTGGCCAGTTATTGCTCCATTACATGTTCCTGTTGAATACAATGGCATGATGATGACACTGGCTGACTTACAAGGTTACCACTATGTAAGAACTGGTACACCTGAGTACATCAGAATGGTTGAAAAAGGTACATTAAGAACTTTTGGTAAAGACGTTGCTCCAGTATCAGCGTTCTTCTCTGCTTTCGTGAGTATCTTGATTTACTTCTTGTGGCATTTCTTCGGTAAATGGTTCGGTGGCACTAGCTTCACTCAAAGTTCTTAAGAACCTTGTTTGTAGAAATTCACACAAAAAGACTGGTGTTAGCAAGAGAAAATCGACTGTTGGCACTAGATACTCTGAAAACTATAGATTCTCTATTATAGAGGAGGATATATGAAATTAATAAAAGACAAGGTTGCTAAATTATCCTTTGTCGCACTGCTGATAACTGTTACAGCAGCGATGTTTTACGCACCAACTGCATCTGCTCATGGTGAAAAGTCGCAAGCCGCTTTCATGCGTATGCGTACAATTCACTGGTTTGACCTGAACTGGTCAAAAGATACTGTGGCTGTTAACGACACTATGACAATTTCTGGTAAATTCCACGTTTTCGCTGGATGGCCTGAAACTGTTGATAAACCAGAAATATCTTTCTTGAACATCGGTATTCCAGGTCCTGTATTTATTCGTCAAGGTTCTTGGATCGGTGGTCAATTAGTTCCTCGTTCAGTTACTCTGGAACTGGGTGATACCTATGAGTTTAAAGTTTTGTTAAAAGCGCGTCGTCCAGGTGACTGGCACGTACACACTATGATGAACGTTAAAGGCGGTGGTCCAATCATCGGTCCAGGTAAATGGGTAACTGTTACTGGTACTATGGGATCATTTGTTAATCCAGTTACTACGTTGTTAGGCGATACTATCGACTTAGAAACATACAATCTGAGCAACACTTACTTCTGGCACGCTTTCTGGTATGCCTTAGGTTTGGCTTGGGTAGCTTATTGGATTCGTAAGCCTGTATTTGTTCCACGTCATATTGCTGTTGAAGCAGGTAAAGCAGACTCTTTGATTACTGCTGGCGACAGAAAAGTTGCTATGGGTTTTGCAATAGGTACAATTGCGATTGTTGCTTTCGGTATGAGCAGCACAAACGCAGCGTATCCTGTAACAACTCCATTGCAAGCTGGTTTGTTGCGTGGCATGAAACCAATTGAAATGCCTGCAAAAACTGTTAACGTTAAAGTTGAAGATGCAACTTATCGTGTACCAGGCCGTGCTATGCAAATGACACTGACTATCACTAACAATGGTGATTCTGCAGTGCGTTTAGGTGAGTTTAACACTGCTGGTGTTCGATTCTTAGATCCTAAAGTTCATGTTGATGAAACTGGCTATCCAGATGACTTGTTGGCTGAAGAAGGTTTGACTGTTAGCGATAACAGCCCAATTGCTCCAGGTACATCAAGAACTGTGCAAGTTACTGCTTCTGACGCTGCTTGGGAAGTTTACCGTTTAGCTGACTTGATCTATGATCCAGACAGCCGTTTTGCTGGTTTGTTGTTCTTCTTTGATGAAGCTGGCAACCGTCAAATGATCATGGTAGATGCTCCATTAATTCCATCTTTCATTTAATGAAATAATTAGCCGGCAGCCTTGGTTGTCGGCTAAGGAATTGAAACCCTCGTTACCAATAGGTAACGAGGGTTTTTTTTTGAGGTAAGGGTTTAATTAATCATGGGCGGATTCAACTCCGAAGTGCAATCCTAGTAATCATGCGGCATCCCTCTCTTGTTCAGGAAAAAAGACCTCATGAGGTGTTTTAAAATTGAGTGTTTTTCGAGGGCGATGGTTGAGCTTAT
>NZ_PTIY01000027.1 GCF_002934365.1 Methylobacter tundripaludum | reverse complement strand
ATAAGCTCAACCATCGCCCTCGAAAAACACTCAATTTTAAAACACCTCATGAGGTCTTTTTTCCTGAACAAGAGAGGGATGCCGCATGATTACTAGAATTGCACTTCGGAGTTGAATCCGCCTCATCCAATAAGGCTTCAACATGATCTATTTCCCATGCATATGATCGCTGATATGCAGGAACTTTAAATCGCTTACTCTTAAGTACGCTACCGATTCCATCAAGTTGTATAGATATTTGTTGAATTTGACTCATTTTTTATATTCCGTTTCGTATTTCAGATGATCGAATCAATGGGGTCGTACTCGATTGGTTTGCAATACTTATATTACAAAAGTCGCTGGATATCCGCGCTTTCACGGTGAGGACGAACAGTAACATGCACGTCAACATCCTGATCGAGACGTTTAAGGATTGTCATAAGCCGGTCAATGGTGAAGCGGTCGAGCTTTGTTTTACGGATGCGTGAAAAATCAGCGGCGGCAATGCCGGTCAGCTCTTCGGCTTTACGCACTGTGCAGGCGCGGTCATCAAGTACCCCGATAATCTCTGCGGCCAACAATGCTTTCAGTTGTTCAACTGCGGCATTGGGGTGGCCGAAGTCGGCAAATACGTTGCCACTGCCACGGATAATTTCAAAAGGTTCGTCATTCATAGCAACATTTCCTTTAATCGTTTTAAACGGTCATGCACAAGGTCTATTTCATGTTTCGGTGTTTTAATGCCTTGCGTTGATTTCTTCTGATAGGCATGGACAACCCATAATTCTTCACTGATTTGGACGACATAAACAACGCGAAAAGCGTCGCCACGGTGACGCAGGACAATTTCCATAACACCTGTGTCGAAACCCTTTAACGGTTTTACATGGTCGGCCATCCGGCCTTCCGCTGCGACGGTCAGTGCGCGGATGGCATCCATCTGCACCGGTGCAGGAAAATCCTCAAAGTCTTTCCGCGCCGCTTTTATCCATGAAATAGACCGTGTCTTTTTAGTCAGATGTTTGCCTTATTTGGGCAATATTGTCATATTTGACAACGTACTGCAAGCAGATGCTTTTTGCTTAAGAATTGTTGGTGGGTTCTGTTAAGCGCTTGGTTTCAGGTGTGAGATAACCCCTGCATATTTTTGCTTATCCCGGCCTAACCAGTAATCCGCAGCCAGTTGCTGCGCCTGTTCCTGCGTTTCAGCCTTGCCTAGCAACTTCAGCGCAATCGCAGCCGTGCCGATGACGGAAGCTTGCGCAAAATCGTCCTCAACTTTTCCCTGCCAGATCAACGCCAGCTGCTCCGGCTCAAGCAGCTCGGGTTTGACGTGCCGGTGGGTAAATAAAGCGGGCCAGTTTTCGTCGGACAATTCGCCGTTATGCACGCTTTGCACCAGGCATTCCATATCGGGATTGCGTTCGGTCTCGCCGCCTTCGCCTTTTAATACCGCCATGTGCGGCTGGTTTAACAGGGCCGCTGCCTGTTGATGCACGGGGCGGTAACCGGGATGGAAGATGCCCTGGATGCTGTATTCCGCGTTAAACGGGTTTAACAAGCGCACCAGGGTATGAACCGGCGAGCGCAGGCCCAGCACCGGGCGCAGTTCTATAATCTCGTGCAGCTTGGGGCAAAAATGCTCCAGCGATAAATAACTGAAATGCTGTTGTTCGAGTTGCTGTTTGGCTTCTTCAATAGAGCTTGCGCATTTAAGCCCTAAATAGCCCAGCATGTTTTCGGTGTACAGCCTGCCTGCGGTATGGCCGCTGGCGCCGTGCATGAAAACGGTGATGCCGTTTTCGGCCAGCAGCAAAGCCGACAGCAAAAACCAGGGCAAATGCCGGCGTTTTCCGGCATAAGATGACCAGTCCAGATCGACTTTTACGCTATTGTCGGCAATATCAAACGATTCCCGTGCCGCCTGCGCGAAGCCGGCCAATTCCTCCGGGGTTTCTTCCTTGACCCGCATCAGCATCAGGAACGCGCCCAGCTGGATCGGCTGCACCTGATCGGTCAGGATCATGTGCATCGCGCGGTAGGCTTCATCCTGAGTTAGCGGCCGTGAGCCTTTTTTGCCCTTGCCCAGGATGCGGATGGTTTCTGCGAACGGATGTTCGGGGTGTGGTGTTTGTTCGTGATGAGTGAATGTCATATCGCCAGGGATGGTGTGTATGCCGCAAGACTGTCTGGAACAGTCGCGGCGAAGGTAAGTTTAAAATAATGGTCGATTAGCAATGCGATGAACAGCACGGTCAGATACATCAGGGAGTAAAAGAAAGTCCGCATCGCTGTTTTGTCGTCTTTCCTGCGCATCATCAAGATGGCGAAATAAATAAAACCGAGGCCCAACGGCACCACGGCGGACAAATAAATCAGGCCGCTCATGCCGGTCAGGTAGGGCAGCAGCGTAACAATGAACAGCAGCAGCGAATACAGCAGAATGTGCAGGCGGGTGTGTTCCACGCCGTGCGTGACCGGTAACATCGGTATGCCGACTTTGGCGAATTCTTTACGCTTGGCGATAGACAGCGGCCAGAAATGCGGCGGCGTCCAGGCGAAAATAATTAGGAACAACAACAGCGAGTGAGGATGCAGTTCGCCGGTCATTGCGCACCAGCCGAGCATCGGCGGCGTGGCCCCGAAAGCGCCCGCAATGACAATATTTTGCGGGGTCATTCGTTTCAGGTAGACGGTATAGATAATCGCGTAACCCAGCGCCGACAAGAAAGTCAGCAATGCGGTCAAGGCGTTGACCATGAATATCAGCAACGCCATCGAGGTAACGCCCAGTACCGACGCAAAAATAATCACGTTGGCGGAGCTTAATTCACCTTTAGGCAGGGGGCGGTGTTTGTTGCGATCCATCAACGCATCGGCTTCGCGGTCGATATAATGGTTGATCGCGGCGGCGGAAGCTGCGGCCAGCGCGATCCCCACGCTGCTGTAGATAAACAGGCCGATCGGCGGCATTCCGGGAACGGCCAATAACATCCCTGCAATAGCCGTAAAAACGATCAGGGCAACCACTTTGGGTTTGCATAACTCAAGATAACTTTTCCAGGAAGCTCGGGGTGATTCGCTTGTCATTATTTAATAGATTCCAACTTTTAGTTTAGGGTGCGGCTCTTTATCGAAACCGCCGGAATGGTATTGCGATGCCCATCCTGCGGTGCGTGGGAACGGTGATCGGTTAAGGTATAGAATACAGTGAACGATTGATTATTGAAATAGGTTGCCATGCCAACGTTTACATGGAAACGTTGTGAACAAGAGGGATTTTACGATGGGGAAGGGTTGGGCAAACCCGATTCGCCGCTCGATTAAAACACCAATGAGTAACGACTGTACCGCGCATTCGTGATGCTTAATCGGGAGGCTCAAAGCTGTTTTTTTGAGCGCGTAAGGACTATCGGCGTGTCTTCCGGCCTAATATGATTGTCAATTTCAGTCGTGTGTTTCCGTCTTTAATTTTTCAAAAAAGTGTTTTTTGACTTTGGCGGGCGGTGCGCCTGTGATAATGACAACATGAAACGCTTCAAACTCCGCGCTCGCCAGCTCTGGCGCGGTAATAAGCGGCCTTTTTGCGGTCATAAGAGGGTGTTTTACATAGCCTAGTTGGTTGGATAGGTCTTTCGCCGCTTGTCCCTTGGCGTTGGAAAATGTCTTGATTTTGCACGTTTCCATGATGGTGTTAATCGCCTTCCCATAGTGATTATGCAGTGCGGCCGTTGATGAAACGACCAGCCAAAAGCGTAGCCCATAGTCATGGTCGGCCAACATCGCCTGTTCTAGCGTCTTAAGCGGCGGAAGCTGTAGAAGTTCATCAAAGACGCATAATAGCGGACTTTCCGGTTTTGTTGCCGGGCGCTCCGCCAAAAGGGCGATTATGTGAGCCTCGAAGAATGCTCGCATAATCGCTCCCTCCGTCGTCATTTTGTCGGGCGTTGTCGCAAAAAAAACAGAAGCCGATCCGTTCAGCAATTCGTCAGGCGTCCAGTCTGTACGGCTTGTATTGGCTAGTAAACGAGGGTTGTTCCAGTCCTTGAGGGCGTTTTTCAGCGATTGAGGAACTGAAGTAAAATAGCCTTTTCCATTGATAATGCCCAACACGTTTCGGGCGTGTGTATCTAACGACCAGATTTCCTCTGATTTGGTGCAAGACTTTAAAATCCGTTCCAATTTTTTGAAGTCGGAGTTTACGGTGTCAATCAAGTCTTTTAGCGTAGCCGCCTGTTCATGGCTCTCGGCATCCAAAATACAATGACAGATAAGGACTGCGAGCAGTTCTTGAACCGCGTCGTTCCAAAAAACGTGGCTACCCTTGCCGGTAGGCGCGAATACAGCCGCTAATTTTTCAGCATCCCCCCACATATCTACAGGAGTGCGGCGCACAACGGAAAGTAGATTAAAGGCGGCAGCATTATCATCTCCGAAAGGATCGAAACGCCAGACTTTTTGCCCCATGGCTTCGCGATAGCTTGCTGTTTGGGCGTAGCGTTCACCGGTCGCATCTAAGCACATCACCCCGCCGGTGTAGGTGGCAAGGTTCGGTAAAATAAGGCTTTTGGTTTTTCCTGAGCCGGTATGGGCGACTGTCAAAATAGACATGTCTCCTGAGTATTCCAATTCTTCCCCGTTTTCCAGCGTGCCGAAGCGAATACTCGCCCCCCAGGGCTGCTCGAATACAGCCAGTCCTTGCAGGCTGCTCATCCAGGCCCTTTGATAGATTGATCCTTCGAAAATAGGCAAAAGATGCAGCCAACCGCGCGAAATGACGCGGGTCCTGATTTGCTGCATTAATTCCGCGCATTTTTCTTGTTTTTGTTTGGCGGTTGATGGTTTTTTATCCGGCGGATGATCGGAATCGTTACGGTTATCTTCGTTAAGTTCCCAGTCTGTTTGTATTTTTAACAGCGTTTTTTCACACTCAACCAACCAATCCTCTGGAAAGGGCTTTGTCAGATAGAGTTGATAATACATCGAAAAACTAAATCTGACCGACGGGTCAAGGGCGATTTTATTCGTCTCTTTTTCAAAGTAAAAAGTGTGGTCGACTTCTTCCCATTCGCCTAAATGCGAGAATTTATAGCCTGTTCTCTTTTCAACGGTAACGCTTGCGGCAACGTCAAACAAGGCTCCGCCGAACGACTTCTCGGCAAAGAAACGTTGCCAAAACATAGGGTCTTTATCGTATAGCACACAAGGATTGCTTATTCTTTGCGGTTCTTGAGGGGGCGGTGTTGCCGCTTCCGGCTCAGGCGCGGCAGGTTCTGGTGCAACAGTCCCAGGCTGGGGAGCTTCTGGAGGTAGATTTTTCACATAGGCCGGCGCGTGCGAAGGTGGGGGGGTTAACCAAGTCCACGGACGTAAAAGCAACAGTAAAAGACCGCCAAAAAGCTGGTAGGGATAATTTAGCATCCATACGAAAATACCGACAAGCGACTCTAGTGCATCTATAAACCAAACGAACAACGCCTACTCCAGAAAAACAGAAAAGCCCAATTGGGCTTTATTTTATAACTATTTAATTATCTGTTTTATACCTAATTAGCGCTCATAAAATCAACCAAAATAGAGTGTTGGTGCTTTAACCACGCTGGAAGATTAGCAAAGTAATAGCCGGGCAGGTTGGCTTTATTTCAGGCGATTCATGGTCTTACGCAATATCCGAATTTTCCGCGCATGGCTGTGGATGATGCAAAAAAAACAGCATAGCAGCGTGCCTAGGTGACAGCCCTTGCTTTCCGCATGGCGTGATGGAGTAACAGTTGGTAAAGTAGAGATTCACCGCCATTTGAAATACGGGAATGCCGGACCTAAACAGCATACGCAACCTTCAGAGCAGGGCTTAATCCTTTCAGCTAAATCAACACTATCCGAAGCCCTGTCTGTATGTGATAATAAATAATTTGATTTTGGCGATATTTCTTTCTAACCGACATAGCCGCAGGGCGTAAAGGGCACTACATAATGGATGAGAACAAAAAGAAAGCGCTAGGCGCGGCGCTGATGCAGATTGAAAAGCAATTCGGCAAGGGCTCGGTCATGCGCATGGGCGATGTGGCGGCTTCGCGCGACATCGACGTGGTTTCTACGGGTTCTCTAGGCTTGGATATTGCTTTGGGTTGCGGCGGTTTGCCACGCGGCCGCGTCATTGAAATTTATGGTCCTGAATCATCCGGTAAAACCACGTTGACACTGCAAGTGATCGCCGAAATGCAAAAACTCGGCGGCACGGCGGCGTTTGTCGATGCCGAGCACGCTTTAGATCCCAGTTATGCGGAAAAAATCGGCGTTAATGTCGATGACTTGCTGGTGTCCCAGCCGGATACCGGCGAACAGGCGCTGGAAATTACCGACATGCTGGTGCGTTCCGGTGCGGTCGATGTGGTCGTGGTCGATTCGGTTGCGGCGTTGACGCCCAAGGCCGAGATTGAAGGCGACATGGGCGACTCCCATATGGGCTTGCAGGCGCGATTGATGTCCCAGGCTTTGCGGAAGTTGACCGGTAACATCAAGCGTTCCAATACGCTGGTTATTTTTATCAACCAGATTCGGATGAAAATCGGCGTCATGTTCGGCAGTCCTGAAACCACCACCGGCGGTAATGCGCTTAAGTTTTACGCTTCAGTCCGTCTGGATATTCGCCGTATCGGCTCGATTAAAAAGGGCGAAGAAGTTATCGGTAATGAAACCCGGGTGAAAGTCGTCAAGAATAAAGTCGCTCCGCCGTTTAAACAGGCCGAGTTCGAGATTTTATACGGGGAGGGTATTTCCTTTCTGGGCGAGCTGGTTGATTTGGGAGTAAGTTACGGTTTTATCCAGAAATCGGGCTCCTGGTACAGTTACGGCGACGAGAAAATCGGCCAGGGTAAGGATAACGTGAAGGCCTTCTTAAAAGAGCATCCTGAAAAAGCCAAAGAGATCGAAACGAAAATAAGAGCCGAGGCTTTCGGCAAGAAAGTCGCTCCTCTGATTGATGTGCCTTCGGTTGTTGACGAGGACGAATAGCCGGTTTATTTAGCACGTGAAGTGATTATAAGTTTTTTATTCACCACGAAGGACACGAAGAAATGAAAACTTCGTGCTCTTCGTGGTGAATGCTTTTCCTGGTGTAAGTAAAAAATGTATGATTTGTAGTCTGTCGTGAACGAAGCTACCAAGGAAATTCAGGAAGTTTGTCTGCGCCTTTTGGCTCGAAGGGAACACAGTCAGCAGGAGTTGCTGAACAAATTGGCGCTAAGAGGTTTTGACAGGGATGACGCGCAGCCTGTCATTGACGAACTGGCCGGGCAAGGCTGGCAGGACGATCTAAGATACGCCGAAAGCTATGCCCGGTTTCGTATCCAGAAAGGCTACGGGCCTATACGCGTAAGGCATGAACTTAAACAACACGGTATAGCGGCGTTCGATCTTGAAAGCATCGTGCAGGAAGAAGCTGGCAGTTGGATGGCGCTGCTGGAACAGGTTTACAGCAAAAAATATACCCATGACACTGCGCTGGATCGCAATGAGTGGGCGAAACGCAGCCGGTTTCTATTGCAGCGCGGGTTTTCCGGCGCAATGATCAATGCGTTGTTTGATCAGTTGAATATTAGATTTTTCTAGGTTTTGAACAGGCTTAACGTCGCGCAATACTGCTGACTTAAGAGTGTAAGCCCCTTCTCCCTCAGGGATGCCTACATGGATGTAGGTAGTAGAGCAACGCAGGAGCAGTTGCCGAGAAGGCTGGGATGAGGAGGATGGAAATAAGTTTTTTCCTGTGTTGATTTCCCCTCACCCAACCCTCTCCCGCTGGAGAGGGCTTAGTGCAACCCGATTTTTTTAAAAGCATTTATTTATTATGAAAAAGATGACAAGCGCCCAGTTGCGCACCGCTTTTCTGGAATTCTTTCGCGAACGGGGGCATTCCGTGCAGCCTTCAAGCTCGCTGATTCCGGGCAACGATCCGACCTTATTGTTCACCAATGCCGGCATGGTGCAGTTCAAGGATGTGTTTTTAGGCCGGGATCACCGCGACTATAACAGGGCTGCGACCAGCCAGCGTTGCGTCCGGGCGGGCGGCAAGCATAACGACCTGGAAAACGTCGGCTATACCGCAAGGCATCATACTTTTTTTGAAATGCTGGGTAATTTCAGTTTCGGCGATTATTTTAAAAAAGAGGCGATCCATTTCGCCTGGGATTTTTTAACCAAGGAACTGGAAATCCCGGCGGAAAAATTATGGATCACCGTTTTTGATGAAGATTCGGAAGCGGAAAAAATCTGGCTGGACGATGTCGGCATCGATAGGAACCGGTTCTCCAGAATCGGCGCCAAGGATAATTTCTGGTCGATGGGGGATGTAGGTCCTTGCGGGCCTTGTACCGAAATATTCTACGATCACGGCGCGGGCATTGCAGGTGGCCCTCCTGGATCGCCGGATGAAGACGGCGACCGCTATATCGAAATCTGGAACTTGGTGTTCATGCAATATGACCGTTCTGCTGACGGCTCGTTAACGCCGCTGCCGAAACCCTCGGTCGATACCGGCATGGGCCTGGAACGTATTGCGGCGGTGATGCAGGGCGTGCATAGCAATTACGAAATCGATTTATTCCAAAAACTGTTGAAAGCGGCGGCCGAATTGGCCGGTACTAACGATTTGACGCAAAGCTCATTGCGGGTGATCGCCGATCATATCCGCTCTTGCGCATTCCTGGTCGCCGATGGCGTGATGCCGTCTAACGAAGGGCGCGGTTATGTGGTGCGCCGCATCATTCGTCGCGCGATTCGGCACGGCTATCGTTTGGGTATCCGCGATGTGTTCTTTTATAAGTTGGTAGCGCCGTTGGCCGAGGAAATGGGCGAGGCTTACCCTGAACTTAAGGCCGCGCAGGCCCAGGTTGAGCGCGTCTTGAAAAAGGAAGAAGAACGTTTTGCCGAGACTCTGGAACAAGGCATGAAGATTCTGGAAGCTTGCGTCGCCAAGATGGAAGGCTCGGTTATTCCTGGCGATACCGTATTCCAGCTTTATGATACCTATGGTTTTCCCGTTGACTTGACCGCCGATTTTGCCCGTGAACATCAGTTGACTGTCGATCATGCCGGATTTGAAATGGCGATGACAGCCCAGCGTGAAAGGGCGCGGTCTGCGAGCAGTTTTGGTGCTGATTACGATCAGGACATCAAGCTCGATGTCGAAACCGAATTTACCGGTTACGAGCATCTTCAAGACCAAGTGCATATCATCGGGCTGTTCAAAAAAGGTCAACCGGTAGACAGTTTGCAGGATGGCGAAGAAGGCGTTGTTATTTTGGACAAAACGCCGTTCTATGCCGAGTCCGGCGGCCAGATCGGCGATTGCGGCAAAATCGAAGCCGATGGCGCGGTATTTGAAGTTACCGACACCCAGAAACAGGGCGGCAATCTGTTCCTGCATAAAGGTAAGTTGCTTAGCGGAACCCTGACCAACGGCCAGTTGTGCGATGCCCGAGTCAGCGAGGCGGACAGAAAGGCGACCGAGCTAAACCATTCGGCGACGCATTTGCTGCATGCCGCATTAAGGCAGGTTTTGGGCGATCATGTCGCGCAGAAAGGTTCGCTGGTTAATCCTGAGCGGCTGCGCTTTGACTTTTCTCATTTTGAGCCGGTTACGGCTTTTGAAATCAGCACCGTTGAACGGATCGTTAATGAGCAGATTCGGGCAAATAATTCCGTTAGCGCAGAGGTCATGGCAAAAGATGACGCGGTTAAAGCCGGGGCGATGGCCTTGTTCGGCGAAAAATACGGCGACGAAGTACGGGTTTTGAAAATCGGCGAATTTTCAACCGAGCTTTGCGGCGGTACCCATGTCGAGCGGGCAGGGGATATAGGCTGCTTTAAGATCATTAACGAAACCGGCGTGGCCGCTGGCGTCAGGCGTATCGAGGCGGTAACCGGCGGCGGTTGCTTTGATTTTATAGTCGGTCGCGACCATGCGCTAGCAAGCATTGCCGGGTTGGTCAAAAGCGCGCCGGAAAAAGCGCCGGAAAAAGTCGAACAGCTGATAGAGAAAAACCGGCTGTTGGAAAAGCAGCTGGAACGTTTGAATGCGAAGCTGGCCAGTTCTGCGGGTAACGAACTGGGCGCTCAGGCTGTTGATGTCGATGGCATCAAGGTATTGGCGGTCAAGCTCGAAGGCGTCGATCCCAAATCCCTGAAAGATATGGTCGATCAGTTAAAAAATAAATTAGGCTGCGCCGCTATTGTGTTGGCGGTCGTCGACGGTGACAAGGTCAGCTTGATTGCCGGGGTGACTAAAGACCGGATGGCTCAAATAAAAGCCGGTGATTTGGTGAATTTTGTTGCCACGAAAGTCGGCGGAAAAGGCGGCGGCAGGCCCGATATGGCTCAGGCCGGCGGCAATGATCTGTCCGGGTTGGCTGACGCATTAGCGCAGGTTCCGGACTGGATAAAGGCGCAACTAGGCGCATAAGAAGGTTTTATTAAATGGCATTATATGTATACAAATTCGGCGGCACCTCAGTAGGAAATGTCGAGCGCATTAAAGCAGTCGCCGAAAAGGTTAAGCAAGCCCACGATTCGGGTGATCAAATTGTCGTCGTGGTTTCCGCGATGAGCGGTGAAACTAACCGTCTGGTTGCATTGGCAAAAGACATGCAGCAACACCCTAACGAGCGGGAAATGGACGTGCTGCTGTCAACCGGCGAGCAAGTCACTGTTGCGCTGTTAAGTATGGCGTTGCATGAGTTGGGCTGCGATGCCTGCTCTTATACCGGCAGCCAGGTGAAAATCCTGACCGACAGCAGTCACACCAAAGCGCGGATACGCAAGATAGATGACGCACGCATTCGAAATCATCTTAGCGAAGGCAAGGTCGTGGTTGTGGCCGGTTTTCAGGGCGTGGACGAACACGGCAATATCACCACGCTGGGGCGCGGCGGCTCGGATACCACCGCTGTGGCGTTGGCGGCAGCCTTAAAAGCTGACGAATGTCATATTTATACCGATGTCGACGGTGTTTACACTACCGACCCGAGAGTGGAGCCGAAAGCCCGCAGGCTGGATAAAATCACTTTTGAGGAAATGCTGGAAATGGCAAGCCTGGGCTCGAAAGTATTGCAGATCAGGTCGGTGGAATTTGCCGGTAAATATAACGTTGCGTTACGCGTATTATCATCATTTAAGGAAGGTAAGGGTACGCTCATTACCTACGAGGAATCTCAAGTGGAAAGTGCTTTAATTTCAGGAATCGCGTTTAATCGGGATGAAGCTAAATTAACCATAACCGGCGTGCCTGATTTGCCGGGTGTTGCGTTTAAAATTTTGGGGCCGATTGCCGATGCCAATATCGAAATCGACATGATTATCCAGAACATAGCCGACGATGCGACTACTGATTTCACCTTTACGGTGCATCGCAATGATTATCAGCGGGCGAAAACCTTGCTGGATAAAACCTGTGCCGAGCTCGGAGCCAGGAATGTCACCGGCGACGACAGCATCGTCAAAGTATCGATTGTCGGCGTGGGTATGCGTTCCCACGCAGGCATTGCCAGTACGATGTTTAAGGCATTGGCTGATGAAGGTATTAATATTCGAATGATTTCAACATCCGAGATTAAAATATCGGTCGTTGTTGATGAAAAATATCTGGAGCTTGCAGTCAGGGCGCTGCATGCCGCATTTAAATTAGATCATGAAGTTGAATCTTAGACTTTATTTATAAGAAAAAGCTGCTATAATTGCCCGTCTTGGTTGGATGCTGTTTAAGAACAGTTCGTTTTTAACATATATAGGGAGTGGCCATGCTTATCTTGACTCGTCGGGTAGGAGAGACTTTGATGATTGGTGATGAAGTGACTGTCACCGTTCTTGGAGTCAAAGGAAATCAGGTTCGCATAGGTGTTAACGCACCAAAAGAAGTTTCTGTTCACAGGGAAGAGATCTATGAAAGGATCAAGAAAGAACAGAACGGGTCGACAGGATTGACCGGATCTGAAGAGTAAAATCGTAGCAGCGATTTCGATGAGCACTCTAGGTGCTCAACAGTACTAGGTACAGTGATAATTCAGTTTTTGTACCGTAGTTTTAGAGAAAAGGATTTATGTTTGTTTTTTGAGAGTCAAGCTCTTAAAATGTCTTTTGGCACAGGGTTGTAGCTTAAAGAGATAATCATGTATTTGGAGAGTTGGCCGAGAGGCCGAAGGCGCTCCCCTGCTAAGGGAGTATGTGCCAAAAGCGCATCGAGGGTTCGAATCCCTCACTCTCCGCCATCTTACGACATAGGGCCTTTTTAAATAAGGCTTAAAGTTTCAAACATACCCTCCAGTGTACTTTGAGCAATCCATAGCCGCGGATGGGTTCAAAAATATATCGCTAGATACCCTTTGCGGTAACCGTTCCACATCCTAATACTCACTCCGTCCGATTGGAATGCTTCGCCACTTTTATGAAGTTTATTGTTGTTTGAATTATAATCAGACAAACTGCGGGAAAGGCGGCGATATATCAAAGTTATTAAAAAACAAGCCTTTTCCAGACTTGGACCGGAGAAAAGCCGTATTGAGATGGATCCTAAATCATGGCAATAGAAATTTTAGAGGTTTAGATTATGGATAAGATCAATATGACCCAAACTGAAGATCGAAGACGTTTTTTCCGAATTGATGATGAAGTTAATCTGTTTTACAAAAAAATAGATGAAAAATTGGTGATCGAACCGCATCATCTTTCGGAAAATGTTTTGAACAGTTGTTCATTGTCTACAGCGCTTGCCGCGGTATCGCAGGAATCGGCAGTGCTACTGCACAGGCTGGAAAAAAACGAACCGGATGTGGCGGATTACTTAAGGATAATTGACACAAAAATCGAGCTTCTTGCCCAGGCTGTCATGATGCAGGGCTTTCAATTCAAGGAGAATGAGACCTGCAACGTTAACATCAGTGCGACGGGCATGGCTTTTAATTGCGAAGAACGGCTCGAAGAAGGCGATTACCTGGAAATCAAGATGCTGCTGGTATCCAGCATGGCGGTCATCGTGACCTACGGCAGGGTTGTTTATTGCAGAAAAAGCGAATCAGACGATAGTCAGCATCCTCATTTTATTGGCGTTAATTTCATCAATATGAAAGATGAGGACAGGGAAATGCTGATTAAATACGTGGTCAAAAAGCAATTGCACCAGATCAGGGATAAAAAACAGGCCGGCAATAAATCTTAAGTGATTTGTGAATATTTCAGATAAACAAAAAAAAATCCTTAGTTTGCTGGCTGACGGCGAGTTTCATTCCGGCACTGAATTGGCGGCCGAACTTGGAATCAGCCGTTCGGCAGTCTGGAAACAGCTGAGCGGCTTAAGCGATTTTGGCTTGCAACACTCGGCGGTCAGCGGTAAAGGTTACCGTTTGGACAACGCGCTGGAGTTGTTGGCGGCGTCGGAAATCAATGAAGCTGTTGACGACCGGGCCGGCGCATTAATTTCATCGCTCGAAATTCACGATCAAATCGATTCCACCAACCGTTATTTAGTGGAGCGCTCGCAACATAATGCCCTTTCAGGGGCCGTGTGCTTTGCCGAGCACCAAACGGCAGGCAAAGGCAGGCGTGGGCGGCAATGGGTTTCGCCTTACGGCAGCAATATCTACCTGTCGATACTCTGGCGCTTTCAACAAGGGCCTGCCGCTATTTCAGGTTTAAGCCTGGCTATCGGCGTGGCGGTGATCAGGGCGTTAAAACAGCATCAAATAGATGACATTGGCCTTAAATGGCCTAATGACATTTACAGCCAGGGCAAAAAACTGGGCGGTATTCTGGTTGAGGTCTCGGGTGAGACTGGCGGCCCGTGCAGCGCGGTTATCGGTCTGGGCTTAAATTTGTTTGTACCTGAAATGGAGGCCCAAAGTATTACTCAAGCCTGGACCGATCTTAGCAAGATCACCGGACAAACCCGGCTGTTCAGGAATAAATTGGCAGGCACCTTGTTGAACCATCTGCTGCCGGTTATTGCAGAATATGAAGGTGTCGGCATTCAAGCCCATCTCGATGAATGGCGTAGCTATGATTGCCTAACCGGCAAACCCGCTACCTTGTTTATCGGGCAGCAACAATTTGAAGGCATCGTGCAGGGTATCGACGATAACGGCATGTTATTGATCGAGCGCCCCGATGGCAGCGTACAGACGTTTGCTTCCGGCGAAGTCAGTTTTAGCGGTTCGGCGTTGCAATGAATTTGTTGATCGACATGGGCAATTCTCGGCTAAAGTGGGCGATGACAATGGCCGGTCAAATCATGGCGGGCCCGCCTTTGGCTAATGACCGGGTCGATCGGCAGGCGCTTATTAAACTCTGGAAAGGCATTTACCGTCCCCGGCGGATTGCAGTTTCCTGCGTCGGTGCAGGCCATTTGCTCGAACTGGTTCAATCGGTAGCGCGTGATCTTTGGCTGGATATAGATGTTATCCTGGTGAAATCTCAAGCGCAGGCGTTCGGCGTGATTAACGCTTACCAACAACCCGAAAAGCTTGGCGTCGACCGCTGGTTGTCTTTGGTTGCGGTTTGGCAGAAATATCACTGTCCGGCCTGTATAGTCGACTGTGGAACCGCTATTACCGTGGATTTAATCAATGCGGAAGGCAGGCATCAAGGCGGCATGATCAGCCCCGGCCTGATGTTGATGAAAAACGCCCTGGTTCAGGGAACCGCGGCGCTGAAATTTGACGATACGAATTATAGTTTCGAGCCGGCCAATTCTACCGAGGCCGCAATCTACAGCGGTACCTTGGCCGCAGCCGTTGGGTTGATTGAGCATGTCATGTCCAAACAGACCACAAATTTGCAACTGATTCTGACCGGCGGCGATGCCGAACTTATCGCCGGACAGCTTAACCTTGCCCCCTCTATCGTTGATAAGGATTTGGTGCTGCGCGGCTTGTTGTGTGTTCTGGAAGGGCGCACATGAAGTGGCTAACGTGGTGATGTTTCCCGTTTGGCGAAGCTAGAGTTTCACTTTTGAGGCATCCAATCTGGAGCTTGGGTGCCGACGCAAATATAAAACTTCGCCTCCTTCGTGCCTTCGTGGTAAAAATTCCTTAATTATTCCGCATGCTTAACTTATTCAACCATCGTGCTAAACATCATCTGGATATTCTTTTTTCTCGCCGCTTTTTGCACCGCGCTGTTCAAGCTGGTTCTCCTGGGCGACCAACAGGTTTTTGCGCAAATCATGGAAGCCATGTTTGCGTTATCGAAATCGGCTTTTGAAATAGCCTTAGGCCTGACCGGCGTGCTGGCCTTGTGGCTGGGAATTATGCGCATCGGCGAAAAGAGCGGTTTTATCCAGTTATTAACCGAAGGCCTGACGCCGTTATTCAGCCGGCTAATGCCCGATGTGCCCAAAGGCCATCCCGCTTTGGGCGCTATCGTGATGAATATTTCCGCCAATGCGCTGGGACTGGATAATGCCGCAACGCCGTTGGGCATCAAGGCGATGCAGGAACTTCAAACCCTCAACCCTAATCCCGAAACCGCCAGCAATGCGCAAATCCTGTTTCTGGTCATCAACACCTCAAGCGTTACGCTTTTTCCGGTCACGATTTTCACCTATCGCGCTCAGTTGGGGGCGGCCAATCCGACCGACGTATTCATCCCGATCCTGATAGCCACGTATATGTCCACCTTGGCAGGATTACTTGCGGTCGCCTTCGTGCAAAAAATCAACCTGCTGGATAAAGTGATCATGGCTTACCTGGGCGGCTTTACGGTGGTGGTCGGCGGCCTGCTGGCGTATTTTTCACGCCTGCCGCAACAGCAAATGCTGGAACAATCCGCGCTTATCAGCAACTTCATCCTGTTCTCGCTGGTCATTACTTTTATTCTCGGCGCTATCCATAAGGAGATTAACGCCTACGACGCATTCATAGAGGGTGCCAAAGAAGGTTTTCAGACCGCTGTCGGCATCATCCCTTATTTGGTCGCGATGCTGGTTGCGATCGGTGTGTTCAGGGCCAGCGGCGCGTTGGATTTGCTGGCCGATCTGGCGCGAGCCGCAGTGCATTACTTCATGCTCGACGACCGTTTTGTCGATGCGCTGCCCACCGCATTAATCAAGCCGTTCAGCGGCAGCGGAGCCAGGGCGATGATGATCGATACCATGAAGACGATGGGAGCGGATTCGTTTGCCGGACGTTTGTCGTCGATTGTGCAGGGTAGCAGCGAAACCACCTTTTATGTATTGGCGATTTACTTCGGCTCGGTCGGCATCAAACATATTCGCCATGCCGCCGCCTGTGGGATAATAGCCGACTTTGCGGGCATTGTTGCGTCCATATTTGTCGCCTACTGGTTTTTTGGCTAAAGGCTAAAGGCTAAAGGCTAAAGGCTAAAGCTAAAGGCTAAAGCTAAAGGCTAAAGCTAAAGGCTAAAGAACAATCCTTCGCCCTTTGTCTTTCGCCTTGTGCCTATAAAATTTTTATGAAAAAGCTCGGTTTTATCCTCGCCATCTGTATTCTAATTTTTATCATTATTGCTCAATGAAAGTTCACCTTAAAACACTCGGCTGCCGCCTTAACGAAGCCGAACTGGAAACCTGGGCGCAGGCTTTTCAAAAATCCGGCCATCAAATTACCAGACAGGCCGAAGCCGCCAATCTGATTGTGATTAATTCCTGCGCGGTGACCCAGGATGCGGCCAGAAAATCGCGCCAACTGATACGCCGCATACACCGGGATAACCCGCAAGCCAAGCTGGTCGTCAGCGGCTGTTACGCGACCTTGAATGAAGATGAGGCCGCGTCTTTACTGGGCGTCGACTTGATCGTCAGCAACAAGGATAAGGATCAACTGGTAGAAAAAACCCTGGCCGAACTGAACATGGACAGCATGCCCGTCCTGTCCACCGAACCGGGGGAAATATCGCTGTTCACCCGCGGCAGGCAGCGCGCTTTCGTCAAAGTGCAGGACGGCTGCCGCTACCGCTGCACATTCTGCATCGTGACCGTCGCGCGCGGCATCGAGCGCAGCCGTCCCGTACAGTCGGTCATCGACGAAATCAATGCGCTGCACCAACAAGGTATCACCGAAGTCATTTTGACCGGCGTGCATTTGGGAGGCTACGGCAGCGATCTGGGCAACAACCTGTCCGATCTAATCAAAGCCATCCTGGCCGAAACCGACATTCCGAGGCTCAGATTAGGCTCACTGGAACCGTGGGAATTGCCGGACGATTTTTTCGAGCTGTTCCACAATCCGCGCCTGATGCCGCATTTGCATTTGCCCCTGCAAAGCGGTTCGGACACCGTGCTGCGTCGTATGGCTAGGCGCTGCAAAACCGAGGAATTCGCCGCCATCGTCAAGCAATTGCGCGCGCAAATCCCGCACTTTAATATCACTACCGATATTATCGTCGGCTTCCCCGGCGAAACCGAGCAGGAATGGCAGGAGAGCTTCAACTTCATCAAGCAGATCGGCTTCGGCCATATTCATATCTTCACCTATTCCAGCCGCGCAGGAACCAAAGCCGCAAGCCTGCCGGATCAGTTGAACAATGAAATCAAAAAACAGCGCAGCAGGCAGCTGCATGAGTTGGCTGATGAAATGAAACTGAAGTTTTTCGCGGATAATGTAGGCAATGAATTCCCGGTATTATGGGAAGGCTACAGCGAAGCGTTGGCCGATAACAAACAACGGGTGTTCGGTTATACGCCGAATTACCTTAAGGTCGGCTGCGTGATCGGCAACGATGTGTCGGTAGAGAACCGGACGCTTAACTGCGTGATAACCGCAGTTGATGAGAGTTGTGTTTTGGGGGAGTTAGTGGAGTAATTGATGTTACGCAATAACTAAAAAAATTTCACCGGGAAAGACACGAAGAAAACAGTATTCCCAAGCTCCAGAGACTATGAAAGCAGCCAACCCCGGATTGGCTGTAGGCCATTTTCTGTAGAGTTTATTTTAAAAGCATGAATTTAGCCTTATACTTTTCCAGAATCAAATACTTAAATCAGCGCTGTTGTCAAGCTTATGCCAACAATTTTAAGAATTGGCAGTTTACGCTTTCATTTTTACTCTGATGAAGGCTCTGAGCCGCCCCATATTCATGTGCGTAATGCGGGTAATGAATGCAAGTTTTGGCTAGATCCTGTGGCTTTGGCTCGTAATCGAGGCGTATCTCCTCCTGATTTACGAGAAATCGAACGACTTGTTTTTGAACATCAACAAACCTTAATTGAAAAATATTATGAATACCACGGACATTGAAATAGAGCCTGTTGCTATTAAGGCTTGGGCTGAAAAAAGAATGATTTATCTGGAATTAACCGATGGACGTATTATCGGTTTTCCCGCCGATCGTTATCGGATTCTCAGCCAAGCCTCTGAAAACCAGCTTCAGCAAGTTCAGATTGAAGTCGACGGCTATGCCTTAAGATGGGAGGAGCTGGATGAAGACTTAACAGTCGCCGGTGTCATGGCCGGAAGATTTCAATTGCCTTTGCCTAGCCGGGCTGCTTAATTGCGTATGTCGGGCTGCTCTTTTTATGCCCGACATTTTAGTGGTTAAGCACCGTTGCCGATTTCGACTTTGCTCCCGTCCATTCAACCACCGACTATGAAATGTCGGGCAACGAAAAGCTGTTTCCCGATCTACATATTTACAAGCCTACATTATAAAAACCGCAAAAACCAACTAATGTGACTATCCTCAACACAGCAAAACGCGCCCTGCATTTTCTCCGCATCGGGCTGGCGGCCAAAAAACTGCAACGCACCCAGAACGAGACTGAACGCCTGCTCGCCAAACGCGCGCTGGCCGGGTTGTTTGCCGATGCGCGCGGGATCACCATGAAAGTCGGCCAGTTGTTTGCCGGTACCGATGGCGCGACGCCCTTTCAGGAGCTCGTCGAAGGCATAGAGCCTTTACCGCTAAAAGCCATGATCCCGCTGCTTGAAAAAGAGCTAGGGCAAAAAGTCAAAAGCGTTTTCCGCTCGATCGCCCCGGCTATCGCTGCGGCTTCATTAGGGCAAGTGCATCTTGCCGAACTTAAAAACGGAGACAAGGTGGCGGTCAAAATCCGCTATCCCGATATTAGCGATGCGGTCGATGCCGAACTGCGCCTGGTCGGCTTGATGCCCGGCGTGGGGCCGGTCAACCGCTGGGGTTTCGATCTTGACGCTTATAAAAGAAGCCTGCGCGACAATATGCAGCGCGAGCTTGATTACCGCTCGGAAGCCCAGAGGCAGGATTATTTCGGCCGTGCTGTACAAGTGCCGGGATTGCAGGTTCCAAAAGTGTATATGGATTTATGCCGTGAACGCGTTCTGGTGCAAAGCAGGGCGGAAGGCGTGCTGATCGACAAGGCCGCTAACTGGCCGGAACGGGATCGCCTGGCTATCGGCCAAACGCTGGTGACCACGCTGTTTAAAAGCCTGTTTGTTGCGGGCGAAGTGCATGGCGATCCGCATCCGGGCAATGTTTTTTACAGTCATGACCCAAACGGTCAAGCGTTAGTCACATTGCTGGACTACGGCTGCACGATTACCATCGCCGAACAACGCAGGCTGGCGCTGCTTAAGTTGATTGCCGGTTGCCGCGAACGCAACCCTACCAAACCGCTGGACTGTTTTGCGGCGCTGGGTTTCGACAGTAAAAAACTCAGCTATATCGGCGGTTCGCTGCCTGCCTTATGCCAGATTTTATTCCGGCCTTTTTTATTAAATCATCCGTTTAATCCCGAGCAATGGCAGCTAGGGCAGGGGGTTAACGATTTACTCGGCGATTACCGCTGGTGGTTCAGGTCGGCCGGGCCTTCCGACTTGTTCCTGCTGATGCGCGCCTTTCAGGGGCTAATCCAGCAATTACAACAGCTGGATGTCAACCTCGCCTGGTGGCCGCTGCTGCAACAAGCGGTAGGCAGGGACTTGATCGAGCGGGCAATGGCCTATCAACTGCCTGCTGTTGAGCTGCCGACGGCCACCGCGCTGAGCTTTGACCAGCAGGCGGCCAAGCTTTGTGTGCGCGTTACCGAAGGCGATGAGCAGCGCGTTTCGGTGGCGATGCCTGCCGAGGCGGTGCTGGATTTGGAGCATCTGATCCCCGAGGACGTATTGGAGCGCATCAAGGCTTCGGGAAAAATCGACCTCAAACAGTTGGCCGATTCTATCCGCGCCAACGGCATTATTCCTCGGCAGCTGTTTGTTTTCGAAGATGGCGGAAAAACATACAGGGTTTGGTTGGAGTAAGAACGCCGACAAATATCTTTAGGGTAAACTTTTCCGGCTCAGTTATTATGAAAGAAAGACATTTAACCAAAAAGCAGGAGTGATTATGCAAGAGCTTCCGTTGTCGAAAGTCTATCAATTGTTGGAACCGGGGCCGGTCGTTTTGCTGACCACTGCCGACAAGGGGCGGGCCAACGTGATGACCATGTCCTGGCATATGATGGTGGAGTTTGAGCCGCCGCTGGTTGCCTGCGTGGTCAGCGGCAACGATTACAGTTATGCGGCGTTGCGGGCAACCGGGGAATGCGTGATTGCGGTGCCGGCGGTAGAGTTGGCGACCCTTGTCGTTCAGGTCGGCAATTCCTCGGGCAGTAAAATTGACAAGTTTGATGCCTTTGCGTTGACGCCGCTGCCGGCTCAGCGGGTGGCGGCGCCGTTGATCGCTGAATGTTTCGCCAATCTCGAATGCAAAGTGACCGATACCGATCTGGTGAACAAATACAATCTGTTCGTGCTTGAGGTGGTTAAAGCCTGGATCGATCCGGCGCAAATTAATCCGAAAACCATTCATCATCACGGCTATGGCCGCTTTGTCGTGGATGGCGAAATGATCACGCTGGACTCGAAGATGCGGTAAGTGCGGCTGCGGAATTCCGTCTCCATCAAGGTGAAAACGATGAGCTATATTTTAGCGATAGACCAGGGCACCAGCAGTTCGCGTTGCGTTCTTTATGACCGGCAGGCTAATCCCGTTGCGATGGCGCAGCAGACGTTCACGCAACATTTTCCGCAGCCCGGTTGGGTCGAGCACGACGCCGAAGAAATATGGGCGTCGCAATCCGAGGTTTTTCGGCAAGTGCTGCGGGACGCGCAACTGGCCCCGGCCGATATTGCCGGAATCGGCATCACCAATCAGCGCGAGACTACGGTCATCTGGGAGCGCAGCACAGGCAAGCCGATTTACAACGCGATCGTATGGCAGGACAGGCGCACGGCTGATGACTGTATCGGGCTAAAACAGGCCGGAGCGGAAGCGATGGTTAAGGCTAAAACCGGCCTGCTGCTTGATGCTTATTTTTCGGCGACAAAAATCCGCTGGTTGCTGGATCATGTCGATGGTGCGCGCGGGCAAGCCGAGCGCGGGGAATTGGCGTTCGGGACGATAGATTCCTGGCTGGTCTGGAAGCTGACCGACGGCGAGCTGCATATCACCGATGTGTCCAATGCCGCCCGAACCTTATTGTTCAACATCGATACGATGCAGTGGGACGATGAATTACTGGTGCTGTTCGGCATACCCGCATCGTTGCTGCCGGCCGTCAAATCGTCCAGCGAGGTTTATGGGCAAACGCGCAACCAGGAAATAGGGGCGGGGATTCCTATCGCCGCGATTGCCGGCGACCAGCAGGCGGGGTTGTTCGGCCAGCTGTGCATCAACGCGGGCATGGCTAAATGCACTTACGGCACCGGCTCGTTTTTGATGATGAATACCGGGTTGCAAAGAGTCGCATCGAGTCATGGCCTGTTAACCACGATTGCATGGCAAATCGGCGATCAAATCCATTATGCGCTTGAAGGCGGCGTGTTTGTCGGCGGCGCGGTCATTCAATGGCTGCGCGACGGCTTGCAGTTGTTCCCGAATGCCGCGGATAGCGAACGGCTTGCCGATAGCGTAGACGACAATGGCGGGGTGTATTTCGTGCCTGCACTGACCGGCCTTGGCGCGCCGCACTGGGACCCGCATGCGCGCGGTGCGATCTTCGGCATTACGCGCGGCACAACCTCGGCGCACCTTGCCCGTGCGGCGCTGGAGAGTATTTGTTTTCAGGTCGATGAGGTATTGCAGCTGCTTTCTGTCGAAAGCGGCAGTCCGATTACCCAGTTGAGAATCGATGGCGGCGCGGCGGTCAACAATAGGCTGACGCAATTCCAGGCCGATATATCGTCTGTTGAAGTCGTCCGGCCTGCGAATCTTGAAACCACGGCTTTGGGCGCGGCGTATCTGGCCGGCATCGCCATCGGATTATGGACTGTCGACGAGCTTAACCGGAAATGGCGGACAGACCGGGCGTTTCACCCGCAAATGCCGCAGCAGGACGTTAAATCGTTAAAACACTATTGGCTTAAAGCCGTGCAAAGAGCGAAAAATTGGACTGAATAAGGCTATCGGATGAGTGAGACAAAACTTCGCGAATATGAAAATTTTCACATTATGCTGTGGCTTTTGAAAGATACCTGTTGGTTGATGGAATGGCGGCTTGAAGGCGTTTTCATGATCATGCCGACAGTTGCGGCGGCTTTTCACATCACCTGGCTGGGGCGAAAAAACGCCGCAAACCTGTTTCATAATTTGGCCGTCAGCAGCTGGATATGCGGCAATGCGATTTGGATGATAGGAGAGTTCTTTTTCAACGACAGTTTCAGGCCGTTTGCCAAGGTGTTTTTCAGTATCGGTGTGATGTTTTTGGCGGTGTATTATTTTGGCGTGCGGCCGAAAGAAAGGCGCTTGCGGCAATGAAAGCTGCAAAGTTGGGTTGATTTTTATCGATTGTTCCTGCCCCTTCGTCAACGCGCGGCCTCCTAACCTCCATTGGGTGTTAAACTGTTAAAAGTTCGGAGTGCAAACCTAGGGTTGTACTTCGCCGCTTAAAGGCAATAAATGACGCCAGTCAATCCACAACAGTCCACCATAAATAGAAATGATCAGTAACAGTCAAAAAATACAGATAGCAAAAAAATTCGCAGAGTTGCATCCAACGCCATTTGCCGCATGGACGCCCGATAAGGATTATCCGTCAGATGATGAACGTTATTTGGCTGTTTATGACAACCTTATTTTTGGCGTTTACGGTGATTGTTATGGGATTAACGCCGAGTATGATGAGGATGACAATTTAATACAGGAAGCTACAGAATTTGAAGTTGAGGTTGAAGGGTTTGAATCAAAATCCGGGCAGCCTGAAATATTTTCTTTTGAAATACACGGCGAATCGACAGGGATAAGCAAATTCATTGAAGAGCACGGCAGGCATGGCGATTGGTAAGGCTAGGCATGTTGAGTTTTGAAAGGGGCGCAATACGGCTAACGCCTATTGCGCCCTACAGGATTAAAATTTAATGCCTTGGCATCTACGGGCTATAAGGCTAGTGGCTGTGGCCTTTATGCGGCTTACCGGACTTGGCTTTCTTGCCGTGGGCAGGAGGTAATATCTCCACCAATTCCATCATGCCGTTATCCTCGTGGTTGACATTATGGCAATGCTCAACCAGCGCACCGGTGTAGTCCAGGGGTTGTTGTACAAACTGCACGACTTCGCCGTAATTGCCTGACGGATTGCCTCCTGTCAACCCGCCGGGGAATGAACAGCCGCCGCTTTCGGCGACGCCGGCGCAATTGACCAGTAGGGTATCGCGCCAGACCGGGAACGGATATTTCAACTGGCCTCGCGATACCAACTGGAACGAGTTGATGTGAATATGAAACATATGGGTATCGACAGCGCTTTGCACGGCCCATTTGTCCACTTGATTCAAGACGAGATCGCGCTGGCTGCGGACGGGATTGAACACCCTGCCGTTGACCACTGACGCGCCGCCGTCCTTGTCCGCATAAGTATTGGTGGTAAAGCCGTATACCACGCCCTGGGTCGGCAGCTGCGGGCTTTGCTCGGCGGTGATGGTCTTCGGTGCATTGAGTTTGTTAAGTTCCGCCTGGGTCGGAATGGCCGTGTTATAGGCTATATCGCTTTTGGAATCGGTGACCGATACGGTGAGAATCGGCGTTGCATTGGCGTATGCCGAGGCTTGGCATAATTGCCCGATTGGAAGTTTCGTGCCTGCAACGGTGGAATCGTACAAACCATAAGTGCCCGCGTTGGCGGGTGCCTGGACCATCATGTCCAGCCGTTGTCCGGCGGCCAAAAACAGCAATTCGTTGTTCAGTACATCATCGCCATTAATCGGAGTAGTCGCCGGCGTGAGGCCCATGATGACCGGCAAGTCGGTAGTGCTTGCGGTAGGACGTTGCAAAGGTACGCCATCGGTCGCCAGCACATAGGACGTGGGCGACGGCGCGGTCGTGCCGTTCAAAGGCAGCAAACACATCGGTACGACATTGCCGATGGTGCCGTTGATGACTCGCCAAAGCTGGACTTCATCGGTCCGCATGGAAATGGACGGCTGGAATTGCCCGTTGACCGATATGGCGTTGTTGATGACTTTTGGGGTTGGCAAACTCTGGCCGCCGAAAGCGCAGCCTGTATTATTGCCGTAAACGCTCATGCAGGTAATTTGATAAGGATCGGTGGAATCGCCTTTGTGGTCTCCATTGTATTGGACTTCCTGGAGCATCAGGATCTGCTCTTGGGCCTTCTTTACCGCCGGTAAACTTTCCAATCCGTGTTCAGGGTCTTCCATGATCAACGCCCCGGCAAAGCCGTCGGCCAAGTGCATCGATACCGCGCCGTGCTTGTGGGCGTGGTACCAATAAGTACCGGAGGGGTGATTGGACGGAATGTTATATGAATAGGGGTACTGGCCGATGACGCAATTTGCTTGGCCGCTTTCATTGCTGCAATCCTGAAGGACGTAGTCCGGGGTTCCCTGCGGGTAAATGCTGAGCAACACATTGTCGCTCGGACTGTTGGGGGATACATGCAAACCGTGCGTATGCAAATTGATCACATCGAAGCCGTGCGGATTGGTCATGCTATGGCTGCCGTCGCCTTCCGATTCGCTGTAGCCGAGGCTGTTTATCAGCTTAACATTCACTTTATCGCCGGGGCGGATGCGCAACGTGGGGCCGACCAGTAATCCGTTGGCTTGAGATGCTTGGGGTTTGCTGTCGGTCAGTTTAATGCCGCGCGCCTTGACTACCGGGTTGCTTTGGGTCGAGCCATTCGGTGTCGGCGAGGGGCCGGGCAGGGTATAGGCTTCGGATTTAACGTCCAGCTCAACCTTCAAGGATTTAGTTTGTTGGTCGGAGCTAACCGACTGCGGCAACTGTAATGGGGCTCCTCCGGCTAAAACAGCGGCCGGTGCGGCCATTGCTCCGATAATCGCCACGCCCGCCAGTTTTTTGGGGAGTAGTTTTCTTGTTGTTTTCTTTGGCATTTTTTCTTCCTCATAGTTTTATAATTAAGCCGGCTATTTATTATTCAGGTTGTTATAGCCGAATGCCGCATCAGCTAAGACTCCCAACGGGGCATAGCCAACGGCGCAGGTAAGTTACCATACTTCATTAGGAATCAAAAATGCATCAAACCGAAGCTATTGCGCTATGTTATGTGGATTTTTTGTCGGCGATTGCAAGAAAAAACAGGTGAAAATGTTAGGGCAATAACTTTGCTGCGGGAATGCGTTGGGTTACGGCGTAAAAAGACACGCCTCGGTAACTGTATCCATACAGTTGTAACCCAAACTACGAGTTTTATAGATAAAGCTCTTCCACTACCAACGTCAAATCAATTGACTCCAAGGTAACGGTCTGTTTTTCGGAGAAACTTTCACGCTGCCAATCGCTTCGGCGGCGGTAGATTTCCAGATAGGGCGAGTCTTGAGACAGTAGGACATACTCTTGTAAACGATCAATCGTTTGATAAGCCATGAGCTTTTCGGTGCGATCGGTTCGCTGAGTGGAATCGGACAGCACTTCCACAATCAAACAAGGTTGTTCGTTGTAATAACGGTCGGTTTCTTCCTCGCAGGCGACTTGCACATCCGGGTAGTAAAAACGCACGTCGCTGCCGCGCTGAATCCTCACTTTCATGTCGGATTGAAACGGCTCGCAACGGGTGCCTTGCAAATGCTGTGACAGGCGCACATACAGTCGCCCGCTAATACGGTTATGGTCGCGACTGGTCCCGGTCATGGCATAAACAAGCCCATTAACATACTCATGCCGGGTCTCGGTATTATTATCGTTTTCCAGCAATAGATACGCTTCGGGCGTGACTATTGGATCGGGCAATACAAATGCTGGATTAGTCATATTGACTCCTTATCGGGGGACGATAATTTAACGCAGCCTCATTGACGGCAACTACGGCGCGTAGTGCGTTTCAATATAGCGTTGCACGATTTCCTGAAACTCTTCGGCAATCCGGTCGCCTTTCAGCGTGACGGTTTTTTCGCCGTCTTCATAAACCGGTGCTACCGGGGATTCGCCGGTGCCGGGCAGGCTGATGCCGATATTGGCGTTTTTGCTTTCGCCCGGACCGTTGACCACGCAACCCATGACCGCCACTTCCATGGTCTCAACGCCCGGATATTGAGTGCGCCATACCGGCATTTGATCGCGCAGATAGCTTTGAATGTCCATCGCCAGTTTCTGGAAATAATCGCTGGTGGTGCGACCGCAACCGGGGCAGGAGATAACCATCGGGGTGAACGACCTAAAGCCCATGGTTTGCAGGATTTCCTGGCCGACGATGACTTCCTGGGTTCTGGATGCGCCGGGTTCCGGCGTCAGCGAAATGCGGATGGTGTCGCCGATGCCTTGCTGCATCAACACCGATAACGCGGCGGCCGAAGAGACGATGCCTTTGGAACCCATGCCCGCCTCGGTCAATCCCAGATGCAGTGCATAATCGCAACGGCTGGAAAGATCCTGGTAGATATTGATCAGTTCCTGCACATTGCTGATCTTGCAGGACAGGATGATTTTGTTTTTGCCAAGGCCCAGTTCTTCGGCCTTGGCGGCGCTTTCAAGCGCGGATAAGACGATCGCTTTACGGGTGACCGCGGCCAAAGGCTCGGGTGTTTGCAGGCTTCTGTTTTCATCGAGCAAGCGGGTCAGCACGGCTTGATCCAAGCTGCCGCCGTTGACGCCGATACGCACCGGTTTGTCGTATTGGCAGGCAAATTCGATCATTTGCTGAAATTGCGGGTCACGGCTCTTGCCGCGGCCTACGTTGCCCGGATTGATCCGGTATTTGTCCAAAGCGCGGGCGCAGTCGGGATATTTTTCCAGCAGTTTATGGCCGTTAAAATGGAAGTCGCCGACGATGGGGGTTGAGTTGCCTTTTTTGTCCAGCTGGTTGCGGATTTCGGCAACGGCCGCAGCCGCTTCCTCGGAATTGACCGTGATGCGGACCAGCTCGGAACCGGCGGCGGCCAGTTCGATGATTTGGTTAACGGTCGCCGTAACGTTGGCGGTATCGGTATTGGTCATCGACTGAACAACGATAGGTGCGCCGCCGCCGACTTTAACATCGCCGACTAAAACTTGATGAGTGATTTTTCTAAGGCTAATGGACATACGCGGAATCTTTTGAAAAAGGTTACAGTTATCTGGAGAATGTAGTTAAATTATACGCCTATACAGGCTGTTGAGTAGAATTTAGTGTGAGGATAAATTATTTCTCCGGCATACAGGTTAGAAGGAACCTCGAAAAACCCTCGCATTTCGACAAGCTCAATACGAACGGTTCTAGGAAAATCAACCTGTTCCGTTCGTGCTGAGCTTGTCGAAGCATGAACGGAACAGGTTTTTCGAGGTTCCCTAGCGCCTGGACTGCCGGAAGCTCCTGGTAACGGTACCGACACCATCATTGCAGCAGGCGATATTGGCGTTAGTACGCAAGGCACAAGGCGAAAAAATCTATGCTTTTCGCCGTGCTGAGTAGTGACGAAAATCATTAAAAGTGAACAGCCTTTTTATTCATACTTAGATTCAACTCATAAGTGCAATCGGCACTAATCGGAAAAGAAAAAGGTTAGCTGATATAGTTTCACGCTTTTTTCAATCCGACCAAAGACGAGAAAGCGCATGAGAAACTATAAACAGCTAAGCCAAGAACAAAGATACCAGATTA
>NZ_PTIY01000026.1 GCF_002934365.1 Methylobacter tundripaludum | reverse complement strand
TCGTCTTTGGTCGGATTGAAAAAAGCGTGAAACTATATCAGCTAACCTTTTTCTTTTCCGATTAGTGCCGATTGCACTTATGAGTTGAATCTAAGTGATATTAATGATGCTATAAAAAACAAAGAAAAAGAGTATTTTCTTGGCTCAATAGTCGTTACTGCCGGAGCCAATAATCGATATGAGGTTGTTGACGGGCAGCAGCGATTAACGACGGTAAGTCTTGTTATTGCTGCGATCAAAGATATTTTTGCTGAAGATAAAGACCATGAGGTAGTTGCATCTGTCAAATCAGATTTTTTAGCCAGTACAGACCGCAAAACAAAGGAAAAAGAACCAAAGTTAATTTTAAACGAAATTGATAATGAGGTGTATCAAGATCTTATTGAGAATATAAATGATTTGGATACATCAAAGTATCGTAGACAATCGCATAAGCGATTAATTGATGCTTCTCAGTTTTGTTTAAAGTATTTAAAAGAAATGTGTCAGAAATCAAAAGACTCAGAGGAAGAGTTGCATGCATGGTTAGATTACTTAGAAACAAATATGAAAATTATTGTAGTTGTGGCGCCGGATGATAGTAACGCCTTCATAATTTTTGAAACATTGAACGACCGAGGATTGGAGTTAGCAATTTCTGACTTGTTGAAAAATTATTTGTTTCATCGCTCCGGTGAGAAAATTGAAGAGACTAAAAATCGGTGGCTGTCGATGGTGTCTATACTCGAAAGCGCGTCAGATGACCCTTTAGTGGTCACATATTTAAGACATTTCTCGATGGCTAAGTATGGGCTAATCCGGGAAAAAGAACTATTTTCAGTAATGAAGAGAAAGATTACAAGCAAGAAAAATGCACTAAATTATTCAAGTGAGTTATCAGAAGGGGCAAGGGTCTATTCAGCTCTTATAAATACAGAGCATGAATTTTGGTCGGATTTTGACCCCAAGGTAAGAGGATCGGTTTCGACACTTAATCTTTTGGGAATGACACAGATAAGGCCGCTATTGTTATCAATCTTGGAAAAATTTAATGAAAAGAATGTTTGTACTACCTTTCAAAAACTCGTGTCAGTAGCAGTTAGGTTTCAAATTGTTGGTGGTGTCGGAGGTGGAACTATGGAGCGGCTATATGCAGACACAGCTAAATCAGTAACTGAGGGAAAGATTACGACATCAAAAGAAGTTATTTCAGCGTTCACGAATTTACCTTCTGATTCGGCATTTAAAACTGGATTTTCTATTGCCTCAATTTCTAAGCAAAAAATTGCGAGGTTCTACCTCAGAGCATTGGAAGAAGAAATTATTGGAAAAAGTTCTGAACAAGTTCCAAGCATAGACACGGATCGTGTAAATTTGGAGCATATTCTACCATCTACACCTACACAAGAATGGAATGCAACTTTTAAGCCTGATGACTTTAGAGCCTATCATAATAGACTAGGAAATCTTGCAATTATGGCGTCAAAATTAAACAGCACTGTCGGGAATGGTTCATTTGCGGAGAAATGTGAAATATATAAAAAATCCTCATTTTCTTTAACGAATAGTGTTGCTGATGAAAGCGTATGGAATAAGCAAGCTATAGAAAATCGACAATTAAAAATGGCTGAATTGGCCGTCAAAATATGGGCAATATAAAAAACAAACGCTGTAGGTGGATTATTTGTAGATTCGCCGCTAGGCAATCCACCACAACTGCGACAGACATCCTTAAAGGAGCAAACCATGCAAACCGCTAAACAAGCCGCAAAGCAGATTATTGATCATGTTTCTGACCAGGCAACGTGGGATGACATCATGTATGAGCTGTATGTCAAACAGAAAATTGAGAAAGGACTGAGTGCTGTTGATGAAGGCCGCGTAATATCCAGCGAGGATGCTAAAAAACGGCTCTTGGGCAATGGACAGAACCGGCACTAAAGGATTTAGAAGCGATTCAGGCTTATATCGCCAAAGACTCCAGCTTTTATGCCCGACAATTTATTGGGCGTATTTTTGATGCCTCAACAAAAAAAGCTACCGCATTATCTATCTGACCCAGCCAGAGCACATCACTATTATCGCCCTCATTCATGGCAGCCGGGATTTAGCCGGAATGGAAGGTAAGCCTGGGTAGCGCTGTAGGCCGGAATAAGCCGATTCGAGCGGCAGCGAGAACTGGCGTCCCCCGCCCCAACTGGCTGGGACGGGATGAACAGCACATGATCAAACGAACTTCTTCCAGAATTTTAATGAAGAAGCTTTCCAAAAATGCTAAGGTAATTTCGGTTTACAATTGAAGTCGGCGGAGACGAGTGCAGCTAAACGGGGCCAACAAAACAGATTGGGGGAATGACTTAAACGTAGCGCGCGCACTGACGTGGCGTTATGCGGTCGCGTTGTTGTTAGTGGCGTCACTTTCAACGGCAGCTTGGCTAAGCTTGCATCTGGTAATATCGGAACAAAAAAGTACGGCCGCCGTAGTCAACGTGAGCGGACGCCAGCGCATGCTCAGCCAGCGGACCGCCTTGTTCTCCCATATGCTGGTGAACGCACCTGCGGCCGAACGGCCGGCAATTCGGAGCAAGCTAAACCAAGCCATTCAACTTATGGAGCGTTCGCATCACGGCTTGATCCACGGCGACACCGAGCTCGGACTGCCTGCAACTCTGTCACCCACTGTCCACGCCATGTATTTTGACGGACCCAATGCGCTGGATGGTCAAGTAGAAACCTATATCAAGACTGTCCACGAATTGCTCCTGGCGGATGATGATGCGTTAACCGCCGCCAACCCTTTGCTGCAATACATTACCCAAAATGCGCCGAACGCATTAGTCACCGGTCTCGATCAGATGGTGCGCCGGTACCAACTGGAAGGAGAAGCATCGGTCAGCCGTTTGCAAAAAGCCGAGACGGTCTTCTGGGGAATCACCCTGTTGTTGCTGGTTTTGGAAGCGGCGCTGATATTTCACCCTTTCGTCAAGCACGTTAAAATCATCATCGGCAAGTTGCAACATGTTACGGAGAAGTTGCAGCGGCATCAGGAACACCTTGAAGAAACAGTCAAGCAACGCACGGCGGAGCTGGAAAGGAGGAGCGTAGCGCTGGCCGATAGCGAGGAAAAATTCCGCCTTATCAGCACCGCCGCCAAGGATGCAATTGTGATCATCGGCACAGAAGAGCAGGTGATTTATTGGAACCCCGCCGCTGAAAAAATATTCGGTTACGAAGCAAACGAGGCGATAGGTAAAAATATGCACAACTTACTTATTCCGGCGCGCTATCGCGATTCTGCCCACAGCGGTTTTGAACGCTTCCAACGTTACGGAATAGGCAGTGTCATCGGCAAAACATTCGAGATTACTGCTCTGCACAAGAGCGGTGAAGAGTTCCCCATCGAACTATCCATTTCCGCATTCAAGCTCCATAACCATTGGCACGCACTGGGAATTATGCGTGACATCACTGAACGTAAGCGGATGGAAGAACAAGTGCGCCAGCTGGCTTTCTACGATCCGCTCACGAGCCTGCCTAACCGCCGCCTGCTGAACGACCGGTTAAGTCAAACGATGGCCGGCACCAAGCGTAGCGGCCATTATGCCGCATTGATGATGCTCGATCTTGATAACTTTAAACCGCTCAATGACGCTTACGGTCATCCGGCGGGCGACTTACTGCTGGTTGAAGTCGCGAATCGCTTAAAGGCTTGCGTGCGCGAAGTGGATACGGTCGCCCGCTTTGGCGGCGATGAATTTGTCGTGCTGCTGAATGGGCTGGACAGCGACAAAGCGCAATCAGTCTCGCAAGCCCATGTTATCGCGGAAAAGATCCACGACTCCTTGGCCGCACCCTATCAATTGACCGTCAAAAAAACAATCGAGAAGACCGATACCACGGTTGAACATGTGTGTACCGCAAGTATCGGCGTGATCGTCTTCACTAACCACGAAGCCGACCAAGATGAAATCCTCGAGCATGCCGATAATGCGATGTATAAAGCAAAGGACGCCGGGCGTAATATGATTCATTTTTATGATCTGAGAAGCTTAACGGGCTAATCTGCCAGCCCTTGCGAGCCTGAATAATCAAACGATAAGAGCGTTTAATTTTTGACCGTCAAACCGATGATTTTACTGCTGCTGACCTACTTACTGCTCCTGCTGGTCGTTTTTCTATTCCAGCGAAAAATGATCTATTTTCCCGATACTTATTCGATTGCGGAGCAACAGCAACTGGCCGATCAAGCCAACCTGAAACTCTGGCCGTCAGCGGAAAATTATCTTGGACTGATCTCTCAGAGACCCGGTGCGACCGGCAAAGGCACGGTTATCGTTTTTCACGGCAATGCGGGTTCGGCAACCGACCGGACTTATTACCCGGACGCATTGGAAAGACTGGGTTACCGGGTCATCCTGGCCGAATATCCGGGCTATGCGGCCAGAAGCGGCGCACCATCGGAACAAGCGTTGATTTCGGACGGCATCCAAACCGCAAAACAGGCGTTAGATGATTTTGGCGGCCCTATTTTTCTGTGGGGCGAATCGCTCGGAGGGGGCGTGGCCTCTGGCATTGTGCAGAGCGGGCAGGTTCCGGTTAAAGGCATTGTTCTGGTCACGCCGTTTAGCCGCATGGCCGATGTCGCCCAGCACCATTACTGGTTTTTCCTGGCAAAATGGCTGATCCGCGACAAATTCGACAACATTAAAAACCTGCAAGATTATGCGGGGAACACCGCAATAGTGCTGGCCGAACAAGATGAAATCATCCCCAATAAATACAGCCTGAAGCTGTTCGAGTCGCTGCGCCATCGCAAGCAACTCTGGGCGTTTAAAGCGGCGGGCCATAACACCCTGCCGCTAAATCAGGAACGTCCCTGGTGGCGGGAGGTCATGCAGTTTGTCAGCGGGCAAAACGGGGTATCCCCTTAATCTCGGTTTTTTCCATATTCACATATTGCAAGCCGATCAATGTCCCGGCATCGGCGGTCTGCTCAACCCATATCAGTTTTATCTCGCCTTCAAGCCCCAGCCGCTCAAACTCAAACACGGTTATTTCGCCCGGCTCGACAACGACGGCTTCGGCGAGATTAATCATTAAGCCGTCCACCGAAACGTTGACGGTCGTAAAATCGCGATATTCGCCATTGAGCAGGATTCTGCCTGGAGCAACCATGTTTTTTCTATACACTTTTCTCTTGTACAGCTGATTATCGACGTCATAACTGACATTTTTAAACTCCAGCGCCAGCGATATATGGTCCGTCAGCATATCAACCCTGACTACCTCGGCTTCACCGGCCAAGCGCATTTCAGGAAGATACAAATCGATGATAGTCGATGCCGACAGCATATTAAAAATGTCCTTGGCGTTGCTGCTTATCTGGTCGCCTTTCAATTCCGCAAGCACACCGGTCAACGAAAGGTCTTTAACGGTGATCTCACGCTCTTCTCCCCCCATATAAATCAAACCACGCGACATCAGGTTTTTTCGATAAGGCCGGTTTAACTCTGAATTCATCTGACTTTCCTCTTGATTATCCGTATTATCTTGCTGTACAAGGCTATCGGCTGGAATTATAGTGTCTTTTCTATTGTAATTATTTGTTATCGCCCACATTATCGTGATTCCTACACAACTCGCCGCGTCATGAAAAAGCCATTAATCCTGTTCTTGTTACTCCCCCTGGCGGCCTGCGTGGCGCTACCGCCTAAAAACAGCGACAATATATGCTCCACTTTCAGGGAAAAAGAAGGCTGGTATGATGACGCTAAAAGCGCATTCGAAAAATGGGGCGTACCTATCCCGGTTCAAATGGCGATCATGCACCAGGAATCGCACTTTGTCGCCGACGCCCAGCCGCCGCGGCCCTGGCTGCTGGGATTTATCCCCCTGCCCCGAGAAAGCAGCGCCTACGGCTATGCCCAGGCCAAGGATGAAACCTGGGGCAGCTATCAGGACAAGGCGGCTGGCTGGGGGGCGGATCGCGAAGACTTTGCCGACGCCGCCGATTTCATCGGCTGGTACTGCAACATCAGCCATACCCGGTTAGGCATTTCGAAGCTGGACGCCAAAAATCTATACCTGGCCTACCACGAAGGGCACGGCGGCTATCAACGCAAAAGCTATTTGCAAAAAGCGGGTTTGGTACAGATTGCCAACAAAGTAGCCAAGCGGGCCAAGCTATTTCAAAGCCAATTAAGCGGGTGCCAACGTGATTTAGAAACCAAAGGCTGGTTTTTTTGATAAACTGCTCTCTTTTTACGTTAATAATTACAAAAAAAGGATAGGTCGTGAGAAAAATTCAAACCCAAGCTATTTCAATTATCACCGTCATTCTTATAGGATTCACCATGTTTTCATTGGCCAATGCCACCACCCCTGAAGAAAATAAAGCCGCAGGCATAGCCTTTCTGGCGGAAAACGCTAAAAAACCCAATATCGTGACGACTGCAAGCGGCCTGCAATACGAAGTATTAGCGCCTGGAACCGGCACCGCTTCGCCTTCCGCCACCGATAGCGTTACCGTGCATTACAAAGGTACAACGATTGACGGCGAAGAGTTTGACAGTTCCTACAGCCGCGGCGAACCTGCCACATTCCCACTCAACAGAGTCATCTCAGGATGGACTGAAGGCGTACAACTGATGAAAGAAGGCGCCAAATACCGGTTCTTCATCCCGTCGGAACTCGCTTACGGGGAACAAGGCGCAGGCCGCGCAATCGGCCCGAATGCCGCATTGATTTTTGATGTCGAGTTGATCAAGATTCAGTAAAAAAAGCAGGCTAAAGGCGCAAGGCGAAGGGCAAAAAAGCCGTTACTTTGTGTCTACTGCTCAGCCTTAACCGTTAGTGCCGCCTATTCAAAGCCAGCTTTGAACTCCAGCGTTATTAAGGAGTCCAAAGCTGGCTTTGGACATTTTGCCCTTAGCCTTTTGCCTAAAGCTCTTATGCCCACCTATCAACTCTTTGCGACAACTCCCAAAGCGATGGAAACCATCCTGACCGATGAACTCCAAACGCTCGGCGTAAAAAACATCAAGGCCACGATGGCCGGAGTCGCTTTTCAGGGGGATTTGGAAACGGCGTATCGAGCCTGCCTGTGGTCGAGAACCGCAAACCGGATTTTACTGGTACTGAGCTCTTTCGAGGTTAAAAGCCAGGAGGATCTTTATAAAGGCATACAAAAAATCGACTGGTTTGAGCATATCAATCCCGAGGACAGTTTTGCGGTGTCGTTCAGCGCGAAAAACTCGGCGGCAATTAACAACACCCACTTTGGCGCATTAAAAGTCAAGGACGCCATCGTCGATCAGATGCGGGCGAAGTTTCAAACCCGGCCCAGCATCGATACCGAACAGCCCAATATCCGCATCAACGTTTATTTGAACGGCGAGACCGCCCAACTGAGTCTCGACCTTTCCGGCGAAAGCCTGCATCGCCGCGGTTACCGGGATGTCAGCATCAAAGCCCCGATGAAAGAAAACCTGGCCGCCGCGATGTTGCTGCGTAGCGGCTGGCCCCAAATCGCCAAGCAACAAGGCTCATTGATCGACCCGATGTGCGGTTCGGGAACTCTGCTGTTGGAAGGCGCAATGATCGCCGCCGATTACGCGCCCGGCTTGTTGCGCGACTATTTCGGCTTTACCGGTTGGAAAAAACACGATGCAGGGCGCTGGAAAAAATTACGCGCGGAAGCCGAACAACGCAAAAAAATCGGCCTGGAAAAACTGCCGGTTATCGTGGGCTTCGATCAAAATCGCCACACCGTCAACACCGCCTTGGCGCATATCGCCAACGCCGGCCTGCAAAATAAAATCCATGTCGAACGCCGCGATATTGAAGACGCGGAACCTGCCGAAAGCTGGAAACCCGGCCTGCTTATCTGCAACCCGCCTTACGGCGAACGCCTGGGCGACGAGCAGGAAACGGCCGAATTATATAAAAGATTCGGCGACACGCTTAAAGCCCATTTTACCGGCTGGAAAGCCGCGATGATCATCAGCAACCCGGAACTGGGCTTCCGCTTAGGCATACGCTCGCAAAAGCCGATCACCCTGTTTAACGGCGCACTTGAATGCAAGCTGTTACGGATGGATATTGAACAACGCAATTTCTTCATTCCCAAAGCTAAAAGCCCGGAAGAGCGTATTGCTCAGGTGACCGAAATCAGCAAGGCGCAGGAACAGCGGATTGCTGAAACGGTCAAGACCCGCCCTGCTCCGCAAGCTGAGGCAGTCAGCACCGACAATGAGACAATTGCGCCGGGAGCGGAAATGTTCGCCTACAAGGATGTAGGCGAGGGGCGTGAGCTGGGAGCGGTAAGCTTCGCCAACCGGCTCAAAAAAAACCTGAAAAAACTGTCCAACTGGGCCAAGCAAAACCGCGTCACCTGCTATCGGGCCTACGACGCCGATTTGCCGGAATACGCGGTCGCGGTCGATATTTATCAGGGAGAGCAAACCTGGGTTAACGTGCAGGAATACGAGCCGCCCAAAAGCATCGACCAACACAAGGCCGATCAACGGCTGGCCGGATTGTTGGCCGAAATCCCCCGCGTACTCGGCATCAGCCGCGACCAGGTTTTCCTGAAAATACGCCGCAAGCAAAAAAGCACCAATCAGTACGAAAAGCACGGCGACCAGGGCCGCTTCCACATTATCGAAGAAGGCGGCTGCAAGTTGCTGGTGAATTTTGAAGATTACCTGGACACCGGATTATTCCTCGATCACCGGCCTATACGCCTGTTGATTCAACAACAGGCCAAAGGAAAGCGCTTTTTAAACCTGTTCGCCTACACCGGCAGCGCCTCGGTACACGCGGCAGTGGGCGGAGCCAAATCGACAACCACAGTCGACATGTCCAACACCTATATCAATTGGGCAAAAAAGAACATGACACTGAATGTCAATCAAGGAGAACATGAATTTATTCAGGCCGACTGCCTGGAATGGCTGGCAGCTGAAGCCGGGCAGCCCAGTAAACACTACGATTTGGTTTTCCTCGATCCGCCGACATTTTCCAATTCGAAGCGGATGAACGCGGTGTTCGACATACAAACCGACCATGTGCAACTGATTAATAACGCCGCTTCCTTGCTGTCGCCGGGAGGTGTCCTATACTTCTCCACTAACTTCAGACGCTTTAAGATCGACGAGCAGGCCTTGTCCGATTTGATTGTAGAAGACATCAGCGCGGCAACGATCCCGGAAGATTTTGCCCGCAACCCGAAAATCCATTATTGCTGGAGAATTAAAGAGTGATGCGTAAAGTGAAAATCCTGGTTTCAGGTCGAGTTCAGGGCGTGTATTTCCGCCTTTTTACCCAGAATAAGGCCAAGCATTTCGGCATCAAAGGCAGCGCCAAGAACCTTGCTGACGGCCGGGTTGAAATCATCGCAGAGGCGGGAAGCCTTGCTATTGAGAAATTCATCAAATGGTGCCATAAAGGGCCGATAACCGCCCGAGTCGATCATGTTGAAATCACTGAACTTGAACCCGGTGAATTGTTAACGTCTTTTGAAGTAAAGTGAAAGGCTAAAGGCTAAAGGCTAAAGGCTAAAGGCTAAAAAGTTTAGCGGTTCTCTTGCAATAAACAATAATCCGCATGCCCAATAAAATACTTATCGCCACCGCATAAATCAACGGCTCGGTATAATCCTTTTTTACCAACCAGAAATAATGCACCAGAGCCGTCAACCCCGCCGCATACACCAGCCGGTGCAGCTTTATCCAGCTTCGTCCCAACCTTTTCTGCATTTTTTGGGTCGACGTTGCGGCCAGGGGAACCAGCAGCAAATAAGTCAGCAAGCCCATCAATATATAAGGACTTTTCGGCACCTCGTCTTTAAATGCCTCCCAGGACAGCGATAAATCAAGCACGATAAAAACCAGCAAATGCAGGCTGGCGTAAAAGAAAGCGAACAGGCCCATCATGCGCCTGAAACGTATCGGCCAGCCCTGCCCCGTTATCGTTTTAATCGGCGTCAGCGCCAGGCCTATGCACAAAAAGCGCAAAGCCCAGTCGCCAAAGCCGAAATGCAGGGTTTCTATCGGATTCGCGCCCAGTTGATCGTTGAGTCCATCATTGACCAGCAGCGCAAATGGCGTCAGGCTCAATAAAAAAACGATAATTTTTATGGCCGCCCAGCTTTTTTTGCCAAGTGACATCAGAAATACTGCTTCAGGTCCATGCCGGAATAAAGCGCTGCGACTTCCTCGCCATAACCGTTAAACTTTTCCGTTTCGCGCTTCGGGGTAAAAATACTGCCGCCCAACACCCGCTCGCGGCTTTGACTCCACCGGGGATGAGGCACTTCTGGATTGACGTTGGCATAAAAGCCGTATTCGCCGGGAGCGCTTTTATGCCACGCGGTTTCCGGCATGGTTTCCATAAAACGTATTTTGACTATCGCCTTGATGCTCTTAAATCCGTACTTCCACGGCACGATCAAACGCAACGGCGCGCCGTTCTGGTTAGGCAGCTCATCGCCGTACATTCCGGTAACCATCATCGTCAACGGATGCATCGCTTCATCGATGCGCAAGCCTTCGACATAAGGCCAGTCTAAAACGCCGGAGCGTTGACCGACCATGATTTCCGGGTTATTCAGCGTGGTGAATTCGACAAACTTTGCTTTCGAGGTGGGCTTAAATCGTTTCAACATGTCGCCCAACGGAAAGCCTATCCACGGCACCACCATCGACCAGGCTTCCACGCAGCGGAACCGGTAAATGCGTTCCTGCACAGGATTGTCTTTTAGAATATCCTCCAGATTATAAACGCCCGGCTTTTCCACCTCGCCTGTAACTTCAACAGTCCACGGCGCGGTTTTTAAGGCTTTGGCTAAAACAGTCGAATCTGTTTTATTGGTGGAAAACTCATAGTAATTGGTGTAGTTCGCGACATCCTCGCGATCGGTGACCTGTAACTTCGCCGAATAAGGCCCGACCGGCGCATCGGCGTATTTTCCCGTTGCCGCCTGCCCCGGACTTGGCAGCATAAGCCCCGCCGAAAGCGCAGTCGCCGCCTTAATAAACTCCCGTCGGGACTCGAAAACCGCCCGGTCGGTGATTTGGCTGCTTAAGATGTTTGCTTTGGTTTTGATTAACATGCTCAATCCTTTTGTTGCGGACGTTTACACTAAGGAGTTTAAATCATACATCAAGCCGCTTTAACATCACTACTATTGACAGCCAAAGAAAACCATCCGTTTAATTGAACGTATTTATATATTTTCGGCAATTTCTTATGTTAAATCCAATCGCCATTGGCAAATCGACCTTGGCGGCGTAGACTAACTGCTAATCAACATACCCGTTCAATTCCCTTTAAACATCTTTCGACTCTGCTGTCTGACATTCAAAACCAATGAGAGCGTGCCGTTTGCTAGCCGATTATAAACAAACGTAAACAATCCCAAACACGGGTAACCACAATTAGATACTTACCATATATTTAGGAGAACGCAATGAGTCTAACCAGCCTTACCCAAGCCCCCTCAAACATTAACCCAGGAGTACAATCCGCCAAACTGCAAACCATGTTGACTCTACTCGGCAGTCCGCGTTCTTCCTTCGATGTCGACTGTCAACCTGTTACCAATGCAACACTAAAAAAGCTAATGGTACTTGAAGATGTCGGCCCTTTCCGGGTAACCGGACTAAAGCCTGCGGTCGATGATCTACGAAAGATTTTTGCCGATGTCAAAGCCAACGATAGCGAGCTGTACCAATCACTCGGAACTGCCGGCATGTTATGTTGTAGGCTGGTTCGCGGCACCAAAACGGGAGCCATCAGCAATCATTCCTGGGGAACCGCTATCGACATCAAGATCAACGACCAGCTTGACCGACGCGGTGATAACAAGGTGTTCACAGGATTGATCAGACTGGCGGCATTTTTTAATACTCACGGCTGGTTTTGGGGAGCCGGCTTTGGCACTGAGGACGCCATGCATTTTGAAGTTGGCGATGCCCGAATTAGAGAATTTTATACCACGGGCCGTCTAGGCGGACGCACGGTTTCTGTGCCGGACGCAGCCTTCACTATCGGCGATCGCGGCCCGGAAGTGCGCCGTCTGCAGGAACGACTCAATGCTTTTGGCGCAGAGATGAAGGTGGACGGCATCTATGGACCTGCTACCCATGCAGCGGTTATCGCGTTTCAAGCAGAGAAAGGACTCAAGCCGGACGGTATCCTCGGCCCCAAAACCGCCGCCGCATTGGGTTTGTGAGACGGCTTTACAGAACAAAGTTCTTGGCGCTCTCTCAAATTGCCGTCTTACTCAATTTGTTATCAGCGCCAACGAGCGTAAAACCCGGCACAGTACTTCAAAGCCATTATATTTCTTTGGAACAGAAAGCCTGCCGACCGCTTGTCGGATCTATGCTTACCCGTTACGCTTCCCAAGGCCTTTCGGTTGTCGACTGCCCTGTTGTGATAGCTACAAAGCCTGTGCCGATAGGCTTGCTGGTGGTGTCATCCGATGAGCGTTCATGGATCGAACTTATTATGGGGGACACGGCTTGGTCTAGCGAGGATGAAGTTGTCTATGAGAAACAAAACCAGTTCGGCTACTTTCCCAACGTCGGAGCGGCTCCAGCGGAAATATTGGCCGATAGTGCCGGCACCGCAATGGGCTTAATTTTCCGCGTTACCGCCCAGAATCCTGATCGTCAATCATTAAATCCTGGCAAAGCAAACGCCTCGCGACTGTTTACTCTCGGCTTTCGGAAATCGGGCGTGTGTTTTCTCGGTATCACTCAGGACAATAGCGAAGCGCGCAGATTGATGGAATCGAGCACATCCTGTCTGCGGCTATTAAAGTCACACTCTTTATACTGAGGCTTGTCCTGACAAACCGTAGGCTGGGTGAAGTAACACAAACCCCTGATTTAATGCGAACAATGCTGGGTTTCATTGCATTCAACCCAGCCTACTGTGCTGAGGCCAGATATAAAAATTCATTAAATGGACACGGCAAGGTGCAATCAGTAGCTCATACTCATTGCGTTAACTGCATTCCCATTTACCCGGCCTATTCTGTGCCTCATGAAAAACGCGAAGTATTTGAATTTCGTTGTTAACGATTCGATAGGGCAAGGTATAGGGAAGTCCCGGTATATGCCACTCTAAAACGTCTTCATCATCGGTAACATGCCCGATAAGCGGCTGTTCGGTCAGCATCAATAAAGATTTTTTTATTCTTTCGGAAACCATTTTAGAAGCGCTAGGATTTTCCTTGGCAATGTATTGTCTGATTTCCTTTAAATCTTCTTTTGCGGATGGCAGTAAAACAAACCTCATGTTTACTTGTTAGGGAATATATCGGGTTCCGGCGCCGGCAGTTCGTTTTCATTCCCCCATGAATCCAACCAATCCAGGGTAGCTTCTTGAGAGACAAAAATACCTTTGTCCGCTTCTTTCTTGGCTTCTTGTATGGACTTAAGCTTCCATTCGGTTTTTTTCACATATTCGGCTATTGCTTTAGTTGCAATTTGCGCTTGCGAACGATGAGAAATTTTACTGATTGTCTCAAGGCTTTTCTTTAGATCATCCGAAAGCCTGATTGAAAGTTGCGTAGTAGTCATAGCGTTTATACCGAATGTGGTTAAATTGTAAGACACTCGCCTACACTGTCCGTTTTTTTTATCGTAGTCAACTGTATTTTTCTAAATGAGTGTTTTCAGGCAAAGCTCGGGAAATCGAATATTCATATAAGCCTAGAAAAATCAGTTGAGCATTCCAAACCCCGTTCGCCCTGAGCCCAGTCGAAGCCTATCATGAGTTTGTCGAATGGGGTGAGCGGGGTTTGGAATGCTCACCAAATGGGTGAAGCGTAAAATCCGCTCATGCTTCGACAAGCTCAGCACGAACGGATTTTACGCGTTCCAACTGATTTTTTTAGGATAAACGCTTACCGACATTGGTAACGTCTGATCGAGACCACAAGCCGACTTTGAACGACCAAAGCAAGCTTTGGATTCCAATATCGGAGTTCAAAGCTTGCTTTGCAACACCAAAAATCACCCAGCTTTTTTTGTCAGATACAACTCTTCAACCTGCTTTCTCGCCCAGTCCGTCTTCCTTAAAAACTTCAGACTCGATTTGATGCTGGGATCGTTATTAAAACACCGGATATCGATCAGCCTGCCCAGTTCGTCCCAGCCGTAATCGGCTACCAGCTCTTCGAGTATCCTTTCCAGGGTAATGCCGTGCAGCGGATTTCCCGGTTGTTGGTCACTCATGGCTAATCTTCCCGTTCATAACGCCGTTGCAGCGCTTCATCCCGCGCATCCTTGATTTCACGCATGATGCTGCGAACATCCGCCACTTTGGTGCTGCCCTTGAATCGGCCGGTCAATTCGACTTGCGGCGTCAAATCGCCGCTCTCGTAGAGCTTCCAGATTTCTTTGCCGTATTGGGTAGTCAGCAGCTCGGGAGCGAATCGGCCGAAATAGTCGGCCAGATTGTCGACATCGCGCTCCAGCATTCTGGCCGCATTGTTGTTCGCCGCCGCATCGACCGCTTGCGGCAGGTCGATGATGACCGGGCCGTTGGCGTCAACCAGTATGTTGTATTCGGAAAGATCGCCATGCACCAGCCCGGCGCAAAGCATCCTGACCACTTCCTTAATCAGCAAGCCGTGGTATTCAAGCGCCTGTTCCCTGGTCAACTCAAGGTCGTTAAGCCGGGGTGCGGCGCTGCCGTGTTCATCGGTGACCAACTCCATCAACAACACGCCCTCGACAAAGTTATAAGGCTTCGGGACGCGCACACCGGCGGAGGCAAGACGGTATAACGCATCGACTTCGGCGTTTTGCCAGACCTCTTCCTGCTGCTTCCGGCCAAAACGGGTGTTTTTTTCCATCGCGCGAGCCTGACGGCTGTTCCGCACCTTGCGCCCTTCCTGATACAGGGCCTGCTTGTGGAAACCGCGTTTGTTGACGTCTTTATAGACTTTGGCGCAGCGTATCTCGCCTTCGGAAAGAACAACGTAGACAGCCGCCTCTTTACCGCTCTTTAACGGACGAATAACTTCGTCGACAAGACCATCCCGCACCAACGGTTCAATACTTTTTGGAGTTTTCATAGCCGCCCTTATACGCTGCCCTGGTAAAAGTTAAAAATATTAGCGACCTTTTTCTTCGACATAGACTTTGATCCGGTAATTTTTTCGTGCATATTCTAGTGTATTTTATGCCGCTGGCGTCGACAGGTTTAGCGATTTGCCTTTACAGTCACATTGCAACCAGGCCAATACGCCCTCTCCTGCAACTCGCCCGCCGGCAAAACAGGCGGTTAACAAATAGCCGCCGGTCGGCGCTTCCCAGTCCAGCATCTCACCGGCACAGAACACGCCCGGCAGGGAACGTATCATTAACCGCTCGTCGAGCGCCTCAAAGCTGACGCCGCCTGCGCTGCTGATGGCTTCATCAATCGGCCTTGCCGCAACCAGCTTAACCGGCAGCGCCTTAATAGCTTCGCAAAGACGAAGCGGATCGTCAAAATCCGCTTTCGATAAAACTTCTCTCAGCAATGCGGCCTTTACGCCGCCAATGCCGATGCGCTTGCGCAAATGATTCGCCATACTGTGCTTGCCGCGCGGAGCTGAAATCCTGTCGATCAGAAACTGTTTGTCTTTGCCGGGAGCCAGATCAAGATAGATCAACGCCGTTCCGGCCGCCGCAATCTGTTCGCGCAACAATGCCGACATCTTGTAAATCAGACTGCCCTCAACGCCATCGGCTGTCACAACCAATTCGCCCTGCTCGCAAAATTTAAGCCCGGTCGAATTGGTGGAAGACGCCAGCACCGGCTTCAACGGCTGCCCGGCAAAACGATTCTGGAAAAACTCGCTCCAGCCTACGTCAAACCCGCAGTTTGAAGGCTGTAGCGGCTCAACCGAGACCCCGCGTTGAGCCAGCAGCGGCACCCACGCCCCGGTAGAACCGAGCCGCGCCCAACTGCCGCCGCCCAAGGCCAGCACCACCGCATCGGCGCTGACAAGCTTCTCTCCCTCCGGCGTTTGAAAGCGCAGCGTCCGCCCGCTCCAGCCCAGCCATTGATGCCGCATATGAAACTTGACGCCGCCGATACGCAAGCGATGCAACCAGGCGCGCAACAAAGGCGCGGCCTTCATATCGGCTGGAAACACCTTGCCTGACGAACCGATGAAAGTCCCGATACCCAAACCCTCCGCCCAAGCCCGCAAAGACTCGGAGCCGAAAGCGTCGAGCAGCGGTTTGATATGGGCCTGACCGGAGCCGTAACGCGACAGAAACTTATCGAACGGCTCGGAGTGCGTAATATTCATGCCGCCCTTCCCTGCCATCAGAAATTTACGCCCGACGGACGGCATCGCATCGTAAAGATCGACCTTCACGCCCGCCTGGCTTAAAACTTCCGCAGCCATCAATCCGGCAGGGCCGCCGCCGATAACCGCGACAGTCCGGCGCTCGCATCGGTTATCTTCCGGTTGCGGCATTACGCCTTGTAAATTTATCGATGCGTTGCTGATTTTCTTGCTCTCTACAATTAAATTGATTATTTTTCCATGACTTGCAGAATATCTGCATGCGATGCAAATCATTATACAATACCATCCAGCCACTGAATTCATAAAATCAAAACCACAATCGCATGAATCCTGCTAACGACAACTTTTTTAAAAACATACCGGATCAATTACCGGAAGAACTGATTGAATGCCTCTTGAATCGGGATAATGTTCGGATTGAGCGCATTATATCCAAAGGCCATATTACGCCGTCCGGGCAATGGTACGATCAGGATGGGGACGAATGGGTCATGCTGCTTCAGGGAGAGGCCGTTGTTCTGTACGAAAAAGACCAGCAAACCTTCCATCTGATGTCCGGCGATTACCTGCTGATTCCCGCCCATACCCGGCACCGGGTCGAATGGACTCCGCCGGACATTCATACCATCTGGCTGGCGGTTCATCTGCATTGAAACAGATAAAAAGCCATGCGCTCCTTAAGGAAACGCGGATTTAGCCCTTCGACAGGCTCAGGACGAACGGTAACATATTGATTCCGTTCGTGGTGAGCCTGTCGAACCATGAACGGAAGCATTTTGTTCAGCGCTTCCTTAGAAACCGAGGCGCAAGCGGCCCGCCCTACCCGCTGAAGATTATTTCCGCCATTTAGCCCTTTCTCCAATCCGTTTAAATACGCATTGTCATAAATCCGTCAAAAAGCAGGCTTATACTTTTTGACTATGAAAAAGGACAAGATTAAAAAGCATAAGCTTCTGCTGCGTCATCTAACGCTTGATGACTACGACAACATCGCGGTGCTGATGGAGCATGTCTACGGTAATTTGGGCGGGGCCTGGAAGAAAGACCAGTATGCCTCCCAAATCACCCGCTTCCCCCAAGGACAAATCGTTATTGAAGACAACGGCCAGCTGGTCGCCGCCGCATTAAGCATGATCGTGGATTATGCCCGCTTTGGCGATACCCATACCTACGCCCAAATTACCAGTAACGGCTACCTGACTCATCACGACCCGATGGGCGACACCTTGTACGGCGTCGATATTTTTGTCCATCCCAAGTATCGGGGCCTGCGCTTGGGCCGAAGATTGTACGATGCGCGCAAAGAAATATGCCGGAACTTGAACCTGCGCCGGTTTATCGCAGGCGGACGGATTCCCGGCTACGCCAAATACGCCGACACCTTAACGCCGGTGCGTTATATCGAGGAAGTCAAAAACCGGGAAATATTCGACCCGGTACTCTCATTTCAGCTGTTCAACGGCTTCCATGTGCGCAAGCTGCTGACCGGCTATCTGCCTGTCGATGCCGAGTCGAAGGGCTTTGCGACCCTGCTTGAATGGGTCAACCTTGATTATGTCGACAAAACGCCCTCGATCGGCGGCTCCAAAAACATTATCCGCTTGGGCGTCGTGCAATGGCAGATGCGGACCCTGACCAGCGTCGAGGAATTGCTCAAGCATGCCGAATTCTTTATTGACGCGGTAGCCGGCTACCATGCCGATTTTGTGCTCTTTCCCGAATACATGAGCGCGCCGCTGATGGGATTGTTTAATGACAAAAGCCCTCCCGACGCCATTCGCGCCCTGGCCGGTTTTACCAGCGAAATAAGAAATGGCCTGCTGGAAATGGCCATGTCTTACAACATCAACATTATTGCCGGTTCCATGCCCGAGTACAGCGCGCATGAACTCTATAACGTGTCGTGGCTGCTCAGGCGCGACGGCACTTTTGAAGCCCAATACAAAATCCATGTCACGATTGATGAAGTCAGTTGCTGGGGCGTTCAAGGCGGGAATGCATTAAAAGTATTCGATACCGATTGCGGCAAGATTGCAGTATTGATCTGTTACGATTCCGAGTTCCCGGAACTTGCCCGCTTGGCGACTGTCCAGGGCGCGCAGATCATTTTTGTGCCGTTCTGGACCGACACCAAAAACGCCTATCAGCGTGTGCGTTATTGTTCCCAGGCCCGCGCGATTGAAAATGAATGTTTTGTCGCAATTACAGGCAGCGTCGGCAATCTGCCGTATGCGGAGAATATGGACATCCAATATGCGCAAGCCGCCATTTTCAGCCCCAGCGATTTTTCGTTTCCGCATGACGCCATCTTGGCGGAAGCCACCCCCAACACCGAAATGACGCTGATCGCCGACGTCAATCTGGATTTGTTAAAACAAGTTCGTACTCGTGGCGCCGCTCGCAATCTCGCGAACCGGCGCGCTGATCTGTATCGCTTAGAGTGGATTTAAAAACCAATGACATCGCCTAAAACTGTTCTCGTCGTCGGCGGCGCCGGCTACATCGGCTCGCATATGGTCTGGCTGCTCGGCCAAAAAGGCGTCGATGTCGTCACCCTCGACAACCTTTCCACCGGATTCCGCGACGCCGTCCTGCATGGCCGCTTTGTGCATGGCGATATTGCCGACCGGTTGATCCTCGACAAAGTGTTTAGCGAGCACAAATTCGATGCGGTCATGCACTTTGCGTCGTTCATCCAGGTGGGCGAGTCCGCACAAGACCCCGCCAAGTATTACCATAACAACGCCGTCAACACCCTCAACCTGCTCAACGCGATGCGCGCCCATAGCGTCGATAAATTCATTTTTTCGTCGACCGCCGCCATCTTTGGCGAACCGGACTACGTCCCGATCGATGAGGCGCACCCCAAGCGGCCTATCAATCCCTACGGCTCCAGCAAGCTGATGATTGAGCAGGCCTTGGCCGATTACGACCGCGCTTACGGCCTCAAATCCGTGTGCTTGCGCTATTTCAACGCCGCCGGCGCGCATCCCGACAGCTTGCTTGGCGAACGGCACGACCCCGAAACGCACCTGATCCCGCTCGTGCTGCAAGCCGCCTCAGGCCGTCGTCCGCACATTACCGTGTTCGGGCGCGATTACGATACTCCCGACGGCACCTGCATCCGCGATTACATCCATATCCTCGACTTGGCCGAAGCGCATTGGCTGGCCCTGCAATACCTGCAATCGGACGGACAATCCACCGCATTTAACCTGGGCAACGGCAACGGCTATTCGGTCGAAAGCGTCATCCGAGCGGCCGAGCGAGTCACCGGCAAGATCATCCCCGTGCAGGAAGGCCAACGCCGGGCGGGCGACCCTGCCCGCTTGGTCGCTAATGCGACCGGAATAAAGCGGGAATTGGGCTGGCAGCCTGCCTATGCGGATTTGGATACGCTGGTCGAACACGCCTGGCGGTGGGAATGCAGCCGCATGCCCGGATTCGCGGAAGCGAAAGAGACCCGCCGCCTTCCTCAAATAGCCCTTGCCGCGGCAATCACCGCTTGACCTAATGCCAAACCGCCGTCGTTCATCGGATAATGTTGCGGCGACAGCACGGTTTTACCGCATTGCCGCAATTGCCCGGACACCGCTTCCAGCAGCAGCCGGTTTTGGAACACGCCGCCGCTGAGCACGATACTGTCGATGCCGGTTTGGCGGCTCAGCATATTCAGCAGCTCGACCGTAGCGGCAGCCAGACTATGGTGGATGCGGGCGGCAATCCGCGCTTTATCGACACCGCACTTAAGATCGGTCAGCACCGCTTGCCACAATCCTTGCCAACTTAGGATCGAGACTGAATCCGGCCCCCTCTCCCCCAGGGAGAGGGTTGGGGTGAGGGGATAAGGCCGCTCGTCTGCAAACAGCGGCGTAGCCAATATCTCCAGCGCAATCGCGGCCTGCCCTTCGTAATAAACCTGTTCGCCGTGCAGGCCGAGTGCGGCGGCGAAAGCGTCGAACCAGCGGCCGCAGGAAGTGCTCGGCGGCGAGTTGATCTGTTTGCCGATCATCGTCGCCAGCGTCGCCAGCGGCTTGCTTGCCAATAATTTCATGACGTCCAGATCCGCATAATCCTGTTGCAGCGTTTGCCAGTCGAAATAATGCAGCAGTTGCGCATAAGTGTTGCGCCACGGTTCGCGCATGGCCTGGGTGCCGCCGGGCAAGGCGACAGGCTGGAAACAGCCGAGCCGGGTGTAGCCCTTGTAATCACCCAACAGGAATTCGCCGCCCCATAACTCGCCGTCGTCGCCCAGCCCCAAGCCGTCGAAGATGGCGGCCAATACCGGCGGCGCATCCAACGCGACACCGTGTTCGGCCAGGCAAGCGGCCAGATGGGCGTGATGATGCTGCACCGGCGCTAAAACCGCCGCTTCGGTTTCGGCCAGTATTTGGCTGTATTGGGTAGACAGATACCCCGGATGGTGATCGACGGCGATACGCTCCGGCCTGAAGCCGTACATCTGCCTGTACAGCGCGATAGCCTTGCGGTAATCGCCTTGGACGGCGGCGTTTTCCAAATCGCCGATATGCTGGCCTACGACCGCCTGGCCGTTTTTCAGCAAACAGAAACTGTTCTTAAGCTCCGCGCCCATCGCCAGGATGTTACCGGCTTGCTCGAAACCGGGCGGCAATATCAGTGCTTCCGGGCTGTAACCGCGCGCCCGGCGCAGCAAGCGTATTTGACCGTCCATTAACCGAGCCACCGAATCGTCCAGCCGGTTGACGATGTCCCGGTCGTGCAGCAGCAGATAATCGGCAATATCGCTAAGCTTTTCGCGCGCCTCGCCGTTGTCCGTGCATTGCGGTTCATCGCTGATATTGCCGGAAGTCAGCACGATAGGGGCGTCCAAATCCTGCAATAACAACGTGTGCAGCGGTGTGTAGGGCAGCATGAAGCCTAGTACGTGCGCTCCTTCTCCCTCAGGGAGAAGGTTGGGATGAGGGGATGAAAATAAGCATTCTTCCTTATTTTGATTTCCCCTCACCCAACCCTCTCCCTCTGGAGAGGGCTTTATATTGTTTGAGTCAGCGGTATTAAGCTTGTCGTAGTCCGGCGCGATGCCGGGCGCAAGCGTTTCGCCTGATGCCGACAGCAATACAATCGGTGCGGCTTTGTCGTATAGGGCTTGCTTTTCCTGCTCATCCAGGATCGTATAGCGGGCGATGGTTTCCATGTCCCTGGCCATCAATGCAAACGGTTTGGCGTAACGGCGCTTGCGTTCGCGAAGCCGGTTTACCGCATCCGCATCGGCCGCGTTGCAGGCCAGATGAAAACCGCCCAAGCCTTTAATAGCGACGATGTAGCCTTGCCGGATCAACTCGGCGGCATGTGTGAGCGGATCGGCGCAATCCGGCATCTGACCGTGATTATCTTCCAGCCAAACCTTGGGCCCGCAGTCCGGGCAACAATTAGCCTGAGCATGGAAGCGGCGGTCGGCAGGATTGTCGTATTCCTGTTGGCATTGCGGACACATCGCAAATTCCGCCATGCTGGTATGGCAGCGGTCGTAAGGCACGCGCCGGATGATCGACAACCGCGGCCCGCAGTGTGTGCAATTGGTGAACGGATAACGGTAGCGGCGGTTGCCGAGGTCGGCGGTTTCGGCAAGACAATCGGCGCAAGTGGCCGCATCGGCGGCGACAGGCGTCTCTACGCCATTTTGTCGGCTGGCGACGATGCAAAATTCTTCGCTCTGCGGCAGTCCGTCCAACGCCAGCACCTCCAGGCTGTCGATCCGGGCCAGAGGCGGTTTGTGCAGCGGAATTTGCAAGATGAAAGACTCAAGGTCTTCATCGCTGCCGTAGGCATGGATCATCACGCCCAGCCCGTCGTTCCAGACCTCGCCGGTCAGCCGGTGTTGCCGGGCGAGACGCCAGACCGTCGGCCTGAAGCCTACGCCCTGCACTACCCCGCGAACCCGAATCGCCCTGCCGGACATCAGCAGATGCGCGGCAGCTGCTCGCCGACCGGCCAATCGACAATGCGGCGGCCGCCGAACGCCGTAGTCATTTGCACGAAGCCGTGCTCGTCGGCGATCACTTCACCGATGATTGCGGCATCAAGGCCCAGCGGATGCTTGCGCATCACCGCCAGCAGCGATTCGGCGGCAGCCGCATTGCAAATGCACACCAGCTTGCCTTCATTGGCGACATACAGCGGATCTAAACCCAGGATTTCGCAGGCGGCTTTGACTTCGGATTTGATCGGGACTTGAGTCTCATCGATAACCATGCCGACGCCGGATTGCTGCGCCAGCTCGTTCAACGCGGTCGCCAAGCCGCCTCGGGTCGGATCGCGCAAGCAACGGATGTCGGCCGGTGCTGCGGCGACCATGTCGGCGACCAGCGAATTCAGCGCCGCGGAATCGGAAACAATCGTCGTGTCGAATTGCAGGTTTTCCCGCCCGGCCATGATCGCAACGCCGTGATCACCGATCGAGCCGCTCACTAAAATCGCACAGCCCGGTTGCGCAAGGTTGCCGGAAATATTGACGCCCTCCGACACGATGCCGACGCCGGTCGTGGTAATGAAAACGCCATCGCCTTTGCCGCGTTCGACAACCTTGGTGTCGCCGGTAACGACAGGCGTACCGGCGCGCTTAGCGGCCGCCGCCATACTGATAACGATTTTTTCCAGATCGGCCAACGGAAAACCTTCTTCCAGGATGAAGCCCGCCGCCAGATAAAGCGGCTTTGCGCCGGACATCGCGACATCGTTAACAGTGCCGTGTACCGCTAATGAACCGATGTCGCCGCCCGGAAAAAACAGCGGGGAAATTACGTGTCCGTCGGTGCTGATTACCAATCGTCCTGCCGGTACGGTAAACAAGGCTTGGTCGTTATGTTGGCGCAGCAGGTCGTTATCGAAATGCTTGATGAACAATTCGTCGATCAGCTGGGCCATCGCGCGACCACCGCCGCCGTGGCTTAGATCGACTTTGCCGGTTGCTGTATTTAATTTTGTTGTGTAAGGATTGGGCATAGGGATGATTTTGGGTAACTATTCGGGGGATGTTGAATTTCAACAGTTAATACAGGGTGTCTTACTACTTTTGCCAGGTTTCAAACACTTCAGTCAGTTCAACAGCCAATTCGGGAAATAAATGCGGCGTGGCGATGTCATCATCTGTATACATGTGTTTAAGTTGGTAATGCCCGTTATCATCCAGGACAAATTGATGAATCGCTTGGTCATTGGGATAAACGATCCAGTATTCCTGCACTCCGGTTTCCCGATAGAGTTCGAATTTGATTTGCATCTCCCGCTTGGAATTGCCTTTGGATAAAATTTCAATAATCCAGTCGGGCGCGCCGTTGCAGCCTTGTTCGTCCAAAACTTCAGGGTTACAAATAACGCTTAAATCGGGCTGGACAACGGTATGGATGTCTTGGTTGGCTAGAATGGATTTTTTGCGGTCGTATAGGCGCACATCAAAGGGCGCGGCATAAACACGGCATTTTTTATGTTTAAAAAAGTTGTGCAGCAGTGTCGTTAAATTCGCAGAAATATCTTGATGCTTTACATTCGGCGCTGGCGACATCAGCATGATTTTGCCTTTAATCAACTCAACGGCTTCATTTAATTGCCAAGTCAAGTAATCGGCATAACTGTAGGTTTGGTTTAAATCTAATTGCGATAATTGGGTGATTTTGGGCATTTTGTTTAATCCGGTTCTATTCAAAGCTACCAACTTAAGGGGAGGCATAGTTTAAGGTTAAGCCGTTCGTGGTGAGCCCTTCGGCTACGCTCAAGAGAGCCTTGTCGAACCATGAAGGGCTTAACCGTCCCACTTCGACAATATTCTGTTACGGTCATTTTTAATTTGATAGCTTGTAGGGGTTAATCTCTATTTAATCAAGTCTGAAAAGGTAGGGTTAATGTGTCGCTACCGCGACGGGGTTATTTTAATCGGGTTTCTCGCACCCGAGGGCGAGTTACTTTCTTTTGCTTCGCCAAAAGAAAGTAACCAAAGAAAAGGCGACCCGATTGCCGCTTATTTCCTGCGCTCCTCGCTTTTGTCTAGGGTCAGCAGAAGGGGCTCCTGCCCCTCTGCCGACGTGCGGCATCCCTGCCGCACCCCTAACGGGCTGTTCTCGACAAAAGCTCCGGTGCTCGGCGCGGCATACGGGAGAAAACTATTCCGAAATATGCTCGTTGTTCAGATCAATTCTTTAAGTTTGATGATCAGTATTTAGCTTCAAGTTTTTTGTATTCTTCTCTGAGCTGTTTTTGATTCATTAACAAGTCGCCTGTACCTAACGAAAAAAAATAGCTTAACCCAGCCAGTAGAACCATTCTTGAAATCTCTTCTGCTTTATGAGCCGAAGAAACGCAGGATGCATCGAATGGCGAAAGAGACCCATGAACCAGATCCGACCGACATTTGTAAATAGTGGATACTTTTAGTTTTGAGTCGGCGAGGGATTCCTCTGTAGCAAGAGAATAAAGTATAGAAGATCGGTTTGTAACTATGTCCGTAACTCCTCGCTCATTTCCCTCTGCATCTTTTTCAATGCCGGTTCCTGTAATCCGTTCAATTGATGTCACGAATTTTACGATTTTGGCTGCATAGGATTGTTCAGAAACTGCATCGCCATACCATGAAAGTGCATCAATAAATCGAGCACATAACGGAGGAAGGTCACCAAATTCTAACGATAATTTTAAAGTTTTGGTTGCTAAGTCAAAATAATAACCTGCTTCCGTACTTAAAATTTCTAACCACTCATCGCCAATGACATTGGCACCGGCTGTACTGGAAAGAGAAATTTCAAGTTTTCCGCTTTCAACTCTGGTTAGCCTTGCTGACTTGGAAGACTCTCCATAATCTCTTTCAGTTCTTATTTGATCGGTAAACTCACTGCCGAACAGGAGCTTGAGTATATTCAATGCTGTCTTGGTTACCGATATGGCTTTGCTGTATGAAGTTTTCTCATTGCATTCAGAAATTGTCACAACAGCAACCCACTCCCAATTTTCAAACGATGAAAGAAGGCCGTCAACTAACCTTTCCGCCAACTGTTGTGACTGCTCTTCTGTAGCAATACTATCTTCAGGAAATCCGTTTGCAATTGCCTTGGCACAATTCTCCTTATGTTCATCCTTGATCTGAATCCGCAATTGATCAATTTCATCCCCATAAATTGATTCGAACTTTGTTTTATGAAGAAAACTGATTGGACCAATTTCGAAACTATCTATGGTTCTTGAAAAAAATATTGCACAGGGAATATAGTGGGTGAGCTGCTTAAACTCCCGTGACATACTTTTATAGGCAGTAGAAAGCATCTTTTCAGCTTTACTATCATTTATTTCTTCGCCTTCTTGCAGAAATCTCCTTGAGAATTCTTCTTTAAGTTTTTTGACAAACTCATCCAAATTGGTTTTATTCTTTCCTTCTTTCTGCGAGCCGAGGTATCGTTCAGCTATGTTGTAAAATTTTTCTGATGCCTCACGACCGCAAATTATCATTCCTAGCTTTTTATCTGGAATGGAATAAAGGGAATCCATTCTGTGCTTTTGAAAATACTGGATTAAATCCTCGGGTTTCTGTTTGAGAAACCAGTCTACTTTTTCGTAGATGAGACGCAGGTCTTCTAAATTTTGCTGTCTTTTATTCATTCCCTAGTCTCGTCAGGTTAGGCATCAGTTGTAATAACCCGCATATTTGCAGAGTTTCGATCAATCCGAATTTTGTTAAACCTCATTCAGAGCATTTTCTATTGCGCCGTAAATTTGAAACCAAACCTGCCCGTTTTGCCTTTTCTTCGATCACTTCCTTTGGACTCTCTGTGAAATAAAGTAGGTACACACAAGCCCAAATGCTTCAATTAGCATCCCATCGACTTTGTTCGGGAGGGTTTAAAAGTAAATCCGTTCGTCCTGAGCTTGTCGAAGGATGAGCGGATTTACTTTGGGCCAAACGGGATACTTCAGCCCAGTCGCCGCGCATCATGGCTTCTTTCTTTTTGCGGCTCCAACCCTTGATCTGCCGCTCAGCTGATAAGGCTTCTTCACGAGTTGGGCAATCTTGCGACCAGACAAGCTCCAATGGGCGGCGCGTTACTGTATAGCCTGGGCATTCTCCCGCCTGATGTTGGCCGATGCGCATTTCAAGGTTGTCGGTGTGTCCTGTGTAATAGCTGCCGTCGGCACAACGAAGAATATAAACCCAAAACATTTTTTTACCCTTTTTTGTGAACCCTAATCAAAACTTCCTGGGGAGCTTGCTATCTTTCTCCATTCATCCTTCGACAGGCTCAGGACGAACGGAGAAAGATAGCAAGCCTATAGCGTCGATTGAGTTTAGGACTACAGTGTGTCGATTAACCTCGGATTTCGCTACTCTTCATCAAGACTAATTTCTAGTACATCTTGCAACATTTGAAATCAAATTTATCCGGTTTACCCACAAATCTTGGGAGGGATTCCTCCCGTATGCCGCACCGAGCACCGGAGCTTTCGGCGGGAACAGCCCGTTAGGGGCGCTGCATGGATGCAGCGCGTTGCCAGAGGGCCAAGGATGGCCCTTCTGGCACCCCCCCGTCGAAAGCGAGGAGCGCAGGAAGCAAGCGGCAACCGGGTCGCCTTTTCTTTGGTTACTTTCTTTTGGCGAAGCAAAAGAAAGTAACTCGCCCTCGGGTGCGAGAAACCCGATTCAAATAAACCTGTCGCGGCAGCGACACCTACCCCCGAACCCGCCCATACGACCAATACGCCGCACAAGCCCCTTCCGACGACACCATGCAAGACCCCATCGGATTTTCCGGCGTACAAACCGTACCCAACAACTTGCAATCCTGCGGTTTTTTCGCACCGCGCAGAATGGCGGGACATTCGCAGCCTTTTACGTCACTCGCCTGAATCGCAGGCATATCAAAGCGTTGCTCGGCATCGAAATCGGCATAACCATTTTTCAATTTCAATGCACTGTCGGGAATCAAACCCAAACCGCGCCATTCGAATTGCGGCCGCAACTCGAACACTTCCTGCACCAGCGCTTGCGCTTTCTGGTTGCCTTGCCGGGTGACGGCGCGGCTGTATTCGTTTTCGACCTCGTGACGGCCTTCGTTGAGCTGGCGTATCAGCATCAGCGCAGATTGCATTACGTCCAGCGGTTCGAAACCGGCGATGACTATCGGTTTCGCATAACGCCCGGCAAATGTTTCATAAGGCTGGCTGCCTATTACGGTGCTGACGTGGGACGGCCCGAGAAAAGCATCAATGGCGACCGGTTGCGGCGCATCCAGGATCGCCTGCATCGCGGCGGGCGTCAGCACATGGTTGCAGAACACTGAAAAATTAGCCAGCTCCTCGGCCTGCGCCTGCTTAATCGCGACGGCGGTTGGCGGCGTGGTGGTTTCAAAGCCGATCGCGAAAAATACCACCTGTTTTTCGGGATTTTCCTTGGCGATTTTCAACGCGTCTTGGGTCGAATAAATCATCCGAATATCCGAGCCGCCCGCCTTGGCTTTCAGCAAGCTGTTGCGGCCGGTGGCCGGAACCCGCATCAAGTCGGCATAAGTGCAAAGAATCACATCCGGGCGTTCGGTCAGTTGTATCGCATTGTCGATACGGCCTGTCGGCAATACGCAGACCGGGCAACCGGGGCCGTGAATGAATTCGACGTTGTCCGGCATTAAATCCTGAACGCCGTAGCGGAAAATGGCATGGGTATGGCCGCCGCAAAATTCCATCAGCCGGTAATGGCGGCCCCGATCGACGGTTTGCGCTATGGCTTTGGATAGCTGCTGGGCGAGGTCTTGCTGCCTGAATTCGCTGATGTATTTCATGCGTCTGACATTAATCCGGCTTCGGCAAACAAGGCCAGGGTTTTTAAGGCTTCGTCCTCGTCGATTTTATTCAGCGCGTAACCGACATGCACCAGAACGTAATCGCCGAGCGCGACATCATCGACCAGCGCCAGCGACACTTCGACTTTGACATTACCGACCGATGCGGTCGCCATGTTGTTGGCGGCATCAAGAGCGACGATTTGGGCGGGTAGGGCTAGGCACATATAAAAGGATCTCTGTGGTTTATAGACTGCGCTTATGTATTTAATATTGATTAATTCACCACGAAGACACGAAGAGCACGAAGAAAAGCAAAGGATAAAACTTCGTGCTCTTCGTGTCTTCGTGGTGTTCTTTTAAATTTAGCTTTATATCAAGGGCGGATTCAACTCCGAAGTGCAATTCTAGTAATCATGCGGCATCCCTCTCTTGTTCAGGAAAAAAGACCTCATGAGGTGTTTTAAAATTGAGTGTTTTTCGAGGGCGATGGTTGAGCTTAT
>NZ_PTIY01000025.1 GCF_002934365.1 Methylobacter tundripaludum | reverse complement strand
ACTCAATTTTAAAACACCTCATGAGGTCTTTTTTCCTGAACAAGAGAGGGATGCCGCATGATTACTAAGATTGCACTTCGGAGTTGAATCCGCCAAGTCATGCTATTTATTGAGGGCATTTTGGTAAATTTTCTCAACATCGGCCAATGATTGACCGAGATCGGGCGGCGCAACAAAAACAAATAAATTTCCGTACTTACGTTTGCTGAGGATCTTGAATTGATCTGACAGCTTTAATAAATCCGTTCGTGCCGTTTGATAAGTGATTTTATGTGCTGCCTGATGTTCTTTTATATTGTAAATGGCATTGGGGTGATCCAGCGCATGGCGCAGGATAGCTAACTGACGATGATTTAATTGCCCTTGCAAAACTGAACCATCCAGCCGTTTTTCAATGGAGTGCAGCTCCCCCGCCTTTTTTGCAAAATGTTCATGCAACGCATTGATCGCCTTCTTGATCACTTCCAACTGATGAATAATGAAATAGGTCAGGTCGTTGTCATCGGTTTCGGTATACAAATAAGCCCTACCGTATTGCGCTGGGGCTTGTTTAATGATTCGGGAAATGGAAATAAACTCCATCAGCCAATATTGCTGATTCGCCATCGACCAATAGAATAGCGCCCGCGCCGTCCGGCCGTTGCCGTCGACAAACGGATGATCGTAACCGATCATAAAGTGCATGATAATCGCCCTGATTACCGGGTGGATAAATTCTTTACCGTCCAAATCATTAGCAAATTGGCATAGGCGTTCGACTCTTTCCGGCAGTTCCAATGCTTCCGGCGGAGTATGCAACGAAACTGATCCAGAGGCATCGACTACATGAATATCGTCGCCTGCATCCCGGTATTGTCCTGCTTTGTTAGCATCGTCCAGCGTTGCTTCCGTAAGAATTCGATGCAAATGCAAAATCATCGCCGGCGTCAATTTCTCTTCTTTATACTCTCGAATAAATTGCATGGCCTGATAGTTATTAAAGATCATCTGTTCACTGTGATCTTTTGGCTTTCTACCCTGCCTGAGCATTTCTTTCGCCACATTTCGGGTTGTTGATGCGCCTTCCAGCTGACTGGAATTGATGGCTTCCTCAATCAGAGAACCGACCAGATAAGTGTCTCGGGTATGTGGGTTAACCGGTCTATCCATTCCGATATGACCGGATGCATTTTGGTCGATCCAGTGTAAATCCCTATGAATACTATCGATCATGCAAAACTGGAATTGTTCTCCTGATTTGCTGGTGAAAGGCAATTTTTTATAGAGACTTTTTCGGGCAAATTTTAATGCCAGCCAATAGTATTCCGAGGTCCAGCCTTCGGGTGGCTTTAAATGCCGTAATTTGTCCCAGTGCAAATAACGGCCTTCCGTATCGGTTGTCCCAAAACTTGAGTTAAAAAAACCGATGAATTTATCGTCGCAGGCTTGTTCAAGAAGTGTTTCGTAACAAGGCGGGGAAAGCGGCAATTTCATAATGGACGCCATAATTACTAATTAATGAAAAATTAGTATAGCATCTCTTCCACATCTTATTGATAGATGTCTTTACGGTGGCCTATTTTGATAACCTGAATAATCAGACACTGATCGATTATTGAATACACGACGCGGTAATCGCTTATTCGAATTCGGTATGAATATGCCGATCCGGTCAGCTTTTTACATCCATCAGGTCTTGGGTTGTCGGCTAGCGCCTTTATGCGTTCCGTCACTTTCTCGGCTATCGGCCGCGGCAGTTGCGCCAATTCTTTTTTGGCGGTCTGTTTAAACTCAATGCGGTAACGTGTCATAGATTAAGTTCTTTTAAAACGTCCTCAAGCGGAATAGTACCTTCATCTTTACGCTCCGCAATGGTTGCCAGGTCTTCAAGGTTTTCTAACAGCTCCAGATAGTCTGCCATTGGCAGAATCACCGACAACTTTTGTCCGTTTGCATCGGTTATGTATTGTGGTTGTGCGCTCATAGTCTTGGCTCCTGTTTTCAGTTGCCCCAAATTATACCGCTTTGGACGTAGATGAACATTAGCCTTGTTTCCACAACATTGGCCTATACACATCAGCATTGCTCCAATGAACCCGCGTGTAATATCCATGCCCCCATTTTGTAAGCTTTCCTACAAACACAAATCAAATAAATTATAACAATTTCAATGCTATACAAAATGGCACAACGCTTGCTTTAGCTTAATCAAACAAAGCTATTGTGGTCAAGCCGATGAAATCAACTAAAGACATTGCCGCGCTGCTGGACGAACCTGCCTGTGAGCATAACAAGAAGGAAAAGTCCGGTTGCGCCAAACCCAAACCCGGCGCTTCGGCGGGCGGTTGCGCTTTTGACGGGGCGCAGATTGCATTGCTGCCGATTGCCGATGTCGCGCATATCGTCCACGGCCCTATCGCCTGTGCGGGCAGTTCCTGGGACAACCGGGGCACGCGCTCTTCCGGGGCGGATTTGTACCGGATCGGTATGACCACCGATTTGACCGAGCAGGACATTGTGATGGGGCGCTCGGAAAAACGGCTGTTTCATGCGATCAAACAAGCGATAGATACTTACTCACCGCCCGCGGTGTTTATTTATAACACCTGCGTTCCGGCCTTGGTCGGCGATGATATTAATGCGGTATGCAAGTCCGCCGAGGAGCGCTGGGGCGTTCCGGTCGTGCCGATTGATAGCGCTGGGTTTTACGGCACCAAGAATCTGGGCAACCGCATTGCCGGCGATGCAATGGTCAATCATGTGATCGGCACCCGCGATCCCGATCCCTTGCCGTTAACCGTCCAGCGCGCGGAAATAAAAATTCATGACGTAAACCTGATCGGCGAATACAACATTGCCGGTGAATTCTGGCATGTGCTGCCGCTGTTCGATGAACTGGGCTTGCGCATACTGTGCACTTTGTCCGGCGATGCGCGCTTCCGCGAAGTGCAAACCATGCATAAAGCCGAAGTTAATATGATGGTTTGCTCCAAAGCGATGGTCAATGTCGCCCGCAAATTACAGCAAAAGTACGGTACGCCTTGGTTTGAAGGCAGCTATTACGGCATAACCGACACCAGCCAATCGTTACGGGATTTCGCAAGAGTGCTTAACGACCCTGATTTAACGGAACGCACCGAGGCTCTGATTCTGCGTGAGGAAACCCGGATCAGGACGGAACTGGAGCCGTGGAAAGTGCGCCTGAAAGGCAAACGGGTGTTGTTGTTTACCGGCGGCGTAAAAAGCTGGTCGGTGATTTCCGCGTTGCAGGATTTGGGCATGGTGGTGGTTGCGACCGGCACCAAGAAATCCACCGAAGAGGACAAGGCCAGAATCCGCGAGCTGATGGGCGAAGACACGGTGATGATCGACGACGGCAGCCCCAGGGCCTTGCTGAAAATCGTCCATGACTACAAAGCCGACATTCTGATCGCCGGTGGCCGCAATATGTACACCGCGTTAAAAGCCAAGGTTCCGTTTCTGGATATTAACCAGGAACGCGAATTCGGTTATGAAGGTTACCAAGGCATGCTGGAACTGGTCCGCCAGCTGGCGTTGACGATTGAAAGCCCGGTATGGGAGGCGGTTAGAGCGCCTGCGCCGTGGAAAGTCAAAACCTCCTCTTTGGTAAATAGGGAAAATGAGATAGTGAATACTGCTGACTTAAGCAGTGCAAAGCCCTCTCCAGAGGGAGAGGGTTGGGTGACGACTGCAAGGATGCAGGAGGTAGAGCAACGCAGGGAGCAGTTGCCGAGGGGAATTTAAATGATAAAAAAAGCTTTTTTTATCCCCCTCATCCCAGCCTTCTCCCTGAGGGAGAAGGAGCCCCTTGAATCAACAGTATTGAATGTGATGGAAGAGGTGAACAATGGCTGACATCCTGAAAAGAAACAAGGCGCTATCGGTCAATCCGCTGAAAGCCAGCCAGCCGATAGGCGGCTCTTTGGCGACGCTGGGCTTTAACCGCGCGATGCCGATGCTGCACGGCTCGCAAGGCTGCACCGCATTCGCCAAAGTGTTTTTCGTGCGCCACTTCCGCGAACCGATTCCGTTGCAAAGCACGGCGATGGATCAAGGCAGCTCGGTGATGGGCGCGGACGAAAATGTCGTTGAAGGCATTAAGACCATCGCCGAAAAATCCCGCCCTGCGCTGATTACCATTTTGACGACCGGTCTCGCGGAAACGCAAGGCGCCGATGTACACCGGAATGTCAGGGAGTTCAGGGAAGCCAACCCGGAATTTGCCGATGTTGCCGTCGTCGCGGTCAATACGCCCGATTTTACCGGCAGCGTCGAGACCGGTTTTGCAGCGACTCTGACCGAAATCATTCGTGCGTTGGTGCCGGATGCCAAAGAAGCAGGAACTTATCCGGGTAAACGCAAGCGCCAGGTCAATGTATTGGTCAATTACATGCTGACCCCCGGCGACCTCGAAGCGCTTCGGGATATTTTCGAACAGTTCCAGCTCAGGCCTGTTTTCGTACCCGATATTTCCGATTCGCTGGACGGCTGTTTGACGGATGAGGATTTCAGTCCGGTGACTATCGGTGGCACTCTGATCTCTGAAATGGCGACGCTCGGCGATGCATTGGCGACGGTTGTTATCGGCCCGTCTCTAGCCAAGGCGGCGGAGCTATTGGAACAAAAAACCGGCGTGCCGACCTATGCCCTCGATCATCTTTACGGCTTGAAAGCCAATGATGCATTGATGTCCGCATTGGCTGAAATCAGCGGTCACGATGTGCCCGAGCGCATCGAGCGGCAGCGCTCGCAGTTGCAAGACGCCATGCTGGACACGCATTTCATGCTCGGCCAATTGCGTATCGCGATTGCCGCCGATGCGGATTTGCTAAATGCGTTTGTCGATCAGGTTCAGGAAATGGGCTCGGAAGTCGTTGCCGCCGTCACCTCCTGCAACGTGCCGTTGTTGTCGCGCATCCCTGTCGCCAGCATCAAAATCGGCGACCTTGAAGATATGGAACTGATCGGCAAGGCCAACAAGGTGCAACTGGTGATCGGCAACTCCCATGCAGTGGATACCGCCGAGCGGTTGGGTACGCCGATTTTAAGGGCCGGATTCCCGCTGTACGACATTATCGGCGGCTACCAGAAAACCTGGATCGGTTATCGCGGCTCGCGGCAAACGCTGTTCGATTTGGCTAACCTGGTCATCAATTATTCGCATGAAGAAATTCCGGTCTACCGCTCGGTGTACGCCCAAAAACCCGCCGGCGAATTAACCGGGCTTAATTCAAGTAAAGCGCTGTCATGTCATTAACAAGACGCATGCATATAGTGCAAGGCACTGATGAGAGGAAGTTTATGGAAACCGCATTAAAAATAGCGTTTGCGACCACCGATATGGAAACGGTCAACCAACATTTCGGCTCGGCCAAGTCCTTCGCGATTTATGCGGTGGATATGGACGACGCGCAATTGCTGGAAGCCGCCCAGTTTGGCGAGCTCCAGCAGGACGGTAACGAAGATAAATTGTCGGTCAAAATTGAATTGCTGAACGGCTGTGCGGCGGTCTATTGCCAAGCCGTCGGCGGCTCGGCCATTAACCAGCTGATCGCCAAAAACATACAGCCGGTCAAAGTGCATGAAGGCGGCAAGATTAAAGACCTGATCGTTGACCTGCAAAATGAGATGAAGGCCGGGCCGTCCAATTGGCTGGCGAAAGCGATTAATCAACATAAGAGTCCAGATCCTGAGCGCTTTAATCAAATGGAAGATGAAGGCTGGGATGAGTGATATTCGCTCGTTCCCAAGCTCGTGCTTGGGAACGCAGTCCGCGAAGCTCGAGCTTCCAAAACCGGATTCCCAAGCAGGAGCTTGGGAACCAGAAAAATTACCACTTAACGGAGAAAAAACATGGCCGCAGCCGCATTAGTCGTACAAGAAGACGATCCTAACCTGAGTTCCGACATCGTCAAAGACATGATCAAGCAATTACGCGCGATTGATACCTACGATACCTATGAAGGTTGGTCGGAAGCCAAAATCATCGACCCTGTCGTGTTGACCAAAGAACGCAAGAAAGACATTCCTGTCATCGGCGATCCCGATGAAATCACCATTGCCCGCCTAAAAGCCTATTACAACTCGCTGGCGACGCTGATCGAGAAAAAATCCGGCCTGATGGCCGCTCCGATGGTTCATATCAGCCACGAAGGTTTCGGCCGCGCGTTAATCATGGTCGGCAAACTGATCGTGGTCGATAAAATCCTGCGCGACACCCACCGTTTCGGCTTCTCAAGCCTGGAAGACCTGCGTGAAAAAAGCGACCAAATAATCGAAAAAGCATTGGGCTTGATCGAAAAATACAATGCGGCCGCAACTGATTGAGGAATGCCTACATGACTGAAGAAGAATTAAGAAAACTGGAAAAAGAAGTCAAAAAAACCAAACGCTTGGCTAATGAACAAGCCATGGTATTGCATGACCTGATTGAAGACAGCCTGCCTGAAGGATACGGTGAATTGTTGGGTATCGCACAAGCCACTTATGTTGCCTGCAAAGCCTGGGATGAAGCCAACCAGAAACTGATTGCCGCGCAATCTGAAGCGGCCTGAGCAGGAGAATAGCCATGTCTGAATTTGTAACCGGCGTTACCTTTGGCGGCGCGGAATGGACGCCCGCTTATGTAACCGACATCAACCAAAAAACCTGCATAGGCTGCGGACGTTGCTTTAAAGTCTGCCCGCGCGATGTGTTCGATCTGGTGGAAAAAGCCGAAGCCCTTGATCCCGACGACTTCGATGACGATTACGGTGATTTTGAAGACGATGACGACAACAGCATGGTCATGAGCCTAAAAAACAGGCTCGATTGCATCGGCTGCGAAGCGTGCTCCAAAGTATGCCCGAAAAGCTGTTTTACCCACGAACATAAACAAGCGGCGTAACAAAAAAGACACGAAGAATAATTATTCACCACGAAGACACGAAGAACACGAAGATTTTTCTCGTTCCCACGCGCTGGCGTGGGAACGCCGTGCAGGACATACTGCGTCCCGTATACGCAAGTCTCTGATGGCTCACGGCGCAGCGCGCCTTGACTGCATTCCCACGTAGGGTGTAGGTCGGAATAAGACCACCCGGCGTCAGCAAGGGTGGGCGTTTCCGGCAATCGGAGCGCCGGAATAAGCCAGTCCTGCGCTTAACGCGCGGACAGACTTATTCCGGCCTACGTCGAGATGTGTATAACAACGAGCGCTCCGCGTGGAAACAACAGAAGATACGAAATCTTATTCTCTTCGTGACCTTCGTGTCTTCGTGGTGAATTTTTCTACAATTTACAATTAAGGAACAAAACCATGCCCAGACCCGAAAAACACGTATTCGTATGCACCCAAAACCGTCCGCAGGGACATCCGCGCGGTTCCTGCGCCAGCAGCGGTTGCGCGGACATCATGGATGCGTTCATGAACGAAATACAAGCCCGCAACCTGTTTGAAAAAATCGCCCTGACCAACACCGGCTGCATGGGCCCCTGCATGATGGGCCCCAGCGTCCTGGTTTATCCTGATGCGGTGATGTACGGCAGGCTGAAAAAGGACGACGTCAAGACCATCATCGAGCAGCATCTGCTCGGCGGCGAGCCGGTGGCTGAGCTGATGGTTCCCGCCGAGATCTGGTAATGGCTTCGCTTGCGTTTGTAGAAGAGCGGGTAATGTTCAGCCCGAATATGCCCGCCGAAGTCAATCACCTGCTGCAAGCGGCCGTCGCCGCAAGCTCGACCGACCAAAGCGGCGCTGAGGCCTTATTTTTACAAGCGCATGCGCTGGATAGCCGCTGTTTGCAAACCTATTTTGCGCTGTATAAGTTTTATTTCTTCCAAAAACGCCTTGTCGACGCCGAACGGGTTGTTATCGCGGGCCTGGAGGAGTCGGCAAGACAAAGCGGCTTTCCCAGCGATTATCGCCGTTTGGCCCGGAACCGGCAGAAATGGAACTTGTATGCCAACGAGAGTTCCCTATTTTATTTGTACACCTTGAAAGCGTTAGCGTTTATCAAACTGCGGCTTGGCTTTACCATCGACGCACAACTCATTTTGTCGCACCTGCAACAACTGGACCCGGAAGATCTTTCCGGCGCGTCAGTGATTATGGATTTAGCGGCGGGAGTTACCGAATAATGGATTTATCCGAGCATATCGCAATAAACCGTCAACTGGCTGAATGCATCTGTCAGCGGCTGATTGACGAAATCGACGAACTGGGTTTTAGCTCAGCGGAAATCCAGCATTATCCGCGTTACGATGACGCCGTTTTCGTACTGGTCAAGGACCCTTATACCGGCGGGCATAACTTGACCGCTTACTGGTACGATGACGCTAAAAAACAACGTATCGGCAGGCTCCAGTTTAATAGCGACGGCACTTTTTACGCTGAATACGATGTGGTCAAACCGCATCCGGCCAAGCCCAAGCGTTTCGTCGAGGGCGTTACCGCCTGGGGCAAAGCCGAACAGATTAAATCCGAGCCCAAGTTGCTGGAAATGGCTGAATAGCCGACATGGAAAATCCGGCGCGAATTTATGAACTGTTACTGGATTATGCCGGCAGCGATACGGCAGTCACAGACTTAAACATCGGCCTGGTCTGGACGGTTTGCAAAGCACAGCACACAGGCTTGGCGATGAGTCCCGGCATACCGACCCGCACCCTGCCGTGGCCGGGCACCTTAGCCGGTAAGACATTATCGGAATTAGCCGGATGGATTACCGATTGGGAGCCTTACAAGGCGACGGTTGCGATGGCCGCGATTAATTGCAGCCTGAACCGCTATGAACCGCCTTCGGGAATCACCCTGCTGCCTGCTCCAGGCAACGCCAATCTGGCGGTTTTCGAGCATTTCCTGCCCCGGCTGCAAGGCAAGAAAGTCGTCGTAGTCGGGCGTTATCCGGGCATCGAGCGCTATGCCGAGCAAATCGATCTCAGCATCATCGAACGGCAGCCTACTTCTTCCGACTATCCCGATCCGGCCTGCGAATTTTTATTGCCGGACGCCGACTGGGTATTTTTAACGGCCAGCTCCATCACCAATAAAACCTTCCCTCGCCTGGCCGAGCTTGCAGGGCACGCCACCACCGTATTGATGGGGCCGACCGTCCCGTGGCTGCCCGAACTGCATGACTTCGCTATCGATTATCTGGCGGGCGTTGAAGTTATCGATCCTATAAAACTGTACCAAACGGCGGCGGAAGGCGGCGGCGTGCGTATTTTTGACGAGGCCGTGCGTTACCGGATCGTCGATCTGACGCCCGGCAACAGCATGATGTGGTTAAAGAACCAAATAGCGCAGGACTATAGCGACAGGCAGCAACTGAACCTGGCTATGGAGCAATGGTACGGCGCCGGTAACAAAGGCCGCTTTCCTGAATTTAACCGGCTCAATCAGGTAACGACCAAGCTTTCGCGTATGGACAGCAGTTACAAGCGGCTATGGGATGCCGGCAACTCGCTCTCCGAATCGAGTTAATGCAAGCTGAAAATATTTTTTACCACGAAGACACGAAGAACATGAAGGCTCTACAATCGCAACCGAATTTTCCGGTTTCCCCACGCTGCGTGAGAACGAAGTAAATCCGGCGATTCGGAACCAGCTCACCCGCGCTCCCCTTACTGAAATGTAGGGTTTACGACAATTACTCACAAAATCAATCAGCGTTGTTGAGTTAAACATCTATATCCACGACAAGAAAACCGCAAAAACATTCCTATCTTACTGTTTTAAAAGAAACATATAACAACACTCCAACATGGCATAAACCCTGCTTTATTGAGGTTAATACTTATCTTTACACCTTACCTTTCTGGAGAAAAAACAATGCTATTAGAAACCTACCAAGCTAAAGGGTTATTAACCGTCACGTTGGTCAACGGTCAAACCGGCACTGCGGGCGTTTATGCTTATCGCGGCGACCTGGTCATAAAAGAAGGCGCTCTGCGCGAAGGCTCGGCAACCGACCGCAAACCGCCCGAAGCCTTGCTGATCCATTCCGCCCTGATCGTTGAAAACGACACAATCAAATTCATCAACGGCCTGCTGCCTACGCTCGATTTGCTGCCCGTTTTTGTTGAAAAATACAAAGCCGATATTGCGGCAGACTGCACCGCTTTAATCTATGTGGAAAATATCGGTAAAGGCATGCAGGTTGAACTGGAAGGCGTGACTTATAAATTGCTTCCTTTCAAAGAAGGATTGGTTTGGAATGAGCTGCTTGAAGAACTGTATATCGAAAAAAGCGAGCTAAAGAATCAATCCGCCGAGGATAAAGTTGCCATCGCTTATGCAGCCGCCAAATCGTATAACCCGAAAACGCCGGTCGTTTCATTTGCCGAAGCGGAAGAAAACACTATAGAAGTGATTAAAGAAGCTGCGGTCGGTGCAATCTAAGGTTTTGGCGGCACCCTAAAATGGCGCCGCCGACTTTTTTGCCGCATTTACCATTTGCCGAGGAATATCCGCAGAAAATGCACTAAGTTAGGACATTCAAAACATGCCGATGCAAGATCTTTGGTGCAAACTCCACATAGCCGGACGTCAAAAAACAATAAGCATCTGTAACATAAGGATATTAATTGTTGGCACTATTTATGCTAAATATTTTATATGTAGATCATTTCATTATCGCTCCTCCTGGGTTTAATACCTTTGGCGCCCTATTTTCTCGACTAGGGCGCTTTTTTTTGCCTGATAAATTCGTGCCAATACCGGAAAACAAGGGCTAATCACGATTGTGGCAAATGATTTGCTTATTAATACAGTGTATCGCCCAGACTGCGTCAGAGAGGGCTTGCTAAATGACCGATAAGCATACACGAAGCAACAATAGCCGTTTTATTGTCAGCTTTACTACAACCTTTACGTCCTTTTGAGGAATGACCTTTCCGTCATTAACACCGCCATGAAATACAAAACAATCTCCGTTGCCGATTCTAAAAACCTGATTAAAGAATCCAAACCGATGATCCTGGACTGTAGAGATTTGAAAGATTATAGAGCCGGGCATTTGGAAGACGCGCTACACGTTCATGAAGGCCTGAAAGACTCATTAATTAAGCGCGGCGATAAGCAGCGCAGCTTGTTGATCTATTGTTATTACGGCCACGCCAGCGAGCATCTTGCCCAATTTTTCAGCGATTTCGGCTTCATCGATGTTTACAGCCTGGAAGGCGGTTATTCCGGTTGGAAAGACCAGCATCGGGAAGCATGATGAAACCTGAAATACGGGATTGGTTACAAAACCACTATTTTTCTGTAGCCCAACCGGCGTTAAAGAACAGCGACGGCATTTACCCGCTGATTTTGGCAAGCCAGAAAGGCCGCAGCGATGTAGTCAATTTTCTGATCGAACAGAATGCAGCGCTGGATGTAACCGATCAATACGGCAATAACGCATTGTGGGCCGCTTGTTATGCCGAAAGCAGCGCCTGTATCGATGCATTGATTCATGCAGGCATCGATATTAACCATCAAAACTCCGCCTCCGGCGCCACCGCCTTGCTTTTTGCCGCATCCAGCGGCAGAGAAAAAGTTGTTGCGCAACTATTGGCGGCCGGCGCCGATCCAAATCTTAAATCGCATGATGATTTCACTGCGCTGGACTTAGCCTCCACCAGAAAAATACTCAAACTTATCCAAGCTCTTAAACCAGGAGATTAAAATGGAAGCATTGCCCCGTGAACTGGCCTTACGCATTGCCTTAGCATCGCGCATCCTGCCCGGTATCGATATACCGAGGCTGCTGGAAATATTGCATGACCGAGTCGGCTCCCCGCTGGACGATGAAAAGCTAAAATCCATCACCGTCACCAATCTTAAAACCGGCTTAGGCAGCCTGGATGGAGAGGAAGACGGCGAGGACATCGGCATCGGTCTTGCCAACATCAAGCTGGCGGTGCGTTATCTGTGGGGAGACGAGGCCGAAGATGAAGACTTGCCGGAAATAATGCCTTACAAAGAAGGCGACATGCCCGATTCCATCCGCGTCGCGATCGGTTCGAACAGCGGCGCATTGATTAACGGACATTTCGGTTCCTGTATCCGTTTCCTGGTTTACCAATTATCGCAGCATGATTACCGGCTGGTTGATATACGCTCAACCATAGAAGCCGACAGCGCTGAGGATAGAAACCTGTTTCGCGCCAACCTGATTAAAGACTGCCATGTGATGTTCGTGCAATCGATCGGAGGTCCGGCTGCCGCCAAAGTGATACGCGCCGATATTTACCCGATCAAGGTTCCCGACGTCACCGAAGCGGTGGACCAGTTAAAGGAATTCCAGAAAGTATTCGATGCGCCGCCGCCGTGGTTCGCCAAAGCCCTGGGGCGTTCGGCCGAAGAGCGAGTCAGGTTTACTCATGATGAGGTCTGTTAAGACACACCGATACAATAAAATCCAGAAAATCAGTGAGCATTCGAAATCCCGTTCGCCCTGTCGAATGGGGTGAGCGGGAACAGGCTCCACACGTACCAACTGATTTTTTTAGAATAAAGCAAGTTGTAGGGGGCAAATAGCCCCCACCCGCTTTACTCCCATCCCTCCAAATCCATCATGGAGGGCCGATATGTAATTCGCTTAGGCCCTTAAAATGATAGATTGGACTGTAGATCGGGAGGCGCAACTTGCCTATTCCTATGAACGTTTCGCGCAAGCCAAGGTTTTTGTGTTTCGCAAATGGTGCGAGCAGGCTGCCGAACGAGGCGTACTCGCACCCACCGATCTGTCCGGCTCGTGCAAATATGGCAGCTTGTTCATGAACCGGGTTTTCGGCGGGGCTATCTGCGGCCACTATGAACATCAATACAATATCATCGACGGACGGATAGTCGATCTCAGTCACGACGCCATCGATGTCGGCAGAATCACAAATCCCTACCTTCATGAGCCCGATTTCTTCAGCATCCCGGAAAAGCAGGCCTCGCTGAATGGCTGCCTGCCGCGCGTCGAACGCTGGGTCGCCCAATTTATGGAAGAGATCAAAGGGTTTGAAGTTCCGGCTTCAGCCGGAAGTTAACGCACTTGGCCTTCATCTTAGGATGAGGTTAAAAATAACGTCCCGAAATCACTGCCTTCTATCGTCAAGCTGTTCGTGCTGACCCTTCGACTACGCTCAGGACTAAAGGCCTTGTCGAAACATGATCGGATTGACGACAGACCGAAACTTTTGTTAGCCGCTCGGGCATCAGAGAGTTGCCGAGGCTTCGTAAAACTCACGGTCTTGGTCATTGGCGTAAAGGCTTTGCTACAGACGCTCGGCTCGTGAAGCCGAAACTCACGGGTATGAGGCTACAGGCATCGGGAAACGCGAATTTAAAATTAAACGTTATACTGACATACAACCATGAATAAACACGAATTTGCTATATGCGTTGATAACCACGGTTATGAAGTCTCGCTGGAATGGACCCTGAAATCAATATTGAGAATGACGCACTTAAGATTGATAGTAAAAATTCGCGGCATTCAGCCAGGAAACCGGAATAATTCGAATGATTTCACAGCCCGTTGCATGTCTCCATATTGCTAAAGCGGCAGCCATAAAAAAAGGCCTTCGATAAAGCGAAGGCCTTTTTTATTATGCGTTCGACCGGCTCACTGTAAGAGCGAGCTGCAAAGCACATTAATATCCGTAATTCTCATCGTTCGAACCCGTATCAAAATCATACTCATGTTCAATATCCGTGATTTGTGATTTTCTACGCTTCAAAAAAATTCGACTACCCTCGGATGATTCCAGAATCATTTCAACAGAGCCCCCCAAGACAAAATTATACGAGAGTATTTTAAAATCATTCGGCATACCCTGTACCTTCACATGATTACCTATAATCAATACGTTGCTCATACTGTTCTTCTTTTACCCACACGGGACGCTAGTAATAAAATGAATGTCGAAAAAATCAACTTAGTCTCTACCGGCAAAAACGTAAAACCAAGTACAGATTAATTATAAGCTATTTTTAATCGCCGACACGATAAAATAACGAATATTCTTGCTACAAAATAATTAGTTATGTGATCGACTTAAACTATTTTATAAAAACCGGACCTCAGCGCCTCACCCTTTCATGATCTTCATCCACATGACATGGAATGGAATGGAATGGAACCGCCTGAAATCCACAACCGCATCCATGTTAAAATTCACAAACCCAAATACATCCCCTCTCAAAAACTAACCCATGCCTGAATTACCCGAAGTTGAAACCACCTGCCGAGGCATAGCCCCGCATATTGAAGGACAAATCATTAAGCAGGTCATCGTCCGCCAGCCCAAACTACGCTGGCCGGTGCCTGAGACGCTCAATCGAGACTTAACGGGACTCTGCATTCAATCGGTTTCCAGGAGAGCGAAGTATCTGTTGTTTTCCACCGCTTCCGGCACGGTGCTTCTGCATTTAGGCATGTCCGGCAATTTACGGATTATGTCTTTAGATCAAGCGGCAGGCAAACACGACCATGTCGATTTTGTTTTTACTGACGGAACGGTGCTGCGTCTTAATGATCCTCGCCGGTTTGGCGCGGTGTTATGGACAACAAAACCCGCAGCAGAACATCAATTACTCAAAGATTTAGGCCCTGAACCGCTGCTATCCGATTTTAACGGCGAACTGCTTTACTCGTTGTCCAAAAACCGAAAGACAGCGGTAAAGTCATTCATCATGGATAGCCACATCGTTGTCGGAGTGGGGAACATTTATGCCAATGAGGCCTTGTTTATGGCTGGCATACTGCCTACGCGCCAAGCCGGCAAAGTGTCTTTGGCGCGCTATCAAAAGCTGGCGGAGTGCATTCGAGTCGTTTTACAGCAAGCCATTTTACAAGGCGGTACAACGCTGAGGGATTTTGTCAATGAAACCGGAAAACCCGGTTATTTTCAACAGCGGCTTAGGGTTTACGGTCGCGCCGGACTACCGTGTGTCAGCTGCAATCAGCCGCTAACAGAAATCAGGATAGCCAATCGATCAACGGTGTTTTGTCCTAATTGCCAGAGATAAGCATCTTAAACCGGACGATCTAGGCGTGCTGTGTGCTGTTTTTGCACCATCTAAAGCCTCTGCTTTGCTACTCTATACCCCGCATAATTTTCGTGATTCTTGGACATTAGGCTGATCAATACAATTTACAGTAATGTGTGACGATTAACAGACCTATAAAAAATGGATAGTACAATCAAATTGCTTACAACTAAATCAATCAGGTGGATACGATGAAATCAAAAAGAAAAACATTGTCTCTAGCGTTCAGCACCTTGCTGACAACAGGAGTGGTAAGTTATCCGGTGCCTGATTATACTAATCTTCAACTCAATTCTAACAGTAAACCACTATCTTATTAATGACCCTGAGCAAAGATAAACAGCCAACGGGATACTGCAAAATTATGCGCAACCAGTCAGAATACAACACAGGATTTACGCTGCTTGAGCTGATGATTACCATCGCCATCGTGGGGATACTGGTAGGAGTTGCCATCCCCAGCTTTACCTCCATCATCACCAGCAACCGATTGACGGCCTATGCCAATGAATTGGTGACGACATTAAATTTGGCCCGTAATGAGGCGGTAAAACGAGGCATCTCGGTAACAGTACGAAAAGTTGACGACAATTCGTTTACCAACAAAGGTGCCGGGGCAAACTGGGAAGACGGGTGGGACATTTTTACAGATGCCGACAGCGATGGCAATTTCGAAACGGGAGATGTTCTTATCAGAACCTACGATCCTTTAAAGTTCTCCTATACTTTACGGGGCAATAATTTTTCAAACTTCATTCGCTTTGCCTCATCCGGACAAAGTAATACTAACGGCAGTTTTGTCATTTGCGATAACAGCGACGGCAATAATGTTCCAGAAGCAAATACATCCAAACTTATCATTGTTAATTCAGTCGGACGAGGACGTATGGGTTTAGATAGCAATAATGACGGAATCCCCAACACTGATACTACGGCCACTGCGGCATCCAATATTACGTCTTGTATTCCTTAATGTGCTGAAACGTGAAAACAAACACCGGATTTACTCTAATTGAAGTTCTGATAGCCATGCTGGTGCTGGCGGTCGGCTTGCTCGGCTTGGCTGGCTTGCAGGCCACAAGCCTTAAAAATAGCCAGAGCGCCTACAATCGCAGCCAAGCCACACAATTGGCCTACGACCTCTCGGACAGAATGCGGGCCAATATCATTGGAAAGGCTAACTACACTACCGTTCTCCCGAGCTCGGCCACAGCAAAACCAAATTGCCTGACTACAACCGGGTGCAGCCCGGCTGACATGGCGGAAAACGATCTCTTTGAATGGAACAGCGCTGTGCGTAACAGCTTACCCAGCGGTATTGGCACCATAGCGGTTACAAGCAATACGTTTACCATTACGATCACTTGGGATGAAGACAGGGATGGCGATGACAGCAATAATCACAACTTTCAAACTCGCTTTCAATTATGAGAAATAGCCCCTATCAAACCGGAATAACCTTGATAGAAATCATGATTGCCTTATTGATTGGCGCATTTTTAGTAGGTGGTGTGTTACAGATTTTTATCGGTAGTAAGCAAACCTACAGAATGCAGGAAGGTTTATCCCGATTGCAGGAAAATGGCCGATTTGCGCTGGATTTTTTAACCAATGATATTCGCATGGCTGGCTTCATGGGATGCACCAGTCAAGCCACGCTTACTAATACGCTGAATACGCCAACGAGTTTTTTATATAATTTCGGTAAGGCTATTGAGGGATTTGAATCAACCGACGCATCGGCATGGACACCTACGATAGACGCCGCGATCACTTCCCCACTCGGTGGCTCCGACGTCATCACCATTCGCCGAGCGGATGATCAAAGTTTTACAGTGACCACGCATGCGACCAGTACCGACGACCTTACATTAGACGCAACCGCTACTACCGCAAATTTGAGAACCGCAGGTTTTTTAACGTCCGCAGGCGCAAACAATTGCACTATTGCTGTAGTCTCCGATTGCTCAGCAACCGCAGTATTCCAGGTCAGCGCAATAACCGGAAGTATTCTTTCTCATAACACCGGCAGCGGCTGCACACCCGATAATTTGACGAATGATTTGGGTAAAACCTATGTTAACGGTCAAGTCTACCCAATCAACACCGTTAGTTATTATATAAGAACGGGCTCCGGCGGCCAGCCCTCGCTTTATCGGCGCATTGGCTCAAATGCAGCAGAGGAATTAGTGGAAGGCATAGAACAGATGCAGATTTTATACGGAGAGGATACCGATCCAACGCCAGATGGAGCGCCCAACTATTATGTTTCGGCAAACAATGTGATTGATATGACCAAGATAGTCAGTATTCGTATCAGCCTGTTGGCAGTAACTCTTGACGACAACCTCGCCGCAGAACCATTAATATATACCTACAATGGAGCAACAACTCCAGCAACGGATCGTAAAATCAGACGGGTTTTTAATACAACCATTGCCGTGCGCAACTAGCTGTCATAAAACAGAGACTCTCATGAATAACAAACAAATGACCGCACCCAAGCTCCCCAGCAGCCATTCGATTTTGCACGGCACGGCAACGGCTCCTACTTTGGATTCCCCACTTACTGCATCCACTTACGCGCCCAAGGGTGTGCAACCGAAAGCCTCTTCTCAATCCGGCGTTGTACTGATAATCAGTTTAATTATGCTGCTGCTATTGACTCTGATAGGCACCACCGGCATGCAATCAACCTCGTTGGAAGAAAAAATGGCCGGTAACATCCGTGACAAAAATTTAGCTTTTCAGGCTGCTGAATCCGCGCTTAAAGCAGCGGAATCCAGTCTAATTTCGCCAGCCGTATTACCAACATTTACCGATGCAGGTACTGGTGGTTTTTATAAGGACACTTCCACCATTCCAACCGACTCCGCAATTTTGACTGACAGTTTTTGGACAACCAATCCAGTTGCTAGGTCTTCGGTCAGTACATTAGGCAACGGTATCACCACCCCGGTTTATATCATTCAACAATTACCGGCCGCCTGTTTTGGCACCTGTCCTCCCGATCCGACTACAACACCTTATAAAATTACCGTTAGAGCAACCGGCGGAACCACCAACGCAGTGGTTATTTTGCAATCAATCTATTCGCCCTCTTAAATCAGATCACACAGGCTTTAAGACCTATCAATCCTACCGAAACCCTCTTATCGGAGATTTGAAATGAACACCGTTAAACATCACCATTACCTTATCTCCAAAAGCTTGCTGTCCCGGTTAATGCTGAGTTTAATGATTGGACTTTCGGCCAATATCAGCCATGCAACTATTTCGCAAACACCGCTATTTCTAACCCTGAGCGTAACGCCTATCGTTATGTTGAATGTCTCCAAGGATCATCAATTGTATTTTAAGGCCTTTGATGATTTTTCCGACTTGGATAAAGATGGCACCCCTGAAACAACTTACAAACACGGCATTGATTATTATGGCTACTTCGACAGCTACAAATGTTATAGCTATAACACCACTAACAACCGGTTCGAACCCAGTTCGACAACATCCACTAAATACTGCACAGGTCTGTGGAGCGGCAATTTTTTAAATTGGGCCAGTATGACCCGTATAGACACCATCCGTAAGATTCTTTATGGTGGCTTGCGTTCTACCGACATCGGTTCCACTACTACCACTACCAGCACCACAACACCTGCTGTTTCTACATCCACTGTCTCAGGAACTACCACAACAAGCCACCCTGCCCCTACTAAAAGTGGCGCCAGTCCCTATACCTATACCACTACTGCCACAAAGACTCTTACTTCCAGCACGGGCTGTCCATCAACCCCTGCGACAGTGACCTCCACCTTGCCCAGCTCCAGCTCTGGCAAGGCCGTATACACTTACACTTTCGACTACAGCACATCCTCCTCAACCTCAAGTACGAATTCGACAACATCAACCGCTGGGTCAACCACATCAACTGTCAACACAGCTACAACTAGCAACATTACAAACACCTCTACAACTACTTTTACTAATGTTGGCAGCAGCAATCGCCTGCGCACCACATCAATTTCTTATGCTCCAACAGGTAGCTGCACCACCACGGATGGCGTTTCCAGTCAAAACTTTATTATAACCATGTTCGTCACAAGTAGCGAAGCTACGGTCGCCGATATGACCGTAACAACTGTAACTTCCACCACCCCATCCACAACCACAACCATATCCACAACCACGACCACCGCTACAACCTCACCCAGTACCCCTCTTACCGTGTTAGAGCGTAGTTATTTACCCAACGATGCCCACAGTTTCGCTAAATTCTACAATGGCTCCGACTTAACCCAACTTACGCCTTTCACATCCACAGACGTTGCAAGTGGCGTTACTCTTTGCAATACGACAGTATCAAGTACGGTCTTGTCCCAAAGTGTTACAGATGCCCCGCTCATTCGAATCGCTAAAGGCAACTATTCCCTTTGGGCCGCTAACGAACGCTGGCAATGCCTATGGTCAGAAGAGCAGTCTGCCTCAAACAGCAATTCATCTACTGATTCAGGCATTAGTGCGGCAAGCAGCAACCCGGACAAAGCCACTAAAGGCCTGGGTTCTAAAGATTATATTGCCAAGGTAGAAGTCTGCGACAGCAGCCTTATCGGAACAGAAAATTGCAAAACATATCCCGACGGCGCAATAAAGCCGATCGGTTTACTCCAAACCTACGGCGATGACGACAAATTACGCTTTGGCATGGTGACAGGTTCTTTCGGCAAAAATAAATCCGGCGGCGTATTGCGTAAAAACGTGTCTTCCATTGGCGACGAAATAGATGTCACTACCAGTGGAACCTTCAAATCGGCTCCATCAACAGGCGGAATCATTGATACCCTAAACAAATTGAGAATTCATGGATACCGTCACGATGACGGCACCTATTTCGGCACTACAGGCAGTAATAACTGTACTTGGGGCCTAAATACTTTTACCGATGGCAATTGCAGCAATTGGGGTAACCCCCAATCTGAGATATTTCTGGAATCCCTGCGTTATCTGACTAATCACAGCGCCTTAAATGCATATCTCCCGACCAGTCCTAATACAGACTCATCCTATATTCCAGGCTTGACAGTCGCCACTCCAATTAACCCTATTAGTGATACCCAATGGTGTGCAAAGCTGAATGTCATCCAGTTTAATGCCAGCACCAGCTCATATGACGGCGACCAGCTCAGCAATGTTGCCGATATTACCGCCACCGCCATGAAGGACTTAACTGACCCGGTAGGTGTAGGTGAAAACATTCCAGGCAACAGCTACTTTGTTGGCGAAAATGGCACTATCAACAACCAATTATGTACAGAAAAAATCGTAGACAACCTCAGTAATGTGAGAGGCACCTGCCCTGATGCGCCTCGCCTTTCCGGTTCGTACCATATTGCCGGGCTAGCTCAATTTGCCCATAACAACGACATTCAACTCACCTTGGAAGGTGACCAACTAGTGACAACCTATGGAGTTGCCTTATCTCCTGCAATTCCCAAGATTATAGTTCCGGTACCCGATAGCGCCACCAAAACAGTAACCATATTGCCCGCCTGTCAAAATTCAACTGTGGGTGGTAACTGTGCCATTGTTGACTTCAAAATTGTTCATCAAGACTGTTCCCTGCTTTCACCCGCCCCTTCCGCATCGAACTGCGGCAAGGTTTATGTTAATTGGGAGGACAGCGAACAAGGCGGAGACTTTGACCAGGATCAATGGGGCGTTATAACCTACAGTGTGAATTCAACTCAGATTAAAATTACAACTGACGTTATTGCACAATCGACCCCTTATAAAATGGGATTTGGTTATGTTCTAAGCGGCACAACCAAAGACGGCTTTCACGCACACTCCGGCATTAATAGCTACACATATACTGATCCGCAAGGAACAGCCGCCTGCTCCAATTGTGCAACTGCAAATGCGGCTAGTAGTGAGACCTATACAATTGGCACCAGTTCTGCTCTTAGCTTACAACAACCTCTTTATTACGCCGCCAAATGGGGAGGTTTTACCGACAGCAACAGCAACAGCAAGCCCGATCTACAGAACGAATGGGACAGTAATGGGGATGGAATCCCGGATCGCTACTTTTATGCCACTGATCCACGCGAATTGGCCACTTCTTTAAGTGCTGCTTTCGCTAATGTAGTTGCCACCAGTTCATCTTCTTCCGCTGTGGCAGCCAATTCCACTCGCTTAGATACGGGTACTCTAGTCTACCAAGCTAAATTTAACTCTGGAGAATGGAGCGGCCAATTGGTGGCGTATAGTGTCAATACTAGTACCGGGGCGTTAACAACCGTGTGGGAAGCCTCTACATTGCTTCCAGCCTACGGCAGCCGAAATATCTATACTTATGACCCCTCAGCGGCGGCAGGACTGCACGGCGTTCCTTTTGAGTGGGCTAATCTAACTGCTACGCCGGTAGGCGCATCACAGCAGGATTACCTGAATGAGTTGGCGGGAATTAGCGACGGCAATGCCGAGTTGCGTGTTAACTGGTTACGTGGTGACGATGCCAAGGAGCAAAAAAATGCTGGAGGTATTTTTAGGAATAGAACCAACTTCCTGGGCGACATCATTAATTCCGACCCCGTGTATGTGGGTATTCAAGATTATGGCTACAGTACATTGCCCGGTGCAGAGGGTGCTAGTTATAGCACTTTTCGGTCTTCCAGTGCATATACGACCAGGCGGCCTATGCTTTATGTGGGAGCTAATGACGGGATGTTCCATGGTTTTGATGCCAAAAGCACGGGAACAGGCGGACAGGAAATATTCGCTTACATTCCCAATGCATTATTTCCTGAATTGAGCAAATTGACTTCTCCAAACTATGCCCACCAATATTATGTAGACGGTATGTCTGGCGTCAGCGACGTGTATTATGATTCGGCATGGCACACTTTATTGGCTGGCACCACGGGAGCGGGTGCCCGTGCGGTGTTTGCACTGGATGTAACCAATCCTGATGGCTTTAGTTCCAGCAGCGCATTATGGGAGTTCACCAACGCCAATGATGCCGATTTGGGCTATACCTTGGCGCAGCCCTCAGTGGTCAGAATGCAAGATGGTCATTGGGCTGTGATTGTTGCTAATGGCTATAGCAGTGATAACGGTCACGCCGTGTTGTTTGTCCTAGATGCTAAAACCGGTGCAGTGTTACAAAAAATCGATACCGGCGTTGGAACCATGACTAACCAAAATGGTCTTTCATCACCGCTTGCCGTTGATACTAATGATGACCATAGCGTCGATACTGTTTATGCCGGAGATTTATACGGCAATTTATGGAAGTTTGATGTTTCCGGTAGCGCCGGTAGCTGGCCTGTTCCCGGCAGTCCATTTTTTGTCGCTTGCACAACATCCGGAACAACCTGCAGTACAGCTAATCGTCAACCCATCACCGGTAAGCCTAACGTGGGTCTAGTAGGAGAATTAGGTTCCGATCAAAATGGTGTGGGACGAATGATTTATTTCGGTACCGGCAAGTATTTTGAAACAGGCGACAACATTATTGGTGATACGCCTCAAGTGCAAACCTTTTACGGATTATGGGACAAAGGCTCGGCAATAATCGACCGGAGCTTGTTGCAAGAGCAAACTATCGATTTTGATAGCATAGCAACAACAGTAGGAGGCGTACCAAGCACCAAGCCAATTCGTGTTGTATCAAAAAACCCCGTATGTTATGCAGCCACTAGTACCGGTTGCACGGCAAGCAGCTCACTAAAGACCGGTTGGGCATTAAATTTACTTAAGCCTGTAAATATTGCCCTTGGTGAGTTGGTTGACAGCTACCCTCTCGTTCGCCGAGGCTTAGTGGTGTTTTCTACCAAGATTCCCAACTCTGATCCATGCGCTTCCGGTGGTAAATCACGTTTAATGGAAGTCGGGGCGCTCAGTGGTGGAGAATTTAGTGGGCCGCCTTTTGATGTTAACGGAGATGGTCAGGTTAATAATGATGATTTTGTGCTGATCAATGGTGTTAAACACGCAGTATCGGGCATTGATCTGGGGATCGGCATTACTAAAACACCGGCGGTAGTTGAGGGTTCTTCCGTTGATTTCAAATACCTCAGCGGATCATCCGGACAGATGGGTACTGTTAATGATGCAGGAAGCAGCGGCGCTACTAGCGGTGGCGGTGGCGGTGGGATTCGGCGGTCTTGGCGGCAATTGAAGTAATTACATAAGGTGGGTAATACTATTTTACCCACCTCTTTTCTGGATAACGTACCTACATAACACTGAAAAAATATTATGAAACAAACACAACAAGGCTTTACCCTGATTGAGCTGATGGTTACCGTGGCAATCATTGGTATTTTAGCCGGCATCGCCTACCCCAGCTATCAAGACAGTGTGATGAAATCACGGCGAGCGGATGCAAAAGGTATTCTGTTGGGCTTGGCTAATGCCATGGAACGGCGCTTCACAGAAACAAACAGCTATGTCGGTGCTGCGGGCACAACGGCCACACCGGCGGACACGGGAACGCCCCGAATTTACACTATCCCGGCTGAGACCGCCCGGTATTACACGGTAACCATTAGCGCGGCGACTGCCAGCAGTTACAGCTTAAGCGCCGCACCTGCCGGAGTCCAGTCATCTGATAAATGCGGCACATTAACGTTGACTGACACCGGTGTCAAAGGCGTTACCGGAGCTGCAACCGGCATCACAGCAGCCGATTGTTGGTAAACGTTAAGCCACAAACTAAGGCGAAGGGGATACGATAGCCGGGGCTTGATCCTTGCCTGTTGTAGCCGTAACCAACAGTCCGGCAGCCGCCTCGCCATCCGGGGTTTTATTCAGCATAGGCGCCAGCGTAGGTTCCAGGAATTTGATGATTTGTACCGGCAAGGAACTGGTAAAGTGATAACGCTCGGCATCAGGCCCCGCGACATACGCGGTAATGACGCCGAAAAAACGGTCGCCAAGAAAAAACGTAAAAGTGGCGGCGCGGCTGATAAATATCGAGTCAATCAAGCGCCCGCCTGCACCCCATATCTCCCGGCGATGGTCTCCGGTCCCGGTTTTTCCGCCCACCGACAACGGCTTGCCGTCGGCGCTTTTGTAAACGCCACGAAGCCGCCCCGCCGTTCCCGCCTCGACCACACCGATAAGCGCGCCGCGCGCCACTTTGGCTATCTCGGGTGCAAGCACCTGCTGGCCTTCCTCTGGCAGCTTGTCCAGCACCGTCTCGTAAGGCGTTGCCTGCGCGTAATGCAGGCTGTCAAAGCGGACCGTCGGCAATCTTACGCCGTCATTGCGTAAAATGCCCATCAGTTCGGCCAATGCCGCAGGGCGGTCGCCCGACGCGCCGATGGAGGTCGCGTAAGACGGCGTTAATGACCCGAACGGATAACCCAATCGGTCCCACGCGGTATGAATCTGCTTGAAAGCCTCATCTTCCAGCAAGCTCATGATGCGCCGCTGCTGGGCGCTTATTCTGCCGCTTTTAAACAGCCACCGGTAGACATCCTGCCGCTGTTCGGTACTGGCGGCTATAACTTCGGCACGTGTGGCATCGGGATGTTGCACCAGATAGCTAACCAGCCACAATTCGAGAGGATGAATTTTGGTGATATAGCCTTGATCCTGTAAATCGAAATTCGCCGGCGAATATTTCTGATGCAGCAGTTCAATATCCTTTGCATCCAGATGGGTAGCCGTCAAATGGGCGTTCAAATAGCTGCGTAGCGCTTTGGTGTCGGCATTAGGATAAACGGCTTGGTAAAGCATGGCCAGACGCGACGGCTTGGCATACACCCTCTGTGTCAACATCTCAATGATTTCGTCGCTCGGCTTGCCGTGGTATTTGTCGTAAAAACGCCTCAAATAAACCAGGCCTTCCTTATCCGCAAAACGTTCGAGGTATTCCTGGCGGCGTGGGTCATCAGGAATTTCCAGCCACCGCGCTATGCCTTCCGGTTTATAAAGATGATGATAGACCAGCTCGCGCATTAAGCGGACGAACACCAGATTGACCGAATCGCGCAATGCATCCCGCACCGACATGATTTTTTGATTCTCATCCGGGGTGAAATTATTAAAATGATGGACGCCGCCCCCGGTGTAAAAATCTTCGTAGGGGCTGGCGGAATAGCGCTTATCCAGAGCCTGATTCAACAAGTCCTCCAGCGTTATTTTCGGATTCGTCCGCAACTGCCCGATAACCCAGGCCGATATGTAATCGCGCGGATGCAGTTCAACCCGGCCCAGCTCCTTCGCCGATTGACCTTTATATTGCTGATAGACCTCGGTAACGAGTTCCAGATAATGCACCATCGTCCGCAACTTGGCGGTTGAGCCCAGGTCAAGCCGTATGCCTTCGTTAATATCGAGCGGCTGATCATAATTATCGGTTTGGATGCGCAGCAGATTGCCTTTTTCGCCGCGCTCAAACAGCATCAGGCTGTAGACTATCGGCGCAAGATCAATATCTTCATTCAGCATCCTAAAGCCTAAAATACCGGCGGCGCGGGCTTTGTCGGGATCGCTCAACTGGCGCAACGCCTGAGTAACTGCCTGTTGGGTACTGTAATCAAGCGTGGTTTTAACGGTTAAATCCAGGCGATCCAGTTCGTAATTGGACTTTACGCCCAGCGTTCTGGCAAGGCGTGTACGCAACACATTTTGGGTCTTTTGTTCGGCCATGAATTTAGCCGGCAGCTGATCGGACTTTGAAAGGCGAACCGTAGACTCCTGCAAGGCCGCATCCCGTAACGATGCCGAAATAACGCCCTGTTCCGCCAATACACGCAAATAACTGTCGGTCAGATTTTGCAGTACGCCATAACCGGAACCCAGCAGATAGGATGGACGTCTTTGCGACAATAGGATGCTAAGCACCTGCCGGTAGGCTTGCGCCTGTTGACGGGTAACCCGTTCGCTTGAATTGATCGCTTTCGGTCGCATCGGTTCCCTACCGATTGCGACACTTCCGCCATCCATGGCAGTCGGGCTAAGCAGTTGGTTTACCGTGTTAAAATCGGCCCCGAACCAAGCCGACAAGCCGTCACCCAGTCCGTGTACCTCGCCCAGTTTCGCAGTCGCGGCAAGCGGCATCGAGTTTAAATAGGCCAGCGCAATTTGCCGCCTTGTTTCACGCGTATCCGGCCCCAGCAGATAGGCACGCAGCGATGCGCTGCTCATTTGGCGGAGTTTTTCCACCATCGACTCGGTATAGCCGTCCGGCGAATGCCGGTATTTTTCCAACTGCGTAGCCAGGGTACTGCCGCCCGGCACATTAATATCCGCGCCCAGCTTCCGCGCCATCATTTGCACGGCGGCAAAGCCCAAACGATCCCATTCCACTGCCGGATTAACAGTCGGGTGATTTTCGTCAAGCAACTCGCGGTTTTCTATAAACAACAAGGTATTCAACACCAGCGGCGGAATGGCGTTAAAATCGGGGTAACCGTGGCTGGGATAGATCGCGCTGAATATCGTTTGCCCGGCCTGGTCGACAATACGAAGCCCGGCCCGGGTTTTCTCCTGATAGATCGGAAACAGGCCGTAATCATCGACCAGCCGACTCATCATCGGCGAAATGGATGCCTGCGTGGTAACGCCATAGCCCAACTTTTCCAGGCGTGCGATTTCGTCCGACAACAGCGTATAGCCCAAGCGCTGATCATAAGGGCCGTGATCGGGATAACGTATCGCCGAACTATGCCCGGGCTTGAGTTCCGAACTTAATTGCTTGCTGATTGCCGAGAGGTAACGGGCCTGATATTTGGAGGTCTGCACCTCTTTTTTTACCAGCGTGTAAACAGTTATTCCGATTACCGCGCATCCGGCCAAAATATAAAGCAGCAGCAGCCGTGAAAGCGCTCGTTTATGCATTTTCAACGGAACCGCTCAAGCTTTCTGCCTTCAGTATTAACATCAAAATAATCGCATCTCTTCATACGGCAAGGACTAAGCCCGCTCTTTTAATCAATATTATATGCGGCTAATTATAACCACTCGCGGACAACAATGATAATGGAAAGGACGTTTGCCGTTAAGGCAAAACCGGTATTAGATTTTTACATGAGCTAATTGCAACGTTACAATCAACGCTGCCTATAGCCACCATTCAACAACACCATGCCCGAATCTTATACCCGGTTCCGCGACATTTCCGTCAGTGAAAGAATTTTAAATACCGTATTCCTGTTAACCGTAGGACTCGGCTACCTAGTCGCCCTGACCAATCTGTATTACACCCATCAAGGGCATGACGGCGTCGCAGGCCTGTCCATTGCCGATGTAACCATTAATTATCACGGCTCAAATGATCAGACGCGATTGGGCTCCGCCATTAACGGCATCATGGAGCCGAACCTGAAATATAAAAACGATAAGGAAGTCATCTTAAAATGGATACAAGACGGCGCCGATGAACCCGATTATGTGCTGAAAATCGCCGCGATATTAAACCGCGACTGCATTAAATGCCATACGCCTGCGATCAATCCTTCGCTGCCCGACTTAACTAATTACGAGGGAGTATCCGAAGTGGCCCATTCCGGAGGCGCATCGTATCCGCGTTTAATCAGGGTTTCCCATATCCATTTATTCGGCATTGCGTTTATTTTGTATTTTATCGGCAAGATTTTCCTGCTTTGCGACATCAATGTCATCGTAAAGAGAGTTGCGGTAGTGATCCCTTTTGCCGCGATGTTATTGGATGTCCTGTCGTGGTTTATTACCAAATCCATTCCGTCATTCGCCTACGTGGTCGTGGCCAGCGGCGCGTTAATGGGAATTTCGATGGGACTGCAAATCCTGCTCAGCATTTATCAGATGTGGTTTTATGCCAGGGATAAAAGCTGAATCTGGAAAAGTTATCTGACTCACGAAGAGTTCGAAGCCTTATATTTTCATCTTCGCATCCTCGGCGACTACTCCAGCATTGTTCTACCCTGGAGTGCAGGCAGAGCTTGCACTCCGGCGTGGAAAATACAGAGTCATTTCCCGTCATCTGTGATTAATCAAGGGCTGACTGATGCGCCCGCCGAGACCGTATCAGGGTATAAACGCCGCCCCACCACGCTGTTCATGTATAATTTCGCACTATGAGCATTATAAAAAAACTTGCCTCCCAAACTGCGATTTACGGCATCAGCAGCATTTTCGGCCGCTTCCTGAACTATCTGTTGGTGCCGCTGTATACCTACTACTTCACGGCGGCGGAATACGGCGTAGTGTCGGAATTTTACGCCTACGCCGGATTTTTTTCCGTGCTGCTGCTGTTCGGCTTTGAAACCGGCTATTTCCGGTTTCGGGACAAGGAACACGCGGGCCGCGATGTCGCCTATTCAACAGCGTTGATGTTCGTAGTGCTGGTCAACCTGGGCTTTTTTGCCCTGATACTGTTGGTCAATACCCGGCTTTCAGCTGCGCTGAATTACGCCAACCACCCGGAATACGTGCTGTGCTTTAGCCTGATTTTAATCCTGGACGCTATCGCCGCGATTCCGTTTGCCCGGCTGAGGGCGGAAAACAGGGCATTCCGTTTCGCCGGCGTCAAGATCATCGAGATAGGTGCCACCGTACTGCTCAGCCTGTTTTTCATCATCTACTGCCCCAAGGTCTACGCAAAGAATCCCGACTCATGGGTAACACTGGTCTACAACCCGTCCATCGGCATCGGCTATATTTTTATCGCCAATTTAATGGCCAGCGGCTTCAAGTTTTTGTTGCTTGCGCCCCAGCTGTCCGGCCTTGCCTGGGGTTTCGACCGTGCATTATTCGGCCGTATGGTTCGCTATTCGTTGCCGATGGTGGCGATCGGTTTCGCCGGGATTATCAACGAAATGCTTGACCGCGCCTTGTTAAAATACCTGCTGCCTTACGATGTCCAGACCAACATGAAGATGTTGGGGATTTACAGCGCCTGCTACAAATTGTCTATTTTGATGTCGCTGTTCATACAGGCCTTCCGTTATGCCGCCGAGCCGTTTTTCTTCGCTTATGCGGGCAAAAGCGATGCCCGCCAGGTTTATGCTGTGGTGCTTAAGTTTTTTGTCATTTTCTGCGTATTCATCTTCCTGCTGGTGACTTTATTTATCGATTTCTTTAAATATTTTGTCGGCGACGAGTTCCGCGCCGGCCTTGAAGTCGTGCCGATTCTGCTGTTGGCTAATCTTTGCCTGGGCATTTATATTAACCTGTCCATCTGGTATAAGTTAACCGACCGCACCTTGCTGGGCGCTTTGGTGTCTTTGACCGGAGCGGCGCTGACCATCGCACTCAATGTCTGGTGGATACCGCTGTTCGGTTATGTCGGTTCGGCTTGGGCGACCTTGGCCTGTTACGGCAGCATGGCTGTCGTCTCGTACCTGCTGGGGCAAAAATATTATCCGGTGAATTACGATGTCAAACGCGTGATCGCTTATATCGGACTGGGCATCGGTTTGTATTATGCTCACGGGCAATTATTGCCGACTATCGCTTGGCAACCGTGGCTACTGGCGAGCGCATTGATGTTGCTTTATGTGCTGATTACCGCGCTATTTGAGGGCCGTCAGGCAAATGTTGGTACGGGATAATCATTAGCCCAACCCACACTGCATGCAACGCCTCGCGCCCCATCGGCAACATAATTCGGATACACAACGATTAAATTTTGCCGCTCATTACCAATCGGCGGCATTACGGGTTAGTTTAAATAACTAACGACTAGAAAATTCCTTAGATTCAACTCATAAGTGCAATCGGCACTAATCGGAAAAGAAAAAGGTTAGCTGATATAGTTTCACGCTTTTTTCAATCCGACCAAAGACGAGAAAGCGCATGAGAAACTATAAACAGCTAAGCCAAGAACAAAGATACCAGATTA
>NZ_PTIY01000024.1 GCF_002934365.1 Methylobacter tundripaludum | reverse complement strand
CGAATCGATGGCGACGGTTCTGCCTCCGGCGGCACCGGTTTGGCTAAATTCGGCCTGGTTGCCCAAAACAACGACGACGTGGTGATTGGCGGCGGGCTGGATGTCAGCACCGCTGCGGGCGCGACCGCCGCGATCAAGGCTATCGACGCCGCGATCAACACCGTTGTCGCCAAACGCGCCGCGATGGGTGCGGTACAAAACCGTTTCACCTCGGTGATTTCAACTTTGCAGATTTCGTCCGAGAATATGACTGCATCACGCAGCCGTATTCAAGACACAGATTTCGCATCGGAAACGGCGGAATTGAGTCGTACCCAGATCCTGCAACAAGCAGGTACAGCAATGCTGGCTCAGGCAAACCAATCCAGCCAAGGCGTGATGCAGCTGTTACGTTAATCTCGAAGATAACTTGTTCATAATATTGCCGTCTGTCAGTTTCTATAACTTACAGGCGGCAATTTTTCAAAATTGAAATAATAGAAGCTCCCGTCAGAACGAATAAGCGGCAAGGCCTGCATTGAGTACGTCAAAGTTCCGAACAGATTGGCACGATCTCTCATGGCTTAAGCCGTAACATTGGCTCTTAAATGCGGGAAATGGTTTTGATTCAATATTATTTGTACACAGCAACAATCAGTGACTTAGCGATGCCTTTAAATGTGCCGTTTAAAGTCTGTAATGTAATTGTAAGTTATTGATAGTTTGTAAAATTATTGATTTGTTGAGTTTTTGTACGATTTAACAAAACACTAATAAAAACCGCAGGTAAGCGATAAATAAAACAATCAATACACAGAGTTATCCACAGATTTTGTGTGTAACTATTGGAGGAATTCCAAGTGTTGTGTTTTGTGTAGGGTAAATTTTCCCGCTTCTGCACCGGAGTGCAGGAGCGGGAATACTTATCAAAGATTGGGTAAATACTGGGGAAGGTGTTGGCGAATATCGGCGGCGCTAAGCGTGGTGATATTTTTATCAAGTTCGAACTGAACCAGTTTTTTAATTTGATCCGGCAATTGGTGGCGCAGCAAGCCAAGAAATGAGGGTTCCGAAACGATCAGTAACTGCTCAAATTTGTGTGCGTTGTGTGCATCTTCCATATATTGGGCGACGTTGCGCGCAAAATTTTCGGCTTCGTGTTTTTTCGGGTCGGTAGGTTGCTCAAATGCGTGTCCGCCTGCACCGACGCTTTTAATTTTTCCAGGCAGGTCCGAAGTTATTTCCCGGTCATGCAAACGGCCTTCCGCATGAGAAAAATCTTCGATCTCTTCTAAAGGGGAAGAAGGCGTGTCAGCGCTAAAAATGCGTGCACGAGTATTATCAGCAACGAGTATCCAGGTTAATTTCATGTTTGTTCCTTCTGTGGCAGATTTTGTTTAAGTAACGTGCTACTTGAAAAGCCGTTGAATCTGAATCCCCGGCTTTGTACTGCAAGCCACAGAGTAGAGGAATCCAGCCCTTCAGGCAATAAGTATTAATACTAGGAGGCTGTGGTGTAAAAGGGCTTTGTTAATAGTTTTGTGTTTTGAACACACGGGCTTTTGCATACGCGGTAAAATAACCCGTCCGTAACGCTTCTTTCTAACTCCAGTCCATATTTTCCATGCAGCCGGCATTTGTCCATTTAAGACTTCACACCGAATTTTCTCTGGTAGACGGGATCGTCAAAATCAAACCCTTGGTCAAGCGTCTGGCCGAGTTAAATATGCCTGCGCTTGCGGTCACCGAGCATGCCAATCTGTTTTCGCTGGTCAAATTTTATAAAGCGGCATTGGGGCAAGGCATCAAGGCGATAGCCGGTTCCGATGTGCTGATTTTCAATTCCGAAGACCCCGCGACACCCTACCGGTTGACCTTGCTGGTCAATAATCACGCAGGGTACATCACGCTGACGGAGTTGATCTCAAAAGCTTATCAGGAAGGTCAGCACCAAGGCGTGCCGATGCTCCGGCAAGAGTGGATAGAAGCCAATCATAAAGGCCTGATTGCGTTGTCCGGCGCGATGAGCGGGGAGATAGGCAAGGCGCTGTTGGCCGAAAACCTTGATGCGGCCAAGCGGCTGGCGGAGTTTTGGGGCGGCTTGTTCGAGGATAGCTTTTACCTGGAATTGCAGCGGGTCGGGAAACCCGAAGAGGAACGCTATATCGCTGCCGCCGTTGAGCTGGCCTTGGCGACCGGTCTGCCGGTGGTGGCGACCAATGATGTGCGCTTTGTTCATCAACAGGATTTTGCGGCCCATGAAGTGCGGGTCTGCATCAATCAGGGCCGGGTGCTGGACGATACGCGCCGCCCCAAGGATTACACTGACCAGCAATATCTGCGTAGCGCCGAGGAGATGCAGGCGCTGTTTGCCGATATACCCGAGGCGCTGGAAAACACCGTCGAAATCGCCAAACGCTGCAACCTGACGCTGACGCTGGGCAAAAACTTCCTGCCGGATTTTCCGGTGCCCGAAGGCATGAACCTGGGCGAGTTTATGGCCGAGGAGGCCATGAAAGGCTTGGAGGAGCGTTTGCAGCACCATCCGGCGGTGGGCAAGGGTACCGATGAGGAAAACCGGCGCGTTTATTATGAACGCCTGGATTTCGAGTTGAAAATGATTACCCAGATGGGTTTTCCCGGCTATTTCATGATCGTTGCCGATTTTATCCAGTGGGCGAAAAATAATTTTATCCCGGTCGGTCCTGGCCGGGGTTCCGGTGCGGGCTCGTTGGTGGCTTACGCGTTGAAAATTACCGACCTTGACCCTATCGAATTCGATCTGCTGTTCGAGCGGTTCTTGAATCCCGAGCGGGTTTCGATGCCTGACTTCGACGTGGATTTCTGCATGGACCGCCGGGACGAGGTGATCGATTATGTCGCCCGGAATTACGGCCGCGATCATGTCGCGCAGATCATTACCTACGGTTCGATGGCGGCGAAAGCGGTTATCCGCGACGTCGGCCGGGTGCTGGGTTTCGGCTACGGTTTTGTCGACCGGTTGGCCAAGTTGATTCCGTTTGAAATCGGCATGACGCTGACCAAAGCGCTAAGCGACAGCCCCGAACTGAAACAGCTTTACGACACCGAAGAAGAGGTCAAGGCGCTGATCGATATGGCGCTGTCGCTGGAAGGCACGTCAAGGAATGCCGGAAAGCATGCCGGCGGCGTGGTGATTTCGCCGACCAAGCTGACCGACTTTACCCCGTTGTATTGCGATCAGGACGGCAATAACCTGGTCACCCAGTTCGACAAGGACGACGTCGAAGCGGTCGGCCTGGTCAAGTTCGACTTTCTTGGGTTGCGGACGCTCACCATTATCGATTGGGCGTTGCAGGACATCAACGCCAAGCAAAAGAAGCTGGGCAAGCCGCCGGTCGATATAACGACCATTCCCCGCGATGACGCCGCGTCATACGAATTGTTAAAAAACGCCCAGACCACCGCGGTGTTCCAGCTCGAATCGCGCGGCATGAAGGAGCTGATCAAAAAGCTGAAACCCGACTGCTTCGACGACATTATCGCGCTGGTGGCGCTGTTCCGTCCGGGGCCGCTGGAATCGGGCATGGTGGACGATTACATTAACGTCAAGCACGGGGCCAAGGCGGAATACGCGCATCCGTTGCTGGAGCCGATTTTAAAGCCCACCAACGGCGTTATTTTGTACCAGGAACAGGTGATGCAGATCGCCCGTGAAATGGCGCTGTACACACTGGGCGGGGCGGATATGCTGCGCCGCGCGATGGGTAAGAAAAAACCGGAGGAAATGGCCAAGGAGCGGGATAAATTCACCGCCGGCGCGATAGAAAACCAGGTCGATGAAAAAATCGCCACTTACGTGTTCGACCTGATGGAGAAATTCGCCGGTTACGGTTTCAATAAATCGCATTCCGCCGCTTACGCATTGGTCGCCTATCAAACCGCTTGGCTGAAAGCCCATTATCAGCCCGAGTTCATGGCGGCGGTGATGTCTGCGGATATGGACAACACCGACAAGGTGGTGATCTTGATTGAAGAATGTCGGCAGATGAAGCTGGAAATTATGCCGCCTACGATCAACGTTTCAAAATACAAATTCACCGTTAACGATGCGGGCCAGATCATTTACGGCTTGGGCGCGCTGAAAGGAGTCGGCGAGGCGGCCATTGAAGAAATGCTGATCGAGCGTGAACAGAATGGGCCGTTTTCGGGCCTGTACGATTTATGCAAGCGGGTGGATTTGCGTAAATTCAACCGGAGGGTGCTGGAAGCGTTGATTCGCGCCGGGGCTTTCGACGAATTCGACGATAACCGGGCCGGGCACTTGGCGGAATTGCCGACCGTATTAAAAGTCGCCGAGCAGCACGGCAAAAATGCGCAAACCGGCCAGAACGATTTGTTCGGGCTGGCCGTCAATGCCGATGCCGCGGATGATGCCGACGCTTATTCGACTGTGGTTGAACCGTGGTCGGAAAATGAACGGCTGGCAGCTGAAAAGCTGGTTCTGGGCTTGTTTTTGACCGGGCATCCGATAACCCAGTACGAGCCTGAATTAAGGCAGTTTACCCACGGCACCATAGCCTCGCTGCTGGGCGATGTGGAGCGGTCCAGAGGCAAGATGGAGGCCCGAGCGGCCGGTTTGGTCGTCGAAGTGCGCACCCGTCAGACCAAGAGCGGAAAAACCATGGGCTTTGCGACGATTGACGACCGAACCGGCAGGCTTGAGATTGCGGCTTTTGGTGATGTTTACGAAAAATACCGGGGCATTTTTTCCCGCGACAGTCTGTTGATTGCCGAAGGGGCATTGGGTATTGACGATTATCTGGGGACGCTGCGCTTGTCGGTTGAAAAACTGTATAGCATGGAACAGGCCAGGGAGGCTTTTGCCAGAAGCATTCAGTTGGTGTGGAATGCTGCAGAGCAGGAAGATCATGGCTTTGTTACGAAGCTGATGGCAGTGCTGGAACCTTTTAAAGGCGGCGGCTGTCCTGTAGGTATTAGTTATACATCAAAGGATGTAAAAGTGAATCTGTTGTTGGGCGATGCATGGCGCGTCCATCCCACCGATGAACTGGTGGCGCGATTGAGAACGTTGTTGGGGAACGGGGCGGTAGAGGTCAGGTATCGATAGGTGGTGTGCCGGGGATCCTGTTCTTGCTGTGGCTTGAACAGGCTTCCCGGCCTACTTCGACGTTATTCCGTTTCTTGTCTTACCGCTTCAGCGGGTTTTGGCGTCGCTTCAACAACCGGTTTCGGCGCCGGAGCCGCCGGTTCAGCAACAGGCGCCGGTCTTGGCGCATCCGAATCCTGGCTGCCGCTGTTAACCTGTTTTGGGGTTTCGGCTTGATGATGCTCCGGGCGCTCGGTTCTTTCCGCTCTCGCTGCAAAGTCGTTGTCGTAAGAACGGGGAGCCGGGCGCGACTCGTCGTTGCTTTCGCTGGGCGCGTCATAGTTAGCATTTGAATCGCCGTCCGTTTCAGGCTTTTTGTAGTTGGGATTGCGCGGACGTCTGCGGTTCGGCCCCCTTCTGGCATTGCCTTTCTTGGGATGTTCTCCGGCAACTGCCGCTGGGGCGGCAAGTTCCGGCACAGACGAAATAACTTCACTGACATCAGCCGCTTCGCTTTTAACCTGTTCTGATTTAGCTACAGGCAGGTTAGCCGGGTCGAGATTGCGTCTTACGTTTCTTCCTTGGCCGCGCGGAGGACGGTTTTGACGAGGCGACTCCTGAGCTTGTTCCGGTTTTTGCGCCGGTCCTTGCTCAGTCGGTTGAACTTGCTCTCTTGGACCGCGTCCTTGCCCGCGGCCGCGGCTGCGTCCCCTACCTTTTTCCTGGACTTGTCTGTTGTCTCGCTCCCTGCTTCTGCTCGGTTGACTCTCGTCAGCCGGTTTGGCTTTTTCAGTGATGGGTGTCGCCGTTTCCTTGGCTTTAGGCGCGGCGCTGGAACCTACAAGCTTATGCCAGAAGCGTTGTATCAGGCTGGCCGATTCATTTTTGCTTTGCACGGGCGCAGGAGAGTCATGCAGGAATTCCTTGACCGCCGCTTTTGTCGCGCTCGGTTTTACTTGCTGGGCAAACTCAGGGATGGTGATGTCTTCGGCTTTTATCTGCAAGTAGCTGGCCTTGCTGTCGCCGGCCTCTTTTTCCTTGATGCGCTCAATGTCATAAGCCGGTGTTTCCAAGTGCTTGCTGGGCAGGATCACAATGCCGACTTTCAGACGGTTTTCAATTTGCTCGATGGCGCTGCGTTTCTCATTTAACAGGAACGTCGCGCACTCAATCGGCAAGTGGGCAATGACTTTTTCCGTGCCTTTTTTCATCGCTTCTTCTTCAAGAATGCGCAGTACGGAAAGCGCGACCGATTCTACGTTGCGGATCGTACCCTGGCCTTTGCAGCGAGGGCACGGCAGTTGCGTGGAGTCGCCGAGCGACGGACGCATCCGCTGCCTGGACATTTCCAGCAGGCCGAAACGCGAGATGCGGCTGGTCTGGATGCGGGCGCGGTCGATTTTAAGGGCGTCGCGCAGGTGATTTTCGACGGCTTTCTGGTTCTTGTTGGACATCATGTCGATGAAGTCGATCACAAACAGGCCGCCCAAATCGCGCAGTCTCAATTGGCGGGCGATTTCATCGGCCGCTTCCAGGTTGGTGTTCAGCGCCGTTTCTTCGATGTCGCTGCCTTTGGTGGCGCGTGCGGAGTTGATGTCGATCGAGGTCAGCGCTTCGGTGTGATCGATGACGATCGAGCCGCCCGACGGCAGTGAAACTTCGCGGCCATAAGCCACTTCGATTTGGGATTCGATCTGGTAACGGTTAAACAGGGGGACTGCGTCCTGGTACAGCTTCGCCTTGGGCAAAAAGTGCGGCATGACTTGCTTTAGGAAGTTTTGCACCAGTTTGAAAGAGTCTTCATTATCTATCAGGATTTCATCGATATTGCCGCGCAAATGGTCGCGCAAGGCCCTGATGATAACGTTGCTTTCCTGAAAAACCAGGAACGGCGCTGTCTGTTCGCCTGCCGAGCGTTCTATGGCTTCCCAGAGTTGCAGCAAGTAGTTTAAGTCCCATTGCAGTTCCTCTGCATTTTTGCCGCATCCGGCTGTCCTAACAATGAGTCCCATGCTTTCAGGGATCTCAAGCGCCGCCATCACTTCGCGCAGGTCGCTACGGGTGTCGCCTTCTATGCGCCGCGAAATGCCGCCCGCTTTCGGGTTGTTGGGCATCAGCACCAGATAGGTGCCGGCCAGGCTGATATAGGTGGTTAAAGCTGCGCCTTTATTGCCGCGTTCTTCTTTTTCAATCTGAACAACGATTTCCTGGCCTTCTTTAATCAGGTCTTTTATGGCTGGACGACGGCCGTCGTTTTCGACGCCATCTTGTGTTTGACGGTAGAGCGGAGAAATTTCTTTGAAAGGTAAAAATCCGTGTTTTTCAGCGCCGTAGTTTACAAAAGCGGCTTCTAAACTGGGTTCTACATGGGTTACTATCCCTTTGTAAATGTTGGATTTTTTTTGTTCTTTCGAAGGTACTTCTATGTCAAAATCATACAGTTTTTGACCGTCTACCAAAGCGACTCGCAGTTCTTCCGGCTGCGTAGCGTTGATAAGCATTCTTTTCATTCAATATTCCTTGTTGTGTCCTGCTCCATGGTCAGATTTTACTGATCAGACTGGTTTGGGTCATCGTGTTTGTGTAGGGGTACTAAAGCCACTTCTACATATCTTAGTTTTTACGGTCTTTTTTCCGTTTCTGCGTGTTGTAGTTAGTACCCCCGGTCACCACATAGGTGAAAACCGAGGGTAGTTGCACGGACAGAGTCTAAGCAAATAAATATTCTTTTTTCAGTCTTGGTTGTAAATTCCGTCTTAAACAGGAGTTATAGATCGTTCGTCTAGGGTCGAACGATGAACCCGAAAATCTTACAATGATGAGCCAGCGGGAGTAGTTAATCGCTGTTTTAATCATCATTGAGTAGCGCTCTAAGGCGGTGTTGTTAGCCAAATCGCAGAGCAATAGTATGTTTTTTATATAAAAAACTCGCTTAATATAGCAATGTTATTGCCATACATCAATTTAAAGAATCAATCATAACCAGATGCTGGTATTATTTGCATTATGAATAGTGAAGATAAAAGCGTAATCCCCAAAGTTCAATTGGTCGAAATTACCGAAGAAAACAGCGATCAACGATTGGATAATTTTCTAATTGCCCGTTTGAAGGGGGTGCCTAAAAGCCGCATTTACCGGATCGTTCGTAAAGGTGAAGTGAGAGTCAATAAAGGCCGCGTCGATGTTAAATACCGTTTGGTTGCAGGCGATATAGTCAGAATTCCGCCGGTCAGAGTGGCCGAGCGTAGCGAAGAATCGTATGTTCCGCAGGGTTTGCAAGCTGCGTTGCAGCAAGGTATTTTGTTTGAGGATGATGGTTTCCTGATTGTCAACAAACCCTCGGGTTACGCCGTACACGGCGGCAGCGGCGTCAGTTCGGGCATTATCGAAGGGCTGCGCCTGATAAGACCCGAAGCGCATTTTTTAGAGCTGGTGCATCGGCTCGATAAAGATACCTCGGGCTGCTTGATCATCGCCAAAAAACGTAGCGTATTAAAGAAGTTACATGAGCTGTTTCGTGACGATCACATCCATAAAACCTATCTGGCTTTGTTGGCCGGGCAATGGGCCCGGAAAAAACAGGTGGTTGATGCGCCCTTGTTAAAAAATGTCAGTCAAGGCGGAGAACGCATGGTGGTGATCAGCAAAGCCGGTAAAGAGGCCGAGACGCTGTTTCGGCGCTTGAAATTATTTACCGACTCGACGCTGGTCGAGGCTTCGCCAAAAACCGGACGCACTCATCAAATACGTGTTCATGCCGCGAGTCTCGGGCATCCGATTGTCGGCGACGAGCGTTACGGGCGCGATGACATCAACCGCAAGTTTAAAGACCGGGGCTACAAGCGCATGTTCCTGCACGCGGAAAAATTAAAGTTTCAACATCCTGTTACCGGGGAGCCGTTAACCATTTTGGCGCCTTTGCCACAGCAATTGGAAGATTTGTTAAAACATGAAGAACAAGTTTGATTTAATCATATTCGATTGGGACGGCACCCTGATCGACTCGATAGACTGGATCGTCCACTGCCTGCAAACCGCGGGAAAACAGTGCGGCTGCGATATTCCCGAACCTCAGGCCGCAAAAGACGTGATCGGCCTGAGTATCAGAAAGGCCTGCGCCAAGCTGTTTCCCGGAGCCGATGATGAAACGCTGACGCAATTGACGGACTGTTACCAGCAAACCTATTTGTCCAGACAGCTAAGCCGCGAAGATTTATTTCCCGGCGTTTACGAAATGCTGGTCGAACTGAAACAGGCCGGTTATCAACTGGCCGTTGCTACCGGCAAAACCCGGACCGGATTGCAGGAAGCGTTGCAGGCGACAGATACGGAAGATTTGTTCTGCATCACCCGTTGTTCCGACGAAGCCGCTTCTAAGCCCGATCCGCTGATGTTGCATCAGATTATGCAACATGCCAACGCGGCGAATGAACGGAGTTTAATGGTCGGCGATTCCACTCATGACTTGCAAATGGCGATGAACGCCCAAATATCGTCGATAGCGGTATCGTGCGGAGCGCACCCGCAAGACATACTGCAACAATACAGTCCGCTGATATGCTTGCAGCAGCCGGCGGAATTGCTGAATATTATTAGAGGTTAACAAGGCATGGACAATCAGAACAAATCCGAAGTGATTCGCGAATCAGGCTGGGAGCGCGAAGTTATTGAAAAACTGGCTCTGGCCGCCGTCACCGAGCAGACAAGAGCGAGGCGTTGGGGCGTTTTTTTTAAGAGCTTGATGTTTGTGTACCTGATCGCCGTGTTCGGCGTAGCGATGTATCCAAAGCTCAGTGGCGATATTGGCGCCGACAGTAAGGGGCATACCGCCGTCGTCGATGTAGTCGGCATGATCGCCGAAGGCAAAGACGCCAATGCGGACAGCATTATCGAAAGCTTAAGAAATGCGGTCAAAGACGAGCACACCAAAGGCATTATCCTGCATGCGAATTCGCCGGGCGGCAGCCCCGTGCAATCCTCTTATGTGTACGAGGAAATCAGGAAAATTAAAAAAGAACATCCCGATTTGCCGATTTATGCAGTGGTCAGCGATATTTGCGCCTCAGGTTGTTATTTTATCGTATCGGCCAGCGACAAGATTTTTGTGAACCCTTCCAGTCTGGTCGGCTCCATAGGCGTACTGATGGACGGCTTCGGCTTTGTCGACGGCATGCAAAAACTGGGCGTGGAGCGGCGTTTGTTCACGGCCGGCGCGCATAAAGCCATGCTCGATCCTTTTTCACCGTCTAAAGAAGACGAAACAAAGTATATACAAGGCCTGTTAAACCAGGTTCACCAGCAGTTTATCGATGCGGTTAAAGCCGGTCGCGGCGACAGGCTTAAAGAAAATCCCGACATGTTTTCAGGGCTGGTCTGGACCGGCGAAGAAGGCGTTAAGCTCGGCATAGTCGATGGCGTCGGCACTCAGGACAGTGTCGCCAAGGAACTGATCGGCGCGGAAAAACGGGTGGACTTCAGCCAGCAGGAGCACTTGCTCGATAAAATCGCAGGCAAGCTGGGCGCATCTTTCGGACAAGCAGTCGGCAGTATGGTTCAGGGATTATCGCTACGTTAAAAGTTCAGTGCCGATTCAGGCGGAGGGCTTAAAATGATTTTCGCCCGATAATGGAACACGGATGGCTTAGACAGAACGGATTTTTAAAAGCCGGAACCAGGTTTGTTGGGGACTTTTAATCAGTGATTATCCGTTTAGGATCGTGCATAAATTAATTTAGGCAATGACCATGAAGAGCATGAAGGACATGAAGACTTAAACCTTTCATGCCGCTTCATGTCCTTCATGGTTAAAAAATGAAAAATAAAACTTGCTCAAGTTGTTTTATGCACGTTCCTTAACCCGCGTCATCCGTGTTCTATTTTGTAGTTACGTTGAACAAACTTTGTGGCCAGATAACTTGGATCGCCCATGAGAAATTTGATTAAAGTCATTGCAGTCATCTGGTTGTTTTCCAACAACTGTTTTGCAGAAAGAACTCTGTTGGCAACCATCAGTTTGGATGAGGCGACCAAACAAATAATCGAGGGCACCTACAACAAGGTGTTGGGCGCGCAAACAGAAATAATCGACGGCAAGGAAGTCCATATCATTAAAGTCCTGACGCCTGACGGACGCATCCAATATTACAAGATCGATGCGGAAACCGGGCAATTAGTCAGTTAACCTCGGCAGACGAAAAAACATGCGTATCCTAGTTGTTGAAGATGAAGTCAAACTCTGCGAACAGATCCAGCAGTTCTTCGCCGATAAAGGTTTTGCCGTCGATACCGCGAATACCGGCAGCGACGGCTATTACATGGGTAAGGAATATCCGATCGATGCGGCCGTTATCGACATCGGCCTGCCCGACTTTTCCGGCATCGAACTGATCAAACGCTTGCGTAAAGACAAGGTGACGGTACCCATCCTGATTTTGACCGCCCGTAGCCGTTGGCAGGAAAAAGTGGAAGGTCTGGAGGCGGGGGCCGACGATTATCTGGTCAAGCCTTTCCATTATGAAGAGCTGCAGGCGCGGATTAACGCGTTGATCAGGCGGTCGGTCGGGCAGGCGCATCCGATCTTAACGCATGACAATATCGAACTGGATACGGTGGCCCAGGAAGTCACCGTATCCGGCGTTAAACAGGAATTAACCGCTTACGAATACAAGGTGCTGGAGTACCTGATGTTCCGCAAGGGCGAAGTCGTTTCAAAATCCGTTTTGACCGCGCATATATATGATGAAGACTTTGACCGTGACAGCAATGTCCTCGAGGTTTTTATCGGCCGATTGCGGAAAAAACTCGATCCCGACGGTACGCGCAAACCCATTGAAACCTTGCGTGGGCGGGGTTACCTGATTTCCGCCAAGCAGGGTTAATTCGACTCCCAAATTTCAATGCAAATTAAATCACTAAGCTTACGCTTGCTGGTTTCGGCAGGCCTTGTGCTTGCCGCTTTCTTCGCGCTGGCTTCGGTGGTGCTTGAACAGGGCTTTCGCGAAAGCGCCGAACAGGCGCTGATGGAAAAATTGCAGGTTCATGTCTATTCGCTGCTGTCGGCCGCGGAACTTAAAAACAACGGCGACTTATACATGCCGATGAGCTTGCCGGAGCCCAGGTTTGCAACGCCGGGTTCCGGCCTTTACGGCTTTATACAGCTGGCCAAAAAGAATCCGGTATGGCGCTCGCCATCGGCCATCGGGCTCAATGTGACGCCGCCGCCGGAATTAAGTCCAGGCACCATGCAGTTTTTATTGACCGAGCAGGGGCGTTACGCGCTGCATTATGATGTCATCTGGAAAAATGTAGTGGGTATCGAGCGCGAATACATCTTTACCGTGACTGAAGACGCCCAGTTTGTCGTCAATCAGGTGGAGCGGTTCAGGAAAACCTTAAGAATCTGGCTGCTGGCTTTAGGCCTGGTTTTGATATTTATTCAACTGGTCTTATTGCGCTGGGGCTTAAAGCCGTTGCGGATTATCGTAAAAGACCTGGAGGCGATAGAAAAGGGGCGCAAAACCCATCTGGACGGGGACTATGCAACGGAACTGGAAGGCCTTGCCGGCAATCTTAACGCCTTCATCAACAGCGAGCGTGCGCATCTGGAACGGTACCGCAACGCCCTGGCGGATTTGGCGCACAGCCTGAAAACGCCGCTGTCGATATTGCGCGGCTGCACCGAGTCGTTCAACGACAACAAGGAGTCGGTAAGAGAACAGATCTTGCGCATGGACGAAATTGTCGAGTACCAATTACAGCGGGCGGCGGCCAAAGGCGAGCATAAAACCGCAGGATCCGTCGATTTATCGGGGATTATTAAAAAGATAAGCGCGTCGCTGGCTAAAGTTTATATCGATAAAAACATAAAGTTCGATATAACAGTGCCGGAACAAGTCCCGGTTTATTATGAAGAAGGCGACCTGTATGAAATCGCCGGAAACCTGATGGATAATGCCGGCAAGTGGTGCCGGAGCACTGTCAAAGTCAGCATTTCCGTGAATCAGCGCAAAGGCAGGCGGGATTTTGCGGTGTTGTTGGAGGTTGAAGACGACGGGCCGGGAATCCCGGTCGAAAAATTGGCCGAGATTTTAAAAAGAGGCGTCCGCGCCGACGAAAACATCCACGGACACGGTATCGGCATGGCCGTCGTTTATGAATTGGTCGGGCTGCTGGGCGGGGCGCTGGAAGGCAAAAAAAGCGAAGCGCTGGGCGGTATGAAGTGGAGTGTTTATTTGCCGTGAGGACTTGGTTCTGCTGAGCGCAAAGCCAAGCTACGACGCCTGCTTCAACATGCCCATGCCGTTAGGCTTTTTGACCACTTGCAGCTGGGCTTTAAAGCGTTTTTGGACGCCTTCGACATGGGAAATAACGCCGACGGTTTTGCCGTGGGTATGCAAGCCTTCCAAGGTGCTGATGACCGTGTAAAGCGTGTCCGCATCCAGGTTGCCGAAGCCTTCATCGAGGAATAACGAATCCACGGATTTGCCGTTATTGGCCAATTCCGAAAGCCCCAGCGCCAGCGCCAAGCTCACGACAAAACTTTCGCCGCCGGATAAGGTCTTGGGCAGCCGGTGTACATTGCCCTGGTAAGTGTCTTCAACCTCCAACGCCAGACCCTGCTCACTGGGCGTTTGCCGCAGATAATAACGGCCGCTGATTTTTTCCAGCACCGCATTGGTTTGGGACAGTAACCGGTCGGCCACCCGTTTTTGCACCCGGCGACGGAAAGCCATGCCGCTTTCTTCGGCTATCTGAGCCGCTTCGGCGTTGCATAGCCGGGTAATTTCCTGTTGATCCTGTAATTGGGCCAGGATGGCGTCGGCCTTTTGTTGGTATTGTTTTTGCTCTTTCAGCAGCTGTTCCAGGCGCTGTACTTCGAGCTCGGTTATCGCCAATTTCTCGGTAACGCTCTTTAGTTGGATATCCAGTTGTTCAGAGCTTATGCCGGTTACAATGGACGTATTTTCAGCTTCCAGCTCAAGCAGGCTCTGTTCCAGTTCTATCGTTTTGGCGTCGATTTCCTGTTCCAGCTCGGCCAGATGCCGCTCCAGTTCCGGCTGGTGTTGCAGCAGCTCCAGCGTTTCAGTCAGCTGATGCAGGTCGGCAAATTGCGTTCCCAGTAACTTGCCTTGCAACGCCTGTTTCAGTACGGCGAGCTCGGCTTCCAGCTCGGCAATCAGCTGTTCCTTGCCGACAATCAGTTTTTGCTTTTCAATCAAGGCTAAATGCAGGCCGACGATTTCTTCGGCTTGTAATTGACGGTTGAAGCGCTCAAGCTTTTCGTTGCATGCGGCTATTTCAACGCGGCAATGATCGGCTTTTGCCTTCAATCCTTCCAGTTCCTCGGCTAAGTTTTTTTGACGGAAAGCATAACTTTGATACTCCTGCCGGCGCGCATTCAGCCGGTCAAACAATGCATCTTCCTTGCCTTTGGAGGGCATTTTTTCGCCCAATAAGGTTAATTGCGCAAGCACCTTGTCGGCCAGTTGTTGTTCTTCCTGTTGGCCGGCGGCCAATGCGGCTTCGTAATTGATTTCGTCCTGGGGACGTTCCCGCCATTCGGCGTCCAGTTGCCGGGTATTGAGCTGCAAGCGTTCAATCGTGGCTTCGCCCTTTTCGATCAGGGCTTTTAGTTGATCGATGCCGACCTGTTTTTTCCGATAGCCGGCGACTACGCCGGTAATGGTCTTTAATTCGCTTACTTGTTCTGTGAGCAGGCGTCTGTGCAAGCGCAATTTGCTGATGCTGAGGTCTTCGCTTGCCGTGTATAGCCGGTTGCTCAAGGTTTGCCATTGGGAACGGATCTTAAGCAGCTGCGTCTGGTTGGCCTGATTTTTCTCCGCCAGTTTTTGCGCGGTTTTAATCTGCTGAGCCAGTTTGCCGCCGGCCACTCTTAAGGCTTTTAGTTTCACCTTTTGATCCGCCAAGGCCTGTTGGGAATTGGCCTCTCTCGGCGGATGTTTTGCGTAGGGATGTTCCAGCGCGCCGCATAGAAAGCAGGGCTCGCCATCGTCAAGATACTGCCGGTCTGAAGCCATTTTTTTCAGCAAGGTTTCGCGGAAAACCGCTGTTTCCAGCGTGAGCCTGATATTGTCTTCCCGGCTGATTTCCCGTTTTAATTCGTCAAGTTTGGCTTCCAGTTCTTCAATGTCATGATTCGGTTGCTCTTTACGGCCAAAGATGCCGAAAAAACTAAAACCGCTTTGGCTTAGCTTTTGGTTCGCCCTGGCCAGATTGTAGAGTTCCCGAAAATCCTTGACCCGCTCCCGCTGTTCCTGCAAAAGTTCTTCAAGTTCGGCCAGATTTCTTCCCCGGGCCAACTCGTTCAGTTCCTTTTCCGCCAGGGGTAACTTGCGCGTTAATTCGGCGATCCTTTTGTTTTCCTGGGCAATGGCGGATTGGCTGTTTTTCAGCGATGACGTGGTGTTTTTCGACCACTTGGCGAATGCTTTTTGCTTTTCTTTTAACTCGGCCAGTTCGGCGCGGAGATTTTTTAGCCGTGCTGTTTCGGGAAAGCTTGTCAGCAGCGATTCGTCCGCAGCATGTTCTTCCAGCCATTTTGACACGTTAGCAAGAACGGAGGTTCTGTCGTCAATCTGTAGATTTAAAGATTGCCACAAGTCGGATTCCGACTGCTGCTGCGCAGTCAGCAGACTTATCTGGGTTCTGAGGTTGGTTAGCGTTTGCCCCTGCTCCGTAACCGATTTAGCGGACAAACCGGCCGGTGCGGTTGTGTCTTTGCCGAGGTAATCTTGTATCTGCTTAAGTTCGCTTTGAAGGGCGGCTAGTGCTGTTTTATCCTGATGAATTTCATGATGCTTTTCCTTGATCGCCAGCACGTCGTCCGAAAAAAGCAGCGCATCCTGCGCCGACGCCAGCCTGTCCAGTTTTTGCTGTTCGGTCGCCGCCAGCGCTTTGGTTTGTTCCAGATTTTTTTCCTGGCCGGCAATCCGGCCTTGCAAGTCCAGCGCATTTTGCAGCGAGGCTTGCTGTTGTTTCAGGCTGCTTTGTTGTTCCCGCAGCTCGGCCCTCTGGTCAATAAAGTCGATCAAGTCATGTTCGCCGGCTTCCAGTGTTTCCGGTTCCATGATCGGTATGATCGATAAATCCTGTTTTAAATTATCCAGGCGTTGTTGCGCATCGGCGGCCTTGGCAATGACTTCATTTTTATAGTCGGAATAAATGTCGGTGCTGATGATTTTTTCCAGAATATCCATGCGCTCGGTGTCCAGCGCATTGAGAAACGCGGCAAAATCGCCCTGCGCCAACATGATCGAGCGGGTGAAGTTGCGGAAGTTCATCCCGGTAATTTCGGTAATCCGTGCGCATACCTGCTGGACTGTGGAGGCCAACACTTCGTTGTCGCTTAAACGGGTTAATTTCATGTCAGGCGGCGCCAGCTCGCCGTCAGGATTTGCATCGGCCCGTTGCACATGCCAGCTGGACCGGTATTTCACCTTATCCAAAGTAAATTCAACTTCGGCGTAGCACTCAGCCGTGTGTTGGGTCATCACATGTTTGGCCGGTCGGTCAAAGCGGAAAGTTTCGCCATACAAGCCCAGCGTGATGGCGTCCAAAATACTGGACTTTCCCGATCCGTTAGGGCCGGTAATCGCAAAAACCCCGGTATCCGAAAAAGGCGACTGTTCAAAATCGATCCGGCTCTCGCCTTCCAATGAGTTGATATTTTTAAAATGAATATTAAGTATTTTCATTGGCTGACGGCTTTGCTTTGCAGCGGCTTGGCGATTAAATAATTCATTATAACGCTGTCGGGCGATTTTTTCTCAACCTATGCGCCGTGGTGTAATAAATGGAAAATATAATCGCCGGTACAGGCATAAGCTGCATTTTTTTGCGGAAAGGGAGAAAAACGAAGCGCTGAGTTATCGGGATGATGCCATAGGACAAACAGAGCGGCCTGCTCCCATGATTATTCTGGGTAAAATAAAACATCTGCTAAAATGAAACGAGGAGGAGGAAACTTAAATGCTGAAAAATATTTTGCGCTGGCTGCTGACCTTGATTTACAAGGTCGAAATAAGAGGATTGGACAATTACCACAAGGCCGGGAAACGAGTCCTGATTATATCCAATCACACGTCCTTTCTTGATCCCTTACTGTTGGGTGTGTTTTTACCCGATGACATCACATTTGCGATCAACACCCATATTTCCCAAAGCTGGTGGTTAAAGCCTTTTTTGGGCTTGTCCCGCGTATTTCCGATGGATCCGACCCATCCCATATCATTGAAGGATTTGATTCATCATTTGCAGACTGACACCCGCACCGTTATTTTCCCAGAGGGCCGCATTACGGTAACCGGATCGTTGATGAAGATTTACGACGGTACCGGCATGGTCGCCGATAAATCTGGAGCGGCCATATTACCTGTACGCATCGAGGGCGCCGAATATACGCATTTTTCCAAGTTGCGCAATATCGTCCGCATGCGTTTATTCCCCAAAATCACGATCCAGATTTTGCCCCATACCTTCGTTTCGCCTCCCCCGGAGTTAAGAGGCAAAAGCCGCCGTAAATACAGCGGACATATTTTGACCGACATCATGACCGAAATGATGTTTGCGACCAGTCATTACCGGCAAACCATTTTCGCCAGCCTGCTTGAAGCGCGCAAAATACACGGCGGCAAACATACGGTCGCCAACGATCTGGAGCGTATGCCGCTAAGCTATGACAATTTGATTACCCGCAGCATTGCGATAGGCAACGCCTTAAAGCAGGTGACCGCCGAAGGGGAAAAAGTCGGGGTGTTTTTGCCCAACTCGACCAAAACCCTGTCAGTCATTCTGGGCCTGCAACTTTACGGCCGGGTGCCTGCGATGTTGAACTATTCAACCGGTTCGGCCGGCATGGTTTCCGCTTGCAACACTGCGCAAGTCAAAGCCGTTTTGACGTCCCGGCGCTTTATAGAAATGGGTAAGTTAACCGAGGAAGCCGAACACTTAGGCGAACAGGTCAAGCTGGTTTACCTGGAAGACTTGGCCGCGCGCCTGTCTGTATGGGACAAATTCCAGGCGCTGGCGCAATGCAAAACCGCCAATCTCTGGTACAAGCACACCCAATACAATCCTGACAGTCCAGCCGTGGTTTTATTTACCTCCGGTTCTGAAGGCGCGCCGAAAGGCGTGGTGCTGTCCCACTCAAACATCCTGTCCAACCTTAAACAGCTGGAAGCCCGTATCAATTTTAATGCGCAAGACGTGGTGCTGAACTTTCTGCCGATATTTCATTCTTTCGGCTTTACCGTCGGCACCATGCTGCCGGTACTGCACGGTATGACCACTTTCTTTTATCCGACGCCGCTGCATTACGCGGTCATTCCTGAGATTGCATACGAAACCAACGCCACGATCATGTTCGGCACCAACACCTTTTTGGCCGGCTATGCCAAAAAAGCCCACGCCTACGATTTTTTCAATATGCGTTATGTGGTTGCCGGCGCTGAAAAGTTGCAGGAAACGACCCGGCAGCTGTGGGCCGATAAATTCGGCATACGCATCCTGGAAGGTTACGGCGCGACTGAAACGACGCCGATTGCCTCCGTCAATACGCCGATGGATTATAAAGCCGGTACCGTGGGCCGGTTGATGCCGTCCATGGGCTACAAGCTGGAACCTGTCGATGGCATTGAGGATGCGGGCAGGCTTCATCTCAGCGGACCCAATATCATGCTGGGTTATCTGTTGCCTGATAATCCGGGGAAATTGGTCCCAGCCAAGTCGATTTATGGCGAAGGCTGGTATGACACCGGCGACATTGTGCATGTCGATAATGAAGGCTTTGTCAGTATACGCGGCCGAAGCAAGCGTTTTGCCAAAGTCAGCGGGGAAATGGTTTCATTAACCGCGGTAGAACAACTGGCGTCTAATGCCTGGCCGGATGGGCATCACGCGGCCATCAGCCTGCCGGATGCAAAAAAAGGCGAACAAATTATTTTGTTGACCACCCAGAAACAGGCGACTGTTAACGATTTGGCGGCGGCATCCAAAGGCGTGGCTTCTATCGGCCTGCCCAAGAAGATTTTGATCGTCGATTCGATTCCGGTGATGGCGACAGGTAAAACCAATTACCTGGCGGCTACGGAGCTGGCGGCCGGTAAAGTCTCTTAAGTATTTTATACAAGGAGCTTGTGAGTGATTCATCCAGAGAAAAAAATTGCAGTTCTCATTGATGCAGAGAACACTCAGCAAAGCGCTCTGGTAGCAATTATCACTGAGCTATCAAAATACGGTTACCTTATTGTTAAAAGAGCTTATGGTGATTGGAGTAGCTCAATGCTAAAAAGTTGGAAAACGCCGATGAACGAGTTGGCAATTCAACCCATCCAGCAATTCGCTTACACCTCAGGAAAGAATTCTTCTGACGCAGCAATGATTATTGATGCTATGGACTTGCTGTATTCAGAAAGATTCAACGCGTTTGCATTAATTTCTAGTGACAGTGACTTTACAAAGCTCGCTACACGACTGAAAGAATCGCATATTCATGTATATGGCGTTGGAGAACGAAAAACTCCAATTGCCTTTCGGAATGCTTGTGACGATTTTATTTATATAGATGTCTTGAAGACATTAGATATGGATACTGAGAAAACTGATTCTCTAAAAACAGAAGAACTGAAACAAACAACAGAAAAACAAAATCAGCTCTCTCGGCAACAGCTTTGTCAAAATACTACACTGATGAATATGTTGCGTAATGCCGCTAATGAATGTAGTAATGAAGAAGGGTGGGCCGAACTGGGGGTTTGCGGCTCATTAATCAAAAGACAGCACCCTGATTTTGATTCCAGAAATTTTGGTTATGCCAAATTATCAACCCTTATAGAAACAACAACTTTGTTCGAAATGAAGAAAATTGCTATGAAAGGAACCAATGCTTTCAAACTTTTCTACAGAGATAAAAAAAAGAAATAAAAATTGAACGTTAAATTTCTGTCCACCTTAATGTCATTACCATGAACAAACAAATCTATCCCTTACTGATCGCCCAGTTTTTATCCGCATTTGCCGACAACGCCATATTGTTCACGGTGATTGCGATGGTGATGCAGTCAACGCAGCTGCCCGGCTGGTATGTTCCGGCCTTGCAAAGCGTGTTTCTGGTCGCCTTTGTAGTACTTGCGCCGTGGGTGGGCGGCTTCGCCGACAACCATCCCAAATCCAGGGTGCTGATTATCGCCAATCTGATTAAAGCGGCGGGAGCCGGATTATTGCTGTGCAACGTGGAACCGCTGATTGCTTATTGCATAGTCGGTGTCGGCGCGGCCGTTTACAGTCCGGCTAAATACGGCATCCTGCCTGAGTTGGCCGGGCATGAATTTCTGGTTAAAGCGAACAGCTGGATCGAGGGCTCCACTATTTTGGCCATTTTAATGGGCATGATAGTAGGTGCTAAGGTGGCGGATTATTCGATAGTCTGGGCGTTGACAGGAACTATTGTTATGTTTACGGCTTCGGCTTTGATCACCTTGTCCTTGCCTGTCCGAATACTTAAGCATGAGACTATCCCAGGTTCCAGAATCATGGCTTTCTGGAAGGAAATAGGAGCGTTTTTTATTACACCGCGTTCGCGTTTCGCTATTTTGGGCGGCTCCTTGTTCTGGGCCGCTGCGGCAACCTTAAGAGTGATTATTGTGGTTTGGGCGCCGCTGGTTTTATTGTCCAAAAATGCGACCGAAATTGCGGAACTGACCTTGTTTCTCGCTGTCGGAATTATCGCCGGATCGGCCTTGGTGCCCCGGATGATTCCGTTGGAGCATTTGCGCCGCGCGAGAATCCCGGCGTATTTAATGGCGGCGTTCATCATTGTGCTGAGCCTGATGGACAGTATCTGGCCGGCTCGTTTTACCCTGTTTTTCATCGGCATGATGGGCGGCATGTTTATCGTCCCCGTCAACGCCGCGTTGCAGGAAATAGGTCAGCAAAGCATCGGTAGCGGCAGTGCGGTGGCTCTGCAAGGTTTTTTTCAAAATCTTGCCATGCTGTTGGCGGTCGGCGGCTATACTTTTGCCGCGGCGCATCATATAGCTCCTGTCGCTGCAATGTTTGTGCTGGGGGCGTTGGTCTTTGGCGCCACTTTTTTGGTATCGTTGCATCTGCCTGATAATCAACAAAAATAAGAAACGGTTAACAATAATATGTACGCTTTGGATTACAATAATAGAGGGCCGATTAAATGAATCTGTTTGAACTAGGAAAAATCACCATGACTCCGTCGGCCATTTCGATTATTGCCGGTTTTAAGGTGCCTATTGGCGACTTATTGGACAGACATCAAAGAGGCGATTACGGGGAAGTATCGGAGACGGATTGGCGTGAAAATACGCTTGCATTACTGCCTGAATCGGTGGAAAGGGTCATGTCGGTTTATTACGTAGGTACTGAAAAACTGTGGATCATCACGGATCCGGACAGGCAGTTGACAACGTTATTGACAGAGGAAGATTTCTAACGATTCGTTTTTGCTTCGTTACGGCACACCTCGATCCACCCAGACGCTCCACGCAGTGCGCGGGAACGGGAAAAACGGAGTACAAGACTGAATGTTTTCATGGATTAACGATTTACTGGCCGGCACCGGTAGTTTTATGCCTCACGGCGCCTGCTATCTATGGCTGCCGTCAATTTTGTGGTTGCATATTGTCAGCGACAGCATTATTGCGCTTGCCTACTATTCCATTCCGTTTGCATTATTCTATTTCGTCAAAAAACGCACCGACTTGGCTTACCGCTGGGTGTTTGTGCTGTTTGCGATTTTTATTTGCTTGTGCGGCACCACGCACTTAATCAGCATCTGGACAATTTGGCATCCCGATTATTGGCTGGACGGCCTGATAAAATTCGCCACGGCGCTGGTTTCGCTGGTCACGGCGGTGCTGATTTGGCCGTTAATCCCAAAACTGTTATTGCTGCCTAGCCCCAAAGAGCTGCAAACAAGCGAAACCTATCTGCGCGCTATCTTCGACGCCACCCCTGATGCGATGCTGATCAGCAATGAACAAGGCATTATCACCATGGCCAACCAGCAGGCCGAGCGCTTGCTGGGCTACCCGATCAACGAGTTGCTCGGCTTATCGATTGAAGTGTTGGTGCCGGAACGCTACCGCGAGAATCATCCGGCATTGCGGGCGCAGTTCACCGCCTCGGCAGTCACCCGGCCGATGGGCGTGGGGCGTGCGGTCAAGGCGCTGCTAAAAGACCGCAGTGAATTGGATGTGGAAATCAGTCTAAGCCCGATTCATACACAACAAGGCTTGTTTTTCGCCAGCGCCTTGCGGGACATCACCGAACGGAAACAAGCCGAGGCTACGCTGCGGGCAAGCGAGGAACGTTTTCGCCGGATGGCCGACAGCTCCCCGATTATGATCTGGATTACCGATGCCTTGGGAGAGCCCACTTTTGTCAACCAATCCTGGCTTGATTTCACCGGCCTGGATTCGGCGCAGACTATGACTTATGAGGGTTGGGCGAGCACCATTCATCCCGATGACAGAGCAACCGCTTTCGTGGCGTATTACCGAGATACCCAACTCCGCGAAACCATTACCACCGAATACCGTCTACGCAATGCGGCCGGCGATTGGCGCTGGATTTTGGATAAGGGTACGCCGCTTTATGATGAAAACGGCGTATTTGCCGGCTATATCGGTTCGGCAATCGATATTACCGAACACAAACAGGTGCAGCAAATATTGCAGGACAAAGAGCGGATGTTGTCCGAATCGCAACGTATCGCCCATGTCGGCAGTTGGTCGGTGGAGCTGGCGACCGGTCGCATTAGCTGGTCGGAAGAAATGTATCGGATTTACGGCGTTAAGCCGGAGACATTCCCGCTTTCCCAGGAAGCGATTTTCGACTTGATCCATCCCGGCGACCGCACCGCGATGAAAAGATGGCTCGGTGAATGCCGGTCCGGGAAGAAATCCCGGGAGCTGGATTTCCGCATCATGCTGCCGGATGGGGCCGTTCGGTTGGTCCGCGGCAGCGGCGGATTGCAATACGATGAAATGCAACAGCCGCTACGCATGGTGGGCAGTGTGCAAGACATCACCGAGCGCAATCGGATAGAGCTTGATCAGCGTATCGCCGCCACGGCCTTTCAATCCCAGGAAGCAATGGTCATCACCGATACGGCCAGCGTCATCCTACGAATCAACAAAGCCTTCACCGAATCTACCGGCTACACGGAAGAGGAGGCCGTGGGCCGGAAAATAAGCCTGCTCAAATCGGGGCGGCATGATATGGCTTTTTATGCGGCGATGTGGAAAAGTCTTTTAAGCGTCGGCTCTTGGCAAGGAGAAATTTGGGACCGGCGCAAGAATGGCGAGATTTATCCCAAATGGTTGTCCATTACTGCGGTAAAAGGTAACGACGGCGAGATTACGCATTATGTCGGCACCCATACCGACATTACCGAGCGTAAGGCGGCCGAAGAGCAAATCAAAGTGCTGGCTTTCTATGATCCGCTGACCCACCTGCCCAATCGCCGGTTGCTGCAAGAGCGCTTGAAACACGGCATTAATATGGAGCGGCGCGAAGGCAAGCAGTTGGCGCTGTTGATGTTGGATCTGGATCGCTTCAAAGCGATTAACGACAGCCTGGGGCATTTGGCGGGCGACGAATTGTTGCAACAGGTTGCGACAAGAATTACGGCCCGGTTGCGTGATGTCGATATGGTGGCCCGTTTAGGCGGCGATGAGTTTATCGTGTTGCTGGAAGACATTGCGCAGCCGGAAGATGCGGCGCGGGTGGCTAAGGAAATCGTCGCCGATTTAACCAAGCCTTTTAGTCTGCTTCATGGCAATAACGTGCAGATTGGCGCCAGTATCGGCATCAGTTTATACCCGCAACACGGCGACAGTCCCGATATTCTGATGGATCATGCCGATGCCGCATTGTATCAGGCTAAAGATGCGGGGCGAGGCTGTTTTGCCTATTTTTCCGAAGATCTGACGATTGCCGCCCGGGAGCGCATTGCGCTGGAAACACGGCTGCGCCGCGCCATTGAACAGCAGGACTTGTGCATTTTCTTTCAGCCCCAAGTCGATATTGCCGGCGGACGTATCGTCGGCGCAGAGGTTTTGGTACGCTGGCAAGATCCGGTTGACGGCTTGATTCCGCCGCTCCGTTTTATCCCCATTGCAGAAGAAACCGGATTGATTCTCGAGATTGGCGAATGGGTGTTGCGGGAAACCTGCCGCCAAGGCCGGCAGTGGCTGGATGCAGGCTTGCCGCCGTTAACCTTGGCGGTTAATGTTTCCCCGTACCAATTCCGCCGTGGCGATATTTGTGCTTTGGTGACTACAGTGTTGGCGGAAACCGGTTTCCCGCCCACGCTGCTGGAGTTGGAAATAACCGAAAGCGGGTTGATGGAGAATCAGGAGAACGCAACGGCCATTCTTAATAGCCTTCGCGAACAAGGCGTCCGTTTTGCGATTGACGATTTCGGCACCGGTTATTCATCGCTGGCTTATCTTAAACATTTTCCGCTGGACGTATTGAAAATCGACAAGAGTTTTATCGACGATATTCCGTTCCATCAAGATGACATGGAAATCGCCGCGACAATTGTCGCGATGGGGCACATTCTGGGTTTCAAGGTCCTGGCGGAAGGGGTGGAAACAGCGGCTCAACTGGCCTTTTTGCAGGAGAAAGGCTGCGATATGTATCAGGGTTATATCAAAAGCAAACCGCTGGTTGCGAGTGAGTTTGCCGAGTTGTTGCGGCATCAACAGCATGCGTCGGGCGACACCGAAACCCGAAACTGTTAATGATTTCACCTTAAATGCAATGCCGATGAATATCCCGAACACAGGGATAGTATTCCCTCATTATTAATTGAAAACCACATCATTTACCGTTCGGGTCTAAGTGCTTGAACTACGCCCAACGAGTCTCGTCGAAAGCGGGTTCACTCGGCATAGGGGCGACAAGTTCAGCACGAATGGAAAATGGGCTGGGATTATCGCGGCTTAAAAATGCTGTAATATATGCGAGGGTAGCTGAAACGCTACACAAATAAGCATTACTCAGCGCTGTTTTTCTCCGCTGAGCGGGTAAAAATAAGGGAAAAATAATAATAATGATAAATTTCCATCACTTTGCAGCGCTGTTAAAGCAATTGGTTGTCGCTGCATTCTACGCCATGATCGGTTTGGTTGTTCTCGCCTATTGTTCAGATAACGGCGTTACCAGCGTCCTTTGGTTGCCCGCAGGACTGGCGCTGTCGGTTTTGTTGATGGGCGGGAGCCGGTACGTTTACGGCGTATTCCTTGGTGCATTGTTGGTCAACGTGGTGGTTCTCGACTCTTTTTTGGCGTCCGCAGCCGTCGCTATGGGCAATGCGCTGGAGGCGCTTTTGGCCGCCTGGCTGCTAAGGCGGAACGATATTTTTAACCAAACCGTTCTATCCACCCGCAACTACCTGCAATTACTGATAGCCGGCGGTATCGCCAGCGTTATAGCCGCACTGATAGGGGCCGGGGCGTTGTTTTTTACCGGATTCCCGGCTGAAGAATCCTTTTACCCGAGTTTGGTTTATAGATGGATGGGGGATGTCTTGGGCATAGCCTTGGTCACGCCGTTTATTCTGGTTTGGCGGCGGGCGCCGGATTATGGCTTGGGGCTGAACCGGCTGACCGAGTTCATGTTGTTATTCGGTCTGGCTTTTCTGGTCGGGCAGGCGATTTTCATGGGGTGGTTGCACGACTCGGTAGGCCATATCGCCAAGGGCTACTGGATGTTTCTGATTGTGAGTTGGGCCGTGTTGCGTTTGGAGGCTCACGGCGTGGTGGTCATACTGGTCATGTCGGCGGTCATGGGGTTGCTTGGCGTGCAGCAGGGAACCGGTTTTTTCGCAGGCAACATAGCGGACGTGCCTGCTTCGACAAGATTCAGCGCAAGCCTGGCCAATTACTGGTTTTTTATGGTGATACTGTCTGGAACAGGCATGACGCTGGCCACCTATTTCGTCGGGCGCAGGAGAGCCGAACAGACACTGATGGCAAGTGAAGGCTATCAACGCGCCATTTTCAACGCCACACCGGACGCGATGCTGATCAGCGACAGGCGGGGCATTATTTCCCAGGTTAATCAGCAAGCCGAATTGTTGTTGGGTTACAAGCTTGGAGAACTGATCGGCCAGTCGATTGAAATTTTGGTGCCGGAAGGCTTTCGCTCAAAGCATCCTGAGCTGCACGCCAAATTTGTTGACTCACCGGTCACCAGGCCATTGAAGAGCGGACGAACATTACAGGCGCGCCGAAAAGACGGTAGCAGCTTTGACGTGGATATCAGCGTAAGCCCGATTAAAACGGAACGAGGCTTGTTTTTCGCCAGTGCATTACGAGATATTACGCTGCATAAACAAGCGGAGGCGGATCTGCGCGTGGCGGCCATCGCGTTCGAGTCCAAGGAGCCGATGGTGATCACCGATGCCGAGAATATTATTTTGCAGGTTAACCGGGCCTTTACCGAGTCCACAGGTTATACAAAGGAAGAGGCCGTCGGGCAGAGAATAAATTTGCTCAAATCAGGCCGTCATGATGCGGCTTTTTACGCGGAAATGTGGGAAGGCATCAAGCGCGACGGTACCTGGCAGGGAGAAATTTGGGACCGGCGCAAGAATGGAGAAATTTACCCCAAGTGGCTGATTATCTCGGTAGTGAAAGGGGATGACGGTGAGGTTACCCATTATGTCGGCACCCATATCGACATCACCGAGCGCAAGATGGCTGAAGAGCAGATCAAACAGCTGGCTTTCTACGACCCGCTGACCGGGCTGCCGAATCGCCGGCTGCTGCAAGAACGGTTGAAACACGGCATTGATGTCGAACGGCGCGAGGGCAAGCAACTTGCGTTGCTGATGCTCGATTTGGACCGGTTCAAGGCGGTTAACGACAGTCTGGGGCATCAGGCGGGCGACGAGTTGCTGCAACAAGTTGCGGAAAAAATCACAGGCCGGCTGCGTGATGTCGATATGGTGGCCCGTTTGGGCGGCGATGAATTTATCGTATTGCTGGAAGACATCGCCCACCCTGAAGACGCCGCGCGCGTGGCGGAAGACATTATTGCCGACTTAAGCAAGCCTTTTTGTGTGGCTCATGGCGAGGACATACTGATTGGCGTCAGCATAGGCATCAGTTTGTATCCGCAACACGGCGATAATCCCGAGATACTGATGGATCACGCGGATGCCGCACTCTATCAAGCCAAAGACGCCGGGCGCGGCTGCTTCGCTTATTTTTCGGAAGATTTGACTCTCGCGGCGCGTGAGCGCATTGCGCTGGAATCGCGTCTGCGCCGGGCGATCGAACAGCAGGAGCTGCGTGTTTTTTACCAGCCGCAGGTCGATATTGCCAGCGGCCGCATCGTCGGCGCCGAAGCATTGGTGCGCTGGGAGGACCCGGTTGAAGGGCTGATTCCGCCGATCCGGTTCATCCCCGTTGCCGAAGAAACCGGCCTGATTCTCGCGGTTGGCGAATGGGTGCTGCGGGAAACCTGTCGTCAAGGCCGGCAATGGCTGGATGAAGGCTTGCCGCCGATAACCCTGGCGGTCAATGTGTCGCCGCACCAGTTTCGCCGTAGCGACATTTGCGGCCTGGTTGCTACAGTGGTGGCTGAAACCGGTTTTCCGTCCAACCAGCTGGAAATGGAAATAACCGAAAGCGGACTGATGGCGAATCAGGACAACGCGGCGGATATTCTTAACTGCTTACGCGGACAGGGCATCCGGTTGGCGATTGATGATTTTGGCACCGGCTATTCGTCTCTGGCTTATCTTAAGCATTTTCCGCTGGATTTGCTAAAAATCGATAAGAGCTTTATTGACGATATTCCCGATCTGCAAGACGACATGGAGATTGCCGCCACGATTATTGCGATGGGGCATATCTTGGGCTTTAAAGTCTTGGCCGAAGGCGTGGAAACACCGGAACAGCTCGCATTTTTGCAGGAAAAAGGCTGCGATATGTATCAGGGCTATTTCAAAAGCCGTCCGGTACCGGCAGCAGAATTTGCCGGGTTATTGCGCGGTCAATCTGGCTACGAGGGCTAGAGCGGCGGCGAAACCCATTCGTGTTTTAAGTCGATAGATAAGGCTCAGCCTTGCGCTGATTTTTTCGCCCATCCGCCAATAAAACTTTCCACCAGCAACACAACGTCGTTTTCTACGTCGTTAATAGCGGTCGCATCCTGTTCACCGGTCAAGGACAAGGTGCAAATACCGTGAACGCCGCTCCACAGCGCCCGCGCCGCCTGTCTGCTTTGTTGTTCTGAACAGCCTGGCGCAAGTTGCGCGAATTGCGTTTCCACACGGCTGAAAAGCCGATCGATTTTTTGCCTGTACCAGTCGGGGAACTCGGTATCCTGTACAAAAATCATGCTCCAACGGTTAAAGTTTCTCCCGGCAAACCTTAAATAAGCCTTGGCCAGCTCTGCTATAGAGTGTTCGGGAGCGCAGCCCGGTACTTGCTGTAACTCCGCATTAAGGTCATCCACCGTATTCGCTTTAATGTGGATGACCAAATCGGCCATGTTGGCAAACACCATATAGATGCTGCCGACGGTATAACCGATGTCCATCGCAATCCTGCGCACTTTTAACGCCGAGTAACCTTCATTGATAATGATGGTTTCCGCCGCATCCAGAACCATTTCCCGGATTTCTTCCAGACTGTGTTTGTTTCGTCTTGCCATGTCGTGCGCCTTTAGAGGAGGTTCAGGTTATTTTCATGAGTCTGTTGTTTTCTGCAAAGTACTTGATTAAAAAATCGACAAACGTCGCCAGTTTGGCGGGCAGAAAGCGTCTTTGCAGGTAGGTGGCGTAAATTTTAAGCGACGGGATGCGAAAGTTCGGCAAAATTTCTACCAATTTCCCCTGTTCCAAATAATTGATCACCGATAATTCAGGCGCCTGGGTGATGCCCATGCCCAACGCGGCCGCCTGGCACAGAGCCCGGCCGTTGTTTGAGGCAAAGTGCCAGTTCGCCTTGATTTTAATCTCCTCGCCGCCGACATTGAATACCCAATAATCTCTATGCGGGGTATCCATATAGTGCAGGCAGCGATGTGAGCTTAACTCCTCAATGGTTTGCGGCTCGCCGTATTCGGCGATATAGCCGGGCGATGCATACGTGCACAACCGGGTTTGGGCGATTTTTCTGGCAACCACGCCCAAATCCAGCGTATCCGTGACCAGGATAGACAAATCGAAACTGCCTTCGCTTAAATTAACCTGACTGTTGTGCAAGGTCATCAAAATTTTGACATCGGGATATCCGCGTTGATAGGCATCAATCGCGGGCACCATATAGAGTCCGCCAAAATCGATCGGTGCGCTGATCTTTAACGTGCCTTTTACCTGTAGACCCAGCTGCGAGGTGTATTCCTCAAGTTCCGAGAAATCATCCAGCAGCTGCTTGCTGCGGTGATAGTAGATTCTTCCTGCCTCCGTCATACTCAGCTGCCGGGTTGTTCGGTTTAACAAGGCAACCCCCAGAGACTCCTCCAGCTGAGCCATGTATTTGCTGATCATCATAGCCGAAAGGTTCATTTCACGGGCAACCGCCGCAAAAGTACCCAGCTCAACAATCCGGCAAAATACCTGCGTGTTGTTTAATTTAGCCATGTCCGCACCTTTATAAACTTTAAGTTTATATTGTATAACCTATATCGCTATTTGAAACCTTGATTTATTGGAGTAGACTTCCGCTCGGAGATAGTTCTTACTGCCGCTTGGTCTTTATCATTCCCCTTAGTGATCAGGAACAAGCGGCTTTTTTATGGTCCAAAATTATAATAAGAGGTGTTTATGAGCAAAATTCTTAATGAAGTTTTAGCGGCAAATAGAGATTATGTGAATGATTTTGGCGACAAAGGCGCATTGCCTATGCCTCCAGGACGGCATTTTGCTATCCTGACCTGTATGGATGCCCGTCTAGACCCCGCCAAATATGCCGGTCTATCCGAAGGCGATGCCCACGTCATCCGTAATGCAGGCGGTCGCGCCAGTGACGACGCCATCCGTTCCTTGGTTATTTCTTATAAATTATTGGGAACCCGCGAATGGTTTGTCGTTCACCATACTGACTGCGGCATGGAAACATTTACCGACGACATCATGCGCGGCCTGTTGGGCAGCAGCTTAAAGACCGCCTCTATTGATGCCGGCGGCTGGCATGATTGCTGCGAAGGCCCAGGTTCAGCCGAAGGCAAATATGTCGACTGGTTGACCATTAAAAACCAAGAAGAAAGTGTTTTGGAAGATGTAACCCGCATTAAGAATCACCCGCTGGTTCCGTCCGACATTCCTGTTTACGGTTATATCTACGACGTTAAATCAGGCCGGTTGATTGAAGTGCCTGCCGCAACAGAAGCCGGCAGAGTTAGCTAAGAATTGTTCAAACCATGCTCACATCCAGGATGTGAGCATGGTCCAGTCCCCCGCAGTAACCCATACGCAGGAACTATGTTTGCGTAGATCTCATAAAAGTCTAAAATTCAATCTTAGATTCAACTCATAAGTGCAATCGGCACTAATCGGAAAAGAAAAAGGTTAGCTGATATAGTTTCACGCTTTTTTCAATCCGACCAAAGACGA
>NZ_PTIY01000023.1 GCF_002934365.1 Methylobacter tundripaludum | reverse complement strand
TCGTCTTTGGTCGGATTGAAAAAAGCGTGAAACTATATCAGCTAACCTTTTTCTTTTCCGATTAGTGCCGATTGCACTTATGAGTTGAATCTAAGAAGCTAAACTACGCATAATCAATACGCTGCAACTCCAACTCGGCCTTCAGCCAGCGCAGCCAGCTGTCCATCCCTTCGCCGGTTTTGGCCGACAACGACAATATCTTGATGCGCGGATTGACCTGTTTTGCATACTGGATGCATTGCTCGCTGTCAAAATCCAGGTACGGCAACAGGTCGGTCTTGTTTAAAATCATCAAGTCGGCGGCATGGAACATGTCGGGGTATTTGATCGGCTTGTCCTCGCCTTCGGTGACCGACAGAATCACCACTTTATGCGCTTCGCCCAGATCGAACGACGAAGGGCAAACCAGGTTGCCGACGTTTTCGATGAACAACAGGCTATGGTCTTTCGGCTGGAGCGTTTCCAGCGCATGGCCGACCCGGTGCGCATCGAGATGGCAACCTTTGCCGGTATTGATTTGCAAGGCCGGTACGCCGGTGGCGCGGATGCGCTCGGCGTCGCGGGCGGTTTGCTGGTCGCCTTCGATGACCGCGATGTCGAGCTCGTCTTTCAGCCGGGCGATGGTTTCGGTCAGCAGCGTGGTTTTGCCTGAACCGGGGCTGGAAACCAGGTTTAACGCCAGCATGCCGCGTTCGCCGAAATAGCGGCGGTTTTCGGCGGCATAACGGTTGTTCTTGGCCAGAATATCCTGTTCGATTTGCACCATCCGCGCTTGGCTTAAACCCGGCGCATGAGTATGCTCGGCATCGTGATCATGATGATGGTCGTGGTGTTCATGATCATGCGGATGTTCGTGGTCATGATCGTGCGAGTGGGAATGGCCCTCGCCGCAGCCGCATACGCCGCACATTATTCTACCTCCAGTTCTTTGATTCGCATTTGATCTCCGCTGTTGACCTGTAATTGATGGCTGCCGCAGTGCGGGCATAGATCGTATAACTGCTGCACAACCACGTTGCGGCTACACGGCATGCACCAGGCTTGGCCCGGTACTTCGATGATTTCAAGCTGTGCATGTTCGGCTATTGAGCCTTGCACAACCACATCGAAACTGAAACGCAATGCGTCAGTCTCGACACCGGCCAATGCGCCGATTTCCAGCCAAACCTTTTTGACTTTGCTGTATTGCTGGGCTTCCGCCTGCTGTTCCAAGACCTGCAAAATGCTTTCGCAGAGGGACAATTCATGCATGGCAATCCCTGCCATGCACCCTTCGGGTAAATGCAAATCCGCTCCCGGCGGATTTGTCATGCAGGCAATCCCTGCCATGCACCCTTCGGGCAAGTGCAAATTTGTTCCTGACAGATTTGTCATGCATGGTTTTCTATCTCGTTTCGACTGTCGGTCAAGTGTAACGCGTATTGCACACAAGGGTCTACCGCGTTGATATAAAGTTCCGCTTGCCGTTGCAGATCGTTTAGGTTTTCGGCTTGCAATTGTTTCAAGCCTTGGGCGACGACGCCTTCGGGGTGAAAATTCCATTCGGTGGGCGCGATGATGCGGTAATCGTGCACCCGCCCCTGCTTCAATTGCAGGCGATGGATTAACAGGCCGCGCGCCGCTTGGACCTGCGCCAAACCTACGCTCTCGTTAATCGCGCCGCTTAGCGGTAAAACCGATAGGTCTGTTATTTGCATCAAAAGCCGCCTGAGTTGGGATGGTGTTAAAGCGACTTCCAGCAAGCGGGCCAGTGTTCGGACGATCAGGCCGTTACCGTAACGGCCGCGCATATCGGCGATTAAAGGCTGCGACAGCTGGCGGTTCAATAGCGTCGTTTCAAAACAGCGGCCTTGCCAATGCGGCATCCGACTGAAAGTTGACAAATCTTGCCGTTGCAATCCCCGGCTTAATACTTCTTCCTCAAACTCGGGCAGGCAGGCAACATTATTTTGCCCCACTGCCGCCCAGTTCCGTCCATATAAATGATTTAACAAGCTGGCAGGTAACGCATTACTTTGCCGTAGCCAATTCTGCAACTGCGCTTCGCCGGTTAACGCCTGAAATTCAACAAGCCGGCCGTTAAAGATCGAAGTGTCGATCAGCGCTTCCAGGTCGTCGATCAGTTGCATCAATCGATCGGTATCGACATTCAAGCAACTGTCAAGCTTGAATGCTTCGGCATGCCGGAACAAATGCCGCTTGAACAGCGCATCGAATTTAAGCAGCGATGCTAAGGCTTTTTTATCTTGAGCGAGACCTATAAAAACCGGCCAGTCCAGCAAAATACGCCAAGCATGCTCGCGCAAGGTTTCCAATTGCACCAGCAGGTCGCGGGCTGAATCAAGCTCAGGCTCGGTTGCGATACCCAGTGCCGCACGGCAGGCCAGCAACGCGGCATAAGCCTGGGCGTTGCCGCACAAGGTAAATAGCAACGGAACGGTCTCAAGCACCTGATCCGGGGTTTTTCCGATTAATACCTGCGCTATCGCTTCAGGCCGGTTGGATGCGATTTGCACGCCGCTCACCGTCCCGGAGTCATGATACAGATCGATGACAATTTTACCGGCCGGTGTCACTCAACGATTTCCTTTGCCGATAGCGCCGCGCAGCAAGTCACGACGACTGACCGCACGCGGCGCCGTTTCGGCCAGCAAGCCTTGTAACGCAGATTCAGCCGCAGCAAGCGCGGCGGCTTGATTCTCGAACTGGAACATCGGCGAGAACAAGGAGCAAAGTGCGTAAATGCCTATTTGTGCTTCGCGGCCCAACGTAAATTCGAATGCGCCATACGGGAAGTGCTTGTCGATTTTTATGCCCGGTTGTTGTTCGCGCCAAGTGCTGTCCGCTCCCGGCAACAACATCAGATTCATGAACCAGGGTGTAATCAACACGCCGAGCCAGTCTTCGCCAAAGCGGCTAAAGCCGACGGCCTGCACCGAAAGCGCGAAGTTAACGACCGGCAACTCGCGCATGCGCTTATCCAGTATTTCATTGAATGTTGTTTCCAGTGTATGCCGGATTTGTTCGCTATTTTGCCAGATCATTACTTGACTTGGTGGGCGTGCTGTACATGCTAAAAAAGAGTTCTTCTCGTTTCCTCAAGTCACTGCGATTAAGTCAAGCGCATCGATATTCCGTAGGAGCGGGCCATGCCCGCGACATTCGGACAGCGATTGTAAACTTTTAGCTCCTTCATCGCGGGCACGGCCCGCTCCTACAATGCTTAACTACACAGCAACGAGCTTTTTTCTTCGTGTTCTCGGCAATAGCTCCTGTATTGCTTTACCTCCTGCATCCATGTCGTTCGTGCCTTCGTGGTAAGTAAATACCCGGCCACAACATGCTCAATCATCCAGCACCAAAAAATCCTGTTTTTTGCCGTCGCACTCAGGACAGCTCCAATGATCGGGCAATGCGGAAAAAGCCGTGCCGGGCGGCATTTGCCAGACTTCATCGCCAACAGCCGGGTCGTACACATACCAACAGATTTTGCATTCCAGCCGGGTTTGCGGCGTCAACTTTGAAGCACCGCCGCCGAATGCCCCGGCAAAAAAAGAGCCGTTCATAAATACACCTTAAGTATCTCCTGCAAGCGCTCGCGGCTGTCGGCTATATCTTCCGGCGAGGCGCAGGCCACGCTGGGCACATCGCTGACTTCCAGCGTGTTGAGGATCAAGGTGTCCTCCGAATTGAAATACTGCACCCACCAGACGTATTGGGTGCCGGTGGCGGTGATCCGGCAGTTGCCGTAGCCGCGGGATAGAATCGTCACCGAGCCGCGACCTAAGCGTTGCGCCAGAAACGCCAGATCCTGCTCGGTCTGCGGCAGCAGGCTTAAATTGATCGTATGCGCTTCGCCGCCCGGACGGTATTCGGCGATTTTGGCGTTGAGTTCGGTCAGCAACGGCGGCGAGTTCATCACGTCTTTCGGCACCACGGTCCAATAAGTGTCGATTTGCGCCGCCGCGCCGTTAAAGGCCGATTGCGACAGCTGTTGCGGAATAATGCCGACTTCCAACGCGTCATTAACAATCTGGCTACGGTCGTTAAGTGTTTGCAAGCGCCAAACACCCGCCAATACCGATTCCTGAATGCGGATGTTTTGCCCGCCGGAACAAATCACGCTGACTTCGCCTTCGCCGAGCAGCTCGTCGATAAACCGCCGGTTGTTTGCGTCCAATCGGGTCAATTCGATGGCTACTGAAACCGATGGAAACGCGGCCAAATACTGCTGCAATTTCAGCAAAATGATTTTTGCCTGCGCCAAATCATGCGACTTTAAATCCGTCGAAATCTGCGGCATGGCATAGGTCGTCATTTCCTGCGGCATTTGCAGATATTCCAGTTCGACGCCGTCTTGTTCCGCCGGTTGGCTGCCTTGTCCGAAAATGGGGAGTGAAATAGAGTTCATAATGATCGTGGGTTATATTTTAGTATCGTTGACGCGCACGGCGCGCCCTACATTATTAATGAGCGCCGCCGCATACCTTATCCAAATCGAAGCCGGGCGGTTCGCTGGGTTCGGAGGCCAAGATCCCTGCCGCTTCCTGCCTGTATTCCCGCCAGTTGCGGACGCCGGTGATGACGCCCAAATACTCGCCGTTGCGCAGAAACACCAGCGACGGCCAGCCGGTAAAGCGGAACCGCGCTTGCAATTCGCGCTCGATGGATTTTTCGATAACCGCCGCTTGCAGCCGGCCGTTAAACGTTTTGTCCAGCTCCGGCAAGATCACCGCAACGTCGTTGCTTTCGGGAAACTGGACGGGATCGTTGCAGAAAAACAGTACGACGCTTTCATTGCCGTAAACGAAATGATCGTAACTGTCCGCATCCAGCAACGGATAGCCGTGCCGGGTTTGCAGCTGGGTAATCAGCGGTGATGTCATGGTTTTAAAAACTCCGGTAATTGCGGTTCCCTGTTTACAAGATCGGAAAACAAATGGTCTATGTGATTGTCGCCCTGCATCGCCAGCCGCATGGCTTCCAATGCATCTGAAATTTGCTTGGCTTTGGTTTCGCTGAGCACTTCCCTGGCGGTATCGAGAAACACCAGCAGCCAAGCACCGACCGGTTGCGGGCCGACCAGCATGGTATCGATTACGCTTTCCTCGCCGCGATAAAGACAGGTCGCGGATTCGCTATGCTGCGCCACTACTTGCATGGGCATGCCGATGCACATCAGTATTTGCCCCGGTAATCGACATCGACTTGCAAGGTGGGTTGTCCCGCCGGTTGCGGCGGACGCACCGCCAAGCCTTCGGCCTGCAACACCCGCTCGTCGCCGATGCGGCAGGCCTGCTCGGCGCTGGGCCGTTCCAGTTCGTAGCGCTGTATGTTCAACACCGGGTCGGCCAAATCGCCATCGGTGTCGGTTGTTTCCGCACTAATACCGAATGCTTGCAGGTAAGCCAGCGCCATGTCTATAGCAGGTTGGATTTGCGCTTTGACCGTCGGCCGCAAGCTGCCGCCGTAGTCGTCCAACTCTTCGGGCTGTACGCCGATCAATAGCAAGTGCCGCGGATAACTGCCCAGCATCTGCGCCATCGCCAACACTTCCTGGAATCCGGTTTGGTGCAGGCTCATTTTTTTTGCGCCAAGAAAATTCGGTACGTCTCTGTTTTCGATTCGTTTTAAGGTGCCGGGCGACAGGCCGTAATCGATCGCATCGAACACGACCAACGCATCCGCCGCCTGGACATGCTCGACCAAGTAAACGCCTTGAGTGCCGCCGTCCATGACGTTGACGCCGTCGGGAAACCGGTAGCTTTTTTGCAGGCGTTCGATCACACGGACGCCGAAGCCTTCGTCGGCCCAAAGTACGTTGCCTATGCCCAGCAATAAAATGTTCATGGTTAATCCTAAAAAAAAGCAGTTGGAAAGTGTGGAAGCCGTTCGTGCTGAGCCCCGTCGAAGCATGAGCGGCTTCCACACTTTCATCCACTTAGTAAGCATTCCAACACCCCGCTCGCCCTTGGACAGGCTCAGGGCGAGCGGGATGTTGGAATGCTTTAGTGCGATTTTAGATTAGTGGACATCGTCTACCGGTTTATCGTCCTTGAAAGTGCGCCATCCGGTCACTATCGTGGACAACATGCTCTGCCGGGATAATTTATCCTCGCGCACCGCGACATAAACATGGATCAGCACAAAACAAACGATCAACCACATAACCAGATGATGCCAGCTGTGCAGGTTTTGGCTGTCGCCGAACAGCGGCAGCACCCAGCTGCTGAACAGCGCATGTTGCCAGCTGCCCTGCCCCGTGCCTTCTCCATAAAGCGCAAAGCCGGTAACGATCATGAAGAGCGCGCCCCAAACGAAAACAAAATGCATCGATAACACCGCCAAAGGGTTATGGCCGATATATTTTTTCGGCTCCTTAACCAAAAAGGTATACCAGAGTATTTCATGGCCGACGCCATGCCAGAACTCCCTCGACAACAAAGGCGGCATAAAGATTTGCCGGGCATGTTCGTTACCGGCATAGGCCCAGTAAGCTCGAAACAGCAATCCTATCGCCAACAGGTAGCCGGCGGCGAAATGCAAAAATCGCACATAGCCCATCACAAAATGGTCTGACGCTTCGCCGCCGACCGATGCGAGCGGAGAAGCGATCAAATAGCCGGTTACGGTCAAGGCGACGATGACCAAGGCATTCAGGCTGTGCCAGAGCCGTACCGGTTTTTCGTAGACGTAAACGGCTTGCGCGCCCTCCCCCTCTGGAGAGGACTTTATACCGCTTGCGTCAACGGCATTGGATATTAAAGTTGGCTCAGTCATGGCGGTTCCTTATGCGAACAGCAACCAAGCGCCGACCAAGCCGGTCAAGGTTCCATAAACGCGGAGCAAACCGGTTGCATCGACATGTCGTGCAGCCAAGCCCAGAGCCAAGCCGGAACCGTACAAAACCGCCGTAGCCGATACAATCCCGGCGATATAAGCGTATGCCGAAGCATCAACCGGTATTTCACCGCCGTGCGCCAGTCCGTGCATTGAGGCAAAGGCTGCAACCGATGTCAAAATAATCACTTTGCCGTAAAAACCTGCCTCGTTCCCACGCGCTGCGATTAAGTTAAGGCTTTTAGTGAGCGCTAGTTCCCAAGCTCCAGCTTGGGAATTCGGTGCAGGAAGCTCCAGCTTCCCGGATCGCGAAGCTGGAGCTTCGCTAACTGGGTTCCCAAGCTGGAGCTTGGGAACCAGCGTCTGTCTTAACTTGATGGCAGTGATGGCGGGAACTATGGGAAAGCTCAACGCTACACCGACCAGCAACAGAGAGACAAGAATACCCGTTTCGACATAAGCGAAACCGAACCCGGTTAAGCCGAATAGCGCGCCTATCATCATAAATAACAAAAACACGCCTAGCGCCTGCCTGGCAAGCAAACGGCTTTGGCTACTCGCCCATAAGCCCAAGCCCAACATCGCCAAAAAATGATCCAGCCCCAAAAACGGATGCTGAAAACCGTGACTGAACCCGCCGGTCGGCAGCAAGCCGGTATGTGCCGATGCGGCCTGGGAAAACGCGATAAGTCCTGCGACCACTATAATTTTTTTCATAATCAAGCTCCTCAGCGTACTTTAACTTGGGTTAATTCTGTGCCGTCCGGGCTGATGATATGCGTCGAACAGGCCAGACAAGGATCGAAACTGTGCAGGGTGCGCAGAATTTCGACCGGTTCCTCGGGACGCTCGACCTTGGTATTCATCAATGCGGCCTCGAACGCGCCGATATTGCCTTGCTCGTCGCGCGGCGAACCGTTCCAGGTGGTCGGCACGACGCATTGGTAATTAGCGATTTTGGTATTTTCTATTTTCAGCCAATGACCCAACGCGCCGCGCGGCGCTTCGGTAAAACCAACGCCTTTGACGCTGCTCGGCCAGGTTTCCGGGTCCCATTTGGCGACGTTGGCCGTCGCCAAATCGCCGGATTTGATATTGGCGATCATCTTGTCCATGAAATAGCGCATTTTGCCTGCCGCCCATTGCGCTTCCAGGCCACGCGCGGCCGTCCTGCCCAAGGTCGAGAACAACGCGGTGACCGGAACGTCCAGCGTCTTCAACACAAAATTGATTTGCTCGGTGATTTCCTTGTTGCCTTGCGCGTAACCGATTACATAACGGGCCAACGGGCCGACTTCCATTGCATGGCCGCGCCAGCGCGGAGCCTTGATCCAGGAGTATTTGGCCGCTTCGTCCAACTCCTTGATATGGGTGCGGTCGCCTTTGGTGTTCGGCCCCAGCTTGTAGTTGGGTTCGGTGACGCCGTCCCACGGATGCAGGCCCAGCGATTCGTCCGGGTATTTGTACCAGGAGTGCGGGATGAATTCCTTGATTTGCTCGGGATCGGTCAAATCGACTTCATGGACTTTGGTCAAATCGCCGTTGATGATCGCGCCGCGCGGCATCAGCAAGTTCGACGCCGAATAGTCGTTGGCCTTATCGGGAATGTCGCCGTAGGACAGCAGGCTCTGCCCGGAAATACCGCCGCCGTACATCCAGCCTTTGTAAAACCCGGCGATAGCCAGCAAATCTGGGATGTACACCTGGTCGATAAAGGCGATGGTGCGGTCGATAATCGACGAAACTAAATTGAGCCGCTCCATGTTGATCGCCCCGTTGGCGCCGACGCCGTCGATATTGATCGCGCACGGTACGCCGCCGACCAGCCAGTTCGGATGCGGGTCTTTGCCGCCGAAAACGGTGCGGATTTTCATGATGTCTTTTTGAAAATCCAACGCTTCCAGGTAATGCGTCACCGCCATCAGATCGGCTTCCGGCGGCAGTAAATAAGCCGGATTGGTCCAGTAACCGTTCTTGAACGGCCCCAGCTGCCCGGATTCGACAAATTTCAATAAACGGTTTTGCGTATCGCGAAAATAGCCGGGCGACGATTTGGGATTATGCGGCGAAATCGATTGCTGTAGCGCCGAAGTCGCAACCGGATCGGCTTTCAGCGCATTGACCGGATTGACCCAATCCAGCGCATGCAGATGATAAAAATGCACCAAATGATCTTGCACCTGCAAGCTGAGCTGCATCAGGTTACGGATCGAATTGGCGTTTTCGGGAATCGTAATCTTTAACGCATCCTCGACCGCGCGCACCGAAGTCAAGGCATGGGTGCCGGTGCAGACGCCGCAGATGCGCTGTACGAAAGCCCAGGCGTCGCGCGGGTCGCGGCCTTTCAAAATCACTTCCAGGCCACGCCACATGGTGCCGCTGGAAATCGCGTTGCGGATGATGTTGTCGTCGTCGATATTGACTTCGCAGCGCATGTGGCCTTCGATACGGGTGACCGGATCGACAACGACGCGGCGGCCTGCGTCATTCAGGTTAAAGCCGTTGGGGGTGTTGGTGACTGTCATTGTTGTTCTGCTCCTGTTTGTTTGTCGCCCGATTTTTTGGAACGGTTCAGCGCGGTCAATCCGGCATGCGCGGCGATGCCGACGCCGACGACGGTTGCCGCAGTGCCGCCGACCGTATCGGCGTTGGCTTCAATACCGAAATCGTTAATATCGGTCAGGCGCTGGTAAAAGCCGCCCTTATCCCAGAAACCGTCCTCGGAACAGCCGATACAACCGTGACCGGATTGAATCGGGAACGATACGCCTTCATTCCAGCGCATCGTCGAGCAGGCGTTATACGTGGTAGGTCCCTTGCAGCCCATTTTGTATAAACAATGTCCTTGCCGCGCGGCCTCATCGTCCCAATGTTCGACGAATTGCCCGGCGTCGAAATGCGGACGGCGGTAACATTTATCGTGGATGCGCTGGCTGTAGAACATCTGCGGGCGGCCCTGGCGATCCAGGGTCGGCAGCTTTTCAAAGGTTAAGAGATAAGCGACCACCGCAGTCATCACCTCTGCAATCGGCGGACAACCGGGTACTTTGATGATCGGCTTGTCGGCCAGACCGGGGATTTTATGGGTCGGCGTGGCGCGGGTCGGATTAGGCTTGGCGGCCTGAACGCAACCCCAGGATGCGCAAGAGCCCCAGGAAATAATCGCCTTGCAGCTTTCGGCCGCGTATTTGAGCTGCTCGACGAACGGCTTGCCGCCGATGATGCAGTACATGCCGTCTTCGCCCAGCGGCGCGTTGCCCTCTACGGCCAGAATGTAATTGCCTTTGTATTTTTCGACTATTTCATCGACGATGGCTTCGGCGTTGTGGCCCGCCGCAGCCATGATGGTGTCGTCGTAATCCAGCGACAGCATCGACAGGATTACATCCTTGGCTAAAGGATGGCCGGAGCGGATGAACGATTCCGAGCAACAGGTGCATTCCAGCCCATGCAGCCACAACACCGGGATGCGCGGCTTGGTCTCCATCGCATGAGCGATTTTGGGGGCGAAAGCGGGGGAAAGCCCTAACGAGGCAGCGGTCAGGCTGCAAAACTTCAGAAAACTGCGGCGGGTGATGCCTTGCCTGCGCATGACATCGTAAAAGGTTTCATTCATTCAGGAACTCCTGGCGTTATTGGCTGCTTGAAGAATGCACTTCTTCAGCGCCGCGTTTCCAATGCAGAGTATTTAACGACTTGAAACCGACCAGGGCAGCACGATAGACCGTTTTTCCGGCGGGTACAAAGTCGCTTGGAAGCGCTTATTGTTATTATGCTTAAATGCTAACGCAGCGATCGGCGCTGTTCTCCAGCCGACGCTGCTCCGCATAGCTGGAGCAACATCTATGCCGGATTAGCGTCGACCAAGAAACCTTTATAATTGTGGGAGAAATAATGAAAAAGAGGGGTGGGTAAAAATCAACTTATGTTCGTTATGCGACAAATACAACAAAATCAGCAGGCTGTTGCGTGAAAGCTTACATTAAACCGAATACCGGTATCGCCATCATTACCGCTTTATCCTGCTGATTCGCAGCCGTTGTTATGAATCCGGCATTGCCGCCAGACGATTCTCCAGTTCGGCGTTTACCAACGCATCGTAATGGCGCTGCAAGATAGAGTCGGTAGGACGCGGGAACAGAGCGGATTCGATTTCATTTTGCAGATGCATAAGAAAATTCTGCTGAAGTGTTGAATCCTCAGAGACTCCCAGTCCTGAATTCGAACCAAAATCACCGGTAGCGTCGAATTGTTGGGGAGATTTTGCAGGAAACAGCATCGACGGTAAAAAAGCGCATGCTGCAATTAAAAACATGAAAAGGAACAACAGAGTGGCTTCGAACATACTAATACCTCGCTATTAATGAAAAAATGACGAGTACACACAATAAATAGATGCGGTAACTCCAATTTTCTAAAAAGCAATTAAAATGCCAGACTACTCATATCGTTAAGCTGTTGAATATTATCGTTAACTGATAATCTCAACAGACAGCGCTTGGTTCTTTTTGGAACAATTTATCTGTAATCCATCAATACCGCCCCAGACCTATGCACGTTTTAAACTCAATGCAGAATTAAAAACGTCACTGCCATGAAGTTCCCTCCCTCTCCTGCTGGATGCCTACGTGGATGTAGGTAGTAGAGCAATACCGGAGCCATTGCCGAGAGAAGGGACTATCCATCCTTAACTGAATGGCAGTGGCTCCGAAACCTGCAAACGATACAAAATTATCTAACTGATGTTACGCACGGCTGGTATTTCTCCCGTTTGCCGCGCCGAGCATCGGAGCTTTTATCGAGAACAGCCCGTTAGGGGCGCGGCAGGGAGGCCGCGCGTCAGCAGAGGGGCAGGAGCCCCTTCTGCTGACCCTCGATAAAAGCGAGGAGCGCAGGAAATAAGCGGCAACCGGGTCGCCTTTTCTTTGGTTACTTTCTTTTGGCGAAGCAAAAGAAAGTAACTCGCCTTCGGGTGCGAGAACCCGATTCAATTAACTGTCGCGCTAGCGACACCTTAATGTTAACACGGTCGAAATTCGACTAACTGTGTAACATCAGTTATCTAATCTAAAAAACAGCTGCCCGCAGGGATAACTTTACGAAAAGTTAAATTGACTCGTCCTTCCGTTACATTTTGATCGATGGGAACGCTATGCAGCCAATGGTGCTGAAAATTCGGCCTCATAATCAATAAAGCGCCGCTGCGCAATGATACCCGCCCCTGCTCCGAAGACTTTTTATGCCTGAACGCAAATTGCCGTTCCGCGCCGAATGTCAACGAGGCGATAAAAGGTTGCTCGCCCAGCTCCGGTTCATTATCCGCATGCCAACCGACATAATCGTCGCCGTTTCGATACAAGTTAACCAATACCGAATTAAAGAAGATATTTAAGTACGATTCGACTTGAACTCTAATATCGGACAGCAAAGGCGTCCATGCTCGGGTTTGCAGCAGGTTGTTGCTGTAACTGTAGCGAATTCCCGGATCGGCGTGCCAGGTCTGTAATCGGGGCAGGATAAATTGCCGTCCGGCGACAACATATCGGTTATCGGGCCACTGATGTTCGTGCAACAGACACCGATAGATGCGTTCGCATTCGACGGCATCATAAAAGTTATTAATGACCTCAAGCTCGGGCCAGGGAGTGCTGTTTCTTGAACATGTCATTTATTTTTACCATGAAGACCATGAAGGACTTGAAGAGATTACGGTAGAGACTTCATGCGTGATAGTGAGACGCTTCATAGAGATCAAAAGCTGTGCTTCGCGGATTCTCTTCATGATCTTCATGATCTTCATGATCTTCATGGTAATAAAAACATTACACTGTACCCGCAGCAAGGTCGTATCAATCTTACGCTTCGGTCTGCTTGTTGATGTGCGCCGCCAGCGCGCTGTCCATCGTCGCCACATGCAGTCCGAACCATTGCGGGAGACGGTCTTTGACAAACGAACGGCCGAATGCAATCAATCCTTTATCAACCCGCGATTTGAATTGCTTGAATTCTCCGAGCACACGCTGATGTTCGCCTTTGTGTTCAGTCTCTCCCGAATAAGAAAATTGCTTCATCAACTCGTTCTCCCGTTCAAAATGCCGTTCGCTCTGCTCGTACAATTGCTGGAACAGGGCCGGAAAATTCGCATTGTCGGCTGCATCCAGCTTGTTTAACAGACCGATAAATTCATCATGATCGTTATCAATCAGGTCATAGCCTACGATAAGAGCCCCGGTTTTTTCGATCAATGTCATTTTATGTTCACCTCATTTGTTATTGGAAAACGGGTTCAATAGGGGCCGTTAATTCTAAAAACCGCAGTTGGCGGGTGTGAGGGCCGTTCGTACTGAACCTGTCGAAGCATGAATGGCCCGGAACGCCAGACTGCGGTTTTCAGGCTAATCCAACCGATAGCCTTCTTCCATCAAGACTCGCCTTACCACCGGACGCTCAAGCATCAAGTCATAGTGTTTTTGGCAATTTTCCGGCAGCACGATGCCGGTTTTGTAGGCCCAAAATTCGACATAAAACAAAGCGGCATCGGCGATAGTGAAGGCGTCCATGACATAGCCTTGAGGCGACAGAACATCGTTAATGACGGCAAAACCGCGCTTAACGATGTCCATGCCTTGGATTCTCACGGCTTCAAAATCGGCTTCGTTGAATGCAAACCGATCGGTCGTAAAAATCCGGGTAAAACCCTGACCGTGAACAGTGCCGACGACATAATCCATCAGCTCAATGACGCGCGCGTCGCCGTCCGGGTCGCCGGGCAACAGTTTGGCTTTGGGGTAGCTTCGCGCCAGCCAATAGGCGATTGCTTGAAACTCGGTTAGTGCTGTGCCGTCGTTACGCACCAGCGTCGGGATCGTGGCTTTGGGGTTCAACGCAAGATATTCCGGCTTGTTTTGGTCCCCGGTCATTAGATTGACCAGATGCGCTTCGAAAACCAGTTCCAGTTCTTCCATTAAAATATGGATGCCTGTCGAGCAGGAGCCGGGCGTTAAATACAATTTCATTCAATTTTTCCTGTGTAATTCAAAAGACAGCTTTATCCGCATTCCAGAAAATGCCCATTAACATTCAAGGCGAAGTTCCACCAAAGCCCGGCGATTTCGTGTTTCACCTCGTTAACGTAAGCTTTGTCCGGTTTATGTTCATCCGGGAAATTGGACAAGGCGCAGGAGGTGCGATGCGTATCGACAACGAACACTAAAAAATCGTCGACGAATCCGTCGAAAGCCGTCAGCGCTTGCCGGGTTAATTCCGATAAGCCTCGATTGACCGGCGTCGCGGCGCTGTCGAATGGCAGGGTTTTCAAGTGGGCGAGCGCCTCGTCATAAGCTTGCGCCAAAACCGCCGACACATTGCGTTGAAAACAGCCGTCCCATTGTTGCCTGGACAAATCCTGAGCAAGCAGCTGTTGGTATTGTGCTTTTAACGCCGGTTTGCAGTCGTCTATATACCGGCAAAATTGAGCGATGCTGTCGGCGTTTGGGTTGATGGTCATAAACTTGCCCTTCTATCTTGATCAATAGTTCCCACGCTCCGGCTCGGGAATTCTGTCTGCAACACTACAGCGCTCCCGTCAATCTTGATCCACACCCGCCAATTCCAGCCCCCGAAACACCGAACAACGCTTGAACACTTCCAAACTCGGCTCCAACTGCTTTTGCAGGCAAAACTTCGCGACCAGTTTGGTCAAGCCCTTGATGTCGCGGCCGGTAGCGGTTGGGAACAATTCGGCCAGCTGCTCTATCAACGCCTGATCCAGCGGCAACGCAAACTGCTCGGTCATCACTCCCCAGATTTTGCGGCGGTCGGCGCTGTTCGGGGCATGGTATTTGATCATCGCGATGCAGCGGGAAATAATCGCCTCGTCGATGTCGTCGACGCGGTTGGTGGTTAAAAACAGCAGGCCGTTGAAATATTCCAGCACCCGCAAAAACACGCCGACCACGGCGTTGGAGGCCAGATTGTCGCTGCGGCGCTTGATGTAGACGTCGGCCTCGTCGATCAGCATGACCGCGCCCCAGCGCTGAGCGCGGATCAGCGTTTCTTTCAGCACTTTTTCCATTTCCGCGACATTCAGGCCTAATTGCCCGGAATGCACCCGGTACAGCGGACGCTTGATGATTTCCGAATAAACTTCGGCGGTCAGGGTTTTGCCGACCCCGGCAGGCCCCGCGCACAGCACCGTGGTGCCGCCTGATTTGCCGGCGACGATGTCGTCCATCAGCATGTCCATTTCGGCGGTCAGGATGTCGATCAGGTCGGTCTGCTCCGGCGGCAAAATCAACTTTTGTTTCAACTCCGGCTGGTATTGGTAAGGGGCCATATCGTCGACATGCACCCAGACATGATGATGCAGTTCCAGGTGAAACATCAGGATGTAGCCGTGGATCGGCAACTCGGTGAATACGCCTTTGGGAATGTCGGCTTTCGAGGCTTCCATCGCGCTTTCGGTTTTGCTGTCGTAACGCATGCTGTTACCGGCCTTGCGCAGGTATTTGCCGAGGATGTCGCCGGATGCTTCCAATGATAAAGCCCGCTCGCTGAGGATGTTTTCGTCGTTAACCAAACGGCAGGCGCCGCCCGCGGACGACAGCACCACGGTGTTCTTGCGCGTCCAGTCGCTGCTGCGGTGGCTGGAGCTAGGATCTTCGACATAAACCGCCGTACCCCAGCCGGAAAACTGCTCGCCGTAGCGACCGCGCCAGTCGAAATAACGCTCGGCGGCTTCGTCGTAAACGGCGATCAGCTCCGGCGTTTCCTTAAGATAGCCTTTCGCGGCAAAGATCTCAGGAATGGTTTGTCCGGCGATGTCCTTGGCGCGGATGACCAACGTCTCAATCGCGATCTTGCCTTTGGCATTGGCTTTCAGCTCGATCAGGATGCGGCCCGCCTCTTCCTCGCCGGGCGGCGTGTAATCGAGCCGGGTAATCAAATAGGCGCAGGTCCGGCCCTTGGCGTCGGCCTGGAATAGCCAGCCGCGTTCGGCGTCGTCTATCAGGTAGCGGGTGATGCTCGGCAGCACTTTCTCCAGTTGTTCGGCCTCGTAACGCTCGCCGCCGTCATGCAGCGCGGTTTGCAGGGTCGCCAGCAGCGCCGCTTGGCTTTTTGCGCCCGAGGATTGATACAGGTCGTGTAAAAAACCCCATTCATCCGCGGCCAGTTGCCGGTAAAACACTTCGGCCCGGTTGCCGAATCGCAGTTGTTCTTTCAGGGCCGTTTGATGCGGGAAAGCTTCGATCAGGCTTTCGACATAACGGCGTTCGATTTGCAGTTTCATAGGAGCTCCTGCCCGGTTGTAATGGCTGCGTAGAGAATGCCGGCGTTTTGGCGACCGGATCTGTCAAGAAAAAGTTTCATCGTTGTTTGCCGGTGTAAATAACACTGCCAAGCAAAAACAGCGCCATGTACTGCATGTTGATTTACCGGGAAGCGGGACCGGTCAAGATGTCGAAAAGCCTACAATCGGCGCGCTTAAGGCGGTTTTGCGACAGCGCGGCCTTGCTGCCGTTGTAGGGGAACGGGCCATACCCGCGATGAAGGAACAGCAAGCCTGTAATCGTTGGCCAAATGCCGCGGGCGCGGCCCGCTCCTACCGTATCATTGTGCTTAATTTCATGCCCCTCAACTGCATAAGCAAATTGTCATCAAAACTTAACCGTTTTGTCATTTGATGTTCATCGATTCGACGCGAAACTGACATCTTTATTCACTAATGTACCCGCATCTTTATTTAACCATGTGGATACCCATGAACAACATAGATGCGACAATACAGATCAAACCCGCCAAACGGTTGGAATGTTTTATTATCGCCGGGGATGGTGTGTATGCCGTAAGCCAGCCGGGAGCCGGCGCGGCGGCAGACGCCGAGACGCTGATCAAAGAAGCCCAAGCCTTGCGTTTCCGCGTGTTTGCCAAAGAAATGGGCGCCAAGCTCAAAACCGAATCGGAAGGCCTGGATTATGATGAGGTCGATAGTTATTGCGACCATTTGATTGTCTACGACAACCTCAATAAAAAGATAGTCGGCTACACGCGCCTGCTTAACCAAGACCAAGCCGAAAAATTAGGCCGGTTTTATTCGCAAAGCGAATTCGATCTGGATCAGGTGTTAACGTTGCCCGGCCGTTTCCTGGAAATAGGCCGGACTTGCGTCGATCCCGATTATCGCGGCAGCGCGGTTTTAACCACGCTTTGGTCGGCGCTGGTGCAATACGCGCTCGAAGGGCGGTTTAATTACTTGCTCGGTTGCGCGAGCATTACGCCGGGCCCCAGCGGCTTTGCGGTGGATGCGGTTTACCGGAATATCGACGCAAAAAATATCGCCCCCTCCTCTATTCAAGTCACTCCCAGCATCGCCGTACCCCATGAATTAAGATGCGAACGGGACGAATCGGGCATTCCTCCGTTGCTGAAAGCTTATTTCCGTTTCGGCGCCGTGGTCTGCGGCGAACCTTGCTGGGATGAAGATTTTAACTGCATGGATTTATTCATGCTTTTACCGCTGGACCAATTGCAAGAACGCTACAGCAAACACTACATGCGCGGCTATGCCGAAAGCAGGCCGGGAACTGACGCGGCGATCGCCAGGGCCGGCTTGCATGCCGCCGACCCGTCGGGAGCAGAGCACGGCGCAGGCTGCTAATGAAAGCGAAAATACGGCTGTACTATAAACTTTTCCAGATCCTGATCCTGTTTATCAATGGACTGTTTCTAGCGGCGGGCGTTTTTCCCGTGCTTGGTTTTATCTATTCGGCGCGCGCCGCCAACCTCAAAAAGGATGCGATCAAAGCCCGCTGGCTGCAAAGGTTCAGCGCCATCGTCAACCTGCATATAAGCAAAGAGGGCGAGCTGCCGGAACGGCGCGCCATCCTGGTCAGCAATCACATCTCCTGGCTGGACATCATCGTTATCGGCCAATACTTACCGGCCTGTTTTGTCGCCAAGAGCGATATTTCAGGCTGGCCTGTGATCGGCTATCTGGCCAAACAAGGCGGCACTATTTTTATCCGCCGCGGCGATAAACAGCATATTCGAAGCACCGCCGAAAAGATGGCCTGGCTGTTAAAGCAAAACAGCAACATTATCGCCTTTCCTGAAGGCACCACGACTAAGGGCGATGAGGTGCTGAACTTTCACTCCTCCCTATTTCAGCCTGCGCTATTAACCCGGTCCGCCATTCAGCCCGTAGCCCTTCAATATCAAGGCTCAGCCAAACAACACGCGCCTTTTGTCGGCGATGACGGCTTCGTGCCGCATTTAATCAAGATGCTGACCCTGGATAAAATCGAGGTGCGGCTTAGCTTTCTTCCTATCATCAACAGCTCGGGAAAAAGCCGCCATGCCGTCAGCATTGAAACCAGGGACCTGATTTGGGAAAAAATTTCCGAAAGTTCGCCGGCGGATAATTCAGACCGGGAGGGTTTTGGAGTTATCCAAGGAAGCATCTTCCTAAAAAAATCAGTTGGAACAAGTGAAATCCGTTCGTGCTGAGCCTTTCGGCTACGCTCAGGAGAGCCTTGTCGAATGGGGTGAGCGGATTTCACGCTCCCCCCATTAGGGAAGCGCTGATTTAGTCCTTCGACAGGCTCAGGACGAACGGTAACGTATTAATTCCGTTCGTCCTGAGCCTGTCGAACCATGAACGGAAGTATTTTGTTCAGCGCTTCCTTAGGCGAGCATTCCAAACCCCGTTCGCCCTGAGCCCGGTCGAAGAATGAGCGGGGTTTGGAATGCTCAACTGGTTTTTCCAGGATCATCTAACGCCAACCACAGGCTACGCCATGAAAATTCTAAGTCTGATGAAAACTGCCGATATTTTTACCGTCGGAAACCTGTGCTGCGGCATCCTCTCGATTTTGCTGGCTATTGACGGCTTTTTTGATTTAAGCGCATTGCTGCTGTTTTTGGCGGTGGTGTTCGATGTGCTGGACGGAAAAATAGCCGGCCTACTGCATCAAAAGAATCTTTTCGGCAAACAAATCGACTCCATGTCCGACCTGGTATCCTTTGGCGTTGCCCCCGCCTTGTTGTTTTATTCGCTGAGCTCCCCCGGCGTTTTAGGAATCGCAGTCGCGTTGTTTTTTGTCGCCTGCGGCATGCTTAGGCTTGCTCGCTATAATATTTCCGAAAACGCGGGTTTCGAAGGCGTGCCTATTTCCGTGAACGGCGTTTTGTTCCCCGCGCTTTTCCTGCTTGTCGGCAGCTTCCCTCAAAGCCTGAATTATTGGCCGCTCGTCTTTTTAATTCAGGGTTTCCTGATGATTTCTACGTTTAAAGTAGCGCGGATATTCTGATCGCCCGTCATTGAAAATCTGCATGAAAAAGGAATTATTATCGCAACCTGTTTTTCCGGGAATGGGGTTATATTTGTTTTTTCGTAGACTATAACTGCTGATTCGGATTATGACTGGCATTAAATTCCCTGAACTCGAACAACTTGAACGCATTATTGAGCAATTAGGAGACCGCGCCCAAACCGAGGTCATAGAACGGATTCAATACCAAAACCTCGAATTCCCGATTCACTGCATCACACTGGGTTCAACCCAGCCCGATGTGCCTGTATTGGCCTTTTTCGGCGGCGTGCATGGCCTGGAGAAAATCGGTTCCGAAGTGATCCTGTCTTATATGGAAACCATCATCCAGTTGCTGGATTGGGATCAGGAATTCCTCGCCCGGCTAAAAAAATCCCGGCTGGTTTTTGTACCCATCGTCAACCCGGTCGGCGTTTATCTGGGTACGCGTTCTAACGGCAACGGCGTCGATTTGATGCGCAATTCGCCCGTAGAAGGCATAGGCTCAACGCGCCTTTACAGCGGCCACCGCATCACGCCACGCCTGCCCTGGTACCGCGGCGACGAATCCAAAATGGAAAAGGAAGCGCAAGCCTTATGCCGCGTCGTCGATCAACACCTGTTCAACTCGTCGTTATCCATTGCGCTGGATTTGCACTCGGGTTTCGGCATTCAGGACCGGTTATGGTTTCCGTATGCCTCGCGCAAAACCCCGTTCGCCTTTCTTGCCGAAACCCTGGCTTTGAAAGAACTGTTCGACCGTTGCTACCAACACCATATCTACAGGATTGAACCGACCTGCCTGGAATACGTCATTAACGGCGACCTGTGGGATTACCTGTTCGATGATTTTGTCCGGCGGTTTGAGGCCGAACGCTTATTCCTGCCGCTGACGCTGGAAATGGGTTCATGGCTTTGGCTGCGCAAAAGCCCGATGCACCTGTTCTCGCGGCATGGCTTGTTTCACCCGCTGTTGCCTCACCGCCAGCAACGGATTTTCCGGCGGCATTTTATGCTGTTTGATTTCTTGCACCGCAGCCTGTTGTATCCCGAGAAATGGACCGGACTTAAACCGCGGCAAAAAGCGGCCTATGAAAAAAAGGCATTGGGTCTTTGGTATGAATAAAACGATTGGGAACAACTGGATTCTGCTGAGAGGCCTGGCGCGCGAGTCGGCGCACTGGGGCGATTTCATCCCACTTTTACAATCGGCGTTTCCAGACGCTCAAATAACGCTGATCGATTTACCCGGCACCGGTTGTTTTTATCGGGAGCCCAGCCCATGCACGATCAAGGCGATCACCGACAGCACTCGCCGTCATGCCTTGGAGCGGGGTTTCATACAACAACCGGCAACGATACTGGCGCTTTCGCTGGGCGCGATGGTCGCCTGGGAGTGGATGAGAAGCTATCCCGAAGATATTTGCGGCGCAACCCTGATGAACACCAGCTTTGCCGATTTAAGCCCCTTTTATCAGCGGCTGCGCTGGCAAAGTTATAAGGACTTTGCCGCGCTGGTTATGACCCGCGACATCTATAAACGGGAATCGGGAATTTTGCAGTTGGTCAGTAATCGCCGACATATCGCCAGGGATGGTGTGTATGCCGCAAGCCAGCCGGGAACTGGCGCGGCGCAGGATCAACGGGTAAGCCGAGCCTGGGCAAAAATACACAATGAGCGCCCCATCAGCCTTAACAACAGCTTCCGCCAGATCATAGCGGCTGCAAGCTATCGGCCCGGCGAGATAAAACCCAAACAGCCGGTTTTATTATTAAACGGGCAAGGCGACCGTTTGGTCGCTCCGGCCTGCTCCGAGGCGATACACAAAAAATGGAACCTGGAGCTGCGCCGCCACCCTTGGGCAGGCCACGACCTGACGCTGGATGACGGAACATGGGTGGTGGAACGGCTGCAAGACTGGGTGGCTCAAAACAACTCAGGATACGGTCATTAATAACTTCCCGATATGGACCAGGTAAAATTTTCCGTTCGCCCTAAGCTTATCGAAGGGTCAGCACGAACGGCTTGCCGATAGAAGACAGTAATTTCAGGAAGTTATTTTTAACCCAATCCTAATATTGGAAACAGGACACTTTTGACGACTTGTAAGTGAATATTTTCTAAGCGTTGAATGCTCTTTTATCCACCACGAACAACTTGTGCATAGCACAAAGCCATGCATACAGCCTGTCCTGCAATTGCTCAATCTGCTAACAAACCCATTCCTCGAACGGGCGAGCAAACAGACGCTTGCCCATCCTACCCGGATAATCTTCCATTAGAAATACAATACTCCTTCAGACTCATTATGCATTGAAAGAGACTCTTAATTTTATTTGAACTTCCCCTGAATATTGCAATTAGCTCTTTCGTAAACAATCCAATGCACGATTCCATCAAAAACAGCTTTAATAGGTAATTTTGTTTTTCCTTTAAGAGCGCACTCCCAGATAACTAAAGTTTTCCAGCCGGAATCAGAGTATTGCTTAAGATTTTCTTGGTCGCGCTTTTTATTTGAAAGTATTTTTGCTTCCCAGAACTCTTTCCTCGTAGAGGGCCATTTGAAAAGATGACAGTTATGTGCGTGCCAGAAACAACCATTTATCAAAATTATTGCTCTGTACTTGGGCAGTACAATATCGGGCTTACCCGGTAGCTTAAGGCTGTATAATCTGTATCTGAATCCAAGAGCATGAAGACCTTTACGAATAAGAATTTCCGGCTTTGTATTTTTTCCGCCTATTCCTGACATCATTCTGGAACGAGTTACTTTATCTACAATATCTGCCATTCTGTTAAAACCTGGTATGATGCTATACCTAGAAAATAATAAATCTGAAAAATTAATAATATGGAGAATTATATACCTGTCATTGACCTGTTTGCCGGGCCCGGAGGACTTGCTGAAGGAACATCGACTTTTGTCGTACCAGATGGAAGGAAACCATTTGATATAACTCTTTCCGTTGAAAAGGAAATCAGCGCATGGAGAACCCTAAGACTACGTGCTTTCACACGTCAATTTAAAGACGGACTTCCGCCGGAATACTATGGATACATTGCTGGCAAATTGGGTAATAGTCCTGAAGATGAGTTGTTCAAAATATATCCGACACAGGCCGACAAAGCTAATAAAGAAGCACTGCAATTTACGCTGGGCGATGATTGCAACCTGGATTTAGACGTTCTAATTAAATAAAGACTTAAAAAATCAAATAACTGGGTACTGATAGGTGGCCCTCCATGCCAGGCTTACTCACTTGTTGGCAGAGCCAGAAACAAGGGCAACAGTGAATACAGAGCAGAAGATGATCATCGGCATTTTCTATACAAGGAATATCTAAGAATTATCAAAAATTTCCAGCCAGCCGTTTTCGTCATGGAAAATGTAAAAGGAATACTTTCATCCAGTATTAACTGATAATCTTATTTTTTACCATATATTGCCTGAAAAATTGATTAATTTGGTATTGTGACAAAAATATGCCAAGTACGATAAATCATGAAATCCAAGGATATATGAACAGTGATCTTGCGCTATATTTTTGTTTTGTTATATGCGTGAATGCGCGTTACAAGTTAAACTTACTTTCCCATGCAGCTTTGTTAGTATCGTCTGGAACAGCAAGAACTAATATTTTTCGTGGTCTTGTCATTCCAACATAAGCTATTCTTAATTCTTCACTGTCAGTAATAGAAATATTATTTTTTAATATTGTCTTATATGCTTGCCCTACTCCTTTTGATTTTAAAATTAAAAGTGTTGCATCAAAAGTTTCACCTTTCGCACTATGTACAGTCCCAAGTCTATAATTAAATGGTGATGTCTTATCATATTCATTTAAAAATAATTGTTGAAATGTGAGTCTTTTTCCTGCATTTTCGATTTGAAGCTTCTTTTCAATATTCTCAGCTACAAAATTCGCATTTACTTGTGTTACCCAATCACCGATTGCTATATTAGTTTCTGGAAGAAGATTAATAAAATCAAAAACAGCAGTTCTGAAATTAATGAACCCCATTTTCTTTATTATATTTTCAATATCTTCTTCCCGACAATGAGAAAGATTATTGAAAATTTTTACAATAGCTTTTTCTATGAGTTTAAAGCCGTTTTTAAATTGTCCTCTATCATATAAATATTTCCCTTTTGCAAAATCTTTCGTATAACTACTGTGCTGAGACCAAACTTTTGTATTAAATGGAATTTCTGTAACTCCTGTAATTTCATTAATTAAACCTTTACTTCTGTAAAGAATTGAAATATTTTGTTCATTCTCTTCAATTCCATTAGCAACACATTCTTGCACAAATAAATTAACTATTTCACGTAAATTCGCTGTTGTGTATGTAATCACTTTTGGCCGAAAATGAAATTCCTTTATTTCTTCATTAACAGAAATAGATGGTTCTGATAATGAAGAAATTTTGTGTGTATAGTTGCAAATATTCTGTGAGCTTCTTCTATTCTCATTCAAAATGATTGAATTCGGCCAAGCATTAAATTTTTCGATTAATAAATCAGGTCTGGCATCATTCCATTCAAATATTGCTTGGTCTGGATCTCCAACTAACATTATTTCATTAAGTCCGTTTGCAATTAACAAATCGATAATCTTCATTTGAATTTCAGATGTATCTTGAGCTTCATCTATTATTATAATTGGAAACCTCAATGCTATTGATTTAGCTATTTGTGGGTATTTCTCAAGAATTTTTATTGCAAAATAATTTGCATCAGATTGATTAGCATAGCCACATTTAATTAATCTGTTTTTAGAACTAATAATTTGGGAGTTAGAATTCCAATTATTTGGCATTAATCTTGGATTTAAAGCATATATTTCCCCATCAATATTAAAAGTTAGATTATCGAAAAAACTATCGCTAAAAAACCTCCCTGTCCAAATTCCATGAGGTTCTCCTACCAATACTGGTCTGTTTTTACATTTAAGTACTAAGTGCCCATAAGCCAAAAAGATATACTTATTAATAAAGCTATCTATTGTTCCTAAAAAATGGGGGTAACTAATATTGTAATTAGTATTAAAAACTTCTTTATACTTTTTCTCAATCTCCTGCCAAGCTACATTTGTAAAAGATAAACAAGCTATGCCTTGATAATTTTTATCCCAACTGTTTATTAGTCTTGAAAGTCTGGCACTTACACAATAAGTTTTGCCGCTTCCCGGACAAGCCCTAACGACAAATTTGCCTGATTTTTCAAATACAATTTCATGTTGTTTTTCTGTTAAAGTATCGTACATTGGCTTATTTATTTAAAACAAACTTGATAGCGTTTTGTATGTATTCAGGTATTGTAAAATTTTCACTAGCTGTTGCATCAGTTGAAAGCTTTAATGCTAATCTATGAGCCAATTCAGATTTTGCTTTATTGGATTTGACTTTTTCTAAAAAGCTTTTTGCGTAAACTTTAATATTGGTATCTTGCTGAATTTTTTGGGCTGCTTTAGGGTACATCTCTTCAAATATATTAAGTAAAATATCTTTATTATTTCCGGCTATAAATAACTCAAACTCGAAAGTAACCTCTCCAAGAGCAACTTTTAAATTATGTTTTTCTAAATCCTTAGCCATTGCGGCTCTTGATGAAATTTCATCTGTTGCAGAATTTCTATCATCATCTGTAATAATACAGCATTTTGTTATTAATATTTTCGTTTCGTCATCATTGTTAAATAAGTTACCAAAATGCTCAAATGCAATGCCATTAATATTTACTAATTCAATACCTGCTTTTTCAATATCATATTTATCACCCATTATTTTGCTGAATATTGGCATCAATAATGCCTCGGAAATACCTTCAACTAAAATAACACCATTAGCAAAAAATAATTGAGATTTTGTAACATCCAAAAATTTATGTAGATATTTTCTATTAAGGTCAGTAAGCCCTGACTGGAGTATTGAAAGAGAATGTATTTTATTGTTTTTGTTTTGCAAAACGATAACAGATTTTAAATCTGCCTTTGCCGTTATTGTTGGAGAATGTGATGTAATGAATATTTGAAATCCAAGTTCAGTATCCAACTTATTAAGATAATTAAAAAACAAGTTTTGCAACTGCGGATGCAAGTGAGCTTCGGGTTCTTCAATCAAAAGAGCAATGTATGTTTCTTTTTCAAATTCCTTTCTTTGTTTCAAATCCCCTAAAACTGTTGCTGTATATATCAAATTATTATACCCAAGGCCATTCTGGTATAAATCGAAATACTTTTGTTTTGTTGTATCTCCTTCTAATAAAGCATCAGTATAAACAGGAATTTGCATTTTAAGATTATCTACAAGCTTATTAAAATCATAAGGCAAAAAATCAACATCAATAGGGTGATGTTTTTCAGTGAAATTAGTTTCTTTTAAATGCTCATTAATTTTTGTTTTCCCATTTTTAATATGTGCAATCCAGTCTGCATCTGCATCAACGGATGTTTTTATCCTGCTAGCAATTCCTTTCTTTTTTTCTTTATCTATTTCCTTGTCAGTGTCGGTTTGAATATTGGAATAAAGTTGTCCTAATCTATTACCCCTAATTGGTCTTAAATGCTGTTCAGCATCTCGCAAAGCGTCTAAATGAACATGATATAATAAAGATAGAACTTCTGGAGTAACCATTTGCCCTTCATTTGATCCACCCCAAACTTTATATTTAACACGTCTAAGATTATTTTTTTCATCTATGAAATATTTAAAATGAAGTTGAATATCCTGTGTACCATCTTCGTTGGTATTCAACATATCATTGAACCATGCTGTTTCAATAATATCTTCAATTTTAAAATATAAATGAAACTCTATATTATTAAGTGTGTCTGTGATTACAGACTTATCAATATGAAAATCACTTAAGGAAATATAAATATCTCTTTTTTGGTTTCCATAACCTAAACATAGTCTAAGTGAATCGAATATTGCAGTCTTGCCAGAATTGTTTTCGCCAATTAACACATTCAAACCTTTATTGAAGTTTAAAGTTAGCTCGTTAATCGACCTAAAGTTTTTTATAATTAGTTTTTCTAAATACATGGGGTAATTATTTAATGTAAAATTTTTTATATGAAAAAGGTTTTTAAAACCTTTTGATAATTAAATCAATTGAATTTTTCTATGCTTTAAAAACATATTGCCGATGGTAGTCAAGAAACTCTCTATGAGGATGGAATTTTTCTGGTAATGCTATCAGCTTGCCGTTATAGGACAATAATGCCGATTTGAAAAAATGATCTGCATTTGCTGCATATTCCCGGGAAACACTAATCGTCATATCCTCCGCGATAGTGATGATGCCAGTATCAAACGCTTTGTCATGTAGCATCGACAAGCAAAGACCATTTTTAGGATTGAGTCGATTTGCCGCATCAATCCGCCAAGGTACGATGTGGCTCGCTACCAACAGTTTGGGTATAGCCAGTCCTGTAACGCAGCACCGAAAGTTATAGGCGCTAAGTACCGAACGCCGGAAAAAATCTTGACCAACACGAGTCGTTGTCTGAACTGTTTTGTTACTCCCAGTGTAATCGATAATCTCATCCGGTATGGAAGTGTCGCTGATGGTGGCTTCGAATTTTGTAGTCGTTCCAAAAGTACTGGCCGCCTGCTGAGACTTGATGGCGAACTGCTCCCAATCGGCCTGCATTTCTTCCCACATAATTTTATCCGCTGCTGATGCACCTTGTAGTCCCTTTCGACCTGTTGAAGTTATTGCTGGGTCAAGGCTGGCGATATTTGTCAATTTCATCGCCAGTGCTGATGGCGTTCTGCCAATCAATTCAGCATATTGAATGATCTCCGGGTTACGGGAGTGCATTTTTCCGAATGGCATTTGGCAATATAGATTGAATGCCACTAACAGTTGTTGATGAGTCCACCCAGTTCTAGCAGCCATTTACTTCCTTAAGAAAATATTGTCATGGTGAATCTATCCGGAAGAAGGGAAAAACATTCAATGTCAAAAACTGGCTTTTCCAATTCTTCGGGTTTCTTGGCTACGTCACTATAAAATAGTTCGGCTGGAAAGCAAACTTTCCAGCATTAGAAGCACATCCTTTAACTGTTCCCGCTGTGCTGATTGTAATTGTTCTTCAAGCTGCGTTATCAGAGGATGAGTTTTGTTAATTCCATAAACTATTTTTCCTGCAGTGGCAGTTCTATTCCATGCTGGTACTTTTACCGAATCTCTCAGGCGTTTACCTTTCTGCTTATAAACCTGCTTTCCCTGATCCTGTATATCATGAATTATCTGTTTAAGCTGTTTTCTGATGCTTTCAGGAGGAGAGGCGTTAGCTTTTTTAACATCAATTTTCCACAAATGATCCAGTGTGTTGGGTATATCAATTCGGACACGAAGTAATTTAGTCAGCTCTTCTTTGGGTATCAACCGAAACCAGGTACTTTTGATAATCAGGCGACGGTTGCGATAAACATAAAATCCCTGATTCTGAAGATAACCTGCATCACCCGCATATTTTTCATACTCTTCTCGAGATACCTTGTTGTAATGAGGTAATACATAGGGCTGTATGGTTATCTTTTCATTATGCAGATAAATTTTTTGCTCGGGAAGTTCTCTGGTTGCAAGGTTCGAAGGATTAAAAGGGTTGAATGCCTCAAGAAAATCACCATTAATCGAAATACGCAGACTTTTCTTTCCTCGCGAAAAAGAAAGAAAACGATGAAATGTTAATTCGATATGTTTCCTTGCCTCATTAATCAGGCTATTCAATTTTTTCTCACCCATCCCGGATTCATCAAAATTGTCCAGCCGATCCAGTTTTTGCCACAGAACGATCGTGCCGCTTTCCCTGGACATAAAATCATCAATGATTGAATCGATTTCAGTGATACCCTTAATCTCTTCATCACTCAGGATATGCAAGTTCCAACCACTATCGGGCTTTTCTGTAATGGTATCCAGATCCCATTTTCTGGCTGATGTTTGCTGTTGTTTTCGTGTGATAACCGTCAGTTGCCTGCATTGGGAAAATGACGCAGTTTTTAAACCTAGGCCAAATCGCCCCAAGTCTTCCTCAGGACGTGTATTCAAAGGATTACTGCTGCCCAACCTCATGGCGCTGGTTACTTCATCAGACGACATTCCTGAGCCATCATCAATAATAGCTAACCAGGGTTCTCCCGTATTCCACGCAAAGCGAAGATGTATTGAAGATGCTCCAGAGGTAATGCTGTTATCCATGATGTCAGCAATTGCTGTTTCCATGGAATAACCGATTTCCCTGAGTGATTCTATAAGAGAGATGGGTGATGGCTGTATATTCAAGTATTCAGGCATGTTACAAATTTAAAAAAATATACAACGAATGAGGAGTTTTTTATATCCATCTTATCTTGTCATTGTTGCATGAATCAATATCACACTTCCACTTCTGCGCCGTGCTTGAGGATGTCCATGATCAATTTGCGACTGTCGTTGAACGGGATGCTCAGCTGGTAGTTGCCCAGCCATTGTCCTTGCTGGTTGGGATGCCAGTTTTCATCGGCGACCCATTTGGCTCGGGCTTTGGTAAATCCCAGGACGACGGTCTGTTCCGCATCGCCGCTGAAGATGCCGTAGGACGAAGTGAGGAATTGTTCCAGCTGTTTTGGATCGATCGACAAGGCAATTTGATCTAGTATTTTTGCTGAGCCGATGTTGTCTACGGTGAACACCCGCAGTTGATCCCGGTGGTGGCAGTAGGCCGCCAGATACCAGTTGTCGCGATAGTAAATGAGTTGTTGCGGCGAGACGGTTCTTTCGGTTTGCGCGGCGTAAGCGCCTCTGGCGGTGTAGTGGATGTCGATTCGTTTACCGTTAACAGTGCGGCGGCCATTTTTTTGAACTGGGCGTCGTCCTTTAAGCGCCGACCGATGGAGAGGATTTTTATTTTCTGCGAAATATCGGCCAGGCTGTGCGGTTGCAGTTTGCTTATCTGCTGGCTGAGAGTTGTTATAGTTTTTTAAATTAGGTATGTTGTCCGATTTTACAATGACATTATTAATCCATGAAAATTAAAAACCGGGCATTCGCTTTATTACTGTTAATGCTTGTTTTAATAGGCTGCAACAAAACCATCACATCAGCGCCTAACGTTACGTTTACCACCATCACTGGTGAAAAAATCGCGCTAACCGATTTGCGCGGCAAGCCGGTTATTGTCACATTTTGGGCGACTGACTGCCCCTCTTGCATCAAAGAAATTCCCGACTTAATCGATCTTTATGCCCAGTATCATGCCTCGGGTCTTGAGATGATTGCCGTTGCGATGTATTACGACCCGCCGAATCACGTCGTCGATATGACTAAGACTAAGCAACTGCCCTACAATGTGGCGCTGGATTTAAATTCGGAACACGCCCAGGCTTTCGGCGGCGTGATGTTTACGCCCAGCACCTTTTTAATTGCCCCGGACGGTTCGGTTGTTAAAAAAGAAATCGGCCTTTTCGACTTGGCGAAAATGAAAACAAATATCGAATCACTACTTAAAGGCTAGTCCATGCTCTGGTTAAAAGCACTACACCTGATTTTTATGGTCACTTGGTTTGCCGGCCTGTTTTACCTGCCGCGCCTGTATGTTTATCACGCAATGAGCGATGACGAGATCAGCAATGAACGGTTTAAGGTCATGGAACGCAAGCTGTTCTTCGGCATTATGACGCCGGGCATGATAGCGACCTTGATATTCGGCATTTGGATGCTGGTTGCTTACGACTGGGCTGTTTATGCCAATGCCGGTTGGCTGCACGCAAAACTGGCGCTGCTGGCGCTGACGCTGGTTTACCACTATTTTTGCGGCGTGTGGCTGTTCGATTTCAAACATGACCGCAACCGGCGCAGCCATATTTTTTATCGCTGGATGAATGAAGTGCCGGTTTTGTTTCTGGTCGGTATTATCATTCTGGCGGTTGTTAAGCCTTTTTGACGTCACGAATGATTTAGTACCCATATTTTAGAGAAAAAAATGAATTTATCTGACTTTACCCACAACCCCTATATTGCCGGCCTATCCGGCGGCTTATTGATCGGCATTGCCGCCGCACTGTTTGTGTTATTGAATGGCCGGATTGCCGGCATCAGCGGGATTTTGGGCGGCCTGCTTCAGGCCGACAAAGGAGACAAGCTCTGGCGCGTGATGTTCCTGCTCGGCATGGCCGCTGCACCTTACGTTTATCAAATAGCCACCGATCTGCCCGCTGCGACTATCGAAGCCGGAACCGTGCAATTGATCATTGCCGGTCTAATGGTCGGCCTGGGCACCAGTTATGCGTCAGGCTGCACCAGCGGCCACGGCGTCTGCGGCATTTCCCGCGGATCGATGCGCTCCATTGTCGCAACGCTGACTTTCATGATGGCCGGTTTTATCACCGTCTATCTGACTCGCCATTTGATAGGGCTATAACCATGTTGAATCTTAATGCTTTTCTCGTCGGCCTGTTGTTTGGTTTAGGCCTGATCATCTCCGGCATGACCGATCCATCGAAAGTCATAGGTTTTCTGGATTTGGCCGGGGCTTGGGACCCGTCTCTCGCATTCGTCATGGGCGGCGCAGTGCTGATCGGCGCTGCTGCCTTTACTGTCGCTAAAAAACGCAAGCGCAGCTTGTTGGGAGCACCTATGCAGCTGTCCTCTGTAACAGGGCTGGATAAAGGTTTGCTGATAGGCAGTCTGGTTTTTGGCATCGGCTGGGGACTTTCAGGTTTTTGCCCCGGCCCGGCTGTGGTAAGCGCGGCCGCAGGACAACCCAAGGCATTGATATTTGTTGCGTCGATGCTGGCAGGAATGGTTTTGTACAGCATAATTGAGCGGCGCGGGGAGTGATGTAAGGCTAAAGGCTAAAGGCTAAAGGCTAAAGGCTAAAGGCTAAAGGCTAAAGGCTAAAGGCTAAAGGCTAAAGGCTAAAGGCTAAAGGCTAAAGGCTAAA
>NZ_PTIY01000022.1 GCF_002934365.1 Methylobacter tundripaludum | reverse complement strand
TTCGGACGTTTGTGTTTATTTTGATTACTCATATTCACCTCTGATGACATTATAAATCTGTCTTTAGAAGTGTCCTGTTTAATTAGACCATTTCAAACCTTACAAATCTATTAAATGTTACGCCGTAACGTGCCGCACCGAATGCCTCAATCGACAGGATTAGCCGCGAGTGCCAGACCAAGTCTCTTTGCCCAATATCCACCTGTACCGCTTCAAGCTCGGGGGTCTTCGCGTGTCGCCGCCGCCCATTCCGGCGAATAATCCGCCATAATGGACAGGTCTGGAACATCCATCACCACGGTTTCACTGGCGATAAGCGTACCGATGACGCTGACTGCATTGCGTAATGCCAAGCGCATGACTTTTACCGGGTCAATGACGCCGATCTCCAGGAAGTTGCCGTAACAATGGTACTGGGTATCCAATGTGTAATGATCGTCATGCTGGGCGTTGAGGCAGGCAATGACGGCCTCGCTGTTTAAACCGGCGTTTTGGGTGATTTTCAATAAGGGAGCGGCCAGGGCTTGCTGCATGATGTACAAGCCTTGCTGTTGCTGGGCATTTTCGGCAATGGTTTTTTCAAGCACCTCAATGCAGCGAAACAACGCGAGGCCGCCGCCGGGCAGGACACCTTCTTCCAATGCCGCTTTGGCGGACAAATAGGCATTTTCAATGCGCACCATGCGTTCTTTAATTTCAAAATCGGTGTTGCCGCCGACGCTAAAAGTGCCGGTTTTTCCTGACAACAGCGCGAGACGTTCCTGTAATTCGCCAAAGTCGTGTTGATTGCCGGTCGCCGAACCCTCGCCGGGTTTTCTGGCCAAAATAAGCTCGGCTTCCCGGCGTAGCGTTTCGGATAATTGAGCGACGGCGGCTTGATCGCCCTCCGCACCGATAATAGTCGTGCCGTTTGCGGTAATGACCGCTTTTCTCGCCTGCCCCAGTTGCTCTAGCGTGACCTGTTCAAGTTTGCAGCTCAAGCCGGGCGCGTCAATAATCGCCTGGCCGCCGGTCAGCAAGGCCAAGTCGTTAAGCCGGTTAATGCGCCGGTCGCCAAAGCCGGGCGGTTTAACCGCTACGACGTTGAAAATGCCGCGCACATGGTTCAGCAGCAAGCCGGTCAAGCCGCTGCCGACTACGTCATCGGCAATCACCAATAGCGAACGCCCCTGCTCCTTGACTTGTTCCAGAATGGGAACCAACTCCATCAAGTCGCTGATTTCCCGGTCGTACAACAAAATATAGGGATGCTCCAGCACGGCTTCGGCGCGGATCTTGTCGGTTATGAAATACGGCGACAAATAGCCTTGCTCGTACTGTATGCCGTCAACGATGTCCAGTTCGTCTTCCAGGCCATTGCCCAACTGAAAAGTCAGCGTTCTTTGCAAGCCCAGTTCTTCCAGGGCCTGGGCCAGTAATTTTCCGGCTTTGACTTCGTTTTTACTGGCTACCGCAGCGATTTTTTCCACCCAGTCTGAGCTAACGCCGGTCACCGCCTTGTCCAGCAGGTTTTTTTCCACCAAGGTCAGCGCCAAATCCAGACCTTTTTGTAACTGCATGGGATGGAAGCCAGCCGCAACGCTTTTCAGGCAGCCTTGGGCAAGCGCCTGAGCAAGCACAATAGCGGTAGTCGTGCCGTCGCCGACCTGCCTGGACATCGCACCGGCAACGTCGCGCAACATCCGGGCGCCCAAATCGGCAATACGATCCTGTAGCGTCATGGCGTTCGCTACGGTTACGCCGTCACGGGTAAACACCGGCGCAATGCCGTCGGTACGGTGCTGTATCATCACCGCAGGACCGGCGCTGCCATAGGTTACCGCGACAGCGCGGGCCACTTGGTTGATGCCCTCCATGACGCGTACCCGTATCTCGGGGTTGTAAATAATCTGTTTACTCATAAGTGTTTCCGTTTATGGCTGGCGGCCCGGCCGGGCATTCATTTTCATCAATGTCTGCCCGACTTCGGCGCGGGTGTGATGGGCGCGTTTTAACCGCGCCCAGGTACGGATCAATTGTTTATCCCAATGGTCGAAACTGGCTTTTAGCAGCAGTTCCTCTTCAACAGAGAGTTCTTTTTTCCAGAACTCCACCAGCTCTGCAACACGGTCATTGCCGATACGGTAAACCAGCGCCTTTTCTTCCGCCGTCACCTGTCTGATGGTGTCATCCAACTGTATGACCATTTCGTGCAAAAATTCTTGATCCTGTTGGTTCATTATTATCCCCAAGCTCATTGCCCTAGCCGCTGGGCAGAAACTTTTCCAGATAAATGCGCTCCTTGGGAATGCCCAACTCGGCGCAGACCGCAAACGTTGCATCCACCATGCCCGGCGGGCCGCATAAGTAAAGATCCGGTTTGGCGGCGGTTTCCTGTAAATCGCGGCGTAAAATATCCACCACGCTGCCTCTTTCGCAATGCCATTCATCCGAACATTTCCAAACGCAGTTTCTCAGCTCCAGCGTTTTCATTTCCTCCGCCAACCGGTCAAGTTCGTCCAGGTAAAAAATCTCTTCCTCGGTATTGACGCCGAAATAAATCACGCATTTTTGCGGTTCGTCCCATTCATGCATCCGCCGAACCATTGATAATACCGGCGCTAGCCCTGTGCCGCCGGCGACAAAATAGCGCGGCGTAAAGCCGTTCTCTTTTAAGCCGAAGATGCCTGAAGGCCCTTTGACGTTTATCTTTTGGCCGATTTTGGCGTCATTTTTCAAATACGTTGAAAATTGTCCACCCTCTACTATGCGGATCAAAAACTCCAAATCGCCCTGTTGATTGGCGGTGTTGGCAGGCGAATAGGAACGCGTGATGTCCGTGCCTGGGATTTCCAGATCGAAAAACTGCCCGGAAGCGAAGTTAACCTGTTTGTCGTCACCGGTGCGTTTGAGCTGGAATTTAACCACGTTACTGGAGATCTGCGACAGCTCGACCACTTCCGCTTCAAACGCCAAACCTTCGTCCGAAAATGAAATGCGGTCGTAGGTATAAGGCACTTCGACTTCTATATCCGTTGTCGGGTAACAACGGCATAACAACACTTCGCCGGCTTCCTCTTCTTCGTAAGGCAGCGCTTGGGAACTGAATTTACCCAAAACGTAATCGCCTTCCGAGCAATAGCCTTTGCAAGTGGCGCAGCCCCCTTCGCGGCAAGAGGCCATTAAATAAATATCCTGGCGCAATCCAGCGCTGATGACATCCTCATCGGAACGGCATTCAAATGTTACCGACTCGTCATCCTGAGTAATAATTTTTACCTGATGTGTACTCACCATTAACTACAACTCCTGTTCTGCTTTTTTGTCCCGGCCATTCATGCTGAAAAATGCCAACACATGTTGAACGGCGCGTCTCGACGCTTCTAATGTCAATGAACAGCCTTCCTGGACCAGCTTGTTATCTTGGTAAATAGTCCAGCGCCACATGAACTCCAGGTCTTCCGTGTAGGCGGTGTAGGGTTGTGAATCATAGAGCTTGGTAAGATCGGAGTTCTGATTCAGCATTCCGCTGTCTTGTTGATACGACACTGCATTTGATGGTTCTAGCATGGTTCACCGTGGTATTTATGGATTTCCTTTTAAGGCGGGACACACGCAAGGCTTAACCGTTCGCCCTGAGCTTGTCGAAGGGCTCACCACGAACGGCTTAACCTTAAATTGTCCCTGCTTAAACAGAAAACCTTATTTATGGATTCCGGGAAGCGCCCGCACAGCATACCTTTCATACTATGCGGATGCCCCGATGACTTATCAGGTCATGCACTCGACCTGATTTCTGACGTCGCTCAAATCACGACTGCAAAGCGATGACTTTTACGCCGCGCTCTTTACGCAATTGTTCCAGCGACAACGCGTAATAATCGGTGTTTCTAAGCTCCATGAGTTTGGTGCCGAGAATCCGGTCGGTATCCATAAACACATTCACAGGCATGATCGGCGGTTTGTTTTTTATCCTGAAATCGATATGAAGTTTTTCGGCTTCGTATTTATCCGTGCAGGCGGCCATTTTAGCCACTACCGCATCAGCCACTTTTTGCGCATTCGTACCGCAGGTGTTGTTGTTAAGAAACTGCTGATCGTTGAACTCGTGATGCTTAAGCATAGCCACTTTTTCTTCGATTTTGACTTCAACCCAACCCCAATCGAGCTCAAGCGAATAGTCAGCGCGCAATGGCGTGGTGTATTTTTTGCGAAAATCGACCAAAAAAGCAGCGCCTTGAGCCAGTGTTCTCAGTCCGTCGATTTTCTGCATCCACTCGTCGCGTACCGGGTTGTCATGAATTTTGTAATTAGCCATAGTGAACTCCTAAGATTGCAAGTCTTTCAGTTTGGTATCGAGACCCATCAATTCTGATGTGATGGTAAAAGTATCGCCCAATGTGTAAGCGCGGCCGATGGTCGAGCTGACATCCACCAGGAAGTCATATACCGAGAAGTTCTTACCCAGTATCTCGGCGACTTCGGCGCAATCCACCTCGATTTTGCCGGTTGCTTTCAGCCACCAATACCCAGCGCGGTCTTCAACGACCAAGGTTGGATTTTCATCGGCATGATCGCCCAACAAATATTCATCAACGATGACGTTAATTTCGTCGGATTTTTTTAATACCAGCACCACTTCATTGCTTTCGTGGAACACTTGGTTTTCTTCGGCAAAATACTCGTCGGAAAAAGCTTTTCCGTTTTTTGCCATGATCCCAGCGCCATATGCATTTGAACTTTTAGACATTGTTTGTTCCTTTTATTTAAGGCCGGTTAGGACTGTTTTAACGAGCGCCGCGGTATCGACTTTGTAGCTGATTGGATCGGCGCAGTCGCGTTTCCAGTCGTCAAAAACACGTTCGAGCGCCGCTTCGACCGCATCCCTGCTTGTTACGCCCTTGATTTCAGGGATTTTGGAGAAAATGCCCATAAAGTCTTTCAATGCATTGACCGTTCTGGGTAACCATTTATTAGTCCAGGCTCGCAGCAGGCGTTTGTTGTAATCGCCAAACTCCGCGTCATCGGCTAGGCAGTGAAAGAACATGTCACCAGTGATGCCTTTGGTTTGCGAATGATATAACTGCATTTGGTTGATAAAGAACGGCGTCAGGTTGTCGCCGAAATAGGACGACAGTCTCAAGAAGAATTCACGGCGCACAAACTGGCCGAATAATGCGTCATAGACCATGTGGCCCGACCATAGGATTTCATTCCAGTCATAAGTGGCTTGCCAGATGTCTTCGACCGTTTCCCTTGCGCTTTTGTAAATAGCGCCTTGCGTCCATTCTTTTTTGGGTTCATCCGTGGATTCGGGGAAGCCTGGAACCAGTTTTGCCAGGAATGTTCTTTCCAGCTGAATCATTTGGGCGTTATCGACCTTGTCCAAACCGATCATCGCGATACTCATGCGCAGGGTGTCGCCCAGGCAATCGCGTGAAGCGGATGAGTGCGAGTTGAACAATCCGTATTCGCTAAAGCAGAATGCGCCCAGATAATCGTTCAACACTTCATCGCGCCATTTAGGATCGATGGAACGCACTTGGCCGTCTGCCGAATAAGCTTTCAGGAAACGATCGGTATAACGCCATTCTTCGGCTTTATCTTTTACATACAGCGCATGCCAGCGCAGGGCCGGGTCGCGGTGCCGGTGCCAGTCGGTGGTGTGCAGCTCGGTGGTTTCATTCCCCCAGGACGGCCGGCCGCCGTGGAATTTTTGCGTCCAGTCGCCCCAATCCAAACCGCCGGGAATCCAGTCCGGCGTAGGTTGCGCGTAGCAGCACAAAATTTCGTATTCGGTTAAACGGCGTCCGCGCGGTTTAACAAAATAATTCATCTTGTTTTGTGTATCTAAAGGCTGAGCAGGTACGGCATCGGCAATTACTTTTGCCATCGCCGGATCTGTCAAGCCTCGTTTTCCAGTTTCTACTTGAATCGACATAGGTGTCTCCCGTGTTGTTTGTTTTTAGCAATCGCCGGTTTTATGCGCCGTTGCGGGTGTGGATGCCAACTCCCCACCAGGCTCAAGCAAACCGGTCATTGCTGATGTGTTTAAACGTTAAAGTGATTTCAGCGGATCGGCAAAAACACAGTTGAGCTTTTTGATGTCGTCCAATGTCCACAGCTTGCCGTCTTTATCGGTATGCGGCTGTGCAATCAGAGTCTTGCCGTCACTACGCACACCGTGCAGTTCGGCGATGACTTCGGACAATTCGCGTCCTTCGTATTGTTCAAAGATGTTTTGGCATTCGTAACGTTCAGGCTCGGACAGCCACATGCGCTCGCCCCAGTCGTCGCTGAATGAATGTTTTTTGCCGTTCAATTCATGCACGCGCAGGGTGCTTGCGCCTTTGCACAGGCTGGGGCAAAACGGCACTTGGGAGACGCGATCGATGTAGATGGGGTGATTGTTTTCGATGAACCACATCAACGGAATAAAGCCGCTGTTTGGATCTTCGCAACCGCGCGCACGCCATTCTTCATAGATTTTGCCGTAGTGCTCGTGCCAGCCTGGGTAGTTGGCTTCAAACCATTCGGCTTCTTCGGCAGTCGGCAGCGTCAACCGGAAGAAACCGGTCGGCCATAAGGCATAAGCGATCAGGAATAAGTCGTGATGCGCCCAGTAGGCGTCTTTTTTGGCGTCGCGCAAGCTGGCGGGCGACTGGACGCCGTATTTACCCAAACGGCCGATCCAGATACCGCCCCAATCTTCGTATACCCAACGGTTCCAGGTTTTAACCCAAGGCTCGACCTTGAAGTGGCTGCCGTACTCGAATGCCATGCCCAATACCGGAGTAAAGTATTTTTGCTGAGTCCAGAACGCATTGTTAAGGTCGGTATTCAGGTATTTTGAAGCCGCTTCGTCGTTAGCAATGGACACCACGGTTTGATAACCGTTAGCCATATGCCGCAACTCGTCGGTTTCGATAGACAGGAATACCGTCGGGGTAATTTCATCGCCGTTTGCAGCCGCCCATTCGGTCACCGCAACAATCAACGGATTGGTAAAGCAGGCTTCGCCGACCAACTGCAAGTTAATCGAGCATTCAACCGCATCGCCGGAAATAAAGCCGTCCGAGAATACCCGTTTCATGCCTTTCCACAGCGGCCCGATCGTGCGGGTGCGGCGGGCGTCGTTGTGGCCGGCCGGATCCTGGCCGTTTTTGGAGAAGTAATAGTTCACATAGCCGCATTGGTTGGTGTGACGGATCTCATCCAGGGTTTGCGCCAGATAACCGTTTTTTTGCTCAGGCGCGGTTGCCGAATCCCATAACATACCTGTCGCGGCAATCGCGTTGTATTCGCCCACTTCCAGAAAGTTGGACACCAATTTCATGGTTTCGTTCCATTTTGGATGTACGCGTTTAGCCGCATCCACACGCGCCAAAACGTCTTGCAAGCTGCCGAATTGACGTTCGTCTTTAACCGATTCCATACGCGCATATTCTTTAGCGATCAGCTTGAATTGCTCTTTGGTATCGTTAGCCATTTTGTACTTGGTCGGATATTTGGTCCGGTTTTTCTCAAAATCCCAAGTAAAACTTTGTAACCATCTGTGCACTTCCTGTGCATTGACACTCACGGGTGCGCGATTGGCCGCCAGAGCGTCAGTCGCTGCTTTTGTTGCTGTACTTATAGCCATATAGACTACTCCTCATGTTTTTGTTTTAGATAAAATCAAATAGGCCATCGTTACTATGCAAACAAAGAAACACAACACGTCTTAATGCGAAGTTCCAGGCTGAACGACGACCTGTAACGCTAAAAGCAAGCACCGTGCCAAACTTTGACCAGACAAAAATAACCAAGAAAAACAAAAAGATAACAAAGATCGACGGCAATAGAGAGAAATCTAAACATTGTCCAGTTAGTAGACACTGTCCAGTTATAAAACGTACAGTTTGCATAAATTCGAACGGCACCCGGTTAGATGACGACAACCTGCCTGCGACAACCTGCCGCGCGGCAAAATGTCATATTTACTAGAGGGATAGAGCTGACTAGAATGAACCCACTCTTAATGATTACAGCCTCCTAAAGGGTTTTAAGAGCTTTTTGTGCGGTCAATATCTATTGACCGCATTTTTTTTGCGTGCTGATTCGCCTTTCGCTTTTCTTGAGGCGTTGTTTTGAGACAAGTTGTCGCGCGGCAACGTGTCGCATGTTTAATCTCCCCCGGTCAAGCTAGAATCAAGCGTTATTGTTTAGCGTTTTGTTGTACAGACTCATTGAGGAAAGTATGCCCATTTTTAATCAACCGGATTTTTTTACTATTCGCCAGCTTGATCTGGAAAACAAGCTGATTTTGCCGACAACACAACTGTATGGCCAAGTCAGTTTTCAGCTTAATTCCTTGTATCAGGATATGCGTAACGCATTAATCGATGCTCACGGCGTTGTGGCTGTCGCAGCCAAACGGGTTTACGAGCATCCTGTTGAAACACTGACTGCTTGGTATGACCAGGCCGCTTATACCGGCACTGCCCTTTATGCCCAGGTTCAGGTCGCTGTGTTGCCCGTTTATCAGGACTGGCAAGTCACGGTGAGCACAGGCAAGGAAAAAACAGGTCAGTATTTACAGGCTTTTTGGGATAACCCCGAACAGGTAACCTTAGCGACCTTTGAGCCGGTGACTCGTTATGTGACAACGGCCAGTGAACAGTCTGAGCGGTATTGGCAAATGTTTATGGATAACCCTGAACAGTTTATGCTGAGCGCACTCGCCCCGATAACTGATTATATGACCTCGCATAGCGCAGATGCCGAAGCGATTTTGATTAGCAGTTACTATGCTCTGGCGGATTTTTTCAGTTTGTTGATGGCGCAGCCTTCAGCGACCTTACAGGCTTTGTCTCACAATGCCTTGTCGGCTTTACTTGATGTTTATTTTGATGTTATTTCATCATTACTGGTTATAGCGTAAGAACATGACAACTTAACCTGGCAGGTAGATCCACTGGTCCATGCGCCGCCTAAAGCGCCTGCTTTGGGTGCTATCGGCAACGCATGGAACAAAATATCTACCTATGTAATAGTGTGTCACAAAACGTAATTTTTAGAATCGCAAAATCAGCTTTGCTACGCCAAACATCACGAGATGCCTAGGCGGAGTAGCAAAGCCGGCCTTGTAATTTGAATAGGGTCATCGTCAAAGAAATTGCCGATCAGCACAAAGCCCTGTTAACGAACAGGGCGGCTCCGAAGCTAATGTTTGTTAGCCTATCTATCAGTGCCTGGATTTGTTGCTGTTTTGTTGCGCGGCCGGATAAGAATGGCTTGAGAGCGTGGCTTGTCGGTCGATTAACAGCGCCGTGAGTTGATCCAGTTTTACGTCCAAACCGGCTACATTGTGCCTGAGTTGCTTCAGTTCATCTTGCACGTCACGGATATTTTCATGCATCTGTTGGAAATGAATCTGAAAGTATTGGCTGTGTGGGAAATCGGTTGATTGATCGTTCCGCTGTGAATCTTTAAACCCAGCGGGTTTTATAACCGCGCGGCCTTGTTGTTCTTGTAAAAGCTTTAGTGTGCTCATTATTCCCCTCGCCTTGATGATTATTTAATGACTCAGTATGTATTGGCTTATCGCCGTCAACTCATCATCACTTAACTGCACAAATCCAGGCATTTGCATACTGTCTGGACGTTTTTTACCCGGAGCCTTGGTCCAAGCCACAATGCCGGCCGAATCGCCCGCATAAATTTCTTTAATTTCCTGCAACGCCGGCCCAACGGTGGGCAACGTGGCATGGTGACAAGCGGCGCAGTTTTGGTTAAATGCGCTTTCGCCCGGAGCTGAGATTTTGCTTTCCTGATCTTTTGCATCCAGCTGCGCGTGTTCTCCGGCTTCTTTAACGGCGGCCATATAATTGGCGGTTTTCTCGGCGATGGCCGTCTTGTGGTCAGCCAAGGCGTTTTCCCGATAATCATGCCTGGCGATGCCCATAATGATGGCTGCACAGGCAAAACAGGCAATAATCCGCTTTAAGTTGTCATCAATCAGATGACCTGGACTCGTCAGGTTTTGCCACATCCACCAAATAGCCGGCAATGCCGACGAGCCACCCAGCATCAGCAGCAAAGTAAAACGCCAGCTCATGCCTTGCGCCGGCAAGGTCACAAACACCACCAACCCGGTCAGGATTTGAACAATGGTGGCGCCAAAGGCGAAGGCGTAAAAGAATCGGCGCACATCAATAACCCGCAATTTGCTGAACTGGACCTCCTGCAGAAATGTTTTACGCCCGCTCCACCAGACAAAAAATAACGAGCTAAACAACACGGCGGCTGAGATAAAATGCAGATAACGCTGCAACACGTTGGGTAGCAGCATCGCGGAAAAGAAGCCTTTGACTTGCGGCCAATATTCAGGAAACAGCATCAGGTTGACATTGGTCATGAATATCAAAGGGATAAACAGAAATAGCGCAGTTTCCAGGGCGGCAATGCCAATGTGCAGTTCTGGAATGTTGATGAAGTGATTCCACCAGAACTTGTGCACATAAGCCAATAGAAAAGCCAGCGTCACCATGGGAATCACCGCCATCCACATATCGCCTATTAACGCACTGGACGCATAAAACTGCGGCGCATAGAGTGTGTTGATAATCAACAGGGGGGCGACCCCCATAACCACGGCCAAACTTTTATTAACAGTGACCGTCTGCATAATTCTGTAGGCAAGCTTTTCATAATCAGGCGTTTTCAGGCCTTTAATTTGACAAACCAGACTGAACATGGAACCGCCGAGCATTAAATGCACAAACACGATATGCACCAGGAACGACACAATCAGCAAGATTTCCAGCAATCCTTCCGGGGCTGGTAACGGTAATGGAATATCGCGAGGAATAGGGGCATTCATTATTCATGTTCTCCATTGGTAATACTCAGATTGGGTAAAGTTCCGTAAACGGTAGCGGCTGAAATTTTGTCGGGCATCGGGATACCGTTGATTTGCGCGCCATTAAAGGCGGCAGCCCGCTTTTGCAGCGAGGCAAGATAGATGGCAAGCGCATCAAGTTCGGCTTTATTCCCCGGAAACGGCGGCATGAAATAACGTGCGCGGTGCATGTTTTCAATGTAAGCAGCAATTACCTCGGACTTCCATGGCTTTCCGCCATACATTTTTTTAAGTTGACCGCGTATGCTGTTAACGCCGTTGACGGTATGGCAACGGGTGCAGGTTTGTTCAAAAACCTCGCGCCCGGCGCTGATTTGATTGTCGGCTGTCACCTCTCGAATACCGGCGTAGGTGGCATGTTGCAGGATGCCGTCGCGCTGCAATAACGGGTAATCCGCTACACGGATGCCGTTGGCATACATGTAGTTACCGATAATAAAGGGCTTACGAATAAATTCGCGCACCCGCTCAAATTGCCCCAGCATGGCAAACAGCAGCAGTACCGAGACCAAGTATTTTGCGCCATGAACTTGGCCTGGACGTTTGACTGATAACCATAATACCCGGCCTACATAAAACAAACCGACAATCAATAGCAACTTCAATCTGCCGTTCCAGCTGACATATTCCTGCGTGGTGACGGCCACAGGTATGTTTGCCAGCATGTGATTGGGTATCACTTGATAGTACCAGATCGAGGCAACGATCAGCCCCAGCATCCAGGCGCCCGACCAGTTCGATATAACGCGCAAAACCATAGTGCGAAAGGCAAGATCATGCCGGGTGAACAAATAAATCAAACAGATCATGGTCATGCCGCCCATCACCATAGCCAATGTGGTTCTGAACGCCAACTGAGGAAGATACATGGGATTGAACAGACCGGACATCAACGTGCGTTCAGTCACCCAGTTGCCAGGGTCCATCATAAAGCCAAGAATGGCGACGATAATAGCCATGGTAATCCAGGAAAAAACGGCCAGAAAAATCCCCAGACGCAGGTGCATTAACTTGGCTTCCGGCGAACGGCCGGCAGTTTGCCAGCTCAGGAAATACGCCATAATCAGGCTGACTTCAGAGACAAACACGATCCATTCGACAAACCAACCCCAAAAAAACACCCTGATCAAGCTGCCGATCGCCGCCGGATTAACCAGCGATGCTGAAAACCAGATACCTACACCGGTTAACGCACCCAGCGTAGTCGTGATAATGAAGATTATTTTTAACAAACGGTACGCCAGTTTGTCCCAGCGCGCGTCTTTGCGGCGAATGCCGGAAAGTTCAAGCAGGGCAACCACCGGTAAAGCACCGACGGCGAAAGCGTGATTGATGATGACATGTAAAATTGCATCGACTGCAATCAACATGCGATTACCGATAAAATCGATATGAAAAATGGGAAAATCCATAAGTTCCTCTTGGTTAGGTAAACCGCTAGTCCATCGCCACATGCTTAACAGCCCGTTATATACCGAGCGATATGGACAACACCGAGTAACTAAGCAACAGTTGTGCCCTTGTATGGAAAACGAATAATATTTTCCAGGCTAGCGAATTTGGCGAGCTGCGGGCTGAGCGAGGCTGGGGGGCTGCAAGTGAACCGGATAATCGGTACTTAATAGACGTCCAATAAAACGACACTAGCCACAATATGAACAATTTGACAGGTTTTTTTCCTGGATTATTTGGTCGCAACCCGGTAGCGAAAGGCCCCCCACTCTCTACGATGGATGCACGGAACACCTGATTTGCGCATGCTTTAGAACACCATCATCGTAATATTGATACCGGTGTTTGTTCGGGTTCAACCGCTCCATAAACAACTTTCTGACAATCTGTCCTGAAAAAAGCGCCGCCACCATGCTTACAGATACCAAGACCCCGATCTCAGCCGGTAACAAGCTGTTAAGCGGAAGCCATGTCAACGAATAGCGTTTTTGGGGCACCTATCAGCCGAAGCAGGGATGGTTTAATCGTTTTAACGATCAACAAATAGCCTCATCCAAAGGCTGAAATTCCAGGCCGCGGCTGCCATCAATAAATTGATGCAGTCCCCGACGGTATCCTTGAGGAAGTTTCTGATTAAACGAAAGCCGGACTTTAAATGGCCAACGATCGGCTCTATGGCTGCCCGGCGCTGACAGCGCTTGCGCTTTTTGTCCCGTTGATAACGATTGTCGCGTTTTAGCGGCGGAGACTTAAGCGCAGGTTGTTGACTTCCTTGCCATAAGTGCGGCGCTGTTGAATGCCGTAAGCCTTAGCCGGCTTGTTCAGGCGGTTGATGAGTTTGATCGCCAGTTTACCGTCGGTGGGGGTAGGTGATGTTCTTTTCCTGCACTTTAGTATCGATGTTAACCGTGTCTTCCAGCGCAGCTTTACCGTGTAATATCACGCTGAGTTGAAACAAAACACCTGATCGACACCTTTCGCTTAGCCCCTTAAAATGACAGATTGGACTGTAGACCGGGAGGCGCAGTGGTGGGCAAACAAAAGAGCCGCTGCAATATTTGCCCCTGGGAATAAAGCACATCCGATCTACAAGGCTAGGCAGTGCCGATCTATGATTAGCGCTTTCCAGCGCATCGATAATTTCATAGATGGAATTAAAAGGATTGTTTTCTTCATGTCCTTCGTGCTCTGAAGTAAATAATTTTTTAGCCGATTTGGTAATACTTTCACTGTCTCGAGCCGCTAATTTGACATGGCTGCGTATAGCAAGCCGTCATCCCCCGTTTTATTTAAACCGAAACGCTCAATTTTTTTATAAAGCGTAGTACGGGTAATACCCAATTTTTTAGCGGCCAGGGAAATATTGCCATCGCAATCTTTTAATGCGGTTTTGATGCCGTGCAACTCCCAGTCCGACAGGCTCATAACGGATAAATTATCCTGTGCATCAGGATGTCTTGAGCGAGTAATATCAAGCAGCTTTTGCTGTTTTAATTCAGCGATAAAATCAATCGGTAAATCCTGTATGGTGATGAACCGGCTGCTGGCGGTATATAGCGTTGCCCGAATAACATTAATCAATTGGCGAATATTGCCGGGCCAGGGATGCTGCTCAAACAAGCTGATGACTTCCCGACAAATTTCAATCGAGGCCTCTTCGGTTGAAATGGCATTTAATTCCCGTTGCAGAATATGATGAATAATGGCTTTTTTATCGGCGCGATCACGCAGCGGTTGCAAATGGATTTGCGCACCATTCAGGCGATAGTAGAGGTCGCGCCGGAAACGGCCCGCTTCAACGGCTTCCAATAATTGCACATTGGTTGCCGCAACCACCTGCACATCCACATGTATCGGTTTATTACCGCCAACCGGCGTAAATTCCGAGGTTTCCAGCACCCTGAGCAATGTTGACTGCAAATCGAAACTCATATCGCCGATTTCATCGAGAAACAAGATGCCCGTATCAGCCAGCATAAACTTACCGGGTTTACCTGTGCTTTTCGCGCCGGTAAAACTCCCTGATGCGTAACCGAATAATTCGCTTTCTATCAAATCGTGGGGAATGGATGCGCAATTGATCGCAATCAGCGGCGTGTTTTTTCTGGGACCTACCTTTTTAATGAGGTTCACAAAATGGTCTTTACCTACCCCTGACTCGCCGGTAATGAGAATAGGGATTTTGTATTGCTGCAACTTGACTGCCTTTTTCACCAGCTCTTCCAGTGCCGGTGAAACCGCTGCATCACCGAATGCGCCAGATGTTTTTGGGACAGCCCTGAAGGAAATTTTTTCCAGCACCCGCTGCTGCGCCAATAAATTTTTGGCTACTGGAAAATCCGTATTCACTAATACGCAGATAAGATGCAAAAAGGCAAACAATGAATTCATGCTTTCCTGATGATGGCTGCTGACTAAGCCGATGACCGCCAGCAAATGACCGGATTCATCAAGCAGGGGATAACCCGCTGTAGTAAAAGGATGCAGTACGCTTAAAAAATGCTCCATACCCTGAAAGGCGACCGGTTTTTTCAGCTCGATCGCCGTGCCGATGCCGTTATTGCCTAACACCGATTCCAGCCAGTTGGTTCCCCGTTCACTCGCTCGTGACATGAATGACCCCGGCTGCTGTTCTCCAAGCGCATACAACAATCTGCCGTCAGCGGCGACCAGCATCATCATAACCCCGGCTTCTTTGAGAAAAACATGGAAGTTAAGGTTGAGCTGTTTAATTAATGTTTCTATTTTTTGAGACGGATTATCCAGCTGAATAGGCTGGCTGATGATTTGATAACGATCCCAATTGGCGTAATTACCCAGCGGCAGTCGGTACTCGTCAAGACAGCGTTGCCATGATTCGGTGACTTCAGGGCGAACCCAATCGTATTGATCCGGCGCTGAACGAGTTTGCGTCATCCATTGCCAAGCCTGCATAGGCCGATAAATCTGATAGTCAATGGTTTGTCTCAGCAAGAAAAATTCCTGAGCCAAATTTGACTGCTGTGGGATGTTCAAATCGATAAACATTCAGTTCTCTTGATTATGGGCAAAACATCCAGTCCAAGATAACAAAATCAAAAAATGAGGCAATGCGGCATAGTGTCGCATTGCCTTTATTCTATAAAAGACTAGGAGTCTGTCGGACAGACTCCTAACGACACCTTAACGTTAAATCAGTATAAATTCGACTAACTGCGTAACATCAGTCATTAATTGTAAATCCTCGCAGTTTTAATTGGTCTACCCCCTATTTTACTGTCACTATTGGGTTAATGCCTTGTGGGCATAGCTAAAAATTTTCCAAATCAATCCTAATGGTTATGAGGACACGATTATGAACATACTGATTACCGGCGGTACCGGTTTTATTGGCAGCGCATTGGCTAAAAACCTGATCAATCAAGGCCATGCGGTTACGGTGTTAAGCCGCAGCCCGGACAAGGTAGCCCAAACATGCGGCTCGGGCGTTAATGCATTGGGTAGTCTGACCCAACTTAAAGCGGAACACAGCTATCAGGTCATCATCAATCTGGCCGGAGCGCCGATTGTCGACGCCCGCTGGAGCGAGGCGCGCAAGCGGCTGATCAGGGATAGCCGCATCGGCCTGACTGAACACTTGATAACCTGTATCGATCGCATGACGGTTAAGCCCGAGTTGTTAATCAGCGGCTCCGCCATCGGCTATTACGGCGACCAGGGCGACACGGTGCTAACCGAACAATCAACGCCCTATGAGGATTTCCCGCAGCAGCTTTGCGCCGATTGGGAAGCCGCCGCGAAACAGGCCGAACAATTCGGCGTCAGGGTCTGCCTGATCAGGACCGGCTTGGTCATTGCCGACGGCGGCGGTTTTCTGCAACGGATGTTGCCGCCGTTTCGCCTGGGACTGGGCGGGCGCTTGGGCGGCGGGCGGCAATGGATGTCCTGGATTCACCGGCAGGACTGGATCAATATCGCGCTGACGATGATCGCCGATTCCACTCTGCGGGGCGCTTACAACGCGACCGCCCCTAACCCTGTCACCAATACCGAATTCACTCGGATTCTGGCGCAATGCCTGAAACGTCCCGCCCTGCTGCCGGTTCCGGCCTGGTTGTTAAAAATGCTGCTCGGCGAAATGTCTCAGCTGGTGTTGGGCAGCCAGCGGGTTGTGCCGGAACGGCTGCTGGCTCAGGGATTCAAGTTTCAATATACCGACCTTACTGCTGCGTTGGCTGAGGCGTTGTCGCATAAATAGCCAAGCCGACTTTGACCGGCCAAAGCAAGCTTTGGACTCCAACGCTACTTATTGATCATTTCCTTAAACCGGGCCTTGGCTAGTTGGCTCTCGCGGCCATGATCGATAATCGGCGCCGGGTAACCGCATACGCTGTGTTTTTTGTCCCATTGATGAATGATCTTGGGCGGAAAGGCTTGCAGCTCCGGCAGCCAGCGATAAATGTACCGGCAGTCCGGGTCAAATTTCAGCTGCTGTAGCCAGGGATTGAAAATCCTGAAATAAGGCTGCGCATCGCAGCCGGTTGAGGCGGCCCATTGCCAGTTACCGTTATTGACGCAGGGATCGTAATCGACCAGATGCCGGGCAAAGTAGCGCTCGCCCCAACGCCAGTCGATATGCAGGTCTTTGACCAGAAATGAGGCGACAATCATCCGCACCCGGTTATGCATAAAACCGGTGGCGTTCAACTCGCGCATCCCGGCATCCACGATCGGAAAGCCGGTTTTGCCATCGCACCAGGCCTGGAAATGATCGGGGTTGTTATCCCAATGCAGATCGGCAAACCTTTCCACAAAAGCCCGTCCGAACACCTGCGGAAAGTGGTAGGCGATATGGGTGAAAAAATCGCGCCAGTACAATTGCCTGATCAGCGGATGTTCGCTGCCTAATCGTTCAATAACCGCATAATAAACCTCCCGCACCGAACAGGTGCCGAACTTTAGATGCGCGGAAAGTTTGCTGGTCGCATCCAGCGCCGGAAAATCTCGGGTGTTTTGGTAATCGGCACAGTCGCCGAGCCGTTCCAGTATCGCCAGCGCCTGCTTGCGGCCGCCTTTGATTGACGATTCTGCTGTCGATAAACCTAGCTGCTCGATGGTCAATTCAGACGCCGCAGTTAAAAAACTTTGTTCCGGCAAAGCCTGCGGCAGCGTAACCGGAAACTGTCTGGCATTGTTATAAAACGCCGTGAACACTTTATAGGCGGTTTTATCGCTTTTCACGGCTTGCTCCGGCTCATTAAGCAGAAGGTCGGGGAGTATATGCAGCGCAATGCCCAGCCGGTTGCAAACAGCGTCCAACTCGTCGTCGCGCCGCCGGCTGAACGGCGTGTAATCGCGATTGATAAACACGGCTTCTATGTGATGCTGTTCGGCCAGCTGCTTTATGGCCTGCTCAGGCGGCGCATGATAAAGCGCGAGTTTGCCGCCTGCCGTTTGCAATTGCTGCTGGAGATCGTCAATAGACTGCAACATAAATTGCAAGCCCGGCTGGCTCTGGTAAGGATGGGGCTCAATCTGTCTCGGGTCGAAAATAAAGCAGGGAATCACCTGCTGCGAAAGCCTCAAGGCTTCATGCAACGCAGTATTGTCATGCAGACGCAGGTCGCGGCGGAAAATGAATAATGAAGTCGAGTAGCTGGTCATCGAAACCTTTTTTAATAACCGCGCAAAAGATATTGAACGGACATTTTTAGTCCTATTTTTGAACCCAAACCGTTCGTGCTAAGCCCTTCGACATGCTCAGGGCGAACGGGATTTTGAAATCTCAACGCTGCTTTCTGGGTTGAACCTTTACTCAACAACATGCGCCTGTTGCAGCTGCGCGCGGAGCATTTCCACCCGCTTGCGGTTAACCCCGAAATCGCCGTAACCGACGCGCGATGCGGAACGGATATGGATTAACCCGGCCTCCGCATCCAGTATCGCGTCTATGTCATCGACAAAACGAAACACCAGGCTGGTCGCCTCGGCATGAAGCGTGCCGCCGGTTTCGCTGGTAATCACGGTGCGGCTTTGGCCGGTCAGCGCTTTTTTCAACTCCGCCCAGGCCTCCTCAACATTGCCGGTAATTTTAAACGGCGCAATGAAATGGCCTTCGTCTGCCGCTTGGCTGGAAACGCAGTTGGGGCTGCTTGGACAGGGTGCTAATTTTTTTTCCGATGCCTGAGAGATTGTGCTTAATGTCATAACGATAATATAAAGAAGGGTTGTAAGTTTCATCAGTGTGCTTCCTGAAAAAGATCGCCGCAATAAAAGCATCTCACCAATCCGGCGCAAATGCCAGCAATACAAAAACCATCCACACCGTAAAGTTTTAGTGCTAAAGTAAAAAATCTTACACCTACCAAGCATCAAAACTCTATGAAAAAAATCCCTATCGGTATCAGTGGCTGTTTATTGGGTCAGAATGTCCGCTTTGATGGAGGGCACAAACGGGATTCTTATATCACCGGCACTCTGAGCGAATATTTTGATTTTCAAGCTTTTTGCCCGGAAGTGGAAATTGGCCTGGGCACGCCGCGCCCAACCATTCATCTGGTAAAAATTGATAACACGGTGCGCTGTGTGGGCATTAAAGACCCTGAAATGGATGTCACTGACCGCTTGCGCAGTCATGCCGAATACCAAAAAGATTTACACGCCGACTTGTGCGGTTATATTTTAAAAAAGGATTCTCCCAGCTGCGGCATGGAACGGGTGAAGGTTTATGTGGGCGCTCAACCGCATAAAGACGGCGTCGGCATTTACGCCCGGGAAATGATGCGTCTGAATCCGCTGTTGCCGGTCGAGGAAGAAGGCAGGCTTGGCGACCCGGGCCTGCGCGAGAACTTCATCCAGCGCGTTTACGTGCTCTACCGCTGGAAAACAATGCTGGCGGATGGGCTTACGCCGAGCGGCCTGACGAAGTTTCATGCACGCCATAAACTGATCATCATGAGTCATGAAGACTACCGGGATCTGGGGCAACTGTTGGCGGGCGTCACTAAAGCCAACCTTGCGCAAGTTGCAGAGCAGTATATTTTGCAGCTGATGACTGCGCTTAAAAAAGTGGCCAGCCGCAAAAATCACGTCAATGTCTTGCAGCACATTCAGGGCTATTTAAAAAAGGACTTAAGCGCCGATGACAAAGCCGAGCTTTGCGAAGTAATTGAGCGTTATCGCAATGGCTATGTCCCGCTGATAGTACCATTAACGCTGCTTAATCATCATTTCCGCAAAAGTCCCGATCCGTATATAGAAGAGTCCTACTACATGTCGCCTTATCCGCAGGAACTGCAACTGATCAATCAACTGTAACCATGTCGAAAATATTAATTGTCGGCTGCGGTGCGATAGGTTCGGAGCTTGCCGCTGTCTTATCGGCTAAAGGCCACGATGTCACCGGACTAAAACGTAAGCCGCCGCTATCGGCTTCCGGTTCTGTCCACTATGTCGCTGCCGATATAAGTTCCGCCGCCAATCTGGCTGGTTTGGACGCCGACTTTGCCCAGGCGTTTTTTATAGTTTCGCCTGACGGGCGTAATGAACAAAGCTATCGCGCTGTGTATCAAACCGGCCTGGACAATCTGCTCGACCGGCTCCCGGAAACGCACTGGACAATGGTTTCATCGACCAGCGTCTACGGGCAGAATCAAGGCGAATGGGTGGACGAAGATTCACCGGCAGAGCCGGGCAATATCACCAGCCGTTTGATCCGGCAGGCCGAACAAGGATTGATCGCGTCAAACCCGGCTAATGTCGTGGTGCGTTTTTCCGGCATTTACGGGCCGGGACGGGAATACCTGTTAAGACAAGCGATGCAAACACCGGCCATACAGCAAACCCCGCCTTATTTCACCAACCGGATACATCAACGGGACTGCGTCGGCGTTTTGGCTTTTTTGCTGGAACAGTGTTTAGCGGGCGAAACATTGGCACAATGTTATCTTGCCAGTGATGACGATCCGGCGCCGACGTGGGAAGTGGTAAGCTGGCTGGCGGAACGATTGCATTGCCCGCCGCCGGTTATTAAGGCAGTCGATGCTGATGCAGGGATGAACAAACGCTGCAACAACACCAGGTTAAAGGCATTGGGGTATCAGTTTGAATATCCGAGCTATAAAGACGGCTATCTGGAGTTAATCGCCGCACGGGGTGGTTAATTTTTACCACGAAGGCACGAAGGAAAAACAACTAAAAAACTTCGTGGTGTTCTTTTTCTCATTCCCACGCGCTGCGTGGGAATGCAGTACAGGCGCGCTACGCCGAGTAAAATAGTGGGAACGAGAAAAAGCTAAATATACTTCGAATAATCGGTATAACCCTTCTCATCCCCGCCATAAAAAGTCGCCTGATCCGGCGTATTCAGCGGCAGTTTTTTAGCAAACCGCACCGGCAAATCCGGGTTAGCGATAAACAGCTTACCAAATGCCACCATGTCGGCATGGCCCTGTTCAATCGCGCTATTGCCGCGCTCCAGGTCATAGCCGTTATTAGCCATGTAAAGACCGGAAAAACAGTTTCTTAACGCCAGATAGTCCACATGCCGCTCACCGGTCAACATGTCGCCTTCCAACACATGAAGATAAGCCAACGGATACTCCGATAATTTCCTGGCGACGGCGTTAAACGTCTGCTGCGGCCGGCTGTCTTTAATATCGTTAAAGCTGTTTTCCGGCGACAGCCGTACCCCAACCCGATGGTCTCCCCAGACGGCGGCGACGGCGTCAACCACGTCAACCAGCAAACGCATCCGCTTGGCAATATCGCCGCCGTAGCTATCTTCCCGCCGGTTGGTTCCGTCTCTTAAAAACTGGTCCAGCAGATAACCGTTGGCGGCATGAATCTCCACGCCATCGAAACCGGCCGCTTTGGCATTTTGCGCGGCGCTTGCATAATCGGCGACGATGCCGGGCAACTCATCGAGAGTCAGCGCATGAGGCGTTTCAAAATCCTGCATGCCTTCATAGGTCACAGCCTGACCGGCGGCTTTCAGCGCGGACGGCGCAACCGGCAGCCGATGATCGGGCTGCAACGATGAGTGGGAGATTCTGCCGGTATGCCAGAGCTGGATAAAAATCCGCCCGCCTTCGTTATGAACCGCATCGGTCACGCGCTTCCAGCCTTTAACCTGCGCTTCGGAATGGATGCCGGGAGTTCGCGGATAGCCGACGCCGCCGGGCGATATTTGACTGCCTTCGCTGATAATCAAACCGGCACCGGCGCGCTGCCGGTAATACTCTACATTCATGTCCTGAGGCACATTGCCATCGCCCGCCCGGTTGCGCGTCAACGGCGCCATGATTATCCGGTTGGCTAAGGCCAAATCACCGAATAATATCGGAGAAAACAGGTTGTTTTTATCGCGGGTTACCACTGTCATGATGCACTCCTATTAGGATAAATGTGGGTTTCCAAAATTCAACGGCTATGCACAATACCGAATTTTGCTGGGGTCAAACGTCAGCCCATCCAACCGGGCTATTTAAAAAATCCGTAACTCATTGCTCGTCATCGGCCGGCGGCTTTGCCCCATCTGTAGCTTCCTCCCCAATGGAGTTAACCACACGTTTCGTACCATGCCCGATTTCTCTGACAACATCCCTGGTGCCATGCCCAATTTCCCTAGTGACATTGCGGGTCGTATGGCCTATTGTTCTTCCCGCCTCTTTAAACTCGGCGCAAGACGACAACCCTATAGAAAATATAACGAGCAAGACAGATAATTTTGCTAACGAATCAATCATTTTCTTCTTAACCATTGGGTTTGAATGCTAAGTTTTACAATATAGCTGAACAGCAAATATAACAATAACGCCGCTAAAAAGCGGCGTTATTGTTATTGCAATTCCATGTTTCGTTATACTTTAACTCTGACTTCAAACCTGTCCGGCAGGTTTATTGGTTGTTGCGTTAACTACTTTTTTTTCAGTCTTATCCTGAGCTTCATTTCCCGGCGCGTCATTGCCAGGCTCCGAAGGCTTGCTCATTTGCTCATCATTATCTTCCGCCGGCGGACGTGGATCCTTACCGGCCATTAAATCCTCGATTTGCAAGCGGTCTATGGTTTCCCATTTCATCAGCGCATCGGCCATTTTGTGCAGGATGTCGATATTTTCCTGCAAAATGGTTTCGGCGCGTTGATAGTTCCGGTCGATCACGGCGCGGATTTCTTCGTCGATAAGATGGGCGACATTGTCGGATACGGAACTGCCCGGTGCGCCCGGATGCCCCATAAACGGCCGGCCGCCTTCCTCGCCGTAAACCAGCGGACCGAGCTTGTCGGACAAACCCCAGCGCGTAACCATGTTGCGGGCCAATTCGGTGGCGCGCTCAATGTCATTCGATGCGCCCGTGGTCACCCGGTCGCCGCCGTAAATCATCAGCTCCGCAATCCTGCCGCCGAACAGGCTGGCTATCTGGCTTTCCAGCTTACGCTTGCTGGCGCTGTACTGGTCCCTGTCGGGCAGGAACATGGTGATACCCAAAGCCCTGCCTCTGGGCATGATGCTGACTTTATAAACGGAGTCATGATCGGGTGATTTTTGCCCGACAATGCAATGCCCCGCTTCATGGTACGCGGTTAGCAATTTGTCCTCTTCGGTCATGACCATCGTATGCCGCTCTGCGCCCATCAGGATTTTATCCTTGGCTTTTTCCAGATCGGCCATGCTGACTTCCTGTTTGTTCGAGCGCGCGGCAAACAGCGCGGCTTCATTGACCACATTGGCAAGATCGGCGCCAGAAAAGCCCGGCGTTCCCCTGGCAAGGTATTTCAACTCGACATCGGCAGCCGCAGGCACTTTTTTGATATGCACATTCAGGATTTGCTCGCGTCCGCGCACATCGGGCAGACCGACGTTGACTTGACGGTCGAAACGGCCCGGTCTGAGCAGGGCTTTATCCAACACGTCAGCGCGGTTGGTTGCCGCGATCACGATAACGCCTTCGTTACCGTTGAACCCATCCATTTCCACCAGCAATTGATTCAGGGTTTGTTCCCGTTCGTCATTGCCGCCGCCCATGCCGGGACCGCCGCGCTGGCGGCCGACCGCGTCGATTTCGTCGATAAAGATGATGCAAGGCGCGTGTTCCTTGGCCTGAGCAAACATATCCCTGACCCTGGACGCACCGACGCCGACAAACATTTCGACAAAATCCGAACCTGAAATGGTAAAAAACTTGACCCCCGCTTCGCCGGCAATGGCTTTGGCAATCAGGGTCTTACCGGTTCCCGGAGGACCGACCATCAAAATGCCGCGCGGAATTTGCCCGCCCAGTTTCTGGAATTTTTGCGGATCGCGCAGAAAATCAACCAGCTCGGCCACTTCTTCTTTGGCTTCTTCGCAACCGGCAACGTCGCTAAAGTGGACGGTCATTTTGTCTTCTTCTAGCATTTTGGCCTTGCTCTTGCCAAAACCGCCGCCCCCCATGCCGCCTTGCGTTCTGCGCATGTAAATAATAAAGACCACTATCATCAACAGCATCGGAAACCAGGAGATGAAGATCTTCATGAACAATGTCTCCTGCTCGGGAGGCACCGTTCTTATCTGAACGCCGTTGCTCAGAAGATCGTCGATTAAATGCCCGTCGCCGGGATTAAACGTCTGATAGTTTTGACCGTCTGAAGTCCGAACGCCGATCATTTGCCCGGACACTTCCACACGCTCAACCTGACCGTGCTTTACCTTGCTGATAAAATCCGAATAGGCCAGGGAATCCTGTAGCGGAGGCGTGGTTTGTAAGCGGTCATAAATCAAATACCCGCCTACGGCCACGACGATAAAAAATATAATATTGAACAAATACTTATTCATTTGTATCTCCTGGTCTCGCTTTAACAAGCGTTAATCATAAAAAACCCATTAATTGCTTACCGTAGCTGAGTTTCATTTTATTGAGCGCCATCACTTGAATCTGCCTGACCCGTTCACGGGTTAAGTTAAGTTCCGCGCCAATTTCCTGCAAAGTCATTTCATTACCGGTATTGATGCCAAAGTGGCAACAAATCACCTTTAGTTCCCGTGGATCAAGGGTTTTAACCGCTTTGGCTATCCAGGCTTTAAGGTCCGATTGCTCTATTTTTTTAAACGGATTAGCAAAAACCTGCTGCTCTAAAACATCAATCGGGGCTAATGTTTCTTCATCGCCATCCAAATTTTCCAGCGGCACCGCCGTTTGCGAAATGGATAAAATAACATTTATTTGCTCATCGGGTATTTTTGAATAGTCGGCCAACTCCTTAATCGAAGGCTTCCTGCCCGTTTTTGCAAGCAGTTCACTTTTGGCGCGCAGTACTTTATGGATATTCGCCACTTGCTCGCAAGGCACTCGCACGACTCTTTCGCAACGGGACAGCGCGCGGGAAATAGCCTGTTTGATCCAATAGGCCGCATAAGTTGAGAACTGAAAACCCAAATGGTAATCGAATTTATCGATAGCCCTTAACAAACCTGTTTGCCCTTCCTGCACCAAGTCGTCAAAGTCCAAAAAACTGCTCCTGTACTGGTTGGCGATGAACATGACCAAACCGGAGTTCGCCTCGGCCAATTCCTGCCTTGAACTTAGCCAGAGACGTTCCGCAGCAACCATATCAGCCACATAGCGCCGCATATCGTCGCCGGACAAAAACAGAAAATGCTCGTCGAATTGACTGCCGCGCACGGCGTCGATTATATCAGACAGATTTAACTTACCGCAGCGACTTGATACTTCCCTGCGCTTAATAAGCAAGCCGGAATGCTTTTCGGACAATCGGCCGCAGGCATCTCGAACCTTCGAAGCATAGACAACGAGCTCAGTCAGCACCAGCAGATCGTCAATCGAAAAAGGAAATGCCCGTAGCGCCTCGGTTAAAGACTGTTTTTCATCGAAACCGGCCTCGCGGTTGAAGCCTCTAGCTGAAAACGACAGGCTGGCCAGTAAGTAAGCGTGCTTGATTCCGGCTAAAGCCGCCGTCAGTTCCGCATCGGCTGCCGAATCTGGATTGCAAGCGCCAGCCTCGTACCGATAAAGCAAACATAACGCGGTGGCGGGGAATTGCGACAGGATATTAACCAGCTGGGCTTTACCGGCTTCCAACTTGCCCGCTAGTTGAAAATTATAATGTTCAGCGCTTTGCTTCCCTCCATCCGCGCCTTTAACAACCATCGTTCGCGTCATCGACACCTGTTTATTTGAATACATCACAGCCCCCAGTTAATCCGCCGGAACTCCCTGTAGAAAATAATGCGGTGAACAGAATTTATGAATTTCATATCATCATAATCCCCATTTCCTTGAATAAAAATCCTTATAAAAATAGGGTATATCCGGTGCAGGCCCTTTGGTTCGTGCCGGTGAGTGAATCGAACGATGAGTTTCGCTCTTTGGGCGGTATCTATACGACAGCCACAATTTTCTTTATGCCGTTTCAACCAAGATTCTGCTTCTGCCTTAGTGTGAAACCGATAGAATACATCTTGAGTTTCCACCTGCCTCGGACAGCAACCTATATGGCCTCTATACCTTTATTGATTACCGCCCCGCATCCTTGCAGCTACCTGGAGGGTCAGCAGGCGCAATCCGCATTTGTTAAGCCCTCATTCGGGCTTAATACCGCCGTTTATTCGCACCTGATCGCGCACGGTTTCAGGCGTAGCGGCGACGATGTTTACTGCCCCTATTGTCCGCAATGCTCGCAATGCGTTCCGGTGCGCTTACCCGTTGCGCAATTTAAACCCAATCGCCGCCAACAGCGTTGCTTGCAAAAAAACCGGCAAACCACAGCCGTCATCAAACCGGCCGTCTTCGAACAAGCCCATTACGATCTTTATCTGCGCTACCAAAACCAGCGTCATGCCGATGGCAACATGGCAAACTCCAACCCTGCCGAATACATAAAGTTTTTAGGCAGTTCCTGGTGCGACACCCAATTTGTAGAATTTTTTTGTGCCGGTGAGCTGGCTGCCGTTGCGATTGTAGACCGCCTGAATAATGCTTTGTCCGCCGTTTACACTTTCTTCGATCCCAAATTTTCCAGCTATAGCCCCGGCGTTTACGCGGTGCTGTGGCAAATTCAACACGCGCAACGACAAGGGTTGGAATGGCTGTATCTGGGCTTTTGGATCGCCGACTGTCAAAAAATGAGCTACAAAAACCAATACCAACCCCTGCAAGGTTTTATTAATCAGCAGTGGGATTTTTTAGAAACCTGAGCGGCATGGACAAATATCGCAGACAGACACTCTTTGCAATCACTTCGCTGAATTGGTTATGATGAAAGCTCACATATTGATAAAGGACGGACATCAATGACTAAGTTAAAAAACGAACCCCAGCTGCTGAAAAAGGCAATCGAGGTGGCCGAGAATTACGCTAAAAATCGCGGCTACAGCGGATTTACCTCGACGGATTCGGCAAAAGACAAGGTCGAATGTCTTTATCGTCTGCTGGTCAATGATCAGCTTATTCAGCCATTGGCGATAGATCAGGAAAACGGGGTGAATATGAAACACAAATTAGCGTTATGGATAGCGCGGCAATTGCCCAAAGATCATGCCCTCTTGAAATAAACAAACCCGACACCCAAGGTAAATCCGATGAACAACACAACAAAACTGCGCTGGGGTATTTTAGGTGCGGCGCGTATCAACGAACGGCTGATGCCGGCCATCGTCGAAGCGTCCAACGCGGAACTGGTCGCCGTAGCCAGCCGCCGTCCCGGCGCGGCCGCGCAAACGCTGGCTCAATACGCGCCGCAACAGCAACAGGTGCGGACTTATGACGACCTTGAAGCCTTGCTCGGCGATAAAGAAGTCGATGCCGTGTACCTGCCGCTTTCCAATCGCGAACATGCCGAGTGGACGCTGCGCGCTATCGAACACGGCAAGCATGTCCTGTGCGAAAAGCCTATGGCGCTGACCGCAGCCGATATAGACGCCATTAAAGCCGCCGCGCAACGGCATAAGGTTACCGTGATGGAAGGCTTTATGTACCGCTTCCACCCGCAACATGCGAGAGTGCGGGAATTAATCGATTCGGGGCTGATCGGCGAAATAAGGTCGGTACGCTCCAGCTATTCGTTCATGATGCGGCCTGCGCGAATCTATCGTCTGGCGGAAAATATCGAAAACGGCGGCGGCGCGATGTGGGACATCGGCTGTTACGCGATCCATTCCGCGCGGATGTTTTTCGACGAGCCTGCGGTCTCGGTCACCGCGATAGCGAAGTATGTCGAGAGCGGCGCCGATATTGCAACCAGCGGCATCATCAATTTCGGTGACGGAAAATACGCGCATTTCGATTTCAGCTTCGAACGCGCAAGACGCTGCGAATATGAAATCATCGGCACCAAGGGCGGCATTAAATGCCACAACGTCTGGTGTATGCCCGGCGATGCGCCGGTGATTTCCTGGTGGACTGAAGACGGAGAACCGAATGAAGAATGGCTGCCCGCGGCTAATCATTTCAAGCTGGAAATCGAGCATTTCAGCGATTGCGTATTGAACGGCAATGCCCCGAAGCTGTCGCTGGACGATGCGAAAGCCAATTGCCAAATTATCGTCGCCGCGTTGGAATCTGCGGCGACCGGGCAATTAGTCAAGCTGGCTTAGGATATGGTCAGTAATAACTTCTCGATATTGAACGGATGAAATTTTTCCGTTCGCCCTGAGCTTGTCGAAGGGTGGGCGGAAAAATTTCGTCCCGCCGCGTCAAGCCGATCATGCTTCGACAAGGCCTTTAGTCCTGAGCGTAGCCGAAGGGTCAGCACGAACGGCTTGACAAGCGAAAATAATGATTTCGGGAAGTTATTTTTAACCAAATCCTTAGTCGGCACGATCATGCGGTGCATAGGCTAAGGTCGCTCTGATTTAGTCCTTCGACAGGTTCAGGACGAACGGTAAGACATTGATTCCGTTCGTGGTGAGCCTGTCGAACCATGAACGGGAGCGGTTTATTCAGCGCTTCCCTGACACCGCGCAGGTTACAGGCTCGCCACTTATTGGGCTTAAGCCTTACCCCTGGAACCCGACCTGCCCTTGCCTCTTGAATCGATCCGCTTGCCGTCAGGCTGTTTAACGTCCCGAACCGCCGATTTAGCGCCGCGAGCGGCCGGTTTTTTGGTATGCCGCATATCTTTCTTGCCGGTCGTTTTGTTGGGGACATGCTTTTTCGGCGCATCGATTACCTTCAACGAAACCGGCTCATAACCGGTATCGGCCACACGCGGAATTTGCCGCTTGAGCAGTTTCTCAATTTCCACCAGCATCCAGGCTTCTTCGGGACACACCAGCGACAAGGCCTCGCCGCTCGAACCGGCGCGTCCGGTACGGCCGATCCGGTGCACATAATCTTCCGGCACCTGCGGCAAATCAAAATTCACCACATGCGGCAAGTCGTCAATATCCAGGCCGCGTGCGGCAATATCGGTCGCAACCAATACCGAAACCTTGCCGGTTTTAAAATACTCCAGCGCCTTGTTGCGTGCGCCCTGGGTTTTGTCGCCATGCAGCGCCGCAGTGCGGATGCCGTCCTCGACCAACTGTTTTTCCAGGCGATCTGCGCCGTGTTTGGTGCGCACGAATACCAGCACCTGCTTCCAGTTATTGCTGCCGATCAGATAGGACAATAATTCGCGCTTGTACTCGCGTCCGATGCCGTAAACCCTTTCCGAGACATTTTCAGCCGTGGCGTTTTGCTTGGCGACTTCGACCTCAACCGGATTGTTCAACAACTGAGCCGCCAGAGATTTGATCGCATTAGGCACGGTCGCGGAAAACAACAGACTCTGCCGATTCTTCGGGATCAGCGCCATGATTTGCTTAATGTCGGGCAAAAAACCCATATCGAGCATGCGGTCCGCTTCGTCCAGCACCAGTATTTCCACGTTGGACAGATTGATGTTGCGCTGCTGCACATGGTCGATCAAGCGCCCCGGCGTCGCCACGACGATGTCGCAGCCCCGGCGTAACTGGCGGGTCTGGATGCCGATGCTCGCGCCGCCGATCACCGCTTCCGCATGCAACGGCAAATGCGCGCCGTAAGTTTTTACGCTTTCATACACCTGCGCGGCCAATTCGCGGGTTGGTACCAAAATTAAAGCGCGAACGCGGCGCGGCTTTTGATGCGGGTCGTGACTCTCGGCCAGCCGCTGCAATAACGGCAAGGTGAAACTGGCGGTTTTTCCGGTGCCGGTTTGCGCGCCTGCCAATACGTCCTTGCCTTCAAGGATCAAGGGGATGGCTTTTTGTTGTACCGGTGTAGGCGTGACATAGCCTTGATCGGCTACGGCTTTAAGGAGTTCGTCGGCTAAGCCGAGCTGGGCGAAAGACATTTTTTAAAATCTCAGGTAAAGGGGAAAGAAGGCAAAGGGCTAAGGGCGAAAGACTAAGGGTCAAAGGGATTTTTTCGCCTTTCGTCTTTCGCCCTTAGCCTCCAGTCATACTCATATACCGCAATATAACCGGCTGCTCGTTAATATTAAATTCGTGTTTTTCCGGCTTAATCAGCATCGCATCGACAATAGCTTGTTTCAGCGCCGCCATGTCGCCCGGATGAACCCTGATGACCTGCTTTAAATCGACCGAATGCTCATTACCCAGGCATAACAGCAAGCGCCCTTCAACAGTCAAGCGCACCCGGTTACAGGTACTGCAAAAGTTCTCGCTGTGCGGGGAAATAAAGCCGACGCGGGTTTGAGTACCAGACACATTAAAATAATTCGACGGCCCACCGGTTTTTTCAGGCGTGGCGATTAAAGCAAAATGCTCCGCCAAATCGGCCTTGATCAAATCGCTGGAATAATAGGCGTCGGCCCGGTCATGCTGACTGACGACGCCCAGCGGCATTTCCTCGATAAAGCTGATGTCGATGCCGTTATCGACCGCAAACCGGACCAGGTCGTTCACTTCCAGATGATTCCTGTCCTTGAGAATGACCGCATTGATTTTTATCCGCTCAAACCCTGCCGCCTTGGCGGCCTGAATGCCTCTAAGCACCTGCGCCAAATCACCGGTTCGGGTGATCGCCTTAAACTTGTCGGCATCCAGCGTATCCAGGCTGATATTAATGCGTTTTACGCCCGCCTCTTTTAAAGACGCCGCCATCGTTTCAAGCTGAGAGCCGTTGGTCGTTATCACCAGCTCATTCAGACTTTCTATACGGCCGATGTTTTGCAACAGCTCCAACGCACCTTTCCTGACCAAAGGCTCGCCGCCGGTGATCCTGATTTTCTTCACGCCCAATTCGGCGAATGCTAGGGCCAGCGTATAAATCTCTTCCAGCGTCAAAACCTGCGCGCGCGGCAGGAACGTCATGTCCTCAGCCATGCAATACAGGCAACGGAAATCACAGCGGTCGGTAATCGAGATTCTCAAATAATCAACGATTCTGCCGAAGCGGTCGATTAATTGGGAGGGGGGAGACTTAGTCATTGGCGCGGCGATAAAAAATCCAAGACGCCAATATTAACATAGTATTGGGCTTTTATAGAGAGCTTCTATGTTCCGAACCGTCGCATTTGGAAACGGCTGAGCCGCTATGATGGATTATTTATAAATGTCTTTCCTGTGTCCAATTTCCAACAGCAAGATGATTAACTCGCCGTCTTTTATCTGACAAATCAGCCGATAATCTCCAATTCGATAACGCCATAATCCGGCATATCGCTTTCCTTGCAGCGCTTTACCGTGCGAACGTGGATTATCAGTTTCGATGAGCTGGCCTATAAACCGTTCAATTCGCTGCTTTATACCGGTATCGAGTGATTTTAAAGATTTTGCCGCACTGCCCTTTAACTTGACTTGCCATTTACTCATAAAGGCTTTTTTTAGCCTCGTTCCAGTCAATCAACTCGTCTTCATTGTTATCAAGTTCATCCAGCGCTTTTTCCGCAAGCTGAGCATCGTTATAATCGACTAAATATTCGCGTAAGGCATCATTAACGGCTTGGTCTATAGAGATATGAGCTTGTTTAGCCAGCTGACTAAATTGTCTGTCGAGTTGTTCGTCAAGAATTACTGCTGTCATTGTTTAATCCCCTTGGTGTCGTTTTTGCGGCTAGTTTCATTGTTCCTACGCGAGGAAACGAAGATTCATTAGGGCTGCGAAAAAAAAATTCCAGACATCAATATTAACATGGTATTGACCTTTTATAGCGGGCATCTGCCGACATGCTTAAGAGCGTCTTTAAAATTCCTCCCAATCAGCCGCGATTTTTTTGGTACACTGAAAGTATTCGACCTTTTGATAGCTCGCTATCATTGACAGAAAACCGCCATGAAACGCAACAACGCCCTAGCCATACTCAAAAAAATAAAACCCATACTGACTCAGCAGTTCGGTGTTACCCAAATGGCATTATTCGGTTCAACCGCTCGTGATGATGCCGGTGAAAACAGCGATGTGGATATTCTGGTTGGATTTGATGGGCCTGCCACCTCGGCGCGCTATTTTGGCGTGCAATTCTACCTGGAAGACCAGTTAGGGTGTCCGGTCGATCTGGTCACCGAAAAAGCCTTGCGCCCGGAGTTACGTCCTTTTATCGAAAAGGAAGCTATCAATGTCTGAACCGATAGAGCGTGAATGGCGTTTTTATCTTGAACAACATGTTTTTATACGACAATTGATGTCGTATATATTACGTTATGCAGTTGAAGTCACCGATAGGAGGAGTGATCTTGGAGAACACAGTTCCAGACAACATTGAAGAGCTTAAGAGACATGCTGCGGATAGAACAAGCTACAAAACCCGCCTCGCCGCAGTTGAGGAGCTGGGGAAATTCAAATGTCAACAGTCCAAAGATATTTTGTGGAGACTAATGCTGAATGACAGAGTGCATACTGTTCAGCATCGAGCTTTCTTAAAATTGCAAGCCTTCGGTGAAACCGTAAAGCTGCCGCGAAAGAGAAAAGGTCATTTAGTCAAAGACATTAACAGAAGGTTGGGTGTAGTGTTTACTGCCATAGGCGGCATTTACTCAGAAGAGAAATTCAACGAAAAATTCAAAGAAATGTATCCAGAGTTCTACGATATTTATATGTATGAGAAGGGCAACGGCTTCAATCGGTGGGTACAGAATGTTTTGGCAAGTTTGCCAAAGCCAAAGCCAAAGGCATAACGAATAAGGTTAGATTGTGTGAGCGATAGCGAGCCACAATCTGAACCGGTTGTTGGACAAGCCCGGTCGTAGTCGGAAAGCTGGCTTATTAT
>NZ_PTIY01000021.1 GCF_002934365.1 Methylobacter tundripaludum | reverse complement strand
TCGTTAGGGTCATACTGCCGTTGTCCTTTAACCGTTACCCCGGACAAGGTTGTAGAGCCTGCTGCTTTAGAAACCGGCGCTTTTTCAAGCGTCACGGTATTGGTTCCGGTTAATCGATAATTTAGCCCGCTCCCTACCAGTAACTGCTGCAAAGCCTGCTGCGGGGTGTAGTTGCCGTTGACGGCGCTGGAGCGTACATCGTTCGCCATACCGGCAGGAAAACCGACTTGCCAATCGCTGGCGGCGATGAAGGCGTTGAGAGCGTCCGCCAAGGGTTGGGCTGGAATATTAAAACTAAACGCCGCACTTTGCGGATTTGCGGCATTTTGCGCCGCAGTGTCAGCAGCCATAACCGATAGCGGCGAACCGAATGCGGGCAATGCCAAGGCAATGGTGATAGTCAGTTTGCGCAATGTGCAGGGCGCGTTAGGGTGAAACCGATGCATGAATTCTCCTTATTTGTAGTGTCGTAGTCAGCGCGTTTGTACGCGCACAAGTAACGAGACGTATCAGCATAGTTAACACACACTTGCGGGGAAATTTTTTTTCGTGGATTTAGTGTATCGCTATGCTTATTTTCAATAAGCCTTTGATCGATAGACGATTCGTTTGACAGACATAGTTCAATGAGCCATACTCCGTCCATGAATTTTGAATGGGACGAAAATAAAAGTAATGCCTGTTTTACTCAGCGTGGGTTTGATTTTGCTTATGTGGTGCATGCATTTCTGGATCCAGACCGGCTTGTTAAAAAAGATATGCGTTGGGATTATGGCGAAGAGCGTTATCAACTATTGGGAGCAATCGACCGGCGCGTGTTTTTTGTTGTCTACACATTGCGGGGCAGTGCAATCCGCATCATTTCAGCACGCAAGGCTAATCAACGAGAGGTGATCAACTATGAAAACAGTGCACATAAGCATTGATCTGGCGAAACGAGATTCGTTGCCTGAGGGCAGGCTGGATTTAGAGCGTCTGAATGCTACAACCGAACGCGATATCGCCAAGCAGCAACAGTTGGATGATGCGGAAGCCATGCTGGACGCAGCAAAATTTGCGCGTCGGGTTCGTAAGCGCTTGGGCTTGAGTCAATCTGAATTTTCTCGGCGAATTGATGTGTCGTTAGAGACTATTCGCAATTGGGAACAAGGCAAGCGTTGCCCGACAGGCGCAGCCAAAGCATTGTTGAAGATACTCGATAAAGCGCCTGAAGCCGCATTGGCGGCGCTGGATTAAAAATCTATGTCCAGGAACGGCATAAAATCAGGTCATATTGTTGAGATAAGCGATGCTGATGATCATCTGGAACTGTTGTATCCATTGCCAAGCAATTCTGTGGCTAATTTTCGAGGTTCTTTGAAACGGGATGTTTCTTTGGCGAATGAGCTGATAGATGAGCACAAACAGGAAGTTAAACGCGATTAAGGAACAAGCCGTGTTGCTGACTAGCGATCCTGAGTTTAATATGCTGGGCGATACAGTGGTGTCGATGAAAATTTAGCCTTTCAACACAGTCAAATACGGCGACAGATTGATCACCCGCGCGCCGGAGATGTCTGCCAAGGCGCGAACAATGGCTGCGGTATCTTCCAGCTTGTAGTTGCCCGTGACGCGGGTTTGACCGAGTTTGGCGTCAGTGATGACTATAGCACCGGGGTGGTAACGATCGAGTTCGGCGATCACCTCTGCCAACGGCTGATCCTGAAAGATCAACCGGCCGTTAAGCCAGGCGAAAGCCCGGCCAGTGTCGACCGGAGTGATTCCGGCAACGCCCTGGCCGGCGATGCTGGTATGCTGTCCGGCGGTGAGTTGGCGACTATCGCCCCGCAGCCCGGCGCAGACGACAATGCCGCTTTCGACATCAACCTGAGTAGCGCCGCCGGTTTTGACGCTAAAACGAGTGCCGACTACCCGCACCGTGCCTTGTTCCGTCTCGACGATAAATGGCCGGGTTTTGTCGGGCTGCACTTCAAAATAGGCTTCACCGCTGAGTATTTTTACGCCGCGCCGCTCGCCGATGGTGTTAAACGCCAGCGCAGTATCGGTGTTCAACGTGACCGCCGAACCGTCGGCCAACACTATGCGGCGTTGCTCGCCGGTAGCGGTCACTGCATCGGCTTGCCAGCGTTCTATCAAACCCGATCCAAGTAGCAGCCAGCCGCTCGCCAATACTATGCAGGCTGCGGCGGCCCAGCGTTGCGGGGGTGGTTTTTGCTGTTTTTGCGGCAATGGAATCGCCGCGTATTGACTCAAGGCTACATTCAGCGCCTGCGATTGCCACAACCGAGCGACCTTATCGTAAGCGGCTTGATGCGCCGGACTGGCGGCCAGCCAATCGGCAAATTCAGCCCGATCGCGTTGACTGGTTTTACTGTCCTGCAAACGGGCAAACCAAGCTAATGCCTGATCTTGCGTTGTACCCAAGGTGGAGGGCGATTTCGGTTCGGCGTGTAAAAACATAGGGTGTACAACTTAGATGATTTTGCAGAATTCTATCATTACTAGACGTGCGTAAAACACAAATCCACACTTTAAAACGGAGATTCCTCTTGTGCGGACAGTAAGTGCGCAAGAGCAATATGCACGTTTTTTTCCACCGCACTGCGGGAAATGCCGTAATGCTGGGCAATGCGTTCGTATGTCCAGTGATGAAATTTATGCAGCACCAAAATTTGACGGCGGCGTTCCGACAAACCGCTCAGCGCATCAAGCATCAGTGAGACTTGCTGCCGGTCGGCGGTTTGCTGCTCGGGTGTGGGGACAGTTGAAGGAATAGATTCCAGCTGCTTGCCGGTATCTTCACCGTCTTTTGGAGTACTATCGCTACGCTGACGTATCTTTTCCTTGCGGAGATGATCCAGCGCCAGATTGCGGGCAATTTGGTAGAGAAAAGGATGTGGATAGCTTATTTCCTGATTTTTTGAGGCTTGCAGCATTTTTAAGTAGGCTTCGTGCGCCAAATCTTCTGCTGTCTGCGGGCAACCGACGATGCGGTAGATAGTTTGAATTAACGATTGCCGATGATTTAAAAACAAATCATTGATAGTGAGTGTAAGGCTGGTCATGGCGATAGCTTGGCTGACGGATTGGAACATTCCTTTTCGATAGACTCAATAAGCTAGCAATAACCGAGCCAATAATTAGTGTGTTGATATTTAATGGGACTTATTGGTCACTGGTTGCCGGAATACGGCATATGGCACATTGACTGCGTGAAATGACACAATTTCAGGCGCAACTATTGAGGCGGGTTCGGCTAATCAAGGTCGCCCCTACCCTAAAAATAGGCTGTTGACGACTTGCAGAAAGCTGAACTTGGAAAATGGATCAAATTTAGCTCACTTCGATCATGGAACCTCAGCGGGTAGTGGGTTAAATCTGTAAGTGAGTCGTTTAATCCAGGTTCTGAAATTCAAATTTTTACGTTCAATTTTTTGTGTGTTGCGCTTACCCACTTCATGCTTATCACTTTCAAGTTGACGCTCATAAGCGCCCCAATCATCGGTGTAATAACGGCTGATGCCAAAGGGCTCAAGTAATGCTTTCAGCTTTTTGAACACGACATCCTTGCGTTTGCCAAACACATAAGCCGGCACTGTGTTCGTCGCATGATCAACGGCATACCATAGCCAACGCTGATTGGACTTGTTGCCTACAAAATGACCACTGTTCGTCCATTTCAGCCTCATCACAAGCCAATTCCACTCTCACAGCTAGATTTCCTTTTGGATTTAAGGCTTGAAAGTTGGGATTTACTTGGACAATGCTGCTCGCTTTTTTTTAACGTGCTAATCACTGTGTTTTTGTTGATCTTGAGAACTCGTGCTGTATCACGGATGCCACTGCCATTGATGGACATGTCCACAACTTGTTGTTTGATGCCGGGTTCGCAAGCCTTATAGCTTTTATGTCGTTATGGCCTTGCTTAAAAAAATTCGTAACTGTTCAGCGTATGCTCAATAGAACACTGATCTAAAAGCGCAAACAAACTAAAAATCTGTGTAAATCAGTCCTATCCGTGTCGCCTGCTTTTGGCATCCGTGTTCTATTGAGCATTCGGAAACAGTTCGCGTTGAACCCTTCGACAGGCTCGGGGCGAACGGGATTTTGGAAGGCTGAACTGATTTTCTTTAGGTTTATGCGGATGCTTTTTCGCGGTATCAAGCATAAATCCAGAACTGCGTCATATGCCTTATTCGACTGCGGCATATGACGCATTCTTTTTGCTGCGACTCCCAACCTGTTGTTATTTATGTTTAATTAACTGGCATGTGTATTGCTTGAAGGTTCTGTTTCTATTCTTATTTTGATCCAGTTCCTCATAACGCGATGTCCGAACCCAAGCACAGCTTCCTGCACGAGCTCTTCCTGCAACATGCTCATGAGGTCAGCGCCTTTATCAGCGGGCGCTGGCCTATGGAGCACGATGTCGCCGGCATCGTGCAGGAATCGTTTTTGCACCTGTCGTCGCAATACCCCAATCTCGAATCGCTGCATAACCCGCGCGCCTTACTCTTTAAAACGGCATCCACTATGGCCGAGGACCGGCTTCATCGTAAATCTCAGGAACATCCCACTCAAGAGACGGAAACCGCGGCAAATATGGATTTTTATGAGGAGACCTTACCCCTCGATTCATCAGCGCCATTTCCGGCGGACGATCTCAATCGGATTTTTTTGGACGCGAGTTCGCAGCTACACCAGTTTCTGACCCGGCGGGTGCAATGCCCGGAAGCCGCGGCGGATTTGGCTCAGGAAGTTTATCTTCGCCTTCCGCAAATGCAGGCGTCCGTAGTCAGCGAAGGCGGCGTGCGTGCGTGGCTGTTTCGGGTGGCCTCAAACCTGTCGATTGATCATCTGCGCAGCCAACGCCGACATGCCGAATTGCTGAACCGGTTTTGCGGCAATGAAACAGAGATCGACAAAGCGCCGAGTCCTTATCGGACGGTCGTAGACCGCGACCGGCTCAAGCGGGTGCAAAACGCGCTTGGGGAATTGCCGGACCAATGCGCCGAAGTGCTTTACCTGAGCCGGATCGAAGGCTACAGCCATGCCGAAATCGCCCGGCAATTGGGCATTTCCAAAAGCCTGGTGGAAAAGCATGTCGTGCGAGCCCTGAACCATTGCCGTCAAGTGGCCGATGGGGAAGACGAATAATGTGGTTCAAGGCCGGCGCATTCGTTATAGTGATAAACAATCCCCCATTTTTTTGAGCCGTATCGATGAATGATTCCGCAGCGAAAACTAGCGAGCGTCTGGAGCAAGAGGCCGTCGCCTGGCATGTCCGCTTGACCTCGGGAGACATCAGTACGGTTGAGCGCGCCCGTTTTGAAGCATGGCGCAAGCAGAGCCCGGCGCATGACCACAGTTACCGTCAGATCGAGAATCTCTGGCGAATGATGGATGCGCCGGTGATAGCCGACAGGCAGCGGCGCAGGAAGCCGGGCAAGACGGCTAAACCCGCTCATTCTCTACGCTGGAGCGTGGGTCTGGCCGTGGCCGCATCGCTGTTGCTGACGGCCACTCTGGGCATGTTCCCGGATTACCTGCGCGAGCCTTGGGCCGATTACAGCACTCATATCGGCGAGCGAACCTCGATCCGTCTTGAGGACGGTAGCGTCGCCCACCTGAATACCGATACCGCGTTCGATGTAAGTTGGCGCGATAACGAAAGGCGCGTCGTCCTGTTTCGGGGGGAAGCGGAATTCGAGGTGGCTCACGACAGCAGCCGGCCGTTCCGGGTGCAGGCCGGCAACACCGTCACCGAAGCGCTCGGCACCCGGTTTATTGTCCGTTATGACGACTCCGCGGGAGCGGTGACGCTTCTGGAGGGCAAGGTTCGCACCGAACAGACGAAGAGGCAAGGAACGTTCATTACCCTGCATCCCGGCCAGCGTGCGACTTTCGATGCGCAAAGTTTGAGCGGGGTATTGGCGGCCGACGTATCGGCTGCCGAAGCCTGGCGCAGAGGCCGATTGATCATGAACTTCGTCACCCTGAAGCAGGTCGTCGCCGAAATCAACCGCTACCATCGCGGGCAGGTAACCCTGCTGGGCGATACCCTGGCCGATAAAGAAATCAACGTTGCTATCGACCTCAACAACATCGATGTCTGGCTGGACACGCTGAAGGATACGCTACCGATCAAGATCCGGCGGGTAGGGCCTTTTGTGTTTTTGCAGTCCTGATCATCGATCCGTCCAGTATTACGATCCCGCTATGTTTTTAGGGAAGCGCTGAATAAATTGATTTCGCAAGCTCACCACGAACGAAATCAAAAGCTTATCGATCATCCTGAGCTTGTCGAAGGGTTAAATCAGCGCTTTCTTAGGGCGCGCACGGTAAGCCCGGCGACGCTGCGACAATTTGCCGCAGCTGTTTTTATGCGGTTCTTCATCGTCCCATTCGTAGTCATAAATAAGCACCTAACAACTACGAGGAAAAACCATGAAGAACACAGGAACACCGGCTTTGGCGTCAGGGAAAGGCAGCAAGCGCGCCCGCATCGTCCTGCATATAGGCTTGGTTACATTAACCGCGCCGATGATGATTCAGGCCAATGAGGCGAGCACGTCAACCGCGGCAGGCGCTGTCAAAGCAGGGAGCCGCAACTACAACATAGCCAAGCAGCCGCTTTATTCCGCGCTGAGCGCCTTTGCCGAACAGGCCGGAATCCAGTTCGCCTACAATGCGGAGATGGTCAAAAGCCTTTCTTCGCCGGGCGTGCAGGGACACTATAGCGCCGATGCGGCCTTGCAGCAGATATTGACAGGAACGGGCATCGGCTTTCGCCGCACCGGACCGAACACCGTGACGCTGGAGCCCAATAAATCGGTTAAAAAGCCGGATGCCGCTCCTGTCGTAGCGGCAAAAAAACCGCCGGTTGACAATTCCGTCTTTGAATTGGGGCAGATGACGGTGCCTTCGACGCCTTCAGGAACATTGCAAAGCCGGGATATTCTGAGTTCGGTCGATATTATGAATGCCGATAAAATCGAAAACCAAAACGTGCTGACCAGCTACGATTTATTCCACCGGATGCCGGGCGTGCAGATTACCCAGTTCAACCAAGGCACCACGACAGGGAAGTTTTCTTTTCGCGGCTTCAATGGCGAAGGCAATATTAATGGCGTCAAGCTGTTGATTGACGGCATCCCGAGCAATACCAACGACGGCAACATGCCTTTCATCGATGCGCTGTTTCCGTTGGAAATCGAGTCGATTGAAGTGGTTCGCGGCACCAACGACCCGCGCTACGGCCTGCATGCTATCGCCGGTAACGCCAACATATTCACCCGGCAAGGCGGCAATTACGCTAAGGGCCGGGTAAGTTACGGCAGTTTCGACACCCATGACGTTCAAACCGGTCTGGGCTACGAAACCGGCGGTTTTTCGCAAAACTATAGCGTGTCATACCGGGCAACCAACGGCTATCGCGACCATGCCTCTTCGGAAAAAAACGGTTTCTCCGGCAAATGGTTCTACACGCCCGAAAGCGAAAAGTACAAAGTCGGCTTGATTGCCCGATGGAGCGATGCGGATGCTGAAGAACCCGGATATTTGACCTTGGCGCAAGCTCGGGCCAATCCAACCCAATCGATGCCGCATAATGCGACTGACGGCGGCACCCGGCAAGTCGGACAAATCAGCGGGCACTTGGAGGTGAATGTAACCGACGATTTATTCTGGTCCACGAAAAGTTACGCCAATGTATTCGATGATCAACGCTGGGTCCGGTATAGCGCCGCCGAATCCCAGCAGGAGCGGCTGACTAATGAAGTCCAGTATGGCGGCACGACGTCGTTGACATACCGGCCGACAATTTCCTGGCTGAATGATTTCTCGTTAGAGACCGGCTTCGATATTCAACAGCAAGACAATAAAAGCCGGCGCTACAGGAATTTAAACCGCATCAGAACATCGCAAGTCCGGGACCAGGATTTTAGTTTCAATGTTTATGGCGGCTATTTGCAAGCCATGATTAAGCCGTTCAAATGGCTGAAACTGACGCCGGGGTTTCGCGCCGATACGGTTGGCGGCGACTATACCAACAAGCTTAATAATCAATCCTATGCGGTTAACGATTACGGCACCATCTGGCAGCCTAAAATGGGCGCGGTTATTACGCCGATAGAAGGTTACAGCCTCTACGGCAATTGGGGCCGCACTTTCCAGGTTGCAGTGGGTACCGCTACGTTTAAAACCAATCCGAATCCGATTGATGTCGCTCCATCGATTAACGAGGGCTGGGAAGTCGGCCTTAAATTGGAACCGGTCGATTGGGCCGAAGGGCGCGTTGCTTATTGGCAGCAAACGGCCACTAATGAATCGAGCCGGGTTCTGAATAGCGCGAATAACGACTCAACGCTGATTGGCGCGACGGACCGCCAAGGCGTCGATGTGCAGGTTAAAATCAAACCGGTTGAATCGGTCAGCGTATGGACGACTTATTCCCTGCAAGAAGCCATCGTAGCCCAGCCGCCCAGCAATCCCGCGCTGACCGGCACGCAAATTTTCAACACCCCAAACTACCTGTTTTCCGGCGGTATCGATTATCAGATAACGCCCAAGCTGAAATCGTCGCTGTGGACGACCGGGCAAAGCAGTTATTACACCGATGAGGCGAATGCAAAAGGCAAATTCGGCGAATATGCGCTGTTAAACCTGGATTTGGGTTATCAGGTCAACAAAATCGTCGATTTGCAGTTCCAGGTAAAAAACCTCGCGGATACCTATTGGGAATATGTCTGGTATAACACCACGGTCAATCAAACCATGCATTCGCCCGGCGACGGCCGTGCGTTTTATGGCGCGATCAATGTCAAATACGATCTGTAACTGACGCATGCCTGCCGGAACACATTTAACGAACCATTCCACGCGCCGTACAAAATGGCGCAAGGTGTGGCTGGCATTCCATCTTTACTTGGGCTTGAGTGCCGGTTTGGTATTTGTCCTCGCGGGCCTTACCGGCAGCCTGCTGGTTTTTTATGTCGAACTGGATGAAATACTCAATCCGGCGTTGCACGTATCGGCGACTCAGGCCCGGCAACAAGCGCAACCGTATGAAGCCGTCTTTCAGGCTATCCGCCAAGCTCATCCTGAACGCAACGCTTCCTGGCGGCTGGAAATGCCGCGCCATAACCAAGCCATGTTAATGGCGCGTTACTATAAACCTGCCGAAAAAACGGGCCTGTCTTTTGCGCCGCTGATTGTTTGGGTTAATCCCTATACTTCCGACGTCGTCAGCAGCCGTTTTTGGGGCGAATTCGTGATGACCTGGATGTTTGATCTTCATTATGCGTTACTGCTGGACGGTACCGGCAAAACGCTGATGGGCATTATCGGATTGCTGTTGCTGATACCTTTGCTTAGCGGCATCTATTTGTGGTGGCCTGCAACAGGCAAATTGCGTCAGGCATTGTCGATTAAGCGCGGCGCAAGCAGGGCCCGGTTCATTTTCGACCTGCACAAAACCCAAGGCGTTTACAGCTTTCCGGTTCTATTGCTGTTATTGGTCAGCGGCGCGATTTTGGAATTGCCCGCCGTATTTAAACCGCTGATTAATCATCTGTCGCCGTTGTACCGGGCCGAGGCCAATCGTTCGCCGTATCAAGCCGGATATTCCAGGATCAGTCTGGATCAGGCCGCCGCAACAGCCGAATCTCTTTATCCCGAGGCCGTTTTACGCTGGATAGAAACACCCGATGGGCAGGAGGGGGCGTATAGAATCATGCTGTACCAGCAAGGCGAGCCCAGTTTCCGCTTCCCAAAAACCACGGTCTGGGTCGATCAATACAGCGGTGCGGTATTATCAACAAGAAATCCAAGACTGGAGCGCATCGGCGATACCTTCATGAACTGGCTTCATCCTTTGCACAATGGCGAAATAGCCGGCATGGCGGGGCGGTTGCTGGTTTTTGTCAGCGGCTTTATTCCCGCCATACTCTATGTCACGGGCATCGTTCGCTGGCTGCAAAAGCGCCGTGCGCGGCGGTTGCAGATGATAAAAACCGGGTAATAGTCACCGCGGTAAAATCCAAAAAAACTGTGTCATATGCCTTATTTAGTTGCGGCATATGACGCATTTTTTTGGCCGGACGCATCAAGCCATTGATACTGAAAGAAACATAAGCGGGTATGGATATTGCTTAAACGCACTGACGCCACTTCTGTCTTGCGCAACCGATGTCCGAATCCAAACCCAGTTTCCTGCATGACCTGTTCCTGAAACATGCCCACGAAGTCAACGCCTTTATTCGCGGACGCGGACCCAGGGAACAGGATGTTGACGACATCATGCAGGAATTCTTTTTTGCGGTTGTCGCAAGTTCCCAACCCGGAAACCCTCATCAACCCGCGAGCCTTTCTGTTCCCAATACATTGATCGACTTCGTGTTCAAATTGCATTACGCGCTACTGATTAAGCCGCATGATGTCAGTACGGTGGCGGTAGGGCTGTCCGGCGCGTTATTGATGATCTCGGTGCTGACCGGCTTGATCGTTTGGTGGCCGCTGACCGGGCGCTGGCGGCAGGCTTTGACTGTCAAGCCTAAATCCGGCGGCATCCGCTGCAATTACGATCTGCACAAAGTCTTCGGTTCTTACACCGCGTTGGTAATGTTACCGGTGCTGTTTTCCGGGATTTACATGGTGTTGCCGCATAACGTAGTGCCGGTGCTGGAATTGTTTTCGCCGGTGACTTACCGTTATTGGTTTCATTCCACGCCACCGACCGGCAATGCCCAGGCCATAGGCATGGATCAAGCGGTCGCTATCGCCAGGCAACGCTATCCGGCCGGCCGCACTTTATTTACGGTGCTCCCGAACCGACCCAAACCTATACCGTATGCCAGAATGGCGTCGATGCGCCCGGTAGCCTGTTGCAGCGGCGTTGCGTGGTGATGGATCGTTACAGCGGCAAAATACTGGATTTGGATGATCCGACGATCGGCACGGCGGGCGAAGTGTTTACTCAGTGGCAATGGCCGTTGCATTCCGGGCAGGCGTTCGGCATGACGGGGCGGATTCTGGTGTTTTTATCGGGTTTGGCTTGTCCGGTACTGTTTATTACCGGCGTAATCCGTTGGCTGCAAAAACGCAAGGCGCATAAGTTAAAAGCAGCGTAACTTAGGTTGCGGTCTTTTTGTCGGCCCAACTCGCCTGTTTAGGGGAGTACTGTTTTTTGTTCACTGAAGGCCAGCACGTCTTCGTTGTTGACCTGATAGTAAATATCCTCAACAGAGATAGTAATCCCTAACGAGTGAAAGGTGATCGAATCGCCCAGATAGTAATAAGACGATTGCCAGTTTTGGCTGCGGCTGAATACTTGTATTTCGCCTTTGTCCTGCTCGATAAGCACGTATTCTTGCAGTGTGGGTATGGTTTGGCAGCGTATGCGTTTTCTGGTTTGATCGAATTTGCGGGTGGTTTTTGACAATACCTCAACGATGATAACCGGCGATTTTTTGTAGTATTCGTCTTCGTTGTCTTCGGCGCAGACCACCATGACATCGGGATAGAAAAAGTCTTCGGCAACCCTGACTTTCATGTCGGCCATAAAGGTTCGGCAAGGCGTGCCTTTCAGGTGGTTCTTTAATTCGCTGAAGATGTTACCCGCCAGCAAATTGTGGTTCTCGCTGGCGCCTGCCATCGCATAAACCTCGCCGTCGATCAGCTGGTGTTTTATGTCCGATAGTAATTCGCCTTGCAAATACTCTTCCGCACTGATGTGGCGCGGGATGGTTTGTAATGCCACGGGCTTGTCTCCGGTTATATAAGGGTGATTTTTTCAGCCAAACGGTCAGTTCAGTTTTATAAGAGGCTAAGGCAATGGCTTCGCCGGTTGGCTTGCGATAGATAATACAAAGATGATTAATTATTAGCAACTTATCCCGCCTGACTTATCCGTCGTTATTCGTTTCCGGTGTGTTCGCCGCATAAGGCCTGCAATCTTCCGGTTGAGTCTTGCTTTGTTGAAACAGTCAGGCAATTAGGTCAGCGTCCATTCGGCCGGATAAAGCCATATGACTTATTTTAGTGTGTCATATAACCTATTTTTCATACTTAAAGCGGAATAACCAGTCTTCGAACCGAAGGCATAATATCAAGCCGGTTGCATGATTAGCGGGAGGCGAAAGAAAAATCAGTTCAAGTGGCATTATATTTGCTTTTAGTTTGCCGGTAATTCGTTTACTTAGGATCTGGTTACAAATAACTTCCCGAAATCACTATTTTCGGTCGTCAAGCCGTTCGTGCTGAGCCTGTCGAAGCATGATCGGCTTGACGCGGTGGGTCGAAATTTTTCCGCCCACCCTTCGACAAGCTCAGGGCGAACGGAAAAATTTCATCCGATCCATGTCGGGAAGTTATTACTGACCATATCCTTAACTCCTCAAACTTAATGCCGGACATACGGAACTGTATCATCGATGAATCTGCTGCCGGAACACGGGATGTCAGCGCTTTTCCTGTTGCATCAAAAGGACTTGATGCAGTTTTTGACTTATAAAGTGCGTTGCGCCGAGACTGCAGCCGATTTGACACAGGAAACTTATTTGCGTATTGCGCATCATCCCGATGCAGGCAATATCGAAAATATGCGCGCCTACCTGTTTCGTATCGCCAATAATCTTGCCCTCGATTATCTTCGCAGCCAAACCCGGCAGAATAAACGCGATGCAGGGCCGGTTACGGAAGACTTTATCTGCCTGCAACCCGAACCGGATGCCGCATTGTCCGACCACCAACAACTGGAGTTTCTTGAACAAATCATTTACGACCTGCCGCCGAAATGCCGCGCGGTTTTTCTGATGAGCCGCGTGGAAGGCAAAAGTTATACCGAGATCAGTGACGAGCTTGCCATCTCTCCACGCACCGTAGAGAGCCATATGCGCAAGGCATTGGAGCTGATTCGGAAACAGTTTGATTAATACCGCTCGCATAACGATGTCGCCTTGTAAGGGAAGCGGCGCTGTCAAACGTCTTATTGGTAAGCCGCTAACAACCGGACTTTTCTGTCCCTTGGATACTCTGTAGTAAAATACCAATCATGCCCAGCACCCAACCTTCATCACACAGACAATCCGTTTCAGACCAAGCGACTGCATGGTTTGCGCGTCTGCACGCGGACGATGTGACGGCTGCGGAACAGGAGCAATTCAAAAACTGGTACAGGGAAAGCCAGGAGCATGCAAAAGCTTACGACAAGATGCGGCTGCTTTGGCAGCAGCTTGAAGCGCCCGGCAAACGGGTTCATGCCAGACTCGCAGCCGAACAGCCCGCGCCGGCGCGCCAACCTTTATCCGGCAAGCAGCCTTACGCCCGGCGAGCTATCGCATTATCTGCGCTGGTTTTGGCTGTTCTGTTGAGCTATCGGTTGCCGGTGCATTACCAGAATTGGCAAAGCGATTATTACACTGCGCCGGGCAAGCAACTGACCGTCGTGCTCGATGACGGATCGCGGCTGACTTTAAACACCGATACCGCGCTCGCCGTGAATCTTTCAGATAAGCAACGGCGCATCGAGCTGTTGCGCGGCGAGGCCTTTTTTCAGGTGTCCCCGGATAAAAACCGTCCTTTTATAGTCAGCAACGGCGTAGCCAACGCCCGCGCGGTCGGCACCGCCTTCAGCGTTAAAAAGACCGATGACGATATGCGGGTGATCGTAAGCGAAGGCACGGTAGAAGTGTCGGCTGGCAAAGCCGATGCCCCGGCTTTAGTCCATGTCAATCAGCAAGTAGACTGCCAACAGGGCCGCGTCGGGCCGGTGATGGCCTCCGATATTCTGGAAACGCTCGCCTGGCGGCGCGGACAACTGATTTTTAAACGGCAGCCGCTATCGCGGGTGATTAAGGAAGTGAATCGCTACCGGAGCGGGCAAATCGTGCTGATCAACCCGAAGCTGAGAGAGCGGATCGTCAGCGGCGTGTTTGATACCGCAGACCCCGGCGCCGTGGTTGACGGCATCAAGACCACCCTGAAGGTCAGCTCGGTGAACTTGCCGAATCAACTGGTTTTGCTTTATTAACCGATGCTGGGCAGCTTCCGCCGGTTCACTCATAAAAATTGCTTGGAGAAATTGGCGATGGCGAGGGCGATAAGAGCCCCCATCATCCATTTGAGTAAATTAAGATCGGCTTTGATGGGTGCAAGTTCAATTTGTAAGTCCTTTTTAGTGACCAGCTCCGATTCTTCAATGGCCGCGCGCATTGCCTCTGTCAATCCTTCCGCTTGCTTTTGGTCAAAGCCGGCCTCTTGTAATTTGCGAACAAATTTATGAGCATCAAATGTAATTGTTGCCATCATTGACTCCGGCGCATTTCAAAGTGTTTGCAGTATAACAAATAATAAAGCTGCGTGGATGCGCTAAACAACATGCAGGCCATCAGTATTACCTGTGCGACCTGAGCGATTGCCCGTGAAGTTAATGCGTGCATGTTCGACAAACTCGCGGCGAACGGTTTAATGGCCATCAATTTTTTTCCTCCACGACTAAGGGTAAATCCTTTCCGCTTCGTCGTAGGTCATGAAGATAACACTTTTATGACTTAAGGAGGATCTACCTAATGACACTACCTACACGCCGGGTTTGTATTAAACGCGGACAACAATTGATCAAGACAGCCGGATTGATGATACCTCTTATGCTGTTTGGCGCGGGACAACACGCCTATGCAGGTGATGTCGCAGCTGATAAAATCCTGCAATTCAACATCCCGGCGCAATCCTTGGCCAGCGCATTAACCCGTTTTTCCGCGGAGACCCGGCTGCAAGTGCTTTATGAAGGCGATGTGGCGGATAAACTGCAAGCGCCTGCCCTTAACGGCGCTTATACACCGGCGCAAGCGCTGGAAAAACTGCTGAACGGCACCGGGCTTAAGTATCGATTCAGTAATGATAAAACCATCACCTTAGAAGCGCCAACCAGACAAAACCAGTCCAATGCTCTCACGTTAAAAGCGGTGACGGTGACCGGAAAAACCGGCTATGCCGACAACGATCCTTACAATCCCAATTACAACCGAACCAACGCCAGCACGGCAACTAAAACTGACACGCCTATTATGGAAACGCCAATGTCGATTCAGGTGGTTCCGAAACAGGTATTTAAAGATCAACAGGCGATTCGGATAAAAGATGCGGTGAAGAACGTCAGCGGCATTTTCTGGGCAACTGATCCCATGTATGAAGGCTTCCAGATGCGCGGTTTCGTCTCTGACGGTTCGACCACCGTCTATCGCAATGGCTTACGGATAAGGCGCGCGCAACACGAGGTGGCTAACTTGGAACAGCTCGAAGTCGTAAAAGGGCCTGCCGCCGCCATGTATGGACGGATTGAACCCGGCGGAATGATCAATGTTGTGACCAAGAAACCACTGGATACCCCTTATTACTCGTTGGAGCAGCAGTTCGGCTCTTACGATTTGTACCGTACTACGGCGGATGCGACCGGCCCTATCAATAAAGACCGTTCGCTACTCTATCGCCTTAATTTGGCCTATCAAAATAATAATTTATTCATAGATAAAATGGATCAGGAGCGGATTTTTTTCGCACCTTCATTGAGCTGGAAGCCTAGCGACCGTACAGAGGTCAATTTGAATTTGGAATATCAGTACGACACGCGCACCAGTTACACGGGGCTTCCCGTCGTAGGCAATCGGCCCGCTAATGTTCCCGTCAGCCGCTTTTATGGATTTGGTTCGGATAATGAAACTTCCGTATTTGATAAGTTACTGATTGGCTTCGATTGGTCGCACCAATTCAACGACGACTGGAAAATACAGCACCGCTTTCACTATTACAACCTTGATTATCAGATCAACAATTCGTCGTTTTTTAATGGGCCGGTGAACCCTGCCAATAACCGCACCGCCACGCGTAGTGTGACTACCAGGCCGATTGACGTTACCGACACTTATGCGACTAACATAGACCTCACCGGTAAATTTAAATTCTTGGGCACACAGCATCAGGCGTTAGCGGGATTCGATTATTTTTGGGAAAAGGCCGAAAGTCAAGGCTTCTCAGGCAATCCCGCGCCGGCAGCCTATAGGCCGGTGGTTGATATTTTCAATCCGGTCTATGGCCAGGTTCCGTTAGCCACGGCGAATAATTTTAATAGTTTTAGTACGCTGACCCAATCCTGGTACGGCACTTACTTTCAGGATCAGATTACTTTCTTCGATAAGCTGCATATCATGGGCGGCGGGCGCTATGACTGGGCAACACGAAGCAGCGGCTCCGCTTCGACTTCGATCGAAGCCGCGCGCAACAGAGAGACTGAAGTTCAAAACGACGCTTTCAGCCCGCGCGTGGGTCTAGTGTATCAACCTTGGCCTTGGCTCGCTTTGTATGGCAATTATGTGGAATCGCTCGGCGGTGCGAATACCGCCTTGGCGTCAAGCGGAAAACCGCTCGACTCTGAAACAGCCCAGCAACACGAAGTTGGCTTCAAAACGGAATTACTCGATAAAAAATTGCTGACAACGGTCGCTTTTTATGACTTGACCAAACAAAACGTCGCCACCGCCGATCCAACGAATCCCAGATTTTCCGTTCAAACCGGAGAAGCCCGCAGCCGAGGCATGGAGGTGGATGTTTCAGGACAAGTCACGGACGGCTTAAATCTGATCGCAAGCTATGCCTATACCGATACTGAAATTACCAAGGATAATCGAGGCGATCAAGGACACCGATTTTGGAATGTCCCCAAAAACTCAGGCAGCTTTTGGGCTAAATACGCCGTTCAAGAGCCATTCTTGCGCGGCTTAAGTTTCGGAGCCGGCGCCTATCTGATAGGGCAACGTGAAGGTAATAATGCCAATACTTGGCAGATGCCGGGCTATGTACGGATTGATGCGCTTCTCGGCTATGCCTGGAAAGTAGGCCATTCTACTGTTACTACGCAACTTAATGTCAACAATCTATTGGATAAAACTATTTATGAAACTTCCGCTTTTGGCGGATTTTTAGCACAGCCAGGTGCGCCACGTACTTTCATGGGGTCGATCCGTGTGGAGTTTTAAAGCTAAATAGGGTGAATGGCTTCTCCATGCCGGACGGAGTTTGTAACTCCGTCCGGCATAGTTGTGTACTTTCAGCAACCCGGTATCGACATTCAATTCGACAAAATAAACGATGAAATCCAATGTAAATCCTGCCGATTCGGTAACCAAACAACAATCGCCAAACCTGAGACTATCCCGCCTGAAAACCCGGCGCAAAAACTGGCTGGCGATGCATCTATGGCTGGGCTTGAGCTTGGGGTTATTGCTTTCAATCTACGGCGTCACCGGCAGTATTCTGGTGTTTTATGAAGAAATCGACGAATGGCTGAATAGCGAGTTGTTAATCGTCAAGCCGCCGGAACATTCCGCTGCTTACCGGCCTTTGGCGGCTATATTCGAGGCCGGGCGCAAGGTTATGCCGACGCAGGCCAAGCATACGTTCGCCACCTATCCGCGCAATGAGCAAGCCGCTTTCAAACTCAGATACGCCGTCACGGCGGCGGACGGAGTGCGTGAAATCTGGCTGGTTGCGGTCGATCCCTATACGGCTCAGGTAACCGGCAAGCGGCTGCTCGAACGCTCGGACAGCCTTATTCCCCAAACCTTTATCGACTTTATATTCAAACTGCATTACGCGCTGCTGATTAAGTCGCACGATGTCAGCACGGTGGTGGTAGGTCTGTCCGGCGCGTTATTGATGATCTCGGTGCTGACCGGCTTGATAGTCTGGTGGCCGCTGACCGGGCGTTGGCGGCAGGCTCTGACTGTCAAGCGCAAGGCCAGTGCCGAGCGCCTGCACTACGACCTGCATAAGACCGCAGGGTTTTATTCGGCGCTGGTGCTGCTGCCCGTGCTGTTTTCCGGGATTTACATGGTGCTGCCGCATAACGTGGCGCCGGTGCTGGAACTGTTCTCGCCGGTGACGTACCGCTACTGGTTCCGTTCGACGCCGCCGGTCGGCAGCGCCCAAGCCATCGGCATGGACGAGGCCGTCGCGATAGCCCTGCAACGCTACCCGACCGGCCGGCCGCACTCTATTTACGGCGCGCCCGAACCGACCAAAACCTATACGGTATGCCAGAATGGCGTCGATGCGCCCGGTAGTCTGTTGCAGCGGCGTTGCCTGGTGATGGATCGTTACAGCGGCAACATACTGGACTTAGACGATCCGACCATCGGCACGGCGGGCGAAGTGTTCACGCAGTGGCAGTGGCCGCTGCATTCCGGGCAGGCGTTCGGTATGACCGGGCGGATTCTGGTGTTTTTATCCGGTCTTGCCTGCCCGCTGTTATTCGTTACCGGTGTGATCCGCTGGCGGCAAAAGCGGCGGGCGAAGTCCGCAAAAAAGACACACGGCGAGCAATTGCAGAGGACATGAACTCCAGATACACTGGCATTCTGCTTGTTGCTGAGCAAAGCCCCGATCAATTAAAAATAACTTAAGGAGTGGAAATGATAAAACGACTATTTTTTACCGCGGCAATGATGCTGACTGCATCTACAGGCATGGCGGGAACTATCGCGAACGGAGTCTGGTCGCCGAGCGGCTGCGGCAGCGAGCCCGTGGTTCCGGTTATTGACCCAAGCAGCGTTGAGACTTACAACCAAAGCGTCAAGGCAATCAATGACTGGCAGCAAAAAGCCAATGCCTATAACGGCTGCGTGATAAAAGAGGCCAACGCCGACAATGCACTGATCGCCAATGCCGCAAATGACGAACAAGCCCGATTGAAGGCGTCCATGGAAAAACTCCAGGCTGAAACCACTGCGGCCAAGGATAAGCTGGATAAGAAGTAGAATACGATTCAGGTCTGAACCGCGAAACGTCCTATAGAGCACATCGTTTGTGCGCTATATCTCGAATGCAAAACACGGCATATGACATGCGCGAGTGTGTGATATGCCGCAGTTTTTTTTCTTAACAAGCTCCTCGTGTCGGCTTCAAGCATAAGGTAAGTTCTTGCTTTAACAAGCGGTTGCAATAACCGGCAGGTTAATTGCTGAAACAGTGCGCTTTTTAAACAAAAAGGACTCATTTGTTTCATGCACAAACTCACTCATTACGCCGTCGCAGAATTAATTCAGGAGCATCGGGAAGAATTGCATGGTTATCTGGTGCGCCAGACCCATTGCTCGGAAGCGGCGTCCGATATTTTGCAGGATGCTTTTTTACGATTGATACATTCAGACATCAAAAACGACCTCAAAAACCCCCGTGCTTTTTTGTATAAGATCGTCAGCAATCTTGCGATAGACCATCTTCGCAGCAGTAACCGCAGAGTAGCGCGACATGCTGACGAATCCGAATTGGCTTACCAAGCGGACCCGACGCCGTCGATTGAGCATCAGCTTTACACCCAGGAGCAAATAGCGCACCTGCGCCAAGCGGTGTCCGAGTTGCCGCCCCGGTGCCGGGAAGTTTTTATCATGCATAAGTTCAAACACCAGCCCTATTCTGTAATAATGGATGAACTCGGTATTTCCGAGAGTACCGTGCTTAAACACATTGTTAAAGCCATGGAACATTGCCGGCGCAGAATGCGGGAGCTTGATTCACCCGTCGGCCACAAGGTTGCGGAATAAACATCGCTCGCATATAGATACAAAGACGCGCACAAACGTCTCAGCCTAATAACCTTTTGAGTTTCACCATGCCCGAATCTAACCGACAAAACAAAACGGCAATGCAAGCCGCCTATTGGCAGGCGCAGTTGAGTTCGGATCTGGTAACGGAACAGCAGCGGCGCGAGTTTGAAGTTTGGCTGAACGAACGGCCTGAAAACAAAATGGCCTGGCAGGAAATCAACGCATTTTGGCTGGGGCTCGACAGCCTGACTGAAGCGGATATTACCGGTGCAGCAAGCGGCCGGGTTATCGCCTTTAAAACATCCAATTCAAGTAAGCCTGGTTTACGATTTGTCCGGCCTCTGGGCATCGCCGCCTCGCTGTTGCTGATGGCATCGTTGATGTATACCCAGGCCGGATTTTATTTTGCGGACTATACAACGGCTCCCGGCAAGCAACGTAACGTCACGCTGGCGGATGGTTCGGAAATAATAATGAATACCGACACCGCCGTTTCCATCGATTATTCGGCACAGCGCCGGCAAATCACCCTGCATGACGGCGAAGCCTATTTTGTGGTTGCCCCTGACGCCAAGCGTCCTTTTGAGGTGCAAACCCATTCAGGCCAAGTCCGCGCTTTGGGTACTGAATTTAATATTAAAACCCGGCGGAAAGACGTGACTGTCACCGTTTACCAACACTCCGTCAGAGTCACGGCGGAAAACGGAAAAGTCTTAGAAAGCTTGCCCGAAGGCCAGCAGGTGGCTTTTTCCGATGACGCCCTGAGCGCCGTTACAACCGCTAATTTACAACGCGGTCAGGCTTGGAAAAATCAACGTATGATTTTTCAGGACAGGCCGTTGGCTGAAGTGATAGAAGAACTCAACCGCTACCGTTCCGGCAAAATTATGGTCATGAACGACGCCATCAAAGCCTTGCCGGTAACCGGCGTGTTTGCGACCGACGATACCAATGTCGCGCTGCTTACCATCGAACAAAGCTTGCCGATTAGCATCACCAAAATCACCGAAAAACTGGTGCTGCTTTCTGCAAAGTAAAAAATAGCGTAAGTGCGGCTTATCTTGCATTTCGTCGGGCCACGTATTTCAGTCAAAAAAAATTCAAAACCGAATAGATACTCTTACAGTGCGCTGTCGTCTTATCAAGACTTCAACAATAACTAATAAGGAGTATTCATGAAATTTACCAGAAATTCCGCCGTCCTAATGTTACTGGCCATTATGCAGGCAAGTTCTGCAATCGCCGAAACCGGGCAGAAGCAGAATTTTAATATACCGGCCCAATCCCTTTCTTCCGCACTGCTGCAATTTTCCGAAAACACCGGCATTAAAACTTTCTTTAGCGCCGATGTAGCGCGCGACATAAAAACGCCGGGCGTATCGGGAAGCTATACGCCGCAGCAAGCCCTGGAGAAATTACTGTCTAACACCGGTGTTACTTATCGTTTTACCGACACCGAATCGGTGACGCTTGAAAAAATTCCGGTTTCTAAAGCCCCCGGTTCTACAACCTTATCTGCCGTAACGGTTAAGAGTGAAAGGCGCTATGATCCTAACGACCCTTATAATAAAGACTACGCGGCTCCCAATTCCAGCTTCGCCACCAAAACCGACACGCCGATCATGGAAACGCCGCTGAATATTCAAGTGTTGCCGAAAGCGGTGCTCGATGACCAGCAAGCCATTAAGCTTGATCAGGCGGTGAAATATGTCAGCGGGGTCACTACCGGTCAAGGCGCTGGCGGGATTTCCGATCAAGTCACCATACGCGGTTTTTTCAACTACAACTACTTTCGCAACGGCATGCGTATCGATACTAACGGAGGCGCAGACGGAACGCGCGCCATGGCGAATGTGCAAAGCCTGGAAGTTCTCAAAGGGCCTGCGGCGATGCTGTACGGACGCGTCGAACCCGGAGGCATGGTTAATGTCGTCACTAAAAAACCATTGGAGACTGCGTATTATTCGCTGCAACAGCAAGCCGGATCATTTGATTTCTATCGTACCAGTATCGATGCGACCGGGCCTTTGACTAACAATAAGAACTTGCTGTATCGGATGAATGTTTCCTACGAAAACAGCGGTTCGTTTCGCGAGTTTGTCGATTCTGAAAAAGTGTTTGTCGCGCCGGTCTTGCAATGGAACATCAGCCCACAGACGCAAGCAATCCTGGAGATGGAATACCGGCACGAAAATAATAGTTACGATCCGGGGGCAGGCGCTTTAATCATTGATGGAAAAACAGCGAATGGCACCTGGATCAACCCGCGCCTAGCGAAAATTCCTCGCGAAAGAAATTTGATAGAGGCCGACAATAAAAATCCTCTCGATAATGAATTTATCGGCCTTAGTGTGAACCATAAATTCAGTGACGACTGGGTATTGTCCGAGCAACTTGGCATCAATCTATTGGATAGAACACGGATAGCGATGAACTCGGGACTTTTGAACGCTGACCAACGCACACTGAATAGACAATTGCTTACCAGCGACTTTTATACCGACGACAGCTATTTTACGACAACCAATTTGACCGGCCATTTCGACACATGGGGGCTTAAACACACGTTGTTAGTCGGTGGCGATTATTACCTCCAAGATGAAAATTCCGTCGGCTACAGCAGCACCGTTCCAAGCACCATTGACATTTATAACCCTGTCCACACTGGCCTTCCGCCCGTCAATCCAGCGACGCGCGCCAGCCAATCGTTTCACACGACCACGGATTTGTACGGCATCTATCTACAGGATCAAATCAAGTTGCCTTATAACGTCCATGTGATGGGCGGTTTCCGTTATCAGGATGTCGAGCAATACAATGTTCTTACCAAGCAGGTAGGTCAAAAAGCCGATGCGGTCACGCCACAAGTGGGCTTGCTTTGGCAGCCCATCAAATGGCTAAGTCTTTACGGCAACTATGTGGAAAATTTCGGCACCACCAACGGACAGGGACAAGGCGGTACATTTTTACCGCCGCAAACCGCGCAACAATGGGAAGGGGGATTTAAAACCGCATTCTTCGATGACCGTTTGAGCACCACCATTGCTTACTTCAACTTGACCAAGCAAAACATTCCCACGACTGACCCTACTAATCCAACCTTCAGCATTGCAACCGGCGAGGCGCAAAGCCGTGGCGTGGAAGTGGACATCAAAGGCGAAATTTTACCGGGATGGAACACTATAGCTACCTATGCCTATACCGAAACCGAGGTGCTCAAGGAAAACAACCCCAATAACATACCTGTCGGCAGCCCGCTCCGGGGCATTCCTAAAAATACATCCACTTTATGGACAACATACGATTTTCAGCAAGATTACCTGCGCGGATTCAAAGTGGGCGCCGGCGTGGACTTGTATAGCTCAAGAAAAGCAACTTTCGACCGGCAGCAGTTCGATTTTGCCGGGTATGGCGTCGTTAATCTGTTGGGGAGCTATACACGGAATGTCGCTAAAACCAAAGTCACTCTTCAATTGAATGTCACCAACCTGCTGGATAAGGAATATATCCACGATGGTTTTATCCAATCCAACTCCGCCACTCTTCAGACCCGGACTACTTGGGGTGCGCCAAGGACTTTGATGGGATCGGTGAAAGTCGAGTTTTAACCGGTATAGCTGGTATGTTTTAAAGCAATGCCGGGAAGATTACTCTCGGTATTGCTGTGCATACTGCATTGTCAGTAGTCACCTTAGGAATGTGCATGAAATAACTTGAGCAAGTTTTATTTTTAAACCATGAAGAACATGAAAGGCATGAAGGATTGAAGTCTTCATGTCCTTCATGCTCTTCATGGTCATTGCGTAAATTAATTTATGTCTGTTCCTTGGAGAAATAAATTCATGCAACAACCTCTTGACGATTTTCCGGTGCTTAACCCAATGACGACAGCGAAAGCCGATACCCATCTGACCAAACTCAAAGCCCGCCGCAAACTGTGGCTGGATGTGCATTTATATCTCGGCTTGATTGCCGGCGCGATATTGGCCGTCGTCGGCTTGACCGGCGGCATTCTGGTGTTTTATCAGGAAATGCAGGAAGTTTTAAACCCCGAGCTGGCTGTTGTTTCCGTGCCGCCCGAAAATCAGAAACAATTGCACAGTTTGGACGACATCGTTGCGGCGGCGGAAACGGCCAAACCGCAAGGCAGCCGTTTTTTCAAGGTGTATTATCCCCGTAAGCCCGATGTCGCCTACAAATTCCTGTACTTTGTCAGGGCTGAAAGCCAAGCGGACAACGGCGACGGCTATTACATCTTCGTCGATCCTTACACGACTCAGGTCAAGGGCTTGCAGCTCTGGCATCCCAAGGATCGGTACTGGGGACGGCCTTTGGTCAGTTTCATCATGCAACTGCACTGGTGCTTGTTATCGGGCAAAAAAATCGGCGGCGTGCTCAACGGCATTTTGGCGGTATTATCTGTTATTTCTCTGTTGACGGGCCTGATCGTCTGGTGGCCGCTGACCGGCAAATTCAAGCAAGCCTTAACCTTCAAGCGCCATGCCGGCGCCGTGCGTTTTAACTTCGACCTGCATAAAACCGTCGGTTTTTATTCGGCAGTCGTGCTGCTGCCGGTGTTGTTTTCCGGGATTTATTTTAATCTGCCGGATCAGGTCAACGTACTGGTCAAGTTGTTATCGACGACCGACAGGCCCAATGCCTTCAGCACTATTCCTGCCGAGATTCACAGCAGTCCGCCGCAAGCGGGCCGGCAGCCGGTAAGTTTCTCGACAGTGGAAGCCATTGTGCAGGAGCGCTATCCCGCCGGTAAGTTATGGATGCTCAATGCGCCGAAAAACCGGGAGGATGTCTATACGGTAATGAAAAAAGACGTCACCGAAATAAGCCGATTTACCGGCTATCGCGATTTCGCCGTCGACCAATACAGCGGCGAGATACTCAAAGTTTACGACAGGGGCAGCGGCAGCGCCGGCGATATTTTTCTGGATTGGCAATGGCCGGTCCATAGCGGCCATGCTTTCGGTTGGACGGGACGGATTTTGGTGTTACTTTCAGGGCTGGCTTGTCCGGTTTTGTATGTGACCGGGGTGATCCGCTGGCTGCAAAAGCGTAAGGCGAAGCAAGCCAAATAGGTGGGGCGTGGAAACCGCTCATGCTTCGATAAGACTCTCCTGAGCGCAGCCGAAGGGCTCGGCACGAACGGTTTTCACTCGCTCCAACTGATAAGCACATAGCTAAGGAACGTGCATGGAATAACTTGAGCAAGTTTTATTTTTCATTTTTTAACCATGAAGGACATGAAGCGGCATGAAAGGTTTAAGGATATGGTCAGTAATAACGTCCCGACATAGATCGGATGAAATTTTTCCGTTCGCCCTGAGCTTGTCGAAGCCTGTCATAAGCTTGTCGAATGGGGGGGGGCGGAAAAATTTCGATCTACCGCGTCAAGCCCTAGTGCTCAGTCAGTATTGATCTGTCGAGTAAAAATCGTTCAACTCAGCGTAAATCCGCTCATCCTTCGACAAGCTCAGGACGAACGGATTTACTTTTACCTGACAAAACAAGAATGACTGAGTATTAGTGGTGCTTGGCAATTTGCTTGGGGGAAACGCCAAAATGCTTGGCGAATGCCGCGCTGAAGTTGCTGGCATGCTGATAACCGACCAAGTCGGCAGCAACACTGACATGGCATTGCCCGGTTTTCAGCAGCTGATAGGCGTGGTTCATCCTGATTTCCAGCAATAAGCCGTAGGGTGTGTTGTTTAAAAAATGATGGAACAACTGCTTTAACTTAAGCTGATTAGTTCCGACCCGCTTGGCAAGATCCGCTACCGAAGGCGGATGCCTGAATTCATTAAACAAAATATCGCGGGCCAGCATCGCCTTGGCCTGGTCTTGTTGCGAGAACTTTGCAGAATGTTGCGGCGCATCCTGGAAAAGATGGTTCAATTCAGAGGCCAAAACAGTCATCGCCAGTCCGCGCCTGAAAACCGGTTTAACTTCATCGGCGACATTGCAGGCCGTTAACAACTGCACGGCCAAAACGCCTTCTGCCGAGATAGGCCGGCAGCTTAACAAACGCATGTCCATGCGATTAAGCAAACCTGCCGTTTTGGTCTTGCCGAAAACCCGATCCAGCCAGTTTTTACCCATAGAAAACCGCAGCTGAAACATGTCTTTCTCCGCTTCATACTGACGCTCCCCGATGCTTGAACCGAACGTTGTTATCGACGTGTAGCCCTGCTTAAACAAGAGTTCGGAACCGTGGTTGTTGATGAAGCGGGAACGGCCTTTTATGCCGAGCGTTACCACCAAACGCGGTTCCTGCTGCTCGATATTGCTTAATACGGCGACGTTTTTCCGCGGCGCGTAACGGGTTTCTATATAACTAAAGTCCTGTTCCAGCTGGTAAGCCTTTGAATAGCCGACTCCCAAGTGATCGGGTAAAAGCTGTTGCAGGCACTGCTCCCCCGGCAGGAATTCGGTTGACAGCTCTTCGTTTCTGATACTAAGCGGCGGCATCTTCGGTTTTTTCCTATCAAGTTGCAAACACGATCAAGAACATCAAGCACAAATCACGCCTTGATTTCATTATTCAATATTTTTAGGGATTTAACCTGCAAAATCCGGTGAAAAAATGCAGGGATGCTTAGAAAAATAGGTCATATCCCGCACTTCGGTATCAAAAACAGGTCATATCGCGCATAAATTTGTCCGGCTACGTTTGCCATACAAAACATTACGTTTGCCATACGAATGAGTCCCGGCCTGATTGCCGTTATTGGATAAACTTTTTCCGATTAAACAGCCGGGTCAATCGCACAGATTGATTTGAATGTTGAATAAAAAATGCTCAGTCAATGCTGAGTTGTATTTTCTGCTAGTTAATAGCATTACTTAAGTTGGAATTATTATGAAGTGCTTACGCTCCAATCGGGTTGTTACGCTTTTACAGTTAAGCGGCCCCTTATTATGTCTTCCTTTTTTTCTGAGTTCCGCCGCAATGGCGAAAGAGCAGCCGAAAACAGCTGAAGCAAAGCAAAAAATAGCGAAAAAACAGCCAAGCACCGAGCTTAAAACAATGGTGGTGACGAATAAGAGTGAGCAAAAGCTTGCCGCCGCCAGTGCGGAAGTTGCGCTTTCTCCAGGAGGCGTCAGCGTGGTTGACATCAATGATTTACATGATCGTAACATTTCCAGCGTAGCGGATTTTTTCCGCTATGTGCCCGGCGTTTGGGCGACCAGCCAAAGCGGCAACGACGAAGTGTTTATCACCAGCCGTGGTTCGAATCTGGATGCCAACAACTTTGCCGGGAGCGGCGTTAAGTTGCTGCAAGACGGCCTGCCGGTTACTGCCGCGGACGGCAACAACCACAACCGAATGATCGATCCGCTGGCCTCGAGTTTTGCAACCGTTGCTCGCGGAGGCAACGCGTTTAAGTACGGCGCCAGTACTTTGGGCGGCGCTATCGATTTCACATCACCCACCGCCCATGACAGTCCTACCGCGAGGCTCTCGCTCAGCGGCGGCAGTTTCGGCCAGTTCCTCGGACGCGGCACGGTCAGCAAGGTTTTCAATGACAGCTTCGACGGCCTGTTGACTCTTGAAGGAAAGGAATGGGACGGTTTCCGCGACCATAACAAACAGGATCGCTTTGGCGTATACAGCAACTTCGGCTGGAAAATATCCGACTCCATCGTTAACCGTACCTTTGTGAGCTACATTAAAAACAATCAGCAGTTGCCGGGCCAGCTGACTCGGGCTCAATTCGACGCCAATCCCTACCAAGCCAGCACCCAGGCTATCGGCGGCAATTATCAGTTGAACACCGAGACCGAGCGTGTCGCCAACAAAACAACCTGGACCATTGATGACAAGAGTTCTCTCGATGTCGGTTTTTCTTTTGAAAACCAGCATCTTTATCATCCGATCGTGGATACGGTGCATTTTTTCCCCGGCGATACCGCGGACAGGTTCAGTCTGCTGGTCGATTCCGTCCAGCAGGACTGGGGTACGACAGCCCGCTACAACCTGCGCCTGGATAGCCATGACTTATTGCTGGGCGTGAATTACGGCACCAACTCGGATAAAGGCGGCAACTACACGAATGTCGGCGGCAATCGCGGGCCTATGACCAATCAAATAACCAAGGAAGCCGATAATGTCGAGATTTTTGCCCAGGATCATTGGCATATTACCGATAAATGGACGTTGACGCCCGCGTTGCAAGGCGTGTTCGCGCACCGTGAAGTCAACAACACAAAATTACCCATTCCTCAGGACGCCAACTTCAATGTGTATTCTCAAGGCGGCAACCCCAGCAATGACTATAGCGGCATTAATCCCAGCTTAGGCTTGATGTATAACCTGACCAAGAGCGCCAGCCTTTACGGCAATGTCAGCCGCTTGTACGCGCCGCCGACTAACTACAATATTTCGGACAATATCACCGCCGGCTTAACCACGACCGATCTGAAGGCGATGGAAGGCACTTCCGTCGAAATAGGCACGCGCGGCAATCAAAAACTCGGCAACTTAAACGATGTGAACTGGGATTTGGCGCTGTATTATTCATGGCTTAACAACGAAATTCTATCCACTACACCTCCAGGCGGGTCTGCCAAGGCGGCGAATTTTGATAATACCATCCATGCAGGCGTTGAAGGTTTAATCGGCGGCAGCTTTGCCCTGGACGGCAAGGGTACGCATACGATCAAACCCATGCTGACCTACACTATCAACCATTTCAGCTTTGATAATGACCGCACTTACGCCAACAATGCGTTACCGGCTGCGCCCAAATACTTCTTAAAAGGCGAGGCCATTTACCACCATGCGAGCGGATATTTTATCGGGCCTACTTTCGATGTAGTCGGGAAGCGTTGGGGAGACTACGCGAATACTTATAAAATTGATTCATACGGCTTGCTGGGCATGCGCACCGGTTGGTCCAATAAAAATTATAAAGTGTTTCTCGAGGGCCGGAACTTGCTGGATACCAAATACGTTGCCAATACCAATATTATGAACACCGCGACGGCAACGGATGCGATGTTAAACGCCGGTGCGCCAGTGTCATTTTATGGCGGCATAGAAATCACGTATTAATTGCTCATCAGCTTTACCTCGCATCCAAGAGGGCGCAGACCGTTTTACGGATGTTGCCGTATTCCTATGCCGGACGGGACATGTTGTCCGTCCGGCATAGGAACAGGTCCCAGCGCCATACATTCCAAGCTGTCTTATCATTGTTCAACCAAGGTTTTCAATCATGCCGATACACGTCTTTAGGCAGCCGTTCTATAAATGCCTGCCGGTATTGCTGTTCACGCTCAATGGCTGTGTAGCAAGCCAAGCCTCCATGCAAAAGCCCGATACAAACGCCATTCTGGTACACGCAGAGCGGGTGTTTGACGGCAATGATTTTAAAACGAACACATCGGTCTTAATCGAAAACGGCAAAATAGCCCGGATCGATAGCCGCGAATCGTTCCGGCACATTACCGCGAAAGAAATCGACTTGGGCGACGCCACGCTGTTGCCCGGATTTATCGAGCTGCATGCGCACATAGGCTACCACCATATTCCCGGCGACACCGTTCTTAAACACGGCATCACCACCGTGCGCGATGTCGGCGGACCGGTGCATCCATCCTACGGCGGCGACGGCAGCCTGAGAGTGCTGACTTCCGGGCCGATTATCACCGCTCCCGGCGGCTACCCGATACCCAGCCTTGGCGAAACCGATATTGCGATTCCTGTTGCGACGGCAGAGGACGCACGGAACGCCGTTCGCAACTTGGTAGAAAACGGCGCCGCAGTGATCAAGGTCGCGTTGGAGCCGGGCGGGGAGACGGGCGCGCCCTGGAATTCAGAACATGGCCACGGCCATCCGTCGGCGCATCATGAATCCGGCCACCAAAAGCCCGGATTGCATCGGCAGTGGCCTTTGTTGCCGGAACGGACCGTGCAAGCCATCGTCGAAGAAGCGCATCGCTTAGGGCGAAAAGTGACGGCTCATATCGGCGAATCCGAAGGAGCGGAACTGGCGATTAACGCCCATATCGACGAATGGGCGCATGTGCCTTGCGCGGCCATCCCCGAAACGCTGCTAAAAAAAGCGGTCGCGCAGCAAGTCAAAATCGTCACGACGATCGATACCTTATCTAAATGCCCCGGCGTTGTCCGCAATGTGCAAACGCTCACCGGACTGGGAGCCGAGTTTTTATACGGCGCTGAAATCGCGCATCCCGATATTCCCTGGGGTATCGATGCGCAGGAGCTGATCTATATGATGTCGCTCGCAAAAATGCAAGTGTTGGACGTCTTACGTGCGGCAACATCGAAAGCGGGGCGGCAGCTCGATATCCCGTTACTCGGAACCTTGCAAGCGGGCGCGCCTGCGGACATCATTGCCGTGAAAGGAAATCCGGTTGAAACGCCCAAAATCCTGGAATATCCCGATCTGATCATGTCGGGCGGCAAAATTGCGGTTAATAATTTTGAAAAGAGCGTGGATGAGTAATGGGTTAAAAAAGTGTAATTTGCTCATATAATAGCCAATATGACATGTTATCAAGAAATTACCTGCCCGAATTGTGGCAGCAACCAAATTATGAAGGGGGTAAGCGCAACACACAAAAAATTGAACGTAAAAATTTGAATTTCAGAACCTGGATTAATCGACTCACACGAAAAACAATCTGCTTTTCGAAGTTGGAAACACTGCGTGACACTGTCATCGGATTACTGATTAACAAGGTCGAATTTGGCTTGGATATTCATGCCAAATTTCAGATTTAACCCACCACCAAAAAACTGAGTAATTATGTTAGCCGCTTTCATGCCCTACGCTTTCCGTTTTAAGCCTATCAGGTTCTCGATCGGCACTGTGTCATATGCCCTGATTTTTCTGTGTCAAATGCCCCCGCCCATCGTTTAGCCGTTTGCCCAAGCCCAGCAACCACGCCGTTTCGCTGCGTTCTTACAGCAAAAACCAAGATATTTAGCATTTAACATGCCATTTGTGGCGGCATATTGTCGCGCGGCAATATGACTCATTTTCAAGGCCGCTTTTATTCCCTAGAATGCACGCAACTCTTGTATGCGCTCCCTCTCCTAAAGGGACTAGAGTCAGCTATTCTTCCTCTGTGTGCGGTCAGCAGCCCTGGCCGCATCTTTTTAGCCTACAGGTGGAATCATGAAACGGAATTACCAAACAGATACATCTTTCATTATTAATGACCAAGATTTGGTCAAGCAAATCGCCTTCCATGAAGCCGGTCACGCAGCCGCGATTTATCTTTGCAATAAACAAAAACAACTACCCCCGGTGTTTTTTCAAATCAGCATCAAAGCCCTGGATCGCCAACAAGACAGTCCCCTGAATACCTGCTTATTGACTCATGACCGCTTTGCCGCAGCCGTAGAGGGAGGCCGACTGATTCATAGCCTGCCGGTCGCGCTGCTTGAAAACGCTCATGACTTATCAATCGCTGATCAAACCGCCTACCAGACCGCCTTTGAAGCGGATATGATCAACCTGTTGGTCGGCCCTTTGGCCGAAGCAAAACATGTCGCCCTACGCGATGACGAGCTGTTTAACGCCCGGCTGGTTAACCTCAATGCCCTGCATAATTACGGCGGCAGCTTCGATCTTGAAAAGGTTAACGAATACCTGGACATCTTTATCGCGGATCGAAGCCGGCACCCGGAAAAGTTGGCTGAACTGTTCAACAAAGCCTTTCAATTCATCAGCTCGCCGGTTCACTGGCAAGCCATCGAGCGCTTGGCCCGTTATATTCTTAATAACGAGGAAAACATCATCAGCTGCGAAGCGGCGATTGCGGTGCTGGATCAAAACAAGGCTATGGGTGGACAAATGTTTTATTGATCGCCCGGATCACGTCTATTCCGCTTGAACAAACAAGAAACCCGCATGCCGCAAATTAACCAGCCATTAAACGGAAAAACCGCTCATGAAAACCGATAAGCAAGTAACCGATGTGGAACATATCCTTACCGGCAGTGATTCGATTGTTTCCAAGACCGATTTAAAAGGCATGATCACCTACGTTAACGATGCTTTTGTTCATATCAGCGGATATTCCAGAGAAGAGCTGATCGGTACGCCGCACAATGTAGTACGCCATCCCGACATGCCGCCCGAAGCGTTCGCGGATTTATGGACATCGATGAAAGCAGCCCGACCGTGGACCGGCATCGTCAAGAATCGCTGCAAAAACGGCGATTATTACTGGGTGCTGGCCAATGCCGCACCTATTTATGAACACAACCGGCTGGTCGGTTACATGTCTGTTCGCAGCAAACCCGACCGCGAGCAAGTCAAGGCGGCAGATGCGGCTTACCGGTTATTTCGTGCAGGCAAGGCCCGCAATCTTCAAATTCAGGACGGCAAAGTCGTTAAAACCCAACTGTTGCAGCCGTTCAAGTTATTCAAGGATTTAAACATCAAATCCCGCCTGATAGCGATTATCGGCCTGCTGTCTATACTGCTGGCGGTTGTCGGCGGTATAGGGTTGTTCGGTATAAGCAAGGCCGAAGACGGTCTGCGTAATGTGTATGAGGACCGCACCCTGCCGATCAGCCAAATTTCCGCGATTCAAAAACTGCTGCTGACCAATCGGTTGAACATTGCCGCAAGCCTCAATAGCCCGACCCCCGAGACGATCAAAAAAAATACCGCCGACGTGGAGCAAAACATCGAGCAAATCACCCGGCTTTGGGATGACTTTAGGGCTAGCCGGTTAACGGATCAGGAAAAAATACTGGCGGATCGCTTTGCCGAGAACAGGATGCGGTTCGTGGCGGACGGATTAAAACCGGCCATTGCGGCATTGCGGGCCAATGACATAGGGCTGGCCGCTAGAGTCGCGGATAGAATCGACGGCCTTTATCTGCCGGTCGGAGAGGGCATCCAGCAGTTGACGCAATTGCAGCTGGATGTAGCCAAACAGGAGTTCGGAGCCGCCCGACTGCGTCATCAAACCATCCGCACTCTATCCATCGGCCTGATTGCGGCGGGCATTACGCTGGTTATAGGGCTCGGTTTGGCGCTGATTCGCGTCATTGTCCGGCCGCTGGAAACAGCCATTGCCCACTTCGGCCAGATTGCCCAAGGCAATTACAATAACATCATCGAGATTGAACGCCGGGATGAGATTGGCAAGGTGATGGAATCCCTCAAGGCAATGCAAACCAAGCTGGGTTTTGATGTTGCTGAAATCAAACGCATTTCAGACGAGAACCTGCGGGTCAAGATTGCGTTGGACAGCATTTGTACCGGCGTTATGATCACCGACAATGAGCGCAACATCATTTATGCCAACAAATCGGTGGTCGATATTCTCAGCAAGACCGAAGCGGATATACACGAACAATTGCCGAACTTCACAATTGACAATCTGATCGGCACTAATATCGACGACCTGCACAAAAAACCCGCGCATCAAGCCCAATTGCTATCATCCTTAACCGGCACCTATAAAGCCGGCGTACTGTTGGGCGACCGCTCCATGGTGGTGACAGCCAATCCGATGGTTAACGCACAAGGGCTGCGTGTGGGCACGGTGGCCGAATGGCTGGATCGCACCACTGAGGTAGCGATGGAACAAGACATGTCGATCATTGTCGAGGCCGCCGCAATGGGGGACCTGAGCAAGCGCTTGGACTTGCAGGACAAGAAAGGCTTTATTCTCCAACTGGGCACAGACATGAACCGGCTCCTGGAAACCAGCGAGAATGCGCTTAATGAGATTGCACGCGTACTCGGGGCCTTATCCCGCGGCGACCTGACTGAAACCATCACCAACGACTACCAAGGCACTTTCGGGCGGCTCAAGGAGGACTCCAATACGACGGTGGAAAAACTCAAAGAAATCATCGGCGTAATCTGGCATGCCACCGACAATATTAATGCCGGGTCTAAAGAGATTGCTTCGGGCAACAATAATTTATCGCAGCGCACCGAACGGCAGGCCGCCAGTTTGGAAGAAACCGCCGCCAGCATGGAACAACTGACCGCTGCCGTGCAACAGAATACTAAAAACGCAAAACATGCCAACCGGCTTGCAACGGACGCGTCCGAGATAGCCGGTCGAGGGGGCGTTATTGTCGGCCGGGTTGCGGCTACGATGGATGACATCAACGAAGCTTCGCACAAAATCGGCGATATTATTTCAGTAATCGACGACATTGCTTTTCAAACCAATATTCTTGCTCTTAACGCGGCGATAGAAGCCGCCCGAGCCGGTGAACAGGGCAGAGGTTTTGCGGTCGTGGCTATCGAAGTGCGCAACCTTGCGCAACGAGCGGCCTCGGCGGCGGAAGACATTAAAAGGCTGGTCGGCGATTCGGTAGAGAAGGTATCGGACGGCAGCCAACTGGTCGTTCAGGCGGGCCAAACCATGCAGGAAATACTCAGCTCTATTCGCGGCGTTACGGCCATCATGTCTGAAATTACCGTCGCCTCGATTGAGCAAAACGCCGGTATTGAACAAGTCAATCAAGCCATCGCGCAACTGGACGATGTCACCCAACAAAATGCCGCCCTGGTTGAACAAGCCGCCGCCGCTGCCGAATCGCTTGAAGGACAGGCGCAAAATCTGGCTGTTACCGTGGGCGGTTTCAAAATAGACGAGCAATCGCGCCATCGGCTGAAAGCGGTAAACGAGACGAAAGCCGCCGGCACCAAAGTACCGGGAATCCGATTGATCGGTCATAGAGGCCATCAAGAGCACGGCATCCTGGACATCATAAAAAGCCACGGCAATCACGCCCACCATGCGCGGGAAAGTATCGCGGTCACCAAGCAAAATTCTCAACGGGTGGCGGTTGTTAACGGCGATTGGGAGGAGTTTTAAATATCCCGGATAGAGGAAAAGTCAACGCTCGCGAGTTGCTTCTTCGACGGCTTTGGTAAAGCGGTCTCCTAAGGATTTGGTTAAAAATAACTTCCCGAAATCACTATTTTCGCTCGTCAAGCCGTTCGTGCTGACCCTTCGACTATGCTCAGGACTAAAGGCCTTGTCGAAGCATGATCGGCTTGACGTGGTAGGCCGAAATTTTTCCGTTCACCCCATTCGGCAAGCTCAGGGCGAACGGAAAATTTTTACTCGATCCATATCGGGAAATTATTGCCGACCATATCCTTAGGAACGTGCATGAAATAACTTGAGCAAGTTTTATTTTTCATTTTTTAACCATGAAGGACATGAAGCGGCATGAAAGGTTTAAGTCTTCATGTCCTTCATGCTCTTCATGCTCTTCATGGTAATTGCCTAAATTAATTTATGCACGGTCCTAGCGGTTTTTGGGCCAACGTCTCGGATTACGAGCGTCATGTAACACAGCAAAAATATGTATGAGATTGCCCCGTACCGCATAAAACAAACCGTAAGGGAATCGCGGAAGGAGAGCTCGGCGAACATTGGGAATTACCTCGGCATAAAGCAGAGGCGCTTGTTCTAGCCGCTTTAGCTGTAACTCCATTGCGGCGATGAACTCTTCACCGAGACCGGGGCTTTGCAATTCATACCACTCTTGAGCTTCGCCAATTTCACGCAACGCTCGCGAAGAGAATTTTAGGCGGAACGCCATGAGCCATCTTTAAGGCAGGATTTCACCTGCTCCCAAGAATAACCAGCTTCCGGGTTTGCCTCAAACTCTGCCATTCGTGCTTCGAGCTCAATCTTTAGTTCAGGCGAAATCTCCACGGCTTCAGGCACCGCTGCAACGCTGTCCCAGATAAGCTCAACAAGACGAATACGCTCTTGTATCGGAAGTTCAAGAATATCGGAAATAGAAATATTGTTCATATCGGACATTGTACCCCTTTTCAGAAAACACGCTAACGCAAAGCTCAGTTGCCGCCGCGATAGCGGCGGTCAACTGGAGCGTTAAGTTAGGCTTTATTGTTAAATTTTGCTGGGGTTCGCAAGCTCACCCCAGCCTACGCACTATGAGTTGAAGTAAAACCACCAATTCGCGTTGCCCTCGTTGGTTCATAAAGGCAACAGACACGGTTATCGAAAGCTATCCGAACAACCAGCTTTTGTGAAGCAGGCATATTAAGTGCGGTACGAATAGCGAGTGCATTCTGCACAACGATATTTTGATAATGTTCAAGTTCTGAAAAAATTTTTTTGCAGTTTACCCAATCTTCCATGGAGTCACCGGATGCCATTGTACCTACTGCGAGTGGAAGATAAACAGTACCATCAGAAACTGTCACCAGAAAGTTTGCATTGTAGCGACGAAGAGAGTGACGTTTGGCTGACTGAATATCTTCTGGATCAAGACCATTGTGTTTTGCACGAAGGATTAGCTTTGGCCAATTCCTGTGCAAAATCTCAACAAGCTGAGTATTTACCCACAGATATTCCTCGTTGTGAGGCAACGCCTGAATAACGAACACATCTGATTCTGCTATTACGCAGAATAATAGTTGATCGGTTCCCTCGGTGCGAAAGTGCAGATGTTGTATTCCCCAAGAGTTGAGCAAAAGGTCATTTTTATCAGGGTTCTTCTTTTTGAGAATGTCACGACTAAGGTATGGATTGAGATTGTCACCCGTTTTGATGAGAACCATAAGTTTTTCATAGTCTAGTCTATATTCATTTGGTATCGAAAGTTCACGCGACTCATGAACCATCCTTGGTTTCATTGCCGGAATGCGTCTACACACATTGAGAAAACGCATAGTATTTTCTTCAGGCGTACAACAATCTTTGTATTCGAGACTGTTGGCAGGAAAACCTGTGTTTTTCAGGTATTCAATCCAGTCATTTTTGAAATTTACATCAATCTGGTCGGGGGCAGTATTTGCGTCGAACTCCTTGCTGGCAAAGTCATCAACCATTGGGATGAAATCGTCTGAAAGGCAAAAATACGAACCCTCTTCTTGACTACGAACAGCAATATTCCCCATGACAGCCGCAGCAGCACAAGCACCTGCATCGGAGTGGATCACGAAAGTAGCATTATTTCCCTTTATTTTGGATAGAAACTCTTCGCCCATTTTCGCTGTATTCTCCAAGATATTCTGAGCCAGCCTAACGAATAAGGTTAGATTGTGTGAGCGATAGCGAGCCACAATCTGAACCGGTTGTTGGACAAGCCCGGTCGTAGTCGGAAAGCTGGCTTAT
>NZ_PTIY01000020.1 GCF_002934365.1 Methylobacter tundripaludum | reverse complement strand
GCTTACTGATAAGCCCGTAAGAAGCCGGCCATTATAACCTACTCACTTAACTTGTCAACGTCCTTGCTGGCTTTATTTCCTACCAAGCATCCTGCTCGCCCTTCCAAAGGCTTCATACCCGGAAGAGCTGCGTATTATACAACTCCAGCCAATATGGTCAAGAAGTTATTTTCACTCTCGCAAACTTTCTCTTGCCTACCTGATAAACATGGTGAGAACCAACTGAAATCTCCAGCTTTTGATCAGAAACTTTTTCTCCGTCAATCTTTACCGCACCCTGCTTTATCATGCGATTAGCCTCGGATGTACTTTCCGTTAATCCAGCATCTTTCAATATATTTGCTATTCCGTAACCTGCACCCTCAATCTTTAATTCAAGTTCTTCCATTTCATCAGGCATCGCACCACGCTGAAATCTGGCCTCAAAGTTTTCCAGCGCTTTGACAGCAGCCGACGCATCATGGAATCTTTCTATAATTTCCTGAGCCAACTTAACTTTATAGTTTCTCGGATTTGCACCTTGCCTGCACTCTTCCGCCCATGACTTTATTTCAGTCATAGGCCGAAAACTCAGCAATTCAAAGTAACGCCACATCAACTCATCCGATATGGACATTAATTTACCGAACATATCATCAGCAGAATCGGCTATACCTACATAATTATTGAGCGACTTGGACATTTTTTGCACGCCATCCAACCCCTCCAAAATCGGCATCGTCATAACGATTTGAGGCTTTTGCCCAAAGGCTTCCTGCAATTGCCGCCCAACCAACAAGTTAAACTTCTGGTCCGTACCGCCCAATTCTACATCCGCCTTCATCGCCACCGAATCATAGCCTTGGATTAAAGGATACAGAAATTCATGTATCGCAATAGACTGACCACCTTTAAAGCGCTTGCTGAAATCGTCCCGCTCCAGCATTCTAGCTACGGTGTGTTTTGCAGCCAATTGAATCAAATCAGCCGATGACATAGCATTCATCCAGCTTGAATTAAACATTACCAACGTTTTTGTCGGGTCCAGGATTTTGAATATTTGCTCTTCATAAGTTTTAGCATTGTCGATGACCTCGTCGCGAGTCAACGGTTTGCGCGTCACATTTTTTCCCGTTGGATCACCGATCATCCCGGTAAAATCACCGATCAGGAACAGCACTTCGTGACCAAGATCTTGAAATTGCTTTAATTTATTAATCAGAACGGTATGTCCTAAATGCAAATCAGGAGCAGTCGGATCAAATCCCGCCTTAATCCGAAGAGGTCTTCCCTCTTCCAATTTTTTAATTAATTCTTGTTTGATTAAAACCTCATCACTCCCTCTAAGAAGTTGCTCCAATACGTCCTCTTGCAATGTCTTTCTCCAAAATATCTACAAATAATTCATTATAGAATTAATCATCCACTCCGATGAATAAAAACTTTTACATGCTCTAAAATTGGTAAAAACTTTCAAAACCACTTAAAATAAAACTATAATTTCATTAAATTATTTCTAATTTAAGTAAATTTCAATTATTTAGCATAGCCTAGTGAAAAATAGAATCTATACCTCATTGCTCTTTGGAATTAGCGTAGCCTTTTCAGTAAGCGGCCACACACAACCCAAGCACACAGCAGCTAAAACCAGTTCTGCAACTACCCATCATTCGACACACACAAAATCCGTTAATAATAAAAGCCCGACGACAGATAAATCGAAAACCAGCAACAAAAAGACACCTACCTCATCAAAGCCAGCCGACAACAAAAAAAACACTATCGCCGCAACCAAACTAACCGCACAAAAAAAATCGACTACTACGCCTAAATCCGGCAAAAAACAAACCACCGTATCTAACGAATTAAAAAATAACAAACGATTAGCTGGATCGCCCAAGTCAAACAAAAAAAACCACTCCGTTGCCGCTTTTGAAGAAAGCACCAGAAAACATACCGTTATTTCAGCCAAATCTATCGAGTCTACATCTACAAAACCAAACAACTACCAAAAAACACAAAAAAATATTCTTCTTGATTTAAGTCTGGATAATTCCGGGTCAAATCAAATTATACATACAACCGATGACAAAACATTCCGTCCTGTCTTAATCAACCGGCCGCAAACAACTAAAATCAACACTGCTCACGTATCGATAGAAACCTCTTTATTTCTGGATGGGCTTGAAGCCGGCTTGTCGAAAGATCTTATTCTGCAACTTACCGATATTTTTGCATGGGACATTGATTTTGCTAACAACCTGCGCCCCGGCGATCAGTTCACGGTTGTTTATGGAAAGAAAATGATTGATGGCAAAGAAATCGATAGCGACGAGATTATTGCTGCGGAGTTTATTAACCAAGGATCGTCACACGTAGCGGTCAGATATATAAACGAATCCGGCATTGCCAGCTATTACACGCCTGACGGACAATCCATGCAAAGGGCTTTTTTAACCACGCCTGTCGACTTTATAAAAATCAGCTCCCCTTTCGACATGCACCGCAAACATCCGATACTTAACAGAATTCGCGCCCATAAAGGCATCGACTATGCGGCCAGAACCGGAACGCCTGTAAAGACAACCGGGGATGGCACCGTTACTTTTAGCGGTCGCAAAGGTGCGTATGGACAAGTCGTGATTATTCAACACAACGATCGCTATGAAACGCTTTATGCACACATGTCCGGCTTTAAAAAAGGCCTACAGGTCGGCGATCATGTTAAGCAAGGCGATGTTATCGGTTATGTAGGCCAAACGGGCCTGGCTACCGGCCCTCACTTGCATTATGAATTCCATGTCGATGGAATTTACCGTGATCCCGAGACGGTCAAAATCCCGCATTCAATGCCCATAAGTAATGCATTGCTGGATGACTTCAAGTCTCAAACGCAACCGTTCTTTGCTCAACTTAATCAGGTTAAGTCCCAAAGTTTGCTTGCAAAAACCCAGTCGGCTATTGCTCCCGGGATTGCCCAACCTCCAGCCGTCCAACCGTCCCGTTTCGATTAGCACGAACGATGCCCGAACTTTATATCGGACTGATGTCAGGAACCAGCCTGGATGGCATTGACGCTGCCCTTGTTGATTTTCAAGACAATGAAACCCATCTTGTCGAGTTTGAATACCTGCCCTACTCCGACGAAATTCAAAGCACAATCCAGAAGATCAGCAAACCTGAGTCGCTAATCTCGCTTAAAGAATATGGAGCAATGGACGCGCAACTCGGCCGCTTATTCGCAAAAGCGGTTAACGCCTTGCTTGCTAAAGCCGCTATCCCAACCTCATCGGTCAAGGCCATCGGCAGTCATGGACAAACCATCTATCATGCACCTGATATTCGATTCCCTTTTTCCCTGCAAATCGGCGATCCCAACATCATTGCCGAAACAACCGGCATTACCACCGTGGCTGATTTCAGACGCAGAGATATTGCCGCAAAAGGCCAAGGCGCACCCCTGGTTCCGGCTTTTCATCAAGCCGTATTCCAGCACCCGAACGAACATCGCTGCATCGTCAATATTGGCGGCATTGCCAATATCACCGTGTTGCCTAGAAATCAGTCCGCGGAAGTGATCGGCTTTGATACCGGCCCCGGCAACACCTTGATGGATCTATGGATCAAGCTGCACCGGAACCTGCCGTATGACAAAAACGGCGCATGGGGCAAAACCGGAAAAATCGACCATGACTTGGTGACGCTATTAAAACAGGACGCTTATTTCAACGCCGCCCCGCCCAAAAGCACCGGCAAGGAGTATTTTTCGCTTCCCTGGATTTATCAGTATTTTGACGCATTCAGCTATAAAGCCGAGGACGTACAGGCCAGTCTGTGTTTTTTAACGGCAATAACGATTTGCGACGCGGTCAAAAAACATGCACCGGCTACTGAACGCATATTGATTTGCGGCGGCGGCATTCATAATGATTACCTGCTGGAACTCATCCAGCAGAACATTGACTGCCCTGTTGAATCGGCAGAGCGTTACGGAATTCATCCCGATCATGTCGAGGCCGTGGCTTTCGCGTGGTTAGCCAGACAAACCATGAACAATCTGCCGGGCAATCTCAAAGAAGTAACAGGAGCGCTTGACTCCGTCATTCTTGGGGGGATTTATCAGGTAAACAAAAAGGGCGGCAGTCCTGTCGCCCGGTGAGGGGAGAAACTATAAGATGTAATTACGCTGAAAAAGAAGACCCGCATCCACAGGTAGTGGTTGCGTTAGGATTACGAATAACAAACTGGGCTCCCGACAAATCTTCTTTATAGTCAATTTCAGCACCGGTTAAATACTGGATGCTCATCGCGTCAATCAACACCGTGACACCGCCGTTCTCAACGCAAGTATCGTCTTCATTGACTTCTTCATCGAAAGTAAAGCCGTATTGAAAGCCTGAACAGCCGCCGCCTGAAACATAAACCCTCAGCTTCAGATTATCATTGCCTTCCTCAGCGATTAATTCGCCGACCTTGGAAGCAGCACTGTCAGTAAAAACTATCGGATTAGACATATACACACACTATAAAAAAATGGAATTAAAATAAATTATGACTATACCCAGCTTTTTAGTCAAGAATTATGGATAAAGCGCAATCACCTTTAACCCTGAGTCTTCCTTTAACCCGAATATCAGATTCATATTCTGCACCGCCTGCCCTGCTGCCCCCTTGACCAGGTTATCAATCACCGACAGCACCACGATGGTTTGACCACCCTGAGGCTGATGAATCGAAATCTGGCAGTTATTGCTGCCCCGGACATTCCGGGTATCGGGATGCGAACCTTGCGGCAATACATCGACAAACAGCTCATCCGCATATCTTTTTTCATACAAAGCCTGCACATCGTCCAGATTACCATGCGCCTGGGCATATAACGTAGCGTGTATCCCACGAATCATCGGCGTCAGATGCGGCACAAAGGTCAATCCGACCGGTTTGCCGGCCACCAATTCAAGCCCCTGGGCGATTTCGGGCAAATGCCGGTGGCCGCCGACTGCATAAGCTTTAAAACTTTCGCCGGTTTCACTCATCAACGTCGCCAACTCAGCCTTACGCCCCGCCCCGCTGACGCCGGATTTAACATCGGCAATCAAATGATTAACATCGATCAAATCGTTTTCAAGCAACGGCAAAAATCCCAACTGCGTGGCTGTGGGATAGCAGCCCGGACAGGCAATCAAATCAGCCTTTTTAATCGCATCGCGATTCACTTCCGGCAAACCGTAAACCGCATCGGCGATTAAATCGGGGCAGGCATGCTCCATGCCGTACCACTTACCCCACTCCTTTGCGTCTTTCAACCTGAAATCGGCGGACAGGTCGATCACCTTAACCCCGCGCGCGAGCAATTGCTCCGCCATCAGCATCGCCGTACCGTTCGGCGTCGCAAAAAACACCACATCGCATTCGGCCAGGGTTTCAACTTCAGGCAGGCTAAATACGACATCGATAACACCGCGCAAGCTGGGATAAAGCGCATCCACCCTAAGCCCCGCATCGGCACGCGAAGTGACGACCGCCACCTCAACATCCGAATGCAACGCCAAAATCCGCAATAGCTCAATGCCGGTGTACCCGGTCCCCCCCACAATACCTGCACGAATCATTTGTCTTATCCTACCCACACGCTGTTTATGAAAAATAACTGGGACATATGATAACCGCAACTCAGCTTATTGACGATGTTGTGACTATGCCACTTGCCTGCCCTTTGGAATTGACACCGGTATTTTAAAACCGGTAAAGCGCATGACAGGTTATCGTTTATTCCGCCCTGAGCGCTAACAGCTCAGGTGGAGCATCCTCAACAACGGCAATAGAGGCCGCTCCTTCCGACCAAAACACCGGCTGAAGTCTATAAAACGGCTAGATTGTGGATAACTTTAACGGTACGGCTAAAACATCAGATCTCGTGCCGCAAACCTGGGACAGCGCCATTCAGCTGGAGTGTGAACAGGGCTCTATCTTAAATTAAGGTATTTTTTGTCTGGTCAATGGGGTCCACTTTACCGTTTTTTAAAAAATAAAAGTCTTGATTCCACGAGCTGGTATTGAGGTTTTAGTCTGTAACCCCTGGCTTTTTAGCACGAAGTCAATTGCCTGCCCGGTGCGGTTCAATACCACTACGGCGACGCTCCCATCACTATTCAGAAATGCGCTTGCTTCAAGGCTATCCAAAGTTTTGGCGCAGGCCACCCGGCGAGCCCCCGGGCGGATGAAACGGGAGAAATGACCGATGTAGTAATAAGAGCTTTGGTAGCGTATTTCTCCGGCTTGGGTGTCGGCAATAATGGGCGCGCTACAGAAATTGCCGACATGGTTGGGGCCGCCCGTTTCATCCAGAACCATGTTCCAGTCCACCCATGCCTCTGTCCAACGGTTAAGATCGTTTATCATCGAATGGGCGTAACGCTCTCCGGTATCCCACGAACCGAGATGCGGCCCGTTTTCCTGGCAGCCCTCAGTGAAAATAAGGTGTTTGTCGGGATAGGCGTCATGGGTCAGTTGGACATTGTCGAAGTGATCGCCGCAATACCAATGAAAACCGACGCCCCAGACATAATGGGCGGCCTTGGGATCGTCCAGCACGGCCTTGGCTCGTTCAAACAGCCGGTCTCGATTGTGATCCCAGACTATCACGTTAACATTGCCAAGCCCTGCATCGTGCAGGGTTGGACCAAGGCAATCCCTGACAAAATCCCGCTCCTCTTCGCCGGTGTAAATACAGGAGTCCCAGGTTTGCGTGGCTTCCGGCTCGTTTTGCACCGTCAGCCCCCAAATCGGTATGCCCTCGTGCCCGTATTCCTGAATGTAACGAACATAGTAATCCGCCCAGGTTTGGCGATATTCCGGCTTAAGCTTGCCACCGTTATTCATCATCCCGTTGGTTTTCATCCAGGCCGGAGGGCTCCAGGGTGAAGCGAACAGTTTTAACTTGCCGCCGGATAAATCGATAGCCTCGCGGATCATCGGAATCAGGGCTTGACGGTCATGCTCGATGCTGAAATGCTTAAGTTCTACATCGCCGTCCACTTCGGTATAGGCGTAATTTCCCAGCGAGAAATCGCAGCTATTGATGTGGGTTCGGCATAAGCTATAGGCATTGCCGGTGTCCGGGGAGAAATAAGCCTCTAAAATTTCTTGCCGCAAGTCGGGCGGCATTTTGTCCAAGGTTACCGCGGCCGCTTCGGTGAAAGCGCCTCCGAAACCCTGAATTTCTTGAAACTTAACGCTAGTGTCTATGAACACCGAAGAGCCGGAAAAATCCGTGGCAGCTTCGAACGCTATCGGTTCCAATTCCGACAACCGGTACGCAGTGTCATGAGCGGTACAAAATTGCCTTACCGAACGCTGTTTTGTCATTTTGCTAACTCCATTTGTTGAGTGTTGCTAAAAAAGATAAGGGGATCGCGGAATATGCGCTGTCTACATTCCAGTTAAGTTCCGTAACAATTCGGCTGAAACAAGCATCCAACGGCGCTTGAATTTCCAGCCGTTGTCTTGTGACAGGATGCGGAAAATTGAGCTGGGTCGAGGCAAGCAACAGTTGCCGGCAATTTAATTGCTGCCGGAAAAAATCGTTGTGCTTGCCGTCCCCATGCGTGGTGTCGCCGATAATCGGATGAAAAATATGCTTTAAATGCCTACGCAGTTGATGTTTACGGCCCGTTTTCGGCGAAAGCTGCAATAACGAATAACGGCTGGTCGAGTAACGTCCCACCGCAAACGGCAGTTCCACCGTGGCAAGACGTCGATAATGGGTAATTGCGGCTTGGGCGGCTTTATCCTGTCGTGCCAGACGGTCGGTCATTTTATCCAGTTGCTCCTGTAACGGATAATCGATAATCGCCCGCTCGGCAGTGTAACCGCGCACTACGGCCAGATAGGTTTTTTCCACGCTATCGGACATAAAGATTATCATCATTTCCCGGGCAATCTCTGGGTTTAACGCAAACACCAATACACCGGCGGTGGGTTTGTCCAAACGATGTAGCGGAAATACTCTTTGTCCCAGCTGGTCGCGTAGCAATTGCACCGCAAAACGCGTTTCATGGCGGTCTATATCCGACCTATGCACCAATAATCCTGCCGGCTTGTTGATTGCCACCAGAAATTCGTCTTGGTATAAAATAGGCAAGTCCGAGTCAAGCTCCGACCTTGGCGGGTTTGGCATTATTTCAACCGTGTTCAAAATGGCTCCACTTTTCCTCGTTCCCACGCGCTGCGTGGAAACGAGAATCGAGCAACAAAAACTACCTCAACACTCCCGCCGGGCTGGAGTAACTATCCAACACCTGCACATAATTAGCGCGTTCATAAGCGCTGGGATCGATGGCGTGTTGTTGGCTGACGCTGCCTTTTAATTGGTTGACCGACTCGTATTCATGCTCACCCAGCCACTGCTCCATTTCAGCCAGGATTTCGCTTAAACGGCCCGTGCCGTGCTTTAGCAATACGCTGCAAAGATGCACCACATCGGCTCCGGCCAACAACGCTTTCAGCACATCCGGCGCTTGGTGAAAACCTCCGGTTACCGCCAAGGACAACTTGGTCCGGCCATACAGCAACGCGGTCCAACGTATCCTCAACAAGGCTTCCGCCGACGATGACAACTCCAGTTTCGGCAGCACGTCCAGCGTTTCCAGGTCTATGTCGGGCTGGTAAAAACGGTTGAACAAGGCTATGCCGTCGGCTCCGGCGGCCTCCAGGCGTTTGGCGAAATGAATCGGCGAGCTGAACTGGGAAGACAGCTTCATGACGATCGGTACGCTGACCTGCCCTTTCAATTCCCGCAATATGTCCAGGTAACGGTTTTCGACCGTCTCGCCGCTTTCCTCGGCATTGGCGGCCAGATGATAGATATTAAGCTCCAGTGCATCGGCGCCCGCCTGCTGCAATTGCTTGCCGTACTCGACCCAGCCGCCCAATGACGTGCCGTTCAAACTGGCGATGACCGGAATCGCCAGCGCAGACTTGAGCTGTTGCAGATGCTCCAGATACTGTTCCTGATAGGTCTGAATGTTATCCGGCACCGGATGAAACGAATCCGCTTCGCCATGCCCGATTGCCTGCTGATAAAAGAATCGCTCCATTTGCTGCGCTTCGGCTTCGATTTTTTCCTCGAACAGCGAATACATCACCAGAGCCGATGCGCCTGCATCTTCCAGCCTGCGCGCACTGTCCAGATCCTTACTCAACGGCGACGCCGACGGCACCAGCGGGTTAGCCAGTTTCAAGCCTAAGTATTCAGTCGTTAAATCAACCATTGTCGGTCTCCTTGGCGCTTTCGCTCTTGAGTTGGGCTTTCACCGCCGAGACGCTGGTCGATTCGTTCCACGCCAGCTCAGACAGTTGTTTGTAATAATGGTAACGGTTTTTAACGTCCTGCTGCGCCTGTTCCAGAAAACGCTCGGCATCTTCAGGATGGGTTTGCCACAACATGCTGAAACGGGTTTCGGTTTTGACGAAATCGCGGTAGGGGATCGACGGTTCAGGCGAATCCAGGTGCATCGGATTTTTGCCCTGTTTTATTTTGCCGGGATCGAATCGGAACAACGGCCAATGCCCGCTTTTCACGGCCAGACTTTGCTGCCGGTGATTGTTGGACATATCCACGCCGTGCGCGATACACGGCGCGTAAGCGATAATGATCGACGGGCCGTCGTGGGCTTCCGCCTCCAAAAACGCATTCAGCGTTTGCGTATCTTTACCGGCGTAAGCGACATGGGCGACATAGACGTTGCTGTAATCCATCGCCAGCAACGCCAAATCTTTTTTCGCCGTGGCTTTACCGCCTGCGGAAAATTTCGCCACCGCGCCTAACGGCGTCGATTTGGAGGTTTGCCCGCCGGTGTTGGAATAAACTTCTGTATCCAGCACCAGGATGTTGACATTGCGCCCGCTGGCCAGGACATGGTCGAGACCGCCGTAACCGATGTCGTAAGCCCAGCCGTCGCCGCCGATAATCCAGACGCTTTTCTTGCACAGGCTGTCGGCTAACGGGAGCAGTGTTTGTGCGGCCTGACTGGTCAGGGACTGCAAGTGTCTTTTCAGTGCGGCAACCCGCTCGCGCTGCTCGTAAATCCCGGCTTCATCGGACTGGTCGGCATTCAGTATCGCGTCGACCAATTCGCCGCTCAATTGCCCGCGCAGCGACGCCAACAACTCACTGGCGTATTGGTTTTGCTTGTCGAGCGCGATCCGCATCCCTAAGCCGAATTCGGCATTGTCCTCGAATAAGGAATTGCTCCATGCAGGGCCGCGGCCTTCGGCGTTTTTGGTCCAGGGCGTGGTCGGCAGGTTGCCGCCGTAAATCGACGAACAGCCGGTCGCATTGGCAACCACCATGCGGTCGCCGAACAATTGCGAGGCCAGTTTGATGTACGGCGTTTCTCCGCAACCCACGCAAGCGCCGGAAAACTCGAACAAGGGCTGCAATACCATCGAGCCCTTGATGGTGTTGGTTTTTAAAAGCTTGCGATCGTATTCGGGGATAGCCAAAAAGAAATCCCAATTGTCGCGCTCGGTTTCGCGTAGCGGCGGTTGCGGCGCCATATTGAGGGCTTTGCGGCTGGCGTTGGATTTATCCCGGATCGGGCAAATGTCGACGCACAATGTACAACCGGTACAATCTTCCGGCGCGACCTGATAGCTGATTTCCAAACCGGCAGGAAAATCCTTGCCCAGCATCGGCGCATGTTTGAAGGTAGACGGCGCGTTGGCTACAGCATCAGTCGGGAAAATTTTGCTGCGGATGACCGAATGCGGACAAACCATCACGCATTTGCCGCATTGGGTGCATAAATCGGTTTCCCAGACCGGGATTTCCAGCGCCAGATTGCGTTTTTCGTAAGCCGCCGTGCCGGTCGGAAAGGTGCCGTCAACCGGCATCGCGCTGACCGGCAACGCATCGCCCCTGCCGGCAATGATTTCGCCCGTGATCCGTTTGACAAAATCGGGCGCGGCGTCGTTGATCCTGGATTGAATGTCGAATTGGCTGCTGACCGCTGTCGGCAACGTAACCGAATGCAGACTTGCCAGCGTTTCGTCGATGGCCTTGAAATTCAGTTCGACGATATGCCGGCCTTTTTTGCCGTAGGTTTTTTCGACCGCGTGTTTAATATCGGCTATTGCCTGTTCCTGCGGCAACACGCCGGATATGGCGAAAAAGCAGGTCTGCATGATGGTGTTGATGCGCTTGCCCATGCCGCTTTTTTCGGCGACCGCATAGCCGTCGATCACATAAAAGCGGATATTTTTGGCTATCATTTGCTGCTGCATTTTGGCGGGGAGCGACGCCCAAACCCGCTCGGCCGGTTCCGGCGAGTTCAGCAAAAATACCGCGTTGTCCGCCGCATTGGCAAGCATGTCGTAACGCTCCAGAAAGATCGTCTGATGACAGCCGATAAAACCGGCGTCGTTTTCGCCGATCAGGTAAGTCGAGCGTATCGGCTTGGGACCGAAGCGCAAATGCGAGACGGTAATCGCGCCGGATTTTTTCGAGTCGTAAACGAAATAGCCCTGGGCGTGTAAATCGGTCGCTTCGCCGATAATCTTGATCGTGTTTTTATTGGCGCTGACCGTGCCGTCGCTACCCAGGCCGTAAAACATGGCCTGGAAGGTGTCGGCGTGGGCGTCGGTGCGGTAAGCCGCATCCCAATCCAGGCTGGTGTGGGTGACATCGTCGTGAATGCCGATGGTGAAATTATTTTTCGGTTGATCCTGTTTCAATTCGTCATAAATCGCCTTGATCATGCCGGGCGTGAATTCCTTGGACGACAGACCGTAACGGCCGCCGACCACTTTCGGCATTGACGAAAATTTAGCCGAACCGCCGGTAAAATCCTGAGCCAGCGCGCCGAGCACGTCTTTATATAAAGGCTCGCCGTCCGCGCCCGGCTCTTTGGTGCGGTCCAACACCGCGATTTTGCGGCAACTCGAAGGCAATGCCGCCAGCAAGCTGACCGCATCGAAGGGCCGGTACAAGCGCACTTTCAGCAAGCCGACCGATTCGCCCTGGCGGTTAAGATAATCGAGCGTTTCCGCGACCGCCTCCGCGCCCGATCCCATCATCACGATGACGCGCTCGGCCTCCGGCGAACCCACGTATTCAAACAGGCGGTAACTGCGGCCGGTCAATTTGGCGAATCTATCCATCGCACCCTGCACGATGCCGGGCATCGCCTGGTAATAGGCGTTGACCGATTCCCTGGCCTGAAAATACACATCGGGATTCTGGGCCGTGCCGCGCAGCACAGGGCTATCCGGCGTCAAAGCCCGGCTTCGGTGCGCACTCACCCACTCGTCGTTAATCATGGCCCGCATGACGCCGTCGTCCAGCAGAGTAATCTTGGCCACTTCATGCGAGGTCCTGAAGCCGTCGAAAAAATGCATCAGCGGGATACGGCCTTCCAGCGCGGCGGCATGGGCGATCAGCGCAAAGTCCATGACTTCCTGCGGCGAATTGGAACACAGCATGCCGAAACCGGTCATCCGCGCCGACATCACATCGCTATGGTCGCCGAAAATCGACAAGCCTTGGCAAGCCAGCGAACGGGCGGCGATATGGAACACCGTCGGCGTCAGTTCACCGGCAATTTTGTACATATTGGGCAGCATCAGCAGCAGGCCTTGGGAAGCGGTAAACGTCGTCGCCATCGACCCGGCCTGCAACGCGCCGTGGATGGCTCCGGCGGCGCCCGCCTCGCTTTGCATTTCGGTGACTTGCGGCACCGTTCCCCATAAATTGACCTGTCCGCGGGACGACCATTCGTCGGCCCATTCGCCCATATTGGACGACGGCGTTATCGGATAAATCGCGATGACTTCGTTGAGTTTATGGGCTACCGTAGCGGCAGCCTGGTTTCCATCGATGGTAAGCGTTTGCTGATTTTGCATTAGACATCCCCTGTGATGAACAAAAGAAGCGTAACCGCCCGCCCCGCAGAATAGCCTTAAAGACTCGGAATTACGCATTGTCGGGCAGTATAGAATAGGAAGATCGAAACGGCCATAGCCCGGAAGCGATAGCGATGCGGAACGCGGCACGGATAAGCCAACGCTACGATTGTATGTGACGGACAAACCCTATAAAAAGCCGCCGCAGTCAGTCCACGAAAGACGCGAAAGAAAAACATAAAACTTCGCACCCTTCGCGGAAAGTAAGAAAGGTTAAAATACTTTTAACTTAGCCTCTAATCTTTAGCTCACTTTGAGCGCTTTGAGCTATTGAATACAAAAGACGCAACGACGCCGCGTTTATCAAACTTAATCACCAAGTCCTCGCTACTGCCGTCGCCGAACAACGTGTAAAAGTAGCTGCCGTATGTCCATGTTTTCAAGCCGTTATCAAGCCCGGTTCTCCAGGGATTCCCAAATGTCGTGTAAATGTCATTCTGGGTGGTCTCCCCTATCTTTATCGATGAAACCTGCCCCGTCGGAAACTCATGGCCGACCGTGGCGCATCCTGAAGCCGACAGAAACATCGCCATAGCCAGACCGCCCAAAATTTTTCTCAGCAACCCGGAAATATGTACTGAATCTAAACAATCAATTTTCATTGTTAACCTGCCATCTATTAAAAAATATCGTGCCGTTTAAAAATTAGTGCTCCGCCTTTTTCAACCACTGTTCAAAAAACTGGTCGTCAGGCAAGGGTTTACTGAAATAATAGCCCTGAAAACAGGGACATCCATTTTCTTTTAAAAACTCCAATTCCATTTCCGATTCGACGCCTTCCGCCACAACGCCAAGGTTCATGTGTTGGGCTATCGCAATAATGGTGCCGACAAAAACGGCATCGTCTTCATTTTTAGTAATATCCTCGACAAAGGATTTATCGATTTTCAACTGATCCACCGGCAAATGCTTCAGATAACTCAATGACGAGTATCCGGTGCCGAAATCGTCTATCGAAAAGGTATAACCCAGTTTTTTCAGCTGCTTGATTTTTTCAATCGCGGCATCAACATCATTCATCAATAAGCCTTCGGTAAACTCCAGCATGATTCTTGACGGGCTGATCCGGTATTGCTGAACAAGCCTGGCGAGTATATCGATCAAATCGTCATGATAGAACTGCCTTGGGCTGATATTGATCGCCAAATGGGGTAAATGCTTCTGTTGCTTGTCCCACTGCCTGAGATGGATAAATGACTGTTCAAGCACCCAGGTGCCGACCGCTTGAATCAATCCGCATTCTTCCGCGATAGGAATAAACTTGTCGGGCGGAATAAAGCCTTTTTGCGGATGCTTCCAACGAATAAGCGCCTCGGCCCCGACCAGATTGCCGTGATAATCGACTTGCGGCTGGTAATACAAAGACAGCTGGTTTTCATCCAAAGCCTGACGCAACTCTTTTTCAATCAGCATTCTTTCCATAACAGCTTCCTGCATGCTGTGCTGAAAGAACTGCAACATATTACGGCCGCTTTCTTTAGCCCGGTACATCGCGGTTCCGGCCTGTTTAAGCAAATCGTCAGTCGTACCGGAGTTCTCGGAAAACATCGCAATGCCGATACTGGAAGAAATATACAGCTTGTGGTTCATGACCGAATAAACCTGGCCAACAGTCTGTTGCAGTTCTTGGGCGATGTGCCGGGCTTCATTGCATGCCGGCTCCATTTGTTCGCTAAGTTCGGTCAACACAACAACAAATTCATCGCTGCTGATACGGGCGACCGTATCGCAATCCCTGACACCGAGCTTTAATCGATAGGCGACGTCCATAAGAACTCTGTCCCCGGCCGAATGCCCTAAGGTTTCATTGATATTCTTGAAATGATCGAGATCAATAAAAAGCAATGCGCCGTTCTTGCCCGATCTTCCGGTAATCGCCAGCTCATGCGCCAAGCGGTCATTCAATAAACGCCGGTTAGGCAATTCGGTTAAAGGATCGTAATAAGCCAGTCGTTTAATTTCTTCCTCATCGCTTTTTAACTGGCTAATATCGCTGAAGATAGCGGCGTAATTGCTGATTTCATTGGTGTCATCATCGCGGATTTCGGTAATGGTCAGCAGTTCCGGGTAAATCTCGCCGTTTTTGCGCCGGTTCCAGATTTCACCTTGCCAGAAACCGTACTTGTTGATTTTCCCCCACATCACATCATAAAACTTTTTATCATGCCGTCCCGAACTGATAATGGCGGGCGTTTTACCGATAACCTCTTCTTCCGTGTAACCGGTAATCCGGGTGAAACCGGCGTTACATGATTGAATGGCCACATATTTATCGGTGGTGATAACGCCTTCCTGGGTGTTATCAATAATCTTTTTCGCCAAGCCCAGGCTCTTTAACGAATCCTTTAACAAGGCATCCCTGTGCGCCAGGGATTCTTTAAGCTCTTCGACATAAGTGCTGCGAAACCCCGCTAATATGTCACTCAAATTGATAATGCCGATTAAGTTATCTTTATTATCGGTCACGCCGAGGTGGCGAAAGCCATTTTTGAGCATAATTTTCTTGGCGTAATAAAGGCTTTCATGCTCATTAACGGTAACAAGATGCTCGCTTGCATAATCCGCGACAACCGGATTCAGGCTTAAAGAAGCCAGCGCCTTGACCACATCGCGCTCAGTGAGGATGCCGATTGATTCATCGGGAAATTCAACGCCTATTGCATCTGAATGCGAAGATTGCATAAGCCTGCTCGCCTGCGCCATGCTCTGCGTCGATCTGATGACCGGCGGATTCGGTTTTAATACGCTGCCTGCGGTTTTTAAAACCAGGAAAAACTCAAAGTTATGCTTCTTGATTACATCGGTTTGAGAAATGATGCCTTTCTGCCTGCCGTAATCGTCGGTGACGACATAATGCCGCACGCCGTCTTTTTTAAATTTAAGCGAAACTTCTTCCAGACTCGCATTTTCATTAACGCTGAGAACAGGACTGCTCATGCCTTCGGATACCGGCGTTGATCGGGCGTCGGGAGAAGAGAAATCAAACTTCAATACGTCGCGCTCCGTCCAGATGCCAATGATTTCATCGTCCACCACGATCAAGATAGCGCTGCAATTTCGCTCCACCATTTTGACGGCTGCGCTATGCATCGTCTCACTGGGCAAGCAAGTCAACAAGGACGTCTGGGTAATATCCTTTATCGAAATGGCATTAAAATCAAAAGTGCGCATGTATCCTCTGTTTGTATAAGCATCAGCTGATAAATAATATCATCAAGGTACTATTAACTAAAATTTAGCCTCACCAAATCGCGGGATGACACCAGCCGAATAAATGCGTTAGCTCTTTTCAAGCGCCCCATGCGCCTGGAAATCTCAATAAATCCCAAGCAAATCTGGCATTAAAAGCCCGTTCAAATTAAAATAGCCGTCTTCTTTGAGCGCATTCAACAAACATAGCGCGTCCTCCAAACCTGACGGACTTTTGATGACAGATTATAAACTGACCCACCTTAAACAGCTGGAAGCTGAAAGCATTCACATTATTCGCGAAGTCGCAGCCGAGTTTGAACGTCCGGTGATGTTGTATTCGGTCGGCAAAGACTCCGCGGTAATGCTGCATTTGACCATGAAAGCCTTTTATCCGGGCAAGCCGCCGTTCCCGCTGCTGCATGTGGATACCACCTGGAAGTTTAAGGAAATGATCGAGTTTCGCGACCAGATGGTCAAAAAGCTGGGGCTTGATCTGCTGGTTCACATCAATCCCGAAGGCATAGAACAAGGCATCGGGCCTTTCACCCACGGCAGCAAAAAACACACCGACGTGATGAAAACCGACGGCCTCAAGCAAGCGCTGGACAAATACCAGTTCGATGCGGCTTTCGGCGGCGCGCGGCGCGACGAGGAGAAATCGCGCGCCAAGGAACGGGTGTATTCGTTCCGCGACAAGAATCATCGCTGGGACCCCAAAAACCAGCGCCCCGAATTGTGGAACATCTACAACGGCAAAATCGACAAAGGCGAAAGCATCCGGGTATTCCCGCTGTCCAATTGGACGGAGCTGGACATCTGGCAATACATCCACCTGGAAAACATTCCGATCGTACCGCTGTATTTCGCCAAGGAACGCCCGGTCGTTGACCGCGACGGCATGTTGATCATGGTTGACGATGAGCGCATGCCGATCGGCCCTGACGAGAAAGTCGAGATGAAAATGGTGCGTTTCCGCACCTTGGGCTGTTATCCGTTGACCGGCGCAGTCGAATCGACCGCCACGACGCTACCGGAAATTATCCAGGAAATGCTGTTGACCACCACCTCTGAACGCCAGGGACGGTTGATAGACCACGACCAGTCCGGGTCGATGGAACAAAAAAAGCGCGAAGGTTACTTTTAAAACTCCCACCGAGAACGCAGATGATTAATAGCGTCCAGCTAAAAAACTTCGGCCCACTCACCGAGCTAGATTGGCAAAACCTTGGCCCGATCAATTTGGTGATCGGCAATAATGGCTGTGGCAAATCGTTTTTATTGAAGGCCATGTATAGCGCTGTGAGGACATTGGAAAGCTATAAGCGTGGAAATAACCCAATTAGTGCCGCCGATATTCTATTTGAGAAATTATTTTGGACGTTTCAACCTGAAAAACTTGGTGATCTTGTTGCCAAATCTTGCGATGCTGCGTTGTCATTTAATTTGGCTATCGATAACAAATGCTTTAACTATAGTTTTGGCAAAGATACTATTAAATCGATAACCACACTTGAAAATCGAGCCTCCACAAGAAATAGTGATTCTATTTATTTGCCAGCTAAGGAAGTATTATCGCTACACCATATTATTTTAGACTCCAGGGATCGTTATCAGATTTTTGGCTTTGATGACACGTATTTTGATTTGGCAAAAGCTTTACAAAAGCCTTTGCCGCATCGCTTTGCAGTCGACACGCGAGAACTGCTTTCTGGCGATCCGGATATTGATTTATCAACAAAGGCTTATAGGGCCAATTCAAAATCTTTTAAGCATGCTCGAAAACTTCTCGAAGATATGCTAGAAGGAAAAATAGAATATGATAAAAATCAAAGCCGTTGGTTTTTTAAGAAAGGAAAGCAACGCTTTGATATTGGGGTGACTGCCGAAGGTGTTAAAAAAATCTCGATTCTCGATATTTTGCTCGGCAATGGTTATTTAGATGGTAATTCAATTGTCTTTATCGACGAGCCTGAATCGGCACTTCATCCCGAGGCTATTTCAAAGTTTTTAGATATTATTGCTTTATTAGCACAGTGCGGCATTCAGTTTTTTATAGCAAGTCATTCTTATTTTGTTATTAAAAAACTATTCCTGATTGCCCAGGAGCAAAAGTTATCCATTCCGGTGCTTTCAAAAGATGGCGATACTTGGCAACAACATGATTTACTGGATGAAATGCCTGATAACGCCATTATTGACGAGTCGATTCGACTTTACGAAGAAGAAGTGGATTTGGCCTTTAAATGATCACCGACTCCAAAGATAACTTTGAACGGATGTTTGGCCCGTATCCTGACGGACATTGTTTTGAAATTGAACGTAGCGCAATTCTCAAAAAAATTAACGACAAAGCAAAACAAGGTGAAGGCGTAAAGATCGCGGAGTTTTTACTGCTTAGAGCAGCAAACGGCAAAGCAAGCATTTCAATAATTGAAGCTAAATCTAGTGCCCCACAAAGCGCTGACGAATATATTAATGACGTACAAGAAAAACTTAGCAACAGCCTATCATTATTTATCGCCATTTATTTGCAACGACACAGCAAGAATAATTCGGAATTATCCGATTTTTTCAAACAAACTGAACTATCAAATGTGAGCTTTATTTTGATATTAGCTATTCAAAACTGTGAAAGATCATGGTTGCCGCCTTTGCAAGACAAGCTTAGAAATGCCCTCAAAAAAACAGCTCGCATATGGAACATAGATCTCAATTCCGTTATTGTCCTGAATGAAGCGGGTGCCAAAAAGCATGGGTTGATTGCATCAACCACTACCCAATAAATCTAATATTTATTTTTAGGAAAACCATGTCCCACCAATCCGATTTAATCAGTACCGATATTGATGCCTATTTGGCGCAACATGAACGCAAGGAATTATTGCGCTTTTTAACCTGCGGCAATGTCGACGACGGCAAAAGCACGCTGATCGGCCGCTTGCTGCACGACTCCAAAATGATCTATGAAGACCAGCTGGCCGCAGTTCAGGCCGACAGCGTCAAATCAGGCACCACCGGCGCGGGCAAAATAGACCTGGCGTTGCTGGTAGACGGCTTGCAAGCGGAACGCGAGCAGGGCATCACCATTGACGTGGCCTACCGTTATTTTTCCACCGCCACGCGTAAATTCATTATTGCCGACACCCCTGGGCACGAACAATACACCCGCAACATGGCGACCGGCGCATCAACCTGCGATTTGGCGATTATCCTGATCGACGCCCGCTACGGCGTGCAAACTCAGACCAAACGGCACAGTTTTATCGCTTCTCTATTGGGCATTCACCACATCATCGTCGCGGTCAACAAGATGGATCTGGTCGATTACAACGAAGCTACTTTTAATAAAATCAGGCAGGATTATCTGGATTTCACCCGGTCGCTGGCTTTACAGGACATCACCTTTATCCCGATGTCGGCGCTGGACGGCGATAACGTGGTTAATCCTAGCGCACACATGCCCTGGTTTACCGGCCTGCCGCTGATGGACGCGCTGAACAGCATCGAAATCGCCAATGACCGCAATTTCAGCGACGCCCGCTTCCCGGTTCAGTTCGTCAACCGCCCCAACCTCGATTTTCGCGGCTTTTGCGGCACGGTCGCTTCCGGTATTTTCAAAAAAGGCGACAAGATCACCGCCCTGCCCTCCGGCAAAAGCAGCAAAATCAAGTCTATCGTGACCTATGACGGCGAGCTGGGACAGGCTTTCCCGCCGATGGCCGTCACCTTGACGCTGGAAGACGAGATCGACATCAGCCGCGGCGATACGATAGTCGGCACCGAAAAAACACCGGCAACCGTCGCCGACAAGTTCAAAGCCACCATCGTCTGGATGGCTGAAAATACGCTGACGCCGGGCAAGCAATACATCATCAAGCTGGCGACGCGCAGCGTACCGGGTTCTGTCGCGATGATTCATCATAGAATCGACGTCAACACCCTGGAGCACCATGACGCGAGCGAATTGCACTTGAATGAGATCGGGTCTTGCACGGTTTCAGTGACCGCGCCGGTGGTTTTCGATCCTTACCAAAGTCATAAAGGCACCGGCTCGTTCATCATCATCGACCGCCTGACCAACGGCACGGTCGGCGCGGGTATGATTACCGGCGGCACCGGTGAGGAAAGTTTGCATCCTGTCAGCCCCGAAGAGCGCGCCGCGCGTTTTAGCCAAACGGCTACGGCGGTTGTACTGACCGGCAAAGCCGGTAAGGAAATCGCCTATCAGCTGGAGCGGAAACTATTCGACAACGGCCATGCGGCAACCGTTTTAGAAACTGAAAATGCATCGGTGGTAGACGCAGTCAAAAACGCCGGATTGATTTGCTTATGCGTCAATTACAACGCTAACCTGGCGGCTATCAGCTTTGATGCCGATAGCCAAGCGATTGATGACATTTACAACGCATTGAAAGAGCAAAAAATCATCCACTAGATTCAGAACGGCAGGGAGCCTAAGCTTCCGCTCCCTGCTCACGCTCCTCACCTGCATCCCTGTAGGCGAAGCTTCCGCTCCCCCGGCAATTTATTCTCACCTCCTCTCACGCTCTTTATCTACGCCCTGTAGGCAACTGCCGAAAGCCCCTTAATTTCCTAATCTCCTCTTTTTATCGAGAAAATCAGTTCCGACATTGCGCCAAGATGAGGTAAGATGAAAAATTCTTCGATTCGACACGACACGCCTGAAAACCGCAACCTTTTAAAATGAAAACTTCCGAATTCTCCAAAATAAGAACCTCCGGCGTAGGCTATTTCATTAATAGCGTCCAGACCTTATTTGTCGGCTTGTTAAGGATATGGACGATTCCGATTGTATTGATGTTGAGTGTCGCTTCCGGTTTTACCACCTACTACGGATTGTCTCATTTCATCACGCCCTGGATAGCGCTGATCATCACCATTGCCATCCAGTCCATTATCGTGATTTGTTCGCTGGAAATCGCCGGCATGCATTGGCAAGCCAACCGCTTCCGTTATTTTTCCGTGGTGTGTTCTTTGCTGGTTGCGCTGACAGCCTCGGTTTCGTTCTCTTATTTCAAGTTTTATGAAATTTCCCAGAAGGACACCCTGCACATTAACCGCTTAAATCAAATCAGAACCGACGTAAAATCCTATGTGGACCGCGTCTTGGTCATTAAAGGCGAGGTTTTGAAACAACAGCGCGCCGATATGGAAAAAGCGACGCTTGATGTACAGCAGGCTTATTTCGGAACCCATGCGCAAATTGTTGACGGCTATAAGCATCAAGTCGGCGAAGGCCCTTTCTGGAAACATTACAACCAGATTTATCAAGAAAAAAAACAGCAACAGGCAAAATTCGAGCAGGATTTTTCCGAGTTGGATAAGGATATTCAGAAGCTACAAGTCAGCATTAATGCATTGGATGTAACGACAAACATTGAGAGCGCCTATTCCGCGATGCTGGAAAACTTCCAGAATGTGCAGTTAAAAATCAACCTGTTATCCGGCAATATCGGCCAGTCGTTGCCGGAGGCGCCGTTATTGATGACTTACAAACAGTTTACAGCTGACGTTCAGCCCTCGTTCGCGATGTGGTCCGATTTTTCGCTGTTCGCCTTTCTTTGCGCGGCTATGGTTGAGTTTTTCACCGTGCTGCTGTCATACCGCCTTGAATTCACCGCCCCCGGCCCGTTGACCGCCGAGGAAGAAGACCTTGTTTTTGAGTGCTTGCGGCAATTTACCGAATTTCGAATCAATAAAAACGACGAACTCGAAATGACTATCGAGAAAAGCGAAATAGAGCGGGCCAGGCGTTACTCGGACTGGTCAAGAATGTTTGCCGTAGGCTTATTATTAAGCCGCGGTTTCTTAAGAAAAATCGACGACAAAACCGTGGAATTCGCGCCTAATCTTTATCCGCTGATTGCAGAAAAAATGAGCGATAAGATTAACAAACTAAAAGCCGAATCCAACATTGCCAGACAGGCAGGTGCGGATGAATAGCTCCAGAACTGAAATCGACAAATGGTTTATTGAAGGCGCCTTGGCAAGCGACGATGCCGCTACGCCAGAAGTCTGGGAGGCTATTTTTGACCCAGACCGCCAGCTTGTCCGTACCAAAATCGGCCCTTACGGAAAATTATTTTTACGCCCCGAAGGGTTTGTAAAACGCTTTTACCACCAGGTTTATCCATTACCGGTTGAAAACTGGCTCATAACCCGACAAATCAAGCTATATGACGGTTTTTGCACAATCGATGTAACGTTGGACATCCGGTTCCAGGCCACATTGAAATATGCGCTCAGCAACATGGACATTTTGTCCGACATTAACAAGCATATAAAAACCACCTATAAAGATTTACTGATCAACCTGGTCGATAAAGAGCTGCTTAATTTATCGGATGGCGCGTGGGTGCAAAAAGGCGTAAGCGATATTGAAAAGAAAATTGCTTTGGCTGTCAGTGAAATGCTGATATTACAAAATATCCAGTCCCAAACATTATGTACATTAAAGCCTTCATTTGAAGAATTCCCCGACGTGCAACTGGCCCAGGAAAGCGTTTATTTATGCGTGCTTAAAAAAAGTTTTGAGTTCAACGAAGCAAAAAGAGAGGAATTATTCCGTCAGGAACAAGACCTTGAAAACCAAAAAATCGAACACAAGCAAAAACAACTTGAGCAATTAAACCGCGACGCCGAAATGGAACGGTTAAAACAAGCCCAGGAAGCCGCCAATAAAAAGTTGTTGCTCGAGGAAAAAGAAAAACAGCTGCTGGAACAATTTGAGATTGAAAAGCGGCTCCATGCCGAAAAAATCCGGCACGATAACAGCTTAAAGGAAATCGCCCTCGAAGCGGAGCTGCAGGAACAGCAAAAGCGCGAAGCCCGCCTGAGAGCCGCAGAACAAGCAATCCAAACGGAATCATTGGCGCACCAAGCCAAACAACTAGACTTCGAGCAACGCCAAAAGCAACTGGAATTTGAGGCCGATCTCAAAAGCCGGCAGCGGCGCCTGGAAATGCAAAAAGAAAGTTATAACAGCAGACAGGAATCCGATATTTACCTGCGCGGAGAAATCGAATTACTGGAACTTGAAAAACAACGCCTGGAACTGCAATTGGCGATAAAAAACGCGAAAAAGCAACAGAGCTCGGGGTAAAGATCAAGCCGCTTGTGCGGAAGCGCTACGGCTGCATGACGCCTGAGCCATTGCCGGGCAAAGCCTGTACAACCGAATCCTATTTAAGGGATTGCACTGCGCCCCGCCCATCCTGCGATGCTGGATTTTATATATCCATGAACAGCATCGGAATGCCGTAAGTCAACACAAAGTAACTAAACGCTAAAATAACGCTGACGCCGGTTTTATAGAAAAAAAACTGCCGCAGAATATAACTGACTATCGCTAAATACCACCCCACCAGCAATACGCCTATACCGATTGATAGTTCTTCCGCGCGTTCGTAATGGCTCATGACCATCCAAAAATACAGGCCCTCGGTGACAGTGGCCAGCGTCATAATAAAGTTTTCGCAGACAAAAATAGCCGTAAACAGTTGATTAAAATATTGCCATTTTTTAGTGACGAACAACAACGTGGCAACCGACGAAAAGGCCATGATTGTTCGTAACAAGACTTCCAGCGTACCGTCGGCAGGATCGGAAATCAGACCCTCAACAATCATGCCGGAAATAAGATAAAACGCGACCGTTTTCCACATAAACGACTTGGTCGGAACCAAGTCGGCTGGGTTATTTATGAACCAGCAGAGCCCAAGATATTTGATTAATAAACGCATGGTAAAGATTTTGTACAAAAAATCGTGAATTTTATAGAGTTTTGATGGGGCAGCCTAGTGGAAGCGCTATCAAAAGATCAATGACGCCAAACAGAACGGTATTTTGCCCGCCCGGTTTGGCTTGCTCGGCTTATTTTACCACTGAGACTCGCCGGTTTCAGGATCGTACATTTCGTGGACGATTTTGTGCCGGTTGGCGATTAACTCGTCAACGCTGGGCGAATTAGTCATCGCACGGGAAATAGCCAGCTTCATCGCTTCATAGTTGGTGCGATATAAATCCTTACGGTCCAGATCGGGATTGGTCGCGCATTCGGGAGCGATCCACAGCATCGCAATAATACACAGATCATTGGCCTGATCGGCAGGAATAACACCGTCGATAACGCTGTCCAGGACCGCATCCGCGACCGCAGACTGCACCGGACCGCCGAACAAGTTGACGTATTCGGTGGATTTGATCGTGACTTTCGGGACTATGATTGTCGCGGGCTTCACTTGCTGATTGCAGGCTCGAATGGCGAACATCCGGGTATGGCCCGCGGTTTGCCCCATCAGGTTGGCAAACGCATTGCCGGCAGGCCCTTTAACGCTACCTATCAATATTTCGGGCATGGCGTCCGTACCTTGACCGTCGCTGGAAAATACCGTTGCTTCGCCGGTTCTGAACCAAATTGTATCTGACATTGCGCGCCCCTCAATAATATAAAAAGTGGGCATTCTATGACGGATGAAGCGCGAGGCGCAAGATTCAAAGCGCAGGCCTCCAGAGAGACGGGATATGTTCTATGGTAAAATCAATCCACTATTTATCCAAAACAGTTCCCCATCAACCTTATGCAACCCAAGTTATTACCGCTGTTTTCCACAACGTTCTTTTATATATTGTATTACCTGATCAGCACTTTCAAATTCGATGTCCAGATATTAGCACCGTCGATACCTTACGATTATCTGCTGCAACTGCTTGTCGCTTACGTGCTCTACGCCTTATCGCGTCGCGTCTGGATTTTTCTGGTGATTCACGCCCTGCTAATGGGCCTGTTGTATGTCGGTAACGCGGTAAAAATATCGTTTTTCGGCGGGCCGATTATGCCGGACGATATTTTTGCGCTGCAATCGCTGCTGTTAATACTCGACGGCTGGCGGTTCTTTGCCGCCGCCATACCGTTGGCCGCCATTGCAAGCCTGATATTGTTCAATTTTTCGATGCGTCATTGGAGCGCTTATCTGGCTAGCCTGGCTGTCATGTTGCTCGGCATCACCGTGGTTTACCAACCCTCATCCCTACTCGAACCTATGGACGGCTACTTCGGCAACTCGGTATGGGATCAACGTTCCAATTATGTGTGGCGAGGCGCAACACTGTATTCGCTATTGGAAAGCGCGCGTTATTTCGCGGCAGCCGAGGTCATTCCCGATGGCGATACGGCTCAGGAAGCCGCCGATAAATTACTGGCCGCAGGGCGCATGAGCTTTCAGACGACTGCGCTACTTCAGCCGTCTCCCGAAGCCGCCCAAAAAGAACCCGTCGCCAAAGTATTTACGCCACGCAATGTCCATATCGTATTACTGGAGTCTTTCTGGGACCCCAGTGCGCTGAAGAAAGCAAAGTTCAAACAAGCCCCTCTTTCACCCGAGTTTCGTGAGCTGTGGAAGAGCGCAGAATACTCGCATGCGCTGGCCCCTGTGTTCGGCGGCTTTACCGCCAATTCCGAATTTGAGGTGCTATGCGGGTTTCCGGTGGTCAAAGACTCGGTCAAGTTCGAGCGCCAACTGCTTAACGACGTACCCTGTTTGCCGCATATCCTTGCCGACAAAGGCTATCGCACCATCGCCTCGCATCCGAATGTGCCGGTATTCTGGAACCGTGTTAATGCTTACAAACGTATCGGTTTCCAAACCTACTGGTCGCTGGAGGATTTTGTCCAGGATGACATGAATCAGGAATTCATGTCCGACAGCACTTTATACCGGCAAGTGCTGGAAAAAATATCCGGGTCGATCGACGCGGGACAACCGACGCTGGATTATATCGTGACCTATTTCGGACACTGGAATTATCCGTTGAGCGAAAGCCGGCCTAATAAAATCGGCTCATCGTCCGAAATCGAGGAAGTACCGGCTTACGCCAACACGGTTTATTACAAGTCGCGGGAGTTGATGGGGTTTATCAATGAAATGCGCAAACGCGACCCGGAAGGCATTATCGTGGTGTTCGGCGACCACCTGCCGTTCTTGGGCGAAAATTTTGCAGGCTATGCCGAATCGGGCGTGCTGGCGTCCAATCGCAGCGATTTTACGCCGGCTATGTTCAAAGCCTACGTCAGCACGCCGATGTTGATTATCGACGGCAAACGCGGGCCGCTTAAAATCGGCAACCTGCCGCTTTATCAAGTACCCAAGCTGCTGCTCGACCTGCTCAACTTCAATGAACCGAGCATCATGGACTACACCGCGCCTTTGCCGAACATGCGAGTACGTCCCTTGCCGGGCCTGCATTTTAATATACTGGCGGACGGCGCCGTTGACATGTGCAAAGAACCGCCTTATTCGGAAACCTGCCAGTTATCCTCCCGCTGGCTGGAGGATGTATCGACCGTCAGTAATGATTTATTCATAGGCCGTCAATTTACCCTCCCCAAATACACTCCCGAGAAACAGGCCGCCCCTATAGTGACGGCGGTTGTTATTCCGCAGGCGATTGTTGGAGGAAAATAGATTCGCAGTAATTATTGCCGTACTATAACCCCGTTCTACAGGAGAAAATTCATGTATAAGCGTTTCATGGTGACCATATTCGGGCTATCGCTGCTGTGCGCAAAAAACAGCGCTGCCGATCAACTCAGTATTCCGTTGCAAATTGATTACAGCCTTATTAAAAAAGTTCTGGTCTCACAACTGTATACCGGTAAAAACAATGCCGCCGAGCTGTGGAATGACCGCCAGGGATGCAGCTATTTAAGGCTTTCCAATCCTGAGGTTGGCGGCAAAAACGGCCAAATCCGGCTGTTAAACGAGGTCCAGGCCCGATTCGGAACCGGCTTGGGCGGACAATGCCTGACCGTTCTGGAATGGGCCGGGATATTGGAAACGTTGCAACAGCCCACGCTGGATTCAGGCCATTCCGTGCTGAGCTTTCCGGTCGCCAGTGCGACAGCCTATGACCATGAAGGCCGCCACCTGACGATCGGCAAGCTCCAGGACTTGATCAATCGCTTTGCCGAACCCCGGCTTGCCGCAGTAAAAATCGATTTAAACGAATCCCGCAGCCATATCGAACAAACGCTGACGCATTTTTTACCCAAGGATAATGCGGCTGAAGTTAAAACAATACTCAAGTCGCTTAAATTCAACAACATCGCTGCCGGCGATGACGGCATCGGCATTAAGCTCGAGTTTAATGCTCCCGCCAAAAAGACGGTTATCCAGCCTGCCCCCGCCTTTAGCGAGGCCGAACAAAAACAATGGCAATCCGCTTGGCGGGAATGGGAGTCGTTTTTGAGCTCAGCCATTGAACAGGCCGCCCATGATACAAAGTCGCCGGAACTGCGCGAAACCCTGACGGAAATCCTGATGAATTCGCGTACAGCCTTTCAGGCAGGCTTAGAAGAGCACGATGCGGACGCCGCCGACCCGGTTAGGGTGTTTTTTACCGACACTTGGGGACGCCTGGCGCCGACCTTAAAAACCATCGCCAACGAATTGCCGGGTACTCAGGGCTTGCGCTATATCACCTTTATAGCGGCGACCGACGCGATTTACGAACTTGAAAGACTGGCTGCACCGTTTGGCCTGGATATTTCATCCGACGGACTGCGCAGGCTGGCGCGCATTCTGATAGCCGGCAAGCAACAGCAGACCCGCGCCCGGCAAGCGTCTTAATCCGCTCATTGCCGGAAGAAGCACATGTATTCAACAAATATCTCCCTGGCGCTGAGCGGTCTGTTACTGTGCCTATCGACCATCGCAATAGCCGGTAAAGCCAATGACAAGGCATCGTTAACGCCTATGACGGTTTACGATGACACTGTTTATCCTGAATTAATTGAGCCGCCGCGCATGCTGAATCAGTTAAACCGGGACGCATTACAGGCCACAGGGGTGTCCAACCTGAACGGCGTGTTACGAAGCCAGGGCGGCTTAACGCTCAACCAGGGTAGCGGACAGATGCCGACCGGCATCAGTTTACGCGGCGCCAGCGGCGGACAAGGACTGGTCACGTTGGATGGCGTTCCCTTGTTCGCTAATTTTGCCGGGTTTTACTCATTGAGCCACTATGCGCCGGATGCTTTAGACCGGGTAACGGTAACGCGGGGTTCTGGCGGCGAACGGCACGGCAGCCGCACCCTCGGAGGAGCCATTCATTTGAAAACCCGGCATATGCAGGCAAAGGACAATTTTTTGCATGTCGAAGGGGGCGGTTACGACACTGTGCGCAGCACTGCCGGTAGCGGCCTGACGACCCAGGCGGGCGATTTCTCGGCGGTGGCCGGGCGCAGCGATGTTTTCAACGGCGTCAGTCAGGCGCAAAACGGTACAGAGCGCGATAACTTCGGCATGACCCACGCCTCGGGCAATTGGTTTAAAGAATTCAGCCGGGGCGGTCTGGATGCCTCATTCTATTTTGTGAGCACCCATGAAGACATCGACGGTCCCGGCTTGATATTGCCCAGCCGCACAACACGCTGGGTGGACGACAGGCGCGGCAGATTGTCGGATGAAACCTGGGTGGCGCAGCTGCACGGCCAATACGATTTGGCGTCGCATTGGAACAGTTCGCTGCAATTCGGTTTTACTCAAGACCGGCAAAAAATGGAAACCACCTCGATCCGGCCGTTTTCACTCACCAGCCAATTATTCATGCTGGATTGGAAAAACACCCATCGCTTGGCGCTGAGCGAGGACAATCAGGACCAGGCCTTGCTGGTCTGGGGGGTTAACAGCCAACAGCAGCAGGCGCAGGGCTTGCCGGCTTCGCAAACAGTGACCAGCCCCAATGTGCGCGGAGAATTGGTTCTCGGCGATTGGCAATGGAGCGCCGATGCGCGTTTCGATCAGGCCGACACTTATGGCGATCATCAGGTATTCTCGCTGGGCGCGAACCGGTCATTGCCGCAAAACATGAACATCTGGGCCAACGGCGGCACCGGCTATCGCCAACCCGGCGTCAGCGAATTAATGCACCCGGTATTCGGCAACGCAGCCTTGCAGGGGGAACATAACGCCGGCGGCGAAATCGGCTGGGGTTGGCATCCGGCGCGCGGAAGCGAACTCAAAGTGAGCGGTTATTATCAAAATTACCGGCAAATGATTACCATGCAGCTGAATCCGAACACCGGTATAACCAAGGCGGGCAATATCCAGGAAGCGAATGTCTGGGGAGCGGAAATGCAGTCGCAACACCGCTGGACCGGCGACTGGGAAAGCGGTTTAAATTACAGCTATATGCATGCCAAAAATCCGCTTAACCAATTGTTCGTGCCGGCCCGGCCCGAACACCAAAGCGTCTTCTGGAATGAAGTACAATTGTTGCAGCCGTTAAAGTTGCGCCTGGAACTCACCGTTCATAGCGGTTATTGGTTTGATATAGCCAATAGGCTCAGAGCCCGTAGCGCCCCTCGCATCAATGCCCAGCTAAAATACCAGATAACACAAAAAACCGATGTGTATTTACGCGGCGAAAACATCACCGATGAACGTACCCCGGAAATTTATGACTTTAATTTTAATGGTGCGGCGGTTTATTTGGGCTTACGCACCGGCATTTAGGGAAGCGCCGATTGAATCCTTCGACAGGCCCAGAGCGAACGATAACGCATTGATTCCTTTGGCGAGCAGCCTTCGGCCGAGCTGAAGAGAGCCTTGTCCAGCCATGAGCTTCAACGCTTTCCTAAATCAAAGCCGCACCCAAAACCGATCCTATCGACAAAGACACAGGCATGAGAAATAATCCCGACCGATGAAGTTTGATATATTAACAATGCTGATGACTTACCTCATCGCCGATGCGGTTTTCGCCATTGCTTTTGCGATAACGATTCGCAGACACCCTAAGCTTGACGGGCCGCGCCACTGGTTTTTCGCCTGTCTGCTGCTCTTTACCGGGTTTCTCGGCCTTTGCCTGCGCGGAATTATTCCCGACATTCTATCCATCGTCATCGCAAACTCAGTGATCCTGGCCGGCGGCGTTTTCCTTTGGACCGGCATCCGCCGCTTTTTTGGACTTCGCTGCCACGGATGGTTATTACCGGTCCTGTTCGTCTTGCCGGCCACGGCGTTGCTCGGCTTATTCATGGCCGTTTGGCCGTCCATACCGGCGCGGCAGATCACCATGTCGGTATTTACCATATTGATAAGCTTGTTCGTAGTGCGCGACATCCTGCGGCGGCGAAACTCCGCGCTGATCATGGAAACCAATCTGCTCATCTTCTTCGTCGGCGCCGAGGCGGTCATCCATTTTATCCGCATGATCACCCTGATGATGACGCAGACGCCTGTAAGCAGCTTCCTGCAATCCCAGGATCAGCCGGACAGATTCTTTTTTATGCTGCTGTTTATTGTCGGACTCGCCCGGCTGCTTATCCTGGTTACCCTGGTCAGCGCCAGACTGCAAGACGAACTCAATCAACTGGCGACGCAGGACCATTTAACACAGCTGCCTAACCGGCGCTGGCTGCTGGAGCGTTTGAAACACGGCATAGATGTAGAGCGGCGGGGCGGCAAGCAACTCGCCTTGTTAATGCTCGATCTGGATCGCTTTAAAGCCGTTAATGACAGTTTGGGCCACGCCGCAGGAGACGAGCTGCTGCAACAAGTCGCGGCGCGTATTCAGTCCCGGCTGCGCGAAGTGGACATGGTGGCGCGCCTGGGCGGCGACGAATTTATCGTGCTGCTGGAGGATATTGCACACCCGGAAGACGCCGCACGGGTGGCGGAGGACATAGTCGCCGATTTAAGCAGGCCGTTCCAATTAACTCGCGGCAATGAAGCCGACCATGAGCAGTACCACGAGGTACAGATCGGCGCCAGTATCGGCATCAGCCTGTATCCGCAACACGGCAGTAATCCCGAACTGCTGATAGAGCAAGCCGATACCGCGATGTACGAGGCCAAACAGGCCGGACGAGGGTGCTTCGCCTATTTCTCCGAAGAGCTTACCATTGCCGTTCGCAAACGCATCGCTTTGGAAGACCGCCTGCGCAAGGCCATTGAACAACGGGAATTGCGTGTTTTTTACCAGCCGCAGATCGATATCGCCAGCAACCGGATTATCGGAGCCGAGGCGCTGGTGCGCTGGCAAAGCCCGGTCGATGGACTTATCGCACCGGTTAACTTTATTCCCATTGCCGAGGAAACCGGACTGATTATCGCGATTGGCGAATGGGTGCTGCGCGAAACCTGTCGGCAAGGCAGGCTCTGGCTGGCAGCCGGCTTTTCGCCGCTAACCCTTGCCGTCAACGTATCGCCGCACCAATTCCGCCGTTGCGATATAAGCGCGCTGGTGGAGAAAATACTCGCGGAAACCGGTTTTCCCGCAGGGCTGTTGGAATTGGAATTGACCGAAAGCGGATTAATGGATAATCAGGATAAAGCGGTGGAGGTGCTCAACAACCTGCGCAGCCAGGGCGTTCGTCTGGCCATCGACGACTTCGGCACCGGTTATTCTTCTCTGGCCTATCTCAAACGCTTTCCTGTCGACGTGCTGAAAATCGATAAAAGCTTTATCGACGATATTCCGCATCTTCAAGACGACATGGAAATTACCGCGACCATTATTGCAATGGGGCATACGCTGGGATTTCAAGTCCTGGCCGAAGGCGTCGAAACACATGTTCAGTTAGCGTTCTTGCGGGAGAAAGGTTGCGACGCCTACCAAGGTTATTTCACCAGCAAGCCGGTACCGGCGGATGAGTTTACTGAGTTATTGAGGGCGCAACAAAAAGAATAGATGATCCTGGAAAAAGCATTTCACCACGAAGTTCACGAAGAGAAAACTTCGTGTCTTCATGGTGAATTAAAGGCTATTTAATCCCCGTTATCAGAATCAATCAAAAATAGCCGCTTCAAGATTCTTGCTGGAAATCAGCCCCTTCAAAACCGACTTATCCTTAATGCCGCCAAACCGGGTGCCTGCCACGTTAGCGCCGGTAAAATCAGCATCCTCCAATTTGGTTTCGGATAAATCCGCGCCCGACAAGTCGGCATCGGTCAAATTGGCGCCGGAAAGATCGGCACCGAACAGCACCGTGTTTTTCAAGATGCTCCCGGACAGATTGGCATGGCGCATCAACGCACGGTTCAGGTTGGCGTCGGACAGATCGGCGCCCGATAAATCGACATTATTCAGGCTGACCCGCATCAAGCCCATCGGCTGGTTCTTCATATCGACGCCCCAATTGGCATGAGACAGATTGGCATGGCTAAGATTAGATCGGTCCAGATTGGCGATAAAGCGGCTGCCGGTCAGGTTGCTTTTGCTCAAGTTAGCCCCGCCCATGTGTACGCCGAAAATACTGGTATTGGACAAGTTTGCGCCGGAAAGATTAACTTTGGTCATCACCGTTAAATCCAGGTTCAAGCCGGACAAATCGCTGTTGCTTAAATTGGCGTTGCGCAAATCCGAGCCCCACAGGTCGGCATTCCTGAAATCCAGGCCGGACAGATCCACGCCCCGAAGATCTTTCCGGCGCAGCTTTGCCGGATGGCTTTTGTCCGCCTTGACCAAATGCTGTTGTACCGCCGACCGACTAAGGTCAGCCGCAGATGCCGGCAGGCAAAACAATGCGGCTAACAGGCCCAAACAGTAAAAATGGATTTTCATGTACAGATACCCTCTTGGTGAATTCATGGAATTAGGAAATATTCCGCAGAACTTTATCGACAGTTCTGCGCTATTGCAACTAAGGAATGGAAATTGCTGGTTATAAAATCGCTCGGCATGATGCCTGAAGTCATTTTATCGCGATCACAGCGTAACTGCATGCATCTTAAAAACGCAGTTGGAAGCGGTGAAAGCGGTTCGTGCTGTCTAATTTTAAATCCCGTAAACCTTGCGTTTGCGCCAGAACGTAGCCCGGCTCATACCCAGCGAACCGGCGGCGCTGCTAACCTTGCCATTGCTTTGTTCCAACGCCTGACGGATCGCAGCAGATTCTTCCGCCTCCGACAGCGGCGAATTCTGCGTAACTTGGGCCGCCGCGGTACGCGGCTCCCTAAACTCGGGGGGTAATTCAGAACAGCGCAAAGTCGCCCCTCTGCCTACCGCAAACGCATATTCCACGACATTATGCAGCTCCCGGACATTCCCAGGCCATGTGTAGTCCAGCAAAGTCTTCATCGCTTGCGGATCGATTTTTTCTATAGTCCTGAAATTGGCCGCATTATGCTGCCGGATAAAATGCCAGATCAGCAAGCTTATGTCTTCCCGGCGTTCCCGTAACGGCGGAATAAATATCGGCACAACCCTGAGCCGGTACATCAGGTCTTCTCGGAAACGCCCCATTTTGACTTCCTCCCGTAATGAGCGATGGGTCGCGGCGACGATGCGCACGTCGACATCGATCGAACGGTCGCCGCCGACCGGGATAAAGTTTCTTTCCTGTATGACCCGAAGCAGCTTGGCCTGCAATTCCAGCGGCAGTTCGGCCACTTCATCCAGAAACAGGGTTCCGCCGTGCGCGCGCTGAAACAGGCCGCTATGATCCTTGACCGCGCCGGTAAACGCGCCGCGCACATGGCCGAACAACTCGCTGTCCAGCAGGCTGCTGGACAAGGCCGCGCAATTGATCGCCAGGAAAGGCGCGTTGCGGCGGGCGCTCAGGCCGTGAATGGCCTTGGCGACCAGTTCCTTGCCGGAACCGCTCTCGCCCCTGACCAATACCGTGGCTTCGGTTTCCGCCGCATTTTGAATAATCTGGAAAACCGCCTGCATCGCCGGCGTGCGGCTTAGCAATCCATGAAACCCCTGTTTTTCGGACTCCTCCGCCTCGCTCGAGGTCTTCGGCAAAGCGGCATTCTCCGGTTGTTCCGAAACCGGAAGCAGCAGCCCCAAGCCGCCGGAAAAAGCTCCCTGCCGGTCATACAGAACCCGGGCTATTTTTCTCAGCTCAACGCGCCGCCCATCGGTCTTAAACGATTGTATGCGTTGTTTTTTATGGTCGCCGGCCTCGGTAATGGCGTATTCTTGCAAACAGGGATGGCCTGTGACGTCCGCGGCTTTTAATCCCGACAACTGCTCCGCGCCTTGGCTCCAGTGAACAACCCGTTGGTCCCGATCGACGATATAGAGACCCGTGCCATCGCAAAGGCCCAGCAGCTTTAGAAATAACGGTTGCAGCGGCTGGTGCGCCAGCCAGTCTGGCAATGATTCGGAAAATTGTTTCATAGATGTTTCAATGAATCGAATAAATGTTTCACTGAAACAATATATGAAACAGATAAAAGACACAAGGCTAAAGGCGAAAGACGCGCACTGTAGCTATGCGCCCTTTGCCTTTAGCCCTTTGCCCTTTGTCTTAATCTTTTGGCACGGGCCTTGCTATAACCCAGGCATACCCCCTAACCCCGGAGATCCACCATGCTATTCAAACAACTATTCGACCAGGAAACCTGGACCTACACTTACTTAATTGCCGATCAGGTCAGTAAAGACGCCGTCCTGATTGATCCGGTCAACACCCATATCGATGAATACATTGACCTGCTGAACACACACGGCCTGCAACTGAAATACACCCTGGAAACGCATGTTCATGCCGACCACATCACCGCCAGCGGCCTGCTGCGTCAACGCCTCGGCGCTCAAACCGGCGTCAGCGGGCTGTGCGGCGCGGAATCGGCCGACATTCAAATCCAGGACGGCGATATTTTCAAATTCGCAGGCGACGAACAGATCAAGGTCATCGCCACGCCGGGCCATACGCGCGGCAGCATCTCCTTCCTATGGCGCGACCGCGTGTTTACCGGCGATTCGTTGTTGATCGGCGGTTGCGGACGCACCGATTTCCAGGGCGGCGACGCCGGTGCGCTTTATGATTGCATCACCCAACGTCTGTTCACCCTGCCGGATGAAACGCTGGTTTATCCGGGCCACGATTACCAACAACGCTGGGTCAGCAGCATCAAGCAGGAGCGCACGACTAACCCCCGTCTGGCAGGCAAGACCCGCGAGCAGTTTATCGAGATCATGAACAACCTGAACTTGCCCAAACCCCGGCTGATCGATGAAGCGGTGCCCGCCAACCGTTATTGCGGCCTGGATGAGAACGAGCGCCAGGATGCGGTGACGCTCAGGGACGAAACGCTGCCTGTCCGCGCCACGACAAAAACCGAAGATATGGTCGATGCGGCCAAGCAACGTATTGTCGAAATCGATGTCGCCAAATCGAAACAGCTGCTTGCGGAAGGTAATATTGTGCTGATCGATACCCGCGAAGAAAGCGAATACGCGGCAGGACACATTGACGGAGCCATACTGTTGCCGCGCGGCATGCTGGAATTCAAAATAGGCAGCCTGCCCGAACTGGCCGACAAGTCGAAAGCTGTGCTGATTTACTGCCGTCTGGGCAACCGCTCGGCACTGGCGGCGCAGACCTTACAGCAACTGGGTTACACTAATGTACTGTCTATGGCCGGCGGATTTGAAGCCTGGAAAAAGAACCCGTATTTTGTCAGTCAGGGCAGCAAATAAACTCAGTCGATAAACGCTAACAAAAAAGGAAAAATAATGAATTTAGATAGTGCAATTCAAAAACACATGGACTGGAAAGTAAAATTCCGTACCGCTATATCCAAGCAAGAACAAATGGATTCCGTAACCATTAGCAAGGACAATTGTTGCGACCTCGGCAAATGGCTGCATGAGGAAGGTAAGACTCAATGCAGCACTTTACCGAGTTATGCAACAGTTTTAAACAAACACGCCGCGTTTCACGTTGAAGCTGGGAAAGTGGCATCAGCCATTAATGCAAAAAAATACACCGAAGCAGAGACAATGCTGGATGGCGGTTCGGCTTTTACCACTGTATCCGGTGAAGTCGGGATTGCACTGATGCGCCTTAAAAAAGAAGCCGCTTAATAAAGAGAAAAAAGGGTATGGCGACAATGCAGTGCTTTACAACTTTTTGCCATGCACCGGAATTTTCCAATAACTACATGCCTGAGAGGAATTTATGACAACCCAACACCATATCTTACTGATTATCGGCGGAGGCGCCGCCGGCGTTTCCGTCGCCAACAACATGCGTCGCCAAAACGCCGACATCGATATTGCGATCGTTGAACCGTCCGAAGTCCACTATTACCAGCCGGGCTTCACGATTATCGGCGGCGGCGCGTATACCATGAAACAAACCACGCGCAATGAGGCCGACTTGATCCATCCGAGCGTCACCTGGATCAAGGATTACGCCGAGACCTTTCAGCCGGACGGCAACAGCGTCAGCCTGCGTTCCGGCGATACGATCAGCTACGACTACCTGGTCGTCTGCCCCGGCCTGCAACTGGATTGGGACAAAATCGAAGGCCTGAAAGAAACACTGAACAAAAACAATGTTTGCAGCAATTATTCCGCCGAGACCGTGGAATACACCTGGGAATGCATCCAAAATATTAAAGAAGGCACGGCGCTGTTCACCCAGCCGCCGATGCCGATCAAATGCGCGGGCGCGCCGCAAAAAATCATGTACCTGGCCGCAGACCGTTTCCGTAAAAGAGGCACGCTGGACAAATTCAATATTGAATTTTTAAATGCCGGACCGGGCATTTTCGGCGTGCCGTTTTTCGCCAAAGCCTTAAGCAAAGTCGTTGCGGACTACGGCATAAAAACCAACTTCAACCACAACCTGGTTGCGATTGACGGCCCGGCCAAAACCGCCACCTTTGAAGTCACCGACGGCGAAGGCAACAAGCAGCGCATCGCCAAAGCGTTCGACATGATTCATGTTACGCCGCCGCAAAGCGCGCCGGATTTCATCAAAAAAAGCCCGCTGGCCAATGCCGCCGGTTGGATAGATGTCAATCCCAAAACCCTGCAACACAACAAATACGGCAATATTTTCGGCTTGGGCGATGCAGCTGCAACCAGCAACGCCAAAACCGCCGCAGCGGTGCGCAAGCAGGTTCCTGTCGTCGTTGACAATATTCTGAGCCTGCGCAACAGCAACGATGTCCGGGAAGGCTATGACGGTTACGGCTCCTGCCCGCTGACCACCTCGCTGAATACGGTCATGCTGGCCGAGTTTTCCTACGACGGCAAAGTAACGCCGTCTTTCCCGTTGCTGGACCCCAGGGAAAACCGCTGGATCTGGTGGTGGGGCAAAACCACCGGCTTTCCGTGGCTGTACTGGCATTTGATGATCAAAGGCTACCGCATCGACATTCCTCATCTGGAATGCTATGCCAAAAAGTTTTTGAAAGAAGATTAAATTTTAATCGGCGAAAGGCGAAAGACAAAAGGCGAATACAACCGCTTTGGACCCTACGCTTCTCCTTTCGCCCTTTGCCTTTAGCCCTTTGCCATTTACTTCCTCCATGCCGTATTCAAAATCCGATAACTCACGATTAACCCGGTTATTTCCGATTATAGGCTGGCTAAAAACCTACACCCGCCAGGAATTTAACAGCGACTTGTTCGCCGGCATCATCACCGCCATTTTGCTGGTGCCGCAAGGCATTGCTTACGCGATCCTGGCAGGACTGCCGCCTCAGCTCGGGCTCTATGCCAGCATCCTGCCGCCGGTGCTTTACGCCCTGCTCGGCACCAGCCGTACCCTGTCGGTCGGCCCCGCCTCAATTGCCGCGATCATGATTGCCGGGGCGTTAACCGCGCCGGAAGTCGCCGCGATGGGCAATCCGGTACAAAGTGCGCTTATCCTGTCGGCGGAAAGCGGAATCATCCTGTTACTGATGGCGGTCTTGCGCATGGGCGGACTGGTAAACTTCATCAGCCATCCGGTGCTGACCGGCTTTACCAGCGGCGCGTCTTTATTGATTATCGGCAATCAATTACCGCATCTGTTCGGCTTAAAAACGCCGTCATGCGGCGTTGATGCGGCCTGCTACGGCCATTATTTTTCAGGCTTCGTCCCGGCCGCCCTATTAATCGGCCTCACCGCACTGAGCTTGCTGATATTTTTCGGCAAGCCGCTGGTCGCCATGCTTAAAAATATCGGCATGCAAGCATCCCTGATCACTGCAATAAGTAAATGCGGGCCGTTATTGACTATCATCGTGACAACCCTGGCAGTCGATTATTTTGACCTAACCGGCCATGTGACCGTTGTCGGCCAAGTCCCATCAGGTTTTCCGGCATTGAACCTTGATTTCTCCCCCATTGAAAAATGGTACATTTTGCTGCCCTATTCCGGCTTTATCACCTTGATTGCCTACGTGGAAAGCGTAGCCATTGCCAAGGTCACCGCCAATTTCAGGGGCGAAAAAATCATCCCTAATCAGGAATTGATTGCGTTGGGCATAGCGAACCTGACCGCCGCCATTTCAGGAGGAATGCCGGTTGCCGGAGGCTTTAGCCGCACGATGGTCAATTTTTCCGCCGGTGCGCGCACCCAGATGGCCATGCTGATAGCCGCCGGTATTCTCGCCTTGGCCGTCATCTTCTTTAGCCCATGGTTTGAAAACATCCCCAAAGCGGCGCTGGCTGCGATCATTCTGGTCGCCATCATCCCTTTGGTAAAACTATCCGACATTGTCCACACTTGGCGCTATGACCGCGGCGACGGCATCGCCGAAGCCGCCACCTTGCTGGGCGTATTGCTCTACGGCATTGAAGAAGGCATCACCTTGGGCATTATGCTGACCTTGGTCAGCCACTTGCGCAAAGCCAGCCACCCGCATATCGCCGTGGTCGGGCGCATACCCGGCACCGGGCATTACCGCAATATCAAACGCCATAATGTGGAAACCTGGCCTCGCCTGTTGTTGCTGCGTGTCGATGAAAACATCACCTTTGCCAATATCAATTATATTGAGGAGTTCATCAAATCGGAGTTAAGGCGGCAGCCGGACATCCGGCATATCATCCTTATTTTTACCTCAGTCAGCGACATAGACAGCACGGCGCTGGAAGTGCTGGAAAACCTGAACCATAGCTTGCAGGCATCGAAAATAACCCTGCATATCTCGGAAGCAAAAGGTCCGGTGCTCGATAAGCTTGAAAAAACCGACTTTCTCAGGCAACTGAAACCCGGCAAGGTGTTTTTCCATACCGAAGATGCGGTCAGGGAGCTGAGCTAAAGGCTAAAGGCTAAAGGCTAAAGGCTAAAGGCTAAAGGCTAAAGGCTAAAGGCTAAAGGCTAAAGGCTAAAGGCTAAAGGCTAAAGGCTAAA
>NZ_PTIY01000019.1 GCF_002934365.1 Methylobacter tundripaludum | reverse complement strand
TCGTCTTTGGTCGGATTGAAAAAAGCGTGAAACTATATCAGCTAACCTTTTTCTTTTCCGATTAGTGCCGATTGCACTTATGAGTTGAATCTAAGCTTTTAAATCAAACTCAGGTCAGCAATGAAATTCACATGGGATGAAAACAAAAACCAGCTGAATATTCGTAAGCACGGCATTGATTTTGCCGATGCCGCTTATGTGTTTGCCGATCCTTTTGCTTTAAGCATACCGGACGATGAACATTCGGAAACGGAAGACCGTTGGCTGTTATTGGGCAAAAGTTTGAATGAACAAATGCTGTTAGTTGTTCATACCTTTCGATATGATGACGTTATTAGAATAATTTCCGCCAGAAAAGCAACGTCTACCGAGACAGCTACTTATATGAAGAGGCTTACAAAATGAAAGACGAATATGATTTTTCTAATGCCGAGCAAGGTAAATTTTATGTGCCTGTTGAGGACATTCAATTACCTATTTATTTAGATAAGGATGTTGTTCAGTACCTTAATGAAAAATGCCTGACTACACAGGGAAGTTTGCAATTATTAGTCAATGATTTATTGCGTAAAGACATTGAAATCGCCAAACGAGTGGCTTCGTAAAAATAGTCGGGAATGGTGTAATGGAATTGCACTTGTTATCCAGCTCAGTGACTTAAACTTTCTAAGTCACAACTCCCAGATTCACTATTAAAGCCTCAACTTCTAACCCATCTGAAGGAACCACCGCATGAAAATCATTTCCTGGAATGTCAACGGCGTTCGCGCTGTGCAAAGCAAGGGCTTTGCCGAAACGCTGGCGCTGCTCGATGCCGACTGCATTCTATTGCAGGAAACCAAGGCCCAGGCCGACCAGATCGACAAGGCGCTTGAGGGTATCGACGGCTACCGGATTTATTCCAACTGCGCCGAACGCAAGGGTTATTCCGGCGTGACGATCTTATCCCGGAAAGAGCCGCTGCAAGTTATCAGCGACATAGGCATTGTCGAACATGACCGGGAAGGCCGCGTGATCGTCGCCGAATTCGAGAATTTTTTTCTGTTGAATGTGTATGTGCCGAATTCGGGCGATGCCTTGGCCCGGCTGGATTACCGGCAAACTTGGGACCTCGAATTCCTGGCCTATTGTCAACAGCTGCAAAGCAAGAAGCCGCTAATCGCTTGCGGCGATTTTAATGTCGCGCACCGGGAAATCGATATTGCGCGCCCTAAGCCGAATTACAATAAATCGGCCGGTTACACCCAGGTCGAAATCGACGGTTTCAGCCGGTTTCTCGACGCCGGACTGGTCGATACTTTCCGGCATTTCCATCCCGACACCGTCGCGTACAGTTGGTGGAGTTTCCGCGCCGGCGCCAGGGCAAGAAACGTCGGCTGGCGGATCGATTATGTGTTGACCAGTGAAGCACTGGTCGGCAAAGTTAAGCAGGCATTTATTCTTCCTGAGATTCACGGATCGGATCATTGCCCGGTCGGCATCGAGATTGATCTTTAAGCGATGCCTATACGCGAACAACTGATGCGCGCCCACCGCGCCGCATTGTCGGATTGCAAAAAATGCCCCGAGATGATCGGCCCGGTCGTCAGCGGGAGCCCTGTACTATCGAAGATTTTACTGATCGGCCAAGCTCCCGGCGACAAAGAAGGCGGTTTCGGTAAACCGTTTGCCTGGACGGCCGGTAAAACGATGTTCAAATGGTTTGAGCGCATCGGGCTTGATGAGGAGACTTTCCGGCAGCGCGTCTACATGGCCGCCGTGTGCCGCTGCTTTCCGGGCAAGAACCCCAAGGGCGGAGATCGTGTGCCGAGTCCGGCCGAGATCGGTAACTGCGCGGGCTGGCTGCAAGCGGAAGTCGATTTGCTTAAGCCCGAGCTGATCCTGCCGGTCGGCAAACTGGCGATCAGCCAATTGATGCCGGTCAAAAAGCTAAACGATGTGATCGGTAAGCTTCATCCCGTCACTTTCCACGGCCACCGTACAGAAGCGATCCCGTTGCCGCATCCGTCCGGTGCGTCGACTTGGCACCGGACCGAAGCGGGCCTCGCTCTGCTTGAATCGGCATTGACTATCCTGCAACAGCATCCGTCCTGGCAACACATTTGCCAAATCTCCGCAAACGCCGCCGGATTGTCGAGCAGCCGTCCGTAGAAGCCGGCGTCTTCGCCGCCCGCAACCGGATATTGGCGCGAACGGGCTATCGCTCGACTTGCGGCCGGCATGCGCTATCATGAATTGAATATGACCTTACCCGCTTATCTTGGAGAACGGACGTGAAGACCAATCAGCAGCAACCGAAATCGTCTCCACTGAGCGAGAATGCCGTGCGCGAGACGCTGAATGCTCTCTACAGCTTCGACTCGCGCCACATCTTTGCCACGCTGATCCGCCTGCTTGGCGATTTTGATATCGCCGAGGAAGCGCTGCACGAGGCTTTCAGGATTGCGCTGGAGCAATGGCCTCGTGACGGCGTGCCGGCCAATCCCAAGGCCTGGCTGGTATCGACCGGCCGCTTCAAGGCAGTCGACGGCATCCGCCGACGCGCCCGGTTTGATGTTCTGGAAGACGCAGATGCGCTGGCCGATCCTTCAAGCGAAGATGCAGAAGCCTGGGATGATGAATGCCTCGAGGATGACAGCCTGCGGCTGATTTTCACCTGCTGCCACCCGGCCCTGCCGCCTGACGCGCAGGTGGCGCTGACGTTGCGCGAGGTGTGCGGCCTCGCGACGGAAGAGATTGCGCGTGCATTCCTCACGCCCGCTGCGACGCTGGCCCAGCGTATCGTGCGAGCCAAGGCGAAGATACGCGACGCGCGCATTCCCTATCAGGTACCTGGGCACGCCGAGTTGCCGGACCGGCTGGAAGCGGTACTGCGGGTAATTTATCTGGTGTTCAACGAAGGATACTCCGCCTCATCCGGTCCGTTGTTGACCCGGCACGACCTGTCGGAAGAGGCTATCCGCTTGGGAAGGCTGCTGGTCGAACTGCTGCCGGAGCCCGAAGCGCAGGGTTTGCTGGCGCTGATGCTGCTCCAGGAATCCCGCCGCGCTGCACGCAGTTCTCCGAGCGGTGAGCTGATCCTGCTGGATGACCAGGATCGCGCACTGTGGAACAGGGAACAGATCGCGGAAGGGTCGGCGCTGGTGGAACGGGCGTTGTTGTCGCAGCGGTTCGGCCTCTACACCTTGCAAGCCGCAATCGCGGCTGTGCATGCCAATGCGATGGATGCCGCCGCCACGGACTGGGCGCAAATCGCCGCCCTCTACGAGATACTGATGCGAGCCGATTCGTCGCCGGTGATCGAACTGAACCGAGCCGTGGCGGTGGCGATGCGGGACGGGCCAGCCGCCGGGCTTGATCTCGTCGACGCGATTCTCGGGCGCGGCAATCTCGCGGATTACCACTTGGCGCACGCGGTGCGGGCGGATCTGTGCCGGCGTCTGGGGAAAACGACGGAAGCCCGGGCCGCTTACGAACAGGCTCTCGTCTTGGCTCGCCAGGAGCCGGAGCGGCGCTTTCTCGAGCGCAGACTGCGCGAACTGCGGGATTGAGATAGGGATTGCCGTTATGGGCGGTGAATCGCGGAAATTCTACCCCTCATCCGATACCATTCATCGTTTGAGCCAACTGGCAAATGGCCGCATCAATCTGGGCTGCTCGGATCATGCCATACCCCAGCATTAAGCCGTTTGGTGCTGGATTCTCGTTAGCATAACGATCCAGAGAATGTAACCGGACACCATCAACGGCCGCGCGTGCAACCAGATCGTTTGCCTGCAGCGGGAGTGCCAGTTCCGCAGCAAGGTGTAGGCCAACATCGGCGCCTATCGGACGTAATCTGTCGCCGCAATGTCGGGACAAGGCCTGTAGCAGGATCGTGCGGCGCTCGGCATAGATTTTGTGCATCTTGCGGACGTGGCGGGCCAGATGTCCTTCCTCGATAAAAGCTGTCAGGGTATCTTGCGTGAGCACCGCGCAATGCCAGTCGGTGTAAGTTTTGGCCGCAATCAGCGCGCGGCGCGCCCAAGGCGGCGCGACCACAAAGCCGAGACGCAAAGCGGGAAACAGGCTTTTGGAAAAAGTACCGACATAAAACACCGATTCGTTACGATCCAGGGTTTGCAAGGCATCGAGAGGCCGACCGTTGAAGCGGAATTCGCCATCATAGTCATCCTCAATCACCACAGCGCCACGGCTCTGGGCAAAGTCCAGCAAGGCGGCCCGGCGCCTCGCCGATAGCGTAACGCCAAGCGGACTCTGGTGCGAAGGCGTGACGTAGATCACCCGGGTATCGTCCGGCAAGCGTTCGACCATCATCCCCTCGCTATCAACCGGGATGGAAACAATTCTGGCGCGGGCCGCGGCAAACGCTGCCCGTACCGGCGGATAGCCGGGCTCCTCGACGGCGAATAGCGTTTGGCCCGGTGTTACCAGTATCCGGGCCAGTAAGTCGACGGCCTGTTGCGCTCCGGCCGTCACCACCACATTCTCCGCCAGACAGGAAACCGCCCGGGAGTAGGAAATATGCTTGGTGATCGCCGCACGTAACGCTTCCCGTCCTTCCGGCTCTGCATAAGAGGCGGGCGCTTTCGACAGCGACCGCAAGGCTCTGGCCGATAATCGCCGCCAGACATGGAACGGGAATGCTGTCTTGTCGGGAAGCCCCTCCCTCAAATCGTAACGGCACGAATCAAGCCTGCTCGTAGAAAAAAGCGGCCGCGGATCGCGCCAGAATTCGTTCAGACGCGTATCGGGCAATGCGTCATTAACGGGCGACCTTAACCGTGATTGCAGCGAGGAAATGTTTGCCACATAGGTTCCAGAGCCCGGGCGAACCAGCAGGTAACCCTCGCTCAATAATAGGTCGTAGGCTGCCAATACGGTATTGCGCGATATTCCCAACGTCGCCGCCAACGTGCGCGTCGAGGGTAGGCGTAACTCCGCCTGCAAGCGGCCGTCGAGGATGGCTTCTCTCAGTTGACGATGCAGGCTACGAAGCAGATCGCCAGTTCCTTGCGGCGGCAGGGTGATTGCCAAATCGAAAAGTGGTTCCATGGTTTTTAAGAATTGTGGATCTTTTAATGTATCACTATCTTCCGTATTCTTCCAGCATATGCTGGGGCATTTGGGATGAGGTTAGGACGGATGTGGAATAGGATTGCGGGTCAGCGCTGACTGTTGCGGTAAATGGCAACCCGAATTAAACGATTTATTCAGAAAACACACAAAGGAGCTTTGAAATGTCCGAATCGCAATTTTCCAGTACAGACAATCATCCACGCAAACGCATACCGGTACTCGATACCGAGATCAGCTACGTCGATGTCGGCGTCGGCGAGCCTATCGTTTTCCTGCACGGTAATCCCACATCCTCTTATCTCTGGCGTAATATCATTCCGTTTCTCGCCAGGCACGGCCGCTGCCTTGCGCCGGATTTAGTGGGGATGGGCCAATCCGGCGCGTCGCCCAATGAGGCCTATCGGTTCACGGATCATGCGCGCTATCTCGATGCCTGGTTTGCGGCTTTGGGTCTGACGGAAAATGTCGTATTGGTACTGCACGACTGGGGCTCGGCTTTGGGCTTTTACTGGGCATACCGTCATCCGGGGCAAATTCGAGCCATCGCTTACATGGAGGCTCTGGTTCAACCCAGAAAATGGGAGGATTTTCCCCCTGGCCGCGACACCCTGTTTCGCGCATTTCGTTCCGAAAAGGGCGATAAAATGGTGCTGGCTGACAACTTTTTCGTGGAAACCGTGCTGCCGAAGAGTATTCTTCGAACGCTATCCGACCAGGAAATGGAAGCCTATCGCGCGCCGTTCAAATCGCCTGCGGCGCGGCTGCCGACGCTGATCTGGCCGCGAGAATTGCCGATTGACGGAGCGCCTGCTGATGTCGCCGAAATCGTCGAGAGCTATGGTCAGTGGCTGTCCAAGAGTTCGATCCCAAAATTGCTTGTCTCCGCCGAACCGGGCGCATTGCTGACCGACCGCGCTCTTGAGTTTTGCCGTACCTGGCCGAACCAGCAGGAAGTTTCCGTCAAGGGGATTCATTATATTCAGGAAGATTCGCCAGTCGAAATCGGTACGGCGCTACAAAAGTTCGTGCTTGGGCTTGCTAGCAGTGAAAATATTTGCCACCCAACTAAACTGTAGCGTTAAATGTCTAAAGACTGACCACTCCAAACCAAGAACACTTGATAAGGGGCAACTTGTACAAACAGTGTCCGCCGACTCATCCATCGCAGGCGGATGCAGCCAGCATTTCAACAAAGGAGTTAAAATGTCGCAAGAAAACATAATTATGGTCGGGAAGATTTATGCTGCATTCGCAATGGGAGACGTTCAAACGGTGTTCGCTTCGTTTGCTCCTGAAATTGAATGGCAGGCTGCAGAAAACTCGCCAGCGGCAAAGGGTAGCCCTTACCACGGTCTGGACGAGGTGCGCGAAGGGGTATTCATGCTTATCGGCAATGAGTTCCCCGGCCTCGAAATGAGACTGGACGAACTGCTCGATGCCGGCGATAAAGTCGTCGCACTAGGAGCGTACATCGGCAGCCGCAAATCGACTGGAAAACCCTTTCTGGCTCAGTTCGCCCATATTTGGACCATCGCAGCAGGCAAAGTGGCGAAATTCCAACACTATACGGATACTTACCAATTTGCTGAAACCGCAAAAATAGCCGATGGGAGAACATGTTGGCGTCGCCATAGGCGCGCCGAACCCATCAATTACTGGATCTGCACAAACCGGCAGGCCGCATATTTTTGAGCGCTAGAATTGAATATCGATGAACACTATTCCTCGGATTGGTAATTCCGCTGAACTTGTCAGCATTTATACCCGGAGGCCCTGCCACATATGACTGAGTTTGTTGAATATCTCCATGAAGTTTTCGATTTCTTCGGGCCTATCACCGCCCGAAAGATGTTCGGCGGGTATGGTATCTATCACAATGGATTGATGTTCGGCCTTGTGTCCGGCGACACGCTCTACCTGAAGGCGGATGCTGAGAACGCCAACCACTTTGAGAAAAATGGGTTTGGCAAGTTTGAGTACAAGAAGGGTGATAAGGTCATGAAGATGTCCTACTACCTGGCGCCAGCTGAGATCATGGAAGACCGCGAACAGGCCGCAATTTGGGCGCGTCGTTCATATGAAGCTGCATGTCGTACACAAAGCGCGAAGAAGAAAAAACCGGGTAAATATGTATGAGGTAATTCATTCCAGAGAACCGCTTTCGGCACCTTCCGGATAGAATTTTAGCTCGCCCGGTGCCGGGCATGTCGAAATCGCCCATTCCCGAACGACTATCCGATGCGAACAGTTTTTTACTAACTGGAGGAGTTGACCATGAAATACCTATGCCTGATTTGTGCCGAAACCGTAATGGAGCAGATGACAGAAGCCGTTGCAAAGAAGCACTTCGAAGAATACTCGGAATTTACCCAAGCCATCAGGGATAGCGGCCACTACCTCGGCTGTAACCGGCTGCTGCCCTCCAGTGCCGCGATTACGCTGCGGGTGCGAAACGGCAAGGTCTCGATGACCGACGGCCCTTTCGCGGAAACCAAGGAACAGTTCGGCGGCTACTACCTGATCGAGGCCCGGGACCTGAACGAGGCAATACAAGTGGCTTCGCGAATCCCTGGGGCTAAGCACGGCTGCGTCGAAGTGAGGCCGGTTGCGGAGGATGAACAAACGCTGCAGGCGCTCGGATTTGCCGATGCCTCGTGTTAGCGCGAAAATATTGGCAGCGAGAGTCTTGGTAAAAAAAATTGGCGGGAATGTCGATTACGGCATCTGCCATTCGACTAACGGTGCGGGGCAATATTTTTTAATCACTCAACCCTAAAACAGGAGAATAATCATGACCACGAAAATCAAACCCATACCCGACGGTTGCCACACGTTAACCGCCTACCTGGTCGTCCAGGGTGCGGCCGATGCGCTTGACTTCTACCAAAAAGCCTTCGGCGCTACCGAGCTGTTCCGTCTTAATGCCCCCGGCGGAAAAATAGCCCACGCCGAATTCAAAATCGGCGATTCAATCTTCATGCTCTCGGACGAAAATCCGCAGTGCACCGATGTTTCGCCTAAAACACTGGGCGGAACGCCGGTCAAACTGCATCTTTATGTCACCGATACCGACGCTGTCTTTGACGCTGCGATCAAGGCGGGTGCTACGGAAACCATGCAACCCGCCAACCAATTCTGGGGCGATCGCATGGGTGCGGTGACCGATCCATTCGGCCATCACTGGCTGATTGCCACGCATGTCGAAGATGTCGAGCCGAATGAACTGCAAGGCAGAATGGAGGCTTTCTTTGCAGCGCATCGGGTTTGAGGCTACTGGCGTCCCACTTGCCGATATTTCATCTTTCAATCAATTTTTAACAGGAGCCAATATGGCTGCTCAAATTTTCGTAAATCTGCCGGTAAAAAACCTCAACCAGTCTGTGGCGTTTTTTATCAAACTCGGCTATGTATTCAATCCGCAATTTACCGACGAGACTGCCGCTTGCATGATTGTCAGCGATGACATTTTCGTCATGCTGTTGACCGAGGACAAGTTCAAGACTTTCACGCCCAAAGCAATTTGTGATGCCACGAAAAGCACAGAGGTGCTGGTGTGCCTGTCTTCCGAGAGCCGTGAAACAGTCGATGAAATGGTGCGCAAGGCCGTCGCCGCCGGTGGAACCACTTATAACGAGCCGCAAGACCATGGCTCCATGTATGGGCATGGGTTTCAGGATCTGGATGGTCATATATGGGAATTGGTCTACATGGAGCCGGGCGCAACATGCCAGGGCTAACAATGCAACCGCGGAGATACTAATGAAATATATGCTGTTGATTTACCATGAGGAACATGTGCTGGACGAGGCCGAGCGTGAAGAATGTTACGTCGAGTCCACCCAGCTTGCGCATCAGCTCAAAGCTAACGGCCAGTTTCTGGCCGCCAGCCCGTTGCAACCCGCCGCAATGGCGACCAGCGTCCGGGTGCGCGAGGGCAAACGCTTTGTGACCGACGGCCCGTTCGCGGAAACCCGCGAACAACTGGGCGGCTACTTTCTTGTCGACGCCAAGGATCTTGACGAGGCGATAGCCATAGCCGAGCGGATTCCGATGGCGCGCAAAGGCACCGTCGAAGTTAGGCCGGTGATCGAGATTGCCGGCTTGCCGATTTAATACTTTACAGGAGAAACCAATGATCAAGACCATAATCATCGTATTGGCCGTGCTACTTGTCGCAGTGCTGATCTATGCCGCGACCCAACCCGATACTTTCCGTGTCCAGCGCTCGATCAGCGTCGAGGCGTCGCCGGAAACGATTTTTCCGCTGATCAACGATCTGCACATCATGCAGACCTGGTCGGCCTGGGAAAAAGTAGACCCCGATATGAAGAGAGCATACAGCGGCGCGGCCAGCGGCCCGGGCGCAGTGTATGAATGGGAGGGCAACAAGGAGATCGGTCAGGGGCGCATGGCGATTATCGAGTCAGCGCCGTCCAGGATTATGATCAAGATGGATTTCATCAAACCTTTCGCAGCCCAGAACACTTTGGAGTTCACGCTGCAAGCCGACGGCGGATCGACACGGGTCACGCAGACGATTTTCGGCCCTAGCCCCTACCTCTCGAAATTGATGGGACTTGTGTGCAGCATGGACAAGATGATCGGCGGGAAGTTCGAGGAAAGCCTGGCCGGGTTGAAGGCTGTTGCCGAAAAGCAGTGACGGTTCCGAGCCGGAACAAACCGTGAGGAAGCTGTGAAATACTTATGTTTGGGTTACTTCGATCCAGAGAAAATGGATGCCCGTCCCAAGGCCGAAACCGATGCTGTCATGCGCGAATGTCAGCCCCACCTGGAGGAACTCTACAGGAGCGGCCAAGTGATCGTTGATGCCGGTCTCACCTTGGAGACCAAATGTTTGCGGCGCGTGGACGGGAAAGTGAGGATCACCGACGGCCCTTTTATTGAAACCAGGGAGATGATAGGCAGCGCATTCCTCATAGAAGCACAGGACATGGAGGAAGCGATCCGGGTGGCTTCCCTGCATCCGACCACGCAAGTGAGTGGGGGTGAGCAGTTTGGCTGGGGCATTGAAATCCGCCCTATCCACTACTTCGAGATGAGTGAACCGAAGATCTAGTTCTAGTTGCTTATTTAAATTAAATTCAGGAGTAAACCCTTATGCAAAAAATCACCCCGTTCCTGTGGTTCGATAACCAAGCCGAAGAGGCGATGAATTTTTATGTTTCTATTTTTAAGAACTCGAAGGTCTTGAGCGTCAATCGTTATGGCGATGCCGGGCCGGGACCGAAGGGCTCGGTGATGACGGCGAGTTTCGAACTTGATGGGCAAGTATTCACGGCGCTTAATGGTGGCCCGGTGTACAGGTTCTCGCCCGCCATTTCGTTTGTCGTACACTGCGAAACGCAAGCAGAGGTGGACGAATATTGGGAGAAGCTTTCCGAAGGCGGGAAAGAAAACCAATGCGCTTGGCTGGACGACAAATTTGGCGTGTCCTGGCAGATTGTTCCCAACGTCCTCATTGAATTATTGAGCGACCCTGATCCAATCAAATCGGGAAGGGTAATGCAGGCCATGCTGCAAATGAAGAAAATCGACATCGAAAAGCTAAAGCAGGCTTATGAGCAACGATAAAACAGGAAGGCATACGCTACTCTGCGTTCCTAGCTTTCGACGGGGGTTGAAGAAAGAGGCTCCTGCACCTTCGGCAACGTGCGGCATCCCTGCCGCACTCCTTACGGGCTATTCCCGCCGAGAGCTCCGGTACTCGGCGCGGCATACGGGATTGAATTCGTACCGCCGGCTGGTTTTCTTCGCTCCAACTGAACGATTGTTCGTTTCCACGCTCTACGTATCTTTATACGCAAGCAGCGGGAGTGCAAGCTTTGCTTGCGCTTGCAGGCGAAGCCTGCACTCCAGCGCGTTGGTGCTGACGAAAGGAAGCTCAACAATTCGGAATAGCAAATGTTGGGGTTCGTACCTCACCGCCAACCTACAAAGACTCAAACCCTCAATAAAGCCTTAGCCATTTTTTCAGAAAGTTGCTCTTCGACGAATTGCGGTTCGTTGGGTGGATAGAGTTCCACTTCATCCAGCTCGAAATTGTATTCTTTGCCTAATGCAATCAGTTCTCTGATTTTTTGTACCGCTAACAGCTTTTCCTTTAATTCAGGATCGGATTTAGCCTGTTCAGAGAAAGCTTTAATTTGTGCAATTGACATTGTGTTTACTCCTTTTGTTGAAAATGACTGCAATGCAGTTGATGAAAAATCCAGTGTTCGCTATACGCTGTAAGGCGTATCAATCCAGTCTTTAAGGACTGCGACATCGCGTTCGGGCAAGTAAGAAAAATCCCCGCTGACATCCTTAAAAACCGCTACGCCGCTGTGCGGGGAAACCAGCTTGCCTTTAACCATATAAAAGAACCAGGCAAACGGATAACCGGCCTGACGATCGAAACGGGTCAGCAGGTTATGCAGCGGGGTGCCTTTTTTACCGCTAATGTCTTCCAGTTGCGGCAGGTTTTTTTGTTGGGTGTTGATCAGTTCAACGTTGATTATTTGTTCTCCGAAGCGCCCGGTATGCCTGAACGGCCGGACAATCCAGTCGTTGGAAAGCGCGGCTTTTTGCTGGGCGCTGCTCCGGTTCCAGTCATCCATGAATCGTTGCACCGGATGCTCTGTGATGTGGTATTTATTGATTTCGTCCATGAAAACCGGCACGTCAGTTTTACGTCGATAAGAATAACGCGACGTTCCAATGCAGAATGTTTCTACGCATTCCGGCTCCAGTGGATCAATAAATTCTTCTAAATCTTCCGGCGGATTGTGTTCGCCGACCAGCAACCGGTCCGAGGACTCATGGGTTTTATCGATGTCGATCTGGACGAACTGTTCCGCTTTACTGCCGGTTTGAACGACAAAATGCAGGGTGTTACCGGTTTGCCGCGTGGCGATCAGCTTGTGTTCCCGTGCATGCTCAATCAGGGTTTGCAGGTTCTTGCCGCATTCGATATAGGTCCGCTCGGTCCATTCGACTAAATTATTGGCGATACGGTTGCCGTCCATATCGACAATGCCGCCCAGCCGGTACCATTCTTCGCCTGTTTTGGCTAATCGGATCGGATAGCCGGGATTCAGTGATTGGAGCTTCGATAATAATAATTCATCGTCCGGGTCGGGCAGGGTGTGCTTACAGATTTTGGCAAGCTGTTGCCCATCGAGTTGAAAAGGTTGATCAGTCATACGCTGTTTCCTATTTCTCGTTCCCATGTGTCGCATGGGCAATGCTTGTTAATCGATCCTGAGCCGCCGCCCTGACATCCGGCTCGGGATCGTCAAGCAGACTGACTAATGCGTCGGGCGCAACGCGCTGGGCCGCGGTATAACGCACGACCCAGTCGGAATCGTTCAGCATGATAACGGCGTCATCCGGGTTCATGCGTTCGGCAACAATGCGTCTGACTTCCGGCGCATTGTCATGGGCCATCAGACCTAAGCTGACTTCGGGCAAACGCTCGGCAACAATCTTGCGCACTTGCAGGTCCTCGTCGCGAATAAACCGGAACAGGCGTCCTTCCGGCAGCCTTTTGGCTATCGTCAGCCTGACGATATAGTCTTTATCGCCGGCCATCTTTTCCAGGTCTTCGGGCGCAAGGCGGTCCGCTACGGTCATGCGCACCTCCCTGTCGGCGTCGTCGATTAACAGGTGCAGCTGGGACTGAGGTATGCGATAAGCGACGGCGCGCCTGACCACTTCATCTTCATCAGCGATCATCTCAGTCAGCGCCTTTTGCGGCGCGTAGCGGGCCGCAATGGCGCGTCTTTCCCAAAACCTGTCGTGCAGATAGTGCTCGGCAAAGCCTGGGTTAACGCGAAAAAAGCGGTCGATCTGCCGCCCGCTTTCTACGAATACGCAGGTATCGCCGGGCATGCAGCGGCCCATCAGCAGGGTTTTGCCGCGAAATGGACACAGGCTGCAATCGGCAATAGGAACGCTGACAGGGTTTTCATGATCGGACATGCAATCAATTCCGTTCAGTCAGGGATGATTTCTGCAACGACAATGCCCGTTGCAACCTCATAATCATTGGTCAGGCACAGACAGTGTTCCCGGCCGTCGATTAAATAAAGATTGAAGTCTTTATGCTCGATGATCGGCGTATTATTGGGCAGATCGTCGTCCATGCAGTAGGTGAAATGGATCGGCTGATATTGCTGTCTTAGCACCGAAACCGTGGCTTCATCGACACCCATTGTTTCGATTTTCGCCGCGATCGCGTTGACTTGCTCGGTAGTAATCATCCTGTCGCTTCCCTTTCAAAATGAAACCGGTCACTGGCTTCAACACCCATGACTTTAGCCAGCCAGGGCGGCGGTGTGCCGGCAATAACGGTTTGCAGTTGCTTGATGATGTCGGCAATGGTTTCAATGCCGGGCAGCTTCATCGGATGGATACCCAGTTTGACGATCTTTGCCGCCGCAGGGCCTCCTACCGAGGCAATATAAAGTACTTGGCAATCCTGAATCAGTTCAGCCCTGAAGGCGTTTTTATCATCCACTTCCAAACCATCCGGTATATCAGGGTTGCGGATGTCGATTAACCGGGCTTCATCGGCTGAAACCTGATAGATCAGGAATTGACTGCAAGAACCGAAATGGCCGTCAACGTTAATGCCGTCATTACTGGCACAGGCGATACGAACGGAGCCGGGCATATCGCCGTCGGTATAGGCTTGTCGTTCGGGAGCATTAAGACCGGATTTAAGAATGCTTAAGGCATGGGTCAATAAAGGCTCGTCGACATCGGCAAACTCTCCCGCTTTTGCGCTCTTGAGAGCATTAAGATCAATGCCGGCAATCTTTTGTTCGGTGAGGGGAAGGCCGATGCAATCAGTCAACACTGAAAGCAGGCGTTTGGCGTCGGTATCGGGCAGAGCGCGAGCCGCCAGCCCGATACGTAAAGCCAGTTCTCGTGAGATAGCCTGGCTGTTCATCTGTTTATGCCTCTAAAGGCAAAATGCAATTATCGACCGGGCAAACCTTGACGCACTGCGGTACGTCAAAATCACCTTCGCACTCGGTGCAGGTTTTTGCATCGATTTTAAAGACAATTTTACCCTCGGTGATCGAGTTGGTCGGACACACGGGTTCGCAGTCGCCGCATGAAATGCAATCCGCTTCAACAATATATAAGGCCATGATTATTCTCCTGAATCTAAACGTTTTGCGCGCAAGGTAATGGGGAAATCCGGCTGTTCGTCCATCGGTTCGAAATAATATCTTGAACCGTCGCTGAGCAGGACTTCGCCGCCCCATTTATCGGGGCTGTCGAATTCAATGGATTCGGCCACTTCTTCCAAATCTTTCTTGGGAACGTAGAAGACCAATTTGTCTTCTGCATTTTTTTTCAACATGACACTAGGCATTGAGTTCTCCGGTTACACGCATTTAAGGGTGCGGGCGATTATGGTCGCCCTCATACACATCAATTTAAGGATATTAATTCACCACGAAGGCACGAAGGACACGAAGAAACCAAAGTAGGTCTTTGTGCGTTTCCAGCGGTTGCCCTGCTCGAAATATTTCCTTCTCGTTACCACGCGCTACGTGGGAAATTTATATACATTGATGCACCACCACGAAAACACGAAGTTCACGAAGAACCAAAAGTAAAACCTTCGTGTCCTTCGTGCCTTCGTGGTGAAGTCTTTTCTAACTTAACGAATTAAATCGTAGTTATAGTCAGTTGTACCCATACCTTTGGTTTCTTTATCCAGTTGCTCCAGCACCGCATTAACCAGGGTTGTCAGCATATAAATAGCGCCTTCATAACCCATAGTCGTCATTCTGTGCAGGTGATGCCTGTCAAAGATCGGGAAACCGATGCGTATCAACGGCACTTCAAACTCTTCGCCCTTATAGAAAGTATCGCGCTGGATGAACTTGCCGTAAGAGTTGCCGATCATGAAGTCCGGTTTGTTGGTGAAGACCAATGAACGGAAATGCCACAAATCCCTGCCGATATGAACTTCGGTTTTTTGTCCGTAAGGCGAATCTTTGAGCATTTTGTCCATGGCTTTTTTCCAACGCTTGTTGGCATGGTTGCACAACACGTCAGTCGGTTCTGCACCTACTTCGAGCAGGAACTTGGTCATGCCCATCACGAAATCCGCATCGCCGTATAAGGAGAACTTCTTGCCGTGCAGCCATGCGTGCGAGTCGGTCATCATATCAACCAAACGGCCGCGTTCCAGTTCCAACGAAGCAGGGATCGGTTTGCCGGTCAGTTCGGAGATTTTCATCAGGAATGCATCGGTCCATTCCAGGCCCATCGGGATATTGATGGCTGTAGCGGGTTGATGCCAGATCGTATCGACAAACTTTTTGGTTTTCTCCAACTGCCAGGGTTGCAGCAACAGAGTATCTATCGCATTGGGCGCGTCTTTAACTTCAGCCTGGGTAGTGCCGCCTGCATACATGCGGAAAGTGCCGTCGGCAGGCGTATCCAAAACTTCGGAAGGATCGCTCAGTAATGTGTAATCAACACCCATTTCCTTCATCATGCGGTGCATGACGCGGAAGTTGCCCAGATAGGTTTCAAAGCCCGGAACCAGGTTGATCTTGCCGTTTGAACCGACTTTCTTGTCGGCCATGTGATTCAGGGTGAAATAACGCAACATGCCTTCGAACATATTGTCCCAGCCGGTGGTGTGGCTACCGACAAAGCTTGGCGTATGGGCGAAAGGCGTTGGAAACTCCTGTTCGATATGTCCGGCTTTTTTGGCGTTATTGATGAAGGCGTTTAAGTCGTCACCGATAACCTCGGCCATACAGGTTGTCGATACGGCAATGATGTCAGGCTTATACAAGGCTTTGGCGTTTTCAAGGCCCGCCATCATGTTTTTCTGACCACCAAATACCGCCGCATCTTCGGTCATCGAGTCTGAAACGCAGGCAACAGGTTCTTTGAAATGACGGTTGAAATAGGTACGGAAATAAGCGACGCAGCCTTGCGAGCCATGGACATAAGGCATGGTTTTTTCGAAACCCAGCGCACAAAGCACGGCGCCTAAGGGTTGGCAGGCTTTAGCCGGGTTTACGGTTAACGCTTCACGGTTAAAATTGAGTTCTTGGTATTCCTTAGTGGTGGTCCACTGAAATACTTCGTCAATTTTTTCCTGGGGGTGACGCTCTTCATAAGCTTCACGTTTGTTTGCCAGGCTTTCCTTGTATTCATCGTTACGGAATAAAGGATAACTCGGTTGTATGTTTTCGACTTCTTGACTCATGATAATCTCCTACGCGCCACTAATCTGTGGACGACGGTTGAAGGAAAAATATTGTATTTGGGTGGGCATTTACATAATTACTAAGAGTAAAAGCCCCTTCTCCCTCAGGGAGAAGGTTGGGATGAGGGGATATAAATAATTTTTTCCTCATTTAATTTCCCCTCACCCAACCCTCTCCCTCTGGAGAGGGCTTTTTGCCCCCTACACAAAATTAAGCGCTTGCAGCGACTGCTACGTCTGAACTCTCAGCTGTTTTCCAAGGTGCTTTCACCTGTTTCCAGCAAGGATTATTCAGTGTCATGTCCATATCGCGGGCGAAGATGGCAAAGCCGTCATAACCGTGATAAGGGCCGGAATAATCCCAGGAATGCATTTGCCGGAACGGAATGCCCATTTTTTGGAAAATGTACTTTTCCTTGATGCCGGAACCGATCAGGTCAGGCTGGACTTTCTTGACGAACTCTTCAAATTCATAGCCGGTCACGTCGTCATAAATCAACGTCGCATTGCCCATTTCTTTGATTGTGCGGTCGTAGTCGTCGTTGTGACCGAATTCATAACCGGTACCGACCACTTCCATGCCCAAATCCTCATACGCACCGATCACATGACGCGGACGCAAGCCGCCGACATACAACATCACGCGTTTGCCTTGCAGACGCGGTTTGTATTTGGCGATAACCGCATCGTACTCAGCCTGATATTTGGCGATAACTTTTTCAGCGCCCGCTTGAATCGTTTCATCGAATAATGCGGCAATCTTGCGTAGCGATTCGGCAATTTTGGTGGGGCCGAAGAAGTTGTACTCGATCCAGGGGATTTTGTATTTTTCTTCCATGTGCCGCGCAATGTAGTTCATCGAGCGGTAGCAATGGATCAAATTCAATTTCACCTTGGGCGTTTTTTCCATTTCCGCAATGGTACCGTCGCCGGACCATTGAGCAACGACACGCAAGCCCATTTCTTCGAGCAAAGTACGCGAAGCCCAGGCATCGCCGCCGATGTTGTAATCGCCGATCACCGCGACATCATAAGGTGTTGTGGCAAAGCTTTCGTCGCCGTCACGGTTTTCCAATACCCAGTCGCGAATCGCATCGTTAGCGATGTGATGGCCCAGCGATTGGGAAACGCCGCGAAAACCTTCGCAACGAACCGGCACCACAGGTTTGTTGATTTCCTTGTTGGCTTTTTTGGCGACCGCTTCAATATCGTCCCCAATCAAACCGATCGGGCATTCCGATTGAATACTGATGCCTTTGTTCAATGGAAACAATTCTTCGATTTCAGTCATGATTTTGGCCAGCTTTTTATCGCCGCCGAAAACAATGTCTTTCTCCTGAAAGTCGGAAGTAAAGTTCATCGTGCCGAAGGTATTGATGCCGGTGGTGCCGACATAATAGTTGCGGCGACCGGCGCGCGAGTACTGTCCGCAACCGACCGGGCCGTGCGAGATATGAATCATATCTTTAATCGGACCCCAAACCACGCCCTTGGAACCCGCGTAAGCGCAACCGCGAATGGTCATTACGCCGGGCTGGGATTTACGGTTTGAAGTAATACATTTATTCGATTTTTCCAAAGACTGATCGTTAACTGCCAAATGCTTAGCGCGATCTTTCCTTGCTTGTTCGGGATAGACTTCCAGCACTTCTTGAATAAGCGCTTCGGTCTCTTCTTTTGTTAGAGCAGCCATGAGTATCTCCTACTTGTGCCGTGGGTAATCCCCCAACAGACAGGTTTTAGGATGGGAATCCGTAGAGACGCGATTTATCGCGTCTCTACGTTGGTCATTTATTAAGCGGTTGCTTCAGCGGCCGCAGTTACACCGATAATCGATTCGTCTTCCTGGTCGATAATGCCGAATTCCATCATCAATTCTTCCAGCTCGTCCATCGTGATGGGCGTAGGGATGATAAAGTTCTTGTTATCGCGAATTTTCATAGCCAATTGACGGTATTCGTCGGCTTGTTTGGCTTGTGGTTCGTATTCGATAACGGTCATACGACGAATTTCAGCGCGTTGTACAACGTTGTCGCGCGGTACAAAGTGAATCATTGTGGTGCCGATTTTTGCAGCCAAGGCTGAGATCAATTCATCTTCACGCGCAGTTTCGCGTGAGTTACAAATCAAACCGGCCAAACGCACACTGCCTGAGTTGGCGTATTTCACAATACCCTTGGCAATGTTATTGGCGGCATACATCGCCATCATTTCGCCCGAGCAGACGATGTAAATTTCTTGCGCCTTGTTTTCACGGATTGGCATGGCAAAACCACCACACACAACATCCCCAAGTACATCATAAAAAACGAAGTCAAGTTCATCGTCATAAGCACCTTCTTCTTCAAGGAAGTTAATCGCTGTAATTACACCGCGACCCGCACAACCGACGCCGGGCTCTGGACCGCCTGATTCGACGCATTTGATGCCGCCGTATCCGACTTTCAATACATCTTCGAGTTCTAAATCTTCAACGCTACCCGCTTCGGCAGCCAAACTCATAATGGTGGTTTGGGCTTTTGCATGAAGGATTAAACGGGTAGAGTCGGCTTTTGGATCGCAACCGACGATCATTACTTTGTTGCCTAATTCTGCCAGCGCAGAAACCAGGTTTTGAGTTGTAGTGGACTTGCCGATTCCACCTTTACCGTATATTGCACATTGACGTAATGCCATGATCTTCTCCTCTTATTAGGACGTTGTTGTTGATGACATTAGGGATAAAGCAAGGGGTGTGCCATAAGCTAAAATATAGATTATCCTATTGAATTATATTGGTTATTTTTATTGTTTGTTAGCGTAGACAGCGTTGTGTTTCAAACATTTTGTTATGTTCTGTAGGCTTAGTAACAGTGCGGTTATTCGACGTTGCTCGAAAATATTCGTTCACCACGAAGACGCGAAGGACACGAAGTTTTATCATTGCAGTTTATGAGGTTCCTGCGTTGGACTCGGCAGTGACAGAGCGCGGGCCGATGTCGTTTAAAGTTGCAGCGGCTATTCTATAGATAGGCAAGTGTAATGAAGATTTTGTGCTTGTAGAGGGGGTTAATTAATAGAGGGTTGTTACAAACACTACAAAATACCAGCAGTGCCTCTTTAATGAATATGTCTTTCAAGTTTATTTAAATCAATTACTTATATTGTTTATAAGAAACCGTTGGAAACTGGATTAAATATTGCTTAAGTACAAGGATACATGTACTTAATAATGGAGTTTGCAATGTCTTCTACTGATTTTTCTGAAATACTGGATGGGTTGTACGATAACAAAGTCGTACCTTACTTGGGGCCGGGCGCACTTTTCGATGCAACCAATAAGCAAACCGGAGCACCGATGCCTGCCGACAGCAACAGCCTGATTTTGGCTATGAATAACGGCAATCCGATGGCGCCCAAGCTGATGTATGAGTTTCCCAGGGCGGCGATGAATCAGGAGCTAAAAAGAGGCAGGAATTTTCTGGGCCAGTTTCTGACCAAGCTTTATGGCGAGACCGAATATACGCGTGCAGCCGTACATGATTGGCTGGCGGAATGGCGGCCTGCGTATGTCATCGACATAAACAGGGACACCCAATTGCAGGATACCTATTCCGATGAAGAGCATACGCTGATTGTCGGGGTCGCAAGAATCAGCGCCAGCCAGTTCCGCTTTAAAATCTATCACTTCGACGGCAGCGATTATTTCGAAATACCCCAGGAACAGGTCGATCATAGATTTCCCATTTTATTTAAACCGATGGGTACGCCCAGGCCGGAAGCCAACTATATCGCTTCCGATGCCGATTATGTCGATTACATCACCGAGTTAATGGGAGGCTTTGCGATCCCCGATTTCCTTAAAGAGTACCGCAAGGGCAAACAATACCTGTTTATAGGCGTGCCGCTGAACAGGGACTCGGAACGCATGGTGATGAGCGACATCGTTTATGGTGCGGCAGAGAAAAAAGGGTGGGTCTTAAACAAGAACCCGACCGATAAAGAAATACGCTATTGTAAAAAAATAGGTCTGGAAATCCTGGATGTGGATGTTGAAGAACTACTGGCTACCGTGCTTGTCTAATGAACCAGTCCGACACATTCGCCAATCACCGTCTGCTGCTTTACTACAAAGGCGACATCAGCGCCTTGATTCTGTTCGCCCAGCACGGCAACGGCAGCGTCTGCTTTCCAGAGCCGCTGCCTGCGTTGTCCAGCGCACTGGAGCCTGAAGAGTTTAAGCCTAGCAAAGTCAGTACGCATCCGGCCGTGCTGGTCAACGCGATCAACCGGCTGCTGCAACTGGACAACGACCTGCTGCGCGTCGAACCGGAATTTAGCGAACAAATCGACGCTCCCGGCGGCATTATCACCGTCCACATGGCGCGCTTCATGCTGCTCGACCCGCCGCACAAACTGATGCAAAGCCGGGATTGCCGGATGAGAACCTTGCCGGAACTGCGCGGCAGGCCGCCTGCGGAAATGGAGCTGTTGCGCCGCGCCTATACCAAGGTAATGTAGGTTTTAGATGTTTGACTTCATGGACATGGGCTACGATGAGCCCGGCGAGCCAATAGCATCGGGGCCGTATATACCGGATGGCGGGGAGTGCATGCGTTGCGGCGTTTGCGTAAGCAGTTGCCCGACCTTTCGATTGTTCAAGATCGATCAAGAAACCCCACGCCGACGCATCCGCACGATCAGCAAAATTCTGGTTGAAAACCTGCCGATCAGCGCCGAGGAGCGCATGCATCTGGATAACTGCGTACAATGCCGGGCCTGCGAAACCGTTTGCCCAAGCCGGATGGCTTACGGACAGTTATTCGATCAGGCTCAGGCCGGGCTAAAGATTAATCCGGGTTGGTTGGCGAAACTGGCGTTCGGCTTGATTGAACGTAAGCGTTGGCGGACGCGGCTAATGCCGTTGCTTGCGGTCTATCTGAAATCGGGCCTGCAAAAACCGTTGCGAAGCACCGGCTTGCTGAAGAAACTGCATTTGGCGGATGCCGAAGCCTTGATGGCTAAACCGGCATTGCAGGCATTGGCTGTTTCTTATCCTGCCGACGGCGCGAAACGCGGCAGGGTCGCACTGTTCACCGGTTGTATCGCCGAACATTTCGACCGCGAGACCTTGCAGGCGGCGATCAAGCTGCTTAACGCGATAGGCTACGAGGTGCTGGTGCCGCCGAAGCAAGGCTGCTGCGGGGCGATACACCAGCACAACGGCCAGTCCGCCGCCGGGTTGATGGACAACAATATCCGTGTTTTCAACGCGCTGGACGTCGACGCCGTGCTGCACACGGCTACCGGTTGCGGGGCAATGTTAAGCGAGTATCAAACTGATGATGAAGCGGGACAGCTGTTCCGGCAGCGCCTGTACGACATCAGCGATTTTTTGCTGAAACACTGGCCGGACGATCTGCAACTGACCACATCCGAGCTGAAAGTCGTAGTACACGAGCCATGCAGCCAGCGCAACGTCCTTAAAAACCAGCAAGCCGTTTATGCGCTGCTGCAAAAAATCCCCGGCCTCAGCATAGCCCCGTTGCCCGATAACTCCATCTGCTGCGGGGCGGGCGGCAGCTACATGCTGACTCATCCGGGCAATGCCGTACAGCTGCGGGCTTTAAAACAGCAAGCCATCACCGCTGCCTCGGCGGATGTTGTCGTCAGCGGTAATTTTGGTTGCGCGGTTTTTCTCAGCACCAATCAGGGCAGGGTAGAGCATCCTTTACAGCTGTTGGCCCGGCAGTTGCCGGTCACGTAGTGATGCTTACAAATCAGCGTAAATTCTGGGCGAGCAAACCGGCATTGCCGCCTATCGCAGCGGTATTGGTTGTGACGGTCTGCTCGATAACGAAACGACGCAAATAATCGGGGCCGCCGGCTTTCGGGCCGGTGCCGGAAAGCCCCATACCGCCGAAAGGCTGTACGCCGACCACCGCGCCGATCATATTCCGGTTGACATAGATATTGCCGACTTTTACGTTCTGCCGGATGGTATTGACGAAGGTGCCTATCCTGCTGTGTATGCCCAGCGTCAATCCGTAGCCGGTCGCATTGATTGCGCTGATGACTTGGTCGAGTTCCGATTCGCGGTAGCGGATCAGGTGCAACACCGGCCCGAATACTTCCCGGTTTAATTGCGATAACGACCGAAGTTCTATCAGGCTGGGCGGGAAAAAGCCGCCATGTTCCAAACCATCCGACAGCGGCAGCTGGTAAAGCGGTTGCGCCTGGTTTTGCATGGCTTCCAGATGCGCGGCCAATGGCGATAGTGCGGCATGGTCGATGATCGGGCCGATGTCGGTTTGATAGACGCCGGGGTTGCCGACATTTAATTCCTGCATCGCGCCGATCAGCATCGCGATGGTTTTATCGGCTATGTCCTCCTGCACGAATAAAACCCGCAACGCCGAACAACGCTGTCCGGCGCTGTTGAAAGCCGAGGTGACGGCATCCTGCACAAGCTGCTCAAGCAACGCCGAGCTGTCGGCAATCATCGCATTCTGTCCGCCGGTTTCGGCAATCAGCGGCACAATAGTCTGATGGTGCCGGGCCAATTGCAGGTTAATGGACTGCGCCGTCGCGGTGGAGCCGGTGAACACAACACCGGCAACTCGGGGATCGGGAAGCAGGTGCTGTCCAAATACGCTGCCGCTCACCGGCATAAACTGCAACACCGATTCGGGTATACCGGCCTGATGCAATAACCGGATACAGCGCATCGCGGTCAATGCGGTTTGGCTGGCCGGTTTGGCGATAACGGTATTACCGGCGGCAAGCGCCGCGGCTATCTGGCCGATAAAAATCGCGATCGGGAAATTCCACGGGCTGATGCAGACATAGACGCCGCGGCCGTAATGATAGAGCAGGTTTTCCTCGCCGGTAGGGCCGGGCAGTCGGATCGGTTCGCCGAACAAGTCCAACGCGGACTGGGCGTAATAGCGGCAAAAATCGACGGCCTCCCTGACTTCCGCCAACGCGTCTTTAATCGTGCGTCCTCCTTCCCGTACACACAAAGACACCAGTTCCAGACGATGTTCTTCCAGAAGGTCGGCGGCCTGCTTCAAACACCCGGCGCGTTTTGCAACAGGGCAAAGCCGCCAGTCGGCAAATGCCTCGGACGCGCCGCTTAGCGCCTCTTCAATAACTTCCGGTTCCGCGAAAATCACAGATCCGACAATTAATCGGTTATCGTAGGGATTAACGATCAGGCGCTCCTTACCGGAACACGGACTGCCGTTTATTAGCGGCATTGCGGTCCAGTGTTTGGCCGCCAATGCATCCAGATCTTGCTGCAACGATTCCAGCTGCTCGGGGTCGGCCAAATTTAAGCCGGAAGAATTAAGCCGCTCGCCGAACAAATTGCGGGGCAATGCGATTGACGATTGCGTAGACGATGTTGCCGCCGCCACCGGATCGCGAACCAGGTCGGCGACGCTTATATCGGGATGACTGATCTGATTGATGAACGATGTATTGGCGCCGTTTTCCAGCAAGCGCCTGACCAGATAAGGCAGCAGCTGATGATAATCGCCGATCGGCGCATAAACGCGGCACGGAATTCGCCAGTTTTGGATTTCGATGATTTCCCGGTACAGCGGCTCGCCCATGCCGTGCAAACGCTGGAATTCATAACCCGGATGTTGCCGGCCGAATTGATGGACAGCTGCGACGGTATGCGCATTATGGCTGGCGAACTGGGGATAAAATGCATCCGGTTTGGATAGAATAAACTGAGCACAAGCCAGATAAGACAAGTCGGTCGCCGACTTATGGGTGAATACCGGGTAATCGCTCAGGCCGTTTTCCTGCGCCCGTTTTATTTCGCTGTCCCAGTAAGCGCCTTTGACCAGGCGCAACGGGATCTTCTTATGTCGGTATTCGGCTAATCCGGCCAGCCAGAGGAGCACCGGCAGCGCTCTTTTTTGATAGGCCTGCACGGCCAAACCCAGTCCCGGCCAACCATTTAAATCGGGATGGTTAAAAACCGCGGCAAAAATATCGAGCGACATGTCCAGGCGTTCGGACTCTTCCGCATCGACCGTGATCGCAATATTGGCCTCGCGGGCTGTCTGCGCCAGCGCCAGCAGTCTGTCGCTCAATTCCTTGACCGCACGGATATGCTGCAAGGGTTCGTAACGGGGGCATAGCGCCGATAATTTAATCGATATGCCCGGATTGGCGTGAATATCGGCAGAGATTGCATGTCCAGCCAGCGCATTAATAGCCGAGCGATACGCCTTGAGATAATGTTCGGCATCGGCCTGCGTCAACGCCGCTTCCCCGAGCCTATCGAAAGAGTAGCGAAACACGGGGTCCTGTCCGCTGCGGCGAATGGCATTCTGTACGGATTCCGCAAACACGAACTGCAACGCCAGATGCTGCGTGGCCTGCTTTATTGCGGTGCGTATCAATGGCGCTCCGATGCGGGACAACAGTTGTTCGAAGACTTGCGGCCCATGATGCGCAGCCTCCAGGTCCCCGGCAAACAGCAGCGCTTTGGTGGCTAAATTGACCAGCGGGGAGCAGCTATGCTGTATGTGGCTTTGCCAGTCTGCGGCGGTCAGTTTTTCCTGTAAAAACAGGTCTTGGGTGCGGCTGTCGGGAATGCGCAGCAAGGCTTCGGCAATCCCCATTAAAACAACGCCCTCATCAGAATTAAGCCGGTATTCCTGAAGGAAGGCTTCAATCGCGGTCTGCCGATGTTGGTTTTTCCTGACTGCGGTGACCAGCGTTTCTGCGCAGTCGCCGATAGGCGTTGGATCGTAACCGTCCAGTGCAGCTGATAACTCAGGGATGAGCTGTTTCTGATCGGCCAGATAAGCCCGGTTAACGGCTTTTCGTAATTCGGCTAAAGATTGTTGAGTCATAGAGACTAGACCGATAGCAAGTATCTCCAGTCTCTTGGCGGGTAGCTTGTGAAACCGGAATTGGATCAAGGAAGGTGATTTCATTGTTCCATAGCAGGCGCTCAAGTCAATTTCTTTTGTAATTGCGCAATCGTGGGGCTGGTTGGTCCGCTGTTTGTGATCGAAACGGATGAGAGCCGGCTAATGACGGAAATTTTGCCGTCTAATGCGGCTTCAGCGGTCAATTTCAGGCATAAAAAACGCCCCATTAAGGGGCGTTCTGTATTGCAGCAGGGGCGGACGACGTGTATCGTCCCGTCTCTTTTTACAAGCTGTAGTACATATCGTATTCAGCAGGATGTGTGCTCATGCGAACACGGGTCACTTCTTCCATTTTCAGCGCAATAAAGCCGTCAATAGCGTCGTCAGTGAAAACACCGCCGCGAGTCAAGAATTCACGGTCTTTGTCCAGAGCGTCCAATGCTTGGTCGAACGAGTGGCAAACTTGCGGGATGTTGTTCGCTTCTTCGGCAGGCAAGTCGTACAAATCTTTATCCATTGCATCGCCAGGATGGATTTTGTTTTGAATACCGTCCAAGCCGGCCATCATCATGGCTGAGAACGCCAGATAAGGGTTTGCAGTCGAGTCAGGGAAACGAACTTCGATACGACGGCCTTTTGGGTTGTTGACAAAAGGAATACGGATGGAAGCCGAACGGTTGCGTGCGGAGTAAGCCAGCATAACAGGCGCTTCAAAACCGGGAACCAGACGTTTGTAGCTGTTGGTTGATGAGTTGGTGAAAGCGTTCAATGCCTTAGCGTGTTTGATGATGCCGCCGATGTAGAACAGAGCGGTTTCAGACAGGCCGCCGTACAAATCGCCAGTGAACAGGTTAACGCCGTCTTTAGCTAAAGATTGGTGTACGTGCATGCCGCTGCCGTTGTCGCCAACCAGTGGTTTAGGCATGAAAGTGGCTGTTTTGCCGTAGGCGTGTGCAATGTTGGCGACGACATATTTCAATTCCAGAACTTCGTCGGCTTTTTTGACCAGTGTGTTGAACTTCACGCCGATTTCGCACTGACCGGCGGTCGCTACTTCGTGATGGTGAACTTCGGTCGTTTGGCCCATTTCTTCCAGCGTCAAGCACATTGCAGAACGCATGTCTTGGAAAGAATCGACAGGAGGCACGGGGAAATAGCCGCCTTTAACGCCGGGACGGTGGCCGGTGTTGCCGTCTGGATAAACTTTTTCTGAGTTCCAGCCCGCTTCTTCTGAATCGACTTTGTAGAAAGAGCCGCTCATATCGGTGCCCCAACGGACATCGTCAAAGATAAAAAATTCGTTTTCAGGGCCGAAAAACGCTGTGTCTGCAATGCCGGTTGATTTCAGGTAAGCTTCTGCGCGTTTGGCGATAGAGCGTGGGTCGCGTTCGTAACCTTGCATGTTTTTGGGTTCAATGATGTCGCAACGCAAGATCAATGTGTTGTCATCAAAGAATGGATCCATAACCGCTGTGGATGGATCAGGCATTAAGATCATGTCCGATTCGTTGATGTGTTTCCAGCCTGCAACTGAAGAGCCGTCAAACATGTTGCCTTCTTCAAAGGTATCTTCATCGATAGTATGAGCAGGGAATGTTACATGTTGTTCTTTTCCACGGGTGTCACAAAAACGAAAATCGACGAATTTGACGTCGTTTTCTTTGATCAATTTAAGTACTTTTGCTGCAGACATTTATGTTGTCTCCTGGAGATATAGGTTATATGGAATCTGGGTTTTATACCAAGCGGGAGTAACGATACCATTTTTTTTGTTGGATTAGCCACTAAAAAAATAGCCGACAAGACGCGGCGATCTTATTAGTATACTGGGTGCAATTTTTTGCTCTTTTATGGTGCATGATTGGGCGGGTTTGACCGGTAATCGTGCAATTCATTCACGGCTTGTTGCGTTAAAGCCAATAATATTGGCATAAATACAACTGGCATCATCTTTGCTAATATTTTGTCGAGTATCGAATATTGTGCATTGAATGTAATCAACGAGGAGTTATTTATGAAGAACCATTTTACCCCTGATTGTTTTGGGCTGAAGCCGTTAGCGCTGGGTTTGGCGTTAATTTCCGCGATGGGGGCGGCAGAGGCGAAGAGTCTGACAGAAGCAACTACTCTATTGGAAACCGTAGGCGATCCCAATGAAAGCCAGTTCATGAAAAAATGGGGGCTGAAAGTCGGCGGTTGGGCCAATGCCGGTATTACTTATAATGCGGCGAATCCTGACAATAATTTCAACGGCCCGGTGACATTTGGCGACCGTGCCGGCGAAGTGCAGTTGAATCAGTTGAATTTGTTCGTGCAACGGGCTGTGGCTACAGAAGGCGATGCTTGGGATTTCGGCGGACGTTTCGATGCGATGTTCGGAACGGATTCTATTTTCACTCAAGCCTACGGTGTGCCTTCATTTGATGTGAATTCCGGGGTACCTATGAATAGAAGCACATGGGATCTTAACTTTCTCGGTAGCAATGACAATCGTTTTTACGATATTGCGCTTCCGCAAGCTTATGCCGAAGCTTATGCGCCTATCGGTAACGGCTTGAACATCAAGGCCGGTCATTTTTATACGCCGATCGGTTACGAGACGGTTCCTGCGCCCGATAACTTTTTCTACACCCATGCCTACACCATGCAGTATGGCGAACCGTTTACCCATACCGGCGTGATGGGCAATTACACAGTCGATAAAAACTGGGCTGTCATGGGCGGCGCCGTCACCGGCAGCGCGACCGGCGGCTGGGATGGCGGCTGGGACAAACAACTCGGTAACTGGGGCGGCCTCGGCGGCGTCACCTGGACCAGCGATGACAAAGGTACGTCGGCCAATGTCAGCAGCACGTTCAGCGGTACCTCTGAACACAGCAGTCAGGCCTGGGCTTTATACAGCGTGGTGTTGAAACACAACATTACCGACAAAACACATTTGATGATGCAACATGACCACGGTTTCGCCAATGGCATCTTATTGGGTGGCGTTTCTACGGATACCGAATGGTATGGCCTTAACACGCATTTGACCTATGACGTTAAGGATAATCTGACAGCGGGTTTGCGTGGTGAGTGGTTCCGCGATCAAAACGGTTTCAGGGTTTGTTCTCCGGGACGTGTAGCCGCTGCGACCGATAATTCCGGCAATAGTCATGCGATTGGAGGGGCTGCGAATAACAGCACCTGTAACGCCGCCAGCTATTACGCGATTACTGCGGGTATCAACTGGAAGCCGGTGAAATGGCTGAATGTTCGGCCGAACGTCCGCTATGACTGGGTCGATGGTACGACAGCCACAGGTGGCTACCGCCCATTCGGTAATAACAAAGAAGATCAGTTCCTGTTCTCCAGCGATTTTGTAGTCAACTTTTAAATCAATCCGCGCAACAGGGATGTTGCTCGAAACGATAAAAATGCGCCATTAGGGCGCATTTTTTTTGTCCGCACAGGCGACGATAAGCTACGGTAACGCTATTAAAGCCGGCTTAATTCTACGTTGTTAGATTATACGCAAGCTCGTCATGCCCGCCGGGCAATGGGTATCCAATGGTATGGATGGGAAGCTTGAATTCATCCATGGAGCCTGGATTCCGGCACAAATCCGTCTGGAACGGATTTGCATTAACCCGAAGGGTGTCAGGCAGGATAGCCTGACATGAATCCCTGCCGGAATGACGATCCTGGATATGTGTGTTCATTAAATATGACAAAGTAGAATTTAAAAAGCCATGTTTGCCGGATTGATTTCAGCTGCTCATATTTGGGCAATTTGAAGGTGTTGTTTTTTATTGACGCGGTTTCTCTAAAGAGGGCGTTCTCAGGTCAACGGGGCGCGGAACAAATCGCTTTCGTTGATGGGTTCGGCAAGGATCACCGGGAGGCGAAGCCGAAGAGCTCGCCGCGAGCGTAATCAATACTTTAACGTTTCGTGCTGAGCCTGTCGGAGGACTAAAGCGGCGGCCGAAGAGAGAGGCGGTCATACCTTATATATAGTATCGATTAAAAATTAAATCTGCGCGCACTACTTCGGTTCAAGAAATTATTCCAAGAGCCATTATGGTGCGTATTTGGCTTGAATAACGCGAGTGTGGGCCATGCAGGCAAGGCTATTTCCGGCAGCTCAGGCTTGGCACAGTCTATGCTTTATAAAAATCGACAAGTAACTTAACTAGAGGTGTTGTATATGAAACTGATAACCGCAGTTGTTAAACCTTTTAAGCTGGACGATGTCCGCGAGGCGCTTTCAGATATAGGGGTTTCAGGTGTCACTGTAACTGAAGTAAAGGGATTTGGTCGCCAAAAAGGACATACTGAGTTGTATCGGGGTGCAGAGTATGTAGTTGATTTTCTACCCAAAGCCAAAATTGAAGTGGCTGTGGCTGACAATATGCTTGAGCAGGCCGTAGAGGCTATCACCAAAGCGGCCAATACCAGCAAAATAGGTGACGGTAAAATTTTTGTAACCGATTTAGAGCAGGTTGTCCGGATTCGTACCGGGGAAACAGGCGAAGAAGCGCTTTAATATTAGGGGGAACTATGAAACAACTTTTAACTACCTTCATCCTGTTTGCTTTGCTCGGTTATGCAGGATTTTCTTTTGCCGATGCTGCTGTTCCGGTTCCACCTGCCGCCAATAAAGGCGATACGGCGTGGATGATCGTCGCGACCGTGCTGGTTACTCTGATGGTCATACCTGGCTTGGCACTGTTCTACGGCGGCATGGTGCGGGCCAAGAACATGCTGTCCATGTTGATGCAAGTGTTTGTAATCTTCTCGATGATGGCCATCTTGTGGGCGATTTACGGTTACAGCATCGCATTTACCGAAGGTACCGCCTTCTTTGGCGGCTTTAGCAAGATGTTTCTTAAAGGCATAACGCCGGATTCGCTTGCGGCGACTTTCAGTAAAGGCGTCTATGTCCCTGAGTATATTTACGTTGCGTTCCAGTTGACGTTCTCGGCCATTACGCCGGCGCTGATCGTTGGCGCTTTTGCCGAGCGGGTTAAGTTTTCGGCGGTGTTGTTGTTTATGTTCATCTGGTTCACGTTCTCCTACCTGCCGATGGCGCATATGGTTTGGTATTGGACCGGTCCCGATGCTTATACTGACGCTGCGGCTGCTGAAGCGGCCGGCGCAACGGCGGGATTTTTGTTCCAAAAAGGTGCGCTGGATTTCGCCGGCGGCACGGTCGTGCATATCAACGCCGGTATCGCCGGATTGATAGGTTGTTTGATGATAGGCAAACGCATCGGTTACAAAAAGGAATCGTTGGCGCCGCACAGTGTAACCATGACCATGATTGGCGCTTCTTTATTGTGGATCGGCTGGTTTGGCTTTAACGTTGGTTCCGGTCTGGAAGCCAACGGTCTTGCCGGCTTGGTTTTCATAAACACGCTACTGGCCAGCGCGGCCGCGACTCTTGCCTGGGTAGGGGCGGAATGGCTGTTGCGCGGCAAACCCAGCATGTTGGGCGGAGCTTCCGGCGCGGTTGCAGGTCTTGTCGCCATTACGCCGGCTTGCGGCTGGTCAGGCCCGATGGGTGCTATTTTGTTAGGCTTAGTCGCCGGCGCAATTTGTTTCTGGGCGGTAACCAGCCTGAAAAGCGCGCTGGGTTATGACGACTCTCTGGACGCTTTCGGTGTTCACGGTATCGGCGGCATTATCGGTGCGTTGGGTACCGGCATTGTCGCCAGTCCGGCACTGGGCGGCACCGGCGTTTGGGATTATGTTGCCAACGGCGTGGCCGAATACAGCATGATCGGTCAAATCACGAGCCAGGCTTGGGGCGTGGGCGTCTGTATCGTCTGGTCCGCGGTAGTATCCTTTATCGCTTACAAGATCGTGGATATGTCGATCGGGCTTCGCGTTAGCGAAGAAGTTGAGCGTGAAGGGCTTGATATTTCCGAGCATGGAGAAACAGCGTATCACCTTTAGTTTAATGATGAGCTGTACTTAAAAAATAAGTCTTTCGAGAAAAGACGGGCGCTTAATGCGCCCGTTTTTGCGTTTAAAAAACGCCGGTAGGATAGAAAAAACACGTTAGGTTGGCGTTTTTATCCGGTCTATCAATTGTATGTTGATTGATAATTCACTATGATTGCAGCCGATTACCATACTTTTTGCTATCTAATTGAGAGAGAACATGAAATTAATAACAGCGATCATTAAACCGTTCAAAATGGATGATGTCCGAGAAGCATTATCTGAAATTGGCGTTGCCGGCGTTACTGCAACCGAAGTAAAAGGTTTCGGCCGCCAGAAAGGCCACACCGAGTTGTACCGGGGTGCCGAATATGTGGTCGATTTTTTGCCCAAAGTTAAGCTGGAAATTGCTGTCGCCGACGATGTGGTTGATAAAGCCGTCGAGACCATCGTTAACGCAGCCAATACCGGAAAAATCGGTGACGGAAAAATATTTGTATCTAATTTGGAACAAGTCATTCGCATCAGAACGGGTGAAACCGGAGAAGATGCCATATAGACGCCTTATAAAAGGCGCAAGGGAAAAAAATGTTGTTGAGAATAATAAATAGAAGGCTGTTTTTAGGCCTCATGCTGTTACCCGATCTGGCTTTTGCGGATCAATTAAACCAGGCCAATACGGCTTGGGTTTTAACATCGACAGCTCTGGTTTTGTTTATGACCCTACCGGGATTGTCGCTGTTTTATGCCGGATTGGTTAGAAGTAAAAACGTGCTGTCGGTATTAATGCAGTGCTTTGCGATTGCCTGTCTGGTTTCGATGCTTTGGCTGGCCGGGGTTTACAGTTTTATATTCGCCGACGGCGGAGACTGGCAAAAGCTGATCGGCGGCGCTTCAAAAGCGTTTCTGCCGGACATAGCCGTAGCCTCATTGAAAGGCGATATTCCCGAAACAGTTTTCTTCATGTTTCAGATGACCTTTGCGATTATCACCCCAGCGCTGATCGTTGGCGGTTTCGCCGAGCGGATGAAGTTCTCGGCGATGCTGTGGTTTAGCGGCTTATGGTTAATCATGGTTTATCTGCCGATCTGTCACTGGATGTGGGGCGGCGGCTGGTTGGCCGATTTGGGTGCAATGGATTTTGCCGGCGGTATCGTCATTCACGTTAATGCCGGTGTTGCGGCTTTGGTATCCGCGCTGGTATTGGGCAAAAGAAGAGGTTTCCCCAACACGGCCATGCCGCCGCATAACATGACCATGGTGGTTACCGGCGCGGGCATGTTGTGGGTCGGTTGGTTCGGATTTAATGCGGGCAGCGCGTTGACCGCAGACGGCCGCGCCGGGATGGCGATGCTGGTGACGCATATCGGTGCGGCTTCCGGCGCTTTGACCTGGATGTTTATCGAATGGAAACGGTTCAGCAAACCCAGCGTATTGGGCATTGTGACCGGCATGGTCGCAGGACTGGGCACCATCACGCCCGCTTCCGGCTTTGTCGGTCCCGCAGGAGCCTTGGTGATCGGCATTACCGCCGGCGCCGTATGTTTTTACGCGACCCAGTATGTAAAACGCGTCTTGAAAATCGATGATTCGCTGGACGTGTTTTCCGTCCACGGCGTAGGCGGCGTGACCGGCTCATTATTGACCGGCGTTTTTGCGGCAAGCGGCTTGGGCGGTCTTGGTCTGGCCGAGGGCGTTTCAATCATGGACCAGGTCGGCGTTCAGGCCTTGGCAATAGTCGTTACTGCGGCCTGGAGCGGATTATTCAGTTACCTGATTTTGAAATGCCTGGATAAATTGATAGGCCTGCGGGTAACTTCCGATGAGGAAGTGCAGGGTCTGGATACCGTTCTGCACGAAGAGACCGGGTATCTCGATTTATAAGTTTGGTCAATAGCATCCAAAGGCGGCTCCTCAGTATCTGAGAGCCGCCTTTTCTGTTTATAAGAGGGTTGATGCTACATAATGCTTATAACTTATTTTTATTACCATGAAGGACATGAAGATAATGAAGGGAGGAGAATTGAGTGGTTTGTCGACTAAGGTGATTGCCTGCGTAATTGAAGTGCGGAATACACTTGGTTTTGGATTGCTGGAATTGGCCGAGTGTTTTATGAACCGTCTCAATATCACACATGAAGCCAATACAGTCATATCTTCAAGTCCTTCATGCTCTTCATGGTAAAAATAAATGACATTTTTTGGAGTCAGCACCCGTATATAATGGTGCTCAGTTAAAGCGGGCCACCGGGTTTTATGAAAATTCGACATACAGTATCTAAAATCAAAATAGCTGTTTTTATAGTCGCCGGTCTTCTGGGGATTTATGCGGCGCTGGGCTTTTATGTGTTGCCGATGCTGGTCAAATCGAAACTACCGGCATTTGTCGAGCAGGAAACCGGCAGAAAAGCATCGCTGGCAGCGGTTAGTTTCGATCCTTTTTCGCTGCAATTAAGTTTACAGGGATTTGAGCTCCAAGAGCCGGACGGGCAGCCGTTTACCCTCTTCGATGATTTTTATATCGACATCGATGCGCTGCAATCGATCAGCCAGTCGGCTCTGGTTATTGATAAAGTGTCCCTGAACAAGCCGGTTGTCCGTATCGCCAGAGACAAGGGTGGGGCGTTCAATTTTAAAGACCTGTTTAAGAGCAACAACGAAGCCGAGCGGGAGGATACTGCGGTTTTCCCGCTAAACATCGCAAAACTGTCGATAACCGAAGGCAAACTGGACTGGGAAGATGTCCATTTTAACAGTCCCGAAAAGGAGACTGTCTATCCTATCAATCTCAATATTGAAAATTTCACGACCCAGGCGGCGGACAACTCATCCAATTTCGGCTTAACACTGGAATTGAATTCAGGCGGCAAGCTCGATTGGCAAGGTGTTATCGGCCTTAATCCGCTGTCTTCATCAGGGCGTATCAAGCTGGATAACGTGCCGTTGCCGAGAATCCGGGCGCTGGCCTTGCAGGATGTGGTGCAACAGGATTTACAGGGTTATGAGCTGCTCGAAGCCGATTACAAGGCCGATTATGTTGATGATAAATTTAACGTTAGCGTCAATCAGGGCAAATTTGAACTGCGCGATTTTCAGGTTTCAGAAACGGCCCAGGATAAAGCACTGGTTAAAATGCTTAAGTTCGCTGTAACCGGAATCGGTTTCAATCTGGAAAAGCACGAGCTGACGATCGAATCCGTTTCGGCCAATGATGCCGATGTTAAGGCGTGGCTGAATGCTGAAGGTGTTTTAAATTATCAGGCTTTATTGCCGGTTGCTAAAGCAGGCGCAACACCTACCGAACCGGAACAGACGCCGTGGAATATCAAGGTCGGCAACATTGTGCTGGATAATTTCGGGCTTAGCTTTGAGGACCGGACGCTAAAAAAACCGGTTACCCTGACCGCCAAGCCGATCAATCTTAAACTGGAAAATTTCAGCAATACAGCCGGTGCAAGTCTGCCTTTTCAGCTCAACGCCCAGGTTAATGAAACCGGATCTATAAAGCTGGACGGCAACGCCGTTATCGAACCCTTGTCCGCGCAGCTGGCCGTTGATGTCAAAGACATTGCGCTGGAAAATTTCCAGGCTTATGTCGATAAATTCGCCAGACTGGATGTGATCGACGGGACGCTGGCCGTTGACGGCAAGGTCGCTGTCGCCAAATCAGCCGAGGATAAACTGGATATTAAGTTTACCGGCAATAGCCAAATTGCCAGGTTATTAACCCGCGATCAGTTAAAGAACAAGGATTTTGTAAAATGGGAGAACTTGACGCTGAGCGGCATTGATGTTGATTTGACGGCCAATCAATACAGCGCCGAAACGCTGACGATTAATAAACCATATGCCAGAGTCATCATTAAACAGGATAAGACGGTTAATTTCGGCGACATTCTGATAGCCGATAAAAGCGTTCGGAAAGGCAAGCATAACGCTAACGTTCAAGCCGCTAAAAGCGCTCAGGCAAAAATCAGCAAGCCCGAATTTAAACTGGGCAAGATTCAAATCGTAGACGGCTCTTCCGATTTTTCCGACCTGTCGCTGATCTTGCCGTTCTCCGCGCAAATCAAAAGCCTGGACGGCGGCGCAAGCCACATTTCCTCGGATCAAAAATCAACGGTCAAAGTCGATTTGAAGGGGACTGCCTATGATCTGGCGCCGGTCGACGTCAAAGGCGAAATCAGTCCCTATCTTGGCGATTACGATGTGACGGTGAAATTTACCGGCATGCCGATGCCGTTGATTTCATCGTATATGGTGCAATTTGCCGGTTACAAAGTCGAAAAAGGCAAAATGACGCTGGAGCTGAATTACAAGGTTGCCAACAGAGAACTGACGGCATCCAATAATATATTGATTGACAAGTTCGAGTTGGGCGAAAAAGTTGAAAACCCCAACGCCGTGTCATTGCCGCTGGAGCTGGCGGTGGCGTTGATGAAAGATGCCGACGGTAAAATAAAACTGCACGTCCCCATTACCGGCAGCCTGGACGACCCCAAGTTCAGCGTGAGCCATATCGTTGTCGATGCGTTGGTTAATTCAATCGGCAAAGTGATTAGCTCGCCCTTTCGTGCGCTGGCTTCGCTGATAGGCAGCGAGCAGGATTTAAGCACGATCAGCTTTGCTGCGGGCGATGCGGTATTATCCAAGCAACAAATCGGCAAGCTGGATGATTTAGCCAAGGCGTTAAAAACGCGTTCTGTCCTAGACTTGGAAATTAAAGGCGCTGCTTTTCAGGAGCAGGATTGGCCCGAGGTCAGCGACGACGCATTATATGACCAGCTGAAAAGAATAAAAGCCGCCGAGATTAACAAACAGGGCGGCAGAAAAATACGCGCGGAACATGTTGTGATTTCCGACCAGGATTACAGGCGATTGATGGAGCAGCTGTTTGTGGAAAAATTTCCGCTGATGGTGGAAAAATCCTTGCTGGGCGCAACGCGTCTGGTCGGCAGCAAGGCCGACACCAGTACAGACGAGTTTTATGCGGTCGCCAAGCAGAAGCTGTCGGCCATCATTAAACCGGAAGAGCAACGGCTGAAAAGCTTGGCCGCAGAAAGGGCGCAGGCGATTGCCAACTATATCGTGCAAAAAGGCGGCATCGCCAACGAACGGATATTTATACTGGATACGGCGATCGATCCTCAAAGGGAGGGCAACGGGATTGTCAGCTTGTTGTCTTTGAGAGCGGATTGATTCCTCAAACATACGGCGCAATACGCCAATCATCAACCACCAGTTAAAAATGATCTTGTTTTTCCTTTTATTTTTCGCATCGCCGATAACTTCATTCTAATCGAAAACCATGATTGAAACCGATGTCATCATCATAGGCGCAGGCGCATCGGGGTTGATGTGCGCGATTGAGGCGGGCAAGCGCGGCCGCAAAGTGCTGGTTCTGGATCATGCCAACAAGGCCGGAAAAAAAATCCTGATGTCCGGCGGCGGGCGCTGCAATTTCACCAATTATTCGATTGAACCGAGCAACTATATTTCCAGTAATCCGCATTTTTGCAAGTCGGCGCTGAGCCGCTATACCCAGTGGGATTTTCTGGCGTTAATCGGCCAATACCGGATACCTTTTCATGAAAGAGATCACGGGCAGTTGTTTTGCAACGAAAGCGCAAGGGATATTCTCGATATGTTGCTGGCGGAATGCGACAAGGCCGACGTAGTTGTGCAGCTTAATACCCGGATTGATTCAGTCGAACGGCCGGCCGACCGGTTCCATCTTAAAACCAGCAAGGGCAATTTTAGTTGCCGGTCCTTAGTGGTTGCGACAGGCGGCTTGTCGATACCCAAAATGGGCGCGACGCCATTGGGCTACAAAATTGCCGGGAAATTCGGCATTAATGTATTGCCTACCGGCGCCGGGCTGGTTCCGTTTACCTTGCAGCCGGAAGATAAAGAAAAATTCTCGGCATTATCGGGTATCGCCGTGCCTTCAGCGGTCAGCAACAAAAGGCAGAGTTTTAGCGGGAATGTGTTGTTTACGCATCGCGGCCTGAGCGGTCCCGCGATTTTGCAGATTTCATCCTATTGGCGCGCCGGGGAAGAGATTTCGATTAACTTGCTGCCGCAAGTCAATCTGGACGCGGAGCTGAAAGCAAAACGCCAGCAAAAAATCAAAAACAAGTTAAAAACGATTTTGGAAGGCTATTTGCCCAAGCGCCTGATCAGCGCTTTTCTGGATGAAAATTTGCTGGATTTGTCGATTCAGGATGTGTCGGACAAGCAGATCATGCAGGTTGCAAGTCAGCTTAATAACTGGACGATCAAGCCCAACGGCACGGAAGGCTACCGCACCGCCGAAGTGACTGTCGGTGGGATTGACTGCGATGCGGTTTCGTCCAAAACCATGGAAAGCAAGCAGGTGCCGGGGCTTTATTTTATCGGAGAGGTGCTGGATGTGACCGGTTGGCTGGGCGGCTATAATTTTCAATGGGCATGGTCATCGGCTTGGTGTGCGGGGCAATATTGTTAATTTAGTCTCGTATAGGGTATGCCTCCAAGCGGGACGGGGTTTGCAACCCCGGTCATAATGTTTCTGCGATGTCCGGGCTACATGGCGATACTTAACCAACGCCAAACGTTTCGGACGGGCAACATGCCTCGTCCGGCAGGAGTTAAGCATAAAGATTTGATAATTTTACTATCAAACCTTTGTAAATAAATTTATTCCATCCTTTAAATAAAAAATGCATTACCAATAAAATTGCAAAGAATACTGCTGACCATAACAATAATGGCATTTCGGTTTTGCAAATGGCTGCAAATCCCTTGTAAAGAAAGATTGTAATGCCAAGGGGCTGTATCACCAACGCAAAATAGAATGCGGGATGAAACGGCGTTATATCCTTGCCCTTTTCTTTTGCAAACTCTTGCAGCGGTCTAAGATTTTCTTTGCTCGCAAGGCGTGACTCGCATTCATCAACGAAACGAGCAAATAAATTATAGAACCAGTTTTGAACGGCAAGTATTAGCAGGTATAAAAAAGAAATTGCCGCGAGTCCAATAGCCACAACTGGGGACTCTAATATATTGTTTTGAGTGGATAACATACCTACTAAAAATGTAGCGTATCCGCCTAACAGCACCCAGCGCAGATTATCTGCGTGCAGACGATAAGTATTGGCGTTCTGATATATCAATGAATTTGCATCGGACATTTTTATCTCCGCTTATGGGTTAACGTAAAGCTCAGCCGAGTAGCGTTAGGCTTGAAATTTAAGTAACTCTCCAACTGTCAAGCCAATATCTTTAGCGATTTGCCGAAGCAAAATTGGTGAAATATCACGCCCTGCATGAAATGGCACTGTTGTGCATCTACCATCAGGATGACGAAATTGTTTATGTGAACCGCGTTGCCGGATTTCTGTAAATCCTAGTATTTCAAGCAAAGCGACAATTTCGCGAGGTTTAAGAACAGGTATGTTTCCCATGCTTAAGCGACGACTACATTTTGAGTGCCAACAAACTCGGCTTCCAGTATCGGCTCACCATCCTCAAGCAACATTTCAATGACTTCCCGAAGATTTTGATTAAGCTCATCCAATGATTCCGCTTGGCTATGTGCTCCAGTAAATCCAGGAATGAAACCCACATATAAACCAGTGTCGTGACATTTTTCAATAATCGCCGTGTAAACTTTCATATTAACCTAACCTCTTCAACTGGTTATTAGAAACTAAATCATATTTCTCCTTGCTGCGATTTTTTATGAACAGAATTTGGTCATATAGTCAGCCGGATTTATATCATTATCACTGGTTTTCAAATCGTCTGGTACAAAATGTTCTAAATCTCGCGGACCAATAGCTCCAAATACGAAGCGCTCAATTCCGGCATCTTTAAGCTTAATCGCAAACGGATCGTCTTCATTACGAAAGAATGCCGAATAATAATATCTTGTTGCCCCTGCTATTAGGTCGGCAACTTGGAGGGCTGGATATTGTTTTGAGATCCCTGGTCGGATTTCTTTAATCTTTAAAGGAAATTCAAATTTTCTTTGACCGTAACCAATTATCTCAGGTGGAATCGAACTATCCATCATTTTCATAAAAATAGGTTGCGACGCAGTAATAGGTTTTGATTCGTCATAGATAACGATAGGCGGTTCATTTAACTGTTTTCCCCATTCAGTTAGATGGCAAAAGAACGAACTGATAGCAGGATCGATATGATATGTTTTGTCAATACCATTGAGAATGTCATCTATAAAATGCTCCGCATAAATGTAAGGAGCAAGCATAGATTTATGGTCCTCATCTGTGCAATTATCGTATAGCACTTTGGCGCTAGTGAAAAACTTGCTTTTAGATTCATTGGACTGGCTTCTGACCATTTCAACAAAACAGCCCAGAAAATCATTAAATTGCTGTTCTCCACAAAAATGCGGCGTTAAATACCAATGCAAATTCGCTAATACAATATTGCCGCCATTCTTATAAATATCGATTCCATCCCTACGCATAAGCGTTTCTTTTATGATGTCAACAAGCTGAGTGACTGCATTAAAACGCTTATGCACAATCATCGTTTTGACACGTTTTTCAGAGTGTATTGGCGAGCTAACAAAATCCAATATTTTTCTACGTCCTGCTTCACTGCCTTGGAGGCTACGGAATTTAGCTTCGGAAGCTTGATGGGATGAAACCAAGAATAAAAGCCCCGAGCATTCATCTGGATTGTAATCTACTGAGGCAAGCGTAAAGATCGGTTGATTAGCGTCTAATAAATACGCTCCCGTATTATCTGACTCATCGAAGAAAATGGTTGATATTGTCATGAAGAATTACGCCTTGTCGTCTAACGTAAAGGTAAGGGGGCGCCGCTCACGGACGTTAAACGAAGCTGACGAACCCGAATTTATTACAAAACTTCATAACCGCATCAGGGCGGCGCGTCCCTTTGACCGCCATGTTAGGAGCATTTGACTACATACTTCTGAATAGCACGCGGCAAACGGAAAATCTGTGGCCCAATAAAATTTCCTCGGTAATTCCAAAAATCATTGGCGAGTTCATATAACTCCGCTGAGGTGATTTGGCGAGTAGGTACGTTAGGGCGGCCCGATTGCACATAGTCTACTTTTTCAAAACTCGCATAAATTCGTCCATGAATAACTTCATTTCTTCTATCAAATAACGTTACCGCATTTTTCAACGCATCTGGTAAGTTCTTTAATTCATTACTTTCAAGGCTGTGCACAATCTTCGCTGCATGGTCTAACTTTCGGCTAATTGGCCAGCGTTGCTGTTTTACCTCGAAAGGCTCGACTGGATCAAGGAGTCTAAGGATGTCATCAATGTCTTCTTCTACCCACGCCGAATACATAGATACGAAGCCCAACCCTCTCACAATGTCACCATCATCTTTCAGCATAAGAAGTGCATCCTAACGTGACGGTAAGGGGCGCGCCGCTAACGAACGCGAAACGAAGCCGCCGAACCTTGATAAAAAACTGAACTTCAAAACCGCCAACGGGCGGCGCGTCCCTTTGACCGCTGTGTTGGACGAAGCCGCTACCGCGGAGAACACCCCGCTGAACAGCCCCCGATAAAACAATTAAAATTTAACCTCAAGCCCTCATCAGAGGGATCGTT
>NZ_PTIY01000018.1 GCF_002934365.1 Methylobacter tundripaludum | reverse complement strand
TAATAAGCCAGCTTTCCGACTACGACCGGGCTTGTCCAACAACCGGTTCAGATTGTGGCTCGCTATCGCTCACACAATCTAACCTTATTCGTTAGACCGACTCCCGAAGTGCTGTTTCCTGTTCATATAGCCCCTTTAGGCGATAACCGCAGGCTTCCGGTTGGAAGCAAATTAATGCCTCTGGTTGGAAACAAATTAAAAGGCCAGGCATAGTGGCCGCAGGCCACCACTCCTCATCAACTTGCTTAAATATTTCGTGATGCTTCTTAAGCGTGTATTCATAGACTTTCTTAACATGACTAACTGCCTTTGAGTCATCATGATCAAGTGGGATATGGTGAACATAAGCACCAAAAACTTCTTCGCAGAAACGGAAATATTCCCGTGAAAAAAGAACATGCACATGCCAGAACGGATCAACTGGGCGAGAAACAGCATGTGGATTTTGTGCGTCAAGAAGAGCAACTACATAATAACGCTTAAGATTTTCAATGCCCTCGAACACATATTTTTTTGTTGGGCCATGAAGGTCTTTTGAAACCTTTTTCAAAATAGGCTCATAGTCGAAGTCATCAATGAACTGGATTGCCTCTTTGTATTCGTTCGGAACTTCGACCTTGATTTGATCTAATAATGACATTGCAATCTCCTTTGGTTGATAGGTCTAACGTAAAGCTAACCGGGCGCGGCACGGAAAGCTGACAAATAAAACCGCATTATAACCGCGCTCCGGTTGAGCGGCATGTTGGACGACGCGGCCGAGCATACTAAGCGGCAGTTATGACGATCTTTGCCCCATTCCAATCAACTTGCCCAGAAGTATGACGGATTGAGTGATCGTGAAGTAAGCGCACAGGCACCATGACTTGATATGCACTCGCTCCATGCGTCAGTAGGAGAAGCTGCTTTAGATTTGCGTCGCTCTGAGAGAAGAACGCCTGTGCGCTGTACCCATGCACACCGCCAATAGTAGTTATTGTGCCTACTCTTGAATACGGATTACTAACGCGCGTGATTAATAGAGCCTCCTCCTGCAAAAAGCCATCGCCATCCACAAAGAAGGGCTGAGGGTGCTTCCGCGACTCCTTTAGATCCCACAGGCCGTACAGGGGGCGCTCGACTTCTTCTCCGTTCTCGTAACGTCTGGCCTTCCGCACCTTATCGCCCCATGAGCCGTATGCCAGTGAGCCACAATAAAATCCCCAACGAAGACCGTTAGAATGATTAAAGATGGGAAGAAGTATTTCCCTATCACCCTCATTAACTTGCACGAAGTTATGCGCGGTGAACTTCGCGCCTAGGCTATTAGCCACGGGGCCTCCGAGAAGAATAAGGTCGCTACTCTTGTCATCCAACGCAAGCCTCGCATCTTCCTCCGAGACCCTTTCAAAATGCTTCGCATCGCCTAGAGCCGTTATAGCAAATGCTCCGAAAGACTTTGCTGCACTTCGAAGGTAGGGCGATATTCCAGGTGTGCCAGCCACGGCAGCTAGTTTGTTCGTATTACCAGCAAAAAGCTGGATGCCTCTGTTTACGTCAACGATTGAGGCAAGTGCGGCCCTCTCTCCCGCTGTTGCAACAGTGTCGATCAAGTCAGATACGACAACGCAGACCTTGTCCATCGGCCGTGTGAGCAATGCACTGACGGCGAGCATGCCAGCGTCCCTAAGGAATTTCCGCTTCCCCTCATCGGGTCTCTGAGGCGTAGCTTGCCGTTTCGACTTACTCATGCATGATCTCCAATTAGGAAGAATAAACAGGGGGAATGTTACGTGTCTTGACGCCCAACGTTTTGAGTTGAGCGTCGCGATGCGCGCTTTTTGCGCATCGTGTACGCTCTAACGACGCGTTAGCCGATATTTATACTGCACAGTTGTTAATCGTTGGGACGAAAGTGGGGGTGTGTTGACTTTAGAAAGTGATACCCTCGCCCCGTCGTATCAACGCAGTTATACGACGGGGCGAGGGTATCACTTTTAAGAAGAAACAACAACATAAAACCTCTTTTGTTTCAATCGATTAACGTATCTATGGGGTATAAATGTTGGCTAACAAGTTATTATCTAGGTCTGACTATCTTATACTCCTTCCAACCTCAGTTGACAATAATAGCTTTGAAGACTATGTTTTCTAAAGTGGATAACACGCAAATGTGCATAAAAAACAGTTTCTGGATAGCATCAGATGATAGCTCTACCCTCAGAGATATTTGACCCGTTCGATCAGTTGTTGAGAAGCAAGTCACTGCAAAGCAACACCCGATTCGTTTACACCAAATGGCTGCGCTTTTATTGGGATTTTTGCCGGAAGTATCAGCACAATCCATTTTATGCCAATAGTTTGCCGTTGTTTTTAAAAAAATTACAGGATAAACAGCAATCGGAACAATCGCAACAAGAAGCGCATCAGGCCGTTTCCTTGTTCTATGCTATGCAGGCTGCTAACCACAATCCCGTCAATCCGGAGCACATTACCGGTGTTGTTTCAACCAACAAGGATCCAATACTGAAACCGTCAAACCAGCCTTTGCCCCAACAAAGCGGGCATAGCAACCGGCTAACCGCTATCAACCCAACTCCCGTTGATGCGGCTACCCAACCCGTACAAGAGCATTCTGCAACTATACTGATCGCTCCAGCAACAACGGGAGCCAGCTGGGTTTTTGTGTTCGACCGGTTATTGAGTGAAATCAAAATCCGGCATTATTCGCCAAAGACGCTAAAAGCTTATCGAGGGTGGACGCGTCAGTTTCAAAGCTTTACCAAAAGCAAAGATTACAGGTTGTTATCGCAACAGGATGTGGCTGATTTTTTAAGTTTTCTGGCCGTTAAGCAACAGGTCTCTGCATCCACCCAGAATCAGGCGTTCAATGCGTTGTTGTTTTTGTTCAAACAGGTGCTTAAAAAGGAGTTTGGTGAGATCAAAGGCGTAGCAAGAGCAAAACGTAGGCCCTACATACCTGTGGTGTTGTCGCGTGAAGAGATCGATTTAATTTTTGATCATCTGGAAGCCCCGGTCAACTTGATTGCTAAGGTATTATACGGTTGCGGTCTGCGACTCTTTGAATGCTTGAATCTTCGGGTGCATAACCTCAATTTCGATGCGGGGATTTTGACGATCCACGACGGCAAAGGTATGAAAGACCGGACGGTACCCATTCCGCAAGCGATAGTTCCCGCCTTAAAACAGCAATTGCAGAAAGTAATCGCTGTACATGAGGCCGACCTGAAAGCTAAATTTGCCGGTACTTTTTTGCCGGATCAATTGGATCGTAAATATAAGAACGCTGCTAAAGAGTTTATCTGGCAATGGTTATTTCCGGCCCAATCGTTAACTTTGTTGCCCGAAGCGCAGGAATACAGGCGTTATCACATTCATGAATCGGTCGTGCAAAAAGCGATCAAAAAAGCAGTGAATGACGCCAAAATCACCAAACGGGCTTCGGCACATACCTTCAGGCATTCCTTTGCCAGTCATTTATTGCAGGCGAACTACGATATCCGCACGATTCAGGAGTTGTTGGGACACAGCGATTTAAGAACGACGATGATTTATACCCATACGGTGCAAAGCATCACGATCAAGCAGGCCAAGAGTCCGCTTGATTTTGATTCAAAATAAGCCAGAGAAAAACCAAACTGACCATCTGATTATGGCCGATTGTGCCACTTGATTAGCTAAGATCGACAGTCCGCTTTGTATTGGTCTGCTGCCATTTGAAATGTGGGGCGAGTGTTTCTTGTGGGTCGAATTCAGCCGATCATGGCAGCCTACGTTCGGAAAAATACCCCTGGTGCTAAAAGTGGTCATCCAACAAAATGATCGAGGCCACCTACAGAAACCTAAGCCGATCAAGCCATGTCCCCGCCTTCCTTCCAGAGCGCGAACCACTCGGTCAAATCGCGGGTGTCGCCCAGAGCGCAGAGACGGCGATCGACGGCGTCCTGGTTGCCCCACACCACTCCGGTCAAGGCGCCGCCGGCCACGCGCGACTCGATGTCCTTGCAGTAAAGCCCGAGGTCACGCTGGACATAGAACCCGTATGTGCGGCAAGCCACCGGGCGGTGGGCGTAGACCAGGCAGGCCCCGGCCGAGCGGTCCAACAACGGGCAGACGATGGGGCGTGATGGCTGCTCGGCCAGCGTGGCGATGCCCCGGCCGACTTCCCGAAGCCGCTCCGGGGGCAGCGCGGCCAGTCCGTCTTGCAGCAAAGCCCATTCCGCCGCAGTGAGCCGGGGTACTTCGGCGAGCCGCCGGCAACAGCCGTCGCAGCCCATGCGGCATAGCCAATCGGGATTGTCGTTGCGGATAGCTCTTACGCGCGCTTCGATATCGGCATGGAGTTGGGTAAGTGTGTTCATCTTTGTATCCGGCCTTTTTAACAGAGCTTTGGAAAAGCCTTTATTGTCCTGGAAGACTCACCAAATGAGTGGTGGCGAAAACGCTCACCCCATTCGAGACAAGCCAGCACGAACGGTTTTCACACGCTCCAAATGATTTCTTTGGTAGGATGGCTCTGCGACTAGATCTTCCAGGTTTAGCTATTATCCTAAAAATCGCAGTTGATCCGCGATAAATTAGCGCATATTTGCGTGCTTTTTGCGGCTTTCGTGGACGACTTGATTCTCCTGATCAAACAGAAAAACTCTCGCCACAGCCACAAGTGCCTTTTACATTCGGGTTGTTGAACTGGAAGGCTTCGTTAATGCCTTCCCGGCGATAATCCAGTTCTATGCCGTCGACAAATTGCAGGTCGTTTGCGGCTATGATGACTTTGACGTCGAAATTTTCAAACACGGCGTCGCCTTCATTAAGGGCGTCGGCGTAGTCGATGGTATAAGCATAGCCCGAGCAGCCGGATTGTTTTACGCCCAGTTTTAAACCCAGGCCTTTGCCGCGTTTTTCCAGTTGTTTTTTGATTTGCCGGGCGGCGGTTTCGGTTAATGATACAGACATGATTTCCTCTTTATCCTTTGATGGTTAAGGATGTTAATTGTTTAATAAATTCGATAATTTCAGCTTCAGTGTTGGCTTTTCCCAAGCTGATGCGGATCGCGCTTTTTGCCCGATCAGGTTCAACGCCCATGGCGGCCAGGACAGGGCTGGGTTCTCTTAGGCCGCTGGCGCAGGCCGATCCGCTGGAAACGGCGATGCCTTTTTGATCCAGCTGCATCAGCAGCATTTCGCCGTCGATGCCGCGAACGCCGACTTGCACGGTATTGGACAGGCGTTCCGCCTGTTGGGCAAAAACAGTCAGGCCGGGAATGGCTTTTAAGCCGTGTTCCAACAGTGTTCTAAGTTTTAGCAGATGTTCCTGGCGGTCGGCAAGTTCGGCTTTGGCAAGTTCAGCCGCTTTGCCAAAGCCGACGATGGCGGCGACATTTTCGGTCCCTGCCCTGAATCCTTGCTCCTGCCCGCCACCCAGCAAGACAGGATTTATCGCCACGGATTTTTCAAATACCAGTGCGCCGCAGCCTTTGGGGCCGTAGATTTTATGGCTGGACAGCGACATCAAATGCGCGCCGAGCCGGTTGAAATCGACTGGGATTTTGCCCAGCGCCTGTACGGCGTCGGTATGAACGATGATGTCCTGCGCTCGCAGCTGACCGGCATAGTCGGCGATATTCTGTATTGCGCCGGTTTCGTTATTGGCTAGCATGATCGAAACCAGGCCGGGTTTTAGCCGAATAACCTCGTCGACAGCATCCTGCGTTATCAGGCCGTTTGCATCGACATTCAGCAGGTGAAGTTCATGGCCCAGGCTTTGCAAACGCAGGGCAGGCTCGATAACCGAGGGATGTTCTATGGCTGAAACGGCCAGCCCGGCCTGAGGGGCTAAAGTTGCCAAAGCCAGATTATTGGCTTCGGTGCCGCCGCTGGTAAAAATAATTTGCCCCGGCTGAACGCCGATCAGTGCAGCGAGCTGCTCACGCGCTGCATCGACAGCGCTTTTCGAGGCCCTGCCGAGACGATAGAGGCTGGAAGGATTTCCGTAGAATGTTTTCAGGAAGGGAAGCATTGCCTCCAGAACGCGATCATCTATCGGTGTGGTCGCGTTATGATCGAGGTAGATCATTCAGCTTAGGCGTTATTCGGCATGACGATAAATTTCAATGGTGTGTTGTGCTTCGTGATGCTGTCTTTTGGCGACTTCCTGAACCCGATTCTTTTCTAACAGGTCGGCTAAAGAAATGCCCTCCAAATAATTCCTGATCTGCTCACTCAAGCCCATCCACAGGTCATGCGTTAAACAGGATTGATCCTTCTGGCAGTTGGCTTCGCCGCCGCATTTTGTTGAATCAAGCGGTTCATCGACGGCTGCGATAATTTCGGCAATATTAATGTCGCTGGCCTTGCGGCACAGTTTGTAACCGCCGCCAGGTCCGCGCACACCTTTTACCATACCCGCCCGGCGCAAACGGGCAAATAGTTGTTCCAGATAAGACAGGGAAATGGTTTGACGAGCCGCAATGTCGGTCAGGGTTACCGGCTTGATTTGACTGTGAAAAGCCAAATCAATCATTGCAGTAACCGCATAGCGACCTTTAGTAGTTAAGCGCACAGTAGCATCCTCTATAAATACCGTTAAGATATTGTTACTATACTTAACCTAGCAAAATAGTCAACTATTATACCCTTGGTGGCCTATGGTTGGTGAATGGCTCAAGACACAGGACGCATTGGGTAATCTGCAATCAATGCGATGCCGGGTGTTGTTTTCTTTTACAACTCATCTTCGTCATAACCATCCTCAATTTCGCAACCGTCCAATTTGGAGATGGGGGTTTCCGGGTATTTAATGCCGGCGTCATTGAGTGCTTTTTGCAGGGTTTCTATCTGATTGTCCATTGCATGAATATGATCGAGCATGTGATTAATCGCATAGGCGATGGGGTCGGGCATGTCGGTCGTTGCGCCGTAGGCGCTAAAGCCCATTTTGTAGGCTATTTTGTCGCGCTCGGCTGTTGCGACTTTGCTTTTAGGATCGACGACATGGGCTGGAATTCCAACGACGGTTACGCCCGCCGGAACCGGCTTTAACACTACCGAGTTTGAACCCACTCTGGCGTTTTCACCTATGTCGATAGGTCCTAACACTTTTGCCCCCGCACCGACCACCACGCCGTTATGCAGGGTCGGATGACGCTTGCCTTTATCCCAGCTGGTTCCGCCCAGCGTTACGCCGTGATACAAGGTGCAGTCGTCGCCGATAACGGCGGTCTCGCCGATGACCACACCCATGCCGTGATCGATAAAAAAGCGCCTGCCGATGACTGCGCCGGGGTGAATTTCAATCCCGGTCAGCCAGCGGCCGATATGAGCGATAAATCTAGCCAGCCATCTGAATCCTGCCAGCCAGCAAAAATGGCTGAGCCGGTGAATTAAAACGGCATGAAATCCGGGATAGGTGGTAATCACTTCAAAGACGGATTGCGCAGCCGGATCGCGGTCAAAGACGCAGGTAATATCTTCTTTTATTCGGTTAAACATCGGTATTCCTCTTGTGGCCTTGAGACATTCTCAGGATGCCCCGGAGTATGTCCAGTTCCTTGGTGTCCAGTTGTATCCGGTTATAAATCCGGCGTAAGCGCCGCATAATGGACTTTGATTTGGCAGGATGCATAAAGCCTATGTCGGTTAAGGCTTCGGCAAGATGAGTGTAGAAAGATTCCATTTGCGCCGCCGTAGCCAAAGGTTCTTCGCCTTTATCGCCGACGAAGATTTCTTCTTGTGCGGCCAGCCCCGATGTCACGAATAATTCATAACAAACAATCTGGACGGCTGCGGCGATATTTAAGGAACTGTATTCGCTATTGCAGGGAATGCGCAGCAAAAAATGACACAGGTCCAGTTCGTGATTTTTTAAGCCCGAGTTTTCCCGGCCGAAAACGATAGCCACTTTATCGCCAGGGATGGTGTGTATGCCGCAAGACTGCTGGGAGCCGTCGCGGCCGTTGCCCGGTTCATTGATCAATATTTTTTCCGCGCATTCCCTGGGTGTCAGTTCCGGCCAGCTGATGGTCCGGCCTCGGGCGCTGGCGCCAATCACCAGTTGGCAATCGGCAATGGCCTCCTGCAAAGTCCGGCAGACGGTCGCGCCCGCCAACACGTCGTCGGCGCCGGAAGCCCTGGAGGTGGCATCGGCGCTGGGGAATATTTTAGGTGCAACCAGCCAGAGATTATGCATCTTCATGTTTTTCATCGCACGGGCAACAGCGCCTATGTTTCCCGGATGCGTCGTTTCGACCAGCACAATTTTTATAGTAGACAGCAAAGCGTTGTCCTTGGTTAAAAAAAGAGCCTAAGTTTAGCAAAAAATTTGATACTATATGCCGTTTTCGGCAACTGCTCCTGCATTGCTCTACCTCCTGCATCCATGCAGTCGTCTGTGCCTATATAAGAACCATCAGCCTATGCAACCCATGTTAAATACCGCCGTCCGCGCCGCAAGAAGCGCCGGCGACTTGATACTCCGCTCATCTGAAAATATCGACCGTTTACACGTCGACCAAAAAGGTAAAAACGATTACGCCAGCGAGGTTGATCGTATGGCCGAACGGGAAATCATCAATATTATCAAGGCTGCCTATCCCGAGCACAGTATTCTGGCAGAAGAAAGCGGTGCGCAGGAGGGCAACGATTTTGTCTGGATTATCGATCCGCTGGACGGCACGACCAATTTTCTGCACGGTTTTCCGCAATACTGCGTTTCCATTGCCTTGAAACACAAAGGCAGGATTGAAGTCGGCGTCGTTTATGACCCGTTGCGGGACGAGTTATTCACCGCCAAACGCGGCGGCGGGGCTATGCTGAATAACCGCCGCATTCGGGTGACCAAGCAAAACAGCTTGAAAGGCGCATTAATCGGCACCGGTTTTCCGTTTAAGACCGATTTACATATGGATGCTTATTTAGGCATGTTTCGCGCGATAGCGACCGATTCGGCGGGGATTCGCCGCGCAGGCGCGGCGGCGCTTGATTTGGCCTACGTGGCTGCCGGGCGGCTGGATGGTTTTTGGGAAATTGGCCTGATGGAGTGGGATATGGCCGCCGGCATTTTGTTGGTCAAGGAAGCGGGCGGAGCGGCTACCGATTTTTCTTTTAACGATAAGTATTGGGAGTCAGGCAACCTGATCGCTGCAAGTCCCAAAATGCATCAGATCATGTACCAGCTTATAGAGCCGCATGTAACCGATAATTTGAAATAATATCGTTGGTTAGAACAATAGAACACGGATAACTGTAGGCGAAAGGCAAAGGACGAAAGATGCTTTTTTTGCCTTTCGTCCTTTGCCTTTTTTATCCGTTTAAATCCGTCTAATCCACGTCATCCGTGTTCCATTATAAATTCAGCAGTTACGAACCCCGACTTTAAAAAACCTGCAACGCCAGCATGATGGCGTCTTCGCGGCCGTTTTCCGCAGGATAATAACCTTTTCTGATGCCGATTTCGTTGAAGCCCATGTTTTGGTAAAGAGCAAGGGCGACGGTGTTGGAAGGCCGGACTTCCAGGAACATGGTTTCCGCCCGTCCTCTGGCTTCTTCGATAAGATTTTCCAGCATTTTCCGGCCTATCCCTTGCCCCTGTTCGTCCGGCGCTACACAAATATTTAAAACATGGGCCTCGTCGACACCCATGGCGAGTATGCAGTAGCCCAATACGGCATCCTGCTCTTCACAGACCCAGCAGCTATAGTTAGCTCTAAAGCAGTCCCTGAAGATGTCCTCTCCCCAGGGAAATTGATAATTTGCTCTTTCAATCGTCATAACGCCGGGCAAATCGGAACTTCTCATTTTTCTCAGACGCATTAAATCTTTTCTGCCCACGGAGCCGGGGAATAATTTGGCGTAGAACTCTCTATCGGCATCGTAAACCACAAAGTCTTTTATTTTATCTAGCATCATTCCCAACATGATCAACCTTTAATGTTTTTAACTGTTTGCATCGCGAGCTTTAAATCCGCCCAGGCTTTGCGCTTGTCCAGCAATGATCTTAACAAGTACGCCGGGTGATAGACTACAACAAGCGGCGTGCCATTTAAAGCGCGTATTTGCCCTCTGAGTTTACCAATCGGTTCGTCCGTGTTTAGCAACGCCTGTGCGGCAACGCGGCCTAAAACCACGATGATTTTGGGCTTGACTAGCGTTAGTTGTCGCAGCAGGTAAGGCTTGCAGGATTCGATTTCGACGGGTGTCGGGTCGCGGTTGGCGGGCGGGCGGCATTTTACAATATTGGCGATAAAGACCTCTTCCCGATCAAGGCCTATGGCTCTCAGCATTTCCGTTAACAGCTGACCCGCTTTGCCGACAAACGGCAAGCCTTGCTGGTCTTCGCTTTGCCCCGGCCCTTCGCCGATGAACATCCAGCCGGCATTTTTATTGCCCGAGCCGAAAACCGTTTGGATCCGGGTTTTACATAAATCGCATTGCGTGCAGGGGGCTACTTCGGCCTGCAACGCTTCCCAGCTGTCGATTAGTTCAGACGGCGGGGTGCTATCGGCTATAGCATCGGGTGTCGACGCTGGCTCGTGATCGGCGGAGGATCTGGGCACCCAAACATCAATGCCCATAGCCTCCAAGTATTGCAGACGCGTTGCGTTATCCAAGGCCGACTCGCGACTTACTTAGCGTTCCCACGCTCCGGCGTGGGAACGCTGAATCTTTCGCCTTGAACCTTGCGCCTTTCACCTTAATCAAACATCCCCTTTCTGAGGATGCCTGCGTTGATCGGGGCTTTGCAGCTTATTCACGGCATTGATATAAGCCTTGGCCGAAGCGATAACAATGTCGGTATCAGCGCCCAGACCGTTAACGATCCGGCCTGCTTTTTCAAGACGAATAGTGACTTCGCCCTGGGCATCGGTGCCGTTAGTGATGCTGTTTACCGAATAAAGCTCCAGTTTTGCGTTGGTTTTTACCAGTTTTTCTATAGCTTTTAAACTGGCGTCGACAGCGCCGCCGCCGCTTGCCGTACCGGTGGCTTCTTTATTATCCATTCGTAGCGTAACGGTTGCATTGGGTATTTCGCCGGTTTCCGAGCACACTTTCAGGGCGATCAGTTTGACATGTTCGTCTTCGGCCTCAAAACCGGCTTCCGAAATCAAGGTCTGCAAATCTTCATCGAAGATTTCGTGCTTTTTATCGGCCAACTGTTTAAAGCGGGCGAAAGCCTCGTTCAACTCGGCTTCCGAGCCGAATTCAAAGCCCAATTCGGTGATGCGGCTTTTAAACGCATTTCTGCCCGAATGCTTGCCCAGCACCATCCGGTTGGCCGTCCAGCCGACATCCTCAGCGCGCATGATTTCGTAAGTCTCGCGGCTTTTCAAGACGCCGTCCTGGTGGATGCCCGCCTCATGGGCGAAGGCATTGGCGCCGACGATGGCCTTGTTAGGCTGCACGGGAAATCCGGTGATAGACGATACCAGTTTCGAGCAAGTCAAGATCTCGCGGGTGTCGATGCCGGTTTGGCAGGTGAATACATCCTTACGGGTGCGCACCGCCATGACCACTTCTTCCAGCGACGCGTTGCCGGCGCGCTCGCCCAAACCGTTAATCGTGCATTCAACCTGGCGTGCGCCGTTCATGACCGCCGACAGGGAGTTGGCGACCGCAAGGCCCAAATCGTTGTGGCAATGCACGGAGAAAATCGCCTTGTCCGAATTGGGAATGCGGCGGATCAGGTTGGCAATGGTTGCTCCGAATTGGTCGGGCACGCTGTAACCGACGGTATCGGGAATGTTCAGCGTCGTGGCTCCGGCATCGATAACCGCTTCAAGAATCCGGCACAAAAAGTCTTCTTCAGAGCGTCCGGCATCTTCCGGCGAAAATTCGACGTTATCGGTATATTGCCGCGCACGTTTGACCGCCCTGACCGCGTATTCGATGACCTGTTCCGGCTGCATCTGCAATTTCATCTGCATATGGATCGGCGAGGTGGCGATAAAGGTATGAATCCGCGATTGGTTAGCGCCTTTAAGCGCTTCGCCCGCGCGGTCGATGTCCTTGTCCAGGGCTCTGGCCAGCCCGCACACTACGCTGTCCTTGATCACGTTGGCGACCGCCTGCACGGCTTCAAAATCGCCGGGGCTGGCCGCAGGAAAACCGGCCTCGATCACATCAACCTTTAAACGCTCCAAAGCCTTGGCAATGCGGATTTTCTCGTCGCGCGTCATCGAAGCGCCGGGGCTTTGTTCGCCGTCGCGCAAAGTGGTGTCGAATATTATTAATTTGTCTTTCATAAAAAACTCCATTCTCGGCAATTGCTCCTGCATTGCTCTACCTCCTGCATCCATGCAGTCGATGAAGTGCCTTCAACTGTAGCGTTGATGCACGAATATAGGGGATTTAAATCATTAAATATAGAAAAAGATATGTGCCCGTCAGGGCAGGAATCTTAAAGGCAGGCATAGCCACGCACACAAAGCTGTTCCGGCGGATATTGCGACGGAAAGAGGATTTTGAAATGCAGGGTTGATTTGAATAAACATGGTCGTGACTATACGCCAATGGCTGAGCGGCCTCAAGCAGATTTTACGATTTACGCCCTTGCAGCCTGCGTCTGCGCATGACCAGGGTAATAACCGGGCCTGAAATCGCGTAGCCTAAAAACAACAGGAATAACATCGTTTGCGGTTGCGCCATTACAAAAGAGATGCCCAGCATGGCCGCAATGGTGACGATAAACGGTACTTTGCCTTTCAAGTCGATTTTTTTGAAACTCCAGTAGCGGAAGTTACTGACCATCAGCAAGCCGGTGCTGACCGTTAAGGCGAGGGCAAAATATTTGAACAGCTCGATGTCGTATTTATACTCCAGGCAAATCCAGATAAACCCGGCAAGAATAGCGGCGGCGGCGGGACTGGGAAGTCCCTGGAAATAATTTTTATCGGCCGTTGCCAGTTGGGTATTGAATCGCGCCAAGCGCAATGCGCCGCCCGCCGCATGGACGAATGCGGCAAACAGGCCTAATTTGCCGAGGCTGGCAAACGCCCATGAATACATGACCAACGCGGGAGCCGCGCCGAATGAAACCATGTCCGAAAGACTGTCGTACTGAGCGCCGAATTCGCTTTGCGTATTGGTCAATCTCGCTACCCGGCCATCCATGCCGTCCAGAATCATCGCTACAAAAATGGCGATAACAGCGGTTTCATAACGCCCGCCCATCGCCGAAGTAATCGCATAGAAACCGGAAAACAAAGCTCCCGTGGTAAATAAATTGGGCAGTAAATAAATTCCACGGCGACGAGTTGAGCGTTTTTCTGGAAGCATATTTCAATCAATCCTTTAAGAGTTTTAGGAAGTCAGTAACCAATATTGCGCTGAATTATACAATGAGCCCGCAAGCTGCACCTAGCTTAATAAAAGGGGTAAAAGATATAAACCCGCTATGTTGATGGGGCGACACTAAGTTGGTGTAACCAATATTCCTTAAAGTCGCCTTAGCTGAAAACGGCGGATCAAGCATGATCAATCCAGTAAAAAATTAGCCTGTTTTTGCTGAACATTGGCTGTAGCATCCGTGGTTTCGTCTTTTAAATTAACACCCGAAAGCTGTAACTTTTCGGCCTCATTGACTAAAAACAGCAATTTCTTTAGCGCCTGCTGATAACTCAGTCCGTTGTTATGAATATTGGAAATACAATTGCGGTCGGCATCGGTGCTTATGCCGGATCTGGCCTGATAGGTGAAGTAAATGCCCATGCTGTCGGGTGAGCTTAAGCCGGGTCTTTCGCCGATCAATACCATACACAGCTTGGCCGAATAGTGTTCCGCAACGGCATCGCCAATCGCTACGCGCCCGTGTTTTATCAGGCACACCGGCGGCAGTCTGTAATCCCTTTGTTGTAGTTCGGGCAGTAATAAACGCAGGAACGGTTCGGCGTGATGCTCGATGGCTGTAGACGATAAGCCGTCCGCAACAACGACAACCGCATCAACCGGGAGGTGTGCGTTGTGCCGCAAACAGGCCGCCGCCGATGCGCTTAACAAGCGGCCGAGATCGGGGCGCTGCAAATATATAGTCTGGTTTTCCGCCTGAGTTTGCAAGGTCAGCGTTTGATAGCCCTCTTTCTTTAAGCGCTGTTCGAGTCCTGCAAAATCCAGCGGGATGTTGACCGCATCGCGGGCCAACGCATGCGCCAGCTGAAAATCCAGGCAGGCGCGGGTCGGCAGGCTCATTCCCACCCGCCCTAAAGCGATACGCGCCGGGGTGAATTGTTTCAGGCTGAGCCAGGGATCTTGGGCAATCGTCGGTTCATTATTGTTGCTCATCGCCGTACCCAATCAGTTTTTGTAAAGCCGGTTTAAATAGGGCCGGTACATCGGGCTGTTGTTGCAGCTGATTTACGGCATTAAAAATCCCGTGTTGTTGCAGCCATTGCTCAAACTCGGGGGCGGGTCTGAGTCCCAGCACCTGGCGCAGATAAAGCGCATCATGGAAAGACGTGGATTGATAATTGAGCATCACGTCATCGGCACCGGGAACACCCATAATAAACGTTCCTCCGGCAACGGCGAATTGCGTCAGCAGCATATCCATATCGTCCTGGTCGGCTTCGGCGTGGTTGGTGTAGCAGACATCGCAACCCATCGGCAGGCCCAGCAGTTTTCCGCAGAAATGATCTTCCAGGCCGGCGCGGATGATCTGTTTGCCGTCGTAAAGATATTCCGGGCCGATAAAACCGACCACGGTATTGACCAGCAGCGGTTTGAATTTGCGCGCAACCGCATAAGCCCTGGCCTCACAGGTTTGCTGGTCTAGTCCTTGATGGGCGTTGGCGGACAGCGCGCTGCCTTGACCGGTTTCAAAATACATGCAGTTATCGCCCAGCGCGCCGCGGCCCAGTTCCAGCGCGGCCAGCCGGGCTTCGTTTAATAGCTCCAGAGTAATGCCGAAGCTGTCGTTGGCTTTTTGCGTGCCGGCAATGGATTGAAACACCAAATCGACCGGCGCGCCTTGTTCGATGGCTTTCAAGGTCGTGGTCACATGCGCCAGCACGCAGGATTGCGTCGGTATTCGATAGCGTTCGATCACATCGTGCAGCATGTGCAGCAAGCGCGAGGTCGCCTCAAGATTGTCCGAAGCCGGGTTAATGCCGATAACGGCATCGCCGCAACCGTACAGCAAACCGTCCAATAGACTGGCGGCGACACCGGCCGGATCATCGGTCGGATGATTCGGTTGCAAGCGTGTGGACAAGCGGTTTTCCAGGCCGATAGTATTGCGAAAGCGGGTAATCACGCGGCATTTTTTAGCGACCAGAATCAAATCCTGGATGCGCATGATTTTGGAGACGGCGGCCGCCATTTCCGGCGTGACGCCTGGGGTTATAGCGGTCAGCATTTCCGTTGTCGCCCGCTCGGACAGCAGCCAGTTACGAAAATCGCCGACCGTCAGGTGACTGATGGCCGCAAAAGCCGCGCTATCATGTTCGTCGATAATCAAGCGGGTGACTTCATCCTGCTCATAAGGCACCAATACTTCATTAAGAAACTGTTTCAGCGGCACATCGGCAAGCACCCATTGTGCGGCGACCCGCTCAAGGTTAGTGGCGGCGCCCACGCCGGCAAGATAATCGCCTGAACGCGCCGGTGTGGCCTTAGCCATCAGGTTGCGCAGCGTTTTAAAGTCGTAGACCTGATCGGCAATGCGGGTCTTATACATGAGCGGTTTGTCCCAGGATTTGGAACGCTTAAGATAGCATTATCTTATGAAAACTGCGTTACACAGAGATACAGACAAAGAACTGATGTTACGCAGGTCGCCAAACGCGACGTCTGGGCGGTCGGGACGATGTAAGGGTTAAGCAAAATAATCGGTAGCGCCAAACCAATCTACCGGGTTTGGGTTTGCCGGAGTCGGCTTTTCAATGATCAATTCGTCAAGGATATATTCCAGGCCGTAAAAACTGCCATTATCGAAAGCCTGATTCATCGGAGCGGCAATATCGTTATAGGTATCGGAATTTTGGGTAGCCATTTTTTACCTTCTTGTTTTTCGGACTGATGTACAAAATTAAGTGTAATACAGATCTGTTTTTTGTCATCGGAAGCGATGATTTTTGTGATGTTTTGCAGGATGCGCTTTGTTTGCTGAATAGAAACTGAAGCGGTAAATGCGGATAGGGGACGCGGTTAAAATAGACGGTGCTGCACCTTAGGGGGCTTACCGCGTTGCGTTGTAATTGATAAGGGCTACCCGCTCGCTGAGACCGGCCCCGCTGCCAATGCAATCGCCGCCCGTTGATTTTTGGTAAATGATAAGGGCGGAAGGCGGTCTTCGAGCAGGGTATCGACGATGGTCGCCGAGGCATTGGGTTGGGCAAAACGCAAGGCATTGAGTTTCATGCGAGCCAACCGGTCAGGATCTTCCAGTAACCGCTCCAGTTTAAACGGGAGGGTGGTTAAGTCGTTGCATTTGACGGCGATACCCTCTTCCAAAAGATGATCGCTGTTTCTTTCCTCTTGCCCTGGGATGGGGGACACCACGCACATGGGGAGCCCGCAGGCGATAGCCTCGGAGGTCGTCATGCCGCCGGGCTTGCCAATGAAAATATCGGCCATTTTCATCAGTTTGTGCATGTCGTCGGTGTAACCCAGGACTTTAAACCGGGAGCTTCGGCTATCGACTAATTGCAGGACGCGCTGTCTCAGTTCATCGTTGCGTCCGCAAATAACCACCGTTTGCGCGTCGCTATTCAGGTTGAGCATCCGCTCCACCATGAACTCGGTAGGACCCACGCCAAAGGCTCCCGCCGACAGCAGCAGAACCGGTTTTTCCGGGTTCAATCCGAGTCGAAGCCGTTCTTGTTCGCGATTGACGGGTTGTTGAAAAACGGGGGCGATGGGAATGCCGGACACCGTGATTCTTTCGCTGGGAATCCCGAGCATTTCAAGATGAGCCCTGGTTTCATCGATAGCGACAAAATAGCGATGGAATGAACGCGACAACCACATCGCATGAAAATCGAAATCCGTTACCACAATCGACAGGCGCGCTTGCAACTGCCGGGTTGCAATCAGGTGGGAGATGATGCCGGCAGGCATGTAGTGGGTGCAGACCGTAATATCCGGGTCGAATTCCCGGATAAATCGCACCAGCGGCTTGGTGTTCAGCCGGTCTATCATGTGCCGCATTCTGTCCGTGTGCCAGGGTTCATCGCTGGTTTTATACCACCAACCGAGGAAATTCGGCGCAGACCGCACCAGCGAGGTATAAAAGCTGGAATAGAAATCCCGGAACAGCTTGTTGGTGTATTGCAACGCATCATTATTGATGACTTCGGCAACCCGGCCGTCAGCGGCAAAGGAAAGCTCCAACGCTTCAGCCGCTTTGATGTGGCCGGTCCCCGCCCCCGCCGACATAATTAAAACCCGTTTTTTCATCAGTGCATGACGAACTTGTTTGATGTGCCTGCAATTTGGGCGGGATAGTCATGTAATTGTGCCATTTGCCCGGTTTCCCGATATTTCTTGCCGACAAGCGTTTGGGCGTGATGGAATGCCGGCGGCTCGGTCAGCCCAATAATGACGTCGGCGGCGAGCAAAGGGTGAATGAGATTAGGCATGGCATCCTCCTAAAAAAGACAATCGAGGCAGATCAAAAACCAAAATCAACATTCCCTTCTATTCATCCTGATCATGGCCATGTATTTTGGCTAACCAACCCATTGTCATCGATACAAATAGCCCAAACACGACCACAATGGTATGCACCGAAAATCCGGCGTCAATCATCAACGCATAAGCGCCGAGCATCAATAAAATGCTGAGATTTTCGTTGAAGTTTTGTACGGCGATAGAGTGTCCCGAGCCCATCAATTGATGTCCCCTGTACTGCAACAATGCGTTCATCGGTATCAAAAAACTGCCGGCCAGGACGCCAATCAGGATCAGCATCAGCGCTGCGGGCCGCCAATCGGTGACTAATGCCATGCCTAATACAACGAAGCCCATGGCTATTCCCAAGGGTAATACGTTTACGGCATGTTCCAACGGCACGGCCTTGGCCGCCACCACGGAACCGATGGCAAGGCCCACCGCAACCAAGGCAGTCAATTGAGTGGCTTGTTCCAGGTCGAGCTTTAGCGATACCGCGGCCCAGGCGAGAATAATGAAACGCAAGCTGGTTCCCGCGCCCCAAAATAGTGAGGTTACCGCGAGGGATACCTGGCCCAACGGGTCTTTCCACAGCAGCAGGAAAGATCGCCAGAAATCCGCCAACAGGAATCCCGGCGTTCGATTCGGCAAGGTGTGTTCAATGGGCAGCTTGGGAATATAGCAATTGAGTATCGCGGCCGCGAGATAAAAACCCAGGATGACCAAAATAGCGAACTCGGGGGCGGTATCAATGCCTGCATTGAACTCAAGCCCGCCCAGTCGCTGGATAATTTGATCTTCAACACGATGACCAATCAATAATCCTCCAACTATGGCGCCCAGAATGATAGCCGCAACGGTCAGGCCTTCCATCCAGCCGTTTGCCCATACCAATTTATCGGTTGGCAGATATTCGGTCAGAATGCCGTACTTAGCCGGCGAGTATAAAGCCGCGCCAACGCCGACAAAGCCATAGGCGAGCAATGGATGCAAACCCAACAACATGGCGGCGCAACCGATTATCTTGATGCTGTTGCTAATGAACATGACCTGGCCTTTCGGCAAGGCATCGGAGAATGCGCCGACAAACGGAGCGAGAACGATAAAGGCGAAGACGAAAAATTGCTGCAATACAGGGGTTTGCCAGGAAGGGGCATCCAGGCTTTTGAGTAGCGCAATGGCAGCGAATAGCAGTGAGTTATCCCCCAGTGATGAAAAGAACTGGGCCGCAAGAATGGTGTTAAAACCGCGATTCATCGAATGTGTACCCCTGTGCGACTTTGCGGAAAGCAGAATCATTGCACTCTTAAATGGTTAATATGAATTTATTGGATTTATATGTCGTTTGTGGTTCATCTATCTGTGAATGTCGGCTTCCAGAGGCTCATGATGGGCAATGGCCGACTCGGTCTTGTGCCATTTTATGAGTTCCAACGTTCCATTGGCGTGCTCCACTATCGCGGTGCAGCTTTCCACGAAATCCCCGGTGTTGATATATAAGAATCCGTCTATATCCTTCATTTCAGCGTGGTGTATATGCCCGCAAATAACACCGTCCAGGCCCTGGTCTTTAAGCGTATTGACGATGCTTTCTTCATAATCGGAAATAAACTGAACCACATTCTTGACTTTGAATTTAACGAAGGCGGCAAGGGAGAAGTTTGAGTGTATGCCAAACCAAAGCCTGACCATTCGCAGCAGGCGATTGACCTCAATGAGAAAGTCGTATCCGTCGCTGCCTAGTTTGGCAAGCCACTTGTGGCATTTGGCAATGGTGTCATATTCGTCGCCGTGGACAATCAGGAATTGCTTTCCCGTGGATGTGGAATGCACATCTGAATTTTTGACGGCGATGTCGCCAAAGACATAATCGTCGTATTGCCTGATATTTTCGTCGTGGTTGCCGGGTATATAGATGACCTGAGTGCCGTGTCTTGCCTTGCGCAGGACTTTTTGAATCACTGTATTGTGATCTCTGGGCCAATACATTTTCTTGGAAAGCGACCAAAAATCGATAATGTCGCCCACCAAGTAAAGTTTTTCACTCTCGTTGTACTTTAGAAAATCGAGTAAAACATCGGCTTGGCATTGGGTGGAACCCAGGTGCAGATCGGAGATCCAGATGGTTCGATAGGTGTTATTATCCATAATCAATCTTTTAGCAGTGTGTTACAAGCACAGGCGCTTTGTCGATGACCGTTTAACCGGTAATTATTGTTCAGGCGGCTCGCCAAAGAAATTGAATTGTTTTTCGCATAACCATGATCATGGGTGACTTATTCCGAAAGGCGGCGTTGGTTAGGGAGCAATATCTGCCCGTAGAGAATTAAAGTTACCAATTAAATTCGACGGCGTTTTGATGTTAACAGAAACAAATGAAAGTTATGTTACAAGTCGGGGCGGCTTCCTAAAAAGGTGTTAATTTAATAGCTCCTCTTAATGACTTAAGCCGGCCTTGTTTGGTTTTGCTATCCAGGCGCCTTAGCTTCGATCCGTTGGTTGGCTTGGTGGCTTTGCGCTTTTTGTGCGTGACAGCCGCGCTTTGAATGAGCGTCTGTAGCCGATTTAAGGCGTCTTCTTTGTTCTTTTCCTGGGTGCGGTACTGTTGCGCCTTGATGATAATTACGCCCTCTTTTGAAATGCGTTGGTCATTTAAAACCAGCAGTTTTTCTTTATAAAACGCGGGTAATGAGGACGCGCCGATGTCAAATCGTAAATGAATGGCTGTTGAAACTTTATTGACATTCTGCCCGCCGGTTCCCTGTGCGCGAATCGAATGAACTTCAATCTCGCTGTCCGGGATGCTGACTTGATTGGATATTTGCAACATGGGTATCAAGCTCTATGGTTAATCAAGTGATTTTGCATGTATTGAGTATACGTTATGGCGGGGAGTTGTGATCCGGCTATAGGGTGATAACATCCATATTAGCCGCATCAATGCCGCCTTTTATGATTTACAATATGCGATTGGCTTGTAAGCTATATAAACAGGTAGTTTCTTTGTTTAGCAAAGAGCTATTGCACAGAACCTCGCATGCACAGACGCTGTATGTAATTATTGAAAGTATTTTTTAAACAAGACTACACACCATCGGAGCGATAAAGAATGACCAAGCATGTTACTTTGACCCAGTTTATTATTGAACAGCAGCGCGAGTTGCCGGGCGTATCGGGAGCGTTTACTTCATTGCTGAACGATGTAGTGACAGCCTGTAAGAAAATTTCGCACCTGGTTAATCAAGGCAATCTGATTGGTGTGCTGGGCAGCGCCGATTCCGAGAATGTGCAAGGCGAAGTGCAAAAGAAGCTGGACATCATTACCAACGACATTATGGTCGATGCGCTGAACTGGACCGGTCATTTGGCAGGCATGGCGTCGGAAGAAATCGATGACATTATCCTTATTCCCCCGCAGTATCCAAAAGGCAAGTATCTGGCGCTGTTCGATCCGTTGGACGGTTCTTCAAATATTGATGTCAATCTGGCGGTAGGCACCATATTTTCGATATTGCGTTGCCGTGAGGGTGTGGATCCGGCGCTGGAGGATTTTTTACAGAAGGGGGCTGAGCAGGTTTGCGCCGGTTTTGTGCTTTACGGCCCGTCTACGATGATGGTTTTAACGACTGGGCAGGGTGTTAACGGCTTTACGCTGGACCAGGATATAGGCGAATTTATCCTGACTCATCCCAATATGACGATTCCTAATGATACCAGTGAGTTTGCGATCAATATGTCGAACCAGCGTTTTTGGGAGCCACCGGTAAAACGTTATATCGACGAGTGTTTACAGGGCAAGGACGGCTTGCGCGAAAAGGATTTTAATATGCGCTGGGTCGCGTCGATGGTGGCGGAGGTTTACCGGATACTGACGCGCGGCGGGGTTTTTATGTATCCGTATGATTTGCGCGATCCGTCCAGAGCCGGAAAGCTGCGCATTATGTACGAGGCCAATCCGATGGCGTTTATTATCGAACAAGCAGGCGGCGCTTGCTCCACCGGCCGCGAGCGCATCCTCGACATCAAACCCAAAGCCCTGCATCAGCGGGTCCCGGTTATATTGGGATCGAAAAACGAGGTTGAGCGCATTGTCGGCTATCACCAGGAAGGTTGATTGTAGAGGCCAGGATCAAGGTGAAAGACTAAAAAAGCCTCGCCTTTGTATGATAAAATTTTTGTTTTTTAATATCACTATTTGAGTTTTTCCATGAACAAACCTAAAAAAGTCGCGATTCTCACGGCAGGCGGCTTGGCCCCCTGCTTAAACTCAGCCATCGGCAGCCTTATCGAACGTTACACTGAAATCGATCCTAGCATCGAAATCATTTGCTACCGTAGCGGTTATAAAGGTCTGTTACTGGGTGATTATTACACGGTCACTCCGGCAATCCGCGAAAAGGCCGGTCTGTTACATCGTTTCGGCGGCTCGGTGATCGGTAACAGCCGCGTCAAGCTGACCAACGTTAAAGACTGCATTAAGCGCGGATTGGTTCAGGAAGGTCAGGACCCGCAAAAAGTGGCTGCCGACCAACTGGTTAAAGACGGCGTGGATATTCTGCACACGATCGGCGGTGACGATACCAACACCGCGGCGGCCGATTTGGCTGCGTTCCTGGCGCAAAACAACTACGGCCTGACTGTTATCGGCCTGCCGAAAACAGTCGATAACGACGTGTTCCCGATCAAGCAATCGCTGGGTGCCTGGACGGCTGCCGAGCAGGGTGCGCGTTACTTCTGGAACGTGGTCGCCGAAAACAATTCCAACCCGCGCATGCTGATTGTCCATGAAGTGATGGGGCGCAGCTGCGGCTGGCTGACTGCTGCGACCGCGTTGGAATACCGTAAACTGCTGGATCGCGCCGAATGGTTGCCTGAACTGGGTCTGGACCGCGCCACTTATGAAGTGCATGGCGTATTTATCCCGGAAATGGCTGTCGATATTGCTGCCGAAGCAAAACGTCTTCGAGCGGTGATGGACAAAGTAGATTGCGTTAATATTTTCGTTTCAGAGGGCGCGGGCGTTGAGTCCATCGTTGCTGAAATGCAAGCCAAAGGCCAGGAAGTGCCGCGCGACGCGTTCGGCCACGTCAAATTGGATGCGGTAAACCCTGGTAAATGGTTTGGCGACCAGTTTGCAGAAATGATCGGCGCGGAAAAAACCCTGGTGCAAAAATCAGGCTATTTTGCCCGCGCTTCCGCAGCCAATGTCGAAGACATCCGCTTGATCAAATCTTGCGCCGATCTGGCTGTTGAGTGCGCGTTCCGCCGTGAGTCGGGCGTTATCGGCCACGATGACGATCAAAACTTTGTCTTGCGTGCGATTGAGTTTCCACGCATCAAGGGCGGCAAACCATTCAATATCGATGCCCCTTGGTTTGATCAAACTTTGGCTGCCATCGGCCAGGCCAAGGGTGCCAAGGTTGAGGTTGGACACTAAAATTTAAATTGTATCGTTCCCACGCTCCGGCGTGGGAACGCAGTTAGTGGCGCCTGTCCTGAGCCCTGTCGAAGGGCTCCAGCGTCACTATTAAAATCTACGCTGGTTACCAAAGCACTTTCCCGTGCTACTATGGCGTTACAGTCATTCCTAATAGAGACAGTGCTATGGCAACGATTACTTTCGATACGTTAAAGTTTGCTGAAGCGATGGATTCACAACTGGCAACCAAGGCTGACTTAATGGATATGGAGAATCGTTTGATTAAATGGGGAATAGGCTTGGCATTTGGACAAATTGCTATTATTGCCGCACTTGTCAAACTGTTGTAGTTTTGTGGATATTCTGTGGCACGGAGTTTAGTCTACGTCGCAGGTTGCCGCTGTAAATGTCCCTCGAATATATTTTTGTTTACGGAACGCTCAGGCGCGATGCGAACAGCGAAATGTCTCAGCTTTTGGCGAAGTATGCAGAATTTGTGAATGATGCTACTTATCAAGGCTGGCTTTATAAAATCGATTACTATCCAGGCGCAGTTCCTTCTGACAATCCCAATGACGTGGTGCAAGGTGAAGTCTATCAGCTTCATCGAGCCGATGTTGCGCTTCCCCTTCTTGATCGCTATGAAGAATTCGGTCCCGAATTCCCTGAACCCAATGAATATATCCGTCGGAAGCAGGTTGTATTACTTAAAAACGGGCACTCCGTTATCGCATGGGTTTATGTCTACAATCATCCCACCGCAGGCTTGGAACTGATTCCATCGGCAAATCTTATTCAACAACCACTATGATCACCATTATCCAACGCGTAACTACCGCGAAAGTCACCGTCAACAACCAGGACATCGGCAAAATCGATACCGGTATTATGGCGCTGGTTGCGGTAGAAAAAGAGGACAGCGAAAAAGACGCGCAACGTCTGCTGGAACGTATCCTCAACTATCGGATTTTTGCCGATAGCGATGACCGTATGAATCTGAGTTTAAGGGATATTAACGGCGGCTTGCTGCTGGTGCCACAATTCACGTTGGCGGCGGACACCCAAAAAGGCAACCGGCCCAGTTTTATTTCTGCCGCGCCGCCGGAAAAAGGCAAGGAGCTATTCGACTATCTGCAAAACTTGGCAAAACAAACCCACGCAAAAGTTGAATTCGGCCAGTTTGGTGCCGATATGCAGGTTTCGCTGGTCAATAACGGGCCGGTTACTTTTACACTGCGAACGCGTACAGATTGATTAATCACCACGAACGACTGAATGGATGCAGGAGGTAAGCAAGGCATGGAGCAGTTGCCGAGACACGAAGAGCAAGAAGTTTTTACTCTGGTCTTTTCTTCGTGAAATTCGTGCCTTCGTGGTGTATGCTTTGAGCCGATTTTACCTACTCATCATCGTCCTCATAAGGCTGTGCTTTCACATTATCGGGAATTTTCGGCATCTTGGCCGACCGCAACAGCATTAACGCGCCGCCCAAAACAAACAGCACCGCGATTATAAACAATACTATCCACATTCAATCTACTCCCATTTTTGGCTTGCCTAAGCCGGTTACGGTAGAATACCCCATACCGTTCATTTATATACTTCAACATGACAAATATGTCTGGAACAAATTTACATTTACCCGAAGGGCGTCAGGCAGGACAGCCTGACGTGACCAATCCGCCGGGAGCGGATTTGCATTTATCCGAAGGGCGCAGGGCAGGACAGCCCTGCGTGAAACAAGTCGAATTACTTTCACCTGCCGGAACCCTTAAAAATATGCGCTATGCTTTCGCATATGGCGCTGACGCCGTGTATGCAGGATTGCCTCGTTACAGTCTTAGGGTCCGCAATAACGATTTTCTTGCTGATAATTTGGCTAAAGGCATCGATGAAGCCCACCAGTTGAGCAAGAAGTTTTTCCTGGCGACCAATGTGATTCCGCATAACGCCAAGGTTAAAACCTTTATCAAGGATATTGCCCCGATTATCGAGATGAAGCCTGACGCCTTGATTATGGCCGATCCGGGCTTGATTATGATGACCCGCGAAGCTTGGCCGGACATGCCGATCCATCTGTCGGTACAGGCCAATACCGTCAATTATGCGTCTGTCAATTTCTGGAAAAGCATGGGCGTCGAGCGGGTCATTTTGTCCCGCGAACTGTCGCTGGATGAGGTTGAAGAAATCCGCCAGCTTTGCCCCGATATGGAACTTGAAGTGTTTGTCCACGGCGCGTTATGCATTGCCTATTCCGGGCGCTGTTTGCTGTCCGGCTACTTCAATCACCGCGACCCTAACCAGGGAACCTGCACCAACTCCTGCCGCTGGAAATACGACACGCTGCCCGCAGAAGAAAATGCCGAAGGCGATTATCTGCCAGTCGGCGAAGTATTGTCGATGTCCGACATCAGCAACGCCAGCTGCGGCGGCGCGGAGCGGCATTCGTTGGCCGACAAGGTGTATTTTCTGGAAGAAGAGGGCCGCAAAGGCGAACTGCTGCCGGTGATGGAGGATGAAAACGGCACCTACATCATGAATTCGAAAGACTTAAGAGCCATCGAGCATGTGCAGCGCTTGGTCGAAATCGGCGTGGACAGCCTTAAAATCGAGGGGCGCACCAAGTCGCATTATTATGTGGCGCGTACCGCACAAACCTATCGCCAAGCTATTGACGATGCGTTGGCGGGGCGCCCATTCCAACCGGAATTGATCGGCGTTTTGGAAAATCTCGCCAACCGGGGTTACACCGACGGTTTTTATCAGCGCCACCATACCCACGAGCACCAAAACTATATGTCCGGCTATTCAAAAAGCCATCAACAGCAGTTTTGCGGAGAAATCAGGAGTTACGACCCGGTAACCGGCCTTGCTACCATTGATGTCAAAAACAAGTTTTCGGTCGGCGACAAGCTGGAATTGATACTGCCGGAAGGCAACCAGGATATTATCGTCGAGCGCATGGAAGGCATGTATGGACAAGAGATGGAAGAAGCGTCGGGCGGCGGCTATGAAGTGAAAATACCGCTGCCGGGCATTTGCGGCGATAACGGCTTGTTGGCACGATATACTTGAGATAGGCGAAGGACAAAAGGCAAAAAACCTTTCGCTCTTCGCCGCCTTTTATCCTTTTGAGATTTGAATCATGACTTTTACTACAGCCGATCTTTGCGATGCCCATTCAGGGGAAAGCTACTTCCAAATTGCCGAACCGCTACTTAAATCTTATGGCGGTCACTCAAGTTTTTGCGGCCAAATTACTACGGTAAAAGTTTTTGAAGACAACGTTTTGGTCCGAAAAATTCTGGAAGAGAAAGTGCGGCACAGGGTGTTGGTTGTTGACGGCGGCGGCTCCCATCGATGCGCGTTGTTGGGCGACGATATGGCAAAGCTTGCCATCGACAATGGCTGGCAGGGTATTGTGATTCATGGGTGCATCCGCGATTCTGCAATTATCAATCAACTCCCGATTGGCATTCGCGCGCTGCATACGCATCCGTTGAAAAGCCATAAGAAAGGCCACGGCGACCGTGATTTATTAGTCACATTTGCCGGCGTCAATTTCAGACAAAATCATTTTTTATATGCTGATGCCGACGGAATTATCGTATCAGAGACCATGTTGAGTTAGAATAACTCCAAATTAACCTAGTAAAGAAGTCAAGATATGCAAATTGTACTCGCCAACCCTCGTGGATTCTGTGCCGGTGTAGACCGGGCTATTGAAATTGTTGACCAGGCCATCCAGGCTTTCGGCGCCCCCATTTACGTTCGTCACGAAGTTGTTCACAATCGCACGGTTGTTGACGGCCTTAAAGAAAAAGGCGCAATCTTCATTGAAGATTTAACCGACGTACCGGTCGGTTCTTATCTGATCTTCAGCGCTCACGGCGTTTCCAAACAAGTACAGCAGGAAGCCAAGGAGCGTAATTTAACGGTTTTCGACGCTACCTGCCCGCTGGTCACCAAAGTCCATTTGCAGGTCGCCAAACATGCCAAAGAGAATCGTGAAGTCATCCTGATCGGTCATGCCGGACACCCTGAAGTTGAAGGTACGATGGGGCAATATGAAAGAGGTACGGACAATGGCGGCATATACTTGGTAGAAACCCCGGAAGACGTTAAAAATCTGAAGGTAAAAAACCCCGATGACTTGGCTTATGTTACGCAAACCACCTTGTCGATGACGGATACCAAGATTATGGTCGATGCTTTAAGGGCGCGCTTCAAGGCCATACAGGAACAGAAAAAAGACGACATCTGCTACGCCACGCAAAACCGTCAGGACGCGGTTCATGAATTAGCCAAAACAGCTGATATTATCCTCGTGGTTGGTTCGCCCAACAGTTCAAACTCCAACCGGTTGCGCGAAATTGCCGAGCAGCTGGGTAAACGGGCTTACCTGATTGATACTGCAAAAGATATGCAGAAAAACTGGTTTGACGGCATCGCAGTGGTGGGTGTCACCGCCGGCGCTTCCGCGCCTGAAGTACTGGTTCAGGAAGTTATTGATCAGTTAAAACAGTGGGGTGGACAATCGGCTATTGAGATTCAAGGTATCGAGGAAAAAGTGGTGTTTTCTTTACCCAAAGAATTAAAAAAGCACATCAACTAATTTCACCTGTTATGGGCGGCTGCTTCGGCGGTCGTCCGTCCCGGCTCTTCTTTTTTTGCGTATCAATGCCTGTTTAGTCGTAAGTCTGGATGAAAATTAAAGACAAAAATCACCGTTTTTATCTAAAATAGCCGCCGTACAACTAACCTTACGCTGATAATGGCGGGCCCAAATAAACCGGCCCTTCATTATGGCTAACATTATTTTTTATTTTTCCAGAGATAATTATGACACTTACCGCAATGGATCTTGTTGCTCAAGCCAAACAGCATATTGTTGAGATTGATATTGATGACGCCAAAAAAGCCCTGGGAGCAAGCCTCGTCATGGATGTCAGGGAACCGGCAGAGTACACCGCAGGTCACTTGCCGGGAGCGTTTAACATACCTCGCGGCGTATTGGAGTTTAAAATCGGCGCGCATCCCGATTTTCAGGATAAACAAGACGCCCATATCATCGTTTATTGCCAAACCGGCGGCCGTTCCGCATTGGCTGCGGAAGTATTAAACAAGATGGGTTTCAATAATGCTGTCAGCATGGCGGGCGGATTTAAAGCTTGGGCTGAAAGCGGTAATGAAATAGTTTAAATGTCCGAACCGGAAGTGATCCGCCTGGATAAATGGTTATGGACGGCGCGTTTTTTTAAAACGCGGAAATTGGCCGCTGAGGCTATTTCGGGCGGGAAAGTTCATGTCAACGACCAGCGCGCGAAGCCCGGAAAAGAGGTCAAAACCGGCGTTGCGCTCTCTATCAGCAAAGACAATTATCGGTGGGATATCAGGATTGCCGGCATTAACGGCCAACGGCGCTCGGCTAAAGAAGCGGTTTTGCTTTACGAGGAGAGTCCTGAAAGCCTCGCCAAACGGGAGCAACAAATCATTCAAAACCGTGAGCAGCGGGAATTGTTCGATTTTAGCGCCAAGGATCATAAACCGAACAAAAAAGAAAGGCGCTTGATTCACCGGTTTAAGCAAGGGTAGGGATTATGACAATCCGCTTTCAAGCAATTACCGTGAAGAAACCGAAGTTTTATTTCTTCGCGCCTTCGCGGTGAATTAAGTACTCTAGTTGATGCGCATGAGGAGCTGCTATAAACAGGTGGGCGGTTTAGGCAAACCGGCCAGCTTGCATGAGTATTTTAACGGACCGTCGGGAAATAATTTATGTAAATAGCGACTGTTACCCTTTGCTTCGCCCAGTTCCTTGGCAATCGCTTTAGTAAAGACCCGCGCATTGGGTAAATGCTTAAACTGCTGATAATAATGCCGGACAAACAAAATAATTTCCCAGTGTTCAGCGGTTAGGGCGATATTATTTAATTCGGCCAGTTGTTGCGCGATATTTTCATCCCAGTCTGCCGGATTGATCAAAAAACCCTGATCGGTCGTTTCCAGCGGTAAATCCCGATTTGTTACGACCATGACTGAATAACCGGATTATTGGCGGTCAACTCAACCAGACCGGCGTAATCTATCACCTCGATGCCTTTTACTAGCTCATTAGGGATGATTCCGCGCACGGTAATATCATCTAACAATACACAAAGACGGTTGCCGGCTAGCTGTTGCGTTAATAGGCTGCTGATGTCGCTATTTTGTAAGGTCCGCAAGACTGCGTTGTCAAGAAACACTGCAACATCCCCTGTATCAATGCGTTTTAGAATGGCGGCTTCAATCGATGGTTGAAAAATAAGGTGCAGCACTAAGAATTGTCAGTTAATTTGAGGCCGATAATCCCAGCAATTACCAGCGTAATTGATAATAGTCGATACAGCTCGGCGGATTCTTTAAAAAGGATAATACCCAAGATAGCTACTCCGACTGCTCCCATGCCCGTCCAAACGGCATATGCGGTTCCCAGCGGTAAAGTTTTAATTGCCAGCATTAGTAAATAAAAACTACAACCTCCGGACACCATCGTTATGATGCTCGGCCACAGCTTGGTAAAGCCTTGATTGTATTTTAGACTTAAAGCGAATACTATTTCCGAAACTCCGGCGGAAAACAAAAGCAACCACGCCACACGACACCCCTATTTGTACTTGAATAGTAAATATTTTACAATATATTGGACTTAGCAGTATTTAAAAACATTTTGGATGAACCAATCCACATAAACCTCAAAAAATAAACGATAAGCTGAGGATTCAACTGAATACACCGGCTTTGCATAATTCATTGAGCTTGATAGGCTGAAAGGTTGACAAGGGGTTTACAGAAACGGTGAGTTTTTATGTATGCGTAATGATTTGCGCTTAATGCAAAATAATTACTAACTAATTAACACATATAAATGAACGACATATCTTCTTTTGCGATCCAAAATACAAAGCAAATAATCAGCCATTTATCATTGATGGTGAAAAATAAATGCCTGCTTAGTGCTCGTTTTGGGACAAATAATGAATCCTATATCACCGCATTGCTTGGTATCGATGAAAAAAATAACACACTGATTTTAGATTACGGTCCCAAGGAAGATTTAAATCAACGCATACTTAATGCCGGTAAAATCTCGTTTGATGCCGATTATACCGGCATTAAAGTTTCTTTCGTGGGTACGGGGCTAAAAAAAATCACCCATAAAGGGGAGCCCGCATTCAGTATGCCTATCCCTAAATCGCTCTTTTGGATGCAGCGTAGAGAGTATTTTAGGGTAAAATCGCCGCTTTCGAAATCCAGTTATTGCCAGTTGCTAATGGAAGGCAATAAACCCGTCAACCTTAAATTGTACGATATCAGTCTTACTGGTTTCGCAATGCTTAATGTTTCCAAAGAAGTTTCGGAACTGATGATACCTGGCGAAATAATTACGCAAGGCAAGCTCGTACTTGCTGATGCGGGTGAGGGTCTGGTTTCTTTTGAAGTCTGCGCTAAATACATAATCAACCCTGACAAATTACAGAAGATTCAAAAAATAGGTTGTAGGTTTGTCAAGTTAACACGACCGGTTGAAGAAGTTATTCAGCGATATATGCAGCAGATTCAACGGGAAGACTTACAGAAAGAGTAATGAGCAATAAGAACCGTACTAACATTCACCGAGAGTGAAAATTAATTTTTTTCACAATGCAAGATATTTACGGCTACACGTTACTTCGTCCTGTAGCCGGCAAAAACCACATGGCCATTACTAATGAGCGAAGCCTCCTCTTTTTCAATCTACAATCCAAGGCAAATAATCCATAATTTATCTGTATTGATTAAGAACAAATGCTTGGTGAGCGTTCGTTTTGGCGAAGGCCAAGCATTTTTTCTTACCGCAATACTCGAGATTGATGAAGCAAATAATGCCCTGATTTTTGATTATGGCCCTAAAGAAGAATTAAATCAACAGCTTATCAAGGCTACCCGAATTGTTTTCGAAGCCGATTTTGCTGGCATTAAGTGCTCTTTTAGAGGAAGCAAGCTGGAGCCTATCCTTTATAAGGGGGACCCGGCTTTTGCTATGCCAATTCCTGAATCAATCTTTTGGATGCAGCGCAGAGAGTTCTTTCGGATAAAGTCGCCGCGTTCAAAAGGCAGCTATTGCCAGTTGGCATTGGACGAGCAAAAAACCGTTAATTTAATATTGTACGATATCAGTCTGACGGGGTTTTCCCTCCTTAATACGTCCGCTGAAATATCCGATTTGATGCTCCCCGGCACACAATTTGAACAGTGCAAGCTTGTACTTTCGGAAACAGGTGAGGATGCTATCTCATTTAAGGTCTGCTCTAAGCTCATCATTAACCCCGAGAAAATCGATTCACTCAAAATTCAAAAAATAGGCTGTGTTTTTACCAAGATAACGCCGGTATTTGAATCAACCGTTCAGCGCTATATCAATCAGCTTCAACGAGAGAGCATACAAAAAAAGAGCGAACGGGCATAAGCTTCCTACAATACAAAATACATTTAAATGGCTATAACCCGTGCATCAGCGTCCATCCGGCGCGACATAATCACCGTTACTCAGCTGAACCGTGAAACCAGCCAATTACTTGCCGAGCACTTCCTGTCGGTGTTGGTGGAGGGTGAAATATCCAACGCAACGCAACCTTCTTCAGGTCATCTTTATTTTTCGCTGAAGGATGCTAATGCTCAGGTCCGTTGCGCCATGTTCCGCACCCAGCTGCGCCGGTTGGCGTTTAAGCCGGAAAACGGCAAACAGGTTGTGGTCAGGGCGCAAGTCAGTCTGTACGAGCCCCGAGGCGACTACCAACTTATTGTTGAACATATTGAGGAAGCCGGTGACGGGGCTTTACGCAGGGCATTTGATGCGTTGAAACTAAAGCTGTCGGAACAAGGTCTGTTCGATGCCGCGCATAAACAACCTCTGCCCACGTTGCCTAGAGCCATTGGCGTGATCACCTCGCCGTCAGGTGCGGCCATCAGAGACATACTGACCGTGTTGCGGCGGCGTTTTGCGGCGATACCTGTGATTGTTTACCCGGTTGCAGTGCAGGGCGATAACGCCAAAATTGAGATTGCCGGGGCGATAGCCACGGCCAACCGGCTTAAGCAATGTGACGTTATCATTGTTGGGCGGGGCGGCGGGTCGCTGGAAGATCTCTGGGCATTCAATGAAGAGCTTGTTGCCAGAGCTATTTATGACAGCGAAATTCCGATCATTTCAGCCGTCGGGCACGAAACCGATTTTACCATTGCCGATTTTGTCGCCGATTTGCGCGCAGCAACGCCTTCGGCGGCCGCAGAGCATGTCAGCCCTGATCAGCAGCAATGGTTGTCCCGATTCATTTATCTGGAATCGCGGCTGCAACAGCAACTGCAACGCAAGTTGAATCAAAAACAGCAAACGCTGGATTGGCTGAGTCAGCGCTTACAACAGCAGCATCCCGGACAGAAACTGGCAAGAAACGCGCAGCGTATGGAGGAGCTGGAGGCTAGACTTACGCTAGGCATACATACCAAAATCCGCCATATGACGGCCAGTATTGAGGCAAAATCCGCCAAATTATGGCAACATAATCCTGCGGTAATCATCAACAGCCATAAACAACGGCAGGATTTTTTGAGTAAACGCCTGGCTTTCGCTGCCACACATAAGTTGGAGCAGCTTAAGCAGCGCTTATTAAACTCCAGCCAGACTTTGCATGCAGTCAGTCCGCTGGCAACGTTAAACCGGGGTTATGCCATGGCAATTCGGCCGTCTTCCGGGGAAATCATCCGCTCTACCGAGCAGCTTAAACTGGGCGATATTGTGGAAACCCGTCTTGCGCAAGGCCGGTTCACCAGTCAAATTAAAAATATTAATCAAGATTAGCGGTTGGGTTTATAAAAGGCCATTGCTGTATCACTTTATAACGGACGCCACCCGCTTCACTACAGGATTCAACAAGGCAAAAAGCTTCGGCTCGCCAAGCTATAGGTTCAAATTTGATGTCCGGTAAATGGCAGGCATGCCGCGCCAGAGTGATGTGAGGGATATAGGGCCGGCTATCGGTGGGCAGACCGTTGGCGCGAACACGAATGTCTAATTCGGCTGCCAACTTTGCCGCTTCCGGCGCAACTTGCTTGCAGGATAAACATAAAACTCTGGGTTTACTCCAATAACTTAAGCTGTCGAAAGTCAGTGCAAAAGGTTGGGCGCTAATGTCGTTGACGGACTGTTTAATCGATAATTCAGTGGCTGGGTCAACATGGCCTAAAAACACTAACGTTACATGCAGGTTGTGCGGCTGTACCCATTTGAAATCTTTGGACGGGAGAGATCGTTTTAAACACGTCAGCGTTTGCCGGGTTTCATCGTCAGGCCATAAGGCGAAAAACAATCTTGACGTATCTGGCATAGTTTTAAATTATGGTTATATGAATGAATCCTATCTACGCAATAAACCGATAATTTTACGGCAGCGGGAGAACAGATAAGCCGAAATATACTTTGATGAGTCTGTCACGAAAATCGAAATCCGTCACTGGAATTTTTTTATGAATTCACGAGCAACAATGCTGAGAACGCTTAAAGAGTACCGGTGGCAGAGGAATTATTGGGTGCTTTAACGTTAACAGAATAAGTGAGTTGCAATGTTGCATTTAATGCGCATATGTTATATGTTAGGGCTCAAATTTTATGAGCTCTCTGCGTTCATGCTTTTAGATTGATGGGGTGAATAGTTTTAGCGGCTTATAAGATAGGTTAGTCTTGGGGTGTGCTTACGTCATCACATTGCGTGGCCTTTCGAATGTCTGAAATTGTAATGTCAGCAAGGTATCCTGGTTTTTATCTATGTTGAAAGATATCAATTTGTTCTTTCTTTGGATGTGATTGCTGGCTGGTTTTTCTTTTTAAGTATTGAATAGCAGTTTACTAACATGATTGCAGACGTATTGGTTTTTCTGAAAAATCGCCTTAACGCGCATTTTCATTCGCTATCGGGAGCTGGCCTCGCCGATGCGGGAGAAGATAAAGTGGTTTTTGTCGATGGCGACCAAAAACCGGATTCTACGAGTTTTAAGCTCGGCGCAGTATCGTTGCTGTTGTTTAACATTGAACGAGACGTCATTAACCGGCAGGCCGATAATTATGTACGAGTGGCTGATGATGGATCAACGCGTAAAGTGAGTCCTGAGATCAATATCAACCTCCATATCCTGTTCGTAGCCAAATTTAAGGACTATGAACAAAGCCTGCACTACCTTTCTATGATTCTCAGCTATTTTCAAGCTAATCATTATTTGGATCGGCAAAATGCACCCGAGTTAGGCAATCCTATCGATCATCTGGTGTTAGAGCTTAATACCCTCACGACCACGCAACAAAATGAGTTATGGGGGATTTTACGAAGCAGCTATTTGCCCTCGCTGGTTTATAAGGTAAAAGCCCTCACTTTTGTTGACGACGGAGGAATGCCGGCAGCCGATATTAGCGAAATTATCCTTAATCAGGAGCGGTTATGAATTATTCGCCATTGGTCATGATTAAGCTAATGCATTCTTTCTATGACCGTGGCGAATGCCCTGATTTTTCCATTACTGCCGATGCTCAAACCGCAAGTTTACTGAACAATCATCGCTGTGTTGTTAAACCCGATCCTTACGGTTTGACGGTTTATGTACCGCTCGATAACCAACAACCTCTGATTCGTTTTGCTGACAACAGCCAGCTATCTTTCGATCTTAATCTGCAAAACAACGATTTTGCCTTGTATTCCGATCAGCGTCTTGAGCTTTCTAATTCACTGGGTTGGCAAGGGCTTACAGCTAATCCTCAGCAAGGCTTTTTGACTAGGCCTAATGATAACGAGCCGCTGCTTAGTATCGCTATTAAACGCGACTTTAATCAAATTGCGCCCACACTCGGAGCTGATGAAATTCGTTTTTTTGCTAAGCCGGTTTTATGGTTTTACTATGTGGTAACAGATCAAAGCAATAGTGATCAATTTGCGATTGTCGATGTCGGACAAGACATTCAAAAAACGACTTGGCAGCGCTGTGAACAGTTATCTGACGATAGCATCTATACTCAACTCGCCAAGCAGTATCCTTCCATGCCCATTGTTTGTTTTGTATGCGAACAGACTTTAGATTGCCGTGAATCCTGTACTAAGCATTTGCAGCTTAAGCTAGGTGAGCACATCGTTTTTGAACATTTGCCCAGCCCTTGTTATCGGAATTATTTTCATGTCGAGGCCAAGACAGGTTCAAAACCTACAGACGCGATTTATGAAATCGTGAAATATTTTACTAACACAATATTAATCAAGGGGTAAATCCATGGCGACTTCTTACAGTACTCCAGGCGTATACGTTGAAGAAATTTCTACCTTAGCGCCCTCTGTCGCTTCGGTGGCGACTGCAATACCGGCTTTTATCGGCTACACGGAAAAAGGGCCGCTTTTAAAACCTACCCGTATTGACACCATGCTTGATTACGAGAATCTGTTCGGCGGTGCCAATCCGAGCGCTTTTAGCGTGGCGGTTAATAATCCCGGCACTGATTCGCAAAGCATAGGGGCAATTACCCGAACCGATGCCAAGCAAGACCAGTTTTTGATGTATTATGGCCTCAGCTTGTATTTTCAAAACGGCGGCGGCAGTTGCTACATTATCTCAGTCGGTAATTATTCGGCAACGCCCGCTAAAGCTGATTTTATTCCGGCGATTGCGGCTCTTGAGAAGGAGGATGAGCCGACGCTGATAGTATTGATAGATGCTACGCCACTCAAAGCGGCTGATTATTACAGTTTGTGTACGACAGCATTGGCTCAGTGTAAAAAACTGGGTGATAGGTTTTTAATTGTCGATGTCCCTAAAGGCGAAAAGATTGATGACTTTAGAACCGGTATCGGCAGCAATAACCTTAGTTACGCCGCCGTTTATTACCCTTACTTAACGACCACGCTGAATTTTCAGTATAAAGAAACCGACGTCAAGCAAACGGCTGTGGGTAAGAGCTTTCAAATTACCTCTAACACCAACGGGGTTAATGTGATTTACACTGGCGCTGCTACAGATGTGCCAAAAATCAAAATAGCTACCGATGCCGATGTGACTACCGGCAAAGCCGAATTCACTGTTTCTTCAGGCGCCAATAATATCAAAACCTTGGAAATAAAAATTCCTATTGCGGCAGCGGATGTATTGCAACCGACGGGTACGGAAATGGCTGATCTATGGGCGGCCTGGAAAAATGCCAATGCTGCCGGTGGGTTCAATGTGACCATCAACGGAACCGGCGGTGACACAGTTGCCGCAATTACCCTCAAAAATATTGACGCAGTTGCAACGACTGAACCCACATTATCTGATCTAAAAGGCGCCAATACCGGACTGTATAATCAAATCAAAACCAGCTTGAGCAGTCAGCGCGTAGAACTGCCACCCAGCGCCGCGATTGCCGGTGTTTACGCCAGTGTTGACCGAGATCGTGGCGTTTGGAAAGCGCCGGCCAATGTCAGCTTAAATTCGGTGATAGGCCCTGTCAGCAAAATTTCCGATGTAGAGCAGGATTCGCTCAATATCGACCCGACTGCCGGTAAATCTATCAACGCTATCCGTACCTTTACCGGTAAGGGTACTTTAGTGTGGGGAGGGCGTACCTTAGCCGGTAACGATAACGAATGGCGTTATGTTTCGGTACGGCGTTTGTTTATTACCATTGAAGAGTCGACACGCAAAGCTTCGGCATTCGCCGTTTTTGAACCGAATGACGCAACGACTTGGCTGAAAGTTAAAGCGATGATCGAAAGCTATCTTTATGGTTTGTGGCAACAAGGCGCTTTGGCCGGTTCCAAACCGGAGTCTGCTTATTTCGTCAGCGTCGGCTTAGGCAAGACCATGACGGCCCAAGATATACTCGAAGGAAAATTGATAGTGACTATTGGCGTGGCAGCTGTCAGACCCGCTGAATTTATCATCTTGCGTTTCTCGCATAAGTTGCAGGAAGCTTAAAACTGCTCACGTCTTTTGACCTACTACTAACTTCATGGAGTCACTGTTATGGCACTTACCAAAGATGAAATAAAAAAATCCTATCCTTTGCCCGTTTACAACTATAAGGTTGAAATTGCCGGTGTGGCAATCGCCTTTACAGAAGTATCGGGTTTAACCATTGAATACAATACCAGCACCTATATTGAAAGCCAAACTGCAAGCGGCATTGCCGGTACCCGCACTTTATATATGCCCGCGCAACTTAAGCCTGTAAATATTACCTTAAAAAAAGGCATGGTGCGCGTGACCAGTGTTGCCACACTGTATAAATGGATCAGCACTGCGACTATCAATCAGCTGGAAAAGAAGGATATTTATGTCCGCTTATGCGATGAACAAGGTAAAGCGGTTATTAGCTGGAAAGTCATCAATGCATTTCCGACCAAACTCGATGCTCCCAGTTTTGACGCCAAGTCTAACGATGCTGCGATTGAAAGCATGTCGCTAATGGCTGACGGCGTTGTGATTGAGGAAGCTTAAACGCCGATGGCATTAAGCAAAGAGGACATTAAGTCGACGTATCCGTTACCCGCGTACAACTATCGGGTAACGATATTAGATAATGGCGCGGCCAATGTGTTGGGCTTTTCGGAAGTATCCGGTTTGTCGATTGCGTATGAACCGGTGACTTACAAACATGGATTCAGTTTCCTGATGGGCATTCAGATCGTTCCAGGGATGCGTCAGCCGATTAAATTGACTTTAAAAAAAGGCTTGACCCTGAATGGCGATTTTTTGCAAAACTGGCTCAATAGCTGTTACTTAGACCCTTGGTTAATAACCAGCAGGCGCGATGTTATTATTGATCTTTGTGATGAAAAAGGCTTGCCGGTGATTCGCTGGAAAGTGAAACAAGCTTTGCCAACCAAACTTGATGCGCCTACTTTTACCGCAAACAGCAATGAAGTTGCGATCATCAGTATGGAATTAGTCGCTACCGATTTGGAAGCGGATTACCACCCCTCTTAACTTATGTGACGATTATGGATATACCCGGTGATCTTTATCAAGCCGTACACGGCGGGCCGCCATTGGCGTTTCGCTTCGGCGTGTTTTTTCTTGTAGGGGGCGTTGTTCCTAATCCTTTGGACATTCGTTTTAGCAAAGTCTCGGGACTTAACTCTCGAATCGATACGCAAGCCGTCAATGAGGGCGGGCAGAATTTATTCACGCATCATTTGCCGACGCACGTACAGTATGACAATCTGGTTTTAGAGCGGGGTATGGCAATCGGTTCGATATTAGTTGCGGAATTTAATGCCACTATGTCGTTATTTAAATTTAATCCCTGTAATGTACTGGTGACCTTATTCGATGAATCCGGTATACCTGTTAGTGGTTGGTTGTTTATGACGGCATATCCGGTCAAATGGACTGTTTCCGAGTTGTCTGCCGAGTCGAATCAAGTTGTCATTGAAACCATGGAATTAGCCTATCAACGTATGCAAGCAATCAGGTTATAAAGGTATGGCGGTTGAAATTCGTGAACTTGTCATCAGGGCAGTCATTAAAGATGAACAAAACTCATCTGAGGAAACGGGTACTGAAACAGGGGAACATGACATGCAGGGTCGCGACGCGATTATTGAAGCCTGCGTTAAACAAGTGTTAAAAATTCTGAACAGAAAACAAGAGCGATAACATGCCACTAAGCAATCCATTCAAGCTGGAAAAGTTGACCATAACGGCCTACAAGGATGACAAACGAACCGAAAAGGTGGGTGATCCTTTTAAAGCCATGTTCAACCCGGAATCTTTTAGTGAAAAGTATTCTACCAAACTGCTTAAAAAGCCCAGCTTAAATCCTGCCTCGCAGACAGTGACTTTCGGCTATACGCCGCCGCCGCTGTTATCGTTAAAGCTGCTACTTGACGGTACCGGTAGCAATGAGTTGGGCGTGGAAGCCTTGGCCAATGCGCTGACGGGTAACAACTTAAGCGTGGCGGACAGAATTAAGCAGTTTCTTTCCATCGCCTCTGACATAAACGGTAAACTCCATCAGCCGAATTATTTGGACGTGACCTGGGGTAAGCTGACTTTTCCCTGCCGACTTCAAAGCGTTGATATTAACTATACCCTTTTTAACCCTGATGGCACACCGTTACGCGCAGAATTAAACATTTCTTTGCTATTCGACCAGAACGCTAAAAAAAGTCAGTCGATTGCCGGCTTAAGTTCCCCCGACTTAACCCATAGCCGTATAGTCAAGGACGGCGATACGCTGCCTTTATTAAGCAAAGAGATATACGGCACATCAAACCAGTACTTGTGGATAGCGCAACAAAATCAACTGGATGATTTTAGGAATCTAAACCCTGGACAACGCTTGTTTTTTCCGCCTTTAGTGTAAGAACTTGCCGCTATGAACTTTGTTACCGTTACCATACAGAGTGATAGTAAAGACATAGACCCCATTTACGTCTTATTGTCAGTTCACGTAAATATGGAGGTTAATCGGATTCCGTACGCCGAGTTGGTCTATGTTGACGGTGATGCTGCAAGTAGGGAATTTGTGCTCAGCGATACCGATATATTTGAACCGGGCAAAAAAATTACAATCAAGCTGCGCTACGAAGAAGATCCGTCTACAGAAAAAACCGTCTTTACAGGCTTGGTGGCGAGACAGGAGATTAATGCCGAACCGGGTAATTCAACGTTGACCGTGATCATTAAAGATGCCGCGGTTGCCATGACCCAAGGTAAAAATCACCGTGTTTTTGCCGAAATGAGTGATGATGAAGTTATAAAAAAAATAATCGGGCTGCATAAGTTAAAAGCCAAAACAATCGACAGCACTCAGCCTAAACATGCGGAACTTGTGCAATATGCGTGCAGCGATTGGGACTTTGTCTTGGCGAGGGCTGAAAGCAACGGTTTGCTCATTACAATACAGGACGAGTCGATTTCCGCATTATCGATAAAAGCTCCCAGTGCAGCGGCGGTAACCTTGGAGCAGGGCATCAATGAGATTTATAACATCGATATTGAGGCCAATGGCGTAGGCCAGTATAAAAAAGTTTCCGCCTCAGCTTGGGATGTCAAAAATCAGCAAAGTCTAAAGACCGACAAGTCAGATAATCTTAGCTTGACGCCGGGCAATTTAAGCAGTCGAGATCTGGCTGGAAGTTTAGGCGGTGAAGATTATGCGTTAGCGACTTCGGCAGCATTGAGCCAGGCAGAGTTAACCGCCTGGATCACCGGCAAACTGGCTAGAACTCAGTTGAGTTTAATTCGCGGATGTGTGTCTTTACCCGGAAGAACCGATGTAGCGTTATTGGATGCGATAGAAATTAAAGGCCTAGGCAAACGTTTTGATGGCAAAGCGATCGTTACCGGTATCGGCCATCGTGTTACTCCGGGGTCCTGGATTACCGATATACAGCTCGGTCTTGCCGATCAATGGCTGTTAAACAGCGATGAGGCTAATGGTCTGCCTGCCTCGGGTTTGCTGCCCGGTATTTCAGGGCTGCATATCGGACAGGTGTTAGATCTTAGCGAGGATCCCGACAAGGAATTGAAAGTAAAGATTAAATGGCCGACGTTACCGGATGATGGCAACACCTTGTGGGCACGTCTTGCCTCGCCGGATGCAGGCAAAGATCGCGGTTTTTTTTTCCGGCCGGAAGTTGGCGATGAAGTGGTCATGGGGTTTGTTAACGGCGACCCGCGTCAAGCCATTATTTTAGGTTCTTTGTATGGATCAAAAAACAGTACGCCAACGCGTTTTGGTCAGCCGGATGATAAAAACAATGGCCGGGGCATTGTCAGTAAAAAAGGTATGGTCATCGGTTTTGATGATGAGAAAGCGATTGTGTATATCGAAACACCGGGCAAAAATACCATTACCCTTGATGATGACGGAAAAAAAATTGAACTAAAAGATCAGCATGGCAACTGTATAACGATGGATGACAAGGGTATTACTTTAAAAAGTGCCAAAGATTTCAAGCTGGAGGCGAGTGGTGATGTAGAAATTAAAGGCACTAAGGTGGACATTAAATAAACGTGCGGAAGAGGTAGGCACGCAGGATAAAAATTTTAACTAACAAGGTACAACATGGATAAGCAAGCTATTAATCTACAACTTTCCGCTGATGAAATTAACCTGTTACTCGAGGGCCTAGGCAGTATGCCTTTTGTAAAAGTCTACGGTCTGATTGGGAAAATTCAGGAGCAAGCTTCAGGACAGCTTAATAAAGCGCCTGAGTCCCCCGTTGCAGGCGGGGAAGAATAATCATGAGCAGCGACGCACAGGCTTCTTTTTTGGGTAAAGGCTGGAGCTTTCCGCCCAGCTTTAGTCAAAATGGGCTGGATGTGCATTGCGTATCGGAGCATCAGGATATTCAGCAAAGCCTACAAATTTTATTAAACACCGCTCAGGGTGAGCGCATTATGCGCGAAGATTTTGGCTGCGACTTACAGCGCTTTATGTTTGAAGAAATCAGTCAAAGCCTGGTCAATACCCTGACCCGATTGATTACCGATGCGGTACTGTATTATGAGACGCGCATCGTATTGAATGCTATCAATGTTGATGAGAGCTCCCAGACCCAAGGCTTGTTGATGATTGCTATAGATTACACGGTAAGGAGCACTAACTCCCGCTTTAATCTGGTTTATCCGTTTTATCTGAACGAGGCGAGTTACGCCAATGCTTGATTCTATTCTCTTGGAAGGCGATAAAGCCATTTTTATGCCCAATTTCGGAGCCGCGATAGTCGTCGTTCAACCCGGCGACTTAAAAGCCACCGGACCTGCAACCGTCAAGGGTAAAAAAATCTGTGTAGACGGCGATGAGAAAAAAGTCTCTGTCCCCGGCTGCGCTTATATGACACCGCAATATTGCATTCCCGGCGTCGGTACGTTGGAAATTGATGCGCTAGCCGGGGATCAGAAAGCCGGAAAAACTAAAACCGGCGGTAAGCTGGTGTTACTCAAAGGAGGAACTTTTACCGCCAAGTTTTCCGTTCAAACCCCGGCGCAACAGCCGCCGCCGGGGCCAGGTGGGCCTATTCCCGATAGCACCGCGCAGTATTCAGGTAGCGGTATGTTTCTGACCACCAATCTCACCGTTAAAGGTAGCTGAGTAAATTATCATGACCGAGCCGGTATCCCCTTTTGCTTCTAATCGCGACGGCACTAGCCAAATACAACGTTTATTGCCTGCATTACAAGCAGATTTTGTAGGAATTGACGAGCGCAGTTTACGTGATCAGTTAATGCTTGCTCATGAGTTTGCCAAAGAGCTTCGCTACTTCAATGATGAAAATGTTGCGACCGGTAACTGGCAGGCGTTGTTAAATCCAGAGGCTAAAGACGGTAGTGATTTTGCCGCTTGGTTAGAGCAAATAGAAAACTTTGTTAAACAACCTGAAAACTATGCTGATGAGCGTTTTTACAATCTGCACAGGCCTCATTTTGTTTTATATCTGACATTTTTACAATTGCTGAAAAATACCCAATGGCAGCTGAATCAACTCACTGCAAGGCATTTGGATTTTTATTACCGCACGGTATTGAACTTCAAAAAAAAACCACCGCAAGCCGACCGTGTCAATGTGCTGATTGAACCTTCCAGTCAGGTGAGCAAGGTATTATTGCCGATGGGTACCCTACTGGCTGCTGGGAAAGATAGTCAGGGTAAAGAGCTGGTTTATCGCACCGAATCTGACTTGGTTGTTAATCATGCCAAAATTGCCCGACTCAGTTCTGTTTACGTGAATAAACAAATTATCGGTATTCGGGAAGCGCGTGAGCAGTACACCGGTACTAAAAATGATGCGGTCATGGAAATGTTAAAAGTCGTTCTAGGCGATCCCCTGCCAGGCGATGCATTGCCAATCTACCCGCCTAAGGCCGTAGCCACTTTTGACCTGTTGACGCAACTGTATACACTGGTGAAATTTATCGGGATAGACAGTGGCTTGTTTATGGAAATCGGTGAGCTGCGTAGCTTGATACAACGAAAATATAGTCGAGGTCCTGCGGCGGATGGCGACTGGCAAACCATTAACCGGCTTTTGACGGAAATGGGTAAAATCCGCTCCGGTGATTCGAGTTTTACCTTACCTGCAAAGAATGATTTTAGGGATTTTGATAGTAATATTAAAGCTGCTTTAGGTTTTAGCTCAACAACAGACTATTTTTCCACACTGACGCTGGCAAAGAACTTTACTCAGCTTTATGAGCAGCGCACCAATGATGATGTTAAAAAGTTCATGTTCGATAATAAATTGGACGTTGAGCTTTTTAACGAAATGATGCTGATTAAAGTTCCGATTGATAATGACTGGCGAGAAATAAACAGGCTTCTGGAAAGAGCGGGACAAAGACAAAGAAAACAGCCCGAATACCAATTGCCGACTACCGAGCCACCCAATTTCGACAGCAACTTTACAGCGGCTCTTGGCGCTCCCGCCTATCCAAAGATTAAAGGCCTCCCGAGCATAGATAGTCTGGACAGTTTTTATCAGGCCTTGTGTGTTATAGAAGAATATTTCTTTATGCCGTTGGAAGATTTTTTGTTGCTGATGGATGCCGCAACAGCCGCCAATGCAGCTAATTTCCTATGGGCCATTGTGTATGACAATTGCGCCAAGGCTTACCGGAAAAAAGTCACAGCCACGCATAAGAGGCAATTAAATAACTTACGTTCGGCTTCTGAATCTGGGCAAACAGAAGAAGATCGGATATTAGCTTTCCAATCGGTAATGCAACTGGTATTGGGCGTTCCTGCTACCGACAACAGTGATTTATTGAATCGCGTCAAGGCGTATTTGCCCTTAGCAACCAATTTATCCTTGCCTGAACAGGAACAAGCCGATAAGGAGGTAAAGTTACTTGATTTTGCTGCGGCAGGTGCCGAGCTAACAGCCGGTGACTGGGAGAGTGTCGTCAATACCTTGGAAAAGGCTTGGCGTAATCGTCTCCCGACACCGGTTGCGCAAAAAGTCACTTGGCTAAGCTTAAATGCCAGGGCGGACACCTCGACAGCAAAAGTTTCAAGTAGTAGCGATTCCAGTTACTGGTACACTTTTGGTCAGCGGCAGGCTCTTGTCGACACCGAGCAAAGCCTGCCGCCAGTCGGCAACATCGGTTTCGCCATCAGTTCGCCGATGCTGTGCTTGGCCCAGGGAAAAAGAGTTTTGACGCTGACTTTAGTATTTAAGCAGGAACAATTTAATACTGAAAAAATCAACGCCGCGTTAAGCAAAAATCCATTCCTTATCGAATTGAGTTCGGCAAAGGGCTGGGTAACGGCAGATAGTATGAATGTGAAAGCGGGCGATTATCCAGTCAAGCCACCCGCCGAAGCTTTAAAAAGTATTAGCTGGACACTAACGTTTGAAAAAAGCGCGGAACCAATAACCGCTTTACCTGACTCTGATGCCACGTACATTAAAACTTCCTGGCCGGTACTTAGGTTAATGTTGCAGCCTTGCTGGGATGATATAGGTAAACGCTATGTGACTGACTACCCTTTGTTTCAAGATTTGTCGCTGGAAAAAGCATTGCTTGATGTCTCAGTGGAAGGTTTGGCGGATTTCAAACTGCAAAACGATGACTACACGCTAACGCCTAGCAAACCCTTTGAAGTATTCGGCAGTAGCCCTGCCATTGGCGCCAGATTGAATTTCGGCTATTCCGAGTTAATGCAAAAAAAGCTTACTGGCCTTAATCTTAATCTGCAATGGATGAATGTGCCTGCCGCTAAGATGGATGAGTACTACGCAAATTACGGTACGGTAAGCGTCACAAGCAAGACTGACGCGCAGGGTGTTAAAACGAACGTTACTAGCTTTATCCCCACTATAGCGGACAACACCGTCTTTAAATGTAAAATCGGCATGGTCGATCAACGCCTTGAATTGCCGTTAGACGATTCGGCGGCTTTGTTGCCCTTATTTAATAAAAACGATGCCAAAGCCTCCACTAGCTTGGCGATTGCCAATATTCCCGTGCGCATTCAAGCAAATAGAGCGGGCTACCGTTATGAACGCTTGTTTGCCGAAGCTAATGACGATGATGTAACCCATTGGCCGCGTTACTGGTTCTTAGAATTGGCGGGACGTGATTTTCAACACAGCGCATACCCTGGCATTGCCTCAGCCAAGTCCGTAGACTTAGCGGCAGCTATTGTTAATGCTAAAGAGACTCCTGTTAATGCCAATGACTATAAAGTCAACCCACCCTATACGCCGAAACTTAAAAGTCTTAGCATTGATTACAGCGCGGCAATAGAAATAAATCTGGCTGCGATGCAAAGTGATGATGCCGACCAGCTTTACCACCTGCATCCTTTTGGTCATGCGCCAATACAAATCGATAGCCAAAGCGGCGGTTATAGCTTGTTGCCCGCTTATCACAACGAAGGCGAGTTATATATCGGTTTAAGTGGTATGCACGCCCCGCAAACCTTATCGATGTTGCTGCAAATGGCTGAAGGCACTGCCAACCCCGATCTAGCGGTGGCCAAAGTGCAATGGAGCGTATTAAGCGATAACCGTTGGAATAGTCTTGACAAAGGACAATTGCAGGCCGATGCCAGTGATGGCTTATTGCAATCCGGCATCGTTTCATTACAGTTGGAAGCAGTGAAACCGAGTACTTTGTTGCCCCCCGACTTGTTTTGGCTTCGGGTTGCGATTAGCGAGGGTTGCGATAGCGTTTGCGACACTATTGGCGTTTACTCTCAGGCGGTGGCGGCAAGTTTTATCGATCAAAATAATAGCGAGGATCATCTAAATCAGCCGCTGCCGGCCAATTCGCTCAAAGGATTGGTAGAACCCGTTGCCGGCATTGCTGGAATTAAGCAGCCGTTTACCTCGTTCGGAGCTAAACCCAGTGAGCTGGATAGCCATTTTAATACTCGCGTCAGCGAACGTTTACGGCACAAACAGCGTGCTGTCGGTCTTTGGGACTATGAACGATTGGTTTTGGAACAATTTCCCGAGCTTTACAAAGCCAAATGTATTCCGGCTCAATCTTTGGAAAATTTAGGGCAAGTCACCGTGGTGGTGATTCCCGATGTGCGCAATCGGCTACCGTTCAACCCTTTTACACCTAAGGCTCCCGCCAGTTTACTCAATGACATTGGCGACTTTTTAAACACCCACGCTCCTATGGGGGCGCATATTGTAGTTAAAAACGCCTGTTATCTCCCGGTAAAGCTGCGCTTTGCGGTGCGTTTTCAGCCAGATGTCGATGCTGGTTTTTATACACAAAAGCTTAACGAAGACGTGAATCATTTTTTATCACCCTGGGCGTATGAACAAGGGAAAGACGTGGTTATCGGCGGAAGAATATACGCCAATGCCATCATCGATTTTATCGAAAGATGCGCTTATGTCGATTACGTCGAGCACTTTAAGATGTTTTTGGGGGCTGAAAACGGCCTTGATTATCAATTGATAATCAAACCCCCTTTAACATCCAGTAGCGAGGGTTACTTTGTCGAAGCCCCTCGTCCAGATGCCGTGCTGATTGCGGCCCGAGAACATGATATTGATTTAATCACAGACCTTAACGTCGACGGACAAACATTTAAAGGTATTAATTATATGAAGCTGGAACTTGATTTTGTGGTCAGCTGATTAACCTAATTGTAAAAAACATTGCATTCAATATAAGAGATCATCATGGATATTAACAAAAAAAACCGTTCCGATCTAAAATCCTATTTCGTCAAAAACAGTGTTCCGACGGAAAGCAATTTTGCCGATCTTATTGACGCGGGGTTTAACCAAAAAGACGACGGCATCGTTAAACTGCCGGGCGACCCGTTAAGTATTGAAGCAGCCGGTGATGTGGCCGGATTGCTCAAAGTCATCAATTTGTACGCAAAATTTCAAGACAACAACCCGGCTTGGTCGCTACAACTGAATCCACGCACCGACCCTAACGTAGCGGCTACAGCTAAAGCCGGTCTTGGTGTGGTCGACGGCAGCGGTGCGACGCGTTTGTTTATTGATAAGGCAACCGGCAACCTGGGTATAGGTACTCTCGCCCCCCCAGCAGGATTAACGGTCATCGGCACAGCCAATATTAGCAATGGTAATGGTTGGGCCAATGCCAATGGCAAGATGGCGAGCGGTTCACTTACAATAGGCGGTATCACTGCCAATTATGGCGGAGGGAGTAACTGGACAGCTAATACTGCCGCATTATTGCTGGAAACACTGGCCAATACCGAAATCGCAGTAAATGACGCGAATACGCGTGTCGTCAGTTTAATGTATTACGAAGGCGATGCGGCTAACCGCATTACGATTGGACGCGATATGGGCTGGGGCGTTACGCCCGTCACTATCGCCAATAACCTCATTGTCAAGGGCGTAATGACGCCTAGCGCGGGAGCCACCGAAACTAACGGTATCCTGTTTCCAAAAGACCCAGGTGGCGGCGGTGGCGATGCGGCTTGGTTGCGTTACTATGCCCGAGCCGGCGAGTCCATGACGTTGGAGCTGGGTATTAATAACGATCCCGATGATCATATTGCCCTAATGCCTTCCGGCAATGTTGGCATAGGAGTCAACAATCCCGGTTATTCTTTAGACGTAAGAGCATCGAGAGGAATAAAATTGGGCTTGGAAGGCAACGGTGGCGGGCAATTAATTTTAGCCAACAACAAGGATGACAATAGAATATATTTAGAAGCTTTCAGCAAAGACGGTGCGGGCTCCGCCGCTGAATTATTGTTAACCGGTAAAAACGCAGCGAGCGTTCCCAAGTTAAGCTTTGTGGCGGATGTCACTAACATCACCGGTAATGCCGGGATTGGCCTAACAATCACCCCCATTGCCAAACTCGATATTGCTCAAGCTGCGCGTAGCGGCGCACATCCAGCGGCGGTTAAAGGACTCTATATTACCGGAGATTTCGGGCCTGATGCGGACGGCATTGAGTTTCGCCACAGCAATGCCACCCAAGGCATCGGCTTTGGATATAACACAATCTATGCCTCAGGCAGTAACGCCGATCAGCATTTACAACTGAAACCCAAGGGCACGGGGGTGATGCGCGTTTTAGGCGCCGCCAATATTTCCAACGGTAACGACTATGCAAACGACAACAAATTTATGAGCAGCGGTTCGCTGACTATAGGCGGCACCAATGCCAATTACGGCGGCGGTAAGGGTTGGAATGCCAGCACCGCAGGCTTGTTATTTGAAACGCTGGCGAATACCGAAATTGCCGTGCATGATTCCGGTAATCGGGTGGCCAGCCTGATGTACTTTGAAGGTGATGCAACTAACCGCATTACTATCGGACGGGATATGGGCTGGGGCGTTAGTCCCGTTAATATCGCCGGCAACATCACTTTAGACGGCAATGTCGCCTTAGGCGGCTTTACCGGTGCCGACGCAGACGAGTGGCCGAAAGTCACTTGGTATCGGGATACTCCTAATAATTGGGATGAAGGGCTTATTAAACACGCCTCTAATAGGGGGTTTTTTGGACGTGCCGGTTTTGGTATTCATTTACATTCAAGCCGCGATTGGACATTTTTCTCAACCGGCTGGACTCCCTTATTGGGTATCGAGGGCGGGACTGGCAATACCAAAATTAAAGGCATGTTAACAGTCGGTGTTCTGCGACTAGGGGATAAATGGCGGCTTTCAGCTGTAGGCGACCATGATGGCAACGATGACTGGTTGCGTTTGATGAAAGCGGATAACTCCGGTTATTACGGCGGCTTTGCTGCGGGTAGGCTGTGGACTGCTGTTGGTGCACTTAGTGGATCTGATAAGCGGTTAAAAAAGGATATTAATCCATTGGAAAGTTCGCTAAGTAAGCTTTCATTGTTGCAAGGAGTCTCTTTTAAATGGAGGGACTTGAAAGTGGAGGGCACGCAGATCGGCCTTATCGCTCAGGAGGTTGAGACTGTATTCCCTGAATTAGTGGAAACAGGGCCCGATGGCATGATGGGCGTCAATTATACCGGCCTTGTTGCCGTTCTTATCGAAGCGCTCAAAGAACAGCAAAATCAGATTCAGCAACTTTTTGCGGCGGTTAAAAGCTAACCTTGCAGCCGTGTAAGATACGCACAACGTACCTTTAAACTGAACTAATCGTATCGCAAGCCGTGGTAAATCTTATGTTAACCAACTTTTCACCGACTGATACAACACCTGTGCCGCCCCTTGACTACGAAAATTTGCGCAAGGAGGGGATTGCTTGGCTGGAAAAGCTTGCCGGTCCCGAGTGGACTGATTTTAATGCCCATGACCCTGGCATTACTATTTTGGAGCAAGTTTGTTACGCACTCACCGACCTTTCTTATCGAATTAACTATGACATGGAGGATTTGTTAAGTCGGGAGGGCGAGGATACTTACGACAGTTTATACAGCCCGCAGCAAATATTGACTTCGAAGCCGGTTACTTTATTGGATTTGCGTAAACTGGTCATTGATGTGGAAGGCGTTAAAAATGCCTGGATTGAACCGGTTTGCGACCCCACGCCGCCTTTGTATTACAGGGAAAAGCAAGCTTCTGAGGCCGGCGAGAAAGTGATTGGTTTAAAGCCTGACGAGGGCGCCAGCCCTTTAGCTTTGCATGGAGTTTACCGGGTTTTGATAGAAAAATCCGAAGCAGAAGCACTCAACAAGGTCGGGGGCGCGATTGTTCGCGATGTTGCCGAACGTTTGCACGCCCAACGCAGTTTGACGATAGATTTTGAATCCATACAAGTCCTAGACGACCAGAATGTTCAATTGCAAACCAGTATCGAAATTGATACGCAGGCTGACCCGGAAGAAGTCTACCTTGGTATCCTAGGAAAAATTGCTGCTTACCTGTCGCCAAGTCCATGCTTTTATAGCCTCGAAGAATGTTTAGCTCAAGGTAAGCCGATTGAGGAGATTTTTGACGGCCCGTTATTGGATCACGGCTTTATCGACAGTCAGGAGCTTATCGGTCTAAAACGCAAAAAAAATCTCTATGCTTCGGATTTGATCCGGGAAATCATGGATGTTACTGGCGTGCGTATGGTTGAATATGTGGTCTTTAAAAGCGGAGATAAGCTGAATGATGCAACTTTTGTGCTGGATAGCGCTAAAACCCCAAAGCTGGATATTGATAACAGCAAAGTGACTCTGAAAAAAAGGCAATTGCCGATTCAGTTGAATAGTGAAACTCTGGTTAAGCGCTACTTTAGCAATCAACAAAACGCGTTACAGCGTAAGCTTGTCAGTTCAAGCCTACCGCGACCCAAAGGGCGTGATCGACACATCGAGCGTTATTATTCGCTGTTGCTCCAGTTCCCTAAAGTCTATGGAATTGGTGCAGCAGGTTTGCCAAGCACCGCAAGTGAGCAGCGCAGAGCGCAGGCCAAACAGCTTAAGGCTTATTTGCTATTGTTCGAGCAACTGCTTGCTAATAGCTTTAGCCAATTAGCTCATGTAAAAGACTTATTTTCATTTCGGGTTGAACAACCGGCCAGTTATTTTGTCGCCAGTTTGGATGATGACAATGTAGGCGGTTTGTGGGTAGACCCAAATAACAAATCTCGCGGAGACAGCCTGCAAAAAATTTTCGCCGCTAATTTGGTGGACGATACGGCAGCCCAAGCTGACGATTGGCCGAGGAAAACTCGTTTTATCGACCATTTGTTGGCGCGTTTTGCAGAACAATTTACCGATTACAGCAGTTTTTTTATTCCTGGCGCCGGCCAGCAAGAGCCGCTTAGCCCGGAAGAACGTCTTAACGAACAGGAGGGTTTTAGGACACAAGTACAGCTTAATAAGCTAGCGCTACTCCGCCGTTATAATCAAATCAGCAGCAAGGGCACCGGTTTTAATGTATTGGCGCCCTACGGCGCGGATAATCGTTCAAACTTAGAGCAAAATTTGCGGCTTAAATTGGGTATTTTAGAGGACGGTAATGAGAAATTGTTCGTCGTCGAGCATGCCTTATTGCGCCCCATGACCGGAGACATCCCGCAACAGAGCTCCCTCCTTAGCAACGCCCGATCTAGCGATCCTTATTCGCTGCAACTGAGCGTGGTTCTTTTTGCGGCCGATTTTCGTAGCGCTGATTTTAAACACTTGGTTGAGCAAATTGTGCGGGATGAGACGCCGGCCCATTTGATTGTTTATATCCGCATGGATCTGAAGGATGCGGCCTATTTCGATGCGACCTATAAACATTGGCAACAGACACACTTGGCTTATCGAATACTCAGCGATCAAGGCATTTTAAACGGCTCGATAGCGCAGTCAGCCGCCATTTCTTTGCGTGATGCGCGGGATCGGCTGATCGACCTGTTGGGCATAGCTACGACCTATCCTTTACGCGATTTGGCTATTGCCGACGTCAGCACAGTCGCCTACAACATGAGGGCTAGAATCGTTATTAGCAATAGTCAGCAAGGCGTTAACTATTGTTTGTGCGATGACAAACAACAACCCATACCTTCAGATGTTAAACAGCCGGATATGAAGTTGCTGGCTGATGGGAATGGCGGCGATTTGGAACTGGTTACTCCTGCCATTATTAATGATCGCAGTTTTAGCATTAAAGCAACTAAACTAAACAGCGGCCTATTTAACTTTTTGCTGCAAACGCCAATCGTTAAAGTTGGGCTGGATGTGACCCTAGTTGCGAGCATTCAACATGGAGAGCTGCTGGTAGCCAGCGATACCCCAGCTGCAAACGCGGCCAGGATTGTTAATTACGGGGTAAAAATTCAAGTCGCTGTTGAAAAGGCGCAAGAAGGCGTTGATTACCAACTGCGCACCATGAATGACGCCGAATTGTCGGACAGTGTGCGAGGTAACGGCGGTACCATATTGCTGGAAACGACGGCAGTAGTCACTGAAGACATCGATATTCGCATTCGCGCCACGAAAACTTTTGAGAAGTCGGAAAAGAAAGCGACTCAAACCGATTTCCTTACTACGATATTACCGCTCAAAGTAAGAGCCAATCCGGCTGTCGGCATTTTGGTGGCTAAGCCCATCATCGATTATTCCGGCACGGCAAGCATTAAAATTCAAAGCTCGCAGGCCAGTACCCGTTATCAGGTGCTAACCCGCAGCATTGCCGATCATGAATTTATTCGTGGCGCAGTAGCCGGGCCTGTACTCAGTATTGCCGTACCCAAGCAGCCAACTGTGGTATTGCCTATACCCTCAATGACTGGTTTTGCAGTTGCAACGGACGCCGTTCAAGGCAAGGGCGGAGATTTAGTGTTAACTTCTCCCAATCTGACGGTAGACAATTTTATCGCACTTCAAGCCGCTAAAACTCATCTGGACAATAATGGCGCTCAGGTAACTTCAACCGTGAATGTGTCCCAAATGGCCGCTGTTTTAGTGCGCCCCGATGCCAACCCGGCATTGCAGTTTAAAGCAAGTGTCGCCGATTCCTTGTTGCAGGCTCCGATTCAAGTCAGTGGAGGGCAGGCAGGCGTATTTTATGAGTTCACGACCCTCGGAGATGGTAAAGTTCAAGGATTGCCGGTTTACTTCCATCAATTAGACCGTGCCGATAACACGCAAAATAAAGGCTTAGGACAGCTGCAAATCGGTGTCGATATGGTTATCTCGCCTGCGTTGTTGCCGGAAAGAGTAAAAGCTAATCCGAATTTGGCCGGTTTACCGCCCGAGCAGCCTGAACTTAGCGCCGATGCCGGCATAAAAAGCGATGCGGAATTATCCATTCGCGCCATCAAGGCCCAAACCCGCGTTGAGGTTATTTTTAAACGCACAGTGAGCAAGTTACTGGCTTAATTAACTCGCTTATGGACGCACAACGTCATGTCATCAAACGGCAGACCGTAGAAATAACGTTGGCAAAACAAGAAAATGCATGGCAAATACAACAAACGTTGAGCCGCATTTTTCAGCAACAGTTGCCGCTGCTCGATCGTTGCCTATCCGAGGCCAGCAGCTCCGATTGCCTGCACCGGATCGAGCGTCTGGAGCTGAATTTGGGGGAGCTTGACGGCAATCGTTTAGAAGCCGAATTATCGGAAAAAATTGAAGCGGCCTTGCGACTAGCTCTCAGTGAGCAGATAGCTCCGTCAGAATCTGTGCCGGTAGTCGCTAAGCAACAAATCGATCCAGTGTCGGCGCACTTGGAGTTGCTTGATCTTTTTATCCGCGAAGGTTATCTGCCGTGGTGGGCCGAAATCAGTCAACGCCAATTACCCGAAAAAAGTTTCGCAGTTCTTATAGAGACTGCCCCCCATGCTTTAAAACGCTTATTGCCCAAACTTATTCAGGAGCCGCGTAGCCGGCAACGTTTAGTCGGCTATTTTGACGATAACAACTTAGTCGTCATGACGGCTTTACTCTGTTCCGTTCCCCAAACGTTGGTTGCTTCGCTGCTGCAAACCTTGCTGGTCGTGCAGGCACAATTCCAGCAATCGAGCCGGGTTTCTAGGCTGTATTTAAGAGCCTCGCTCTGGCAAAGTCTTCTGCAAGTGGCTATAACAGGCGATCCGCTTATTTCCCAGCATGCCGAATTTTTAACAGCCGTCATTGCGCGTTGGGCCAGATTACAAGGCTTGTCTCACCAGATATTAGTCAACTGTGTGCAGCAACTGGCATCAAGCCAAAATGTGACGAATAACGAATGGCGTCCAGCTGCTCTATCGGCATCGATAGAGCAGGTAGCGTCTCTTATTGCCGAAGAGGCGACCGGCAACAGCTCTTTAATGTTGCATCCCGCGCCGAGCGACCCATTAATTGCCGCTTCTAAGACTCAGGTTAAAGAGCCACTAGGTTACAGGCATCGGTTAAAAAAAATCGGCGGCGATGCTAACTATGCGCAACAGAATACCAATGAGCCGACATTGGCAAGCAGTGCAACACAACAAGTTACAGAAAAAAGCGGCTTTTCAGAAGAGTGGGTAAAGAATGATACGGCCTATGATAACGTGGATTACCAACGTGGGTTGACCTCGATTGGCAACAGGTATCCTCTGCTTAAAAAAATGGGCGGCGACTATGCAATACAGGCGCAAAAGACTGTTCGCTCGTCATTAACAACAAAGCCATTCGCACATGAATTCGCTCAGTCGCCGGTAGCCAAAACGCCGTCAGCAAAAAACGGCAGCGTTCTTGAAGGCGAGGTAAACGCCGATACGACAGAGGATAGCGTAGTGTATCGGCACCGGTTGGCATCTACTGCAATCAGCAACAGACACTCATTGCTAAAAAAGATCGACGGCGCGCGACAAGGACAAAAAACCGCAAACGAGACGGCTGCCGAGAATATTGCAATAAAACAATCGGAACACAAAGCAGCTCGCCTCGAAGAACAGGCGGACATTGAGACAATAGGCAGTAGGCAGGCCTTTAGCGATACCGATGCGCTTTATATTAATAATGCAGGGCTTTGTCTCTTATGGCCGTATCTTGCGCCCTTTTTCGAACGCTTGGAGCTGGTGCGGAATGGCCGGTTTCATGATCAAGCGGCAAAGCAATACGCAGTCAGGCTTTTGCATTACTTGGCCGCCGAGGACTTGGAACCGCCTGAATATTTGCTGCCGTTCAATAAGCTGTTGTGTGCGATGGAAATCGATGAAGTATTCGACTCTGATAGTCCCTTAACAACTGCACACATCGAAGCCTGCGACGAATTGCTGGCGGCGGTGATCGACAACGCCCCGATACTCAACACTATGTCGGTTAACGGTTTTCGCGGCAGCTTTTTATTGCGCGAAGGCAGTCTCAGCGCCAGCGAAGGCAGCTGGTTGCTGCGCGTTGAACGAAAAACCTATGATGTAGTATTAGAGCGTTTTCCCTGGTCATGGCAATGGTTCAAATTGCCCTGGATGGAACATCCTTTTCGCGTGGAATGGTAATGCAGCTAACAATCAATGCCGATGATTTAAACAGCGAGATGGCCTGGTTAAACCAGGTGATTGATACCCGTTTTAAACTGTTTTTTGTCCAGGAATGCGTCTATCAAAGCGTGCAGGAAATTCAGCCGCCGACGTTAAAAAATTCCAGCTACGCCCAATGCATTGAACGTAATAAATTCGGCTTTGCCGAACGCATTACCATAGCGCTGGCGTTGGCTCCCGTGCTTAATCCTGAACTGCTGGATGTGTTTTTTCTCAAAAACCAACTGTTCGATCGCCGCTTCAGTGAATTTGGCGGGCACAACGGAAGCGGCAGCGGCTTTATACCGACCGTGCAAACCCTGCTATTTGTTCTTGCCGACAACAGCCTTGCGCAGCGCTTGGCACTACACGATCTGTTTGAGCGGGATCATGCTTTTATTCGGCAACACATGCTGCACCTTCAGAGACTGGATAACGAACCGCTATTACACAGCCCGCTAAGGCTTAGCGAGGAATATCAGGCTTTGCTGACGACTGGGCAACACTATAGACCCAGCTTCGGCAGCCAATTTCCGGCTCAGCTTATTGAAACCGGACTCGGCTTTGATGATTTGGTGCTGCATCCCGGTACGCACAAACAGGTCCAGGAAATTCAGACCTGGATAGCGCACGGCCCAACCCTGATGCAGGATTGGGGCATGAAGCACAAACTGCGTCCCGGTTATCGCAGCCTGTTTTACGGCCCACCCGGAACCGGTAAAACCATGACGGCCTGCATATTAGGCAAAGTCACGGGGCGCGATGTGTACAAGGTGGATTTATCGCTGGTGGTGTCCAAATACATCGGTGAAACCGAAAAAAATCTCGGTAAAGTCTTTGACGAGGCTGAACATCGCGACTGGATTTTATTTTTTGATGAGGCCGACGCCTTGTTCGGCAAACGCAGCGAAATACAAGACGCGCATGATCGTTATGCGAACCAGGAAACCGCATTTTTGCTGCAACGCCTGGAATGTTTTGACGGCATAGCCATACTGGCATCCAATTTAAAAGATAATCTCGACGAAGCGTTCGCCAGACGTTTTGAATCGATGATTTATTTTCCGTTGCCGCGCCCTGAAGAACGGCTGCGTTTATGGCGGCAGGGTTTTTCCAGCAAGGCCAAATTGGCGGATGATATTGATCTGAATAAAATCGCCAAAGACCATGAATTTGCCGGCGGCGCTATTTTAAATGCGGTTCGTTACGCGTCCCTGCAAGCGCTGGCCCGTAACAGCGATACCATTGTTTTGGAGGAATTGTTGCTGGGTATTCGTAAGGAATATGCCAAAACCGGCAAAAGTGGTTAATAAAGTTTGATGCGTGGCGTAATTATCCTGCCCGGCCGGCGACAGAGTTTTATTGCTTCATATAGACTTCGGTCAACTGTAATTTTTCTATGCTCAAATGAGCATCTATCCATTCTTGATTCAAAATCATATTATCAAAATCGGTCCAAATACGGGTATCCTTAGCGCAACTATACTTACGGCATATCGAGGGGCGGCTCCCATAAACCGAACAATGCTGTTCATTGTTGATATGACAACAGTAGCCATTTGATTGGTGGCGAATATGGTAGGGTTTGCCAAGTTCCCATTTAAGCAGCCCCGATTCAATTTCTTCAACGCTTAATGCAAAAGACAATTTGCAGCACATCCCTTTGCATATAGGCATTCGCTCATTGCAATTGACGGGAACAAAAGCACTCGCATCATTCTCTCCGTCAACTCTTACGGCAACGCCTAAGGAAGCAAATTCCTTTTTCTCAATTATTTCTTCTTTGACCGAGGCGACAACTGCCTGTAATTCATCGGGCAAAACAATGCCTTTTTGTGTCAGGTAATCAATCAGTCCGTATAAAAAAGCGTCGCTTTGATTTTGACGAGTAATTTGTTCGGTCAGTACGGTGTGAGTAAAAAGACTGGCCTTCTCGGTTTGTCGTTCTAATTCTATAAATTCTTTTGATGTGGTCGTTGTGTCCATTGGCTTTATTTGAGCTGTTCTTTGAGGCGTTCTATTTCGGTATCTCTATCAGCATGGTTTTCGTGAAACTGAACGGGGATGCCTGTTATTTTGCCGATATAATAAGCGGCAGCGTCCTTTACGCGGTATTTCAGGCTATTGCCGAGGGTGGCTTCTTTGCTCCCTTCATAAAATAAACTGTTATCGTTGTTTAGCAATGCAACTAAATACGGGATTGCAGGCCTACCGGTATTGATAAGGTGACTGCCCAAGCTACCATAGTCGGCAATATCTGACTTGTCATAAAAATACATGAATCCCCATTGGTTTCCCGCTATTAAAATCCCTTCCTGATGCCCGGAAATCGCTAAGGCCTGTGCATAAATATAAGCAAGGGTATCTTTCCAATCAGCCGGAGGATAATCAGCGTTTTTAGAGTACAAAACTTCAGAGGCTAGCAAACGAATATAAACTTCATATTCAGAATGAAGGACTATCTGCCGTAACGCATCTTCATTTTTCCCCTCTTGCCAAACGGCATCAGCCAAACTACGTTCACCATATTGAAACAGGCCACTGTAACCTGCTTCTTTTAATTGATTTACGAGTTTGTTTTCCATTGAGTTTTTATTATTCATGTTCGATCTGTTTATTGGTGAACAGCCTGATATTACAAAAAGTATAAGAAAGATGACAAAAGCGATGTTGAAAACGGTAGCTCTCACTGTCAAGGTCTTTCATCTCTTAAGTTTGCCATGTCAGCAGGAGTGACTTCCAGTGCCCTTCCTGTGAAAGTACCGTCTACCACTTTTATTTGCCCATTTGTACTTGGAAGGGTAGCGTTTCGTATTATTTGAACCCTTGTACCTGCTGGAATTTGAAGAGGGGGGCCGATAAAGTTCGGTGGATATTGTCCTGTAATAGGGGCGGTGGTTATTTTTACATTCACTATCGGTAAATCAACGGTATCGGCACCGGTGGAGCTTTTAGAGGCATTCCACATTTCTGCGGATTTCATGAAGGTAGAAGAGGGTACTCCTTGCGATACTGCTACAAGCGGCAGTTTTGCAAAATTACCTGCATCATCTGTCCGCCATCCCCAACGCACGGAGCCGTAGTAGGTACCGGCTTGATTTCCTTTAATAGCCAAAGCTGTTGTTTCAAATATTTGTCCGGAACTTTTGCTCACATCAACACTTCTTATTTTTGGAGCGTCATTAAGCTTAGCGTCCTTCTCAACCAGTCTATGGTGAATATCATAATAATGAGAGCCATGTTGTCCATAAGAGGGATCATCTTGTGTATCTGTAAGCGTCTTGTCCTTAGCTGTTGAACCACTAACAGCATAAAGTGGATTTGTTTCTGTTTTTAATTGATCTATTCTATTGCCCTCGTCTGTTTCTTTTGTAACGGGGTCTACTGTTATTGCGTCCCCTGATTTTATGGCTCTCCCTTTATAGAATGGGTCATTATTTGGGTAGAAAGGGGCTTTATTATGTATCGTGCGGACAGATTGTGTAAGTCCGATTAACTCGGCATCAACCACATGTCCCGGTTTGAATCTCAGATGCATATCATCTATGCCTCTTCCTGTTCCGCTACTGTATTCTGTATAGGTATCAGCAAACCACTCACCTCCCCAAGTTTTCGGTAATCGCTGAATAACGGGTTTTGTCACTAAGGTTTTCGGAAGATTGGAGCGCATTTGCAAAGCAGGGGAGCGATAGCCTTCATTTTTAGATTGTGTGAGAGCAGCGCCACGGTCAACGGTGCCAGGTTTTGCATTGTGCATCACTCCCGTCATCTGCACTGCCTTCTCTCCCATAACATCTGCCTCATGCTCCAAGCTCCTGTCGTCGTTGACAGGAACTTCACCCTTCATCTGCATTGTTGGCTGAACCCGGCCTTGAGCTTGCTGCACCACGTGCCAAGCCTCGTGCGGCACATGTCGTTCCTGCCCAGGCCCGACGTGAATATCGGTTCCTTGGGTATAGGCCAATGCCTGCAACTGCACGGGTTTCGATGAGTTGTAATGAACCCGCACATCGTTCATCGACAAGCCGGACAGATTTTCTATGCCGACCTTAAGCTTGTCGGGCAGGCCGGTGGGGTTTGATTGTTCTTTTTGGTGGTCGAGAAAATCGATACCGTAGGCAGGCGGGGCTGCGGAAGCGCCGTTACGGTCGGAATCGCTAGTCTGGCGGGAAACCGTGTCGTTGGAACGGCCAGCTTGGGTTTGGACGATTTTTTTTTGCATTGGAATATCTCCAGATGGTGTTTTTTTCTCGCGTTTCAGCGATCCGTTTCGAGGAACGCACGTTCAACCGGCCAAAGCGATATATCCATCGTTTCCGTATCGAGAGATCGCCCATACCCGGCAAGATCAAAGCAGTCATACACCTATAAAAGCAATTTGAGTCTCCCGGCTATTATCAGTTGCCTTGATGAGGCTGGAAGATTTGTTGGCTTGTTTCGGTGTAATGTCCATTATTCCACTCTCTATTCCACAACCGGCATCGCCTATCCATGGGCGAGAGTACTTCGTATAAACCCCATGAAGCTGCGTATCCTCTCTTTCGCTGTTGCCGTGATCTTTCTACGCACGGATGATTCAGCCTGAGTGTCCCGGATAGGAGAATAGCGAAATTGAGGTGTTGACGCAAGAGTGATTTGCGCCGTTAGATTATTGGAGATTATTGGGCCTTCCATCATTTTTACTGATGGAGTTTACCTTTCAATTCCCGGCGAATCTTGAATTTGGGCCCGTCCTTGTCGTTAGAGAAAAAAATGAAATAAAGGCGCGTCATCTTGCACAAGTTTCTGGAAGGGTATTCCAGCGAATGCCTCCCATACCGCAAACAGGCGGGCTTCGTCTTCGGTCATCGAAAAAATATCAGGGAAGGAATCATTTTTAAAAACGGAAGATATTTCATGTTCCACCGGATTACCCTCGTTGCACCAGACCTTGCCGGGTTCGGCAGCCCAACGGCGAATGCGCTTTCCGTCGCTGAACAGGGAAAAGCAATAGGTTCCCGAAACGCCGTCAACAATATAGTTCATGATATCGCTTCCGATAGAAAGCGGCATCAGTAGCTCGTCCAGCCGTCCCTCAGCGCCGGGCTCATAGGAGCAGTCGTAAGGAAGAAAGTGATGAAGCAACAGGGTGTTGCCATTCACCTGACCCAAAGCGGTCGCTTGGTTTTCGCGGCTGATGGCGTCGGCAAAGGTAAAGCCTTCCGCAGATTGGCTGTATTTAACGTCCAGCTGTTTCAATAGCTCAGGGTAGGCGGTTTTATAGTTCTTTTTAAATATAATCCCGGCAAATTTCCAGCTCATTGCGATTATCCTTATACTCAATTGAGATTTGATTTTATCATTTAATAATTTCCGATTCCCTGGCCGTTATAAATTTGATCTTTGACGCAGGGTCGGCGAATTTTTTTGCCAGCGCTTCATCGCCGCTGAGCATCACGCTTTTGAATTTGCCGTCCTGCAATAAGGGGTAAATAATGTCTTGGCCTTTAGAGTAAGTGGCGCCGCCGCTCTTGCATTCCAATACAATAATTTCGTTGCCTTTTTCCAGGATGATGTCGGCTTTGGCGAGAGTTGTGCCGTTGCTGATGCCGACTTCGCGGTAAACTTTATAGCCAAGCTCCCGGTATGCTTCGGCGTTTACCCGGGTCCACATTTCCCCGATGATGTTGTTTTTAATCGAAGTCGCTACATTGGAATCATCAATCACTTTCCTGAATACTTTCCACTTGTCTTTGCTGAGTGCGCCTCCCGATACCATGTTTTTTGCTAAGGATTCTCCCTTGCCCAACTGGAATACGGTTTGGTATGCATCCGAGCCGCTCTTGCCTAATGCTTCCGTGACTTTAATCGTGCCGCCTTCCACGGCGACCGTTTCTCCCCAAATCAGTTTCACCATCGCATCGTAACCGGTCGCGGGATCTTTCATCGCCTTGGCTACGTCGGCGGCAAAGGAATCGGCGGCTTGAATGATTTTAACGGCTTCGTCGTAAGAAGTAGAAGGCGCTTTGACGGTTGATAAAATTTCCCGCAATCGGCCCAGGTCGCCTGGCGCTTTACCGCCGCCTGCCTGGGTGACCAGGGCTTTGATTTCGTCAAATTTAAGCGTCGGCATTTTATCGGCTACTTCGTAAAGGCTATTGACAAAACTTTCCGACCAGCGGGCATTCATCAGCGTGTTCAGTTCGGTTAAGCTGAAGCGGCCCAGCAATATATCGGCTTTTTCCAGGCCGCTGTATTTGAATTTCTTTAGCCCTGCGGCGGAGGCGTTGGCAAATCGTTCCGCTTCATCCAATAGATGGCGGGCTGCTCTGAACTCAATGTCGCTGCCTTCCGCGAGGCCTTTAATGAGTTTATCGAAATGGCTAAGAGAAACATTTCTTTCAAACTGAAGTACCCGCAGCAGGTCGGTGATGATTTCCGATCCCCCTTTGGCAGCGGCCGCTTTGGCCATGATTTTATTGAGTTCCGACACCGGCAAGCCAAGATTAAGGATGGCGCGCAAGGCTTCGTCGGAAGCTGCAAAGCCGACCGGTTTTGTCAGTACCGGGAGTTTTACATCTTTGAGGGCGTCGGCAAAATTGGTCTCCAAGCTGCCAAGAGCCGACTTGAAACCGTCTTCCGAGCCGCGATTGGCATAGAGGAATTCCCGGATACGCAGCAAATCGTCTTTCGACTTGCCCGACATAATCAGGGCGACCTGATTAACCTGCTCGGCGGTGACAAAGGTCGGCAGGCAAGGCGATGCGCATTTTTTGAGCACCGCTACAGCCTCAGGGCTTGCCGCAAGCGCTTGACGAAGCTTTTGTCCGGCCGGGGCGAGCAGCGATTGGATAGTTCCTTCATCGGTCATCGGCCCGATGCGGATCAGGTCATCGAGAACATCCGCAGCCGGTTGCTTTCCGGCGTTTGCTTTAAGGATCAGTTCGACGTATTTGTCTTTTCCGGCCAGCTGGGATGCGCCTTCCCATAAAGCGCGCCGGGATGCGGGGTTGTCGAGCAGACTCACCACTTTCGAGAAGTCGCTTTGGGTTTCGATCACGCTGCCCAATACCCTGATTTCGCGCAGCATTCTTTGCTGCGCCGAAGACAGCCGGGTTGATTGAGCCAGCACGTCGGAATTAAGCAATACCTCCAGCGCCTTTTTCAGTTCGGGCGAAAGGCCGCCGGTGTGGAATGCGTGGAGCAGGCGGGGCTCTACGGTACGCATGATATAAGTGTTCTTCACCACATTGGATAACGTGGCGAACGACTCGCCAAACATATCCACCAGTTTGGTATCGGTGGCTAATTTGGTGATTTGATTTTCGGCTTCCAGGAAGTTGACGAAACTTTGCGATTTTCCCGCTCCGATGGCTTTGTTCCATGCTTCGAATTGGCCGAGCACAAACGCAGGATCCTGCGTGTCGAGCAGCACTCGTTGAGTGCGCGGGTCCGACAGTAATTCGGTCATCAAGCGCTTGTTAGCACCTAAACCGCCTTCTTTTATCAAGCGCATCAGCTCCGGCAACTCATCGAGTGAGTTTCTTCCCACGCCCGCATAAAATTTGAGGCTGCTTTCGAACATCTCTTTTTCGACCAGCTTGCCTAGGGCCGTAACGGCCTTGACGATTTTTTTGTCCTTAAGCGCTTCGCCCATGACCACGACGGCCATCGGATTGGATTTGAGCGGTTCAAGCAGTTTGATATTTTCGGCAAATTCAGTGGAACTTATTTTTGATAGCGCTTGGTCTATTTCTTCTATCTCCTTGAGTATTGCTTTGCCTTTGCTGGTCGAGCTGCCGCCGGCTTTCAACAGCTCCAGCTCCTTGGCGGCTTTTGCCTCGCTGAGGCCCTTGGTGACGCCTTCAGCCAAATCGATGCCTTTGGCGATGGATTTGAGCAATTTGGCAGCCTGGACGACATCCAGGCCTATGCTGACCAGGCTGACCCAAAACCAGAAATAAGACGGATCGTCCGTACCCAAAGCCAAAACCGGGTCCAGGGCGGTATTGGCCGTTGTTTTTTTGAAAGTAATGTCGCTGTAGGTGCGCGCGGCATCGTAGGCGCCAACGCCTATGCTGGCGGCGAGTGCGAGCCAGCCGGCGGGGCCGGACGCAAGAGCGAGCAAGCCAAGGCTAATGCCGAGCACGGCAAGGCCGACGCTTTCCCAGAAAGCTTTGTTTGCCACGGCCTCTTGCTTGGCTTTGATCAGGGTGGCGGGGACGCCCTCTATGACACCTAATGCATATTGGGCCTTGAGAATGACCACAGGAAGCTCCCAGATCTTTTCGCGATGTTCCGCCAACGCTTTACGGGTGTCTTCAATGTTTTGTTTGATGCCTTTTTCGTCGTCTGTTCCGTTGATAATGGCGAGCAGTAATTTTTGTACCGCATCGTCGGTCATTGCGGCGTCTTTACCGGCGTTCCTGCGCAGTTCAAGCTTGGGGTGCGCAAGGATCGGGAATTTTTTAACCGAGTCCTGAAGGGAGGCGACGACTGTTTTCTCTTTTTCCTGCCACGGTGCAAAATAGGGCGAAGGCTTTTGTTCCTGAGCCTTATACATGGCCGCTGCATTTTCATCATTGTAGTAGCGGGTGGGGTCGGAGGTATCGACATCGATATCGCCATGTGAAGATTGATTTTTTGAGCTGTAATCAGCGCCGCTACTGTAATAACTCTTATCTTTCCCCGCCGTATCTTCCAGGCTTACGGCTTCCCACCATAACTTTTTCGAGTCGTTATATTTATTTGATAAATCGCCGAGCACGGCTTTGATGGCGGCCACTTCTTCCGCTTTGGCATAATGCTGGGCTTCAATATTGGCCTGCATCTCGTTGTCTGACAACATGCGGAATGCAATAAGCACGGCGAATTTTTCGAAATTGCCGATAAAGTCAGTCTGTAACTTTTCATAATCGTCCAGCGTTATACCCAGGCGGTTTAATTCCTCCTGCCGCTGTTCTTTCAACGCTTCCAGGCGGGCTTCATCTTTTCTGACTTCATCCCAGTTTATATCCCGTCCGTGCATGTCCGGGTCGCCTTTTCTTTCCGAGGCGATCACAGACTCCAGGCTTTTAATTTTCTGGTTGAGCGAGTATAGGTTTCCTGTTTTAAGCAGGTCGAGGGTTTGCTTTTCGAGCTTTTCCTGTACAGGCTCGCCCGATTTGCCGCTTGCGGTTTCGTCTATCTTGCCCATCACGCTTTGATAGGAAGACTTTCTAATGGTGACTTGCATATATCCTACGTCGACATCGGCTTGTGTCGGTTCTTTGTATATTGTCCAGTGCCAACCGGAGCGCGCCAATACGTCTATCTGGTCTTCGGTGACCGGGAACGCTACTTTGAGGGTACGTTTTAATAAGTCCGCTTTGAGGGCGTCTTTAGCTATCAGTAAATCCGAAGCCGACAGGGGGACATGGAATGCAAATGCGGTACCCGCCGAAACCGAAGGCGATTTAAACGCAGGCGCGCCAATACGTTTATCCAGCAGGCGCAAGGTCATTTGCCCGACAATGCCGTCCACATCCTTTCCTTCAAAGCCGGAATCTTTCTGGAACTCTATGACCGCCTGTTTGGTGCCTTTACCAAATACCCCGCTGGGCTCTTTTGCCTGTGTTTTCTTGTCTTGTTTCAGGTCGGCGCCAATGTCGTAGTTCATCGCCAACAATGCCGCCTGCAACTGTCTTACATAATCGCCGCGGTCATCAAATTGAATATAAAAGCGCTTGTTCCGGTTGACCATTTCCAATTGGCGAACACCGGCGAAATATTCCGATATGAGCGGGGGCGGCGAACTTTCAAATTCATTAAAATACTGATAAAGGCGTTCCAAAAGTTTAGTGTTAAAGCCATTATGGGCCGCGGGGTCGCTGTGATAATGAATGGCTGTGTCGAGTAACTTGTATAAAACGCTATCGGCGGTGATGACCGGTTCCAATATACCGGCTTCTTTCGCTGTCCATTTGCCAGGAAAAGCTTCTTCCAGCTTTATTTGCAGTTCGTAGACGTGATTGGCGTAAGCAATCGGCGTACTGCCGGGATATACGTCTATTTCCTTGAACAGATTGTAAAATTTATACTGCTCATACCAGGATTTGAGGTTGTCCGATTTGGCTTTGTCGTAATCGATTACAGAATTCTTTTTGAGCTCGTCAACAGGCGCCCGCTGGATAACTTTTTTCTGCACCCCTTGATTCTGCTGAACGACGTGGGTGAGTTCATGCGCCAACAGGTGTTTGCCTTCGGACGAAGCGGGATTGTATTTGCCGCTGTTAAAATAAATATCGCTGCCATGAGTGAATGCCTGTGCATTGAGATTTTTGCTCATTTGCACGGCGTTACTGTCGTTATGGATTTTTACCGCGCTAAAATCGGCTCCGATGGATTGTTCCATAAAAGCACGTATGTTTTTGGGGAGATAACTTCCGGCCCCTTTAGATTGACTGAGACTGCTTTCAATGCCTTCGGGGGCTTGCGGTGCATCGCCGCCGAAGGATTTCATGCTGATTTCGCTTAATTCCTCCTCTTTTTCTTCTTTAAGTTGCAACTCTTCGTCATTAGCATTCGGCAACCGCAACAGGCTTGCTTTGGGAGCCGGTGTAATTGTTGATATGGGTTCTGAAGGTGATAAAGGGTTTTGAGTCAGGGTGTTTTGCCTGATTCCTTCGGATATTTTCGAAGGATCGGAAGGCAATTCTTTGCGTTGGATGGCTTCTTTGTCTTCGGCTTCGCAAGCGGCGCATTTTGTTTGGATAATGGCGGGGACAGAAGACTGTACGTCGCTTTCGTGAAGCTTAACAACCTTGTCGGCTACTGAATCGGCTTCTTGCTCATAGATGTCATTCGGTGCGCCTATTTTCAGCTTGAATTGAATAGCGGTGGAATGTGAATGGCTGCTGTTTTCGTGGGCTTCAAAATTGATTGGATTCGGTACCGCGTCCTTAACGTCCTTTGCCTGGATCAATTCAGGAAAGGGCTTTTTTTGTATGTTTTCCTCGGCTTCGCATCGGCTGCATTTCTTTTGTAAAAAGGATTCCGTCATTTTTGTAACAGGGGCCGGCCGTGTGTCCGCCCCATCCATCATCTGTATTGCTTTGTCTCCTGTCGCATCACGTTTTTTTAAACGCTGAATGTTTTGCTGTTGATTTGTTTGAGGACTGGGAACAGCTGTTTGCTGATTTGTACCCATGTAGCTTTCAATACGCTGACGCTGCGCCGTCATACGCGGGCTGTCAGAGATACCGGCCAAAAAAGAGCGTTGCGCCGTTGCTTCCTTGCTGTTGTTCTCGGTTTGCGCTAATTGTTTCTGCCAGCTGTCTTGAGTGGCTTCGGTTGTTGAGTGGCTTGAATCGGGGTTGGCTTGTTTTGGTGCGGCTTTCATCGTTCACCCTTGCAGTCTGAGTTCAACTTGTCATATTTCGGTGGGGAGATTCTTAACCGGAAAGCCGAGTACCGGAAAACTGCCCCACAGCTGGGATGAAAGATGGATCGAGAGGCTTTTCTCATCCCGGTTAAATAAAACGCTGGACATGTTCACTTCGTATGGCGCCGTTTTCAGTGATCCGCCTCAAGGAGAAGCGCCTGAACAGTCTTCGAGCGTTGGGTGCGCGCATCGATCAGCCCATGAAGGCGCACGACGGCGAAGGGCCACTTCTCCCCGGCTTTGCGCGTTTGAGGCTGGTCAAGCTCAATCGATGAGCCCCAATATCCGTCGAGCCAGACGGCGCAGGAAGTCGACGCTTTCGGGCAACGCTCGTTCAGCAGGGACCAAAGGGATATTCCCATCGCCGCCGTATCGAGAGAGAGCCCGATTGCGTCCTCCGCCAGCCGTTCTTCGGAAACCCCAATGAAGGCATTTCCGAGTTCAAGGCGAAATTCATCCTCGAAGCTAATCACCACGGGGAGCCGAAAGAGCCTCTGCTGCCCGGAAACGGAGCGTGCATTGCTGTTTAACCACTCCAGCAGGGGCTCCGATGGTTGGATCGACGGACCTTCGATCATTTTCACGGGTTCGGTTGCTCGCTTCCAGCCTAGCATTGCGGCTTACCTTTTATTGCCATCATTATTTCAATTGCCGGCAGCCGCACCGGCAGGATCCAGGTGATCGTACTCTTTGCCGGCCGCGGAAGCGCGCGGGTGCGTCCAGAGATGACCTACGTTGCCGACGAAATGGGCGGTGTCCACCGGAGACAAAGTTTCCGCGATAACCTGTTGGCCTTCCGGGGTGAGCTGAAGACCGGCGCTGATCAGCGGCTCCACGTCCTGCCCGTCCGCGACCATTGACCTGTTCTGGTTAATATCCATGTGCCAAGACGTATATGCAAAATGATCTTCCCATAGCGTCGCTTTCGCCTGTGTGGGCCAGGGATCTGCCACGGCTATCTCGCTGTCTGAATCGCCGATCCAGGTACGGAGATCGCCGATCAGGACGAACGCATGATCAAGCCCATCTATGGAACATTTGGCGATTTTTTCGCCTACGGCATTGACCCGCAGATAGCTATACGCAACGTCGGCGTGTTCGCCGCAATTGCCTCCGTGGGCGAGACGGGCTTTCGCCTTGACGTAGTCGGCGGGATTGTTTCTGGCCAAGGTTCTGGCCGCATCGCTGGTGAAGTCCCAGTAGGGCGGGGCGGGATAAACATGGCCGTACCTTGCCGGCGGCTGTTCGTTGCGCATGACTTTCAGGCGAAAGTAGGGATTAATGTTTCCGGCCGTCAGTGCGGTCGTCTGATTGCCGGCACGCGGAATGGTTGCCTTGGTGTAGTTGATTGCGTCCCGCGCTTTGTTGAGCCGACGCGCCGCCAGAGCGGTGACGTTCTTGTTTACGCGTTGCACGATGGATGACGATGATGCCAGCGCATGTACCGTCTCATGCGAGAGCCCTGCCTTGGCATCGGCGAAGCCTTCCGAATGTCCGGCGTTGGCCGCTTTGATCCCCATGACGTCGGCCTCCTGCTCCAGCCCCTTATCGTCGTTGACCGGGACGCCATTCTTCATCTGCATCGTCGGCAGCACACGTCCCTGCGCTTGCTGCACGACATGCCAGGCCTCATGCGGCAAATGCCGTTCCTGCCCCGGTGCGATATGAATGTCTGTTCCCTGGGCATAAGCCAAGGCATTGAGTTGTGCGGGCTGGGCTGAGTTGTAATGGACCTTGACGTTGTCCATGGACATGCCGGACAAGGACTCGATGCCGGACTTAAGGTGGTCCGGCAGGCCGGTGTTGTTGGCGTTCTGTTCCACTCGCTGCGCTGTCGTTTGTTGTCGATCGGGATCAATATAGCTTTCAATGCGTTGGCGTTGCGCCAGCATGCGGGGACTGTTGTTGATGCCGGCAATAAAAGCTCGCTGAGCTACCGCTTCTGTACTGTTATTGGCCATCTGGGCCAATTGGTTCTGCCATCTACTTTGAGTGGCTTCGGTGGTTGAGCGGCGATTGGAATCATTGTTGATTTGTTTTTGTGTAACTTTCATCATTCCCCCATTTATTCTGAGTTTAGCCGATTGTGTCCTTATGGGACACACAGGGAGCAATAATCCTGTTAAGGAAATTATTTTTCCATGAATAGTACGATTGGCCAATAACATAACACAGTATGTTAGTTTCCGGCATACAAAACTTTGCAAATTTCAGAGGCTTTTCCGGTGCTTAAACCGGGAACAATCATTGCCAACCAAAATGCTGATGGCAGCGATTTGGTTGGCAATGTTATTGTGGGGATTTCGTCGCTATCAACGATCAGCCTTTCGCAACCGCCCGGTTTTTATTCCTGATCCACTCGCTCCACGATCCGGCATAAAGCTTGGAACCGGTTAATCCGGCGTGTTCCATCGCCAGTAAGTTATGGCAGGCGGTGACGCCGGAGCCGCAATAATGAACGACTTGTTCGGGGGCGCTAGCGCCGATAAGCCGTTTAAATTGCTCGCGTAATCTTTCTGCCGATAAAAACAGGCCGTTACTGTCGAGATTCAATTGAAAGGCTCGGTTTAACGCGCCGGGAATATGGCCTGCAACCGGGTCGATGGGTTCTTGTTCGCCGCGGTAGCGTTCGGGCGTTCTGGCGTCGATCAGGCAAATGGATTTTTTTGCCATGCTGTTTTGCACTTGTAGCGCATTAAGCCATGCGCCATCGTTCATGTACGGCCTGAATGTGGCGGGTTTAACGGCGGGCAAGGTTGTGGTGACAGCCAGCCCCTGTTTTTGCCAGTGCTTGATGCCGCCGTCCAATACCGCAACCTTGTCATGGCCCATGCAACGCAACAGCCACCATAAACGGCCTGCAAAAGCGCCGCCCGCGTCGTCATAAGCCACAACCTGACTGTTGTTGCTTATGCCCCAGTCGCCCAGTTTTTTTGCCAATAAGGCGAAGTTCGGCAAAGGGTGGCGTCCGGTAAAATCGGTGATAGCTGAAGACAAGTCCTTGTCCAGATGGGCGTAGCGGGCGTTCGGGATATGTCCGTGCCGGTAGGCTTTGGCGCCCGCTTCGGTATCCGCTAATGAAAACCGGCAATCGACGATAATCCAGTTGGCGTTGTTAAGTTGCTGGTGGAGTGTGGCTGCGGAAATGAGGGTGGTGTAGGTCATAGTTTTATACCGTTAAGATGATTTTGCCGATATGTTGGCTGCTTTCCATGAGTTGATGGGCTAAGGCGGCATCGGTGAGCGCAAAAGTTGAATGTATAACCGGTTTGATTTTACCGGATTCCAATAAAGGCCAGACCTTTTCATGCAATTGGCTTGCAATGGCCGCTTTAAAGTCATCGTCCCTGGTCCTTAAGGTGGAACCGGTGATAGTCAGCCGTTTAAGCATGACAGACAACAGGTTTATTTCGGCTTTCGGGCCGCTTTGAATCGCGATTTGCACCAGTCGGGCATCATCGCTCATGCATTTTAGATTGTGCGGGAAATAGTCGCCGCCGATCATGTCCAAGATAACGTCGACGCCTTTGCCGTTGGTAAGCCGCTTGATCTCGTCAACAAAATTCTGTTCCTTATAGTTGATCGCGGCATCTGCGCCCAGGTGCAGGCAGAACTCGCATTTAGCTTCTGAGCCTGCGGTGACTATGACCTTGGCGTTAAATGCCTTGACCAGTTGTATCGCCGTCGTGCCGATGCCGCTGGAGCCGCCATGCACCAGCAGTGTTTCATCGGGCTGCAACAGGGCGCGGTCGAAGACATTGCTCCAGACCGTGAAAAAAGTTTCCGGTAATGCGGCTGCCTGAGTAAAAGACAGATTTTCCGGGACAGGCAGGCATAACGCCGCCGAGGCTAGACAATATTCGGCATAACCGCCGCCGGCCACCAGTGCGCAGACTCGATCGCCGACATTTAGATGGCCAATGTTGCCGCCCAATACCTGAATTGTTCCTGCAACTTCGAGCCCCGGAATGTCCGATGCGCCGGGCGGGGGCGGATACAGGCCTTTGCGCTGCATTACGTCGGGTCGGTTGATACCGGCGGCGGCGACTTTAATTAATACCTGGTTGACTGACGGCACGGGTATGGCGCGCTGAACCGGTTTTAAAACACCGTTGTCGATTTCAATAGCAAGCGTCTGATCGGGTAGCGTCATAGATACAGCATCATCGATGAATCAGGTGCGGTTATTATATGCTTCAGTTATTGGGATGTTAATTTTTAAAGGGTAAATGGATAATAGTGATTAAATGAGATTTTAAAAGAAGTCAAACCAAGTAGGCTATACTGATCGGAGCAATTGTGGATGAACGAGGTAAGTTTTGGTTTTGATGAAAGCAATTACGGTTTCTCTTATTTAGTCCATTTTAGCCTGCTGTACCTCTTGGTTGTGAATTTGAAATGAATGTTGCTGATTTTTTAAAAATACGTGCATCATCAATGATAGCTAACACTTTGCTTTTGAAGAATTGTGTTGTCGGCTTACATTGCGGGAACCTCATTTTTATGGAGATTAATTTTTTCGTAATGCAAACTGTACTGAAACCGGCTGGCAAGCAAAGTTCCATGATTGTTTCGATTCTAAAAAATATGTCAATTTACCGAATCATTTCAGACGGCTATTGAAAAGCACTCTCAATTAAATCGTTACATAGTCTATTTCCTTATAGACCTTAAAGATGGGCGAACCGGAAAAAAACAAAACGGAAGGGCAACGCTGGGAAGGCTAGAAAACTGCTCGTCTTGCCAAGTTGGATGTTGAGCGCGCACATGGAAATGGAGTTATGGCGGGCCACAAATATTCGAGAAAGCTTTTACAGTCATGACCCGTATTATTCAGGCGAATGCATTTTTTTCTATGAAATCCATTTTTCAGGTGATTGGTTTCATCAACAATTCAGCACTGCATGTGATGTGTTAAGTGCTTGCTATACGCCATAATTGATACATCACGCTTTTAGCTGCGCGCCCGGAAAAGTGTTGATACATCAGTCGCACTGTTTAACAGGTATAATAACTTCTTGACCATATTGGCTGTAGTTGTATAATACGCAGCTCTTCCGGGTATGAAGCTTTGGAAGGGCGGGCAGGATGCTTGGTAGGAAATAAAGCCAGCAAGGACGTTGACAAGTTAAGTGAGTAGGTTATAATGGCCGGCTTCTTACGGGCTTATCAGTAAGC
>NZ_PTIY01000017.1 GCF_002934365.1 Methylobacter tundripaludum | reverse complement strand
TCGTCTTTGGTCGGATTGAAAAAAGCGTGAAACTATATCAGCTAACCTTTTTCTTTTCCGATTAGTGCCGATTGCACTTATGAGTTGAATCTAAGCCATAAGATGCGCTACGCATTGATCCGACATTTGGATTAACGCTCATCCAGCATATCCCTGTACATACGCGCGACTTTAATAAACTTCCAGAAATCCACTTCCCATAAATGCCGGTGCGAATCCAGGAAATAGTCCTGCCCCAAATCCGGGTCGTCTTCCTGCTTGGCCTGGATAAATTTGTCGTAGCCTTTGCTTTTGTCGGTAAACGCCTTGATGTAGCTTCTGACGAACTGGCCCTGCAATCTCAAGCCGTCGCCCAGACCGGCCGCGGCATTAACAAAACCGAAGAAAAAGATGTTGTCCAGGTTTCTGGGCGCAATGTGAATAAACAGATCGGGGATGCCGGCTTTCCATTGCAGCAGCGCCGGATCGATAAACGGAAAATCCCGGTCATAGCCGGTCGCATAGATAATCACATCCACATCAGCGCTGGTGCCGTCGGTGAAATGGACGGTGCTGCCGTCGAAGTAATCAACATCGTCTTTCGGCTGAATATCGCCATGGCCGATATGGTACAAAATCTGGGAGTTCATGATCGGATGCGCTCCATCCAGCGGGTGATCGGGTTTTTTCAAGCCGTAATCGACGCCGTCGTAACCGGCAAGCTTGAACACCTGCTGGATGTAGGCCATGGTCTCTTCCTTGGATTTGAACTTGTTGCCCAGTTGCAGCATCCATTGCGGCGTCGGCTTGCCGCCGATAAATTTCGGGTAATAATGGTAGCCCCGCCGGGTGCTGTGATAGACCCCGGCGCCATGATGCACGGCGTCCACGGCAATATCGCAGCCGGAGTTGCCCGCGCCGACCACCAGAACCCGTTTGCCTCTGATCTGGTCGGGGGATTTATAATCCATTGAATGAAAGACTTCGCCGCTGAAATGCCCCCGATACGGCGGGTCGGGATAACGGGCGACCCGTTGCGCGCCGTTGCAGACCGCGACAAACGAATAGTGTTTGCACTCGCCGCTGGACAAGGTCACGTCCCAGCCGTCTCCGGCCGGTTCCAGTTTGGTGACCGAGGTATTGAAAATGGCTTTGTCATACACGCCGAAATCCCTGGCATAAGAGCGCATATAGGCCAGCATCATCTTGTGGTTCGGGTAAACCGGATAATCGTCCGGCATCGGGTAATCGGGAACCTGGGTGTTGAACTTCGGCGAAATCAAATGCAGCGAAGGGTATACCCGGCCGCTTTTGCCGTCGCCGTTCCACACGCCGCCCAAATCCGCTTCCGACTCATACAGGTCGTAGTCGATTCCGCCGTCGTTCAGCTCCCGGCCCAAGCCTATTCCCAGCGGCCCTCCGCCGATAATGCATAGTTTTATCCGTTTGTTCATATCTGTTTGGCTCAATAGTGATTCTTAGTGGCTGTGTTTGCTCTTTTGTCTTGAACATGCATGAATTAATTTAGGCAATTACCATGAAGAGCATGAAGCTGCATGAAGACTTAAATTCTTCATGCAGCTTCATGCTCTTCATGGTTAAAAAATGAAATTTGCTCCAGTTATTTTTTGCGTGTTCCTTAAGTTAAATCGAAATGTTAAACAGCCTGTCTTGGGTGGTGAGCGTCAGCTCCTGCAAATGCAGACACGCCTTTCCATCCGCATCGTAGAACGTCATATCGTATTTTTGCTGATGCTCAATAGTACCGCCTTTACGCACCAGATGCAGTATAAGCTGATCCGGCAGCGCCCCGGACGCCGCTATCCGTTGCAGCGAAAACGGCAATAATGCCGATCCGTTCCAGCCGGAGCTGTTCCGGGCGAAAACCTGGACCAATCGCCATGCCACATTGATGAACAGCGGCTGGAACAGCATGCCCCTGATCTGATCGTTGGCATTTCCAGGCAGGCTCAGCGTCGCCAGCAGCTCCGTTCCGCTACAGTAAATATCGGCTATAGCTGCGGCAGCCTGATCCGCCGGAACGGTATCCGACTCCATCCGTTGCATTCCGGCCCGCAGCCGTGAAAAATCGATTGCTTCCGGCATCCGGTTAGTGGAACTGTCGATGATGACTTCGCCGAAGTGGTTGCAGGCTTCCTGCTGCCCGTCCATATCGATCGAATAAAGAATATCGCCATCTTGTTTGTGCAGGCTGACGACCAATGTCTGTTCGCCGCCCTGCCGATAAACCAGCGGCGTTCCCCAAACCATGTTTTTCAGCCCGGCAACCGGCTGCCCCGTTGCCTGTTCGGCCGCAAACCGGGCCATTTCAAGATAAAACAACGCCGGGATGAACTGCTGTTGCGCCTGCCGATAGCGCACCATATAACGCTCATCGCCGGTAAATGTAGAGGCAAACTGCTGTTTTTGCAGGCTGGAAATATTCCGGTGTACCAGCGGGTGCAGCCTGGCTTCAGGCGCTTCGACTGCAACCGGGGCCTGCTCAGGCTCCTCATCAATCCAGTAATGCTCTCTGGCAAAAGGATAGCCCGGCAAACTGACGCGCCGGGGTGTCGCCGGATACAGGTTGTGCCACGGGATGTCGTAACCCTGGCAATAAAAATCCGCCAGCGCCAGCAGCATGTCCCGGTATTCATCCGCCTTGTCCAACAACCCCGAGCCCTGCTCGGTAAGGTCCGTGATGTAATGGCTTATCGCTTTCTGGCCGGTAAATTCGCGGCTGACGACGCCGCGGCAACAATCGCCGCCGATCTCCCGATTAACCGCCCGGCTCCAGGTTTCAAGCGCATGCTGAACATCGGAAACCACGATCGCGCAGCGATGCTGGAAGTGATGCCGCCCCTGCAGCAAGGTGTAGCTGATGCTGTCCAGTCCCTGCCGAGCCGATTCAGGCTTTTGCAGATACGCGACCATTTGCCGGATTTGTTCCTGTAACGCAGACTCGGTTTTTGCCGAAACCGCCAGCAGGTAATACGGCGAGGATGCTGCCGCCAGCGGCGGTTCGGCGACATGATTTTGCAGCACCATATGCGCATTGGTGCCGCTCATGCCGAAAGCGCTGACCGCGCCGATACGCAGCTGTCCCGGCTGTTTGGTCCAGGCTTTTTTCCGTTTGTTGACATAGAACGGGCTTTCCCGCCAGCGGATATAATCGTTCTCCTGTTCGCAATGCAGGCTGGCCGGAATCGTTTCATATTTTAGCGCCTGGACAAGACTGATCAGGCTGACCAGACCGGATGCGGCAAAGGTGTGGCCGAAATTGCTTTTGGTTGAGGTCAGCGCGCAAAAGCCCTGCTTGTCCGTGCTGCCCTTAAACGCGTCGTACAGCGCGTTGATCTCGACCGGATCGCCCAGTTGGGTGCCGGTGCCGTGGGTCACAACGTAGTCAATATCCTCCGGTTGCAGGCGGGCTTTCCGATAAACATCGGCCAGCAGTTCGGTTTGTGACGCGCCGCTGGGCGCAGTGATGCCGTTGGTTTTGCCGTCATAATTAATGCCGCTGCCGCGGATCACGCCATGAATCGGATCGCCGTCGGCAAGCGCCCTGGACAGGCGTTTGAGCACGACGACCGCAACCGCTTCCCCCGGCACCATGCCGTTGGCGCGCTGGTCGAAAACGTAGCATTTCCCGTCCGGCGACAACATGCCGGCCTGCGTCATGCCGACATAGGCCGCCGGTGACACCATCAGGTTGACGCCCGCGGCAATCGCGGTATCGCATTCATTCTGGCGCAAACTCAGGCAGGCCTGGTGCGCCGCAACCAGCGACGAGGAACACGCGGTGTTGATCGCCATGATCGGGCCTTTCAAGTTCAGGAAATAAGCCAGCCGCGAGGCAAGAATGCCGTTATGCGTCGAAGTCAGGCTTACTTGCTTCAGCCGCCGCTGGTAATCGCTGCCGTCCTCGACGCCGACAAACATGCCGATTTTATAACGCGCTATCTGCTCGGGACCGTAACCTGCGTTTTCCAGCGCCAGCCATGACTCTTGCAGCAGGTGGCGCTGCCGGGGGTCCATCCGCTCCGCTTCCAGCGGCGAGATTTCAAAAAACAGCGGATCGAATTCGGCAATGCCCGGAATGCTGCCGCACCACTTGCTGTTGGTCTTCTCCGTATTACTGGCCGAATCGCCATAATATTTCCGCCAGTCGAAACGGTCGCCCGGAACCTCGTCAACCGCATCCCTGCCCTGCTCCAGAATTTGCCATAACTCATCGACATTGCGCGCCTTCGGGAATCGTCCGCTGATGCCGATAATCGCAATCGGCTCGTTGATGTCCGTCTCAGGCCGGTATGCCGGAGCGGCAGCCACGACTTGAATATCCGGCTTTGCGACGGTTTCGATAACGGAAGGCTGAGCCTGGGGTACATCGGCATCCGGCTCCCGATAAAACGCCTGCATCGCCTGCCGGTGCTCGGTGAAAAAATAAGCCGTCAGCTTCCGCAGCGTGGCGTAGCTGAAAAACACAGACGGCGTTATTTCAAGCGAATAATGGCGGCTTAAAGCTCTGGCGAATTCGGCCAGACTGATCGAGTCAAAGCCGAAATCCGCCAGGTTGCTGTCGGCATCGAGTTCATTGCGCTTGGTCTTGAGCAAATTGCAAATCTGTTCTTTTAAATCATGGTTGATGCATTGCTCGATGCTGAGTCCTTTCATTCCTGTGCGTCTGTCGCCGGTCGCAGTAAGGTCCGCAGCCAAGACAGGCTCGGATCTGACAGGGTTTGAATCGGTAGGATTCAGATCAATGATACGCCGGATTCGTTCCGCTTGTCCGGCCAGCACCAAAAACTGGGTTTTGTCCTGCGCCAGCAGCTGCTCGAAAAGCCTGACGCCTTCATTCGATTCCAGACTGCGTTGCCCGCTGTATTTAAGATAGAACCGGGTTTGCTCGCTGTCGCCGACCTGCAAACCGCCGTCCCGCCACAGCGGCCAGTTGATAACGATGGTTTTACCGGGATAGCGGCTGTTCCGGTAGTGCGCATACGCTGTTTGGAACCGGTTGCCCAGCGCATAGTCGCAGGAGCCGAAATCGCCCAGAATCGCCGATGACGAGGAAAAATAGCAAACAAAATCCGGCGTCTGCGTTGCCAGCACGCTATCCAGCACCTCTGTACCTACCATCTTGGCATCCAGCACCCGCTGGAAATCCGCAGGTTTCGTTTCCAGCACCGTGGCCGCACCGCTGATACCGGCGATATGCAACACGCCGTTAATATCGCCGAAACGCTGCTGTGCCTGTTCGATACCCGCCTGCATGGCCGCAAAATCGGCCACATCGGCCTGCACATAGAGCACATGCGCACCGTAGCTTTCCAGCCTTTGCAAATTGCTTAGTTTTTCCGCATCCGGTGCAGAGCGGCCGGTCAGAACCAGATTGGCCGCATAGTTCCTGGCCAGATGCTCGGCAAAGATCATGCCCAGACCGCCGCAGCCGCCGGTAATCAGGTAAGTGCCGCCCTGTTTCAGCAGGCTGCCTTCGGACGGCTGCAAATCAACCGGCTGCACCTTAGCCGTATAGCGGGTTTGTTGCCGATAACATGCGCTACGCAGCTGCGATGCTTGCAGCTCCGCCCAGAGTGTCCGCATCCAGTCCTGCATCGGAACGTTCCGGCTCTGTGAATCAGCCTCCCGGAAAATAACCGCCACTTGCGTATCCGGCAACACCAGCCCTAAAGAGCGTTCAAAAGCAATCCACGCATCCAAGTAGCAGCGCTCCAGCGCATCGGCATACGCGCCTGACAGAATCAGTTTCCGGGGTTTGAGCCCTGCCGCGGCCATTGCCTGCAACAGGTGCAACACATAGGATGCATTCCTTACGCAACGCGGATCTTCCAGCGGCCATAAATAAAGAACCGCATCCACCTCGCCCTCAGCGCCGCGAATCAAGTTAAACGCCTGGACATAGGTCTCGGCGTTATCGGCGTCGATCCGGTAGCGTCCCTCGGAAACCAGAGCCGCACCGATGCCCCGCTCAACAAAGAGCACTCGGGTTTGGGGACAGAGTTGATGAGTCTGCTCGACAATGGCTTGCTGATTCTGTTGTCCCGAAACGAAACACAGCAATGTTTTAATTGAGTCGGCAGATCCGTTTGTCAGCGGCGATTCGGACCAGACCTCTTCAAAAGTCAGCAAATCGCCGGTCTGATCTGCCTGTGCAGCCTCTTCCAGAGGCTGCGCTTGGCTGCTTTCGGTTTCCGTAACAGGTTCCCCAGCCGGTATCCAATAACGCTCACGGGCAAATGGGTAAGTCGGCAGGCCGATGCGCGCCGGTTTGCAGCCGCTGTACAGCCTGAGCCAGTCAAACTCAAGCCCGTTAACCCAGGCCGCCAGCAGCTTGTCGACTTTGCCTTTTTCAATCCAGGCATCGAAAGTGACGGCCATATCTTCGTCGTCCGAAAACACCGTCATCCCGTCATCGTAAGGTTTGGCCTGCCCCCTGTGAATGCCTTCAACCGGTGTCGGCTGTTCGATAAAGGCCTGCAACTTTTGCTCCAGCTGATCAAGCGAGGCGGCCTGAAAAGCCAAGCGATGCGGCATGGCTTCGCGGCCTACTTGCAGCGTATAGGCCATATCGCGCAAGTTAACGGATTGTTGCTCGTTGCGGACGAATTGCAACAGCCTGTCCGCGTAATCGCGCAGACGCTGTTCGTTTTTCGCCGACAGGACAATCAATACCGGTGAGTCGCCGGTTACCGGCTCGCTACGCTGCCCGGCGTTGCCCTGATACTCTTCGATAATGACGTGGGCATTGGAACCGCCGACGCCAAAGCTGCTGACGCCTGCCCGTCTGGGCAACGGATTCCCGTTTTGATCGCTCGGCTGTTTCCAGTCACGGGTTTCGCGGGCCAGATAAAAAGGCGTCCCGTCCAGTTGCAGATACGGATTCGGCGTCTGCAAATGCGGGTTGCCCGGTATCATTCGGTGTTTCAGCATCAACAGCACCTTAATGATGCCCGCAGCGCCGGACGCCGCTTCCAGGTGGCCGACATTGGCTTTGACCGAGTTCAGTCCGCAATAGGCTTGCGCCGGTACGGTCAGTCCCCGGCGCTGATACAATTCGGCGAACGCGGCTTTCAGGCCGTTGACCTCGACCGGATCGCCGAGCACGGTGCCGGTGCCATGGGCTTCTATATAGCTGACAGTGCGGGGATCGATCCCGGCGCGGCTGTAGACATCGACCAGCAGCTGTTTTTGCGCGGCCGCATTGGGCGCGGTAGGCGAAGCCGACCGGCCGCCGTGGTTCTCGCCGCTGCCCCGGATCAGGCCGTATATCCTGTCGTTATCGGCAATGGCCTTATGCAGCGGTTTCAACAGCAGCACCGCAACGCCTTCGCTGCGCACGTAGCCGTTGGCCTTCTGATCGAAAGTCATGCAGCGCCCGTCCTCGCTCAACATGCCCGCCTGACTGGACGCAATGGTAAGCCTCGGACTGCCCAGAACGTTGACGCCGCCGGCCAGCGCGATGTCGCAGTTGCCCTGTCTGATGCTCTCGATCGCCCTGTTGACCGCTATCAGCGAACTGGAACAGGCCGTGTCTATCACTTCGCTGGGACCGTGAAAATTGAACCAGTAGGACACGCGATTGGCGATCATGAACGGAAACGGCTCGGTCAGCGACCGGATCGTTCCTTTGAGTCTGGCTTCGCACCATAAATCCTTGTAATCGGCTGTCGCGACGCCGGCGAAAACCCCGGTTTTGCTGCCGGCCAATGCGCCGGCCGGATAACCTGCGTCCTCCAGCGTCGCCCATACGGTTTCCAGGAACAGCCTGAATTGCGGATCCAGCGCCTCGGCTTCGACCGGCGAGATGCCGAAAAAGCGGGCGTCGAAGCAGTCGGCATCGGCAATGAAACCGCCCCATTTGACTTTGGTTTTGCCGGGCTGCTGGTGCGGGTCGCCGTATATTTCACGCCAGTCCCAGCGCTGTTTCGGCACCTCGGTAATCAAATCCCGGTTAGCCTGCAACTGCCGCCAGAAATCATCCAGATCGGTAGCGCCGGGGAATTTTCCGCCAATCCCGATCACCGCAATCGCGTCGGTATCGACAACAGGCGCGCTGCTTGCAGCCGGTGCCGCTTCCTGCAACCGGAAACGTCCCGGCTGTGCGACTTTCGGCTCCGCGACCTCTACAACCGGCTGCTGCCTGTCCAAACCGTATTTTTTCAACAACGCCTGCTGATGATGGCGTATCAAATAACCGGCCAGCGCGGCCAGATCCGGGATTTCGAAAAACAGCGTCGGCATCAATGACAGCGCATAAGCCTTGTTCAGCGCGTTCGCGAATTCGGTAAAGCTGATCGAATCAAAACCATAGGCCGACAAATCGCGCGATAGGGCGATTTTTTCGGGCCGGATACGCTGAACTTCGGCGACCAGCCGAATTAGTTCGGCGGACACCGATTGCGTCAGTTGCTGTTGCCTGTCGCCATTATCGCCCTTGTCTACGACAGGCTGACTGCATTCAACGGAATCGTGCCTGAAAGTTTCCGCAACCGCCTGCGGCTTGTCCAACGCGTATTTTTTCAACAACGCGGGCTGATGATGGCTTATCAGATAACCGGCCAGCGCAGCCAGATCCGGGATTTCAAAAAACAGCGTCGGCATCAATGACAGCGCGTAAACCTTGTTCAACGTGTTGGCGAATTCGGTAAAGCTGATCGAATCAAAACCATAGGCGGACAAATCGCGCGACAAGGCGATTTTTTCGGGCCGGATACGCTGAACTTCGGCGACTATTTTGATCAATTCGGCAGACACCGATTGCATCAGTTTCTGTTGCAGGCCTTCATTACCGCTATCTGCGGCAAGCCCGGTTTCGACAGCATCATATTTGAACGCAAGCAGCTTGTTACGGATGCCGACCTTATCGCCATAGGCGACCAGCACCTGCGCATAGCCGCCGGACAAACTTTGCTCCAGCGCGCGCACGCCTGATCCGGTATCCATTGCCGCCATGCCGGTGGCCTGCCGCATCAGCACTTCGTTTTGCCGCCCCATCTGCATGCCGCCGTCCTGCCATAGCGGCCAGTTCAGCGACAGCGTTTTTCCGGCGCATTTGCCTTGCCGCACTTGGTCGTTGCGGTACTGTGCAAAGCCGTCCAAAAAGGCGTTGGCCCCGGCATAATCGGCCTGCCCCGGATTGCCCAGAGCCCCGGCAATGGATGAAAACAGCACCATGTAGTCGAGCGGCAGATGCCGTGTTGCAGCATCCAATGCCAAAATGCCTGCAATCTTCGGACGCAGCACGCGCCCGATCTGGTCATCGGTTTTGTTGACGATGTAGTCGTCCTCGATAACCCCGGCGCTGTGAATGATTCCGTTCAGCCGGCCGTAATGCTGTTCTATGCGCTTCAACGCGTCCGTGACGGATTCGGTTTGTGCTATATCGGCCTGCAGGTAAATCAGCTCCGCACCTTGCTGTTTCAAGGCGTTGATGAACTGTTCGCTGCCTGTATCAAGTTCCGAACGTCCGCTAAGCACCAGCCGGGCTTTCCTGTCCACGCCCAGATAACGGGCCAGCAAACGCCCGACGCCGCCCAGGCCGCCGGTAATCCAGATCACATCGCCGGGCTTGAACACCGGGCTCTGCGCGCCGCTGTCCGGCAGGTTGACTTCGGTCAATGTCCTGACCTGTCTTTGCCCGTCGCTGCCGTAACGGATTTCGACATCGCCGCGGATTGAGTCGATTTCCGCAGACAGCCGGCTGACAAACCGCATGATAGCCTCATCATCGGCCAATTGATAACCAACGGTTTTTGCCGCAATCCGGGGATGTTCAAGCCGGACTGTTTTCAGCAGCCCGCTCAAGCCGCCGTACAGCGCCGCCTGCTCACTGTGCGGAATCAGCAATAACAACGGCTGGATACCGCCGGATTTTTCGTTGATGATTTGCCGGCAGCGTCTAAACAGTTGCAGGAAACAGCGTTCAAAGCCTGTCGCAAGATCTTCGCCCAAGGCAGGCATGATTTCAATCTGGGCCGTCGGCCATTTTGCCTGCAATGCTTTATGCAGCGCATCCTGGTGTTCAGTCAGGATAAAAACCGGCGCTGCCGTCCGAACCGGCTGAACCGGCTCGGACAACGGTTGATCCCGCCATTCCGGCGTTGCAAACACCAGTTCGTCATCCTGCTGCGCAAACACGGTGGTAAAGCCTTGCAGCGACGCCAAGCGCAAGCCTTGGCTATCGAGCAGGTCAATGTCGACAGTCTCAATGTTGCCGGATTGTCCTGCCTCGCTGTGTCTGCGCACATACGCATAAATCTGCTGCGGAAGCGGCCGGTAAATGCGCAATTGATCCATACTGAACGGCATCGGCAACGCCGCTCCGGGCCGTCCGGTCAGCGTCCACACCACGCCGGTTAATATCGCCCCGTTCAACAGGCTCGGATGCAGAACATAATCTGCTTGGCCGGGTTTCAGTTCGTCCGGCAGTTCAAGCCGAGCCAACGCTTCCCGGTCGTTATAGCGCAGGTGGTCGATGCTCAGTAAAGCGGGACCATGCGTGGAATCAAGCAATCGGTCGCATTGCTCTTTGCTCAGCAATGACGCGCAACGGGATTGAATGGCTTCAATGTCAAATTCAGCGCTGGTTTCCGGTGCGGCCGAGTCAGTTATTATTTTCCCCTGACAATGGATGCTGTCGCCGTCACCCTGCCGTGTAGTAATCGAGAAACCGTCAGGCGTCAGCCGCGTTATCAGGCCGCTGCCCTGCTCATTGACCAGCATCGGTTTGGGCCAGACGATATGGCTTAGCCCGTAAATGCTGCCGTCACCGCAATGCGCTGCCGCCCTCGCCATTTCCAGATACACCGCTCCCGGCAACATGCCGCTGTGATCCCTCAGGAAAAACTCGTTGCCGGAAAAACGCGTGACAAACCGCTGTCCATCGGCATCCTGCGAATGCAGCAGCGGATGGGGTGCGGCACGACCGGTATCTTCGCCGTCAACAGGAGGGATTCGATCCCCGGACAATACCCTGGAGGTAAAACCCAGCATACGCACGCATACTTCGCCCTGTTCGGTGCATAAATCAATATCGAGCTTGTGCAACTCATCGCCTACCGCAGGCATTGCAGAAGCGCGTATCCAGGTCCACATGACCGGCCGGCATTGAGCGAAGACTTCCAGCGACTCCAGCGCAAACGGCAGCAACACCGGCCGCTGGCCGGACTCGCCCGTCCGCCCGGCCAACGCCAGCGCGATTGTCGCTTGCAGCGCGGAATCCATGATCGCCGGATGCAGCGCGTACAATTCTGCGGTATCGGCGACAACATCCGGCACAACCAGTTTAGCCAGCACCTGGTTACGCCCGGTATAAACGCTCTGCAAGCCTTTTTGCGCCGGGCCGTAACAGACGCCTGCCGACTCCAGCGCCGCGTAGCATAAATCAGCCGTCACGCCGGTTTGGTCGATGCCGTCCCGCAAGGCGGACAAGTCCAGAGGTTCCGGTTTCTTTGGCGCTTCGGCAAGCGCCACGCCCTGATTATGCAGCTGCGCCTGTCCTGAGCTTATCCGATAACCGATCGAACCGTTTGCTTCCGCGTTCAGGCTGATTTCAACCTCTACCGCCCCGTCCGTTACCGCGAGCGGCTTGGTCCAGATGATATTGTTAAGTCTTAGCGCATGAAACTGCTGCTCGTGGCCCAACGCATAGCTGACCGCCGCCCTGGCCATTTCCAGATAGGCGACGCCGGGCAGCAGTTTTTGTCCCTGAACGATATGGTCGGACAGGAAAAACTCGGCACCGGTAAAAGTTGCCTGAAAGCGTTGCTGATAAAGCGTGGAGGTATTGCGCTGCACCAGCGGATGCAACTGCGCATTGGTATGAACCACGCGTTCCGGCCCGGAAATGGTGCCGGAAACTTCGTTCGGCTTCCAGTAACGCTCGCGTGCAAACGGATAGCTCGGCAAATGAATCCGGCGGGCCTTGCTGTCCCGGCGCAACTTCAGCCAGTCTATTTCAGCACCCTGAACCCAGGACGCCGCCAGATTGTCCAGCGCGCCATCGGCAAGCCACTGGGAAGTTTCAGTTTCATGTTGACTGCGGTCTTTCTTGTTACGCTTCGGTTCGACATAGCCGGTCCACAGCTTTCCGCCGTCAGCATCATTGTTCAAAAATGCAGCCAGCGCGCCGGTTAATTCGGTAAGGCTGCGAACCACGAATGCAACGCGCTGTTCCATTGCTTCGCGCCCGCTCTGCAAGGTATAGGCGATGTCAGCCAGCGACACAGCCTCGCCGCTGAACCGGCCCTCGATTGACTGTTTGACAAAGTTGTTCAGATTGGCCGCCATCTCAGTCAGCCGGGCTTCGTCTTTCGCCGACAATACAATCAATTCAGGCCATGCACTGTCGCTATGGCCCGGTTCTGCGTTGCCGCCGACAAATTCTTCGACAACCAGATGAACATTGGTGCCGCCGTGACCGAAAGAATTCATCGCCGCCATCAACGGCTTGCCGTTGGTCGAGCGCCATTCCGACTGTTGCGTACTCGGATAAAACGCCGACCGTTCAAAGTCGATCAGCGGATTAAGCCGTTTAAAATGCCTCAGCCCCGGCTGCTTATGATGTTTTAACGACAGCAACAGGCTAATCAGCCCGGTCACGCCGGAGTTTGACGAGGTGTGCCCGATATGCGACTTGGCGCTGCCTATCGCGCAATAATGCGTCTTATCGGTAAACTCCCTGAAAGCCCGCGCCAGCGCATTGGCTTCGATCGGATCGCCCAGCTGGGTACCGGTGCCGTGCGTTTCGATATAGCTGATCCGTTCCGGGTCTATGTTGTAGCGCCGGTAGACGTCGGCAATCAATTGCTGCTGAGCGATGCCGTTTGGCGCGGTAATGCCGTTGCTGGCGCCGTCCTGATTAATGCCTGAGCCCCGTATGACGCCGTAGATGGCGTCGCCGTCGGCGAGCGCCTGATCCAGGCGTTTCAAAGCCACCATGCCGACGCCTTCCGACATCACCATGCCGTCGGCGTCGGCGTCAAACGCAAAGCAGCGTCCTTTGTGGGTCAGCATGTCGGTCTGCGCCAAGCCAACCAGGATAGTCTGTCCCATCACCGCAAAAACGCCGCCGGACAGCGCAAGATCGGACTCGTGGTTGCGCAGGCTTTCGCAGGCCAGATGCAGCGCCACGCCGGACGACGAACAACCGGTATTGACGACAAAGGCCGGGCCCTTCAAATTCAGGAAATAAGACAGCCTCGATGCGACGATGGCTTCGGACGCGCCGGTAAAGGTTTCATGCACATAGCCGGTCGGCTCGGAGCCGACAAAAATCCCGGTTCGGCTGTCCGCCAGCGATTTCGGGTTATAACCGGCGTCTTCCAGCGCTTTCCAGCTTTCCTGCAAGATCAGGCGCTGGTGCGGGTTCATCGACTCCGCTTCCCGTGGCGAAATATTGAAGAACATCGGATCGAAGCAGTCCCGTCCTTCCAGAACCCCGCCCCATTTACAATAGCTTTTACCGGGCTGTTTTTCGGGACTGTAACGCTGCTCGCCCAGATAATGCTCCGGCAGTTCAGTCACCGGATCGACGCCTGAAATCATGTTCCGCCAAAACTCATCGACATTTTTCGCGCCGGGAAACTGTCCCGACATGCCGATCACGGCGATACCGTCCATCTGTAGCGAGTCTCGCCCCTGCCGGGCTGGCGGCTGCGGCGCAGGCTCCGGTTCAACCGTCCGTGTGAGCACGCAATGCAAAGGCGTCGAGGCTTGCGCCGGTACTGCCGCCGGTTTGCGCATTTCTGCGGCGTCTGCCGGACTGGTTTCAACGCGGATACTGTGCCGGTTGTCCGCGATGATGTGTCCGGTCAGGCGTTCGACCGTCGCATAATCGAACAGGATCGTGGTGTTCATCGACAGGGACAGCGCATTATTGAGCTGCTGGATAAAGCCGACCCCTAGTATCGAATCGATACCGTAGTCAGAGAACGGCACATCCGGCTCGATCATGTCCCGACTTATGCTCAATGCTGACGCCAGGCTATCCAGAATCAGGCTTTGCACCGTTTCGGCCGCATCCGGCTTGTTTTCTGTTTCAGGCTGGACGACATCAACGGATTGCACTTCTGCCGCTACCGGCTCGGCAACCGCTTCAGCCTGAGCGGGTTGTTTTTGAATCCGGCCTTGATCTGCAACTTGCTGCCTGATCATGCCGTCGCTGTCCGCGACGATAATCTGCTGTCCCAGCGCATGATCGGCTTCGGCCGGAAACAATACCGACCTGAACCCTTCCTGATGCAGCAATGTCCGCCAGCTTTCAGGAAACAGTCCGGGGCTTCCGGGGATGCGCAAATGCCCGTCCTCAGCCAACGACCAGCCGTCGATCAAGCCGAACAATACCGACGCGAATACGGTCTTGTCGCTGATCTCGTTCAAGACCAGAATGCCGTTGCCGCGCAATGCCGCTTTGGCGTTGCGCAAGGTATTGCGCATGCTTCGGGTCGCATGCAGCACGTTGGTCGCGATGGCTATATCGTAACTGCCGACGGCGATGTCCTGCTGGGCCAGCGGCTGCTCGATATTGCACAATTTGTAGCTTAGGTACGGATATTCCGTGCCGTAACGCAGTTTGGCATGGTTAAAAAACGACCTGGACATATCGGTATAGCAATATTCGTCTATGTACTGCCGCAACGGATTCAGGTGCGGCAACACCGTCGATGTGGTGCCGCCGGTTCCGGCGCCGATCTCGATAATCCGTATCCTGGCTGCCGGGTCGTCGTTGATGCGTTGCCTGATATAGGTCTCGGCCACTCCGGCGACAACGTCATTGAAGTAATCGCAGACTCGGTTGTTTTTGTACAGGCCCTCGATCTTGTCCATGGAGCCGTTGGGGAACAGCACATCGGTTACCAGCGTTGTGCCGCGCAACACCTCCGGCAACTGGCTTAGACAGTCGTCGACCAGCACCGCCAGGGTACGGGTTTCCGGCTGGTTCAGGTAATGTTGCTTTTGGGTTTTCCAGTCCCGCCACACTTGTTGTTGCGACTCGCATCCGGCGTTTTCGTCCGGCACAAAGCAGCCGCCTTCGATACGCAGATAGCCCTGTTGTTGCAGGATGTTCAGGCTCTCCTGCCACCAGCGGTCGTATTTATCGAGGATACCCGCCCGCTTGCGCATTGCCTCGGGATCGTCCCGGCGGCCCGGCTGGAAAAGCCCCATCGCCTGCAATTGCACAAACAGCAGTTTTACGATCCAGTCGTTAAGCTGTCCGGTGCTCGGGTTTTCCTCCGGCGCGGCCTGTACCGGACGATAAGTTTCAATACTGTCCATGCAGGAGGGGAATTTGTCGCTCGCACACGCCGTCCATTCATCGCTAGCGAAAGTTTCTATCAACTCCGGCTTGCCGGTCCGGGTCACGGCCAGCTGCCGCATCGGCCCGCCCAGCAGGATTTTCAACGCCGCCAAGCCTTGCGCGGCGTCGATCGGTTGCACGCCGCGCTGTTCGACCAGGTTTTTCAGCGCGCCGGAAACGCGCGTACCGCCGCCGACATCCCAGTAGCCCCAATTGATGACCTTGACCGCGCAAGCCCATTCATGGGCCAGCTGCCGGGCGAATGCGTCATTAAACACGCAGGCCGATGCGTAAGCACTCATGCCTCCGCTTCTGCCGAATGCAACCATCGATGAAAAAAACACGACAAAATCCAGCGGTTCGTCCTGGAACAACTGCACGGCCCGCACATTGACATCGAGCTTGACCGACAAAATATCGCGGAACAAGTCCTCCGGCATTTGCGCCAGGCTCTGATCGTATTCGCCCAGCGTCGATACAATCAGGCCGTGAATGTTGCCGTGGCGCTGCTTGATCTGCCGGTAAGCCTCTCGCATCGCTTCAGGGTCGCGGGCGTCGGCCTGGATATATTCCGGCGTAGCGCCGTATTCGGCCAAGGCGTCCAGTTTGGCCTGAATCGCGGCATCCTTTTCGGACCTGCCCAGCCAGATAATGCTGGCCTGATAATCCCGGATCATCGCCCTGCTCCAGGTTTCGCCGAGCCCTCCGGCTCCGCCGATCACGACATAAACCCCTTGCTGGCGGTAGACGTCCGCACTAGCCGCAGCATCGCGCAGCGGCGCCAGCTTTTGTTGCAGCCAGTCCTGGCCGCGCCGGGCATAACTTTCCCCCTGCGGATGCGGCGGCAATCGCCACATTCTCGCTACCGGCCAATCGGCTTCGGCGGCCACATCCAGCGCTCTTAGCTTCCATGTCGGATATTCCTTAGCCATGCTGCCGGCCAGCCCGTGAACGGCGGCGTGAACCGGGTTAACTCTGTCCCGGTCGCAAACCGCCAACGCCTGCGTGGTAATCACTGTCAGCCCCAAGTCGGCATCGGCATAACCCGAAGCCAGCAAGGCTTTGACCAGCCGGAACAATTGCATAACCCCGTCTTGCTGCGCGTTGATGATTTGCTCGTCGGTAACCGCCTGCAATTCGCAATGCGGCGCAATCCAGACGATATGATCCAGTCGTTCCAACTGCTGCAACTGCTCAGTTGTCGCCTGTATGTCTTGCCCCGGCGCTATGGCCAGATCGATTGCACTGTTGTACTGCTCGCGGACCGCCTGTTTTTGCCGGTCGGTGCCGCCGACAATCGCCAGCCTTGATGTGGCGGACGGGAATACTGCGCAGTCTTGCGGCGTCAGCGCATCCCACACCGGGCGCATCATGATCAATTCGGCCTGTTGCGCGGCAACCTCGCCGGAATCATCCGCGCTTGTCGCCGGTGCCTGTAGGTTGTCGGCGTTAACGTCCAGCCAATAACGCTGCTTGGCGAACGGATAGACCGGCAAGTGAATGCGCTGCGGTTTTTTATCCTGATAAAGTTTAGCCCAATCGACAGCCAGTCCTTTGACCCAGAAATCGAGCAGCTTGGCGTATTTGCCCCGAGCGATCCATTTATCGACCGTATCCTGGAACTCTTCGTCATCGGCCAGCGCGACGAATGCGTCTTTGTTGCGCTGAATCTTGCCGCGGCAGACATCCGCTATGTCGTCTTTGGCGTCGAGAAATTCGGCCAGTTTATGCTTAAGCTCCGCTATCGAAGACACCACCAAGCCCAACCGCTCATCCAGGGCTTCGCGCCCGACCTGCAAGGTGTAAGCGATATTATGCAGATCCGCTTCGTTTTCGTTCAGGAAGCCGAGTAAATTGGTAACAACCTGATTCAGCCGTTCGTCGGTTTTTGCCGACAACACAATGACCGCCCGAGACTCCGGCCTGATGATCGCCGGCATCGGCCGGACATCCGGCTGTATGTATTCCTCGATCACCAGATGGGCGTTTGAGCCGCCCGCTCCGAATGAAGAAAGACCGGCTCTTCTTGGGAATTCGCGGGTTTCGTTGTCAATCGTCAGCGTTGGCCGCCGCCAGTCGGCAAGCTGCTGCTGAACGGTAAAAGGCGTGGACGCAAAATCGATATTCGGGTTTAACTGCCGCGCATGCAGGCTGGGCGCAATTTGGCCATGCCGCATTTGCAGTATGATTTTGCTTAACCCGGCCATGCCCGCAGCTGCTTCCAGATGGCCCATATTGGACTTGACCGAACCCAGCGCGCAGAACCCGGTCTCGTTTGTGTAATGACGGAACGCCTCGGTCAATCCGGTCATCTCGATCGGGTCGCCCAGCTCCGTGCCGGTGCCGTGCGCTTCCATATAGCTGATTGTTCGCGCGTCAACGCCCGCTTTTTGCAGCGTGTCTCTGATCAGCTCGGCCTGCGCATTGGGGTTGGGTACGGTGTAGCCGTTAGTTTTGCCGCCGTGATTGACGCTGCTGCCGCGGATGATCGCATGAATGGGGTCGCCGTCCTTTATCGCCTGAGACAGCCGTTTCAGCAGCACCGCACCGACGCCCTCGCCCGGTACGAATCCGTTGCCGCCTTTGCCGAAACTTTTGCATTGTCCGTCTCTGGACAGCATATACACCGAGCACAGGCCGACATAAGTCGACGGATGCAGGTATAAATTCACCCCGCCGGCAATCGCCATGTCGCAATCGCCGTGGCGGATATGCTGGCAGGCTTCATGGATCGCCGTTAATGCCGATGAGCACATGGTGTCAATCGGCATGCTGGGGCCGTGCAGGTTCAGGCAATAGGAAATGCGATTGGCGACCGAGCTGAATGACGTATGCGGGAATACGATACGGCCTTGCCGCCATAGCTCAGGGCCGTACAAATCGAAGCCGGTTTTGGTGATACCGGTAAAAACGCCGACATTCTGCCGCAAGGTTTCCCGCGTATAACCGGCGTCTTCCAAAGCCTGCCAAGCGCATTGCAAAAACAGGCGCTCCTGCGGGTCGATCGTCAGCGCTTCGCGCGGGGAAATATTGAAAAACAGCGGATCGAAATCGGCAAAACTGTCGAGAAAGCCGCCCCACTTGCTGTAGCTCTTGCCTGAAGCCACCGCATGTTTCGGATCGGCGTCGAAAAAATTCTGCATCGGCCAACGATCCGGCGGAATCTCGCTGATGCAATCCTTGCCCGTTTTCAGGTTTTCCCAAAAAGCTTCCAGCGTGTCGGCCTGCGGATAACGGCCGCTAATGCCGATAATGGCGATTGGCTCTTGTACTGTGGACGACTGCATTGAAGCGTCCCAATTTACCCCTTCTCCCTCAGGGAGAAGGTTGGGATGAGGGGATTTAAATAGGTTTTGTTTCTTATTCTGATTTCCCCTCACCCAACCCTCTCCCTCTGGAGAGGGCTTTTCGCGTAACTCAGCAATATTGCGCTCAACCGACCTTTCGGCTGTTGTCACGCTTTGTCCCGTCCAGGCCAGACAGGCGTCGGGATAATCGGCAGCCAGATAGCCCGCCAACGCATCCACTGTCTGGTATTGATAAAACAAAGTCTTGGAAATATTACCGAAAACCTTTTCCAGTTTTTGATTCAGCTGGGTGATCGCAATCGAATCGATGCCGTATTTTTCCATCGGTTCGTGTGCTTGAATGCGTTCCGAAGGCATCCTGACGGTTTCCGACAGCAGGTGTTTCAATTGTTGCACGGTGTTTTGCCGGAGCGTGCCGCTGTCGACTGTTACGCTTAAATCCGCTGTCTTCGGCGCAACCTCAATTCGCGATTGCCCGGCAGCCAGCAAGCGTTGGATTGAGGCTGCATCACCCTCCAGTACCAGCGTCTGCGCCCGACCTGAGGCCAAGCTCCGGTATAGAGCCTGAATGCCGGCTTCGCTCCGCATCGGAACAAGCCCGGTCGCCTGCCGCATCGACTGCTCTGCGGCAGTATCGATGCGCATGCCGCCATGTTGCCAGAGCGGCCAATCGATCGCCAGGGTATGACCCCGGCGCTGTTTCGCGGCCACCTGCTCATTGCGATAATGGGCAAAGGCGTCCATAAAGGCGTTGGCCGCGCAATAATCGGCCTGTCCTGCGCTGCCCAGTACCGCCGCTGCCGACGAAAACAAGACAAAAAAGTCCAGTTCGAGATCGCGCGCGGCACTGTCCAGATTCACGGTACCGGCAACTTTGGCGGCAAGCACCGCTTCAAACTCCGCTGCCGACTTATTCAGGATAAAGTTGTCCTGAATAACGCCTGCGCCATGCAGGATGCCGTCAATCGTTCCAAACTGCCGGATAATATCCGCAATCAATGCGTCAACATCCTGCTCACAGCTGACATCGGCCTGTTCGCAGACAACGGTAATGCCTTTTGTTCTGAGCGTCTCAAGCCGTTGCAGTTGCCGCGCCGTCAATTCCGACCGGTTAACCAGAACCAGCGTCGCCTGTTGTACTTGCCTTGCGATTTCCTCGGCAAATACTAGACCTAAGCCCCCGGCACCGCCGGTAAGCAGGTAAACGCCGCGCTCTTTCCACGGCAGATCAAGCCCTGTTTCATCGCTTGCCAGGGTTTCCCAATCAATGATCGTGCGCTGCGGCTGGTAACGGATATAACTGTCATCCGGGCAAAAACTGTTCTCCGTCAGTTTCACCGCCAGAGACTCTGCGCTATTGTCGGAGCCGGTAACAATAAGCTGGGCAATCATTTTCGGATTTTCCAGCCTGGCGGTTTTCAGCAGCCCGGACAGGCCGGCATAGAGCTGCTGTTCTCCGTCCCCGGCCAGCACAACCTGAATCAGCGTGTTCTGGGCATTGTCCGCGGCAAGCCGTTTAATGACGTCGAAAACCTGCATACAGACCGATTGATACCGCTGCGCCGGTGTAGTGCCGGTCGGCTGCAACTCAATACAATCAGAGCCTTGCATCCGCGTTTGAAGGACGGTTCGAACCGTCGCATCCAAGCCGTAATGCATGACCAGATGCCGACCGTAAACCGGCGGTTTTATCGTGGTGTCGGCTGTTTTCTGTTTCCATAGCGGGTGTGCAATCAGCTCCGCATTGGCTGCATCGGCCTGTACAAAGGGAGTCGATTTGGAATTCCGGCTATCGCCCGGCGTTGCTTCGACCCAGTAGCGTTCCTCCGCAAACGGATAGGTCGGCAGACTGATACGGCGGCACGCACTGTCCCGATGCAACAACGACCAGTCAAAATCCAGACCGCTTGCCCAGGCTCTGGCGACTTTATCCAGACGGCCGCGCGCCAGCCATAGGGAAACCAGATCATTACCGTCCTCATGATCGACCGGAAGCGCTGTCGCGTCACCGGCTGATTTGGCTTGTCCCTGAAAGCAGTCTTCGATCGCGGCAGCGCCCGCAGTAAACCGCTTCAGTTTACCGGCCAGTTCGCTGATCCCGGCAACCCGGAACGCAACCCGCCAGGACATGGCCTCCCGTCCTAATTGCAGGGTAAAAGCCAGATCTTGTAGCCTGACTTGCAGAGTATCAAGCTCTGTCTCAATAGTCTGCAACAACTTGGCGGCATAGGTCTTTAGCTGCGCTTCGGTTTTGGCCGACAGCACTATGACCTGATCACCTTGAGCAGGTTCCTGCGGCGTAGCGATGTCGCGTCTTGTCGATAGCGACCGATATTCCTCGAGTATCGCATGCGCATTGGTTCCGCCGATGCCGAACGAACTTAGCGCCGCGCGGCGCGGCTCGCTACCGTTTGGCCATTTGGTCAGCTTGTCGACTACGCGAAAAGCGGAAGATGTAAAGTCGATCTCCGGGTTTGGGGTTTTGTAGTTGATCGACGGCGGAATTTCACCCTGCTGCAAACTGAGCGCAACCTTGATGACGCCGGCCAGTCCGGCTGCGGTATCCAGATGGCCGATATTAGGTTTAACCGAACCGATGCCGCAGAACTGTTTTTTTGCCGTGTAGCGTTGATAAACCTCGTTCAAGGCCATCACTTCGACCGGGTCGCCCAGTTTGGTGCCGGTTCCGTGCGCTTCGACATAGCCGATAGTTTCGGGATTAACGCCGGTGGCGTTCAGCACCTTTTGAATCACATCGGCCTGCCCCTTGACGCTCGGCACATAAAAACCCGCCTTATCCGAACCGTCATTATTGACCGCAATGCCGCGTACCAGCGCATAGATATGGTCGCCGTCCTCGATCGCATCGATGGCTTTTTTGACCATCACCACCGCCACACCTTCGCCGCCGACCAGCCCGTCGGCGGACGCATCGAAGGCCTTGCAGTGGCCGTCGCTGGAAAAGTTCATGCCGGGCTGGTAAACATGGCCCGCGCCCGGTATCGGAAACAAGGTTGCGCCGCCGATCAAGGCATATTTAGCCTCATTCAACTGCAAGCTCTGGTTGGCAAGATACAAGCCGACCAGCGACGACGAACAGTTCGAATGCACCGAAAAACTCGGCCCTTTCAGCCCCAGTTGATAGGAAATCATGGTTGGAATGGTTCCGCCCTGCCCGGCAATCCATGCGGCATACTCGTCCGCGGCGTCTACGGCCCCGGAATTATGCAGCAGCGTTTTATAAAAACTGTTGCTGGCCGACATGAACACCGCTGTCTCGGGAATTTCCCCGGCAACATACCCGGCATCCTCGATCGCCTGCCAGGAATGCTGCAACAGCATCCTAAATTGCGGGTCCATGAAGGCGGCGTTCTTAGGGGAAATATTGAAAAAACCCGGATCGAACAGGTCCTTTCCTTCCATGCTGTATTGCAGCGGGACAAAGTTCGGGTTGTTGATCAATTCTTCGGCAATGCCCGCGTTACGCAGTTCATCGACGGAAAGCAGCGTCGAACTTTCCTTGCCTTGGCGTAAATTCCGCCAGAATTGCATCGGGTTTTTAGCGCCCGGCAAATGACAGGACATGCCGATAATCGCCAGACTGTGCTGATAGTAATCCGGGTAGGTTCTGACATCTGTAGCAATGCGCGGTTTACTTGCAGTTGAAAACAGGCTCAAATTTGGCGATGCCTGTTTCACGGCAGGAGAAACGGTTTCGCGCCCTCCGGCCTTGCCGATGAACAAGCTGATGTCCTGCACGGTCGGATACTTAAACAAATCCGGCGCGCTGAATTTAACATCAAACGCCTCGCTGATCCGTTGCGCCAACATCACCGACAACACCGAATTGCCGCCCAGCTCAAAAAAGCCGTCGGTAACGCCGATGGTCCCGATATTCAGCAATGCCTGCCAGATAGCCAACACCGTCCGTTCTATTTCCGACTGCGGAGGAATGTAGCTGTCCTTGCGCTCGATAACCGGTTCCCGCGCCGCCAGCGCGTTGCGATCCGTTTTGCCGTTAGCCATTAACGGAATTTCCGGAACCGCAACAAAGATTGCCGGAACCATGTAGTCCGGCAATTGTTCGGCCAGATAATTCTGCAATTGCGCCTGCGACAGCTCCTGATCCGAATGCTTTACATAATAAGCGACCAGTTGCTTGCCGCCCTGCTGTTCACGGGCGACAACCACGCTCTGCCGGATTTCCGGGTGCCGGTTAAGCCAGCTTTCTATTTCGCCGAGCTCTATGCGATAACCGCGAATTTTGACTTGATGATCCAAACGCCCCAGATGCTCCAGCACGCCGTCCTCGCGCCGGCGCGCCAAATCGCCGGTGCGGTACAGCCTGCTGCCCGGTTTGAACGGGTTATCGATGAATTTTTCCGCGGTCAGCCCCGGATTGTTCAGGTAACCTTTAGCCAAGCCGTCGCCGCCGATGCAGAGCTCGCCGGGCAGGCCTATCGGCGCCACCCGGTTGTTGTGATCGACAATATAGACCTGCGTATTGGCGATGGGCTTGCCGATATTGATCGGCTCGTCTTTGCTAATTCGGGCAACGGTCGACCAGATGGTCGTTTCGGTAGGCCCGTACATGTTCCAGGCCTCGCTGCCGCCGGCGGCAAATTGCTGTTTTAACGCTTGCGGCAAAGGCTCTCCGCCGCACAATATTTTAACGCCCTGTTCATTACGCCAGCCGCCGTGAAACAGCAGGGTCCAGGTGGACGGCGTGGCCTGAATGACTGTGGGTTGCAGCCGTTTTATCTCCTGTTGCAGACGGGCGCTGTCGTTCAGTTTGTCCGACGCGCAAATACAGCAGCATCCGCCGCGCACCAGAGGCAGCAACAGTTCCAGCGCGGCAATATCGAAACAGTAGGTGGTGACCGCCAACAGCCTGTCACCGGCTTGGAAACCGGGCTCTTTCGCCATTGACAGCAGGAAATTGGTCAGCGACCGGTGCCGGATCATGACGCCTTTGGGAACGCCGGTGCTGCCCGATGTATAAATCACATAGGCCAGATGATCCGCATCCGCCTGCCGGCGCAAATCAACATGCTGCGCCTGACGCTCAATGCCGTCCCATTGGCTGTCCAGAGCAAGCACCGGAATGTCGGCTCGACCGGCTTTGACCGCAATATCGTGCAGCTGTTGTCGGAAATCCGCCTGCGTCAGCACCATCGATGCCTGACTGTCCTGCAACATAAAGCCCAGCCGGTCGGCCGGATAGCGCGGATCCATTGGCAGCCAGGCCGCACCGGATTTAGCGACGCCCAGCAGGGCGACCATCATGTCAACGGAGCGGTCAACGCAAACGGCCACCAGCCGATCCGGCTCCACCCCGGCCTGTTGCAGGTATTTGGCCAGCTGCGTACTTTTTTGATCCAGCTCGGCGTAGCTGAGTTGCTGCTGTTCGAAAACAACCGCGACCGCATTCGGCGTCAGCCGGGCCTGTTGCTCGAATAATTGATGAAAGCACTGCTGCGCCGGGTAGTCTGCTGCGGTGTTGTTCCAGTCATCGATCAACAATTTTTGTTCTTGGTCGGCCAGCATGCCGAGTTCGGCCGGCACTGGCTGCGGATGGGCAATGGCTTGTCCGGCCAGGTTGACCAGATGCTCCGCCAGTCTGGCGATGGTCGACGGCTTGAATAAGGTCGGGTTATATTTCAGGTTCAGCGCAAAGTCGTCCTTGCCTTCCCTGACTTCAAGGACCAGTTCGTACTCCCCTTCCTGGGCGATTTTTTCAATCAGCGTTATCGACAGGACATCCTGGAACTGCCGCTGAAAGGTCTGTAAGTCGCCTGCGGAGAACACGTTTTGATATTCGAACGCAACCTGAAAAACCGGCGCAAAGTCTTCGGTCGGCGCAATACCCAAGTCACTGACCAGCACCGGAAAAGGATAGGCGGCATGATCCAGCGCATCGGTCATGGTCAGCTGTAAGTCACGGATCAGGGCGGCGAACGGTTTTTGCCCCAGATCCCGGCTCCGTATCGGCAGCATATTGATGAAATACCCGACCGCGTTATCGAAACGCTCCTGCGAGCGCCCTTTTTCCGGCATGCCGATAATGATGTCGTCCTGGCCGGTATAGCGATGCAGCAGTACGTTAAACAGCGCCAAAAACAGCGTGGACAGGTTCATCCGCTGTTGCCGGGCAAATGTCCTGATCTGTCCGCTCAACGCCGAATCAAGCCGGATTGAATGCGTCCGTCCCTCGAAACGGCTGCTTGCGGCGCGGGGATAATCGGTAAACAGGTTCAGGCCCGGCAGTGTGCCCGATAACTGCTGCATCCAGTAAGCGCGATGCTGTTGGCCTTCCGCGCCGGACAGCATTTTCCGCTCCCATTGCACAAAGTCGGGGTAATGGTCGATAGCTTCGGCCAATGTTGGCGTCTTCCCTTGCGAAATTTGTTGATACGCGTTCAGCAATGTGCCGACCACAGGCAGGAACGAGCCGCCGTCGAAAACGATATGATGCAGCGTCAGCAACAGGTAATTGTCATCCGGGCCGCGGCTGAACAAATGGAAGCGCAGCAAAGGGCCGGAGTCCAGTTCAAACGGAATCCTGGCTATTGTCCTGATGTGTTCCAGCAACTGCTCGGGGTCCAGTGCTGAAACATCCTGCTGTTCCATTATCGATACAGGCGCCAATACCGGTTCTGTACGGGTTTCCCGGATCAGTTCTCTATCCTGTGAGACGAACGCGCTGGCTAGTATAGGGTATTGCTCCAGCAAAAAACGGCAGGCTTGTTTTAAGGCCCCCACATCAACCGGCTGCGCGATCTGAAAGCACAGCGGGATATTGTAGGCGCTCATATCCGGGACCAGCTTTTGCAAGGTCCACAAGCCTTTCTGGCCTTCAGAAAGCGGGAATCTCTCTGTTTGCCCGGTTGCCTGTTGAGACTGCTCCGGGACTGCCGGACTGCCCGCGACCGGCTGATCCGGCTGCCGGTTTAACTGCCGCCCAAGATAGTGAGCCAAGGCATGTATGGTCGGGTATTCCAGCATATCCCTGCCCTGCACTTCGAGATCAAATGTGCGCGCCAGACCGCGCAACAATTTCATGCCGATAATTGAATCGATGCCGAAATCGTAAAGATGTTGTTCGGGGTTAACTTTCTCCGGCGGCAGTTGCAACGCTTCGCCGAGCATTGAAACCAGGTAGTCCCTGATCCTGTGTTCTGCTGTTTGCCTGTCGTCAGCACAAACCGATGTATCTGCGGTATTGTCTGTGCGTATCCAGTACTGCTGTTTGTCGAACGGATAAACGGGCAGCCGCACACGGCGAGCATTTTTACCGCTGTACAAAGACGCCCATGATACGGAACCGCCATTCACCCAATAGGCAGCCAGCGCATGCAGGTTGTCCCCGGTCAGCGGGTGGGAGCGGCCGGCCGTGGCGTCTTTCGCCTGCCCCTGATAAACATGTCCGCCGCTGGTTTCAGCGGCGCTGCCGAGATATTTCTTCAAGCCGCTAACCAGTTCGTGCTGCGACTGCACGACCCAGGCGATACGGTGCTCCAATGCGTCCCGGCCAACCTGCAGGGTAAAGGCGATATCGCTAAGACTTGCCGGCTGGCCGTCTTGAACTAGAAATTGATAAAGCTGTCCGACCATTGCGGTTAAGCAAGGCGCGCTTTTTGCCGATAATACGATCAGCACCGGTGACTCTTCTTGGTTCACCTGCCCATCTACACGGGCGTCCCGGCTAGCATCTTTGTTTTGTTGGCTACGATCATATTCCTCTATTAATAAATGCGCGTTAATCCCGCCCATGCCGTAACAATGCACACCCGCCAGCCGGGCGACATTTGTCCGCGGCCACGCTGCCGTTTCTGTCGCCAGTGTGCAGGGCTGGTTTTCCCTGTCCATGTCAGGATGATAGTCGGTGAAATTGACAATCTTGTGGATGACGCCGGTCTGCATGCTGCGCACGACCTTGAACAGAGCCCCCAAAGCCGATGCCGACTCCATATGCCCCATCATCGGCTTGACCGTGCTGATCTTGCACATGCCGGGCGCAAGCGAAACCTGCTGTTGCCGCGCCATTTCCTTCAGCGCACGGTTAAATGCCTGCCATTCGGCCAGGTCGGCCAGGACGTTGCCCATGCCCTGCGCCTCGATATAACGCACCTGCCGCGGGTCGATATTGACTTGCCGGTAACAGGTTTTAATCAGTTCAACATGGCTGTCGGTATTGGGCGCGGCAATCGACGCGCCGCCCTGGCCGTTATAGTTGACAGCGGTATTCTTGATCAGCGCGTAAATCGAATCCTTATCGGCAAGCGCCTTGGACAGCGGCTTCAGCAACAGGCTTGCAACGCCTTCCGCGCGCAAGTGTCCCTGCGCATGCAAACCGAATGAATTGACCGAATCAGTGGGACTTAACTGCCCGGAATCCGACAACAACGCAAAAGGCTCCGGCCTTAATAACAGATTGGCAGCGCCTACCAGCGCCTGATCTATTTCTCCGCTGCGTAAGGCACTGACGGCGCGGTGTATTGCGACGGCGGCTCCGGGGCATTGGGCATCGACGACTTCGCTGGCCCCGCGAAAATCGAAGAAATAGGAAATCCGGTTTGCCAGCAGGCAGGTTTGCGCGTACCACTCCCCGGTATCGACTCCTGCATCTTTGAGCAGTTGCAGATACTCGTTATCCTGTATTGCAACGAATACGCCGGTTTTGCTTTGTTTCAGGGATTCCGGCGCGTATCCGGCATCGGCAAATGTCTGATACGCCGACATCAGCAACAAACGTTGCCGAGGGTCCATCGTGACGGCTTCACCGGGCAGAATATTGAAAAAAGCCGGATCGAACCCGGCAATGTCGGGAATGAAGCCACCCCATTTACTCCGGCTTTCCCCCGCCTTTTTACCGGTCGGATCGTAAAATTTTCGCCAGTCAAAGCGGCTGGACGGAATCTCCTCGATTAATGAAACATCCTGATCCAGCAAGCGCCAGAACTCGTCAACCGAGTTGCTTTTCGGGAAAAAGCCGGATAATCCTATGATCGCAATCGGCTCAGGAAGACCGGTATGGACAGGCGCTTGTTCTTGGCTCTGCATACATTTAGCGGCCGGTTGAGTACCGGCGGAGCTTGCTTTTAGTATCGCTTCCTCAATTTCTTTTAATTCTTGTACGGTATTCATTACCAAGCCCCAAGCTCCATCCAATCAGATGCCAGCCTAAATTTGCATAACCATTGGTTATAAGAAACGACTGCTTGAACCAGCCATTCCCGCAGTGCAAGGACGCACCGCCACTGAAAAATCCGGGATGGATTTATTCAGCATTTACTATAACTTCCTTGCAGTAACCACCATGTACCCCAGGTTTTCACTCATATATTCAAACAGGTAAACCCAGTCATCGATTGCTTTGTCGGCAGCGTCGTTAAACAGCTCTGTAATTTCCTGCTTATGCTCGGCAAGGGTTTCCTTGAGTTTGGGAACCAGCCAGGGCATCACGTTTTCCGTAATATCATCGATCCCTACCAACTCGAATCCTGTTTCCGCCATCAAGGCGGGATAGTCTTCTTTAGCAATAAAGCTGGAGTGGATATGTTGCTGAACAAAGGCTTTGAACTCTTCAGTCGTGGTCGGCAGGGTCGGCAGATCAGTCAACACCAACGTCGCGCCGGGCTTCAACACCCGGTTGGCTTCAAGCAGGGCGTCCCGGTGCCCCATGTGAAAAATAGACTCAAAAAACCAGCCGCCGTCATAGGCCTGATCTTCGTTGGGTATGTCCAGAGCGCTGCCGTGAATAAACCGGAGTTTGTCCTGCATGCCTTCGGCCTGGGCTCTGGACGTTGCGCTCTGTTGTTGGAACTTGCTGATGGTGATGCCGTCTACCGAACAGCCTTTGGCCTTGGCTAATTTCATCGCCGGTTGCCCTACCCCGCAACCAAGATCGATAAACCGTTGCCCTTCCCGTATTTGCGTCTTGTCGATCATTATCTGCGCCAGCTTGTCCGCAGCGGCGGCAAAATTGTCATCGGCATTGTTTTCATCCCAATAGCCCCAGTGCAAATGCCCACCAAACAATATCGGTCCCAATTGACCTTCCGGTGAATCATACAGGGTGGCGACTTGTTCCGACTCTGAACCTAGCATTGTGAACATCTCCTAATCTGTTATTTGGCATAAATTATCAAGCCGGCATGCGCACGTATTCAGCTTTGCATTTTCTTTCGTTTAATCTGGACAGATCAAATCACAACGTCATATCAAAAACTGCATATAAAACCGGCTTTGCCCGATTATAAAGGCCCTTATTGCTAAAGACTACTTTTATATCGACTGCCGACTGCCGCTAATAGCCAATGAAAACTATCCAATTTTATAGGCGGCGATCCGCCCTATCAATCGGGCGCGCTGCATTACCAAGATTTTATCAACCAGCATGCCAAACCGGGGTATTTGGCGAAGCCTTTTCAGGGAATAGTTTTGTGTTATTTTCGTCAACCATTCAAGGATTCCAAAATAGTTTAATACTGACAGCGCATTAAAATAATGAAAAATGGATTTCAATCTGTCTGATGCCTATAATGCAAAAAAAACTTAACCGAAAAATGGTATTTATTGGGAGGTCGTGGCAATGCACAATATTCTGAAAGAAAATTATTTTAACGAATACTATTCCAGCGGATTCGTGGAAACAAACTTATCGTTACCCGATGAACTGGTGGATGAAATCAAGCAACACTATCTAACAAAAGCGGAAGGCCATAACGACTTTCCGAAATTTTTCGTTAATAACGAGCATCAGGTCTATATGGAAGGCCGGGCATTAGGCCTTTTTTTTAATACCTTCCCCAATATCGCCAAAAAAATGGTGAAAAAACTTTATGACAAGACCTATAGAAAAGCCGTCTACGGTGAGCAGGCTTATATAGAAAAAGTTTTAAAATACCTGTTGGAAAACGACTTTCAGCGATTCTTTAAAACCCGTTACATAGTCGCTTCTTACGATATGTACCTGCGTAACGACTATCTGCGTTCAGCAGCCGGCATACATACCGACTTTCCCAACTTCCATCATTTTTATGAAACCGAAAATGACATTACCATATACATACCCCTGGTCGATCTCGATGATGAAAACGGCGGCCGGATTCAGGTGCTGCCGGAAAGCAAATTAAAAGTTCCCGGCAACATATTGCTGAAATTCCTATACCAGTATTTTTCAGTAGACAGCAGCAACCTGGACGAAGACGGCTATGTAGACCCTGACAAAATCAGCCCCGCAGCCACTGCCGCTTTTGTCAGGAGCAAGCCGCATCAGGATCTGATGAATCTGTATAAAAGCGTTATCGGTCTGGCTAAAAGCCACTACGCCGACGACTTTCTAATGACTACCGAAACCAAAGGCAAGGTGCTGCTGTGGAACAACAAAAATTTCCATGCCGCCGAACGCTGGAAGAACGAGCAGATAGACCGGGAAGTCTATGTCGTCAGGATGTTCCCGATATACGACGTCAATATCAAATTAAAAAGAAACCTTCACGGCAATCTGTTCAACAACTTCCTGCTGGATACCGAAAAGGGAGAAATCCACCGCTACGATCATCAGATTGACCTCAGCCAAATTCCTGCCGAGGCCAAATTGGAATTATGAAAGCAGGCTGATTACCGGGAACAATGAAGCTCAATCATCATTTTTGTGCGCTGACAAAAAGGCACAGCCCGGTGATTGAGTTCAAGTGATAATAAGTCCACAAGATTTCAGTCAGCTGGACAATATTCAGATTGCCGTTATAAAACTCTTCGTGAATCTTGTTTACGGTATGCAGGAAATGCGCGCCCCAAACCTCTCTGCTGACATCATTGATGATAATATTGCTAAAACCGACCTCGGATAACAGCTCCCGGTATTCATCTACCGTTTCTATATGATTTTCAGGACTTGGAAACACAGCGTGCTGCACCAGTCTTTCCCTGGATGTGAACAGCGTATCGGATAAAACCAGGCGCCCTCCGGGCTTGAGAATCCGATACGCATCTTCAAGAAATTTCCTTCGGGTTTCAAAATGAAATGCCGCTTCGATGCACAGAATATTGTCGAAAAAATTATCGTCAAACTTCATGTCAACTGCATTCATAACCTGGGCATTGCATCCCGGCGCATTCTTTCGAACTGATTCCAGCTGTTTTTCCGATATATTGATCGCCCAGACATTCTCGGCCGGATAATGATTCAACAAACGACGCGTTGACGCCCCCATACCGCAAGCCACATCCAGTATGCGCCCTGATTTTTCCGGTATAAAATCAAGCAAGGCGTCTTGCAGCCGCTCGGACGCGCTGTTCTGCGTGGTCGTCGTTTCATCCCAGTAACCGATATTCCTATACTCGGTTCCGCCAAGCAAAATACCCATGATGCCGTCGCGGCTGTAAAACGCCTGGTCATAATAATTATTAATCTGACTCGCCAGGCTGTCCTTGTCGCAACTGCTTTCGGCTAAACTCGGATCGGCATCCTTGCGGCGTGCAAACTCGACATCATCAGGCGACTGACCGACGACTTCCGTCTCAAATGTAAAATTCTTGACCAGCTTGGCTATATCATCCGGCACATAGCCGATCAAATCGATCTGCGCGGAAATACTGTCGAATAATCGTTTTTTTAGCAGCTCTTTCAAGTCATACTGATCAGTCATCGTTCATCCTTTGTTAATTACTTATAAAACAGATTGTCAAAACCAAAAAATTATTGTTTCCAGCACAACACTCAGTAATGCTAGTGAATTGCCTATTTCTCTATTCAAAATATAGTTAAAATCGCCCGCTATCGAATATTACAAAACAATGAAATAATCTAAATTATTTTTGCGCACTAATAAACAAACAAGCACCCATTACAGCGTTTGCGTTGTAATAATTCCACAATGTTTCAGTTAACTCGATAATACCAATGTCACCTGAATAAAATTTTTCATGAATCCTGTTAACTGCCCGCAAAAAATGAGCCCCCCAGACATCTTTGCTCTTATCAATAATAACGATAGAGCTAAATCCGGCATCCGAAAGTAACTCATAATATTTTTCGACAGTTTCAATATGATTCTCAGGACCATGGTACATAGGGAGCTGTGCCAATCTTGCTCTAGAGGTCAAAAGAATATCCGACAAAACCAGATAACCACCTGGTTTTAACACGCGAAAAGACTCTTCAAGAAATTTCTGCCGGGTTTCGAAGTGCATTGCAGCCTCAATACACAAAATACTGTCAAAAAAATCATTATCAAATCCCATGTCAACGGCATTCATAACCTGAGCATTGCAACCGGGTGCATTGCTTCGGGTTGATTCAATCTGTTTTTCCGATATATTGATCGCCCAAATATTCTCAGCCGGGTAATGATTCAGCAAACGGCGCGTTGAAGCCCCCATTCCGCAAGCCACGTCGAGTATTCGCCCTGATTTTTCAGGTATAAAATCGAGCAAAGCATCCTGTAATCTTTCAGATGCTTGGTCCTGGGAAAGAGTGGCCTCGTCCCAGTATCCTATGTTTCTATATTGGGTATCTTGATAAAGACGCCCCATCATCCCGTCGCAATCATAAAATACTTGGTCATAATGACCATTAACCAGTTCGGCAAGTTTTTCCTTATCGGGCTGATTGCTAGCAACGATTGCTCCATTTTCAAATAATCCGGCCTCAAGTTCCACATCATTTGATGCCCGATCAGCATGTTTCGTTTCAAATGTGAAATCTTTAACCAGCTTGGTTATATCATCCGGCACATAACCGATCAAATCTATCTGTGCGGAAATACTGTCGAATAATCGTTTTTTTAGCAGTTCTTTCAGGTCGGTTTGATTTGCGGTCATTATTAAAAGCCTGGTTGGAAAACAACGGCTGATTTATTTTTAATAAGCCGTATTAATTTTATTTGATATTCGGTAAAACGCTGACATACTCACAACTACACCGAACAAAGTCAAGCTGCGCTGAACGACATAAACCGAAACCCTAGCCATATATAAAAGCGTTGATGCATAATACCGGCATGACGCCACGATAAACAAGGAGATAAATATGCAAAGCATTCTGAATACGCAATATTTTAATGAATACTTTACCAACGGTTTCATTGACACCGGTGTTTCCCTGCCCGACGGGCTGCTTGAGGACATGAAAAATCATTATAAAAATGTCGCTGAAGTCCGCAACGACTATCCTCAGTATTTCACTAAAAACGAACACCAAGCTTATCTTGAAGGAAAAATCACCGGTTCTTTGTTCTCCCTGCTCCCCGGACTGGCCAACAAGATGGTCACAAAGCTGTACAGTAAGTCCTACAACAAAGCCATTCATCTTGAGCAAACCTTTATTGAAAAGGTGTGTTCGCATTTATTGCAGCAGAATTGCCAACGTTTTTTTAAGACCCGGTTTATTGTCGCGTCCTACGATATTTACCTGGGTAACGACCATAATCATCGGTCATTCATAGACATCCATTCCGACATACCGAATTTTCATCACTTTTATGAAACCGAGAACGATATAACGGTATACATCCCGCTTATTGACGTTAACGAAGATAACGGCGGTCGCTTAGCCATTCTGCCGGAGTCCAAATGCAAATTAAAAGTTCCGGGAAATGTGCTATTGAGGTTATTCGAGGATGCATTTTTAAATATCCCGGCCTATCTTGATGAAAACGGCTATATCGACAGCGATAAAATCGACGCCACGGCAATGAAGAATTTTATCAATGGCGCACCCTATAAGGCATTAATGGAGAATTACAAAATCAGTACAAACTTTGTCAGAGATTATTATGCCGACAAGTTTATAAAAAATGACTGGCAAGCAGGCCAAGTTGTTTTATTTAACAACAAAACCTTCCATGCCGCCGAGACTTGGCGTAACCCCGACTATAACCGGGAAATCTATATGATCCGGTTGCTCCCGATCTACGACGCCAAAATTCAATTGAAAAAGACCTTGCACGGCAGCCAATTCAACAAGTATCTGATCGACACGCAAACCGGCAGCATTCAGCTTTATCAAGACAGCGTGGATTTAAGCAAAATTCCGCAACAGGAAAAGCTAAAACTCAGGGCTTAAACACCGGCGACCCATGTCTGAAAATTCCGCAGGCATGGCACAACATAATGGGATAAACGCTACAAAAATATCTGTAACCGCCGGTTCATATAGTCGGCAGACGCCTGCATCAGGTGTTCGCCAATGGCATCGACATGACGATTCCGCCAATCCTCAAGCGATGTACCCTGAACCCATTGGTTAAATGCGCCCAGAGCCGGGCCGGTGTGCACCTGATAATCCACACGCTGTTCGCTGCCGCCTTCCAGGGCAAGACGCATGGTGTGGACAAAGTACCAGCGAAAAATCAACGCCATCATAACCTTTGGGCTGCGTTCCGCTTTTTCAATTTCTTCGGGAAACTGCTGCTGGTAATAGCCTTTTGTTTCCTGATACACCTCGTCAAAACTGCGCCTGAAGTATTTATCCTGTATTTCCTTACGGACCGGGGCGTCGATAAGATCCAGCGAACCGTAATTTCGCCAAAGATCGTAAAGCTTATTGGCCCTGGCAGGAAAAAAAACGCCTTTCTTCATCACCTGAATCTTTGCGCCCAGTTCAAACATGTCTCCGGCCGGAGCATAAGCGGTATCCTGAATGTTTATCCCTTGAAGCATGTCCTTGACCCTATCGCTGGTTCCTGCCTCCACGGTGCACTGGTTAATCGAGCCGGTGACAATAAAATCAGCGCCCAACATAAACGCGCATGCGGCCGACTCAGGGGTACCGATGCCTCCGGCAGCACCTACCCTCACCGGTTTCCGATACTGATATTGTTGTTGCAGACCGTCCCGCAAACGGATAATGGTCGGCAGTAGAACCGAGGCAACGCCCATATCGGTATGTCCACCGGAATCCGATTCCACGCAGACATCCGAAGCGACCGGCAACCGCCCGGATAAGGCCGCCTCCTGTTCCGAAATCCGGCCTTCTTCGAGCAGACGACTGACGATCTGTTCCGGCGCCGGAGCCAGAAAAAGCTGCGCCACCTCGGGCCGTGAAACTTTGGCGATCACCCTGTTCGGGACAATCAAACATCCCTGAGCGTCAGTACTTACCCCCTTCAACCTATACTTGACCAGCGCCGGCGTAATCTGCATATAGGCGGATGCTTCGATATTATGTACGCCGTAACGCAGAAACAGATCCACCGTATCCATTTCCTGTTTCGGCCGGGACAGGTCGGATAACAAATTCATTCCGTAGGCCTCTCCGCGACACAAAACCTGCTGGATATGCGCAATTGCCGCTTCAACCACTTGCAACGACATGCCGCCGGTACCGTAAAAACCGAGATAACCGGCCTGGCCCATGCGAATCACCAGCTCTTTGGAAGCAATAGCTTTGGCCATTGCACCCGCCACATAGGCATAACGCAGACCGTAATCCTGTTTAAATTGCTCGGAACCTAATTTTTCAACTGTAATCATGGCACTACATTTATCTGGTTTTTGATTGCAGGTCAATCGGGAAAAAATTTTAAAACAATAAATTCGACTACACCAAAAACAACCTTGATGCCGCACAATCATTATGCTAGTCTCTGCGAAACAATAACAAACAAGGAGACACTATCGTGACAACTAAACAACCAGCCGAATCAAACGCAGTACAATCTGAAGACACCGAAACTTCCCGCGAGAAGGCCGCCAATCTTGTTATCAGCAAATACACCGGCTGGGCGGCAGGATCCGGGGCTATTCCATTCCCTTTCTGGGACGTGGCGGCCATTGCAGCCATTGAAATAAAAATGGTCAATGAGTTGTTGGATATCTACGAGAAACCTTTTTCCGAATCGAAAACCCGCTCAATTCTCACCATTCTGATCGGCAGCCTTTCGCCTCAACTGCTGGTCGGAGCAACTGCCGTCACACTGTTCAAGGTAGTACCGGGCATTGGTTCTGTGCTGGCGTCGTTGAGCATGCCCATGCTTGCAGCAGCATCCGCCTATGCCGTTGGCAAAGTCATGGTCAATCACCTGAAAAATGGCGGCGACCTGTCTAATTTTGACCCCAAAGCTAAAATAGATGATTTCAAAGCTGCTTTTGACGAAGGCAAGAAAAAAGCCGATCCAGCGGCGACATAAATCCTAGTTGCATTCAAAACCTTTCAGGAGCGTTGTCGTTTAATAACGAGACCCAAAGATGCCATTTTTTTATTTTTTAATGTACCTGCTTTTATGCATGGTTATCGGCCTGGCCGGAAGGAAACAGCCGTTAGGTTTTAACGGCCTGTTTCTGCTTTCTTTCTTCCTGTCCCCGGTCGTCGGAATTATTCTGCTTATTTTGCTTTCGACTTTTAAGGCCGAACATTCACAATCGAAATAAATCTTTACCGGACAGCAAAATACAAACTTCAACCCAGTGAATCTAGTTCATACTTTTCTGAATGAAACCGATGCCCCAAAGGGGAAAATCGCGTTTTATTCAATCCTGGCCGGACTAAGCAACGTTTTACTTCTGGCAATCCTCAACACCTCTGCAGAACACGCATCGAACAGTGAATTCAGACTGATAGGCGTGGCTTTTTTTGCGGTTTGCCTGCTCATTTACATACTCTCCCAAAAGTATGTGTGGCGGACGGGAACAGAGCTTGGCGAAAGCCTGATAGAGGCTATCCGCATTCGGATCTTTAATAAAATCTCCGGCTGTAATTTTGAAAACCTTGAAAAAATAGGCCAGGCGGAACTGTATACCGCCATTAACCAGCACACCTATACCCTGTCGCTGTCTTCATTGCCGATTATTGTCTCGCTACAAAGCCTGGTCATCATCACATTTACCACGCTGTATCTGGCCTATCTCTCACTGGCGGCATTTTGCCTGACTTTAGTATTTATTCTGATCGCCGCCTGGATGTCTTACAAAAGAAGCCAGAAAACCAATAAAGTTCTTGATATTGCGATTGCAAGCGAGCAAAACGTCTACTATTCGCTATCCGACTTACTCGAAGGTTTTAAGGAAATAAAGCTGAACCACGACCGCGAACAGGACTTGCTCCGTTCCGCCGGTGTTCTGGCCGGACGGGCCAAGGACAACCGGATTCGCGCCAATCTGGATATGGCGATCAACTTTATCGCTATACAGAGTTCGTTTTATTTTTTAATGGCGGTACTGGTTTTCCTGGTTCCCCAACTGAGCATTGCCGCCTACCCTGACACGGTTATTAAGATCGTCACCGCCGGACTGTTTTTAATGGGGCCGGTAAGCAATGTTTTCGCCTGGATGCCGACTTTTACCAATGCAGAAAAATCCTTATCGTTGATTTTCAAGACGGAAGCATTACTGGACAAGCATCAGGAGCTGTTAAAAAAAGACTGCGTCCTGTTCCCTGCATTTGAAAAGCTGTCGCTACAAAAAATCCGTCATCAATATCGCGACGAGTTCGACGCTGTCAATTTTTCAACCGGTCCGATCGATTTACACGTCCGGCATAATGAAATCCTGTTCCTTACCGGCGGCAACGGCTCCGGCAAATCCACGCTGATCAAACTTTTGCTCGGACTGTATCAACCCTGCGACGGACAAATACGCCTTAACGATACGCTGATCTCGGCAGCCAACATCTTCGCCTACCGCAACATGTTTACCGCGATTCTTGCCGATTACCACCTGTTCTCACGCACCTACGGTATTCATGAAATCGATCAACAGCGCGTCGATGACTTGCTCAAGCGCATGGGCTTAAAAGAAAAAACCGGCTTGATCAATGGCGAGTTCGACACCCTTAACCTGTCCACCGGACAGAAAAAGCGTCTGGCGCTGATCATTTCGATACTCGAAGACAGACCGGTGATGGTTTTTGACGAATGGGCCGCGGACCAGGATCCCCAATTTCGCAAGATTTTTTACCATGAAATCCTGCCCGAACTAAAAGCTAACGGTAAAACCATTATTGCCGTTACTCACGATGAAAAATACTTCGACTGCTGCGACCGGCACTTCCATATGGAAGAAGGCTTGATCGCCGAAGTAACCCATTCCAGGAAAAAATAAACCATGTTTAACAAAATAACTAACTGGCTTGAAACTCATCGTCTTGAAATAGCAATCGCGCTGCTCTTAGCCGCACTGCTGTTTCTATCCGCCCTGCCCATGATGCTGATCAGCATCGATTCAGGATATAAAGGCGTTCTGTGGCGCCGTTTTTTCGGCGGCACAGAAATGGAGCGCAGCTACGGGGAAGGCACGACGCTGATCTTCCCGTGGGACAAAATGACAATCTATGACACACGACAACAAAGGGAAACCGTTGTGTTCAACACCATCAGCAAAAACGGCCTTAGCGTCCTGGTTGAAGCATCCATTCGTTTTCGCCCCTTAGAAAACTATCTGCCCGAACTGCACCGATATATCGGCCCGGACTATATCAATATATTGTTGATACCGGAAATGGGCAGCCATGTGCGTAACGTTATCGGTCAATATGAACCGGAAGAACTCTACTCCGTGAAGCGAACATTGATCGAAGAGCAAATTCAACAAAGCATCAAAAACGGACTCGGCACCTCAAACACAAATGAATCAGCCGGCCACTATATCTTCGTTGATGAAATTTTAATTCGCGACATCACGCTTCCTGAAACCGTGCGTAATTCGATTGAACAGAAAGAACAGGCCAAACAGGTCGCGTTAGCCTATGAATTCAGGCTGCTGGCCGAAGAAAAGGAAAAGCTGCGCAAAAAGATTGAAGCCGAAGGCATCCGCGACTTCCAGAGCACCATTACCGACGGCATATCCCAAAAATACCTGACTTGGCAAGGCATCAATGCAACGGTCGAGCTGGCAAAATCAAATAACTCCAAAGTCGTTGTCATCGGCTCCGGTAAAAGCGGCCTGCCGATCATACTGGGCAGCGACTATACTGCCGGGCCGGCGGATAAAGCGGATAAATCCGACAAGGCTGACGCGAATAAACAATAGACGCCGGATCAGGCCAGCATCGGCAATCTCCCCCGAATCGCCTTGATATTTTCATTGTCATTACCAAACGGCGTCATAATCGGCATAACCCGGTTATGTAGGCTTGCCGGCAGGTTGTATTTTGTAAACGTCGCCATATTCCCGGACGGCCCTATATCCAGATAAACCGCCTGCGGATTGTTGCGCTGGAATTCAGCCAACGCCTGCCTAAATTCAATCGGTTGCCGTATCACACGCCACCAGTACGCCGGCGAAAACCTTTCCTCCACTTCATCTCCGCCCGTTGACGCAGCACAGGAAACAACCGGTATTTTGGCGGAACGATAAACGCTGCCCGCAAACATCGTGCTAAAGGTATCCTTAGCCGCCTCTACCAACGATGAATGAAAAGCCACGGAAACCGGCAAAAGCTGATGAGGAATATCCTGCCGCCTGAGTTGCCCTGCAATTTGCAGGATTTTGCTTCTGAACCCGGACACGACAAAACACCTGTCAAAATTAACCCCGGCCAGTTCGCAACCGTCTGAAAACGCAGGGTTGGTTTGAAAAGTATCGACATCATCGATAACGGCCAGCATCGCGCCGCCGCTGCAATGCGAATCGAATAACCGGGCCTGCTTGATAATATCAAACAGCATGACCTCGACATCGGCGACATCCGCCAACGCAGCCGCCACAAACTCGCCCAGACTCGCGCCGAACAGATAATCCGGTGCCGGCAAATTCTCGGCCAGAAGCGTTTGAGCCAGCGAGTACTGCACCATAAAAAGCGCCGGGTGCGTATACAAGATCTGTTCAAAAGGCTGGCTTAGAGACTGCTTTTCGTCATACAGCATTTCAACGATCGACTGCCCGACATAATTGGCGGCAAGCTGATCCAGCCTGTCCATCCAGAACCTGAACGCCTCGTTCGTGTTATAAAGCGCGCTACCCATCTGGAAATACTGGGCGCCTTGCCCGGAAAACATCCAGACGATAGGCTTTAATTGTTCAGTTCGAGTATCCTCAGTCATTTATCACCTGTTTCAGACATCCAATGGCGCAACGATGACTCTACTCATCCCTGGCAAACCGGAAATAACGACAGTGTACGCAAATCGCAGGCACGGCGACAACCTATAGTTAGATTCAGAATTAATTGTTATACTCGATTAAACGCTGCACCTGCTTGTTACCCCAATTAATGGTCACATAAAAAAATGAAAACTTACCTGTTTCCCGGCCAAGGCTCGCAACATATCGGTATGGGCGAAAACCTGTTCGATACATTCCCTGACATGACTGCAACAGCGGATGCAATTCTGGGCTATTCCATCAAGGAGCTTTGCCTTCAAGACCCGAACCGGCAACTGGGCCGGACACAATACACCCAGCCCGCACTCTATGTTGTCAACGCCCTCGCCTACAGGCAGCAGCTAAAAGACAACGGCGAACACCCGGACTTTGTCGCAGGCCACAGCCTCGGTGAATATAACGCGCTGGAAAGCGCCGGTGTAATCCGCTTTGAAGACGGCCTTAAACTGGTCAAAAAACGCGGCGAACTGATGAGTACAGCGCCTAAAGGCGCGATGGCGGCGATCATCGGCCTGACCTCAGACAAAATCAGCGACATATTAGCCGATAACGGACTCACGTCCATCGACATCGCCAACTATAACGCCCCCACCCAAACCATCATATCCGGGCTGGAAGCGGATATTCAAAATGCGCAAACCTATTTCGAACAGGAACAGGCCATGTTTATCCCGCTGAATGTCAGCGGCGCATTTCATTCCCGCTATATGCAACCGGTACAGAACGAATTCAGCCAGTTTCTGGACAGTTTCACTTTTGCTGCGCCGAAAATCCCGGTCATTGCCAATATCCACGCCCTGCCCTATCAAGCCGACAGCATCGCCCGGAATCTGGCGGATCAATTGACCCACTCAGTGCGCTGGCTGGACAGCATGCACTATCTGCTGCAACAAGGCGACATGGAGTTTCTTGAGCTTGGCCCCGGCGACGTGCTGAGCAAACTGATCAGAAGCATCAAAAGCCAGTTCAAACCGAATACCGTAGCGCAAAGCAGCCAACCCAGCCCTGCGCCGAAATCCGCCGACAACCAAACCACTACCCAGCCCGATAGAAAACAAGACTTAAAAACGCCGCAACAACGGGTAATCGACTGGAACCGGTCATACCCCATCGGCACACAGGTTAACGCAAAAGGCTACGACGAAATACTGACAACCAAAACCCAGGCTGTGATCCTGTTCGGACACCGCGCCGCCATCTACATGCAAGGCTATAACGGCTATTTTGCGCTGGATGAGGTCGAGCCGGTCAAGCATGCCGCCACGCCTGCATAACCCGATACAACTGACGATTTTTATTGTTCTTCCTCTTTCCAGCCAATAACACAACTGCACACTCAATTTCAGGACTCTAAGTAAATGTCGAGAGTAAAAGACAAAATTGCGCTCATTACCGGCGGAAGCCGCGGGATTGGCGCCGGAACGGCCAGACTGCTGGCCAGTGAAGGCGCTTTCGTCATTATCGTCGATATTCTTGACGATCTGGGACAGGCTGTGGCGGAGAGTATCGGTAGCCAAGCCTGCTATTACCATCTGGATGTTTCCCGTGAAGCGGATTGGCAGGCGGTTTGCGACGTCATCCGCCAACAGCATGGACGTTTGGACATCCTGTTTAACAATGCCGGGATTTCCGGCTTCGAGGAAGAATTCGGCCAGCGACCGCAGGATGTCGAGCACATGTCGCTCGAAGACTGGCATACGATACATGCCGTCAACATGGACGGCGTATTTTTAGGCTGTAAATACGGCATTCAATTAATGAAAGCGCAGGGAGGCTCCATCATTAATATGTCGTCACGCTCCGGCATGGTCGGCATGGCGCAAACGGCGGCCTATTGCTCAAGCAAAGGCGCGGTGCGTAATTTAACCAAAAGCGTGGCGATTTATTGCGCCCAATACGGCTATAAAATCCGCTGCAATTCGCTGCATCCAGGCGCGATCTATACCCCTATCTGGGACAGTGTCATGGGCGACACGCCGGAACAAAGAGCGGAAACGCTGAATTTTATCAAAAGGGGCATTCCGCTGAACGAAATGGGAACGCCGCTTGATGTCGCCTACAATGTTTTATATCTGGCTTCCGACGAGTCCCGGTATGTAACCGGCTCGGAAATGGTGCTCGATGGCGGCATTATGGCGGGCAGCACTGCCACATTGCAGCATACGGATGAAAAAAACTAGGATTGCCCACCGGTTAAACAAACACCTTCCATATCCCCCTTTTTCCGCCAATCTGCCAATATTTGGAAAAACGCCTCCGAGCCGCCGCCATAAAAACCGGCTATTTTGGCGGTTTTACCCTCGCCGGGTTTGCCTTCGTTATTGTAATAACCGGGGGTGCATTCCTGATAATATTTCATACCGGCGGCCGCAAAACTGTTGATGACATCAACCCATTGATCCTCCGCTTCTTGGTTCACTTCAACGGCCTGCATGTTTTGCTTTTTTACCTCGCCGAGGATGTAGGCGATATGGGCGCTTTGCTCATAGAGCATATGCGTGTAGTTGGCGGTATACCCGCCTTGGGTCATGCCCAGAAAAAAACAATTCGGAAAATGACGGGTCTGAAGACCATGCAGCGTGCGCATGCCGTCTGCCCATTTCTCGGTCAGCGTCAAACCGTCCCGCCCATAGACTTCAAAGCCTGATCGTCTGGGATAAGCGGTTCCCACCTCAAAACCCGTGGCGAAAACCAGGCAATCCAGATCATAACTCTGATCGCCGACAATGGCCGCTGTTTCGGTAAGTTGCGCCACGCCTTTGCCCTGGGTATCCACCAGCTTGACATTCGGACGGTTAAAAACCTGAAGATACTCGTCATTAAAACAGGGGCGTTTGCAAAATAAGCGGTACCACGGTTTAAGCGCGGCGGCTGTTTCGGGGTCGGTTACGATACTGTCGATACGCGCCCTGACCTGTTCCATCTGTTCAAAATCAAGCATTTCGGACAGTTTTTCCATGTCTTCCGCAGCCGGCTGTTCCCGATAAAGATGTTCGGGGAGCTTGCTTAAGTTACGCATGATGTTAGTCAAACCGTCATTAACCTGGTCCTCGTCCTGGCCGATGCCGGAGGTAACCCGGTTAAAATTTTGCATGCGCGCCTGCTGCCAGCCCGGACTCAACGTTGTCGCCCATTCAGAGTCGGTGGCTTTATTATCGCGCACGAGGACCGAAGAAGGCGTGCGCTGGAAAACATACAATTGCCCGGCGGATGCTGCAAGATAGGGAATGCACTGAATGCTGGTGGCCCCCGTTCCGATGATGCCGACCCGTTTATCATGCAGTTTGTCCAGCTTGCCGCAGGCATCGCCGCCCGTATAGCCATAGTCCCAGCGGCTGGTATGAAACATCTTGCCTTGAAAAGTCTCAATACCCGCTATACCGGGCAATTTAGGCTGGCTGAGCGGACCGTCAGCGAGACAGATAAAGCGCGCTTTCATGCTATCCCCACGGTCAGTCGAGACGATCCAGCGTAATAAGGCCTCGTTCCAGCGCAGCTCGGTCACTGAGGTATGAAAACAGGCCTTATCATAAAGCCGGTAATGTTCAGCAATGGCGCAGGAGTGGGCAAAAATTTCCGGCGCATTGCTGTATTTCTGTTTGGGGATATAGCCGATTTCTTCAAGCAACGGCAGGTAAATATAGGATTCAATATCGCATTGCGCACCCGGATAACGATTCCAGTACCACGTACCGCCAAAATCGCCGCCGCGCTCGACAATGCGGACATCCTCAATGCCCGCCTCCTTCAGCCGGGCCGCCGCCAACAAGCCGCTAAAGCCGCCGCCGACAATCAATACCTCCACTTCATCATGCAGCGGTTCACGCGCCTGAACCGGCGTATAAGGATCTTCCTGAAAACGGGCGTACCGGCCGTCTATTTTTATATATTGCTCGTTACCTTCCTGACGCAGGCGTTTATCCCGTTCTTCGCGGTACTTCGACCGCAATTCATCGGGATTAAATCGCGGCTGTTTTGCTTCTTGGTTATTTTTCATCGGTAAACTCGCCAAACGGATAACTCTTAAGCTACGAATCTGCCTAAGAACATGTATAGCAGTTACCATGAAGAGCATGAAGGACATGAAGATTTAAATCCTTCATGTCCTTCATGCTCTTCATGGTTTAAAAATAAAACGGGCTCACGTTATTTTATGCACGTTCCTATGAATGCCCGGCTCCGTTTAATAAATCCAGGTCAGGACTAAAGTTGAAGTTAAGCGGCCGAATATCTCCCGCACATTCCGGGAAAAGATGTTCTATTTTTTTCCTCTGCCGTTCAGGCCACTGAGCCACAAGCAGATCATTCGGGACACTGCACCCATCGAATTCCCTCTCCCGCATGAAAATACTTTTTATTCTGGCCTGCATGCCGGCAGGCAGAGCAGGAAAATCGGGATTAAAATTGAGGCTTAACAAAGTTCTGTTTTCATTCGATGTATTGGCGTAGGCGCTGTGCAATAATCGCGTATCCTTGACGACAACGTCGCCCGGTTGAACCTCGATTGCAACCTCCCCTTCCCATGATTGATAAAGCGGGTGCTCGAGGTTCTCCACTCTGGACAGAGATGAACCGTATACCGCTGGAACTTCATGAATCGGGTGCCTTTGATGATGACTGCCGGGTATAACCCGAAGGCAGCCATTGTCGGGCAAAGTCGGGGAAAGATAAATCATCATGTTGACCTGGGGAATCCGGTCGGTATAGGAAAGCGGATCATCCCAGCCCCACCAGTCATGATGCCAGAACAGAGGCGGACTGGCGGGCGGTTTGCTGATAATAGAACCGCTGCTGAACACATGGCCGCCTAAATCCAGCTCGTCAAACAGCGCCGCCAACGCCTCGTGGCCGATGATTTCAGAAAAATCGGGATAGTCCGATATATCGACCAGACAACCCTGGGACTTGAACTGGGAGCGATGGTTTTCAGAAACATGCTCCAGCGCCTTATCGCACCATTGGCCGATTTTTTCGATCATGGACTGATCAAATAGGCTCCGAACAATACAATAACCCTGCCGTTCCAGCTTTTCCCTGTTTGTTGATTTCATTATTTATCCCCCTGTAAAACACACGATGTAGTTGCCGTCTCAAAGAAACGCCTCAGCAGTAGTTAGACGTCAACCGTTTAAGATAGGTCAGGGACTCCCTGACCACCGAATAGTCCACACCAAAATCGACCAGACAGGCAATTTCATTGACGCCGGCCGCTATCGCCTGATCGACAATATCCCGGCCGTCTTCGACGGTGCCGAAAATTGCGCCGGTTTTAAAGTAACGCTGGTAGGCGTATTCCAGCATCTTGCCTTTTTCCGCCTCGTTAAGCGGGGTACCGCCGTTTTGATCGACGGCCGCTTTCAGGTGCGCATCCAGCGAACTTTTTATGTAATCCTTAAAAGGCGCTTCCACGGCCTGTTGCACCTGCGCCCTGTCCCCCAGCATCAAGGTATGCAGCATTAATGTGATAACCCCTTGCTCCGGGTCAAGCCCCGCCTCCTGCCGGGCGCTTCTGTACAACGCAATCTTTTTTTGCATCGCATCCAGGTTGTTGCCGTACAGCATCGTAAAAATGTTATAGCCCTGCCTGCCCGCATGAATAAAGCCTTCATCATTCTGCGTAACCAGCAGCCAGACCTTCAGTTCCGGTTGCAGCGGACGGGGATAGACCGCAATCGGTATCTGTTCGCCGCCGGGCCCGGCAAACGGCACGGTTTCGCCGCGCCACAGCTTTTGCACGATCGGAATGGCTTCGCTGCATATTTGCCGCCGGTTCTCGTAGTTTTCCGGCGACAGGATAAAATCGGGCTTGTTCCAGCCGGAGCCGAAGCCCAGGTCGACACGGCCTTGCGACAGCACATCGTTCATCGCCCACCATTCGACCACTTCAGCCGGGTGATGCAACGGCAGCGAGATACCGGCGGTTCTGAAACGGATGCGTGTCGTCTGGGGTATTAAATGCGCCGCCATAATCGCGGAGTTGGCGTAAATGGAGCCGAATTCATGAAAATGCCGTTCCGGCAGATAAACCGCCTCAAAACCTTCCTTGTCCGCAAACAGCGTTATGTCCCGCATGAACGCGTATTTTTCCGCATCGGAAATATCTTTCCGAACATCCGAAAAAAACAGGAAACTGAAACTGATGTCCGCCTTCGCTTGTTTCGCCTTATGCGCGGCGGGCTGAATGCCCAGCAGCTGTTCTATCGTTTGTGTCATGGTGTGTTTTTATTGCAACAGGGACTTGCTGTTCTGCGCCGTTAAATGCCTGGACAGCGTTTCGACCGTGGAAAAATCGATCAGCCATTGCGGTTGCACCGGCTGTTTCAGTCTTTTCTCCAGCCGGGTCGCCAGCACCATCGCCGAGATCGAATCCAGCCCGTAATTCTGGAACGGCTGGGTAGAGTCGAAACTCTTCAGTTTCAGCACTTCCAGCACGGTATTTGTGATCACCTGCGCCATATCAACCGGTTGTTCCTGCGCTGCCGGTTGCGCTACCCCGGCAAACAGCAGCTTGTGTATCCGGTGTATCAGGTTCGGTTCCAGGTGTTTGATCCGGTCCAGGCTGATCACGTCGGTGATCCTGTAGACCGGCACCTCAAGACCCGAGCGTTTTTCAGCTTCCCATTGATCCAGATGATGCAGGATTGAATTTTCCGGGACGGTTTCAACAGGCGCCTCTGGCTTGGCCGCCACAGCCTGTTTTCCGGCTTCAACGGCATTGAGGTTCGCATACAGCAATTGCAGCCTGACCTGCTCAAACTGCTGCCGGTCGAGATAGCCGATAAACACCCTGCTGTCCTCCGTGCATGCCAGCGCCTGTTCAAACAGCGCCCGGCCTTCCTGATTGGAAAATGTCCGTATGCCGAGCCGGTGAAAATTCTCTTCTATCGCCGCAACCCTTTCACCGGCAATCCGGGTAATGGCTCCGCACTGGTTCCAGTCCGACCAGATGATCGTTTTGTAACACGTATGATTGTTTTGATGGTGCTGATAAGCGCTGAAAAAATCGACAAACGAATTGGCCATCGCATAATCGCCGGCGCCGCGGGCCAGATGCGGCATAAGCCCGGTCATCGACGAAAACGATACGAAAAAGTCCGGCGCATCCGCCTTGAAAAGCGCATGCAGGCTTTCCAGGCCGTTGACTTTAGGCTCCCACACCTGCTTCATCCGCTCCAGATTTTTGCTGACAAATCCGGGGTTATCTGAATCGGAATAAACGCCCGCACTGTGAATAACCCCTCTGATCGGCCCCAATTTGGCGCGGATTTTTTTGAAATAACGCTTCAACGCGTGCTGACCGCTCAACGAGCCGGTATAAATCTGAAGATGCTCAACCGCCTTGTCCAGCTCAATCAGCTCGAGCAGTTTATTTTTGATATACAAAGACAGGCTGTCGTTATCGACCGCCTTCGACCACGACTCCCGTGGCGGAAGTTGTGTAATCCCCATCAACACCAGCTTATTGCAGCCTTTGGCGGCAAGATACTTGGCGATTTCCAGCCCGACGCCGTTGGTTCCGCCGCTGATCACATAAACGCCGTCCTGCGCAATCGGCAATGCCTCTCCGGCTCCAGCTTCGACGGCCGATAGGACAGGCGCAAAACGCTGCCCGTCACGGTAGCACAGTTCAGTTTCCTGCAATTCGGCGTCAAACTCCTGCATGATGATTTGCCTTAATTGTCCGGGCCGGTCATAAGCTGTTTGGTCAATATCGATAAACCGGGCGCTGACATGCGGATAATCCGCGCTGAGCATTTTGACCAAACCGGCAAACTTTGCGCCCGCCAGGCTCATCTGCTTGTACTGAAAATGCTGCAAGCCTTTGGTGAAGTATAAAATCGCAATGTCGTTATAAGTGCCGATGAGGGTTTGATAGAAAACGGTTTTGCCCGGATTGTCGGCATCGCTGTCTTTGGCCGTATCGTAAAGATCGCTCAAATCGATAATGTGGCTAATGTTATCGTACTGGTCGATCAGGATGTGGGCGCTGATTCTGACCGATTCGGCATCCTTGTAGTTGATCGAATTCTGGATCTGACTGGGCAGAACGCTGTTGTCGCCGATCAAAATGACTTTGTTAAAGTCTTCCGGTTCAAGCAGTTTCCGGGCAATTTGCAGGGACTCATGGTTAACCAGAATCAGCACCGTGCCGCGATCGGCCGGGTGCGTCACCGGTTGCGGCTGTTTTTCCCGCCATTCCTTGTTAATCAGGCAGATATGCTCCGCGACCTGTTCGGCGCAGCCGTTCCGAGCCAGACGCTGCCCTGCGGCATAATGGATTTGCCTCAACTTGGTGAACGGTTCAGTCTGCGCGCCGAAAGCCAGCCATTCCCTAAACAAACGCTGCATTGCCGCGTTCAAGTCGCCACAATCATCCTGAGTAACCAGCACACAGCGCGACTGTTCCGGTTTGACGGCTTTGCTGATCAAGTCTGCCAGCCGGTCGGCCGCAACCGGGTCGGTCTGCATGAAAAACAAGACGTCCACTGGGCTGTCGCTGCCTTGATCGGACAGCACTTTCAGGCATTGCTCGATCGCCGATGTATCGGTCGGCTGTGTTCCGACGCCTCCCAGAAACAACAAACAATCGGGCCGTTTCGCTGCCAGCCCGTCGTTGATTTCAGTGACGGCGCAATAACTCACATTCGAGGAATCATCGAGGCCGGACGCCTGCTTCAACTGCGTCAGCAGGTTACTGAATGCAAGGCGTTCGCCGTCATCGGCGTAGATAACGGTAAGCTGTTTGCCTTGATAATGCTGCAAGCGGTTTTGCCAATCAATCGTGTCCGGCAACTCGCTGCCGCGCCACAGCTCGCTATCTATCACCGGTGTTTCGCTGCTGCGGCAGGGCTTGCTCTCAACGGTGTCGTCTTCAACGGCTTCGGTTTCCGGTATCCAGTAATGTTCGCGGGCAAACGGATAGGTCGGCAAACCGTGCTTTCGCCGCGCCTGTCCGGGCCGGTATAACGACGACCAGTCGACCGTTTCGCCGACAACCCAGCGTTCAGCCAATTGCCGTAGCTGCTGCGTTGTAGCTTCCCCTTGAATTGTGCCATCGGCAGCTGCGGCCTTTTTGCCGACTTCACCGGCAACACAATCCTGATCGCTTGCGCCGGTCAACGCGTAGTTTGATAACCTTGTTCTTAATTCGTCAGCCGTGTTCGCGACAATCGCCAGACGATGATTCAACGCCACCCTGCCGACCTGAAAGGTATAGGCCATATCGCTCAGGTTGATTTCCCGGCTGTTGTATTGATCGGCCAGATAGTCGCTGACTGCCTGCGCATAAACCGCCAATTGCTGCCCGCTTTTTGCCGACAACACCAACAGCACCGGCGTATCCGCTGCAACTGCGGCCGCAACCTGCGGTAAAGGCTCTTCCAGCACGATATGGGCGTTGGTGCCGCTAAAACCGAATGAGCTGACTGCAACATGACGCTTTTGCCCGACCGGCGCGTCCCACGGTTTACACTGCGTATTCACGTAGAACGGGCTGTCCTCTAAATCGATATGCTCGTTCAGTTCCTGATAATTGATGGTCGGCGGCAATTGCCTGTGCTGTAGGGCCAGCACCGATTTGATCACGCCGGAAACACCGGCGGCCGTCGCAAGATGCCCGATATTGCTTTTTACCGAACCCAGCGCGCAAAAATGCTTCCGGTCGGTAAACCGGCGGAATGATTCGCGCAACGCGTCCACTTCAATCGGGTCGCCAAGCTTGGTTGCGGTGCCGTGCGCTTCAATCAGCTGGATATGCTCCGGGTTGATGCCGAATTTTTTGTAAATACCGGTTTCCAGGCGGGTTTGCGATTCCTGGTTCGGCGCGGTAATGCCGTTGCTTTTACCGTCCTGGTTGACGCCCCAGCCGCGAATCACGCCGTAAATATCATCGCCATCCTGCTCGGCCTGCTCCAACCGTTTCAGCAACAGCACGCCTACGCCTTCTCCGGGGACAAAACCGTTTGCGCGCTGGTCGAAGCTGTAACAGCGCCCGTCCGGCGACAGCATGCCGGCCTTGCTCATTTTGACATGAATCTCCGGGCCGTTGATCACATACACGCCACCGGCCAACGCCAGATCGCTATGCCCCAGCACCAGACTGTCACACGCGTTTGCCAACGCGACCAGCGACGAGGAACAAGCGGTATCGATGGACAGGCAAGGCCCTTGCAGATTCAGGAAGTAAGCAATACGCGCGGGCAGTATTGAAACCGACTCGCCCATCAGTGCCTGCGCGCACTGCGCCTGGCCGGCCATCAGCTGGCTGTAATCGCTGGCCGTGCAACCGACAAATACGCCGCACAAGCTTCCCGACAAATCGGACGGGTTGTAACCGGCGTCTTCAATGCAGCTCCAGCTGGTCTGCAAGAACAAACGCTGCTGCGGGTCCATATATTCCGCCTCCGACGGCGAAATATTGAAAAACAGCGGATCGAACACATCGACATCATCGAGCAGCCCCATGCGTTTGCATACGGTTTTGCCGGGCGCATTCCTGTCAGGATCGTAATATTCGTCAACCGACCAGCGCGTGGACGGAATGTCCGAAATACACTCGCGCCCCTGCACCAGATTCTGCCAGAATTGCGTCACGTTATCGGCTTTAGGGAACTGCCCGGCCATACCGATAATGGCAATCGACTGGGTTGCGCTATTTTGATTGCGGTTTTGCTGCGGCTCGGACTGCGCCGCGCCCTCGGCTCGAACGGGCGGCACAGTGACCGGTTCCTGCTCAACGAGCTGCCGATCAGCGGAGCCCGCCAATGCAAACGAACAAACCAGAACCGGTTCGGTTACTTGTTTACGGGGCTGCGCCGCCATTGCCGCAGCAACTGCCTGTTGAGGCTGTTCCTGATTTTGGAACTGGCCCTGTTCTCTTCCCGACTTCAGCAGGTACTGGCAAAACTCGGCCAAGGTCGGATAGCTGTAGACCTTGGTCGCGCCGATGGATAAGCCATAGCGTTTATTGATCGCCCTGATCCAGGTGACCGCGGTAATCGAATCCAGCCCCATGTCGATAAACTTCATGTCATCGTCGAGCGTATCCGGGCTCATCAACAGCTCCCTGGCCAGGGTTTCTCTGAGCCATGCCAGCAGTTGATCGCCGTTTTCCTGAACCGTTCCCGTATCGATAGCTGTATCAACACAGGGCGACGGTTGCGGGTATTCCATTTGCGACAGCACAAACTCGGTAAACCGGGTCAAGGTCGAGTAACTGTAGACTTTGGTTGCGCCTATCGACGAACCGAACTGTTTATTGATCTTTCTGATCCAGGTGACTGCGGTAATCGAGTCCAAACCCATATCGATAAAGGCCGTCTGATCGTCGACCTGTTCCCGCTGCATTTGCAGCTCCTCGGCCAGACTTTGCCTCAGGCTTTCAAGCACCTGCTGCGGCGACTGGTGGCTAGATGCCCGCGCGCCGCTCATTGACGGTTGAGCCGGTTGGTCTTGCGCGGCGGCCTCATTGAAATGGCGGTTGATGTTATCGATGACGTCCTGATTGCCGACGAAGGTCTTGTCGTGCATCGCCAGTTCCTGCGTAAAAACGCCCGGCAAGCGCTGCCGGATCGACTCGCTGCGCCGGTTCTTTTGCTGCACAAGCTGATCTCTGGTCGACAACGCCAGATGGTTGGCCAGCGCCAGCGCATAATCGAACACTTCGCTACGGGGCATGACCGGCATAGCAATGCCCCGCCGCTTTAACTCCCGGCCCTGAAACTCCCGGGCGGTCAATAAAACTTCCCGGCTTAAATCGTGGCCCAGCCGCTCCGGGAAGATCAGCGTCGAGCCCGCGCCCGGCGTAAAACCATAGAGCATATACGGACTCTGATAGACGCTTTCCTCGCTGTAAACCGCCCAATCGCAGAACAGCCCCATCGCCCATCCGGCCCCGATCGCGTGTCCCTGCATCGCCGCAATCACCGGAATCTCGCAGGCAAGCGGCATACTGTAACTCTGTTCGTCGGTAAACCGGGCGCTGCCGTTCTGGATGGCCAGCAGCCCCTGTTTGGTGCCGCCGCAGGCAAAATAATTATCGTAACCGGTCAGCACCACGGCCTTGTAGCCGGGCGTGTTGTTAATATGGTCAAAAGCCGCAATGACGCCGCTGACAAACTCCGGCGAAAAGGTGTTTTTGCTGGATCGGTCGCACAGATTCACCACCACCACGCCGTTGCGGTACTTTTGCAGCGTAACTACATCGGAATCGAGCTTGACCGGCTCCGGCGATTCCGCACCGGCAGTTGCGCGGCCTGGAGACCAGACAAACCCGGCATCCGGCCTGTTCGTATCAGCCTGCCCTGGCACTCCGGCTACCGGCGTAAACGGAGCGGCAAGGTTTCCAGTCAACTGCCTGATCCGTGAGGATAAATGTTTTTTTAGTTCAGCCGACGCCGTGCCGGATATTTGCGCGATGCTGCGGGCTGTTTCGAGCGCATAGCCGTCGATCTCGGCCTGCCCGACAACCGGCATCGTCAATCCGGCCTGCCTTAATGCAGCACCGCTCAATAGCCCTGAACCCGATACCAGGCTACCGGCGCAGGCTTCGCCAAAGCGTTCGGCAAAAAGCCGGTATTCCTGCTCGGAAACAGCGGTCGAATGAAAGCTGTACGTCCCTTCCGAACTGCAAATCATGACCTCGCCGACGGCAGCCATCAGCATCGCGTTGTAGCTGTTTTCACCGGTCAGCACGGCGATCACGGGAACGGCACAACCTGCTATGGCCGAAGCCGCGTTACTGATAGAACGCTTTGCCGCCGGGTCATCTTCAGCGGCAAACAGTTGGTCCAACCCGGTCAGCAACAGCACTTTTACAGCGCCATGCGCCGGCTTGTCTTCGGCCAGCATGTTAACTCTTTGTAAACATCCGATCAGCCCTGCGCAGGCGCTGTCTATCGCAATCGGCTGTCCGTCCGCGTTATCAGGCTTAACGGCAAAAACACCCTCGCCGTAATCGTAAAGCGCAATGCAGGGATTACCTCCGGCGGACGCTACCGCCTTAGGAGTGTCAGAGGCTGAGTCGTAACTTTGCAATAACCTGAGGCTGATCGGTTTTATTATAGTTTGCGTCTGGAACGTTGCCGGACACAACGCAGGTTCCCGCAATGAAATTCCGTCCGGCTTCGCAGGAACGACGGAATCGGAGCAAGGCTGCTGCGCAGGAACTTCGGATATGGTGCGTTTCATCGGCTCTACGGCTGCGGCTGATGCCTGCGGTATCGGCAGCGGCGCTGGGGCGCTGGCAACGTCAACAGTCTTCTGAGGCGTTTCATCCACCTCAACCAACGGCAACCAGTAACGGGTCGCCGCGAAAGGATAGGTCGGCAGGCTGATGCGCCGGGGGACGCACTGCCCCTGATAAAGCCTTGCCCAATCGATGTCCATGCCTTTGGTCCAGAGATTCAGCAGCCTGGAATACTTGCGCTGCCTGAACCACGCATCCACCGTTTGCTGCATCGATTCATCGCCGGCAAACGCCGCAATCAGCTCCTTGTGGCGCTTGACCTGACCCTGATAAAGATCCGCTACCTCATCTTGACCGCCGATATAGGCTTTGAGTTTTTCCTGCAACTGGGCCGGCGAGTGCGCGACCAGCGCCAGACGCTGATCCATCTGCTCGCGGCCGACCTGAAGGGTGTAGGCCAGATCCGGCAACTCAAGCTCGTCAGCATCGGCGACACGCCGACCGATAAAGTCATGCAGTCTACCCGCATAGGCTTTAAGCCGTTCCTCGTTTTTGGCGGACAACACAACAACGCAGCCCTGCCCGGCATCTGGCGGCAGGCGTTCCGGTTGCCGGTATTCTTCGACCAGCACATGGGCGTTGGCACCGCCTGCGCCGAACGCGGATATACCGGCTATGCGCGGAAATTCCTTTAGCTCGCCCTGATCCTCCAGCAGCGGCCGTTGCCAGTCCGCCAGCGTTTGCTGGACGACAAACGGGGTCTTGGCAAAGTCGATATTCGGGTTCAATTCGGCCGCATGCAGGCTGGGCGCAAGCTGTCCATGACGCAGTTGCAGGATGACCTTGATAAACCCGGCGATTCCGGCCGCCGCTTCCAGATGACCGACATTGGCTTTCGCCGAACCCAGCGCGCAAAAGCCGGTATCCTGCGTAGTGTGCCGGAAGGCCTGGGTCAGGCCGGACACTTCAATCGGGTCGCCCAATTCCGTACCGGTGCCGTGCGCTTCAATATAACTGACCGCACGCGCATCGACGCCCGCTTTTTGCAGCGTATCCCTGACCAGTTCGGCCTGGGCCTGCGGATTGGGTACGGTATAGCCGTTGGTTTTGCCGCCATGATTGACATGGGTTGCGCGTATCGTTGCATAAATCCGGTCGTTATCCGCTATCGCCTGAGACAAGGGCTTCAGCAAAACCGCGCCCGCGCCTTCGCCCGGCACGAAGCCGTTGCCGCCTTTGCCGAAGCTTCTGCAAACGCCGTCTTTGGATAACATCCGCGATGCGCTGAGGCCGACATAGCCGGACGGGTGCAGGTAAATATTCACGCCGCCGGCGATCGCCAACCGGCATTCGCCGCTGCGCAGGCTTTGACAAGCCTGATGGATGGCCGTCAACGAGGACGAGCACATGGTATCTACCGGCACACTCGGCCCCCGCGCGTTAAGGAAATAGGACACGCGGTTGGCCGCCGAACTGAACGAGGTATGCGGGTAGACCGTCGAGCCCTGCCGCCACAACTGGGGCCCGAACAAATCGAAACCGGTTCGGGTAATGCCGGCAAAAACACCGACCTGCTGCTTAAAATCGTTGACCAGACGCTCCCGTGTGTAACCGGCGTCTTCCAGCGTCTCCCAGGCGGTTTGCAGGAACAGCCGCTCTTGCGGATCGATCGCGATGGCCTCTTTCGGCGAAATATTGAAAAACAACGGATCGAAATCGGTCACGTTATCCAGGAATCCGCCCCATTTGCTGTAGCTTTTTCCCTGCTCGACCGCCCGGTCCGGGTCGGCATCAAAGAAGTCCTGCATCGGCCAACGATCCGCCGGAACTTCCCGAATGCAATCTTGCCCGGACTTTAGTATTCGCCAATAGTCATCGACATTATCCGCCTGCGGAAAGTGACAACTCATGCCGATAACGGCGATAGCGTCCTGCCCGGCGTCCGGTTTGTTATCGGATCTGTAAAGCTGGGCCGTATCATCGCGCCCGGCGTTTTTTTCCGCACTCGCCTGAACCTGAGGCCGCGAAGTTTCCGATGCGGCGGCTGGTACCTGCAAACCGGTCAGCCGGATTAACTCGTCTTTATTGTTGTTAATGAAATAATCGCTCAGCGCATCGATGGTCTGGCATTCAAATAACAGCGTGCTGCGGACGTCGGGAAATATTTCCCGCAAGGCATTGGTAATCTGCACCACCAGAATCGAGTCGATGCCGTAGGTTTCCAAAGGTTCCAGCGCATCAATATCGTGGCTGTTCATTCTAAGGGTCTTGGCGGCCAGTTTTTTCAAATGAAAATTGCTTGCCTCTTTTAACCCCTCATCAGAACTGATAACGGCCGGTTTCGGAAGTTCATCCGCAGAGCTCGGCTGCACACATGGGGCTGGATTAACCAGATGTTTTTGCGCCGTTTTTTGCTGCCGGACAACCCCGTCGCTTTCCGCAACGATGACCTGCTGACCGAGTACATGCGCATCCGGCGCCGGAAACAGCACGTTGGCAAAACCTTCCTGCCCCAGAACCTGCTTCCAGGTCTCAGGATACAATCCAGGCGCATCGGGAATGCGCAACGGCTGGTCTTCCGACAACCACCATCCTTCCAGCAAACCGAACGTCAGGTGCGCGAACAGCGACTTGCCGCTGATTTCATTCAGCAGCAACAGACCGTTTTTGCGTAACGCCGCCTTGGCGTTCGACAAGGTCTGCCGGATATTTCGCGTGGCATGCAGCACATTGGTGGCTATCACCAGATCGTAGTGCTGCGCGGCTATGTCCTGTCCGGCAAGCGGTTTTTCGACATCGAACAGTTTCGGGCGGACATACGGATAGTCCTTAACAAACTGTTCTTCGGCATGAAACAGAAACGCCTTGGACACATCGGTATAGGCATACTCCGCAATATGCTGCCGGTACGGAGCCAACAGCGGCAGGATCATCGCGGTAGTGCCGCCCGCGCCCGCTCCGATTTCCAGGATGCGCAACTGTGCATCCGGGTCTTTTTGCAAGCGGATCCCGATGGCCGCAACCAGGGATTCGCCCAGAATGCGGTTGAAATAATCGGCAACCGCGTTGTTCCGGTAAATGCCTTCGACGCGCCGCATCGATGAGTCGGGAAACAGAATATCGGTCGCGCGCCTGCGGCCGGACAGAATATCCGGCAGCGCCCGCAAACAGGCTTCCGCCAGCTCGATCGCGGCGCTTAAGTCCGCATCAGCAAAGCTTTCTTGCTTGGCCTTTTCCCATGCCTGCCATAATTGCTCGGGATTGCCTGCTGCGCTCCGGCTAAGCCCCTGTTCGGCCAGTATTTTCCTGCCGGCCTCCAGCCACTGACTGTAAAAACCGTGCGGACTTTCGCCGGATTCATCAAGCAGACCCAGCGACTGCAACGTACCTGCAAACAAAGGCAATAACTGCGCTTCCAATTCCGCGTTGTTGAAAATACTTAACGGTTTAAGCGTTTCAACCCGCTTGTTCAGTTCTTCCGAAACCGGCGGAATCAGGTCAATGCATCGGGGAATGGTATTCACGTAGATATTTAGGTTTTGATCCGGGTCGATCATCGGCAGTACATCGAGCCGTGAAGTTTTCAACAAGGCCAGCTGGTTTACCGGTGCGGTCAGCAATCCCTGCAACACGGACATGGCCTCGTCCGGTTGTATCGGAATAATGCCGCTGAGTTGCAGACGGATTTTCGTGGCCGCAGAAATGGCATCGCCGGTGCCAATATCCCAATGCCCCCAGTTAATGACTTTAACCGCGCAAGTCCGTTGTTTGGCCAGATGCAATGCAAACGCATCTTCAAATGCGCCGCCGGCGGCATAACCGCTGAGGCCGCCGTTTTTCTCCAATGCCACGACGGAGGAAAAATACAGCATGAAATCCAGCGGTTCGTACTTGAACACCTGCGCCAGATTCACGCTGATGTCGATTTTGGCCGAAAGAATGTCCCGGAACCGCTGTTCGTCCATCTCGACCAGACTATGATCGAACAGCCCTACCGCAGAATGGATGACCCCGTGAATGACCGGCCAGCGTTGCTTGATTGTTACATAGGACGCCCGCAACGACTCAGGGCTCGACGCATCCGCAACCACATAGACCGGCGCAGGGCCGAAGTCGGCCAGCGCATCCAGCTTCGCCTGAATCGCCGCATCCGGCCGGCGTCTACCTATCCAGATAACCTGCGCCTGATAATGCTGTATCACATGACGCGTCCACGCCTCGCCTATGCCTCCGGCTCCACCGGCCACCACATAAACGCCGCGCTGCCGATAAACGGGTGTCGATTCGGGCAGTTTTTCGACCGGACTCAGGAAACGCTTGAACCACTGCCCGCCGCGAAAGGCCAGCACATCGCCCTGCCGGTCGGCCGGTAAGCTCATCAACTCGCGCACGGGCCAATCCAAATGATTTTCCATATCCAACGCCCGAATCGACCAGCGGGGATATTCCTTCGCCAGCGCACCGGCCAAGCCATGCACACCCGCATGCGCGGGATCCGGCGCATCTTCGTTGAATACCGCTTGCGTCCGGCAGGTTATCACCGTCCAGCTCAGATCCCTGTTACCGTATGACTCGGCCAGCAAGGCCTTGACCAGTTTAAAAACATACAACAGCCCGGAATTTTGCTGCTCGACCAGCGTCTCGTTAAACTCGGATGCTGCATCCGGCTTTGGCGCTATCCAGATAATATGATCCAGATTGCCAAGCTGCCGGAGTTGACGGCTTAATGACTCGATGGTGACCGCAGGATCGATGGCTATCGATTGCGCAGCCGTATAAACCGACCGTATGGCCTGTTGTTGCTCTAAGCTTCCGCCGATAATCAGCACGCCGTCGTCATGATTGGGGAACAAGCCTGCATTTTTACTGTCGATAACAGGACGCCACAGCGGAGCCAGTACGGTTGGAAGCACGTTTTCAACTGCCGCCTCAACCCAGGCTTTACCGGCAGTATTGCGTTCCTGCGGTAACTCGGCATTCGGCAGCCAGTAGGCATGCTTCGCAAAAGGATAGGTGGGCGCTGCAATCCGCCGCGGCTGCCTGCCCCCGACAGCTTGATCGCCATACAGCAACGACCAGTCCACTTCAACGCCGGACAGCCAAAGCAATGCAATTCTGTCCCAGTCGCGCTGCGCGACCAGCGAGCGGATAAACGCCCGCCCTGCATCGCCTTCGGTCAGTTCCCTGAATTGGGCCGGGACGGTTTTGCTATTGAAGACCTGGGCATGACTCTCCTGATTCGAGCAAAAGGAGCCCAGTTTACCCAGCAGATCCTCACGATCCGTAATCACCAGCGCCAGACGCTCCTCCATAGCCTGACGGCCTGTCTGCAAGGTATAAACCAAATCTGTCATCGATACCGACCGGCTACTGACATCGCTCAGCCAGTCGATATATTTCTGCGCATAAACCTGCAATTGCGGCCTCGTCTTGGCCGACAGCACAAACACCAGCGGCCTAGCCACATCGTCGGCAACTGCGTCAACATTCAATGGATACTCCGCCAGAACCGCATGCGCATTGGCGCCGCCGGAACCGAAACTGCTGACTGCGGCGATTCGCGGCCCGCCGTCTGTCGGAGGCGTCCAGGGTTGCAAGCGGTCGACCACATATAAGCAGGAATCGGATAATTCAATATGTTCATTAAGCTGATGGAAATGCAAGGAGGCAGGCAATTGGCGATGTTGCAGGCACAGTACCGTTTTCAACAAGCCGGTAATTCCGGCCGCCGCTTCCAGGTGTCCCAGATTGGTTTTTACCGAGCCCAAACCGCAGCTTTTTTCGGGCTGCATGCCGGGCTGTGCGAAAGCCTGTTTCAGGCCTTGAACTTCAATCGGATCGCCCAGCGAAGTGCCTGTGCCGTGCGCTTCAATGTATCCCAACGAGCGTGGGTTGATTTTTGCCGACTGCCACGCGGTTTGCAATAGCTTGGCTTGCTGCTCGGGGTTGGGAACGGTCAGTCCGCCGGCCTGCCCGCCGTGGTTACAGGCCGTGCCTTTAATCACGGCGTAGATTCTGTCGTGATCGGACACCGCCGAGGCCAGCGGTTTCAGCAGCACCATGACCGCGCCTTCGCTACGCACATAACCGTTGGCCTGTTGGTCGAAGGTTTTGCAGCGACCGTCTTTCGCCAGCATGCCGGCCTTATAATAAGCGATACTGTTGGCCGGATGGCAAATCAGGTTGATGCCGCCGACCAAGGTCTGCGACGATTCTCCGGTCTGTATCGACTGCACCGCCTTATGCACCGCCACCAGCGAACTGGAACAGGCGGTATCCAACAACAGGCTGGGGCCATGAAAATCGTAAAAATAGGAAATCCGGTTGGCCAGCACCGCCATTGAATTGCCGGTGCCGTAATGCGCATCGACAGGGCTTCGGAACTGATCCAAAAGCCGGGCGTAATCGGAACCGCTGGCGCCGATAAAAACCCCGGTATTGCTCCCTGCCAGCAAATCCGGCGCATACCCTGCGTGCTCGATCGCCTGCCAGCCAAGCTCCAGCAAGATGCGCTGTTGGGGATCCATGGATTCCGCTTCCGCAGGCGATATACGGAAAAAAGGCGCATCGAATGCCGCCACGTTATCCAGAAAACCGCCCCGGTCAATACCCTGATGCTTATGCGCCGGATCGATTTCGTCGGGCCACTGCCAACGCCCTGCCGGTAACTCGCCAACAACTGAAGCACCGCTCAGCAAACACCGCCAAAACTCCTCGGGCGTGCCGATGCCGCCGGGCAACCGGCAGGCCATGCCGACGATTGCAACATCCTGCGTACTGGCCTGGCCCTGCGGTTTTGTTACTACACATTTTGCCTGCTGCGCTTCGCGCTTATTATTCTGCTTTTGCTCCGGGACAACATGCTCACAGAGATACCCGGCTATTTTGTCGGCCGTGTTGTACTGAAAGAAAAAGGCCGGGGTTAGCGGCAGTTGATACCTGAACGCGATTTTCTCGTTCAACTCAAGCAGGTCGGCGGAATCCAGGCCCATCTCCATCAGCGGCCTGTCGAACGAAAACGCCGATTTCCGTTGTTCACCCAGGCAATCGCTAAGCGCATTTTGCAGATAGCCGCGAATTTCGGAGCGCGTAAATCGTGTGTTTTTTGCAGCATCAATGCGCATGTCGTTGCGGCTGCGATGATGAATATCGTAGCTGACCAGCACGCCGCAGCCTTCGTTTTTGTGGTCGTGGGGCCTGTAGCCCGGCATCACCCGCTGAATTGTCGCGCCATGCAGCTCATGGAAGCGCAAAATAGGGTCCGACAGCACGCCATGCTCGTTACGCTGCCGAATATAGTCTTCAAGCGCAAGCCCGGCCATCCGGTCAAAATTTTTGCACAGCGTAATCGCCACCACGGATTGCACGTCTTTTTGCAGACTGCGGTAGATCAGCATAAATTCCAGCAGCTGATCGCCCAGATTTTGCTGCTGCATGTCCGGCAGGATATTAACCGCCAGAAGTTGCACCACCGTGGCCTTTGGATTATGCAATGAGTCAACCTGCGCAACCGTTATTCCGTTTAATGCCTCTGCGCTATCGATGCGTTGGGAATAAATGACGCCGACAACCGCATCACCGACTGTCAGCACCAACTGTCCTTGCGGGTAGCGGGCGATTCTTTGTTTCAAAACAGCTTCAGGCGTGCGCAGCTGTCCGGCCCAGCAACGCTCCTCCAGTAACAGCAATGCCGGCAAGTCATCGGACTGTGCGGCTCGAATGCAGTATCCCCTGCGCTCCAGATGCTGTAATAGGTATTGATTGCAGGATATGCCGTCGAAAAAATGCGCAGGCGGCTGGTGAGAAGGGACCAACCCTGCGGCTGAAGCGGCCATCAAGCAGTCAACCGGGGCTATGGCTGAATGTTGCAATAACCGGCCGATATCATGTTCAGCCGTGGACGCAACGCCGGTCGAAATAAAGCAATCTGCAAACCGCGTCTGACCGCGCTTTATCATTTCAATAGAACACTGTTTAAACAGCTCTGATAAGTTGTCGGTCATGATCTGTTCGGAGGTTTCCCTGGTCGATGGTTATCGTAATAAACAGCATTTTTGTCTGTCCGATTTATGCACGACCAACATTCGGAACTCAACCGAAGCCAATCGCTCTTCCTTTGTTAGAAACTAACACGAAACAGCCACCACACTCAAGGTAAAGGGTATAAAAAATCGGTGTAAAACGCCGCCGCATAAAGTCAGGCTTTCTGTTCCGATACATTATCAGGGCTGAGAGAACCCTCTTTATATATAACAGGGTTCATGCTTATAGAGACCGTTTGTAGCAGACTTTCAGCTTTCAACGCACTTGTTCGCAAATGTCGCAGCATCACGGCTTCGTCATCAAATCCGACACAACCCACGAGAAATTCTGGCTGGTGTTGCCTTTTACTGAAGGCTTCGATTAAGCTACGAGCTCAAGCCGAAGCGCTTTGGGAGTTTTGCGTAGTTCCCCGTTAAGCCAAGGAAATAACGCGGGATGAACCGTCGAGATGATTTTCGCGATACGGCGCCGGTTGTATCCTGCACCGGCCCTGAATTCCCGCAAATCTTCCCGTTCTAAACAACGTTACCTTAACGTCAAGCCTGAAATCAGTACGCCTCATGAGTGAATTACATCTGCGAGACAACTGCTTGATCCCATTGTTTCTGGATGGGGTCTACTGCAAGGAAGTTAAAGCCGCGCCCTATTACACAATCATTAATCATTGAACAACACTTGCAGGCGACAAAATGTTTACACGACTGATTGTTTATTTTGCTTACTTCCTGAAAACATCAAAGCGTTACCAACGCGCCAAGCTGTTTTTCTATGATTTGCTGGAGAATCCAAACAGCCGGCTTAAATCCTATTTTGATGTTTTTATGATTTGCCTGGTAATGCTCAGCGTTTTTCTGCTGATTTACGAAGTGGATCATAAGTTGGATGCCGGCGCAGTGCTGTTCGAACACTGTGTAATCAGTCTGTTTATCGCTGAATACCTGTTGCGGGGCTGGTTGTACAGCGACAATCATAAGATCATTCTCGAACATTATGAAAAGGCCGACTATTTAAAACTCTCTTTTCGTCCGGGCAAAGTCGCCATGATCATTCTTGCCAAAAAAATCGAGTATGTTTTTACGCCTCTGGCCTTGATTGATTTGCTCGCTATTTTGCCTACATACAGGCTGTTGCGGGTCATGCGGATATTGCTTCTTTTCCGATTGTTTAAGCTTTTCCGTTATTTTAATAGCATTAAACTGTTTGCCAACATATTAGCCAGTAAACGTTTCGAACTCATTACGCTGGGCATTTTTCTCGGTTTCCTGGTGTTTGTCGGCAGTACAGCGATTTATTTATTTGAAAATCCCGCCAATGGCGGACAAGTTAAAAACCTGTTCGATAGTTTTTACTGGGCGATAGTGACTGTGGCAACCGTCGGTTATGGCGATATATCGCCGCAGACGACCGGTGGCCGAATCGTTGCGATGGTATTGATCTTGGCCGGTCTGGGCGTATTGTCTTTTCTTGTTTCCATCATTGTCACCGCATTTAACGAGGAGATTGAAGCGTTGCGTGAAAACAGCATCTATACCGAACTGAACCGGTTTGATCACTTTATTATCATTTGCGGTTTTGGCCGGGTTGGGCAGCATATCGCCCGGCAACTTGAAAAAGACAAACAAAATTTTGTTGTCATTGATCCCAGAGAATCGTACATCTTGAAAGCAAAGCGGCTGGGTTTCCTGTTCATTCACGCGGATGCCAGCAAGAATGACGTGATGCATAATGCGGGCATCAATAATGGCGCAACAACTGTTATTTGTGCGACCGGCGATGATGTGATCAATGTTTATATCACGCTGACCAGTCGGCATTTAAACCCGGAGATCAGAATTATCTCCCGTGCTAACAACCAGGATAACGTAAAGAAACTCTACCAAGCCGGCGCCAGCAATGTGATTCAGCCGTTTGAAATCGCCGGGATGGCGGTCGCCGAATACATCGGCCAGCCTGTGGCTTTTGAGGCTATTTTGGGCATTATCCGCGAGGAAAGCCATATCATCATGGAAACATTGTGCGTACATCCCGGTTCATTGATCGAGGGGATGAACATAGCCGAGGTTGGCTTTGAACAACGGAAATTAATGTTGATGGGTATTGTCAGCGCCAATCCGGTACATCAAAAACATAAGAACAGCTATCCGATAAAGAATCAACATTTTTACTTTAATCCCGAGCCGCACTTTGTATTGCGGGACGGCGATCTGTTGGTCGTTATCGGCAGGGAGTACGCCATCGACTATTTTCGCGATCAAATAGAAAAGAGCCGGCTAAAAAACGGGAGAAAACAATGAAGCGCATTGCCGTATTCGGTTACAGCGTGATGTCTTTGGAAGCGATGAATCGATTGAATCCAGAGCAATACAGCATTATCTTTATAGCAAAAGACGATGCCGAAGCCTCGCTGGTCGCGGAAAAAGGTTTTGATACCAAAGTCATCGATTTTCGCAATGATGATGCGCTCAGATCAGTCGGCATAGGCACGGATGTCGACACCCTATTCTGTTTTTATCCCAGGGATTTCGACAATGTATTTTTAACTATTTCGGCGCGGGCGATTGATAAAAATCTTACCATTGTCGCGATTGTCGACGACCCGGAATCGGCTGAGAAATTATTGGCCGCAGGCGCTAACAAGATCATTGACCCTTATGAAATTTGCGGCAGAAAAACCCACGAAATGTTAACCAAACCGGATATTACCAACATTCTGGATAATACGGTTTTCGGTCGGCATGACTTGAATATGGCGCAAATAGAAATCCCTAAAGGCTCTTGTCTGGAAAACACCAGAACCAGTGATTTAAAGTTGAATGAAAAGCACAATCTGATTCTGATCGGTGTTGTAGACAGGGAATTAGGCGATCAACTGCATTTTGCAATCGGAGAAAAAGAGCACTGCTTGAATGCGGGCGATGTGCTGGTGGTCATGGGACCTGCCAGGGAAATAAAAGCGTTCAAAAAAGAAGTCGAGCAATGTTGATGTCGGTGTAAAGCCTCAATTTATATCAATAGGCGGTTAACCCGCTATTTTTCCGGTAAGTTTTGCATGGCGATTAACAGAGCTGATGCTAAAATCGCCGCTCCAACACGTTTAATTTTTTAGGAACAACATGAGCAAAATTACCATCGAACACAATCCGAGTGAAGAACGCTTACAACAACTGGGGGTTTCCAACTGGGAAATCTGGGAAAAAGAAGTTTCAAAATTCCCAATCGATTTTGATGAAACTGAATGCGCCTATATCCTGGAAGGCGAGATTTTGGTAACCCCGGCAGAAGGCGAGCCGGTACGCATTCTGCCGGGCGATCTGGTAGCGTTCCATGCAGGCCTGGACAGTCAATGGGAAGTGGTCAAGCCGCTGCGCAAGCATTACAGCTACGATTTTCCCAACGGCATTTAGCCGGTGGCTGCGCCTCGCAAAAGCACTCGATAGAAGCGGCTTGGAATAAAAAACCGATACTGAATTTGACCCGACAGATGCTTCTGTTAACACGGTATCTGCCGGGTTAAGTCTAAACTGCAATCTCGTTTTTCAGCTCTGGAAAACAATACATTATCCGTCAATTAAGCCAATGGTATCCATGCGCCCCTGCCACGGCGCCGAAAACCGTCAGCAAGCTAAGCGCCAGTAAAACCTTGTGTATTTGATGAACCAGGGCAAAAGCTTTGATGCTGTTTTTTTCCGCCTGTTGATGAAACCAGCGATGCAAAAACAATGGCTCCAGCACAAATAAAACAAGCGTGAATAAAAACCAGATTAACGTCATCAGGTGCACCCACCAATATTCCAGCTGCTGATAACGCTCCCAAGCGTTCATAACGTCCAGCATGTAGAAGCCGGAAATTCCGGTAATCACTGTTGCCAGCTTTGCCTGAGCCGCAAATTCCCCTTCAATTTGTTCGAACAGCTCCAGCTTGTTAGTTGAATCCGTTCTTTTTTTCAGTGCGGGAATCAGCACGGTCGTGACAAACGCCATACCGCCGATCCATAACACCACTCCAATGACGTGAAAAGAACGGGCAAAGATAAAATAATTGAAATTTTCCATCGTCGTTTCCCGATAGCCCCTTAATGAAGTCAATTAAGCCCTAAATAATACCGTCTGGCGTCGCACGCCAAACCGAAGCCAACGCTGGACAAGCGATTGCCGTCAGAAATTCCGGCCTGTGGAAATATCCGTCGAGTGATTTTTTGGATCAGCGGAATAGCGGTGCCGCCGCCGGTCAGGATGACCAGGGCAACGTCGTCCGCTTTCACCCCCGCCATCATAATGCAATCGTTGATAGTTGTTTGAATGCTTTCAAGACTCCCATGCAGACTATCCTCAAATTGCGCCCTATCGGCATACGATTGCAACCCGGCTTCAATGAAGGAAAGGTCGGCCGTTGTCCGCTCGCATGAACTCAGGTTAATTTTGTTTTCCTCAACGGCTGCCATCAAGGCATGCCCCTGCTCTTCCTCTACGATGGACAGCAATCTATGGGTAAGGATCTTGTCATTCGATTGAGCGATTAACGCTCTTAAATCCCGCTTATATTTTTGCGTATACATGTACTGAATTTTGCTCAATTCCGACAGGTCAAAGAAAGGCGTTACCGGAAAACCCAGCCCTTTGGAACCCCAAAGCGAACCCAGCCCCAATAACGGCATAAAGCATTTCAAACTCAATGCCCGGTCAAAATCGTTACCGCCGATTCGAATCCCGGCATTAGACAGAATGTCCTCATGGCGGTCGGGCTTGTTGATATAGCGCTCCGATAACCGCATGATCGTAAAGTCGGATGTGCCGCCGCCAATGTCCATAACGACCGCTAAACGCTCTGTATAGCCCATATTTAATTCATGGGCAAACGCGGCGGCAATCGGTTCATATTGGAAGCGTATGTTTTTAAACCCGGCGGCTGAGAATATGGCTTCGAGCTGGCTTTGCGCCTCTTTATCCGCTTTGTCATTGCCGTCGACAAAATGTACCGGCCTGCCCGCAACGACATTGTGAATGTCCCGGTCTGCCGATAACTCCGCTTTATTTTTTATATCCTCAATAAAATGCCCAATGATATTCTCGAATTTTGTTTTTCTTCCGCCGATATGGGTTCCTTCTTTCATCAGCGAAGTGCCAAGCACCCGCTTAAAACTCCTCATAAACCGGCCATCTTCTTGGGCGATATGGGCGTTAATCGCTTTACGGCCAAACACAACAGCCGGGCTTTCTGCCGGAAAGAAAATGGTCGAAGGGATGGTTAAATGCTCGTCTTCGACCGGAACCAAGGTTATTTGATCGTCATTCTGCCGGGCAATCGCCACCGTTGTGTTCGAGGTGCCAAAATCGATGCCACACGCAATCGATCCATCCATTGTAGGTGCTTTCATACTAAGTTTTCTCGTGAACGAGCGGCTGCTGATGGACAACGGCCTGGAATAGAACGGGGAAGTTTGATCGTGGGGAGAACTAAATGACTGGAGCAACAGCTCTCGGCTTTGCCCCAGTCTATTCGTTTAAAGATGCAGGCCTAGGGTTTAGCCTTATCGGAATTTAGAACACATTGGTACAGGTATCCCGCACTTCTTTCAGCTCCAGGGCGATTTCCCTGCGCATACGAAAATCCCGGCGCGTGTGCGCAATACTGTAAGGAATATTAGGATTTCTTTCATATTTAACAGCGGTGCGAATAATGCCGATCCATTGCCGGTCATTGTCTTCCATTTCTTTAAACCGGTTGCGGATGCGCTCCAGCTCTTGATTACAGTAGGTGATGAACCCTGCGGCATAAAATACGCTGTTTTTCAGATAGTCTTGCAACGCGTCTATATCGCCGGTGATCTCCTCTACTACTGATTCAAAATTAGCCGGCTCCAACATTTTTTCCGATCCTTCCAGCACTTTTTTAATCGGCGCCGCTTCTTGAGCCGGAGTTTTAGCGCCGGGTTTTTCCTGTGCTCTAGTGCGGCTAATGTCGGCATCGGTATTCGCGGGTTCCGTCCAGACGCCATGACGCAAGTAACAGGTCAGGCCGCCCTCGCGTTTGACTTTATCGCTGCCTTGATAAAACGCTTCCAACGTCTTGATTTCCGCCGACCGTTCGTTCAGCAAGCGTTCTCTCGCCTGCAAAGGCTTAGCGATAAACGCTTCCACGGCCCCGCGGCTAAAGCGCAAAAAAAGCACTTGGAAGCCGTTGCGTATCCGCGCCTGTTCCAAGGCTTCGTCCGCGTCCGAGTGCAGCAGGGTTTTGCGCACTTCTTCGGTCTCCCAAAGCAGAGTTTGAGTTTTACGGGCGATTTGATCAATCAAGGTTTGCAGCGCCAAGGCCAGTTGGTCGGTCAATTCAGTTTCAAATTTTTTCTGGATTTCCCGAAACAGCTCTTCCCGGATTTTATAATTGCCTTCCCGAGGATCGGGCATGGAAATGGTGCCTCCGGCCGTATAGATGCGCTTCAGCTCATCGGGTTTGGCTGTCTGGAGGTTTGACAGTATCGCTTCGATCTTTTCGTCATAAGCCGCGCGCAACGCAATCAGCTCTTCATGCTCGGAGCCCGCGGCATCGGCTTCTTTCCGCCCCTGAATGACTTCGGCATACCAGGTATCGAAATCCTTTTTAATGCGTTGCCACTCCCGCCCCCACCATTGATTAAACTCTTTGCCGAGCAGATCGTCTTCATGCAGTTCGGTTTCATCGAATACGCCGTAGATCGGTTCCAGCTTGAATAAAACTTCATTGGCAATCTGGCGTATGGCGCCGACCAGCGCGTCGCAACGGCGTTCCAGCACGCCTGCACGCTCATTGTCGATGTAATAGTTGATCGAATCTTTAAGAATCGCCATGCCGTCGGTAATGCCCAGTTTTTTCATCTTGGCTTTATCGTCAGCGCTTTTGGTGCGTCTGAGCGTGTCTTCGGACGGTATGCCAAACTCGACCAAATGAGCGCGGGCACAGACCGGAATCATGCGGCGTTCAGGAACGGAAGGCCAGTAACTGCGATGCTTGTCATAGGTGTCTTTGAAGTCGATTTGATCATCCATCGCATCGGCTTGTGTCAGCACCACAAACACTTTATCGGAGACTTTAACACTGGGGTCTTCGGAATCGGCAATGGCCAGCATTTCTTTTTCCGGGCCGGTCACCGAGGGTTGTTTCATTTCTTTGGCGTAAATAATCGCATCGCAGTTTTTCAGCCGCTCGATGGCCTGTTCCGCATGCATCAATATCCCGGAGTTAAAACCGGGAACATCGTGAAAAATAATGTCGCGGTCGCTACGCAAGCGTACTGTTTTTAACTGGATGCGTTTAATCGCTAACGATTGGGCGCGGTTTTTAAATACCGCCGATTGCAATTGTTCGCTGATTTCGCCTATATCGATAAACTTCTGAGTAAAACCGGCCTTTTGTTTGCCGAACTCTAAGATTTTGCTTAGGTGTTTTTCGGTGTCGTCAAAATCTTCCTGAATTTCCTTGCGCTCGCGCTCGCTCAAAGTGCCCAGCAACGCATCGCGGCGTTGTAATTGCAGCTTGCTGATTTCTTCTTTGCTGTAATACTGGATAAAAAGTGCTTGGTCCTGCTCGGTTTGCGCCGACCAAATTTCGGTGCTGGTAAATGTGCAACGCTCTCTTGCCGAGGGCAAAATCTCTTGTTCCAGCCACGCATTGAGTAACGCACTTTTGCCTGCTTTTTCCAGTCCGATGACCGCCACCTCGAAACGATTGGCATGCAGCCTGTCTAATTGCCGATTCAGGCGGGGCCTTTCAATATTGAGCCGATTTAATAAATCAGAAGGAATATCAACTCCGGTTTTATTAGCCAAAGTAATCAGCTTATCGGCCAGCACCGAGGTTTTCTCCAGCCTGAGCAATTGTTGTTGACAGGTTTCTAACCAAGTAGTCATAAGTATTCCGACGTTATAAACAAAAATAGGTAATTTTACTGCATTGTTATACTTAGCGCCTAAACAAAAAACGATTCGTCATAACCGTCCAACAGCGTTAAGCCATTTTAAATCAATATGTTGAAATATCACCAATTTGCAGGCAAGCCCATGCGGTTTGTAAGCAAATGATTTTTAAGATTTACTTAACACTCATGATTATTAAATCATTCCTTTGACAATCAATATTCGTTGGCTGCATTCATAGCAGCTGCTTGAAAAATAATCAGTAATCGCCGGTATAATCCTTTTTCCCTATTTCCACGCCATTATGCCGAAGTATCGCGTAAGCGGTGGTCAGGTGGAAATGGAAATTGGGCAGTACAAAATCAAGCAGGTAAGCTTGGCCTAGGAGGTTGAGTTCCCGGCTGCCGAATTTGAGGGTGATTTTGCGATCTTCAGAACCGTCTATTTGCTCAGCGCTCACACTTTGTAAAAATGCTTTAGTCTTCGCGATACGCGCTTGCAACTCGGCAAAGGTGGTTTCGTTATCTTCATACCGAGGTACTTCGATGCCTGCCAGCCGGGCTGCGCAACCTTTAACCATATCGGTCGCAATTTGTACTTGGCGGCTAAGCGGATACATGTCCGGCGCCAGACGCGCATTGACGAAGATGGCCGGATCGATTTTCTTCGCTTCGGCGTGAGCGGCCGCTTTATCGAGTATCGCGGATAAATTTCCCAGCATACGCACAAAAACAGGGATAGATGCGTGGTACATAGTCAGTGACATAATGATTGCTCCAGTGAATGATGAAATATTGCGGCAAATATTGGCAAGCGATAGCAGAAAAATGTCAGGCGGTTACACGTTAACCGGGTTCAGTCATCAGAGCAATGTTGAAAAAGAAATCAAGCCAATCCTGATAACGCCATTTGGACGGGATCATTATAAAACCAACTTCAAAACGCCAACCAACTACTGACAAGCTATTTTTACAATATGTTATTATTTATCCCATATTTTTAAGCAAATGACTTTTTCGTGGTGAGTATGCGCAGTTCATTACCGGTTGTGGTTCTCTCAGCCTTCTTATTCATATTGTTCGCCGGTCACGCCGGCGCTGAGCCAAACGCCGTTGAAAATATAGAGCGGCAAATACGCATCAAGGCGGAACAGGGCGATGCATCGGCTCAAACCGATCTTGGTGTGATGTATGCCAGCGGCAACGGCGTGATCCAAGACGATAAACAGGCCGCGTTTTGGTTCCGCAAGGCGGCTGAACAAGGTTATGCGAAGTCGCAACTGATCCTCGGCTTGATGTATAACGAAGGCCAAGGCGGCGTAGCCCAAGACTACAGTCAGGCCGTCTCATTGTTCCGTAAGGCGGCGGAGCAAGGTTTGGCTACGGCGCAATATAATCTCGGCGTGATGTATGCCAGAGGCGAAGGCGTAACGCAAGATAACGAACAAGCCGTTGCTTGGTATCGCAAGGCCGCCGAACAGGGCGAAGCTATCGCTCAAAATAACCTCGGTGCAATGTACGCCAATGGCGAAGGCGTGGCTCAAGATGAGAAACAAGCCGCAATTTGGTATCGCAAAGCCGCAGAACAAGGCTTGCCAACGGCTCAAAACAACCTCGGCGCGATGTATGTCAAGGGCGAAGGCGTGGTACAAAATGATAAACAGGCGGCCGAGTGGTATTGCAAAGCTGCGGAACAGGGCGATGCAGAGGCGCAAAACAATCTCGGTGTGATGTATGCCAATGGCAAGGGCGTCGCGCAAGACGAAAAACAAGCCGTGTTTTGGTTTCGCAAGGCCGCCGATCAAAACGAAGCCATGGCGCAACTCAACCTCGGCCAGATGTATTTCAACGGCACAGGCGTGCCGCAGGACTATGCTCAAGCTTATATATGGACCGACCTCGCCGCGGCGCAAGGTTTAGAAAAAGCGGTTAAGGCTAGGGACAGCTTGGCCAACGTGTTGACACCGGCGCAAATCGAAGAAGGGCAAAAGCTCGTCCGTGAGTGGGTAGCCACACACCCATAAGCAGGGCAATAATTCCAGATATTACAAAGTCCTTAAATTTTCACCCCCTGGACCTGTAGCCGATTATGAAGTAAACCCCGGAATGACAAGGCGTTTCTCTATCAGACGGGCTGCAATCACAATCACCGAAACCAAGGCGAGATAGACAATGGCTGCCAATAAATACGCCTTAAAGAACTGAAAGTTAGTGGCAGCCAGCTCTTGTATCCGGGCAAAAAATTCAGTGTACTGAATCAGGAATGCCACCGAACTGTCTTTCAAATTACCAATCACCTGATTTGTCAGCGCCGGTACTGACAAGCGCATGACTTGCGGCAAGGTGATCAATTTAAAAATTTGCCGGGGACTGAATCCCTGGGCTCTGGCGGCCTCCATTTGTGCGTGATCCAGGCCGTTATAAGCGCTGGTCAGGTAGGCCGCGTTATAGGCTGCGACATTCAAGCTGAAGCCAAACACGGCGACCTGAAAAGGAGACAGCTTAATTCCCCACTGAGGCAAGCCAAAATAGATTAGAAACAGCAATACAATCAGCGGCATGCCGATAAAAAACGAAATATAGGCATTGATAAAACAACGTAGCGTATTGTTCCGGCTTAAGGAAGCATAAAAAATCACAATGCCCAAAAGCAGACCGCTCAAACTAATGATTGCCGTCAGCTGTAAGGTTTTAGTCAGCCCCATCAGAATTAGCGGACTCTGCTCAAGCAAATCGCTGTGGAATGTCGCCCATCCGTTCATTAATAATCCGCCTCACGACCAAAGAAAGCGCGAATACGCTCATCGGCATGATCCTGGGAAAGCGTTTCTATCGAAGCTTCGGCCCGCACAACGCCTTTATCCAAAAACACCACTTTATCCGATATTTGTCCGGCCAGTTTCAGGTCGTGTGTCACGCAAAGCATGGTAACCCCCTCATCGTGAAGACGATTCATCATGTCCGCCACTTCACGCGTCATCAAAGGATCGAGCGCCGAGGTAGGCTCATCAAAAAAAACCACCGCCGGGTCCATGGCCAAGGCACGCGCAATAGCAACCCGCTGTTTTTGTCCCCCCGACAACTGACTGGGATATTTACCGGCATGGGAAGCCATATTAAGACGCTCTAATTCGGCCAGCGCTTTATCTTTCGCTTCCGCAGCCGGCAATTTCTTAAGCTTACGCAAGGCCAAAGTGACATTTTCTAAAACAGAAAGATGGCGATAAAGCGCAAACTGCTGAAACACAAAGCCTATGCTTTGTCTCAGCGCCCTTACGTCGACATCCGCAGCCATAATATTTTCACCGCGAAAAACAATCTTGCCGCCGGTAGGTTCTTCAAGGCGGTTCAGGCAACGCAGTAAAGTTGACTTTCCGGAGCCTGATGATCCCATCACGACTTTCAAATCGCCTTCGTAAATATCGAGATTCACGCCGTTAAGGATAACCTGGTCGCCGAATTTCTTGACTAAGTCGCGCACCTCGATTAATGCCATGACAAATTCTCCATTAGATACTGCTGCGCTGCTTCAATACCAGCCCAGGGATGCGATACCGCTTCTCAATAAATTGCACGGCAAACAATAAGATACGGAAGGTCAAAAAATATAAAACCCCCACCGCAAAATAGATTTCAACGCCGTGCAGCGTCACCGCTGAAAGCGTCATCGCTTGTTTGGTAATTTCAGGAATACCAACCGTGTACGCGAACGGAGAATATTTCAAAACCGTCGTAAATTCATTGATCATTCCCGGCAGGGAAAAGCGCAACATCTGCGGCAGCTCGATACAATTAAAAACCTGGAGTCGGCTCAGTCCTATCGCCTCGGCGGCCAGAATTTCATCAGCATCGACAGAATTTAAGGCGCCACGAAATACTTCCGAGAGGTAAGCGGCGGAAATCAACCCCAAACTAAGCACCATGGCTAATAAGGGGGTGACTTTCAGCCCGATGCTGGGAAAGCCGAAATAAACGATGAACAGCAACACCAGAACCGGAATGCCGCGAAAAATATAGGCATAGGCGTCCAATAATGGCCTGAGCCAGTAAAAACCTATCCTGCGAATACAGGCAATGACCAGCCCCGCCAATACCCCTGTCACGCTACAACATAAGGTAACAAGGAGTGTATAGCCGAGGCCGCGCCCAAGCTGAATGACTATATCGAGAAAACTCAAAGGTAATTAACCGATCCTTTATTTCATCCATTTATCCATGATGGCTTTGATTTTTTCCGGGCCAAGTTGGTTAAGATAAAGATCAAAATCCTCCCGCATCTTTGAACCTTTAGCAAAAGCAAAACCGTATTTGTCGAAACCGGTAAAAACATAGCTGCTTTCAAAGGGCAAATTCAGCTTGGATTTATAGTTGGCTAGAACCGGTTCTTCAATAAAGGCAAGATCAAGATTGCCGTTTTGAAGATCGGCCGCCACTTCGGTGTAAGTAGGATAGAGCTTGACTTGGCTGAGGCTATAATAGCCTTTAGGCTCCAGCTCATTTTTAATCAAGTCGTTATAAGCCATTCCCCTGGGATAACCGATTGAATATTTCTTAAGCTCTGCAAGATCGTTAATTTTAATATTGCGGCTTTTAAGGCTAACCAGATGCCAGGCATTGTCGTAATAGGGTTGTGAAAAATCCATCGCCTCTTTGCGTTTATCGGTAATAGAGATGCCGGAAAATGCAACATCGGCCTGTCCGCTGGAAACCGCACCCAGCATGCCCTGCCAATCATAAGCGGTCACCTGCATGGCAAGTCCCTTGGACTGACAATAACCATCAAAAATTTCCAGATCGGAACCTTTGATGACACCATTTTCCTCATAGAGCATAGGGGGTGACGTCGATGAAACCGCCACCTTAACTATATTCGTTTGTTCCTGCGGCTGTTCACAACCGATTAATGCCAAAACGCAAAGACTCAGCAAACCCATCAGCCAATATTTCTTATTCAACCCAAACACTCCAATCCAAAAATGATTTATCCCGCTCAAATTCTAAAATTCGCACCAGATTTATACCAAAATAGCACCGCATAGCCCATATAGCAAACGCTACTGCTCATGAATCTCACGATCAGTGATTTAAAAATCGGCTTTTCACACCGAACACAGCGGCTGAGTAAGTATTTCCAAAGAGGACTTTCAGAAAATCAGGATTTATGACGCATTCACGCATAGTTCGCCAAAATGATTCCTTATCTAATTTTTCTACAGCATCGTATTGTTTATTGATGAGCACGGATTTAAAGGCCTGCGCTAAATAGGCGCCCAACCACTCCTTCATCAATCCGGCAACTGAAGCCGCATAGCCTTTGACATAGTAAGCATTACCATCGGATGCATTGCATAGAAAAGGAGTGGTTCTGCCTTGGTCGGCTGGCCTGATAATTTCTTCGATTTCCAGCACGTACTAGCCGACCTGTTCATATATCTGTTGAAAAACGCCCTTCCCTTGAGCATTCTTCTTTTCCGCCATTAAAAACAGACATTGACCACCGCTTTTCTTGGCCCACAATTCGCCAACGGCGCGTTTTTCTCTGGAATCGTCATTCGTTGCATACACCTTGCCTTTGTACTCAACGACCAATAACCTGCCATCAACCAACTCCACGACAAAATCAGGATAAAACCAGTTTTTTGCTAAGGGCAAACGAAACGCCGCACCATCCCGATTCACTAAATTTCTAATCCAGTATTGAACTTTAGGATGACTGTCGATTAGCTTGGCACACTCAAATTCTTCTCCGTCTTCCTTTAAATCCTCAATTTCCGGGTAGAAATGCTTGGAAAATTGATAACGTCCCTGATAGAAAGGCGGCCTAGCCGGATAATAACCGGGGGAAAACTCAAACACATGATCGAACCGTGTTTCCAAATCATCGGTTTCCTCGAACAAGGCATATTGAAACCCCTTGTCCGCCGCTTGTTGCCGATAGATTTCAATTTGTTCGCGAACCGCTCGCGCCAACACATATTTACTGCGGACTAACCCTGTCAACGGTAATCCGCGCGATTTAGTCAGATTGGGAATCAGCTTAGCTAAGAATCCGCGTAACTGTGATGGAATCAGCCCAATTTGTCGAACTTGAGGCTCCAACCAAAACAGTAAATCGTTTTCGGTATAACCGCTTTCCACCCAATCCAGGTTATAGGCTTGATTTTGGTCGGCCAGCCGATAACTCAATTTTTTGCCGTCCATATCAACTTCAAAGGTATGCGCGGTTTGAACCAAGTTAAAATTCGGCAACTCAGCCGGAAAATCCAGTAACGACCATTCCCCGCGCCAATGCAAGAAAGCATCGGTATCCAGCAACTCCCACAATTCACCTTGTTTGCAACAAAGTTGCGGCAATGACGCAAAGGATTTACCCGATTGAGACGGCGCGCGAGCCACCGCTACCCGTAAATTATGATGCTCAATTTGCGCGCTCAACTGTTGCTTTTGTGTGCCGGTGACGGTTTTCAGTAATTGCGTCTTGGTTTCGGGCGACACTTCGCCTTTAATCTCGATACTAAAGGTGTTTTGCGCTGTCGGTGTGACGGTCACGTTGGTTGAGGTTTCTAACGTTAAATCCGGCTTTGCTTCCACTTCAAAACGAATGGTCGGCTCTGTCCGTGCAACAACGTCGTCTTGGCCGTCGAACGCATCGCTTTGGTTCGGATTGCCTTGGGTAATGTTTGCAGCGGCTTCCAATGTCTCAAAGCCCATTTCAATCAATTTATCGGTAAGCTGTTTGGCGACCACGGCAAAATCCGGCGAAGCCAAATGCGCATAAGCGCGATTCAACGCATCACTGGTGCGCCGCTTGGCATGTGGCATCCGCAACACCCGCCCTAATAATTGCTCGGCATCCTTGCTGGATCGAACGTCTTTTACCGAACAAAACACATAGGCAAACGAACAATCCCAGCCTTCTTTTAACGCTTCGATGGTAATGATGTATTTGATTGGGCAGGTTGGAGAAAACAGATTCAACCCGTCCAATTCGCGTTGCTTGCCGGTGGCTATGGCTATTTCCCGTTCATCGACATGCAGTTGCCCGATTAAATGCGTTTTTAACACCTCAACCGGCACTTCGCCGTTTTTGGCGTCGGCCTGAAACAACACAATAGGCCGCACAAAGTCGCTTTCTTTTTGTGCTTCCAAGGCCAGTTTTTTACCGGTTAACACTGCGTCGCGCACGGCGGCTTGCCAATCCTTGTGCTCGGTCAACACAATCGGCAGTTTAATCATATTTTCGGCTTTTAATTCCGAAGCCGAACAGCGGTAAAGGATATTTGAGGCTGACGTAACACTGCTGTCCGGCGTTGCGGTGAACTCCACGATACAAGCCGGATGCAGTCGCTTCAACGTATCAAAGGTCAGCTTCGTCCGGGCGTTATGCGCCTCGTCCATAATCACCAACGGTTGATGCAAGGCCAGCAAATTAGCGAACGAGGCTTTGATTTTGCCTATATCCTCGCGCCGCAAACCGTTTTCCTGTAAATCCTTTTCGCCGATTCGTTCCAGCCGACAGTCCGGGTCGGTAATACCGACAAAATGCGGTTCAAAGTCTTCATGATGCACATACACTTTGCGCCCGCTGGTATCTTCCACCCGTAACGCGGCCAAGGTGCCGACGATAACCAAGGTCTTGCGGCCTATATCTTGGCGGCGAATCTGGGTAACCTCGCCAACATCAAACACCCGTAGACGATCCAAGCCAAATTCATTTTCCAGCGCCTGCCGATACGGATGCCCCACGGTTTTCAACGCCTCCAAAGTTTGCTCACGGATAGTATTGGTTGGCACCAGCCATAGCACCACCGGATAATCCTGTTCCAGATAAGCTTTTTGCACCACACTGACAGAATAAGAAGCCAGCACGGTTTTGCCGCCGCCTGTCGGCAAACGCATACAAACATAAGGCATTTCACCAAAATCATAATGACGGTAAGGAATCGGCGGCAATTGCTGTTCGAGATAGCTTTGCTTAAACGCCTCGTCAACCGTGCCACTGCGGGCTTCGGTTAAGAAATGCGACAAGGCGGCCAAGGCGCGGGTTTGATAGTCTTTTAATGTGAACATAATTCTCAAAATGTAGGCCCAACTCCCTCTCCCTCCGGGAGAGGACTGGGGTGAGGGGATAAATCAATAACAGCCAACCGAATGGCTTCCAAAACAGCTTCCGTTTCTTGCAACACTTCGTTATTCCAAAAGCGCAATACCCGATAGCCGACAGACTGCAAATACCGACTGCGTTGCTCGTCATATTCCTGTTGCTCCCAATGCTGGCTTCCATCAAGCTCGATAATTATCTTCGGCTCCATGCACAGAAAATCGGCAATATAAGATCCAATCACCTGCTGCCTACGGAATTTGCAACCCAGCATCTGCCGGTTTCTGAGTCGGCCCCACATTACCTGTTCGGCATCGGTTTGGTTTCTGCGTAATGATCTGGCTAATTCTTTCATTGGATGGACTCCTGTTTGCAGTCCCCTCACCCCAACCCTCTCCCGAAGGGAGAGGGAGTTTTATTCGTGCCATAGTTTTTCTCTCCACAAGATGAATCTAGCGGCACTAAATTTCTTCTCCCTCAGAGAAACGGAGTTTCATTCGCAGCACCGTTTTTCTCTCCACAAAATGATGAAATGGTCTAATTAAACAGGACACTTCTAAAGACAGATTTATAATGTCATCAGAGGTGAATATGAGTAATCAAAATAAACACAAACGTCCGAA
>NZ_PTIY01000016.1 GCF_002934365.1 Methylobacter tundripaludum | reverse complement strand
TCGTTAGGGTCATACTGCCGTTGTCCTTTAACCGTTACCCCGGACAAGGTTGTAGAGCCTGCTGCTTTAGAAACCGGCGCTTTTTCAAGCGTCACACTATTTTCCCCGGTCAACCGGTAAGCCAAGCCGGTTCCCCGCAATAATTCGTTCAAGCCTTCTTGAACGCCGTAACTGCCTTTAAGCGGCATTGATTTTGAACCTGCTACCATAGAGGCCGGATAGCTTAATTCCATACCGGTTTTTTCCGCGTAACGATTCAGTGCGGAAGCCAAATCGCTGGAAGGCATGTCAAACTGGATTTTTTGGGTTTGTTCCGATAAAGCTGGCGCCGCATGGCAAAACGTTAAAATAAACACCCCGTTGATGAAGCATGACCTGATCTTTTTTCCCCGGTTAACCGCCATTCCGCCGGAAGAAAAGCTTTTCTTGTTATTAAGCATTTTAGAATTTTCCTTAGTAGTTTCGTGCTTGAGTCAAGTTCTTATAAAGCAGGAACCGAACACTTGCAGATATTGTTATCAGTGCAGCCAATACGTTTACAATAAGGTAGACGAGCAAGCTTGAAATCCACCCCACCCGCAAAATCATTTTGTTTAGAATAATTTCTCTTTGTAATGCTCCGGCTCCTGAACAAACCCGCTACGTCTAAAATAGTTTTGATAACGCGCCAACAACTCGCCGTCCAACATGGCGCACTCGATGCCTAATTTCGACAACACGCCTTGCGTTTCGCTGCAATCGTAGCGGATGTTATCTTCTTCCGACGCCTGCTCATCCTGGTTCTGGACCGAAAACACCGGCAGCAGCGGCAATAAAGCAAAATCTTCGTACCCCGCCTCGCCGGTTTTTAACACCTTGTTCACCCAGTCTCTATAAGGAATACGCTCCAGACGATAACCCGACCGGCTGAACCAATCGATCAGCTCATCGGAATAAGGCGGTTCGGGATGATTTAAATGGAAACAAGCGCCGACCGAACTCGGCTGCAACGAAAGCGAGACGATGGCGCGGCTCATGTAATCGACAGGCGCTATATCGAGCGGACTATTGCCTTCCGGCGCCGATCCCAGCTGAATACAGCCTTTAAGCATCCGGCACAGAAAATCGTCGGTGTTCCACACCCCGTTCCGGGTATCTCCCGAAACCGTCGCCGGCCTGTAAACACTCACCTGAAAACCTCTATCCCTGGCCGACCTGACCAGCTTTTCCGCCACCCATTTACTCTGCGCGTAGCCGTTGACTAGATTTCCGCTGGGTTTCGGCTCATCATTTTCCCTGTATCCGCTCGCATTACCGGCGGAAACTTCGCTAAACACCGACAAAGTCGAAACATAATGAATGGCCTTGGCTTTGCCGATACAGGCGAGACGCAGCACTTCTTCCGTACCCAGAACATTGGCGGCTTTCAGGGTTTTGTAAGGCTGGACGAAACTGACCAGCGCCCCGTTGTGGTAAATGACTTCAGCCTGCCCGGCTATTTCTTCGTAGCGTAATTTTGAGAGTCCAAGTCCGGGTTCCGCCAAATCACCGCAGACGGCGATAACCCGACTCCAATCGATACGCTCATGCAGCTCATAACGGTCCGCTTGGCGTTGCAGCCGGGTCAGCGCTTCCCGTTCATCGGCAGCCCTGACCAGGCAATAAATTTCAGCGTCGATCCGTTCCAGCAACTCGGCCAGCAAAAACACACCGAGAAAACCGGTCGCACCGGTCAGGAACACCGCTTGAGCCGCCGCTACGTCGATAGGCGCAGGCTGTAACGGAATAATCGCAGGGTCAAGCACGGCTTCGGCTTCAAGGTTAACCGGCATTTCACCGCTTTCGCCCCGATCGATTAACCGTGCTTGCGCCGCCAGGATGGGTGTCTCGAAAAAACTCTTCAGCGGCAGCTGGGCGTTCAGTTTTTTTTGCACCGAAAACGGCAACTGGGCCGCCAGCAACGAATGCCCGCCCAACTCGAAAAAATCGTCGTTTCTGCCTATCCGCTCAATGCCGAGTATCCCGCTCCAAATAGCCGCCAGGCTTTTTTCCGTCTCCGTCACAGGCGCTTCATAGGCGTTTTTTGCCGTTTCAGCCAAGTCCGGCTCGGGCAAGGCCTTACGGTCAATCTTGCCGTTAGCCGTCAACGGCAACCGCTCGAGAAAAACAAAAGCACCGGGCAGCATATAGTCCGGCATACTTTCCTTGATCGCGTCACGCAAGGCACTCTCGGTTAACGCCGCGTTATCCCGTGCGGTCAGGTAAGCAAGCAGACGCTTGTTGCCGAACCGGTCTTCCCTGGCTAGAACGACAGCCTCATCGACACCGGGATAAGCCATCAACCGCGTTTCTATTTCCCCCAGTTCGATCCTGAAGCCGCGGATTTTCACCTGATGGTCGATGCGGCCTAAAAATTCGATATTGCCGTCCGGCCGGTAACGGGCCAGGTCGCCGGTTTTGTAGAGCCTGCCGCCGTCAAGCCGGAACGGATCGGGGATGAATTTTTCCGCGGTCAGTTCGGGACGCCGCCAATAGCCGCGCACCACGCCTTCGCCGCCGATATGGAGCTCTCCCTGTACGCCGACCGGCACCGGACTGCCGGCCTTATCCAGAATGTAGAGCCTAACATTGCTGATCGGACGCCCTATCGACAGCGGCCTGTCCAAATCATCCTGATCGGCCAGGTAAACGCTGCTCCATACCGAGCCTTCGGTAGGGCCGTATTCGTTATATAAAGGCACATGCGGCAATACCGCGCGGTGTTGTTTGACGACCTCGACTGAACAGGCTTCTCCGGCAACGATAGCCGTTTTCAAGGATTGCAGCTCCGTTGCCGCCTGTTTCAACAGCAAGGCATAGAAGGACGGCAAGGCCAGCAGATGCGACACTCGCCGGTTTAAGATCAGCTCGGCCAATGCCGCCGGATCTTTGGCGTCATCGTCAGTCGGCAGACACAAACAACCGCCCTGCCCCAGCGTCCAGAACAGCCCTGCCACGGAACTGTCGAATGCAAACGAGGACAACAGCAGATAGGCGCTGACCGGATGCCGATAGCTTGAAAACCGTGCGTTTGTCGAATGCACGGCGTTGCGGTGCGAAACCATCACGCCTTTGGGTTGTCCGGTGGAGCCGGAAGTGTAGATCATATAGGCCAGATCGAGCGGATGATTGCACGGCGCCGGATTGTCGATAGACCCTTGCGCTATCGTCGCCCAATCGCTGTCCAGGTAAACCGTGTCCTTCACGCCGGACGGCAATGCCCCCGCCAGCCGCTGCTGGCTAAGCAGCATCGCAATGCCCGCATCTTTCAGCATATAGGCGATGCGCTCTTCCGGGTAATGGGGATCCAGCGGCACATAAGCGCCGCCCGCCTTCAATATGCCCAGCATGCCGACCGCCATTTCCAACGACCGCTCGACGCAAAGGCCGACCGAACTTCCCGGCCCTACGCCCTTGGAACGCAGATAATAGGCCAGCAGATTGGCTCTGGCGTTCAATTCGGCATAACTTAATGTTTGGTCTGCAAACGCCACCGCATCGGCGTCCGGCGTTTTGCCCACTTGCGCCTCAAACAGTTGGTGAAGGCATCGGTCGGCTGGATAAACCGCCTGCGTCGAATTCCAATCAACCAGGATTTGCCTGCGCTGATCCCGCGTCAGCAGCGGCAGTTCGGAAATGCGCGCCTGCGGTGCGTCCGCAATGCCTTGCAGCAGCGTCAGATAGTGTTCTGCAATGCGCGTTACCGTGGCCGGATCGAATAACTCGGTGTTATATTCAAAACTGCCGGCAAGTGCGCCTTCGTTTTCATGAATATGCAAAGTCAGGTCGAATTTAGCAACCGTGTTTTCCTCATCGATCACGCCAATGTCCAAGCCCGGCAGGCTCAGCGACTGGCCGGACTGGTTTTGCAGCACGAACATAACCTGAAACAACGGGCTGTAGCTCACATTACGTTCGGGCCTCAGCGCTTCGACCAGCTGTTCGAACGGCAGATCCTGATGGTTTTGGGCATCCAAAACGGTGTTTCTGACCTCGGCCAGCAAGCGGTTGAATTGCGGATCGCCCGACAAGTCGCTGCGCAACACCAGAGTATTGACGAAAAAACCGATCAAGCCCTCTATCTCCATGCGATTTCGGTTCGCAACAGGCGTACCGACGCATATATCTTTCTGGTGGCTATAGCGAAACAACAGGATATTGAGCGCCGCCAGCAGCACTGCAAACAAGGTCGCATCGTATTGGCGGCTTATTCGTTGGATTTGCTCCGCGAGCGCGGCCGGAATCTCAAACTGGTGTGATGCGCCGCGATAAGCCATGACCGCTGGCCTGGGACGGTCTGTCGGCAGTTCCAGCAGGCTTGGCGCACCGTCCAGTTTACTGCGCCAATAATCGATTTGCCGCTGCAATACATCGCCAACAAGACGGCGGCGCTGCCAACAGGCAAAATCGGCATATTGAATCGGCAACTCCGCTAACGGTGAAGGTCTGCCCCGGCTGAACGCCTGATACAGCGAAACAAATTCGCGCATCAAAATCGCCGAGGACCAGCCGTCGGAGATAATATGATGCATCGTCAGCAGCAGAATGTTTTGCTTCCGCCCGGCACCGTCAGGCAAGGCAATCAACGTTACCCGGATTAACGGGCCGACGGCTAACGAAAAAGGCTTTTCCGCTTCCTGCCGGCACAGATCCGACAGCGCATCCCGGCAAGCCTGCCGAGACAAGCCGGTTAAATCGACATGGGCAACAGGCAATGCGGATTCGGATGAAATCCTCTGTGTCGGCGCTGCATTCTCGGTCACGAAAGAAGTGCGCAAGTTTTCATGCCTGCGAACGATCTCGCTGAAACCTTGCTGCAACGCCGCGTCATTCAAATACCCGCTTAGCCTGAACGCGACAGGCATGTTGTAAAAAGAACTGTCCGGTTCCAATTGATCCAGAAACCACAAACGCTGCTGGGCGTATGAAAGCGGTAACGGCGCTGTTCTCTGGTCCGGCTTTATAGGTGATGCGGATGCTTGCCCGGCCTGGGACAGTGCTTCGATTAACTCCGCTTTTCTGGATTTGAGCTGTAACTTAAGCGCTTCGTTCAACGCACCTTTCGGCGCCTTGCATTTTAAATCGCCCTGCTCAACATAAAGATGCACATTCAAATCCCGCAATGTCGTCAGCAATTGACTCAACATCATAGTTCGATATCCTCAAGCTCGATTTCATCTGCATTCGCCGCCGTCTCCGCCTGATCTCTAGCCCAAGTCAGCAAATCGACTTTCGCGGCCAACTGCGCGACATTCGTCGTGTCAAAAAGGGTCTTTAACGGTAAATCAATCCCGAATCGGATACAAATCCGGGATACCAGCTGAGTCGCCAACAGCGAATGCCCGCCCAATTCGAAAAAATTATCCTCGACGCCGACTCTGTCAACGCCCAGCACATCGGCCCATATTTCCGCCAGAATCTCTTCGCTGTCCGTGCGCGGCGCGACATACTGTTTTGCCGACAGTTCGCTGAGGTCCGGCCGGGGCAAGCGCTTGCGATCCAGTTTGCCGTTGGCGCTCAGCGGCATGCCGTCCAACTGCACAAAGGCGCTCGGGACCATGTACTCGGGCAGCGTTTCCTTGAGCCGGAGCTTCAATAGTTCGCTCGCAACGGCGGTTCCGGAAACCAGGTAGGCAACGAGGCGCTTGTCGCCGGGCTGGTCTTCACGGGCGATGACGACCGCTTCTTTGATGTCCGGCGCTTCCAGCAGGCGGGCTTCGATTTCGCCCAGTTCGATCCTGAAGCCGCGAATTTTGACTTGATGGTCGATCCGGCCCAGGTAATCGATGTCGCCGTCCGGCCGGTAACGGACCAGATCGCCGGTTTTGTACAGGCGGCTGCCGCTGGGACCGAACGGGTTGGGAATGAATTTTTCCGCGGTCAGGCCGGGACGATTCAGGTAGCCGCGGCCCAAGCCGATGCCGCCGATATGCAGTTCGCCGGGGGTGCCGACCGGTACGGGGTTCAGCTGCCTATCCAGGATGTACAGGGCGATGTTGGCTATCGGCCGTCCGATAGGGATCGCGGTTTCGGCTCTGTCCGGTATGCAGGCCCAGTAACTGACGTCTACGGAGGCTTCGGTGGGGCCGTAAAGGTTGTGCAGTCCGGCCGGCAGTTTTTGCTGAAAACGTGCAACCAGGTCGGCCGGTAAGGCTTCGCCGCTACAGATCACGCGTTTCAAGCCGGTGCAGTTTTCCGCGCCCGTCGTGTCGATAAAGGCTTGCAGCATCGACGGTACGAAGTGGACGGTGGTGATCTGTTCGCGCACGATGGTGTCGATCAAGGCCCGGCTGTCTTTGTGTTGATCCGGCTTGGCGACGACCAGTTGCGCGCCGGTCATCAACGGCCAGAAGAATTCCCAAACCGAAACGTCGAAGCTGTACGGGGTCTTTTGCAGCACCCGGTCGCTTTGATCCAGGGCGTACTCCGCCTGCATCCATTGCAGCCGGTTGAGTATGCCCTGGTGCGGTACGCCCGCGCCTTTCGGTTGCCCGGTGGAGCCGGAGGTGTAAATGCAATAGGCCAGGTTTTCCGGCATCAACTTTATATCGGGATTGGCTGCGCTTTCCTGCGCCAGTTGCGCCCAATCGCTATCCAGGCGGAAGACGGCTGCCGAACCGAAATCCTGTTTTGCCGACAACGCCGCCTGGGTCAAAATTACCGGCGGGGCGACGTCGCTCAGCATGAATTCAAGCCGGTCTTGCGGATAGCTCGGGTCGAGCGGCAGGTAAGCGCCGCCGGCTTTCAAAATCCCCAGCAGGCCGATCACCATTTCCAGCGAACGTTCAACGCAAACGCCGACCAGCACATCCGGCCCGACGCCTTGCTTAAGCAGGTAATGCGCCAGCCGGTTGGCTTTGCCGTTCAGCTCGGCGTAAGTCAGCGCCTCGCCTTCGAACGCCACGGCGGGCGCATCCGGCGTTGCTTCCGCCTGCGCTTCGATCAGTTGATGGATGTACCGGTTCTTCGGGTAGTCGGCTTCTGTCGCATTCCAGTCGCCCAGCAGTTTTTTCTGCTCAGCACCGGTCAGAAAACTTCGGTAGTCGTAACGTTCCCGTGGCGACTGAGCAATCTGCGAAAGTATGTCCATTAAATAATCCGAAGCCGCATAGATTTGCTTTTCATCCAGGCGTCTCCCATTGCCCGAAACCAGCAGCCGGATTTGCGATAATTTAACATCCAGTTGAAAGGCTACTTCCAGCTCGAAGTTCGGCAGTATGTAATCCACCCACTCCAAGGCCTCAAATTGCCGGGATTGGGCCAAGTCGCTGACATTATGGAAATGGACGTAGTGAAATACCGCATCGAATAATGCCTGTCCTTTATGGTCATGCTGGATTTGCGCCAAGGGATAAAACCTGAATTTCAGCAACTCGCATTCGGCATCGAAAGCCTGCAGGATCAAGTCGGCCCAAGTACCGCCATGAAGTTGCACCGGGAGCGGCAGAGTATTCAGAAAAACGCCCAAAGCGCTATCCGCATCGTTTATTTCAGGGCGAACGCTACAGACCAGCCCCGTTGTAATATGCTGTTCGCCGTATAACATGCCGAGCGCTTTCAGGTGCGCGGCCAACAGTACGCTTTTTAGCGGAACTGAAAGCGATCTTGCTACCGCCTGCAAGGCTGCCGAAGTTTCCGGCGATAATGTGGTCAGTTTCCTGGAAGGCGTTATATCGCCGGTTTTCTTGGCATCGCCGACACCAGACCAGGCAGGCAGTAAAGCATGGCTGATACCGTCTAACTTGTTTTGCCAATAGCTTTGATGCGGCTCGGATTTTATAGCTTCGCGCTCCCAAACAACCAAATCTCTCAAGGCGTTATAGGGTTGTGAGTCAGCCGTATAATGCTGCCCGCTCAGCAAAGACAGATAATAGGTAAAAATCTCATTCAGCATCGCATTAAGGCTCCAGCCGTCGAGAACCGCATGATGCTCGGTCACCGTAAACCGGAATGTATCATCGCTAAGCTGATGGATATGAAACCGGATTAAAGGCGGCTTTGTAATGTCGAAGGCTCTGGCCCGCTCCAATTCCAGCCATACCGCAAGCTGTTGTTTTTGAAGCTCGGCAGAATGCAATCTCCAGTCATCGAATTCAACCGGCGTTAATGCTTTATCTTTAGCGAAAACCAATTGCAGCGGCTCACTGTAATTGCCCAAATCGAAAGATGTTCTCAAGATCGGATGCCGCTCGACAACGTGGTCGATGACCTTTGTCAAGGCCGCTATATCCAACGGGCACCGGAGCAATATGCTGTCGACGACATGATAGGCGTTCCGTTCGTATTCACTGTGGAAAATCATGCCCGCCTGCAAGGCCGTCATCGGATAGGTGTCTTCGACATCATTCGGCAGTTTATTACGGTCGGAATTGGAAATTAAAGCGAATGGCTGCAGCGGAACTTCAGGATTGGCATTGACCGGCTTCAAAACCGTCAACAGCTCCCGAATTGTCCCTTGCTGATAAAGCTGTTCCAATGAAAAAGCCAAGTTCCGCTGTTTTGCAAGGTTTAGAACCTGCAAGCTTCGGATCGAGTCCCCGCCTAATTCAAAGAAATTATCGTCTATGCCGACTTGCTCTATGCCTAGAACCTGCGACCAGATGCCAGCCAGAATTTCTTCGGCTTCGTTACGCGGCGCAGTATAGGCTTTCACCAGATCGGGCCTTGCGCCTTCGGGTTCCGGCAATGCTTTTACATTCAGCTTTCCATGTTCGGTTAACGGAAACGCGTTTAAAAAAACAAACACCGCCGGAACCATATAGTCAGGCAATGTATTTTTCAGGCCGCTACGCAATTCGGTGACCGTAGGCGATTGTTCGGGTTGCGGCACGATGTAAGCGACAATATATTTGCCTAGGGACTGATCTTCCCTGACCAAGGCGACCGTATCGCGAACGGCGGGTTGTTTTTTGATCGCCGCTTCTATTTCGCCCAGCTCGATACGGAAGCCCCTGATTTTTACCTGATGATCGATCCGGCCTAAATAATCGATGCAGCCGTTTTCCCTGTAACAGGCAAGATCGCCGGTTTTGTAAAGCCTGCTGCCGGCGCTTTCCCCGTAAGGATCGGGAATAAACCGTTCTGCCGTTAATTCAGGCCGGTTTAAATAGCCTCTGGTCAATCCCGCGCCGCCGACATATAACTCTCCGGGTATGCCGATAGGTACGGGGTTTAACGACGGGTCGAGCACATAAGCGTAAAGGTCGGACAAAGGCTGGCCGATCGGGCTTTTTATATCGCCGTAAATGTGTTCTTCGGTAATGCGCTGGAAAGTGACATGCACGGTCGTTTCGGTGATGCCGTACATGTTGATCAATTGCGGCTTGGCATCGCCATGGCGTTCGACCCAAGGCATCAAATCCAGCGGGCTAAGCGCTTCGCCGCCGAAAATAACATACCGTAACGCCAACTCCCCAGCCCGTGCCGGTAAAGCGGCCTCGGCGGCGATAAGCTGCCGGAATGCCGAAGGCGTCTGGTTTAAAACCGTCACTTGTTCATCGCAGAGCAATTGACGAAAGGCTTCAGGCTTCCGACTTATAGGATAAGGAACGACAAGCAAACGGCCTCCGTACAGCAACGCCCCCCATATTTCCCATACCGAGAAATCGAATGCGTAGGAATGAAACAGGGTCCAAGTGTCTTTTGAACTGAAGTTAAACTGCATTTCGCTTGCTTCAAATAAGCGCAATACATTTTCGTGCGTGATCTGGACGCCTTTGGGCTGTCCGGTAGAACCCGACGTATAGATGATGTAAGCAAGATTAGCCGGCCTTGCATCACTGACCGGATTGGTTTTGCTGCTCCGGGTATAAATTGGCTCTTCATTGTCGAGACAAATCACATTGTCGATAGCTGGCGGTATTTTCTCCAGCAGATGCTTCTGGGTTATCAGGATCCGGGTTCCCGAATCGTCCAGAAGATATTGAATCCTTTCTTGCGGATAGGAAGGGTCCAGCGGCACATAAGCGCACCCGGCTTTCAGAATGCCCAACAGGCCGATCACCATCTCCAGCGAACGCTCGACATACAAGCCGATCAAATTATCCGGGCGCACGCCGAGCCCGATTAAATAATGCGCCAATTGATTTGCCCGTTCGTTCAGTTCACGGTAATTCAACGACCGGTTTTCAAATGTCAGCGCCATTGCATCGGGCGTTTTTTCAACCCGGCTTTCGAATACTTGATGCAGGCATTTACCGGGCGCATAAGCGGCCCGTTTTGCACCCCATTCCTCGATAATTCGTGTCCGGTCTTTATCCCGCATCAACGGAAAATCGTTTATTCTCAGTTCCGGCTGATCGGCAATACCTTCAACCAAAACCCGGTAATGCTCGGCCATTCGCTTAACCGCAGCCTGATCGAACAAGTTCGTGTTGTATTCGAACAAGCCCTGCAAACTTCCGTTTTTTTCCGTTAACAGCAGCGTCAAATCGAATTTGGCCGTTTGCGTGTCGGCGGTTTCAAAACTCAATTCAAGCCCAGGCAAGGTCAATTGTTGCTCAGGCGTGTTTTGCATGACGAACATCACTTGAAATAGCGGGCTGCGATTTAAATCGCGCACCGCGCCGAGTTCTTCGACTAATTTATCGAACGGCAGATCCTGGTTCGCCTGCGCGTCTAAAACCATAGTTTTGGTTTTAGACAGCAAGGTTGTAAATTTTGCATTTCCCGACAAGTCGCAGCGTAATACCAAGGTATTCACAAAAAAACCGATCAGGCCTTCCAGTTCCTGCCGGTTGCGGTTGGCAACAGGCGTACCGATGCAAATATCGTTTTGGGACGAATAGCGGTAGAGCAAAACATTAAATGCGGCAAGCAGCGTCATAAACAACGAAACGCCTTGCTTGCGGCTCAAAACATTAAACTTTTCGTTCAGTATTTCCGGCAACTCGAAGCGACAAACGCCGCCTTTGTAATTCTGGGACGGGTTTGTCTGACTTGTTGTCGGCAATTGCAGGCTATCCGGCGCGTCCTTTAACTGTTCTTTCCAATAAGCCAATTGCTTTTTATAGGCCTCGGTCGTCAGCCATTGTTTTTGCCAATAGGCGAAATCCGTATATTGGATCGGCAGTTCGGCTAAGGGCGAGGGCTTGCCTTGACTGAATGCCGTGTAAATATCGATAAACTCGCGAATCAGAATGCTGTTGGACCAGCCATCCGAGATGATGTGATGCAGCGTAAACAACAGGAAATGATTTTGTTTATCCGCTTTATCGCTCAGCCGTATCAGGTTTATCCGTAACAGCGGCCCCTGCCTCAAATCAAAAGTTCTTTGTAAATCTTCATGCTCCAGACGCTGTTTTTCGGCCGCTTGTTGATCCTTGGGTAAAGCATCAAGATTGGTGACCGGATATGAAAGTTTTAATTTCGGCGCCACTATTTGCAGGATAGCTTGCCCGTCCTGGACAAAATGAGTCCGCAGAATATGGTGACGGCGGATAATTTCGTCAAATGCCTGCTGCAACGCTTCCATGTTAACCGTTCCGGTCAGTTGGAATACCGCCGGGATATTGTAAGTCGCATTAATCGATTGCAAATGATCGAGAAAGAACAGACGCTGCTGTGGACAAGATAATTCCGCCTGTAATTCCAAACGGGGCGCTATGCTGTCTCTGCCGGCATCCGTTTTAACCTGCCCTCTTAAATACTTCTCCAGCATGGCCTGTTTGGTTTCGGACAAATTGGCCCGGCGATTCGCTAATTCGTTTGTTTTTTGCATCTTCTTAATCCACAAAGCTATTGTTTCTATTGAACAAGTCTTCTATCTCATGCTCGGAAAGCGCTTCCAGTTTTTCGATCAACAGCTCCTCAATGACCATCGCTAAACCTGAAACGGTAGGCGCCGCAAAAATGGCATGCAGCGGAACATCCAGCTGGAACTGCTTGGTTATGCGGGATAAAAGCACCGTTGCGGTCAGCGAATGCCCGCCCAATTCGAAAAAATTATCCTCGACGCCGACTTTTTCAACGCCCAGCACATCGGCCCATATTTCCGCCAGGATTTCTTCGCTGGCCGTGCGCGGCGCGACATAATGCTTTGCCGTCAGTTCGCTCAGGTCCGGCCGGGGCAAGCGCTTGCGATCCAGTTTGCCGTTGGCGCTCAGCGGCATGCCGTCCAACTGCACAAAGGCGCTCGGGACCATGTACTCGGGCAGCGTTTCCTTGAGCCGGAGCTTCAATAGTTCGCTCGCAACGGCGGTTCCGGAAACCAGGTAGGCAACGAGGCGCTTGTCGCCGGGCTGGTCTTCACGGGCGATGACGACCGCTTCTTTGATGTCCGGCGCTTCCAGCAGGCGGGCTTCGATTTCGCCCAGTTCGATCCTGAAGCCGCGAATTTTGACTTGATGGTCGATCCGGCCCAGGTAATCGATGTCGCCGTCCGGCCGGTAACGGACCAGATCGCCGGTTTTGTACAGGCGGCTGCCGCTGGGACCGAACGGGTTGGGAATGAATTTTTCCGCGGTCAGGCCGGGACGATTCAGGTAGCCGCGGCCCAAGCCGATGCCGCCGATATGCAGTTCGCCGGGGGTGCCGACCGGTACGGGGTTCAGCTGCCTATCCAGGATGTACAGGGCGATGTTGGCTATCGGCCGTCCGATAGGGATCGCGGTTTCGGCTCTGTCCGGTATGCAGGCCCAGTAACTGACGTCTACGGAGGCTTCGGTGGGGCCGTAAAGGTTGTGCAGTCCGGCCGGCAGTTTTTGCTGAAAACGTGCAACCAGGTCGGCCGGTAAGGCTTCGCCGCTACAGATCACGCGTTTCAAGCCGGTGCAGTTTTCCGCGCCCGTCGTGTCGATAAAGGCTTGCAGCATCGACGGTACGAAGTGGACGGTGGTGATCTGTTCGCGCACGATGGTGTCGATCAAGGCCCGGCTGTCTTTGTGTTGATCCGGCTTGGCGACGACCAGTTGCGCGCCGGTCATCAACGGCCAGAAGAATTCCCAAACCGAAACGTCGAAGCTGTACGGGGTCTTTTGCAGCACCCGGTCGCTTTGATCCAGGGCGTACTCCGCCTGCATCCATTGCAGCCGGTTGAGTATGCCCTGGTGCGGTACGCCCGCGCCTTTCGGTTGCCCGGTGGAGCCGGAGGTGTAAATGCAATAGGCCAGGTTTTCCGGCATCAACTTTATATCGGGATTGGCTGCGCTTTCCTGCGCCAGTTGCGCCCAATCGCTATCCAGGCGGAAGACGGCTGCCGAACCGAAGTCCTGTTTTGCCGACAACGCCGCCTGGGTCAAAATTACCGGCGGGGCGACGTCGCTCAGCATGAATTCAAGCCGGTCTTGCGGATAGCTCGGGTCGAGCGGCAGGTAAGCGCCGCCGGCTTTCAAAATCCCCAGCAGGCCGATCACCATTTCCAGCGAACGTTCAACGCAAACGCCGACCAGCACATCCGGCCCGACGCCTTGCTTAAGCAGGTAATGCGCCAGCCGGTTGGCTTTGCCGTTCAGCTCGGCGTAAGTCAGCGCCTGGCCTTCGAACGCCACGGCGGGTGCATCCGGCGTTGCTTCCGCCTGGGCTTCGATCAGTTGATGGATGTATCGGTCCTTCGGGTAGGCGACTTCTGTCGCATTCCAGTCGAGCAGGATTTGCTGTTGCTCCGCCGCATTCAGGAACGGCAATTCGGATAAGCGGGTTTGCGGCTGCTCGATAAAGACTTCGAGCAGGCCTTGCAAATGCCCCAGCATCCGCTTGATCGTCTCAGCTTCGAACCGGCCTGCGGCATAGCTTATTTCCAACAGCAGCTCCGTTCCCGGAAAAACGGATACGGTTAACGGGTAGCTGGTTTGGTCAACGACACTGACCTCATCGATAGTCAGACCGTCCAGATTTCCGGTCAGCGCCTGATCGATAGGATAGTTCTCGAAAACCAGCAAACTTTCGAATAAAGACGCGCCGCGCGGCACGTCCGACCAACCTTGGATGTGCGTTAACGGCGCATATTCAAAACGATGCATGTCCTGATTTTGCGCAAACAGCGCTTGCAGCCAGACAAGCGCCGTGCTGTCTGCGGTCACCTTGACCCGCACCGGCAGCGAGTTGATGAACAAGCCGACCATAGACTCGATATCGGCCATATCGGCGGGCCGGCCCGACACCGTAGCGCCGAATACCACATCATTCTCGCCGCTGTAACGGCTGAGCAATAACCCCCAGGCGCCTTGCACCAGCGTGTTCAAAGTCAGCTGATGGTGTTTTGCGAAAGCCTGTAACGCTTGGCTAAGTGACGCCGATAAAGCCAAGCCCTCTTTGGCATGGCTGTCCGCCGCATGATCCGGCGTTTTATCGATGATTAACGGCGTCGGGGCGGTAAAGCCGCCAAGCGCCGACCGCCAGTAAGCTTCGGCCGCGCCCATATCCTGTTTTTGCAGCCAGGCGATATAGCCGCTATAAGGCTGCACTGAGGGAAAAGACGGCGCATCCCCGCGCCGCAACGCATGATAGGCGGAAAATACGTCTTTTATCAGCAGCGGCGCGCTCCAGCCGTCCAGCAATACGTGGTGATAACTCCAGACAAAGTAATGCGTCTTATCCGAGCATTGCACCAATGCCAATCGCATCAACGGCGCACGGGCAAAGTCGAAGCCGTTTGCCTGATCATCGGCCAATAACTGTTGCCAACGTAGCGCTTGTTCCTGCGCCGAATACCGGCGCCAGTCGTATTCGGTAATCGGCAACTGTACATGCTTGTGCACGATTTGTAACAGTTGATCCTGGTTCTTGACCTGAAAACTGCTGCGTAGAATCGAGTGGCGATCGGCAAGCAACTGCCAGGCTTGTTTGAACGCCGGAACATTGAGCTCGCCCGATAAGCGGCAACCGAGCTGGATGCAGTAAACACCGGATTCGGGCGCATACAGGCTGTGAAACACCAGACCGTATTGCAGCGGCGCCAACGGGTAAACATCTTCAATCTGCCTGGGCTTCAAGGCCATCGCGTCCAATTCGGATTGCGGCAACGCGATTAACGGAAAATCGGAAGGCGTGTAGCCGCCGGAATCCGGCAATACGCAATGCGCTATCAGCGCCTTAAGATGCTGCCGATAGTTGCCGGCCAGCGTTTCAATCGTAGCCTTGCGGTAGCGCTCCCCGCTGTAGCGCCAACTCAACTGCATTTGTCCATCCGAAATGCTGCCGACAATAGCCAATTCATGGGGCCTGACGCCGGCCGGATCGCAGCTTTGCCCGGTCGCTGCACGGGTCGGCACAAACGGCGCATCGGCCGCCATGACCGTATCGAGCTGCCCGAGATAGTTGAAAATAACCTGCGCCTTGGGCTGACTAGCCAACGCCACCGCATCCTCCGAAGCATAGCGCAACAAACCGTAGCCGATCCCGTTCATCGGAACGGCCCGCAGTTGCTCCTTGACCGATTTCAACATATCGGCTGATGAGGAATCGCCGGCAACAGTCAACAGCGCAGGATATACCGCAGTAAACCAGCCGACTGTACGGGAAACGTCCAACTCGTTTGCAATATCCTCGCGTCCGTGTCCTTCCATATCGATCAATACCGATTCGCAACGCATCCAGTCGCATAAGGTGCGGGTCAGCGCGGTCAACAACAATTCATCTATTTTGGTGCGGTAAGCGCCGGGAACGTCCTGCAACAGCGTGCGCGTCTCGGCCGCCGTCAATGCAAGCGTTACCTCGTCTTCCATTGCAACCAGGTTACGGCCGGCGGGCTCATCTACCGGTAAAACGGCAACCCGATTACGCCGCGAATCCAGCCAATACGCGTTATCGATCGGCAATCCGCCCTTCCCCGCCTGTTTAACGATTTGTTCCGACCAATATTTGAATGAAGTGGTTTTTGCCGGTAATACCGGTGTTCGCCCCGACATCAGTTGCAGGCAAACGGCCGCCAAATCTTCCAGTAAAATCCGCCAGGAAACGCCGTCCACGACTAAATGGTGTATCGCAATCAATACCCGGCTGGATTGCCCTGGACCTAAGTCGAACCACACTGCACGCAGTACAGGCCCCCCGGTTAAATGCAGCCGGGCTTGCTGGACCGATGCCGCCGATTCGAGCGTCGCCGCCTGCCGTTCTGCCGCGACGCCGGACAAATCGATATGTTCGACAGCAACCTGCGTTTCGTCGTTAAGGATGTATTGTTTCCACTCGCCGTTTTCTTGAGTGAACCGCGTCCGCAGCACGTCATGGTGGATCAGCAATTGCTTGATTGCGCTATCTAAAATATCCGGCGTCAGTCCGGGCTTTATTTCCAGAAACAAGGCCTGATTCCAGTGATGGGGATTGCTGAGGTTTTGTTCGAAAAACCAATGCTGAATCGGCGTCAACGCCACATCGCCGGTCACAACGCCTTGTTCGGCCGGAATTTGCCGGCTATGCCCGGCCGCCATCGCCAACGCGGCAACCGTCTGATGCTGGAATAATAGTTTGGGGGTAATGACGATACCGGCTTGGCGAGCCCTGCTCACGGCCTGAATACTCAGTATCGAGTCGCCGCCCAGCTCGAAGAAATTGTCGTGCCGCCCGACGCGCTTAACCGCCAGCAACTCGCTCCAAATATCGGCCAAAGCCCTTTCAACCGGCGTTTGCGGTTCCTCATAGTGCTTTGCCGATAGCCCACTGAGATCCGGTTGCGGCAAGCGCTTGTGGTCCAATTTTCCGTTAGGCGTTAGCGGCAGTTTGTCCAGGCTGATAAATAAAGACGGCACCATAAAATCCGGCAAGGCTTGTCCAAGATAGCGCTGCAAGTCCTGCGTTTCCGGCTCAGACGACGACGGGACGATATAGGCGGTCAGGCGTTTATTGCCGGGATTGTCCTCTGTCGCCAGCACTGCGGCGGCGGCAATGGCCGGATGTTGCAGCAAGCGGGCTTCGATTTCGCCGAGCTCGATCCGGTAGCCGCGAATCTTGACCTGGTTGTCGATGCGGCCCAAAAATTCAATTTCGCCATCGGCGCGAAAGCACGCCAAGTCGCCGGTTTTGTACAGCCGCTCGCCATCCGCACTGAACGGATTGGGTATGAATTTTTCCGCAGTCAACGCCGGCTGATTCAGGTAGCCTTGCGCCAAACCGGCTCCGCCTATGCACAACTCGCCGCTGATACCTATCGGTGCCGGTTGGCATTGTTCGTCCAGGATATAAATCCGCACGCCGGCTATAGCCCGGCCGATCGGCAACATGGTGTCCGCATCGGTTTTCTCGCTGTGGTAAACGCTGCTCCAAACCGTCCCTTCGGTAGGCCCGTATTCGTTGTAAAGCTGGACTGCCGACAACTTGCGGTGATGCTCTGCGGCGGTTTCGCCCGAACAGGCTTCGCCGGCGACGATAACCGCCCGCAAACTATTTAAGTGAGGAATATTGCCGTCATTGATAATAGCCGTATAAAACGAAGGCAAGGCCAGCAAATGGCTGACCCGGTGCCGGTCAATGAGTTCGGCCAGGGCTGAAGGATCGGTCAAATCTTCCTGTTGCGGCAGACATAAGCAGCCGCCTTGGCTTAGGGTCCAGAATATCCCGGCGACCGAACTGTCGAATGCGAACGAAGACAGCAGCAGAAAGCATTCCAGCGGCTCGCGGTAATAATCCGTCCTGACCAGTGTCGAATGCAGCAAATTGCGGTGGCTGACCGGAACGCCTTTAGGCTGCCCGGTAGAGCCGGAGGTATAAATAATATAGGCGGTGTTGTTCGGTGATACCGGACGGGAGGCTGTTCGCGTTGTTTGGCCTTCGACTAAAGCTTGATCCAAGTAAAGCATGTTGATGCCGCGATGCTTAAACTTGTCGACCAATGCGCTTTGCGTCAGCAACAACTCGATACCTGCGTTATCAAGCATATAATCCAGCCGCTCTTCGGGATAGCTCGGGTCCAGAGGAACATAGGCGGCCCCGGCTTTCAGCGCGGCCAGCAATCCGACAATCAGCTCGACGGAACGCTCGGCGCAGACGCCGACCCGGCATTCGGCGCCGATCCCCAAATCCATCAGGCGTTCGGCCCATCGCTGCGCGCGGCTGTTAAGTTCGCCGTAACTGATGCGCCGGCCGGCGAAAGCCAATGCCGTTTTATCCGGCATTGTTTGCGCCTGTATCTCAAAAAGCTGGTGAATCGCTGTAGGGCGTTCACTGATCGGCATAGCTTTAAAGGCATGCACGGCTCGCCCCACGCCACTCCAGTCCTCGAGCAGCCGCTTGGTTTCCGCTTGAGTCATCAGCGGCAATTGTTTCAGCGGCAGTTCGGGCTTGCTGACAACGCCCGCCAGCAGCATTTGCAGATGCCCGGCCATTCTTTGGATCGTCGCGGCATCGAATAAATCGGTGTTGTATTCGAAGCCGCCCAGCAGCTTGCCGTCGCGCTGATCGACAAACAAGGTCAGATCGAATTGCGCTGTATGGGTGTTGATCGCCAGCGGCATAGCCGACACGTCCTGCATCCGAAAATCCGCCATCGGCACATTCTGCACCGCCAGCATCACCTGGAATAAAGGCGCATGGCTGGTGTTGCGGACCGGATTCAACGCATCCAGCAATTGACCGAAAGAAAGTTCCTGATGATTCTGATCCTGCAAGGCTTGCTCCCGCAATTGCAGCAGCAGCTCCGAGAACGGCAGATCGGCCTCTGACCGGCAGCGCAACACCAGCGTATTGACAAAAAAACCTATCAAAGCCGCTGTTTGCGTTTGGCTGCGCCCGGCCACCGGATACCCGATGCAGAGTTCTTTACTGCCGGTATAGCGATACAACAACGTATTAAAGGCGGCGGCCATCACCATGAACAGCGTGGCATTGTATTGCTTGCCCAGTTCTATCACTTCCCGGCTCAATTCGGCGGAAAGCTCGAAACTGTACATCTCGCCTCGGTAGCTGGGTACCGGCGGCCTTGGCCGGTCGGTCGGCAACTCCAGCAGAGGCGGCGCGCCCGCCAGTTTTTGCCGCCAATAATCCAAATGCTTGGCCCATTTTTGCTGTTGCCCCCGTTGCCATACGCAGAAATCGCCATACTGAATCGGCAATTCCGGCAAGGCGGAAGGCTGGCCGTCGCCGTATGCGCGGTACAACGCGGCGACTTCCTGCATTAGCACCCCGACCGACCAGCGATCCGAAACGATATGATGCAAAGCCAGCAATAAAATATGCTCCCGCTCGCCCAAGATCACCAACAGCGCACGTAACGGCGGCTGCCCGGCAAGCCGAAACGGCTGGCGGTTAAAATCGTCGGCGCACCGCTGGAACAGCTCCATCGCCCGGTCTTGGCGAAAGCCGGCAAGATCCAAGCGAGTCAGCGGCAAGCCGCCGCCGGATAATACCTGCTGGCCTTCGGCGACAAAGCGGCTGCGCAGGATTTCGTGACGCCTGACCACCTCGTCCAAGCCTTGCTGCAAGGCTTGCGTATTCAGCAATCCATCGAATTGCACGGCGCCGGCGACGTTATAGATCGGATTGTCCGGCTCCAGCTCCGACATGATCCACAACCGTTCCTGCGAGTACGATAACGGCGCCGGCTGGCCGGCGCCACGTCTGCCGATAACGCCGCCGGTGATATGATCGGTTTTCCTGAGTCTGGCAATCAGCTGTGTGCGCTGGGCTTGCTGTAATTTGTCGCTGTTTGACGCGCTCTGCATCGCTGTGTTGGTCATGATTTTTTCCATAGTTTTAGCCTAACTCCCGGATGTTTTAGCCACCGCCGTTAAATAAAGCGAAATAACACCGTAGGAGCGGGGCGCGCCCGCGACATCCGGGCTGCGCTCTCTCCCACGCGCTCAGCTAAGAGCGCTACGCCGCTCCGGTATCGCCTGTGGATGTAGTGAATACGGATATTGCAAGACTGCATGGGCGCGGGAGCAAATATCTGCCACGCAATCGTTCTCGAACTTTACGGTTTTATGCTTTATGAGCTTGGCTGACGCATGCAACTCATTCCAAAGCCTCAAGCGGCTCTGTCGTCTGATACTCGGCCATCCGGTCGACAAATTTGGCGACGGTCGTGGCTTCGAACAAAACATTGACCGGCACCTCGATATTGAACAGTTCCTGGACTTTTGCCGTCACCTGCACGCCGGACAGCGAATGGCCGCCCAATTCGAAAAAATCGTCATGTATGCTCAGTTGCTGGACACCCAACACTTCCCGCCAAATATCGGCTACGGCTTCTTCCGCTTCGTCGCGCGGCGCGACGAACGGCTGTGTGCTGTCGACCTGGTTTGCCAGCCCAAGCAACGCATTGCGATCGAGCTTGCCGTTCGCGTTCAGCGGCATTGCGTCCAGCCACAGCCAAGCCGACGGCAGCATGTACTCAGGCAGGCAGTGTTTGATATGCGCTTTTAACGCTTCCGTATCGGTCACTGTGCCGGATTCCGCGACCAAGTATGCGGTCAGCCGTTTATTGCCCGGCACATCCTCGCGTATGGCCACTGCCGCTGCTTTTATCGCCGGGTGGCGCAACAGGCAGGCTTCGATTTCGCCGAGTTCTATGCGGTAACCCCTGATTTTGACCTGTTGATCGAATCGGCCTAAAAACTCGATATTGCCGTCGGCCAGATAACGCACCCGGTCGCCGGTTCTATACAACCTGCCGCCATCCGCACCGAACGGGTCGGGGATAAACCTTTCCGCCGTCAGCCCGGCTTGATCGAGATACCCGCGGCTGATGCCTGCGCCGCCGACCAGCAATTCCCCGGCAACGCCGATCGGCAGTCTGTTCAGCTCATCGTCCACGACATAGATATGCATGTTGTTGATCGGTTTGCCTATCGGTATCGAATCTCCATCTTGCGGCTGGGCAATAGCGTAAACGCTACTCCATACTGTGGCTTCGGTCGGACCGTATTCGTTAAATAACGCGGTATCGGGCAGACGTTTGAAATGCAATTCAGTCAGCGGATTGGTGCAGGCTTCTCCGGCAACGATAACGGTATTCAATGTTTTCAGTGCAGCCGTGGGTACATGCTCCAGCAACAGTTCGTACAGCGACGGCAACGCCAATATATGCGTTACCCGCCGGTATTCGATCAGCGCGCCCAAAGCGACCGGATCCTTGATCCGGCTATCCTCCGGCAAGCACAAACAGCCGCCCTGGCTCAAGGTCCAAAAAATGCCCGCCACCGAACTGTCGAACGCGAACGACGACAGCAGCAGATAACAGCCGACCGGCTCCCGGTAATAAGCGCCTCGGGCCCAGGTCGAGTGCATCAGGTTGCCGTGGCCGACCACCACGCCTTTGGGTTTTCCGGTCGATCCCGAAGTGTAAATGACATAAGCCGCGTTATCCGCATGCAACGGTATTTCGGGGTTATCGCTGCTGCAACCGACGTAGGCGTCAACATTATCGATGCAAATCGTCGCCATACCGCCGCAGTCTAGGCTAGGCAGCAACGCGGTACCGGTCAGTAGAAATTCGCAACCGGCATCCTGCATCAAGTACGTCAGCCGCTCTTTGGGATAGGCGGGATCGATCGGCACGTAAACCGCGCCGGCTTTGAGGATGGCCAATATGCCAACGACCAATTCAGCGCTGCGCGGAATGCATAAGGCGATGCGTTTTTCCGGCCCCGCACCTTGCGCCAGAAGGCGATGCGCCAGACGGTTGGCCTGCGCATTAAGCTCGGCATAGCTAAGGCGCGTTTCCTGATAAACCAGGGCTGCCGCGTGCGGTTGTTGCCGGGCGACGGCTTCGAAAACGCTGTGTACCGTGCCGTTACGCGGGTAACCGGAACCGGTTTCATTCCAGGCCGACAGCTGTTTGCGTTCCGGCACGGTCAGCAGCGGCAGCTCCGACAACCGGCCGGAGGGATTGGCAAGTATGCCGTGCAGCAGGCATTGGAAATGGCCGATAAGCCTTAAAACCACAGAACGGGACAGCAGATCGCTACGGTATTGGAACGAGGCGGCCAAACCCTGCGCAGTCTCCGCCATCAGCAAGGTAAGATCGAATTGTACGGCGACATCCTCCAACGCATAACTTTCGGCCAGCAGCCCCGCCCAATCCAGCGCTATGCCGGGTATGCCCAGCGCCAGCCCGGCTGCGGCCGATGCAGGGTCGGTGCCGCTTTGCAATCCGAACCACACCCGGTAAAACGCCGACGGCCCCTGATCGCGCTCAGGCTGCAATTTTTCCACCAGCAGCGAAAACGGGTAATGCTGATGCTCCATAGCGCCCAATACGGTAGCGTTGACCTCGGCTAAATAATCGCTAAAACGCTGTCCGGCGGCAGGGTGCGAACGCAGCGCCACCGGGTTGACGAAATAACCGACGGTATCGGCGAACTCTTTTTTTGGCCTGCCCAGCGTCGGCGAGCCGACAATGATGTCCTGTTGGCCGCTGTAGCGGTAAAGCAGGGTTTTAAACACCGTTAGCAACAACGCATACAGGGTCGTGTGCTGCTCTGCGGCCAGTCGTTTAAGCTTTTGCAGGGTATCCGGCGCGATATTAAGATTTTCCGAGCGGCCCCGGCATGACCGCGAGCCGGCCGTCTGCCGCTCGGCAGGCAATGCCAGCCTAGGCAATTCGCCGGACAACCGGTCTCGCCAGTATTGCCAGTCCTGCTCTGCGCGCTGATCGGCCAAGTAGGCTGATTGCCAGGCGACATAATCGCCGTAACTCGCCGCCAAATTCGGCAGATCCGGGGTACGCCCGGCTACCTGTCCCAGATAAAGCGTCTTGAATTCTTCCAGCAAAATCGTGAACGAGCGGAAATCGACGGCGATGTGATGCGCGCAAAACACCAGCACCTGATCGTCGTCGGCGCAACTGAACACCGCTGCAACCAGTAACGGTTCATTCGCCAAATCGAACGGTTCATGCACGAAAGCGGCGATATTTTCACTGCGTTGCCGCGCATCGTCGCAACTGATCTCGGCGAACCGGGGCTGTAATTCCGTCAGCGGGATGCGCACGATCCGGCTGTGTTGGTTAAGCCGAAAGCCGCTGCGCAATTGCGCATGACGCTCGAATAGTGCCGCCAATGCATCCCGTACCGCCGTTTTATCGAGCTTGGCGCGGACATGTATCGCAACCGACATGTTATATAGCGAGCTGCCCGCTTCTATCCGGTTGACGGTCCACAGCGCCTGCTGCCCATAGGAGAGCGGCTGTTCGCCGTCGTCTTTGACCGGTGCCGGCGCAATTTGCGCCTGCGCTGTCTTGGCCAGTTTCAACGCCTGTTCCGCGCACTCGCCCAGCGACTGATTGCCGAGCAAATGCATAACCGGCAAATCGATAGCCAACAGCTCGTCGATAAAGTATTTCAGTTCCACCGCTTTCAGCGAGTCCATGCCCAAGCCGGTCAGCGATTGCGTTATGTCCACGACTTCGACGGCCAAGCCGGACAGGGTCGCCGCCTTTTCGGCCAGATACTGTGCCAGCAGCTGTGCGCCTTCGGCGTCGTCAATCGACAGCAAAGCCTGCCTCAGTAAAGCCCGTTCCAGGCTAATCCCCGGTTTAGCCGACGCGTCACTGCCGCCGCCTTGAGTTACACCGTCCAACGCATCGACGGCGACCGCTTTAAACTGCTGCTGTTCAAAAGCCTGCCGGCAAGCCGAGCGCCTGATTTTACCGCTGCTGGTTTTCAGGATCGAGCCCGGCTTCAGCAACATCACGGTGTCGACCTGTATGCCGCATTCTTCGACCAGCCGGGTGCGTATCGCGGCGAATTCGGCCTTGTAGTCGGCCTGTCTTAAGCGGTTGCGCTTTAATTCCGCCAATACGATCAGCTTTTCGCTGTCGCCTCCGCTGACGGCAAAAGCGGCCGCACAGCCGGGATTTAAGGCATCGGTCGCGGCTTCGGCCGCGTATTCCAGGTCGTGCGGGTAATAGTTACGGCCGCGGATAATGATCAAATCCTTCAACCGTCCGGAAACGAACAATTCGTCGTCTTCAATAAAGCCTAAATCGCCGGTGCGCAGCCATTGGCCGTTGCTGTCGCCGACAAAAGCCTGCCCGGTGGCTAGCGCATTTTGCCAATAGCCCAGGCTGATGCTGGGGCCGCCAAGCTGAATCTCGCCGATCCGGCCATCGCTGCATAATTCGCCGGACTCAGGATCGACGATCCTAATCCGCTGCGCGGCGTCGGTGGCTATCTTGCCGCAGCCGACCAGGCGTCGGGCTGTCTGATCATCGATGACCTGCTGTGCTTTGCCTTGTTCCAGACCGTTCTTGTCAAAAGACGCGACTATGGGTTCGGCATTCTTATCGCCGCCGGTAGCCAGCAAGGTCGCTTCCGCCAAACCGTAACAGGGATAAAAAGCCTCGCGGCTAAATCCGCATTCTGCAAAAGCGGCGGCAAAACGATCCAAGGTATCCGGGTTAATCGGTTCGGCGCCGTTAAAAGCCAATTGCCAGCTGCTAAGATCCAAGCCGGCTTTTTCTTCGGCCGAGATTTTTTGCGCGCACAGCTCGAACGCAAAATTCGGCCCGCCGCTGGTATGGGCGCGGTAATCGCTGATCGCTTGCAGCCAACGGACGGGTTTTTCCAGGAACGCCATCGGCGACATTAAAATAGCGCTGGTTCCGCAATATAACGGCTGCATGACATTGCCGATCAAGCCCATGTCGTGGTACAGCGGCAACCAACCGACCACCGTCGAATGGGCATTGTGGCCGAAGCGGCGTTTGATCAATTGCTGATTCGCCATCAGATTGCCGTGGCTGATCATCACGCCCTTGGCGTTGCCGGTGGAACCCGAGGTGTATTGCAGAAAAGCCGGGTCATCGTCGCGCAATGCCGGCAAACGCCAGGCGCTTGCATCGCCGTTGGCAAGATTGTCGGTAACCAGCCAATGCTTATCTAACAAATCAGAAGAGCCGACAGGGAATTGACGCACCGCATTGGCGACGCTCTGTGTGCTGAGTATCACAGCCGCCTGGCTGTCATCGATGATCGCCTGCAACCTGGGCATATGCCGGCCGTTGGTCGGCGGATAGGCCGGTACTGCAATCAAACCGCCATATAAACAGGCGAAAAACGCCACGATATAATCCAAACCCGGCGGATAGAGCAAGATGGCGCGTTCGCCCCGCATACCCAGTTCCTGCAATTGCACGGCCAGCTGTCTGGCCTGCAAGTCCAACTCGCCGTATGTTATCGATCCGAGGGGGCGTTCGCCATTCTCCATGAACGTATAAGCCGTATGCAGGGCTTGCCGCTCCGCCCGCAAATTTAATAAAGCAACCAGGGAAGCCGCGTTGTCTGGTAATGCATCGTTATCGACGCAGTCAAAACTGTGTTGTTTGTTTAACATATCTGCCTACTCTCGTTGAATGAGTCGTCTGTTGAATTGCAGTCTTAGGCTGGAACCGCCGCCTCGCGCACACCCTTATTTTTATTTAAAAGCACGTTATTCCGGCAGGCAGTTGTGTCTGTATTTGACAGCCTTATTGAGGCTTGCATTGCCGATAATCGGTGGCTAGTTCCAAATCGGTCGGCACGTAAAAACCCAGTATATCCCGGCAATAACTTTGCCAAGCGTCAGAAACCCGGTCAAACAAGACGCCTTCTCCATGCCACATCGACGTTGTAACGCTAAAATCCTGATGCAGGTAGACGACCGCATCATCAGCCAGCGCTGGCCGCGCCTGCCAGCCAACCGGGTTGCTATCAAACGCTTTGACTGGGTAGGCCTTGCAATACGGACGCTCAGGACTTTCCGGCTTCATGCCGCTGTTTTGCTCCGCTTGTTGCAGTAGGGCCGCGACTTCCACTTGGGCGGCCGCCAACGCGATTCGATAAGGCGTTCGGAGATCGCGGCCGCTGTTAACCGCATTGGCCCCTGCTTCGAGTAAAGTTCGTACTATGGCCAGGTTGCCGCAACCGGCAGCCCAATTCAACGCCGTCCAGCCGTAGTCGTCTTTTTGTTCCAAATCCTCGCCGGTTTCAATTAAAGATTGCACCCAATAAATATCGCCCGCTTTCGCAGCGTCGATCAGCTGTAATTGATTCATAAACTGTTCCTTGATGTCTGTGGAAAACTCTATGCAGTCTGGACCTGAATGACTCCAATACAGCGTAGACGATTGCTTGTCATTTTTTCCTCATAGCATTGTCGATAAATTCGTCCGGCTGCCGCCTAATCATTTTTTTAGAGCGTTGAGCTTTTAACTTAATGACTGATGTTAGAAGCAGTTTAAAAACCAAAATGATGGAAACTCTCTGGAGTATGGGATAAGGCATTAACGCTCTGTCGTGAAACCTACCGAATCCAATCCGGTAAAAATGCTCGACCGACAGCGGCTATTATTGATGCACAATCGGTAAAAACAACGGGACCAGGCGAGCAACGAGGTTTTGACGCGGGTAAAAAGGTTAAAGGGAGGAAACGCCATATTGCTGTCGATACGATGGGAAATCTGCTGGCGGTGTGCGTTCATTCAGCGGGTATACAAGACCGGCGCGGCGCTCGGTTGCTCATGATCCGGCTGTATGCGATGTTTGCGGCCTTGGGTGTAATTTGGGCGGATGGCGGTTATAGCGGTGTTTTAGTCGAATGGGCGAAAAACATGTTCAACTGGAACCTTTCCATTGTTAAACGGACGGACGCCAGAGGGCATAAGGATTTTTGTGTAATCGGTCATTAGGCGGGAAACTGCCAGCACTTTTAGCATCGTTCAGCGGATAAAGCCTTGCTGTGTTGAATTAAGTCTTCATCAACAATGACTCAAACTTGCTAGTTCTTTATCGAGTGAATATACTGGCCCGGTATAACTTGCTTTTAGGTATTCATGGACTATTGTCCGCAGAATTGAAACGGGAAGTTGGTGAGTTTGCTCGAGATGCAAACAAAGCCTGCGCTGCCCCCGCAACGGTAAACAAGTAAAAGGTTGGTAAACGCCACTGTGTCATACATGGGAAGGCGCTAACCTTGAAAGCGCGAGCATTAGCTTTCAACTTGCAAGCCCGGAGACCGGCCTGAAGTGATAATCAAATTTGTGCGCGGAGGGCGCTCAGATGGATTGCTCTCCTTCGCGTCCGTCCTGCACTTTCTCCCTGTACAGATTATTTCCGCCGGCAACGTTACCGGCTTTACTGTCTCTTTACCCAGGAGAAAACACATGTCATCAACACCTGTTTTGCTCGATAACTCTCAAACACCAACCCGCTCTGAAGCCTTAAAAGACAGAATCCTGCCCGCCATGCTGGCCGGCATGCTGGGCTTGGGACTGCTGTATGCCGCCGGTTTCGCAGAAGCCGCACAACTGCATAACGCTGCCCATGATGGACGCCATTCCGCCAGTTTTCCGTGCCATTAATGTTTAATCTGACCACCTTCAGAGAGCTTGTTGTTGCGGCTCTCTGGACGGGCTTACTGGCGGGTCTATTACTAACCGCCGTTCAACAAATCCAAGTCCTCCCGACATTGCTCCAGGCCGAAGTGTACGAGGAAGCTGCGGCCGTTGCCAATACCCACGAACACCACGACTGGCAGCCTGGAAACGGCTGGGAACGGACGTTTTTTACCGCAGTAGCCAATATCGGCTTGGGCGTGGGTTTTGCCTTGTTGATTGGCGCGGTCATGTGTTTGCGCGGCCGCCCCAGCCATTGGCGCATGGGACTGTTGTGGGGACTGGCAGGTTATCTGACTTTTTTCGTTGCGCCGTCTTTAGGCTTGCCGCCGGAAGTTCCCGGTACCGAAGCCGCCAAACTGGCAGACCGGCAAAGCTGGTGGCTGATAACGGTGCTTGATACCGGCTTCGGCCTGTCTCTGCTGGCTTTTGCCCTTACCAGGACCTATAAGTTTTTCGGTGCGGTGTTACTCGTAGCGCCTCATTTAATCGGTGCGCCGCAGCCGGACGTTCACAGCAGCGCCGCGCCAGCCGAATTGGCGCAATCTTTTATAACCGCCACCGTTTTTGCCAATGCGGTCTTTTGGCTGACTATCGGCGGTTTGATGGGGCAGTTTTACAAAAAAGAGTCATGAGAACCCACAACAGACACGTATTGATGTGTACAGGCCCGCGCTGCTCTGGAAACAACGAAACCGCCTTTCAACAGCTGGGCCGAAAAATCGACGCCCGCCCCGAGCTTAAAGTCAAACGCACCCGCTCCAACTGTTTTGCGGTCTGCAAAAACGGGCCGATCCTGGTCGTTTATCCTGAAGGCGTCTGGTATTCCTGTACCGACGAGTCGGTGCTGGAACGCATCGTCAGCGAACACCTGGAAAATGGCGCCGAAGTGACCGAACACGTTTTCCACCGCTTGGGTACCGGCGATGCTTGATATGAACAAGCCTATAGCGCTGCTGACTCATGCACCCAACGACCTGATGGTGCTGCAAAGCGCGCAGGCGCAAATGCCGGAAGGTTTCCCGGAAGTAACCGGCGTCAACTTGCAGGCTTTGGAAAGCGACGCGCAAATGGCCGATCTGTTGGAACATCAGCTTGTTTCGGCGCGGATCATCGTGCTGCGCGTACTGGGACGTCTTGGCAGCGTGCCCGGCTTTGCCTATCTGCTGCGTCACGCTAAAAGCCAAGGACGGCAACTGATCGCGATCAGCGGCACCGGCGAGCCTGACCCCGAATTGGCAGCCGCGTCCACCGTATCGTCCGACGTGCTGCATCAGGTACAGGCTTATTTCCAGGCGGGCGGCAGCGTCAATATGGCGCAACTGCTGCGCTACCTGTCCGATCATTTTTTGCTAAGCGGCTTCGGCTTTGAACCGGCAGTCGATTTGCCCGAACACGGCATTTATCATCCCGATTTATCCCAAGATGCGAGCATAGACGACTGGCTTGGCCTGCGAGCGCCGGAACGGGCCAGTGTCGGCATCGTGTTTTATCGCGCCCACTGGATCAGCGGCAACACGCGCTTTATCGACGCGTTGGTTGACGCCCTTGAAAAACGCGGACTGAACGTATTGCCCGTTTTCACTTCGTCATTACGCGCAGGCCATAGCGACACCCCCCTTCCTTCCGCATTGCAATACTTTAGCGGTGAACAAGGCGCTTACATCGATGTACTGATCAACACCACCGCGTTTGCGATGGGCGAAATCACCCCCGGCGGAGCCACGCCCGCAGGCTGGTCGGTGGACGTGCTGGAGAGTCTCAATGTACCCGTGCTGCAAGCCATCACCAGCGGCATGATGCAGCATCAATGGGAGCAATCCGCACGCGGACTCAACCCGCTGGATGCGGCAATGAATGTTGTCTTGCCGGAATTCGACGGCCGCATCATCACCGTGCCGCTGTCGTTCAAGGCGAAAGCTTCCGGCTTATCGAACGAACTGATCGAATACGAACCCGTGCCGGATCGGGTCGCTCGCATCGCACAAATCGCCTCGCGCTTTGCACGGCTTAAACGCCTGGACAATACCGATAAGCGCATCGCTTTTGTGTTCACCAACTCCAACAGCAAGGCCTCGCAAATCGGCAACGCGGTCGGCCTGGATGCACCGGCATCCTTGATGCGTATTCTTAAAGCCATGCAAGCCGCCGGTTATAACATCGGTAAGCTGCCGAAAAACGGCACGGCGTTAATCCACGAACTGATCGACCGCTGTGCTTACGACAATACCTATCTGACCACAGAACAACTGGCTCATGCCGTCGGTCGCGTATCGGCAGCGCAATATGCAACGTGGTTTGACGATCTGCCGCTTGAGATGCAGCAGAAAATGACCGCGCAATGGGGAGCTGCGCCCGGCGAAGCTTATGTCCATGACGGCCAACTCGCGCTGGCGGGACTGGAACTGGGCAACTGTTTCGTCGCATTGCAGCCGCCGCGCGGTTACGGCATGGACCCCGACGCGATATACCATCAGCCCGACTTGCCGCCCACCCACCATTACTATGCGCTGTACCGCTGGCTGCGCGACGAATGGAAAGCCGACGCCATCGTGCATGTCGGCAAGCACGGCACGCTCGAATGGCTGCCGGGCAAAGGCGTGGGCCTGTCGGAAAACTGCTTCCCCGATGCGCTGTTGGCCGACATGCCGCTGTTTTACCCGTTCATCATCAACGATCCCGGCGAAGGCGCGCAGGCCAAGCGCCGCGCTCATGCCGTCGTGGTCGATCACCTGACGCCGCCGATGACCACCGCCGATACTTACGGCGCGTTGGCCCAGCTGACTCAATTGGTCGATGAATATTATCAGGTGGAAGTGCTCGATCCGTCCAAACTGCCGCTGTTGCAACAGCAAATCTGGGATCTGGTCAAAGAAACCAACCTGGATGCCGATTTGCAAGCCCGGTTGCTGCACCACGACCATGATCACGATCACAACGATGATCACCATACCGGTCATCATGACCACGATCACCACGAACATGAGCATCACGGTCACGAGCATCATCGCCATGATCATGCGCATGACGAACACCATCATGGACATCATCACGATCATGACGACGAGCATGAACATGGTGAGCACCACCATGCCGAGCATCATGACCACGATCATAAAAATGGACTGCCAGAACTGCTGACCAAAATGGCCGGCGCCGATGTCGCGCATTTGATCGAAGATCTGGACGGCTATCTGTGCGAACTGGGCGCGGCACAAATCCGCGACGGTCTGCACATACTCGGACTGGCTCCCGAAAACGAGCAACTGGTAGATATGCTGGTCTCGCTGACTCGCTTGCCGAATCAGGACGTACCCGGTCTGCCGATAGAAATTGCCAAGCTGTTCGGCCTGAGCATGGATTCGCTGCTTGAACATCAGGGCCGTCGACTGGAACAAGCAATGCCTGAACTTGAAAAACTGGCCGGGCGGCCATTGCCCACTCATGCCGACGTACTGGAAACCATCGAAGCCTTATGCAAGCGATTGTTCATTGAATTGCAGAAATACGCTTATGACGAGTCAGCCATAGACCTAGTCATTAACAAAACATTTGATAACAGTACAAAGCCCTCTCCAGAGGGAGAGGGTTGGGTGAGGGGAAATCAAAATAAGGAAAAAAGCTTATTTAAATCCCCTCATCCCAGCCTTCTCTCTAAGGGAGAAGGAGCGCATACTCTTAAGCCAACAGTATTGACTATAGACCAAGCCATCAATCAATCATTTGGCAACAACGCTGCCGATTTCACTGCATTAAAACGCATACTGAACTTTGCCTGCCGCGAATTAGCCCCTAATCTCACTCGCGCCACCGACGAAATCGATAACTTGTTGCGTGGCCTGTCCGGCGGCTATGTCCCGGCCGGCCCCAGCGGCTCGCCGACTCGCGGCATGGCCAGCATCCTGCCGACGGGGCGCAATTTTTACTCGGTCGATCCGCGCAGCGTACCGTCCCAATCCGCGTGGCGCGTCGGTCAGCAACTTGCCCACGAAGTGCTGTCGCGTTATGTCCGCGAAACCGGCGATTATCCCGAGAGCGTCGCCATCAGCATCTGGGGTACCAGTGCGATGCGCACCCACGGCGACGACGTGGCCCAAATTCTGGCGCTGCTCGGCGTGCGCCCGGTCTGGCAGCATGAAAACCGCCGTCTGACCGGCGTCGAAGTCATCCCGCTGGACGAATTAAAACGCCCGCGAATCGATGTCACGACCCGCATCAGCGGTTTTTTCCGCGACGCGTTTCCGCAACTGATCGATTTGATCGACGATGCAGTTAACGCCGTCATTGCACTGGACGAACCGCTGTCGCAGAACTTCGTGCGCAAGCATTATCTTGCCGAACTGGGCGAATTGATCGGCCAAGGCCTGACTGAACAGGACGCATCAAACCGCGCAGCCTTCCGCATCTTCGGCGCAAAACCCGGCAGTTACGGAGCGGGCATATTGCCGCTGATCCAGGAGAAAAACTGGCAGGCCGACGCCGATTTTGCCGAAGCCTACGTCAACTGGGGCGGCTATGCTTACGGGCGCAGCCAACAGGGCCACGACCAGCGCGATGCGTTCCGCACCCGCCTGTCCGGCGTTCAGGTGGCCTTGCACAACCAGGATAACCGCGAGCACGACATTTTCGACAGCGACGATTACCTGCAATTTCACGGCGGCATGATCGCGACGATCCGGGCCTTGACCGGATCGCAGCCGCGCAAGTATTTCGGCGACAGCCACGATCCATCACGAGCGCAGGTGCGAGACTTGAAGGAAGAAACTTTGCGAGTGTTCCGCTCGCGCGTCGTCAACCCGAAATGGCTGGACAGCATCCGCCGTCACGGCTACAAAGGCGGACTGGAGCTGACCGCGACCGTCGATTATCTGTTCGGCTACGATGCGACAGCACAGGTGATGGACGATTGGATGTACGAGCAAGTCGCCGAAACTTACGCGATGGATCCTGAAATGCAACGTTTTCTGGAAGAAGCCAATCCCTGGGCGCAAAACGCGATTGCCGAGCGCCTGCTGGAAGCCGCCGGCCGCGGCATGTGGGCCGAACCCAAGCAACAGACGCTGGACGCCTTGCAGGCTTTATACCTGCATAGCGAAACCCTGCTGGAGGCGCGCGGCGAAACACCGCGCGGGGCATGATGAATTTATTGGAAAATGGCGCACGGATGACACCGATTGGACGGATTGACACGGATAGACAACATTCCCAAGCTGGAGCTTGGGAACGAGCGTAACCCAATGAACCACGCCACCTTCCCTTTTTCCGCGATCGTCGAACAGACCCGGCTCAAGACCGCGTTGTTGCTGTGCGCCGTCGATCCGTCGCTGGGCGGCGTCCTGATACGCGGCGACAAAGGCACGGCCAAAAGCACGGCGGCACGGGCGCTGACCGACATCCTGCCCCCGATCGAACGGGTTGCCGGTTGTGCATATAATTGTCTGCCCGGCGCACCGTATCAGCACTGCGAAACCTGCAATGCCGAACATGCAACGGCGCAAGCCGACAGCGTGCCTTTCGTCACCTTGCCGCTCGGCGCGACCGAAGACCGCGTTATCGGTACCCTGGATTTGGAGCAGGCGCTTAAAGGCGGCCAGCGCGTTTTCAAGCCCGGCCTGCTGGCTGCGGCGCACCGGGGCATACTCTATATCGACGAGGTCAACCTGCTGCCCGACCATCTGGTCGACGTGCTGCTGGATGCGGCGGCGATGGGCGTTAATTCGGTACAGCGCGAAGGCTTGTCGGTCAGCCACCCTGCCCGCTTTACGCTGATCGGCACGATGAATCTGGAAGAAGGCGATTTGCGTCCGCAACTATTGGACCGGTTTGGATTGATGGTCGAAGTGACCGCGCCGCGCGACAAGGTTTTGCGCTCCGAAGTCGTGCGCCGCCGCATCGCGTTCGAGGCCAATCCTACGGCTTACGCCGCCGCCTGGATGCACGAACAACAGGCCTTGAAACATCAACTCGCTACGGCGCAGCAGTTATTAACAGAAGTCACTCTGGATGATGCGCTGCTCGATTTAATCAGCCATTTATGCTGCGAATTCGAGGTCGCCAGCCTTCGCGCCGACATTGTCATGCACAAAGCGGCGCGGGCATTGGCGGCATTAGAAGGCCGGTCACAGGTCACTTCGCAAGACGTGCGCGGCGCTGCGGAACTGGTGCTGCCGCATCGGCGCAGGCGCAAACCGTTCGAGCAACCTGGGCTGGATCAAGACCAGCTCGATGAGCTGATGCAGCAGGCGTTGCAGCCGCATGATGAAGGCGAATCCGCCGCTGATAGCGAACAGGAACATGAGCAAAACAACGGCGACTCGCAAAGCGAACAACAGGTATTCGCCGCCGCATCTGCCGGTTATGTACGGAAAATAGAAGTCGACACGGTTGCCAACCGCTACGCTTCCGGCAAACGCAGCACAGCGCAGGATGCGCCGCGCGGCCGTGTCATTCGCGCCGTGCCTGATCAGAATCCAAGCAGTCTCGCCGTCGGCGCAACATTGCGTAGCGCGGCATTGCGTGATTCCGATAATTTTCAGGTGACGAAAAACGATCTACACCAGCAAATCCGCACCGGCAGAACCGCCAACCTGATCTTGTTTGTCGTCGACGCCTCCGGGTCGATGGCGGCGCAACGGCGCATGGAGGCCGTCAAAGGCGCTGTGTTATCGCTGCTGACCGATGCCTACCAGCAGCGCGATGAAGTCGCGGTGATCAGCTTTCGCGGCGCGTCCGCACAGTTGTTGCTGCCGCCGACCCGCAGCGTCGACCTTGCCGAACAGAACCTGCGCGAACTGCCTACCGGCGGCCGCACGCCGTTGCCCCATGCGCTGTCCGTGGCGCTGGAAACGCTGGAAAAAACCGGCATGCCGCCGTTGCTGGTACTGCTTAGCGACGGCAAGGCCAATGTTGCGCTGAACGACGGCAACGACCCTTGGCAGGAGTCGCTAAGATTTGCAGGATTACTGGCAGAACGCGGCGTGCCTGCGCTGGTGCTCGATACCGAAACCGGTTATTTGCGCTTGGGAAAAGCCCGGCAACTGGCGCAAGCGTTGGGCGCTGAATACCTGACGCTGGAAGAATTATCGGCGGAAAACCTAGCGCTTACGGTACGTGGATGTATTAAATGAGCATGAGATTTATGCTGGTTCCCAAGCTCCTGCTTGGGAACCCAGTACGCGAAGCTCTCGGCAACCGCTCCTGCGTTGCTCTACCTCCTGCATCCATGCAAGTCGTTGCTTCGCGAAACAGGACAGGAAGCTGGAGCTTCCAAGACTGCATTCCCAAGCTAGAGCTTGGGAACGAGCGTACCCTACAATTTTTCGCGCTTTTCGTGTTTTTCGTGGACAAAAAAGCTTATTAATAAGGAACAATTATGATTATCTGCATAGGCGCAGGCCCCGGCGACGTGGCTTATCTGACTCAGCGCGGCGCGGAACTGATCCGCAATGCCGACGTGGTAGCCGGATTCGATGCCGTTATTAACGTCGTGCAAAGCCTGATTCCCGAAACCGCACAAACCGTACTGATGAATTACCGCGACCAGACCGAGCAGTTGGCGAAAGTGGCGGTTGAACACCATGCAGGCAAGAACTGCGTGGTGGTGTTCATGGGCGACATCCATTTCAGCGGCTTCCAGTACCTGGAACGGGTCGAGCGAGCTTGCGGCCATCCGGTCGAAACCGTGCCGGGTATATCGTCGGCGCAGATACTCGCATCGCGTGCCAAGGTCTGTTTCGACGAAACGACGTTTATTACCTTTCACCGCCGCGGCGATTTGACCCCGTTCAAGCAGCATCTGGTGCATGTGCTGCAAGACCAGCGCAATGCGATCGTGATTCCCTGCCCTTGGGACGAGGCGCGCTCTTTCATGCCGCGCCATATCGCCGCTTACCTGTTGGAGCAAGGCATATCGCCCGATCATCCGACCGAGGTTTGGGAGAATTTGACAAGGTCGGAAGCCGAATGGCACGGTACGCTCGCCGACTGCGCGATACAGGAATTCAGCGACATGAGTATCATGTTAATCCGCACCCGCAACCCCATGTCCAGCCAGATCGAACCGCCGGGAGCCGCTGTCTGATGCAGGCTGAAAAAAACCAACAATTCGGCATCGTTATCGCGGGCCACGGAAGCCGCGATGCCGACGGCATACGGGAGTTCGAGCAGCTGGTTGAACTGGTCAGGGAGCGCGCGCCGCAGCATACGATCAGCCACGGCTACCTGGAGTTTGCAAGTCCGACTATCGATCAGGCGATCGCAGCCCAATTGAACGCCGATGCCAAACAAATCGTCATGGTGCCCGGCATCTTACTGGCGGCAACTCATGCCAAAAATGACATGCCCAGCGAACTGCTGACCTCGGCTCGCGAACATCCCGACGTCGATTTTCATTTCGGTGCACCGATGGGCTTGCATCCGCTGTTGCTGCAAGTGGTTCAGCAGCGCATCGTCGAGGCCGAAGCGGCATCATCCAAGACGATACGCCGTGACGATACCTGCCTGGTGCTGGTCGGCCGCGGCACCACCGACCCCGACGCCAACGGCGAAGTCGCCAAGTTCGCGCGGATGATCGAGGAAGGCATGGGCTTTGGCGCATCTTACGTCTGCTATTCAGGCACGACCAAGCCGCTGGTCGCCGACGGCCTGCGCGCCGCCGCTAAACTAGGTTATGCGCGGCTGATCGTCGTGCCGTTTTTCCTGTTTGACGGCATCTTGGTCAAGCGCATTTATGACGCCGCCGATGCGTTGCAGCAGCGCGAACCCGACCTGGAAGTGCTCAAGGCCGGTTATCTCGGCGTGCATCCGAACGTAGCCGATGTAATCATCGCCAGGGCGCAAGAAGCCATAGAAGGCCGCGCGGCGATGAACTGCTCGCTGTGCAAATACCGGGTGCAAATCGTCGGCTTTGAACAGCAGGTCGGCGAACCGCAGCGCCCCCATCATCTCCAGGTTCGCGGTCTGCCCGAAAAAGCCGTTTTAGGTGAAGCCGCAACGGAATTTGCGCCTTACGTGCCGCATCCGATAGAGGCCGAAAGCTTCCGCATCATTGCTGCCGGGCGCGACTGGTCAGTTTTTCCCGAAGCGCATTTAACCGTGCTGCAACGCTTGGTGCATACCAGCGGCGACTTTAATGCAGTCGATGACATTTATTTTTCGCCGGGGGCGGTCGAAACCGGCATCCGCGCGCTGCTCCGCTGCAAGCGTGTAGTGACCGACGTAACTATGGTGCAGACCGGCCTAAAGCGCGCTCTGCTCGAACAGCTCGGCATCGAAACCTGGTGCGGGGTGCATGATCGCGAGACGGTTCTGATGGCGCAAACCCAAGGCATCACCCGCTCCGCAGCCGGAATACGGCGCGCGTTCGAAAAATTCGGCAACGACATCGTGCTGTCGATAGGCGATGCGCCGACTGCGATCATGGAAGCGGTGCGCCTGATTCGCGAACACGGCTGGCGTCCGCAACTGGTGATCGGCTTGCCGGTCGGCTTTGTCGGCACCCGTGAGTCAAAAGCGGAATTGAAGCGCTGCCTGCAAGTGCCGCGCATCACCAACAGCGGCACTCGCGGCGGTTCGCCGTGGGCGGCGACGGTCGTCAACGGCTTGATGATCGATGCGGTAAACCAGCTTGCAGAGTATGGTTCGGACGGAGCTTAAAGAATTCGACCTTAGCGTGCTCGCACCGAACGGTTTGCGGCGCGGGCGCACCACGGGCAGCTGCGCCGCGGCGGCGGTTAAAGCCGGGCTTTATCTGCTGCTGCACGGCGAGCGCCAAGCGCAGGTACAGATAATATTGCCTGACGAAGCCTGTTACCTGACCGTACCGATACAAGACAGCCGCAGACTGGACGAGCAAACGGCGCGCGCCGAAGTGCTGAAAGACGGCGGCGATGACCCGGATAACACGCACGGAGCGACCATCTTCGCCGAGGTGCGAAGGAACGACAAAGGGGAAATACGCTTTTTCGCCGGTGACGGCGTCGGCACAGCGACCCAGCCCGGCTTGCGTGTGGCCGTTGGAGAGCCTGCAATTAACCCTACTCCGCGCTGGATGATGCGGCAGGCGGTCGCCGAAGTATCCGGTAATAAGGATCAAGGCTTCGACCTGACCATAGGCTGCATCAACGGCGAGAAGATTGCCAAAAAGACTTTCAACCCGAAGCTGGGCATCGTCGGCGGCATCTCGATACTCGGCACTTCGGGCATCGTCGAGCCCTTATCGCTGGCATCATGGATTGCCTCGATAGAGGTTTATGTCCGCGTAGCACTCGGCAATGATGCAAACAGCATCGCGTTGCTGCCGGGCAAAATAGGCCGCGCCTATGCCAAAGAAATACTGGGTTTGCCAGAGCAGCGCTCGGTACAAATCGCCAATTTTCTTGGCGACGCACTCGACTTTGTGCAACAGGCATTGACCGAACAACAGCGCCATCTGGATGTGTTATGGTTATTGGGACATCCGGGCAAACTTGCCAAAGTGCTCGACGGCGTATGGGATACGCACTCCAGCAGGAGCGACATGGCCATGAATGTCGTGGCGCGGATAGCTGCGGAACGAGGGTTTAACAGTCTTCTGGCGCAGGAACTGGAACAGGCCAACACGGTGGAAGCGGCCATTCAACGGTTAACGAACGAACCCGGTTCGCAGGCGTTATGGATAGACATCGAACAACGAATCGCCGCGCTTGTTCAGGCCAGAGTGCCTGCCGTGAAAAAAGTTGAAGTGCGGCTATTTAATCTACAAGGCGATGCTTTGGGCACATCGTTCCCACGCTCCCGAAGCTGTGAAAGTATTCGTTTTTAGAAAAAATTAAAGAATTCACCACGAAGACACGAAGGCACGAGGAAAAACAATCGTCTTAATTCAATACATTGAAAACTTCGTGTTCTTCGTGCCTTCGTGGTGAAAAATGTTTTTAGCCTAATTTGGATAATACTTTCACAGTCTCTCCCGTTTGGGAATGCCGCAGTAAATGGCCAGCGTCCCGCAACGCTGAAGCGTTGCAGACTGAATTCCCACGCCGAAGCGTGGGAACGAGATAATACTTACTTATGAGAGGAGCAGTATGAGTTTGTTAGGTACATTGTGGGGCATAGGCGTAGGACCTGGGCCTGCGGGCTACATCCCGCTGGCGGCGGTCGAAGCGCTGCAACAGGCCGACATCATCTATGCACCGCGTGCGCACAGCTCGGAAACCTCGGTGGCCCTGCAATGTTTAGCGGGCATCGACATCAATCAGCAACGAATACGGGAAATCGAGTTTACGATGGACCCCGACCGTAGCGTGCTGAGCGATCATTACGCGCAACTGGCCGAGACCATCGCCGTCGATTTGCGCGCAGGGCTGAACGTGGCTTACCTGACCATAGGCGACAGCCTGACCTATTCCACTTACGGCTACATATTGGCAGCTTTGCGCGAATATCTGCCGGGTTTGCCGCACCGCACTTTTCCCGGCATCACCAGCTACGCGGCTGCGGCCTCCGCTATGGGCTGGCCGTTGGGCGTAGGCAAGGAGCGCACCTTGATTTTGCCCTGCCCCGAAGACGCGGCCGCTTTGCGGCAGGACATCGAAAGCCATGACATCGTCGTGCTGATGAAGATCGGCGCGCGCCTGCCCTGGGTGCTGGCCCTGCTCCGTGAAATGGGCATCGCCGAACACTGCGCGTTTGCCCGCCGCATCGGCTTGGAAGACGAAATGCTGGCCGATGATGTCAGCGATTTGTGCGCCACCTCGGCGATGGGCTATCTCGCCACTTTACTGATACGCAAAACACCCAGAGAGAGAAGACACGCATGAAAGTTTACTTTATCGGCGCAGGCCCCGGCGCTTCGGATTTGATCACATTGCGCGGCGCGGCTATTCTCGGCCGGGTCAGCATGGTGCTGTACGCAGGATCGCTGGTGCCTACCGATATGTTGCAGCATTGCCGCCCTGACGCCGAACTGATCGACACCGCCACGCTCGACCTTGAACAACAGGAAGCCTGCTACCGCCGTGCTCAGGAAGCCGCTTCCGATGTGGCGCGTTTGCATTCCGGCGACCCTGCCATTTACGGCGCAACGGCCGAACAAATGCGCAGACTCGACACGTTGGGCATCGACTACGAAATTGTGCCGGGCGTGTCTTCGTTCACGTCGGCGGCGGCGTCCATTAAAGCCGAGCTGACCAAGCCGGAAGTCTCGCAAACCGTGATCCTGACCCGTGTTTCCGGTCGCGCCTCCGCCGTGCCGGAACTCGAATCGATTGCACGGTTGGCCGAACACCAAGCGACGATGTGCATCTTCCTGTCCGGGCCGCATTTGAAAAAAATAGTCGCCGACCTGCGCCTGCATTACCCGGATGACACGCCGGTGGCGCTGATCTATCGGGCAACCTGGCCGGAAGAGCGGTCTTACCAGGGGACTTTGGGCGCCATTCTTAAAGAAACCAAGAAAAGCGAGTGGAACCTGACCACGATGTTATTGGTGGGCAAAGCGTTGGGGCGCGAAGATCAAACCGAATCCAGTCTGTATTCGAAAGACTTCACGCATATATTCCGGGTTGTGAAAAAGCAAAAGTCGCCCTCGACAACTTAAGTGATATGCATAAATTAATTTAAACAATTACCATGAAGGACATGAAGAGTTAAATTCTTCATGCCTTTCATGTTCTTCATGGTTCATGAATAAAACTATTTTCATGCATGCTCCTAAAACATTTCACCAAGAAGACACGAAGAACACGAAGGTTCTACTTTAGCTTTTCTTCGTGAACTTCGTGTCTCGGCAACTGCTCCTGCGTTGCTCTACCTCCTGCATCCGTGCAGTCGTTCGTGGTGAATTAATCGACTTACATTTTATTGATTGAATATATGGTTTTTTTGCTTAAGTTAATGTGTGTGTTAGAAGAAAAGGCAGCAGCATGACTGATTGCGGCATCTGGCTGGTAAGGCCGGAAAGCGAAGCCTTGGCTTTAGCCCTGCAAGAACGGCTTGGCGGCGTACTTTATCGGCCTTGGCTCAATACCGCCACCGGCCAAAAACAACAGTTTGCCGCCGCCTACCGGCAGCATGCGCAATGGATCATGATAGCGGCCGGCGGCATTGCGGTCCGCTTTCTCGATGGCTTGGCGCAGGACAAGCATAGCGACCCGGCCGTCGTGGTGCTCGACGAAGCAGGACGATTCGCGGTGTCGCTGTTGGCCGGTCATGAAGGCGGCGCAAACCGTTTGGCTTATCGCGTCGCCAATGCAATCGGTGCGGTGCCGGTCATCACCACCGCAACCGAAGCCTTGAAGCCATTAGTGGTCGGTATAGGTTGCCGCAAAGGCGTCACTGCCGGACAAGTCGCGGCTGCCGTGCATCAGGCGCTCGGCGATCGGCAGTTGAACGAAGTGCGCGAAATAGCGACCATAGACTTGAAAGCACACGAACCGGGTTTGCTGGAATTTTGCGGGCAACATGATTTGCCGCTACGCGTATTGGCAAGTGCGACAGTCGCGGCTAGGCCCTGGGTGACTAAAGTCTCGGACTGGGTGCAGCAGAATGTGGAGTTGCCGGGCGTATGCGAACCCTGCGCGTTAATCGCCAGCGCCCGCGGCAGATTGATTGTGCCCAAAATGGCTTTAGACGGGGTGGCCGTGGCTGTGGTTGAGGATAATATGTAGGGTACGCATGGCTCGCCCTATTCATCTGTTGAACCTAAAACACGCAGTTGAGCATTCCAAAATTCCGTTCGTCCTGAGCTTGTCGAAGGGTGGGCGGGATTTTGGAATGCTCAACAAATAGGTAGGGGTGTGAAAGCCATTCATGCTTCGACAGGCTCAGCACGAACGGCTTTCACACAAGGCAGTTCAACACTTGCTTTGCCCAATATGAAAAACAAATATTACAGATTAATAATCAGTGGATAAAAGAATGAAAGGTGTATTGAATTTGGTTTCGGTCGGACCGGGATTTAGCGACTTGATCGTTCCGCGGGCCGAAGCGGCGTTGCGGGACAGCGATGTGATTGTGGCTTATGACCTGTATTTGCGCTGGATCGAGCCATGGATAGCGGGCAAGGAAATCCACACGCCGCCGCTGACCCAGGAACGCGAGCGCGCCTTATTGGCAATCGAAAAAGCCCGTAGCGGCGCTAAAGTCGCGCTGATTTCCAGCGGCGACATCGGCATTTATGCGATGGCGGCGCTGGCTTTCGATGAAATGCGCGAAGATGACGACTATGAGGTCAACGTGATACCGGGCATTACTTCCGCCAATGCCTGCGCTTCGTTATTAGGCTCGCCGTTGTCGCACGACTTTGCCACGCTGAGCCTGTCCGACCTGTTGTGTCCCTGGGACTGGATCGAGCAGCGCGGGCGGCATATCGCCCAAGCCGACCTCGCCTGCGTGTTGTATAACGTACAAAGCGCCGGACGCCAGGAAGGCGTGTACCGCATTATCAACATCATGCTGGAATCCAAATCGCCTAAGACGCTGTGCGGCGTGATACACAATGCCTATCGGCCCGGCCAGAAAGTCAGCATTCACCACCTGGAAGACTTACCGTCTTTGCAGTTCGACATGCTGACCACGATCGTGATCGGCAACCGTTTTACCCAGCGTAAACGCGGCTTTATTTTTACCCCGCGCGGCTACAATAATTGGGATACACCCGCCGAACAACCGATTGTTGATGAACTGCCCAAGCACGCGCTATGGGTGTTCTCCGGCACCGGCGACGGCAATGCACTGGCTAACGAATTGGCAGGGCAAGGTTATCCGGTCGTGGTGTCCGCGGCGACTGAATACGGCGGCGAGGTTGCGGCCCGGCATTGTTCGGGCGTGTCGGTCTGGGCCGGGCATCAGGGCGTTGAAGCGCAAAAACAGGCGCTAAGCCAGAATCAGGCGCGGGCGATTGTCGATGCAACGCATCCTTACGCCAGCCTGATCTCGCAGCAATTGATGGGCTTGTCGAAAAGTTTGGCTATCCCCTATCTGCGCTATGAGCGCCCCAGCTCTTTTGCAGCAGACAGCGGCATTGAATGCGAGTCTACAGAGCAAGCTGCCAATCAAGCCATCGCCTTCGGATCACGTATTTTCCTGACTACCGGCTCAAAGGATTTGGCTACCTTTCTTCAAGCGCCGGGCGCCGCCGAACGCGAATGGTTTGTACGGATGACGCCCGAACCTGAATTCATCCAACGGGCCATCGATCTGGGCGTGCCGCGCAGCCATATTTGCGCGATGCAGGGGCCGTTCTCGCAAGTGTTCAATGAAGCCTTGTGGCGCGATTTGAAAATAGATTGCGTAATCACCAAGGATTCCGGCGATGCAGGCGGCTATAACGCCAAAGTGGCCGCAACGCAGGCGCTGAATATCCCGTTGCTGGTCATCAAGCGCCCGAAACTTGAATACCCTTTCATCACCTCAACTTTCGACGGGATATTACAGCAATTACAATCATGGCATGCAAACCCATAAATATGATTAAAAGCATTTTATTCACCACGAACGACTACATGGATGCAGGAGGTAGAGCAACGCATGGAACAGTTGCCGAGACACGAAGTCTTATTGCTCCGTGTTCTTCGTGTCTTCGTGGTGATAGCTTTTGTCCATTCATTACCGATTTGCCTGTTTTTAATGAGAAGTTACCATGCAATATCAACAGCTAATTCCGGTCACCATCGTTACCGGTTTTCTCGGTTCCGGTAAAACCACCTTGCTAAGCAGCCTGATTAAAACCCGGCAAAGCCGCCGCCTAGCCCTATTGATTAATGAGTTCGGCGAAGTTTCGATCGACGGCGCGTTGATTAACGACTGCGTTGGCGGTGACGAGCATGTGTGCATTCATGATTTCCCTTACGGCCTGATAGCCTACGGCGATGACGAGCACTTTATCCCGACCATGCAGGCTATCGCCGGGCGACGGGCCAATGTCGATCATGTGTTGATTGAAACTTCCGGGCTTGCGTTGCCGACGGCGGTCATGGAACTGCTGCAAACCCCCGAGCTGGCCGGGGATTTCATTCTGGATGCGACGCTGGCCGTGGTGGATACGCCGTTGCTGCTGTCCGACCAGTTTGACCGTGACTTAGGCCCGCACAGCCAGCAGGCTGCCGTCCAGGATTCAGTCGCAACCTTGTTTGAACGGCAACTCGAATTTGCCGATGTGGTGGTGTTGAACAAAATCGACGCGCTGGATGAGGAAGCCTTGCTGCTCGCGGAACAGCGGGTTCGCGACCGCGCGCCGAACGTGCGCTTCCTAGAGCTCGCTTACAACGCGCAGCTGGACATCCGGCTCGCCCTTGGCCTGCGCTTGCACCAGCCGACCTTTACCGCGGCGCATAACCATCGTTTTACGCCGATGCCCGGTTCCGATACGCCGACATTGCCTAGCCATGTCAGACTGAACGGCCATGCCCATTCCGGCTTGGCGGGACACAGCCACGGCCTCGCAACGCACAAGCATTTTCATGAACAGGATCCGGGCTGGCTCTCGTTCGTGCTGCGCAGCCCTGATCCGCAGCAGGCTGAAACGCTGAAACAGGGGTTAATCCAGGTCGCTAAAGCGGAACCGTTGTTGCGCGTTAAAGGCTTTATCAAGACCGCCCCGGATCAATCCGTTCTGGTACAGGGCGTGCGCACGCGGGTGGCGATAAGCGCCGATACCGCCAAACAATTCGCAAAGGATTCGGAACTGGTTTTTATCGGTTATCACCTGAACCGCAATACGGTCGCGGCGCTTTTATCAAAATTGACGGGGGCTACCTGGAAATGAGTGCGCCAAAAAACCGCTGCCCCGCCCTGTTCATCACCGCGCCCGGCTCCAATCACGGCAAGACCACGATCACCGCCGCGCTGGCCCGCTACCATGTCGAACAGAGCCGCAAAGTCAGGGTGTTCAAGTCAGGCCCCGATTTTCTCGATCCGATGATACTCGAACGCGCTTGCGGCTTGCCGGTGTACCAGCTCGACCTTTGGATGATCGGTGAAGCCGAATGCAGGCGATTGTTGTACGAAGCCGCGCTGGAAGCGGATTTGATCCTGATCGAAGGCGTCATGGGCTTGTTCGATGGCGAACCTTGCAGCGCCGATATTGCCGAATTATTCTCGGTGCCGGTGCTGGCGGCGATCGATGCCACCGGCTCCGCCCAAACGCTCGGCGCTATTGCTTACGGACTTGCCAATTATCGGCCTAACTTATTATTTACCGGCGTTTTAGCCAACAACGTCGCCAGCATCCGGCATAACGAAATGATCCTGCAAGGCATGCCGCCCGATCTGCGCTATTTCGGCGGGATGCCGCGCGATAACCGGTTTGTATTGCCGGAACGCCATCTGGGTTTGGTTCAGGCCGAAGAAGTGCATGATCTCGAATCGAGGATGTCGGCCGCCGCAGCGGCAATTGCTGCAACCGGGCTGGCAGACTTGCCGGAAGCCGTCGAATTTATATCGCCCGCTCATAAAGCGCCGCCTCAGCTGCTTGCCGGCATCCGCATCGGCATAGCCCGCGATACCGCTTTTTCCTTTATTTACGCCGCCAACCTGGATCTGCTGCGGGCGATGGGAGCGACGCTGGTTTTCTTCTCGCCGCTTGCCGATGCGGCGCTGCCCGATGTGGACAGTATTTACCTGCCGGGCGGTTATCCCGAACTCCATTTGCAAACGCTTCAGGATAATCGGGCGATGAAGTCGGCGTTGCAAACACACTTCCAACAGGGCAAACCGATATACGCCGAATGCGGCGGCATGTTGTATTTGCTGGAATCATTGACGGATAAAGCAGGGAATCGCGCTGACATGGTCGGCCTGTTGCCCGGACACGCCATCATGCAAAACCGGCTGAAAGGCTTGGGCTTTCAATCCGCACCGATGCCCGGCGGACTATTGCGCGGCCACACTTTTCACCATTCCCTGATAGAGTCGCCGCTTGTCCCTGCCGCCTTTGGTGAGCGAGTGCAAAACACTTCGGAAGGGGAAGCCATTTATCGGCTAAACCGGTTAACGGCCAGTTACCTGCACTGCTACTTTGCTTCAAACCCCAATGCCACCGCGCAATTATTTTTGCCTTAAGATGTCCCTATGTCCGATTGCCGGGACATAGGGATGTCACAAGCTTCAGTCGTCCGAACCTGGGTTTGATGCTTCCTTAATCTGTTTTCTATTAAACTCCTTTTTAATTTTGGTAAATTGCGACAGCTGTGCTTCAACCCGGCCATTAAACGATTCCGGCGGATAAACGCCTTGCTCGTTGGCAACGCCGGCCTCCATTCCGGTCAGTAACTCAAGCGCCTCGTCCACGGTTGATACCGCGTAAATATTAAATTGGCCGGATTTAGCGGCATGCACCACATCCCAGCGCAGCATCAAATGCTTAATGTTAGTGGCGGGAATGATCACTCCCTGACTGCCAGCTAAACCTTTTTGGGTGCAAATATCGAAGAAACCTTCTATTTTTTCATTAACCCCGCCTATCGGCTGCACATTCCCCAGCTGATTGACCGAACCGGTGATCGCCAGATCCTGCCGTAACGGGACCTGGGCAATCGACGACAGGATAACGCAAAGCTCGGCCAGAGAGGCGCTGTCGCCTTCAATATGTCCATAGGATTGCTCGAACACCAGACTGGCCGCTACCGAGAACGGCGTTGTTCTGGAATACCGGGAGGCGATAAAACTCGATAAGATCAATACGCCTTTCGAATGTATAGCGCCGCCTAATTCGGTTTCACGCTCAATATCCACCACTTTGCCGCCGCCTAAACGGGTGGTTGCGGTGATCCGGGAGGGTTGCCCGAAACTGAATTCGCCCAGCTGCAATACCGAAAGGCCGTTGACCTGACCGGTGACCCGGCCTTCCGTGTCAATTAATACGGTACCCCGGTGTATATTCTCGTACAGCTTTTCCCTGAGTTTATCCAGCCGATGAGTTTTGTGATCGATGGCTTGTTGCACGTCGATGTTAACGATATGTTCGTGACCGTTATTTTCGGCCCAATAGTCCGATTCCGTTAACAAATCCGTGATACTGCGCAAATGGGTCAGCAGTTTTTCCGCATCGCCGACCATCCTGGAACTGTGTTCTATAATCCGGGCGACTGCATTTTGGCTCAGCGGTCGTAACTTCTCGCGGCGGGCGATCGTCGCCAGCAAACGGGCATAATCGTTAAGGCTGTCTTCCCTGGAAACCGATTCGTCAAAATCGGCCGCGATTTTAAAAAGGTCGTGAAACTCGGGATCATACTGGCTCAGCAGATAATAAATCAGTGGCTCGCCCATCAGGATAAGCTTTAAATTAAGCGGGATCGGTTCAGGCTCCAGCGATGAAGCGCTAATCAGGCTGAGCGCCCGCTCCAACGATTCAATACGGATTTCGCCGGACTGAAGGGTCCTTTTAAGCGTATCCCAGGCATAAGGTTGAGTCAGCAGTTTCCGGGCATCGATAATCAAATAACCGCCATTGGCCTTATGCAGCGCACCGGGCTTGATCATCGTGAAGTCGGTGACCAGCGACCCCATATAGGCCTGATGATCGATACGGCCGACAAGATTGCTGTAATTGGGATGGTCTTCGTAAATGACCGGCGCCGATTTCTTGTCGCTGAAATCCACCATCAGGTTAACATAATAGCGTTTAAACGGGTTGGATTCCTGTTGCAATTCCATGAAAGGAAACATTTTTTCGCTACGCGGAAGAAAATCCAGCACATGTTCGACAATATCTTTCTGAACCTCATTCAGGTAGTCAAGGACGGCCTCTTGTTTGGCGTATTTTTCGATCAGATCGTCTATGGAATGATTGACGGCCTGCTCGGCAACTTCGCGGTTGAGCGCTTGAAGCTTGCGTTTGGTTTCTTTGCGCCAGATCGGAAAATTTTTCAGCAGCTTGGCCAGGCGTTCCTGCAACTCAAAAATGGATTTTTGAATTTCGTGCTGCTTGTCTTTATCCAGCTTGCCGAACTGCTCGGGGCTGATAATCTCGTTGTTTTCATCGGACGGCGAAAATGCGTAACCGGTCGGAGTTTCCGTCAGGATAATATGGGCGTTAACGGCCTCTTCGCGTAACTGGTTGAGTTCGCTTATTTCCCGTTGCCGCGATTCGGTTTCAATCTCACCCGTTCTGGAACGGTATTCTTCACCGTCAAACGCTGTAGGAATGGCGATGCTTAACTCGTCAATCAACTGCGCCATATCGTGCTTGAAAACCTTGCCTTGCCCCGGCATTAACTTAATCGCTTTCGGTTTGGCAGGCTGATTAAAGTTGTTGACATAACACCAATCCGAAGGAATATTTTGGCGGCTGGCTTCGTGCTCGACCAACTGTCTTACGGTAGTCAGTTTGCCTGTGCCGGAAGGCGCCATTGCGAAGATGTTGTAGCCGTTTTTATGCATACGGATGCCCAATTTGACGGCATCTACGGCGCGTTGCTGGCCGACGGTAATGTCTATATCTTCAAGCTCCTCGGTGGAGTTGAATTTTAATTGTTCAATATTACATGGCTTATAGAGTTGCGCAGGATCCAACGGTTTGTTTTTCATAGGTTATATAGTCTTCGTGGAGAGTTTGGTTTTATTGATTGCCAGCATTAAGCATGCGTTTGTGTAAAAAATGATTACCGTATAATAAAGGTTATGACCGATTTTAAGTTAAATATCGACCATTAAACACACCGAACACAGCAATGAGATCCGTATTTTGATGATAACCGCCATTTAAGCGCATTTCCAGAACATTGTTCCCGACACTGTTTGGACAGATATAACCGGCGGCCCCACCCATGCCGCCTATCTAACTGCCATAAAGATTCATTTATCTTTCAGCGCAATACTGAAACCACTGTGGCTCTAAGTATTTATACCAATAGGTTTACACTGAACTTTTTGTTTCACTATCAGCATTTAATATTATTTATAAAGAAATAAAACCGGAACTCTTTAACTGATAGGTTTATTATTTAATATTTTTGATTATGCCGATAAAACCAATAAAGGGGCAGTTAAATTCAATATAACGCAGAAAAAGATGAAGATTTAATTATTCCCTGCTCCAGCAACAGTAAACTCTTGCTTTTAGCTAAGTTCAATAAGGTGACTAACATGCAAATCCCATTACAAATCACTTTTCGCGGAATACCTCACTCTGATGCTGTAGAAGCCAGAATTCGCGAAAAAGCGGGCAAACTGGACAGATTCCACTCGCATATTATGAGTTGCCGGGTTGCGGTCGAAGCCGAACATCACCATCACCATCAAGGCAATCAATACCATATCCGCATTGACATCACTACGCCGCGCAAGGAATTGGTCATCAGCAGGGAGCACCATGACAAGCAGGCTTATGAAGATGTTTACGTAGCGATCCGCGATGCATTTGATGCTGCGACCAGACAACTGGAGGATTACGCACGAATTCAACGCGGTAAGGTTAAAACGCATAACTTGCAAAGCAGAGGCGGCGTAATCCGATTATTACAGGAAAAAGACCACGGCTTCATTGAATCGGAAGATGGCCGGGAAATTTATTTCCACCGAAACAGTGTATCAGGGGCCGGGTTTGATTCGTTAAAAGTGGGCGATGAAATTCGCTATATCGAAGAAACCGACGATCTCGGCCCGCAAGCCAGTATTGTTTATCCTTAGCAACGAATGTTCCGGGCTAATGAGTTAATTCAGGCATGTCTTGATTTTATTATAAATCGTTAAAATCATGCCGGGTTAGCTCAAGTTTAGAGCGATATGTTTCGGCATCGCCGTAATCGGTAAATTTCTGGTAGCGACTGTGTAAGTTTTTAATACGTTTGGCGTGTTTAATCGGACACCAGAATTGTTCTGTGCGACCGGCTATCTCCTGCAAATAACCAAACAAGCCATTGACATAGCTGCAATAGGCGCAATTTATCTTTTCTATAAGATTCAAGTAGTTGAGATATTGTCTATCGAAGACGATATAGTCTTGCCGCTTTACTTTGGGGATACCGTAAATAGGGAAACAGACTGCCTGATACAGGCTGATAGTTACATCCATTAATATCACAGGGAAAATACACATCCAGATAAATGGAGCGCTGATTATATGTTTCAGTTTCGCATCGGTTATATATTTGAATAAATGTTTGGCATATTCCTTATGCCGAATAATAACGTTTTCTTCAAAATAAACCCGCCGTTTAGTAACTTCGTAGGCAAACTCTTCCTGTTGCTTTTGTAACTCATCGACCAGTTCGTTTTCCAGGACTTTTATTTTATCCAGCAAGAATTCAAGTTTAGTCTGCATAATTAATTCCTGTATAAAGAAAATGAGCGGCATTGAAAATTAAAAAATCAATATGATTTAGGCTTGCATTTAACCACAGATAATGAAAATTATTTATTTTATTATCGAATCCACATAACTTATATGCTTACACAACTTAGCGCTAAAAATCTAAAATACAGGCCAAATACTTGCCGACGATATATAATATAATATTTTTAACTACATTGAGTCGGCCTCATTTTACTGAATACTGTTTAAATCATCCCCTTTCCAAACTCTATTTTTCTATGCAAGTGGCGTTATAAACTGTTTTTATCTCCTCATCCTGTTAATCGCGTTAACTCGGATTGCAGATACCTCATGAGCCCCTTAAGGGGGGCGTTGATTACATGAACTTTAATATATGATAAAATGTCTCTGTTGACGGATTATGACATATTCACCCAGCGGATAATGATTGCATCCGCCATAGTTTCCACCTTAAGAACAATTTCTTTGGAGTTTTTTATGATTATTCTCGGCATTAATGATCGTTGCCATCATAATTCCGCCGCTTCAATTTTAATCGATGGCAAATTGGTTGCTTCTATTGAATTGGAACGTATTTCCAGAATTAAAAATGACGGCTCCTTTCCTCATGCCGCAATCGATGAAGCTTTAGCTATCGCGGGATTGAACGCTGAAGATGTTGATATAGTCGCCAAGGCTAATTTATCGCGCCGGCAACAAATACCTTATCTTAACCGATATTACGATCATATGGCCAAGGTGGCGAAAACCGATACGTCAGTCAGAAGTATTTTCTGGAAAAAGCAATTTGAGCGTTATCGTCGCGTATTTCACCGGCGTAAAACCCCACTAGGGATTTTGGCGCAAAAACCCTATCAAACGGTCGAACATCATTTAGCCCATGCCGCATCGGCTTATTATGCCTCGCCTTTTGGCAACGAACGTGTAGGTGTGATTACTTTGGACGGCGTAGGCGACTTTTCCTGGGGTTCGGTTTGGATAGGCGAACACGGAAAGTTACGGCATGTAGACCATTTGCATCAGATAAACAGCATCGGTCTATTGTACTCCGCCGTTACCATTTACTTAGGCTTTAAGCCCAGCAGACATGAAGGCAAAGTGTTGGGTTTGGCCGCTTTCGGTAAGCCGGAGCCGTTATTATCCCGTTTACTTGCGCATACCAACAGCGAAAATTGGGATGAACTTTTTGACTCTAAATTGGTACGGGTTGTTCTAAAATTCGGGTCCGACCTTGGCCAATCCGTTATTAAGGAATTGTGCGCCGATCTGTCCAAAGAAGATGTAGCGGCCGGTATTCAGGCCTATACCGAAAAATTGATTTGCAAGTGGGTGCAAGATCAAGCCAAAGCATTAAAAGTCGCCAAATTGGCCTTGGCCGGCGGCGTATTTTCCAATGTAAAACTGAATCAACTGATCCTGGCGTTGCCGGAAGTTGAAACCATTTATGTACATCCGAACATGGGTGACGGCGGTTTGGCGACAGGCGCCGCATTTGAGCTTTACTCACGTTTGAATCAGGGTTTTGAACCCCAGTTTAATCAGCAAGTTTATCTGGGCACCGAAATTAACCGCGATAATGCATTAGCCGCACTCGAAAAACAGGGACTCGCGTATGAAGAACCCGACAATCTTGCATTGACCGTTGCCGGATTATTAGCCGACGGCAAGGTGATTGCGCGCGCCGACGGCAAGATGGAATACGGCCCTCGCGCCTTGGGCAATCGCACCGTAATGGCGGCGTGCAATGATCCAACCATTAACGATTGGCTGAACAAAAAGTTTGCCCGCACCGAGTTCATGCCTTTTGCCCCGGTTATCCTTCAGGAACATGCGAAGGAATATTTCCCGGAATGGGAAGAAGATCATATTACCGCGCGCTTTATGACGCTTACCTACCATGTTTCCGACCTGGCGAAAAGAAATATTCCCGCCGCCGTGCATATCGATAACACGGCGCGCCCGCAAGTGTTACGCCGGGAAGACAACCCGGACTATTACGATATTATTAAAGAATATTACGATGTTACAGGCGTACCCAGCGTCATTAACACCAGCTTCAATATGCACGAAGAGCCTATTGTTCGGACTGCCGACGAGGCTATTTGCGCCTTTCAGGCCGCCGGTCTGGATGCGTTGGTTTTGGGGCCGTTTTTACTTAGAAAAACCGACTAAGGATCGTGCATAAATTAATTTAGACAATTACCATGAAGAGCATGAAGAGCATGAAGGACATGAAGACTTAAACCTTTCATGCCGCTTCATGTCCTTCATGGTTAAAAAATGAAAAATAAAACTTGCTCAAATTATTTCATGCACGTTCCTAAGTACAACGTGGTAAACCGCTGATTAAAATTTTTATTCACCACGAACGACTGCATGGATGCAGGAGCAATTGCCGAGGCGCGAAGAGCACGAAGTTTTATGTTTTTCTTCGTGCTTTTCATGTCTTCGTGGTGTTCTTTTTATACAATAATTTCCCGCAACACCGACGTGGCGTAGCTCCCCGCCGGCAGGGTAAAGCAAAGCTCTAACACCGCATCATCAATAAACTGCCAGCGTATATCCTGCACGTTAACCCTTAAGGCGCGTCTATCCCGGTCAACATCGCTCGCCATCAATCCCTGAGCCAATTGCGGGTGCGTATCGATAACGGCTTGTTCAATAGCGAGCGCATCGACGGATACATCGGCATTTCCCCTGCCCCATAACACGCCGGTAGGATGAATTTCTTTTGCTTCTAGCCGTCGGATAATTTCAGCGTCCGGCTGATCCGATTGGAAACAGCTGTGCGACAGATCGAATTGATAGGTGTCGCCGACAACCGGCTGATTCCAGTTATTTTGAGCTACCCGTTCAGCCAAAATCAGGTTAAACAGATAAGACCTGACCGCAGACAAATAGATGCTGCGTTGCTCCCGGCCCACTTTCGCTCCCTCAAACATGCCCAAAGCCTTGCTGACATTCTGGCCCGCATTGCCAAAACGCTGCGAGCCGAAATAATTGGCGATGCCGTTGGCTTTAATCAGTTCCAGTTGCCGGATGGTTTTTGCCTGATCGCCCTGCCAATCGCGGACAATCAGCTTAAAGCTGTTGCCTGACAACACGCCGCGTTTGAGTTTTCTGGCATGGCGCACAGCTTGCAGCACCTTGATGCTGTCCGATTCAAACAGCGTCCAGTCTGGATCCGCTTTGCCCGGCAACCAGACGCTGAACCATTGCGTCGTGACGGCGTAGCGGTCTTTTAAGCCCGCATAACTGACATCGCGCTGCCTGACATTGGCGAACCTGGACAACTGCCTTGCGACATATTCGGTATTTTCGCCTTTCTTTTCTATCTGCAAGAAAACGTGTTCGCCATCACCCGACGGTTCGAATGACAGATTTTCTTTAACGATAAAGTCTTCGGGTAAACTGCGGATTTTGCCGGTGCCGGACGGCCCGCCGTAAACGTAAGGCCAGATGGGGATTTCAATATTTTGCATAAGGCAACTATTCAACGGAACACGGATGGCACGGATCAGACGGATTTAAACGGATTTTAAAAGCCGCAACCAAGTTTGCTGATTGCTCTTAATCAGCGGTTATCAGCCTAATCCGTGCCATCCGTGTTCCATTCTTTATGTCTGAATTTACTTTTCGATAAGGACTATCGCCTGCACGGCAATGCCTTCCTTTCGCCCCTCAAAACCCAGCTTTTCCGTGGTGGTCGCTTTGACGTTGATGCAATCGATATCCACATGCAAATCATCGGCGATATTGCGGCACATCGTGGCTGTATGCGGCGACATTTTAGGCGCTTGGGCAATAATCGTAATATCCGCATTGACCAGCTTATAGCCTTTTTCCTGCACGATACTGTAAACATGACGCAATAGAATCCGGCTGTCGGCGCCTTTAAATTCGGGATCGGTATCGGGAAAATGCTTGCCGATGTCGCCCAAGGCCGCCGCGCCCAATATCGCATCGCACAGCGCATGCAACACCACATCGCCGTCGGAATGCGCTTCCAGGCCTTGTTCGTAAGGTATTTTCACGCCACCTAGTATTATCTCGCCGCCGTCTTTGAAACGGTGTACATCGTAACCTTGACCTACTCTAATCATTGTTGCTCCATATAAAATTGCGCCAGCGCCAGGTCTTCCGGGCGGGTGATTTTGATGTTGTCGGGACGGCCCTCGACGATTTTCGGCCGCAATCCTTGTAATTCCAGGGCGCTGGCGTCGTCGGTGATGGCCGGGTTGCCTTGGCTTTGCTCCAGTGCGGTTTTCAGCATGCCGTAACGGAACATCTGCGGCGTCAATGCCCGCCAGATATGGCTTCTATCCAACGTTCCGGTGATGTCGTTACCTTGCACCTGTTTTAAGGTATCCGGGGATGCCAAAGCCAGAATTCCGCCCACGTCATCGCCAGCCAGCGTATCGATCAGGAGGTGAATGTCGCTCGCGGTAATGCAGGGCCTCGCCGCATCATGCACCAATACCCAGTCGTCATCGGACGCTTGCTCTCGGATGGTTTTTAACCCGGACAGTACAGAATCGGCCCGCTCTTTGCCGCCCGGAGCGGTGATGATGTTTTGATGTTGGGATACGGCAAGCTCGGGCCAGTAAGGATCTTCTTCGGAAACCGCAACGGCAATGGCGGCAAAGACATCGGCCTGCAACAAGCGCAGCAGGGTATGTTCGATGACCGTTTTCCCGGCAAGATCCAGATATTGTTTAGGCCGGTCGGCCTGCATGCGTTTGCCGACACCGGCAGCGGGTACGATAGCCCAGAATTTTATTGAATGGGTCATGGATAAAAAAAGCGAAGGGCTGAAGGCGAAAGACGAAAGGCTGGTGCTTTTTTCATCCTTAGCCTTTCGTCTTTCGCCTTATTCAAGCACATGAAAAAACGTTTCATCTTCCTTAATCATCCCTAATTCGTCTCTGGCCCGCTCCTCAATGGCTTCCTGTCCTTTTCTTAAATCCAGCACTTCAGCGTAAAGCGCTTCGTTGCGCTGTCTTTTTTCCTCGGCCTGTTTTTTCAAAACATCAAGTCGCTGTTGATAAGCTTCAATCTGCGCAACACTGCCGTCGCCAACCCATATCCGGTATTGAAAATGGATAATCAACAGGATGATGATTGCAATGAGGGTTTTCATGGATAAGGCAAAAGGCTAAGGGCAAAAGGCTAAAGGCTAAAGGCGCAAGACTCATGATTTCCACCCTTTGTCTTTCGCCTTTCGCCCTTCGTCTGCTTTTTTACAGCATTTTAAACGCGCTACGGCCTGCGTAAACCGCCAACTCGCCTAACTCTTCTTCAATCTTCATCAGGCGGTTGTACTTGGCGACACGGTCGGAACGGCTCAAAGAACCGGTTTTGATTTGTCCTGTTCCTGTTGCAACGGCCAAATCGGCAATGGTGGTATCTTCGGTTTCGCCTGAACGATGCGATACGACAGCGGTGTAACCTGCCGCGTGTGCAGTATTAATAGCATCCAACGTTTCGGTCAAAGTACCGATTTGATTTACTTTAATCAGAATTGAGTTGGCAATGCCTTTCTCAATGCCTTCTTTTAAAGTAGCGGGGTTAGTCACGAACAAATCGTCGCCGACCAATTGGATTTTGTTGCCCAATTTTTCGGTTTGATCTTTCCAGCCGGTCCAGTCGTTTTGATCCAGGCCGTCTTCGATAGAAATAATCGGATATTTGTTAACCCATTCGACAAAGAAATCATTCATTTCAACCGAATTGAAGCTTCTGCCTTCTGCCGATAACTCATAACGGCCGTCTTTGTAGTATTCGGAGCTGGCTGCGTCCATACCTAAATAAATATCGACGCCGGCTTTGTAACCTGCTTTTTCGATCGCTTCCAGAATGACTTCAATCGCTTCTTCGTTAGAAGACAGGTTAGGTGCGAATCCGCCTTCGTCGCCGACAGTCGTTGCCAAGCCTCTGCCTTTTAAAACTTTGCTCAGGTTATGGAAAACTTCAGCGCCGTAACGGATAGCTTCGCGGAAAGTAGGAGCGCCTACAGGCAGAATCATGAATTCTTGCAGGTCAACGCTGTTGTCAGCATGTGAGCCGCCGTTGATGATGTTCATCATCGGTACCGGCATCACGAATTTACCGCTGGTATTCAAGTGACGGTATAAAGGTACGCCCGCTTCTTTAGCCGCCGCATGAGCTGCCGCCAATGATACGGCCAAAATCGCATTCGCGCCTAAGCGGCCTTTGTTCTCGGTATCGTCCAGCGCAATCATTTTTTTGTCGATGCCCGCTTGATCGGCAACATCCATACCGACAACCGCGGCGCGAATTTCAGTATTAACATTGTTAACCGCTGTTAATACGCCTTTACCCAAATAACGGCCTTTGTCATTGTCGCGCAATTCTATCGCTTCGCGTTCGCCTGTCGATGCACCGGATGGAACCATAGCGCTGCCGATCACGCCGGACGCCAAAATTACGTCCGCTTCCAGGGTCGGATTGCCGCGTGAATCTAAAATTTCTCTTGCACGAATATCTACTATTGCAGTCATTATGTTTCCTTATTTAGAGAGTTGTTTCGATCAGGCCGGTTGTTTTTACCGCCTTGTCGATAGTTAATAAAATTTCCAGTAATTCTTTCATTCTGTGTAAAGACCAGGAGTTGGGGCCGTCACTTTTCGCTTCCGCGGGATTCGGATGGGTTTCCATAAACAGTCCTGCAATGCCTACCGCTACCGCCGCTCTGGCTAATACCGGTACAAATTCGCGTTGTCCGCCTGATACCGTGCCTTGTCCGCCGGGCAGTTGCACCGAGTGCGTCGCATCAAAAACCACCGGGCAACCGGTGTCGCGCATGACCGCCAATGAGCGCATGTCGGAAACCAGGTTGTTGTAGCCGAACGATACGCCGCGCTCGCAGACCATAATCTGCTGGTTTCCGGTCGCCTTGGCTTTGTTGGCGACATTCACCATATCCCAAGGCGCCAGGAACTGGCCTTTTTTGATATTGACAGGAATGCCGTGAGAGGCAACTTGCTGAATAAAATTGGTTTGCCGGCATAAAAACGCAGGCGTTTGCATCACGTCAACGACCGACGCGACTTCGGCCAGCGGCGTATCTTCATGCACATCGGTCAACACCGGCACGCCGATTTGCTGTTTGACTTTTTCCAGTATTTTTAGCCCCTCTTCCACGCCGGGACCGCGATAACTTTCGTGCGACGAACGGTTGGCTTTATCAAAAGACGACTTGTAGATAAAAGGGATATTCAGCTGGGTCGTTAATTCCTTAAGGTAACCCGCCGTGTCCAGCGCCAGTTGCTCGCTCTCGATAACGCAGGGCCCGGCTATCAAAAAAAACGGCTGATCCAGACCCGCTTCAAAACCACATAATTTCATTACACTGTACCTTTTTTATGTTCAACAGCCGCGACGACAAAACCGGAAAACAGCGGATGGCCTTTTCTCGGCGTCGAGGTGAATTCAGGATGGAACTGGCAAGCCAGGAACCACGGATGATCGGGTATTTCCACCACTTCGACCAGACGGCCGTCGATAGATTTTCCGGAAAAACGCATGCCGGCCTGTTCCAGTTTTTCCAGGTACTGGCTGTTAAACTCGTAACGATGCCGATGCCTTTCGGTAATCACATCTTTCTGGTATAGCTGGAAAGCCAGTGAATCCGATTGCAACCGGCATTGCTGACCGCCCAGGCGCATGGAACCGCCCAAATCGGAGTCTTCGCTGCGGATTTCCAACTGGCCGTCCTCAGACATCCATTCGGTAATCAAGCCGATCACCGGGTGCGGCGACTTGGGCAAGAATTCGGTGCTGTGCGCGCCTTCCAATCCGGCTGCATCGCGGGCAAACTCAATAACGGCAACCTGCATGCCCAGACAAATACCCAGATAAGGGATTTTATTTTCCCGCGCATACCTGACCGTGGCAATTTTGCCCTCCACGCCGCGCTCGCCGAAGCCGCCCGGCACCAGAATGGCGTCAATGCCTTTCAGCTTGGCAACGCCTTCATCCTCTATCGTTTCCGAGTCGATATAAACAATATTGACCTTGGTGCGGGTGCGGATACCGGCGTGTATCAGCGCTTCATTCAATGATTTATAAGCATCGGAATGATCGACATATTTACCGACAATGGCGATGGTCGCTTTATTGACGGAATGTTCCAGCGCATCAACGACCGCTTCCCACTCGGTCAGATTCGCCGGAGGCACGTCCAGACGCAACTTGTTGACGACAATGTCATCCAAGCCTTGTTCATGCAATAACAACGGAATCTTGTAAATCGAAGCAGCATCGACCGCAGAAATAACCGCCTTTTCTTCCACATTGGTAAACAACGCAATTTTGCGGCGTTCGCTGTGAGGTATCGGCTGTTCGGAACGGCAAATCAAAATATCCGGCTGTATGCCGATACTGCGCAGTTCTTTTACCGAATGCTGGGTCGGCTTGGTTTTTATTTCACCGGCGGAACGAATGTACGGCACCAGTGTTAAATGAATAAACAACGACCGTTCGGAGCCCAGCTCAAAACGCATCTGCCGGATAGCTTCCAGAAACGGCAAGGATTCAATATCACCGACCGTACCTCCGACTTCAATCAAGGCGACATCGACCGCGCCCTGGGTTATCCTGCCGCTGGCATCGATGCAGTCATCGGCGCTTTCGTATACACGGCGCTTAATTTCATCGGTAATATGCGGGATAACCTGGACCGTCGCGCCCAGATATTCGCCCTTACGCTCTTTGCGCAAAACACTTTCGTAGACCTGTCCCGTCGAGAAGCTGTTCTTTTTAGTCATCGTGGTTTTAAGAAACCGCTCATAATGACCTAAATCGAGATCGGTTTCGGTACCGTCTTCAGTAACAAACACCTCGCCGTGCTGAAAAGGACTCATCGTACCCGGATCGACATTGATGTAAGGATCGAGCTTGGTCATGGTGACTTTGAGGCCGCGAGACTCAAGAATAGCGGCAAGCGAAGATGCGGCAATGCCTTTGCCAAGTGACGAGACGACGCCGCCGGTAATGAAGATGTATTTTGTCATGTAGGATTTTAGACTTCAGTGAAAACTGATGAAGTTAGGTAAAACTGGTGCATTTTAATCGACAATACAAAATTCGTCATTGTCTTTTGGGTTTAATTCTTAACTTTGCAGGGACAAACTGACGCAAGCCTGAGGTTTTTCATCGTAGAACGCGGCACTGATCCATTTATCGCCCACGGCGGCAAGCTTACCATTCAGGTAAACCAAAGGCGTCACATCCCTTTCCCACGGCGGAACAGCCGCTTCCTGAAACAGTTTCTTCAGCGAATGATGACCTTGACGCCCCGGCAGGCAGATTTTTTCACCGCCCCTGCGGAATCTGATCTCGACCTTGGCGCTTAGCCATTGTTCACGGAGTATCCCTGTCGATGAAGGCACACAGAATAGTGTCCGGTCATGGCTGACTTTTATCGACATTTGTCCGACAGGCCAAACAAGGTCTTGCAGGGATTCTTGTGCCGATTGATTCGTCAGACAATACAGTTTATTCCGGTAACGGCGAATGTTGTACCCTTGTCCTGACAATACCGGATCGCGATGCTCGCCCGCCGCAACCACCTGACTTAAAATTCGCCCGATAAAAGCCTGCGAAGGCATTTTTAGCCCCAAGTACCGAAACCAATGCCTGAGGATAAGTTGCCGCGGATGGCTGTGATGTTCCATCAGCCGGCTGATACATAAGGTCTTGTCTTCTGGATTTAAAACCGCGCCGAACAACTCATCAGCGACTTCCTCGACCAGCAACTGTGCATCGGCACAATGCTTTGCCGAACGGGCTACGGTTTTATCGATTGCAGGCCAGCGCTGTTTCAGTAACGGCACAACCGCATTGCGCAGGAAATTACGGTCATAATCATTGCTTTGGTTGCTGGGATCTTCAACCCAGCTTAACTGATGTGCATGAGCGTAATCGATAATCGCCTGCTTGGGCGTATCCAGAAAAGGCCTGAGCATAACGCCCGCCCCGAAAGCCATGCGCTCCGGCATCCCGGATAGTCCGCGCAAGCCGCTGCCGCGAAACAATTGCAGCAACACCGTTTCCAGCTGGTCTTCCCGGTGCTGGGCGAGCAGCAACGCATCCCCGGCGTTAATGAGCGATTTTAAAGCGTCATATCGGGCGTTTCTGGCGACCTCTTCGGGACTTTCGCCCGGTGTCGGTTTGGCATTAACCCGTAACGTTAAAAACTCGACACCCAGCTCTTTTGCCGTTTTTTCGCAATGCTTAGCCCAGGATTCAGCCTCGGCTTGCAGGCCGTGATGAACGTAAACGGCGGTAATCTTATCTTTGAGTCGAGGTATTGAAGCGCAACAATGCAGCAACACATGGGAATCTACTCCGCCACTATAGGCGACATAAAGCCTTTGCCGCCCGTGCTCAAGATCAAGCCTGGAAATACTCTCGTGGAAATCCTCGTAAAGCAGCGAATCTTTCGCTTTTCGCCTTTCGCCTTGCACCTAAGCGTTACTTCCCGCTTTCCTCAAAAACCCCAAAATTCATAATCCGTTGATAGCGCCTTTCCATCATTGTATCAACGGGGACACTCTTCAACTCGTGCATATGGCGAGCCAGCGCTTCCTTCAAATTCGAGGCAATCGCTTTAAAGTTCCTATGCCCGCCGCCTAAAGGTTCCCTGACGACTTCATCGAGAAATCCCTGCTCACGTATACGATCCGAAGTAATACCCATCGCCTCGGCAGCCAATTGTGATTTATCGGCGCTTTTCCACAGAATGGATGCGCAGCCTTCCGGGGAAATTACGGAATACGTGCTGTATTCCAGCATGATTAAACGGTCGCCGACGCCGATGGCCAACGCACCGCCGGAACCGCCTTCGCCGATGATGGTGCAGATAATCGGCGTTTTGAGCTTGGCCATTTCAAACAGGTTTCTGGCGATAGCTTCGCTTTGGCCGCGCTCTTCCGCGCCGATGCCCGGATAAGCTCCCGGCGTGTCGATCAGGCAAATAACCGGCATTTTGAAACGTTCCGCCATTTTCATCATGCGTAACGCCTTGCGGTAACCTTCCGGGCGCGGCATGCCGAAGTTGCGGTAAATTTTTTCCTTGGTATCGCGGCCCTTTTGATGGCCGATCACCATAACCGACTCTCCGTTAAGGCGCGCTAATCCGCAAATAATAGCCGGATCATCGGCATAAGCGCGGTCGCCGTGCAGCTCATGAAAATCAGTAAAAATATGTTCGACATAGTCCAGCGTATAGGGACGCCCCGGATGCCGGGATAGCTGAGAAATCTGCCAATCGGAAAGATCGGTAAAAATAGTCTCTGTCAGCGCTTGGCTTCGATCTTCCAGCTGCTTAATCGCATCGGAAATATTAATATTATTGTCGAACTCGACATTGCGGAGTTCTTCAATTTTCGCTTCTAATTCAGCGATAGGTTGTTCAAAATCGAGAAATTTTAGGTCCATGTAGACTTGATCTGAAGAATTGTTACAGTAATGGGTAATTTTATAGAAATTCAGCAATTTATTCTAAATAAATTCCAGATTATTCCGAACATCGCTTTCGTTATGCTCGCAAAAGTTCACAGCGCTGGATTCGTGCCTGGCGTAAAATATTCGTCTCGGGTCCGGCACATCTCCCGCCTAATCTATCGTCTCAACCCATCGGCAACGGTCTTTCACAACCCCGGAGGTATTGGAGTCGCCAATGCCTTTGGCGATAAGCGCAATCACTCGGTCATCGGTATCGTAACCGACATGGGCGTCGATAGGGTTGGCGAATTTACCCAGACCGAATGCGTCAAGGATGGTCGCCACATTAATATTAACATTGGTGACTTCAGTGCATAACCTTGAATCCAGATATTTTTCCACGAAGCCGTGCGGAATCGCATAACTAAGCAAATCGTTAGGGTCGCTAAAGGCAATGATCGGTGTTTTAGCCAACATGCGTTGACTGTACTTTTCTCCATTCTCCTTGCAATACGCGTCTTTTTGATTGCTGACATCGGGTAGTTTCTCCCCCAACTGCAACATCGGCAGTTGATTGGACATCATATAAATGGGGATTTCTTTGCGCTTTAATGCCGCACTGAAATCAGCATCGCGCTGGTCCACTAAAGAAGCAATGCGTTGCATACCGTCAACAATAATCCGACTGCCCAGGCTGTGCGAAACAAAGGCATACTGATCAATCAGCATGTTTTTTGCGGCGCTGTCGTCATTAAATGAACAGGCTTGTACTTTATCGTCAGGCAAGTCGTTCCAGTTGCTTTTGGTCATCCAGCAGAAAGATTGGCCGAATGAAACCAATATGTCATTCCTGCTCTCTCCCAGATAGATAATCGGATCAGGCCCGGTATCATTGGAGAACAGCTTCATCATGTTATTGACTTCGGCTCTGCGAAATGAATATTCCCCTGAATTATCATAGGCCAGCACTTCTTTTTGCTTGGCGGTAATGATGGACCAGGTTAATTCATAAAACAGCAACTCCTTGCTTCTGTCTTTGCTTAAAAATCGGTTGATTCTCAAGTTGCCCAGGTTTTTGCTGTTATCCAGGCGGCTGGTTAGGCCGATGTTTTTATACTGCGACGACATCACCGGCAAATCCAGTTCTTTAGCCAGTTTTTCTATAAATTGCGTGGAGTATCCCGGCGAATGATCGCCCACCCCATGCACCATCAGCACCTTCATTTTGCCTTGTTTATTACCCAGATTCGGCGCAAGTCCTTTAAAAGGCTTGCCCCATATTTCGCAAAGACGGGTATCGACCGCTTGCTGTTTTTCCAGAAAGGCTTCAGCCATACCTTTGCCCAAACTCGCGCAGCCGCTTAGCTGGGTCGTCATCACAAGTAACAGAAAAATATGCTTCATGGGTCGCTTTTTATCAGTCGGGCTTTGTCGCTGTCACCAGCGCATTGACTTCAAGTCTGTGGCTCAGGGTGATGATTGAAAAACCGGCATCGCTCAGTTGTTTTAACGCCACTGATTCGCGCATAACGTGGTTTTCCGATTCATCGCTAAACAAATGCACTATCCAGTGTTCCAGTACGTCCAGCTTGTTAATCTGGGTTAATACCTTGAAATAACCGCTGACTTCGTCCTGGATAGTACGCGTATGCTTGGAAACATCATCCAAGCCGTAACGGTCGCCGTTAATGAAGCGGCCGCCCGGTGTCAAAATCCTGAAAACTTCTTGTAGGACTTCGTTGCGATAGGTATCGAGAAAGTTATGCAGGGTATAAGCGGAAGCCACTATATCGACGCTACCGGTTGCAATGTTTTTCAATGCCGTTAACGCATCATCGCCGCAAAAAGCCAGCCTGCCTTCTGTCGCCCATTTATGCAGATGCTTTTTGGCCTGTTCCTGCATGACCGGCTCGTTATCAATGCTCAAGATATTCAGTTTGTCCGACGCGGTTAGCAGCGATAAAGTGGTAATCCCTGTGCCGCCGCCCAGTTCCACCACTGTGAGATTACCGGTTGTATGCGCAGCATAGTCCGAGACCGCATCCCCTACCAGTCGGCTCATTTTGGTTGCTAAAGGGCAGATTAAGTTGAGCAGCTCATAATCTTGGCCGATAACGCCGGAAAATATAGCATCGTATTTGTCTGTCATTGTAATTTGGCTTGTTGTTTGCGTTCGAAAGCGGCTAACTGTTCCGCAGTGGCTTCGGTTTGAAATTTATCTTTCCATTCGTTATAAGGCATACCGTAAACGACTTCCCTGGCCTGCTCATAATCCATCTCTACGCCCTGTTCCACCGCTTCCGCCATATACCATTTGGCCAGACAATTTCTGCAAAAATCAGCCAAAATCATTAAGTCGATATTTTGAACGTCGGTGTTTTTTTGCAAATGACCGACTAAACGTCTGAACGCGCCGGCCTCTAGTTCTGTTTTTGTGTTTTTATCCACAGATCCGCTCCAAAAATAATCGATATTCTAGCAGAAACGACCATTCAAGCATGTACATTCCGCATCAAAGATTTTACAATGAACAACAGTTAGATATGCATAACGACTCACCTCATATATGAGAATTCATAGTTCATCATTAATTTTTCAGCCTATTAGCCTGAACCAGAAAGTTGGCCGGAATAATAGTGCGCAAAATAAAGATAAAAATGAACTCTCTGTTTCAATAGATGAGCAAAACAAAAAATCTAATCAAGCCTCTTCACCCGAAGAGATTAAAAAAACGCTGGATAATGTTAGCCTAGCCATTGATTCGTCAAGCCAGGACAATATTATCAAACCAACCAACTCGCGAACCTTAAGAGCACTTTCCGCCTACACCCAGGAATTCAATGCGCCACTGCAAGATCAACGTGCTCAATTGATAACAGGAATAGATGCTTACGCCTGACCACCCCACTTTCGGCTACTAATGAAACAGCTTTTCGAATTTTTCCCTATACTTTTATTTTTTATCGCGTTTAAACTTTACGATATTTATGTCGCTACCGCCGTTGTCATCGTGGCAACAATCATTCAGGTAGTCTACGCATGGTTTAAACACCGCAAGGTTGAAACCATGCAGTGGATTACCCTAGGCTTGATTCTGGTGATGGGCGGCGCAACCCTCTATTTGCAGGACGAGCAATTTATCAAATGGAAACTATCCATCATAGAATGGTTGTTTGGCGCAGCCTTTTTGGGTAGCCAGTATGTTGGTAAAAAACCCTTCATTGAAAAAATGCTGTCCGGCAGCTTAACCCTGCCCGCGTTGATCTGGAAACGATTAAACACCCTATGGGCCGGCTTTTTTATCAGCGTAGGCTTTATCAACCTTTATGTCATGTACAATTACGACACCGATGATTGGGTTACCTTTAAAACGTTCGGCGTACCGGCCTTAATGGTTGTTTTCATTTTGCTGCAAATGGTCTTTTTATATAAATACATACCCGATACAGAGGAATAAAACGTGTTATATGCCATTATCAGCGAAGACATAGCGGATAGCTTGGAAAAAAGACTATCCGTGCGTCCGGCGCATCTCAAGCGTCTGCAAGAGTTACAGGATGCCGGCAGGCTGATTTTAGCCGGCCCTCACCCATCAGTTGACAGTGACAACCCCGGAGCGGCCGGTTTTACCGGCAGTCTGGTGGTTGCCGAATTTGACAGCCTGACAGAGGCCCAACAGTGGGCGGATGTTGATCCCTATATCGACGCCGGGGTTTACGCCAAAGTTACCGTTAAACCATTTAAAAAGGTCTTGCCACAATGACATCCGAATTAATCAAACAGTTGCTGAATGAAGCCTTTAATCCGGGGCTTTTAGAAATCATTGATAACAGTTCGGCGCATGCCGGACATGCCGGCGCACGTAGCGGCGGAGGACACTATCATGTCACTATCGTCGCTGAAATTTTTGAAGGCAGATCTTTAGTCCAACGACACCAGCTTATTTATAACGCGCTGGGCGACATGATGAAACAACAAATTCATGCCTTAGGCATTAATGCTCTCTCACCCTCTGAAGAAACCAAAGGAAAATTATAAATGAAAAAATTTATCCCTCTGCTTGTTGTCGGCACGGCATTGCTTGCCGGTTGTAACCAAGAAAAAGCCGCTGACAGCGCTTCTCCTACTACGACTGCTGCCCCTGCTATTGATAAAGCTGATGCTGTTGCTGTCGTCAACGGCCAGTATATTGCCAAATCAACGCTTGAAACGCTGGAAAAAGAAATCGCCGAGCGTAGCCACGGACAATCTTTCCCCAAAGAAAAACTGATTGAAGAACTCGTTCAGCGCGAATTGCTGGTTCAAGACGCCACACAAAAGCAACTGGACAAATCGCCTGAACTCATAGCACAGCTTGAAGCCGCGAAAAAAGCACTGTTAACTCAAGCCGACCTGCAAAACTTCCTCAAAGCCAATCCGGTAACCGATGCAGAAATCAAAGCCGAATACGACAGCAAAGTTGCCGCTGAAAAGGGTACTGAGTACAAGGCAAGCCATATCCTGGTTAAAACCGAAGCGGAAGCTAAAAAACTGATCGCTGAATTGGATAAAGGCGCAGATTTTGCGAAATTAGCCAACAAGAACTCATTGGATGCCAAAGAATCGCAAAATGGCGGCGACTTGGGCTGGTTTTCCGCCGCGCAAATGGTTGCTCCTTTCTCTGAAGCAGTGGCCGCACTGGAAAAAGGCAAATACACTAAAGAGCCAGTTAAGACTCAGTTTGGCTACCATGTGATTTTAAAAGAAGATTCGCGTGCATTAACCCCTCCTCCATTGGAAGCGGTTAAAGACCAACTGATGCCTTTCCTGCAACGCAAAAAAGTTCAAGAGATGATAGAAACATTGCGTAAACAGGCGAAAGTAGAAATTTTGGTGCCGTTGACCGACGAAAAACCCAAAGCCGAAGCCGCGGCAGCTCCAGCAGAACAACCTGCGGCTACCGAAGCAGCGCCTGCTGAAGCCGATAAAGCGGCAGCTCCCGCAGCAACGGAACCGGCTAAAGCGGAAGAACCCGCCAAACCGGCTGAAAAGGCAGCAGAACCCGCACCCGCAGCGCCTGCTGAACCCAAAAAATAGTATTGCGTTATCTGCAAAAAAGGGCGGTTTATCCGCCCTTTTTTTATGTGATTTTTTCCAGATACTGCACTATGAACTGCACGCTGCGATTACCCCTGAACTCATTAATGTCCAGTTTGTAAGCCGCCTTGATATGCCGCAACCCCAACCAGTTCTCCGGCTTATCCACATAAAAAGCAATCGCATCGATCAACAAATTGCCGTGCGGTTTTCTGAGCACTAATTTAAGATGCCGCTCCTTGAGAATACGCGATTGAATCACATCAAAAACCCCGTCGAACACGGGCTCGGGGAATTCCTGCCCCCAAGTACCGGCATTTTGCAGCAAATCGGCAAATTCGATAGTCATTTCCTGTTCGGTCAACTCGCCGTCGGAATAGATTTTTTGCTCCAGATCGATAGTTGCCAGACGCTTTCTGACCATTTCATCAAAAGCCAGCGCAAAAGGCGGGTAGTCGTGCATTTTCAGGCTCATGCCTGCCGCCATCGCGTGTCCGCCGAATTTACTCAGCAATTTAGGATGTGCGGCGGCAATATCGCTCAGCACATCGCGAATATGAACGCCGGGAATTGAGCGGGCCGAGCCTTTTATCTCGTCTTTTCCGGCAGGCGCAAAGGCGATAACGGGACGATGCAGTTGGTCTTTAATCCGCGACGCCAAAATACCGATAACACCTTGGTGCCAGTTTGCATCAAACAAACAGACCCCCGCCGGCAAATGGTGCTCATCCAGGCGTTTCATCTCACTTAACAAGGCCGTGGCCTCGTTTTTCATTTGCCCTTCGATTTCCCGCCGGTCATTGTTCAGCTCATCGAGTTGCAGCGCCATTGTTTTTGCCAGCGCCGGGTCATCGGTCAGCAAGCATTGAATGCCCAGCGACATATCGTCCATACGCCCTGCCGCATTAAGCCTAGGCCCCAGCGCAAAACCCAAATCGGAGGCAAAAATGGCTTCAGGTTTTCTGCCCGATACCTCGATCAGTGCATTGATCCCCGGATGCGCCCGCCCCGTGCGTATTCTTAACAAACCCTGATGAACCAGAACCCGGTTGATTTGATCCAGCGCCACCACGTCGGCGACCGTACCCAAGGCGACATAATCGAGCAATTGGGCAAGATTAGGCTCCTGAACCTGGTTAAGCTCGAACCAGTTCTGTTCCCTTAACCGGCTCCTTAAAGCCATCAACACATAGAACATAACGCCGACACCGGCAAGCGCACCGCTGGGGAATTGATCGTCGGCCAGATTCGGATTGACGATGGCGTCCGCAACAGGCAACTCATGACCCGGCAAATGATGGTCGGTGATCAGGACTTTTATGCCCAACTCTTTAGCTACCCTAACCCCGTCTATGCTGGATATGCCGTTATCCACGGTAATAATCACATCAGGGTTTTGCAGCTGAACCAGATCGACGATTTCAGGCGTCAAGCCGTAACCGTATTCAAAGCGGTTGGGTACAACAAATAAAACTTCCCCAGCCCCCAGCAATTGCAAGCCCTTGATAGCCACCGCGCAACTGGTAGCGCCGTCGGCATCGAAGTCAGCCACGATGCAAATTTTTTGCCGCTCATTGATTGCCGTGATCAAATGCCCGACCAAAGCTTCCATGCCCGACAGCAGCCACGGCGACGGCAGTTTTGCCAGCGTCCTGTCCAGTTCCGCTTCCGAAGTTAAGCCCCTGGCTAAAAAGATGCGCTCCAATATGGGATGCATTTGGCCCAGGTTAGCGCGTTTTTTCGGGACAGGACGGGTAACTATGGTTTTTTTTACACCTTGATAATACATGGGGTTTCCAATAAAAAAGCCGACATTGGTCGGCTTTAAATTTTACAAAAATTCACCACGAAGACACGAAGAACACGAAGGTTTTATTGAAAACTTAGCGTAGGGCGTGCCGTGCGTGCCAAAAGATAGAAGGTTGGGCTTTAATTAAATCCCTAACTCTCAAAAAAGGTACGCACAGTGAACTTTGCTTAGCTATGTAAATAGCTTAACAAACCACGGCATAGCCTCAGCCGCAATAATAACGCCAAGCATCCATTTTACCAGCATCAACTCCCCTCCCATACGCGTATCGAGCTTGTCAATGCGTGACTCTAATCTTAATTCAGTATCTTTAAGATCGCGCTTGGTTGCTAAATCAGCTTCACCGGATGCATCACGGAAAGCTTCCGACATTGCTTTGGCTTGTTCTTCGGGTACACCCGCAGATTTTAGTTTTTCAACGAATTTAAGCGTATCAAATGTCACAGCCGTCATAACGCATCTCCTGAAAAATAACTATCTGTAAAGTGTAAGCTACCCATGTAATCCGAACAAGAGCGCATTCGCACACTATTGACGAACACCGTTTTCGTAAGTCGAATATGCCGACATCGCCATCGGCTTTACATTATTTGATCGTTCTCGGATGAGTTGCAGAAAAATGGATTAATTCACCATGAAGACACGAAGAACATGAAGTTTTTGCCTTATTTTTCTTCGTGAACTTCGTGTCTTCGTGGTGAAAATACATTACAAACAATCCAAAATAGCCCGCTTAACCGCATCCAGACTGGCTTCAATCGTCACCGGATGTGCCGCGGCGCATTGCGAGATAGCGGTATCGGGATCTTTCAAGCCGTTACCGGTCAAGGTGCAGACAATTTTGCTGCCTTCGGGGATTTTACCGGAACCGATGTCCTGCAAGGCTCCAGCTAAAGATGTCGCCGAAGCCGGCTCGCAAAAGATGCCCTCATACTGGGACAGCATTTTTTGCGCGGCTAAAATCTGTTCGTCGGTGAACTTGTCAAACCAGCCGCCGGATTCTTTTTGCGCGGCCCAGGCAAAATCCCAGGATTGCGGATGGCCGATGCGTATCGCCGTAGCAATGGTTTCCGGCTCGTCGATCATGTGACCGGCAACGAACGGCGCGGCCCCGGCCGCCTGATAACCGCACATGACCGGGCGAGTGCTGCACACACGACTGACGGCATATTCGGTATAGCCTTTCCAGTATGCGCTTATGTTTCCGGCATTGCCGACCGGCAGGCAGTGATAGTCGGGCGCGAAACCGAGGTCGTCGACGATTTCAAAGGCGGCGGTTTTTTGTCCGTCAAGCCTGAACGGGTTGATCGAGTTCACGATGGTGACCGGCGCATGGTCGGCGATTTCCTTAACCAGCGACATGCCTTTATCGAAGTTGCCGTTAATCTGGATAATCTCAGCGCCGTACATCAGCGTTTGCGCCAGCTTGCCCTGGGCAATCTTGCCTTCGGGTATCAACACGAAAGCTTTGATGCCGGCGCGCGCCGCGTAGGCTGCGGCAGCGGCGGAGGTATTGCCGGTTGAGGCGCAGATAATCGCCTGGCTGCCTTCTTCCACGGCTTTGGTAACCGCCATGGTCATGCCGCGATCCTTGAATGAACCGGTCGGATTCAAGCCTTCGAACTTGACGTAAATCTCAACATCCTTGCCGATCAAGCGGGGGATGTTTTGCAGTTGAATCATCGGCGTATTGCCTTCGTTCAAGCTGATGATGCGGGTGCTTGCGCTGACCGGCAAGCGGTCTCTGTAGCGTTCAATCAAGCCGGTGTAGTGTTTTTGCGTAGACATGTTTTATTTATCCCAAAGTTTCCAGGCGGATGCGGTTGACTTTACCGCTAACGGTTTTTAACGCTTCAATTTCAGCGATAGCCGCGTTCATTTCTTTTTCCAGCGTGATTTGCGTCAGTATGATAATCGGTACCGACGTTTCATTGTTCAGCGGCACTTTCTGGCTGATGGCTTCAATACTTATTTGATGCTCGGCCAGAATACGGGTCACTTCAGCCAAAACGCCCGGTTTATCTTCCGCATTAAGCCGCAAATAATAAGCGGTCCTGAACATGTCAGCAGGCAATACCGGAATGTCCACTAAGGCATTGGCCTGAAACGCCAGATGCGGCACGCGGTTTTCCGGGTCGCTGGTCAAGGCCCTGACCACATCGATCACATCGGCGACGACGGACGATGCGGTAGGTTCGGCTCCGGCTCCGGCTCCGTAATAAAGCGTAGGCCCGACCGCATCGCCTTTAACCAAAACGGCATTCATGACGCCGTTGACGTTGGCGATAAGACGCCGTTCCGGGATCAGCGTCGGATGCACTCTTAATTCGATGCCTTCCGGCGTTTTGCGGGCGATACCCAGATGCTTGATTCGGTAACCCAGCTGTTCCGCGTATTCGACATCGGTACGGGTGATCTTGGTAATGCCTTCGGTATAAACCTTGTCGAACTGCAAAGGGATGCCGAAAGCGATCGATGCCAGAATGGTCAATTTATGACCGGCGTCTATCCCTTCCACATCGAAAGTAGGATCGGCTTCCGCGTAACCCAGAGCTTGCGCCTCGGCCAATACGTCGGCAAAATCGCGGCCTTTGTCGCGCATTTCGGTCAGGATGAAATTACCGGTGCCGTTGATGATGCCCGCCAGCCATTCGATCTGGTTGCCGCTCAAGCCTTCGCGTATCGCTTTGATAATCGGAATGCCGCCGGCGACAGCGGCTTCGAACGCGACGATCACGCCTTTTTCGCCGGCTTTGGCGAAAATCTCGTTGCCGTGCAAGGCAATCAGCGATTTGTTCGCGGTAACGACATGCTTGCCGTTTTCTATGGCTTTCAGCACCATGTCTTTGACCGGCCCGGCCCCGCCGATCAGCTCCAGAACGATTTCAATTTCGGGGTCATTGATAATTTCATAAGGATCGGTCGTTAAGGCGATGCCTTGCGTGTCGCAAATGCGCTGCTTGTTTAAATCCTTGGCCGAAGCGCGGGTGATAATAATTTCACGCCCTGCCCTGCGGGCGATTTCCGCCGCGTTCCGCTTCAACACATTGACGGTGCCGCCGCCGACAGTACCCAATCCTAATACACCTACTTTTACCGGTTTCAAATCAAACTCCAGTTAAAAAATTATTATATGACCTTGTCTTTCTTCATCATATTGCGTATGCCGCGAACCGCTTGGCGCGTCCGGTGTTCGTTCTCGATCAGGCCGAACCGGACATGATCGTCGCCATGCTGACCGAAACCGACGCCCGGCGAAACCGCCACTTTCGCTTCCGCCAGCAGTTTTTTTGAAAACTCGAGCGAACCCATGTGTTGATACGCTTCGGGGATACGCGCCCAAACGAACATCGTGGCTTTGGGTTTTTCAACCGGCCACCCTGCTGCGGTTAAACCGTCGCACAGCACATCGCGCCGTTTCCGGTACATCTCGGCAATCTCCGCCACGCATTCCTGCGGGCCTTCAAGGGCTGCAATCGCGGCAATTTGAATCGGCGTAAACGTGCCGTAATCCAGGTAAGATTTAATCCGCGCCAACGCGCTTACCAGTTCTTTGTTGCCGCACATGAAGCCCACACGCCAGCCGGGCATGTTGTAACTTTTCGACAGCGAGAAAAACTCGACCGCGATGTCTTTTGCGCCTTCGACCTGAAGAATCGACGGTGCCTTGTAGCCGTCGAAAACGATGTCCGCATAAGCAATATCCTGTACCACCCAGATGTTATGCTCTTTGGCGACAGCGATAATTTTCTCGAAAAAATCCAGCTCCACACACTGCGTGGTCGGATTGCCGGGAAAATTAAGGATCAGCATTTTCGGTTTGGGCCATGAATCGATAATGGCTTTATGCAGCTCATCAAAAAAATCACCGCCCGGAACCATCGGCACATGCCTGAGATCGGCGCCGGCAATCACCACGCCGTAAGGATGTATCGGATAAGCGGGGTTCGGCACCAGCACAACATCCCCAGGCCCCAAAGTCGCCAACGCCAAGTGCGCCAAACCTTCTTTTGAACCTATGGTCACAATCGCCTCGGAATCCGGGTCCAGATCGACATCAAAGCGGTTCTTATACCAGGTGCAGATGGCTTTTCTTAACCGGGGTATGCCTTTGGAAACCGAATACCGATGGGTATCGGGGCGTTGGGCGGACTCAATCAATTTATTGACGATATGGTCAGGCGTGGCTTGATCGGGATTGCCCATGCCGAAATCGATAATATCTTCCCCGGCCGCTCGTGCTTTGGCTTTCAGATCAGTAACAATATTAAAAACGTAGGGAGGTAATCGACTTATTCTTTGAAATTGTTCCATTGACTGCTCTTGAAAAACCGGTGTTTAAGTTAAAGTTAAAAAATGTTGCCCAAAGTACTGTTATTAATAAGCTATGTCAAACCGAAACAGCCCTGTAGGCCGGAATACGCTATACGGCGAGCAAGGCTTGCTCCACGCGCAGCAAATCTTCTTGCGTATCGACACCGGCGGCCGGTGTTTTATCTACGATTTTTACCCGGATAGCTTCGCCGTGCCACAGTATTCTCAGCTGCTCCAGCGATTCGACCGACTCCAGCTTTGACGCATCCCACAGGCAGTAGCGGTTTAAAAAATCAACCGTATAAGCGTACATGCCGATATGCCGAAGGTACGGCAGTTTCCCGGAGGGCGCGCCGCCTGAGCGGCTGAACGCATCCCTTTCCCAAGGAATAGGCGCTCGGCTGAAATAAAGCGCATAACCGTCTTTGTTCAAAACCACCTTGACCGCATTGGGATTGAAAATTTCTTCGGGATCGTTGATTTCAGCGGCCAGCGTCGCTATGCCTGCGAGCTCTTGATCTGCCAATGCTTCAGCGGCATCACGGATATAAGCCGGCGGAATCAGCGGTTCGTCGCCTTGCAGGTTAACGATGATTTCATCGCCGGCCCAGCCGCAAAGCCGTGCGACTTCTGCAATTCTTTCGGTGCCGCTTTGATGGTCGGCACGAGTCATGACCGCTTTAATGCCCAAATCAGCGACGGCCTGCAAAATCCGCTGATCGTCGGTAGCGACAACAATTTCGTCGGCATCGGCTTCCTGCGCGCGTTCGCAGACATGCGCAATCATCGGTTTGCCGGCAATGTTCAGCAACGGCTTGCCCGGCAATCGTGTCGACCCGTATCGTGCCGGGATCACGACTTTAAAACGCACACTCATTTGGAGTATGCGTCGATTTCGTCACTGCTTAATTCGCGGGCTTCATCTTCAAGCATGACCGGAATGTCGTCACGAATAGGGAAAGCAAGGCGGTCGGCTTTGCAGATAAGCTCCTGCTTGGACTTGTCATAAATCAACGGACTCTTGCATAAAGGACAGGCCAGAATATCAAGCAGTTTTTTATCTATCATGGTTTTCTCGTAATTGAAGTTAAGTGGCATAACTCGCCTTTTGGGCATTTTACAGCATTTTACAGCATTTTTAAGCAGCCTGTTTTATACGCGTATCGGTCGGTCATAAGTCTGAATCGACATGGATTGCCGACTATGGTCAAATAAGATGCAACTGCCTGAATACGAGGTTTTCAGCATGACCGAACTATCGTTGTGTTTCTATTGCATCATCCAGGCTATCGTGTTGCTTGTTGCCGCGAACGGCGCGCCGGTGCTGGCTGCTAAAGCATTAGGCAGACGCTGGGCCTGGCCGGTGGATTATGGATTAACATTGCCTGACGGACAGCGCTTGTTCGGCCGCGCCAAAACCTGGCGCGGCGTATGCTCGGCTGTTTTATTGACCACCCTTGCAGCAATTTCAATCGGAATAACGCCCTTAACAGGAGCATTATTCGGCGCTCTGGCAATGGCCGGAGATTTGTTGGCAAGCTTTAGCAAGCGCCGAATGGGCTGCGCTGAAAGCGGCCGGGCGCGAGGCCTGGACACGGTACCCGAATCGCTGCTGCCGATATGGCTGTTAAAAGAACCGCTGGCATTGGGTTTGATCGACATCATCCTGATAGTGGCGCTGTTTTTCCTGATGGAGGAATGGATCTCGCCGGTGCTTTACCGGTTGCATATCCGCAAGCGGCCTTATTAGACTAACTTCACTCACTAAAGTACCTATGAATAAACAAGGATTACGGGTATTAACCTACAACATCCATAAAGGCTTTAATGTCGGCAACCGGCGCTTTGTGCTGCACCAGATACGGGATGCATTGGTAGCCGCCGACGCCGATTTGATGTTCTTGCAGGAAATGCAGGGCGAGCACCAGCGCCACGAGAAAAAAATCCCGGATTGGCCGGTTTTGTCCCAGCTTGAGTTTCTCGCCGAAAACACTTGGCCTTTCCACGCCTACGGCAAGAATGCGATTTATAATGCCGGTCATCACGGCAACGCCATCCTGAGCAAACACCCGTTCGTGCGCTGGGAAAACATCAATGTCTCGCCCTTCCCCTGGGCCAGCCGCAGCTTGCTGCATGGCGTTATAAGATTGCCGAATAGCAATCAGGATCTTCATATTGTGTGCATACATTTCGGCTTGGTCGGCAAAGAGCGCCGCCTGCAGATAGGCAAGTTATGTGCGCGTATCGACAGCCATGTGCCGCATGACGCGCCGCTGATCATAGCCGGCGATTTTAACGACTGGCTGGGACAAGCTGACCGGCTGCTGCACGATCATTTGGGTTTGCAGGAAATTTTCCGCAAGACTCACGGCCGCTACGCGCGAAGCTTTCCGGCCTGGATGCCTTTTTTACCGATGGACCGCATTTATTACCGCGGCTTAACGCCGCTATCCTGTGAACGGCTGGGCCACGCACCGTGGCATACGCTTTCAGACCACGCACCACTGACCGCTACGTTTGCCTTATGAACATGACGCAATCAAAACTGACCTTGCCCAACCTGTTGACCGGGTTTCGCTTTGTGGCGGCGCCGGTGTTGCTGTGGTTGGCATGGCATGGGCACGGCATCGCCTTTATGGCGTTGCTGGCGGTTGCTTTTCTTACCGATTTGCTGGACGGCATGGCCGCCCGCTTGACCGGACAGGTTACCGAGTTCGGCGCAACCCTGGACAGCTGGGCGGACGTCGTCAATTATCTGACCATAGCCTTGTGTTGTTGGTGGTTGTGGCCGGATATGGTGGGCCGTGAACTGCTCTACGTCAGCCTGATTGTCGCCAGCTGTCTGTTACCGGCGCTGGCGGGTTTTTTCAAGTTCGGGCGTTTTACCAGCTACCATACCTGGGCGGTCAAAATCGCCGCCGGCGCTATGGGCCTGACCTTGTACGTGCTGTTCCTGGGCGGCCCGGCATGGCCGTTCCGCGTGGCCGCCGTGATCTGCATCATTGCGGCCGTTGAAGAGATCGCAATTACCCTGATATTACCTGAACCTGAATCCAACCTGCGTTCGGTCTGGGATGTATTGAAGCGTTCCGTGCGGAATAATCGCCGGTCATAGCCTCCTCAAATACCGATACCGACAAAATACAACATATATTCCATGCATCATTCATTAATTGACGACAATGGGCGGCAAGAGGCCAAATTAACCCTTAGCCAGGTTTTACATTGGTTGCAGGAAGACGGGATGATTTCCGACTCTGACTTTAAAAAGTGCCAAATATATGGAAAATCACCCAGCCAACAAGCCAAACACCCGCTCAAGATTATTGTCGAATGCGGCGTAACCGACCAAAGCCAACTGGCAAAACCGTTAACGCTTGAAAACCTGACCCAGTGGCTGGCCAAAAAAGTTAACCTGCCTTATTACTATATCGACCCGTTAAAAATCGACATTCCATCGGTGACCTTGATTTACAGTCACGCTTATGCGGCAAATTACAACATCCTGCCGATCAAAGTGAGCAAAGACGAAGCCGTCATTGCGACCGCGGAACCCTATATCCGCGCTTGGGAGGCTGACCTTAAAAAAATCCAACCGGGCCGGATAACCCGGGTAATAGCCAATCCCGATGAAATCAGGCGGTATTTGGGCGAATTTTACGCGTTTGCAAAATCCTTAAAAGGAGCAACCGATAACTCCGCCGGTCAAACAGCCAACACCCTGTACAATTTCGAGCAATTGGTGGAACTGGGCCAGATCAGCAATCTGGATGCGGAAAACCAGCATATCGTCAATCTGGTCAACTGGCTGCTGCAATATGCGTTCGACCAGCGCGCCAGCGATATTCATATCGAACCACGCCGCAGCCAGGGCAACGTGCGCTTTAGAATCGACGGCATTTTACATGATGTTTATCAACTGCCCGCGGCCATTATGAATCCGGTCATGAGCCGGTTAAAGATTCTCGGCAGGATGAACATTGCCGAAAAAAGACTGCCGCAAGACGGCCGCATTAAAACCCATATCGCAGGGGCAAAAGAAATAGAGTTGCGGCTTTCCACGATGCCCAGCGCTTTTGGCGAAAAAATGGTCATGCGCGTGTTCGACCCCGAAGTATTGACCCGCGATTATAAACAGCTGGGATTCAACAACTATGAAAAGACAATCTGGAACCGATTGATTCAACACTCGCACGGCATCATCCTGGTCACCGGCCCTACAGGCTCAGGAAAAACCACCACGCTGTACTCAACCTTGAAACATCTGGCTACACCGGAAGTCAACCTGTGCACCGTAGAAGATCCGATTGAGCAGATAGAACCCAGCTTTAACCAGTTACAGGTTAAAGCCAATATAGGCCTGACCTTCGCCAGCGGCATACGCACCTTAATGCGTCAGGATCCCGACATTATTATGGTCGGCGAAATCCGCGATCTGGAGACGGCGGAAATGGCGATTCAGGCCTCGCTTACCGGGCATCTGGTGTTTTCGACCTTGCATACCAATAATGCGCCCTCGGCGGTGGTTCGTTTGCTGGACATTGGCGTGCCTGCTTATTTGATTCAACTGACTTTGTTGGGCGTAATGGCGCAGCGCTTGGTGCGGGTTTTATGCCGGGAATGCAAAAGACGGGTCGGCATAAACGATGAACAGTGGTCGCAATTAATCACCCCTTACACAGCCCCGACTCCCGCCCATATCTACGAAGCGGTCGGTTGTAAAGAATGTAGGCATACCGGCTATTCGGGCCGCATCGGTATTTATGAAATATTCAGCAACTCACCGGCGTTAAAAAAACTCATGGTCAGCGGCTGCGACAGCAACGTACTGCGAAAACAGGCCATGCTTGAAGGCATGCGGCCGTTGCGCCTCAGTGCGGCGGAAAAGGTAGCGACCGGGATAACCAGTGTTGATGAAATGTTGAGAGTCACGCCGGAAAATATCGAGGATTAATGCAACCGTAAAAAACCAAGTTGCGAATGGAGATCAACCGGATAATCTTCTTATTCTGGAGCCAGGCGGAAGCCAATCGAGTAATAACCCAGCTCCGGGGTTGGATTTCCTCCTTTAAATATGATAAAAATGGAACTAAAGCAAATAAATAAGGAGATGAACAGTGGATTTATCTGATTGTCGGCGCAATTCGCGGCGCACATCAAAGAGTCGACGCACGGCTGACAGGCGCATAGCCCCCTATCCGTTCGGCTCCCCGGAGTGGGTGGAACATGTAAAAAAGAATTATGTGGCCTGGCCGAAATCGGATCGCCGCGACCAAAACAGACGCTGCAATGAGCGCCGGGCGCCTGACCGAAGGCACCAGCAGCTTTCCGAGCAGGGCCGTTCCGAACTGAAATTTTCCACTATTTTGCTGACACAAGAAGAACGGCAATTAATCGAAAACTTGTATCTGAGCGATTTCGAATAACTGCTTTTAGCGCCGCGCCCAGGAATCATGCGCCGGAGCATCGTCAATACCAAGTCTTCTCTAACTCTTCTGTTCCTCATTCAATATTAGCGTAAGCCGGAAACGCCTCTCGCTGCCGCTGAATTCGGCTTATTTCCGCCTACAGAACTAATTGCTCAAAACTCAATCCGGCAAATTTGCTTTATCCCCCCTACCCCTTATAATCATTCCTGCTTTCAGGTTCCAGAGGGTTTTTCAGGCCCAATGGTTAAACGGGAAGTCGGTATCCAAATCCGACGCTGCCCCCGCAACGGTATGTAAGTAAAAGTTTCATCGAGACGCCACTGTGTTCACGCATGGGAAGGTGATGATTCAGGTTTAACGCCACTTATAAGCCCGGAGACCGGCCCGAAAGTTTAATCCGGTACAGCGGAGGGCTGTCAGCGAAAATGACAGTACAGCTCCGCGTCATCTCTCGTTTTCCTTTGTCCTCTGTTGTGTACTCACAACCATCATGCGCGGGCGGCGCAGAGGACACACATGCAAAAATTCATCTTCAGCCCATTATTAGCCACTGGTTTTAATACCTCACCACAAACTCCGAAAAACCTTCCCGATATAACTCCGCTTGGCGGTCGAAAAAAATATCGCCATCCCTATCAGGCTAAAATCCATGTTGGTATCGGAATTTTGTTGGGCCTGAACTGCGTGATGGTTCAAGCAGACTCCAAGGCAGAGGAACCTCAATCAGTGAGACTCGAAGAAATGGTCGTTACAGGAGATGGGCGAGCAAAAACTCTTATCGGTATGACCGGTTCGGCATCCCAGGGCGAAGTGAGTCAGGCGCAATTTGAATACCGCCCGCTTTCCCGTAACGGCGAGCTAATGGAAGTGATACCAGGTGCGTTAGCTAACCAGCACAGCGGTTCCGGCAAGGCTAATCAGTATTTCCTGCGCGGTTTCAATCTCGACCACGGCACCGACTTTACGACCTACGTCGACGGCATTCCGATGAACATGCCCACCCATGCTCATGGGCAGGGTTATATGGACATTAACAGCATCATTCCCGAATTGGTAAACAAGATTGAATACGGCAAAGGCCCGTATTATGCCGAGGTCGGAGATTTTTCATCAGCCGGTTATTCTAAAATGTTCTCGATGAACAAATTGCCTGAAGGCATTTTGAAGTTTACCGGCGGCGAGTTCGGTTATTACCGTTCCCTGCTGGCTAACTCCAACAAAATCGGCAACGGCGATCTGCTTTACGCCGGCGAATTCAATTTCTACAACGGCGTCTGGCAGCAGCCGGAAGATTCGAAAAAATTCAACGGCATGCTGCGTTACACCCTGGATAAGGGCGACTGGGGTCTGTCGGCTAACGGAAAGGGTTATACCAACGACTGGACGGCAACCAACCAGATCCCTCAAGCCTTGGTTGATAACAGCACGCTCGGCCTTTACGACACCATGAGCCCTACGGACGGAGGCACAACCAACCGCTACAGTTTTTCAAGCAATCTCTGGAACAAAGGCGGCAACTGGAAAAATGACGCCAATATCTATGCGCTCTACTACGATCTGAATTTATTTTCCAACTTTACCGGTTATGCGGATAACCCGGTTGACGGCGATCAGATTCACCAGTTTGAACGTCGGGTACAGACCGGAGGCAATATCGAACATACCCGCTACAACAAGCTGTTCGGTTTTGATATGGACAACACCGTGGGTTTCCAGCTTCGTCACGATGAAATCATGGGCTTGGGCTTGGATCACACCGTTAACAGACAATATCTCAGCACGGTCAGTCACAGCAATATCAGCGAGACCACTGCCGGCGTTTATCTGAAGAACCAGACTTATTGGCATGAAAAAGTCCGCACCATTGCCGGTTTGAGGGGCGATTTTATCCATAACGATGTCACGGTGCTCGACACGGCCACGCATGATCCTAATGTCAATGCGGCAAATTCAGGCAATCGAGATCAAGCGCTAGTCAGTCCGAAACTAAGCCTGGTCATCGGCCCCTGGTTCAATACCGAATATTTTATCAATGGCGGTTTCGGCTATCACTCCAACGATGCGCGCGGCACTACACTGCGATTCGATCCGGGTACCGGCGCGGCACTGGACAGTAGCGCCGCCAGAATCTCGCCTATGGCCCAGTCACGCGGCGCTGAGGCCGGAATTCGCAGCAACTTTATCAACGGCCTGAACAGCACGCTGGCATTATGGTGGCTGGAGAGCGACCAAGAACTGGTGTTTACGGGCGATACCGGTACAACTGAAGTGAAAGGAAAATCACATCGATACGGCGTTGAATGGACCAATTACTACAAACCTACAGATTGGTTGACGCTGGATGCCGACTTTGCGTTGACTTCGGCGCGTTATGCGGCGACTCCAGAAGGCGAAACCAACAGCTATATCCCGAACTCGGTGGGCAGAGTCATCACGACGGGTGCTACCGTGGTTGCGCCTAACGGCCTGTTCGGCACGGTACGCTTGCGTCATTTCGGCGACATGCCGCTGGATTCGTCCGGTACGTTCCGGGCCGGTTCTACCAGCATCGTCAATCTGGGAGCGGGTTACAAACAAAAGCAATATAAACTGGAACTCGATATGTTCAATATTTTCGATTCGTCCGCCAACGATATTGCCTACGCCTATCAATATGCCTATCCCGCCGGCGCCGCATCGCAGACAGGGCTTATGAAACACCCGGTCGAGCCGAGAATGGTGCGGGCAACAGTCACGGTCAATTTCTAACGAAAATCTGGTGAAATTTTATCTATTCCGCCCTGGGTTTCTACTGAGCGGAACGCTCATAAGAGCGTCAAGTTAAAAAGCACATCGTCATTCCGGCAGGGATTGCCGACATGACGACTAAAACACTTCCGGCCAATAGCTGATGGATCGGATTTTGTCATCAGGTATTACCCAGTAAAATTTGCTTTATCAATATATCTCCCTATAATTGCGCCTTGCTTTCAGGTTCCAGAGGGTTTTTCAGACCCAATGGTTAAACGGGAAGTCGGTATCCAAATCCGACGCTGCCCCCGCAACGGTATGTAAGTAAAAGTTTCATCGAGACGCCACTGTGTTCACGCATGGGAAGGTGATGATTCAGGCTAACGCCACTTATAAGCCCGGAGACCGGCCCGAGAGTGTAATTCGGTACAGCGGAGGGCTGTCAGCGAAAATGACAGTACAGCACCGCTTTATCTCTCGTTTTCCTTTGTCCTCTGTTGTGTACTCACAACCATCATGCGCGGGCGGCGCAGAGGACATCATGCAAAAAATCATCTTCGGCTCATTATTGCTCACGGGGTTTAATACCCCGTTACATGCGCAGGAAACTGTGCAAAACCTTCCCGACCAAATTGTTACGGCCACCCGAACAGAAACGGCTAAAAACCAGCTGGCGGCTGCGGCCACTGTCTATACCCGCAAAGACATTGAGCGCTTGCAGGCCAAAACCCTGCCGGAACTGTTAAGCGGCACGACCGGCATCGACATGTCGCAAAGCGGCGGCTATGGGAAGGATACCAATATTTACCTGCGGGGAACCAATGCCGACCATGTACTGGTGCTGATTGACGGCATTAAAGTCGGCTCCGTCACTTCCGGCACCACACCCTTTCAATTTATTCCGCTCGATCAGGTCGAGCGGGTGGAAATAATCCGCGGCCCTCAATCGAGCCTCTACGGCTCCGAGGCGATAGGCGGGGTTATCCAGATTTTCACCCGCAAAGGCAATCAAGATGAAAAACCCAGCGTTACCCTGGATGCAGGCGGCGGCAGCTATGACACTTACCGCGTTTCCGGTACTGTCAGCGGCAAATGGAAAAACAGCTGGTATAGTTTGGGTTCATCGCAGTTCGGTTCCCAGGGTTTTAATACCCGGCAGTCTATTAAAGGTTTAAACCAACCCGACAAGGACGGTTACCTGAACACGGCGCTGAACGCCCGCTTAGGCCACCGTTTCGACAACAATGCCGAAGTTGAGACGTTTTTTATGCGGGCCGAGGGGAAAAACGAATACGACGGCACCGCCCAAAATAAAACGGAATTTATGGAGCAAACTCTCGGCACCACAGCCAGTATAAACATTGTCGATAACTGGCGCTCCATACTGCGTCTGGGACAAAGCCGCGACGACGGCGACAATTTTGCGCCTGATGGAGCATTTTCCAGTAGCTTCAACAGCACCCGCTGGAACGTCAGTTGGTTGAACGAGGTCGCCTTGTCCGATGATCACCAGATGGTTATCGGTTCCGACTACCGCCTGGATCAGGTCGACAGCTCAACCGCCTACAACGAAAGTTCCCGCTATGATGCGGGTATTTTTACCGAATTGCACAGCCGCATTCTGGACGACCACTTTATCAACGCATCGGTACGCGGGGATAAAAACGAAGCCTTCGGCGAGCAGGTGACCGGCAATTTCGGTTGGCGTTATAACGGGGTCTACGGCATCAGCCCGTTTGCCGGCTTCGGCAATGCGTTTAAAGCGCCGACATTTAACCAGCTGTATTTTCCGGGATTCGGCAATCCCTCGCTGAAAGCCGAACAATCAACCTCGTTCGAAGCGGGGCTGGCCGGTGACCATGATGGGCTGCAATGGGAACTTCGCGGCTACCATACCAATATCGACAATTTGATCGTGAACGTCACCAACCCGACAACCTTTCTATCCAGCGCGGAAAACGTCGGCAAGGCGCAAATTGACGGCATCGAAGCTGAAATCGGAACTCAAATCATGGGCTGGAACAGCAAGTTGAACATGAACCTGCTGAGCCCTAAAAACCGCGAGACTGACATGCGGCTGCCGCGCCGCGCGGAAAAAACCTTATCTTATGATTTGTCGCGCTCATTCGGACAGTTTGACCTGGGCGCTCATGTAATGGCTCAAGCCGAGCGTTTTGACGATGTGCAAAACAAAACCAAGATTGGCGGCTATGTAACCGTTGATTTACGCACAGCCTATCATTTAAACAAAAACTGGATACTGAGCGCAAAACTGAACAACCTGCTGGATAAACAGTATCAAACCATCAGCACCTACAATACCGCGGACCGGAATTTCTTTCTTTCAATCCACTACAACAACTAACCTTTGGAGAAACACCACTATGAACATAAAACAATGGCTGCAAGCAGACTATTTGCCTATCCCCCTGATCGCACTGATGGCGCTGACGCGCTTTCATCACTTTGGCGACGTATTGCATCTGCCCGATGCAACGCTTGCGGTTTTTTTCTTTGCCGGTTTTTACCGCAAAAAAGCCTTATTCCCCTTCTTGCTGGTTCTGGCCGGATTGATTGACACCATCGCCATATCAAACGGCACCAGCAGTTGGTGCGTGTCGCCCGCCTACGTTTTCCTGATTCCGACCTATGCGGTCATGTGGTTTGCAGGCCGATACTGCTCGGCGTTTAAATCGCTGAAACCGGCTGAACTTTTAATGCAGTTTGGCGTAATAACGCTGGCGACATCGGCTGCATTCGCCATTTCAAACGGCAGTTTCTATGTGCTTTCCGGTCGTTATCCTGATTTATCCTGGGGGCAGTATTTTTCACGGGTAGCCATGTATTACCCGCCTTATGTCAGTTCCGCCCTGCTCTATATGGTTTTGGGTTATGGCATCATGAAGCTGGTCAAGTCATTGCCTGATTTGGTGGCTAGTCATAAAGAAGTTTAAAGAAGTTGGTTCGGGTTAACGGCCTTGCGCCCCCGAGGTGTTGCCGTTAACCCGACATCAGCCCAAAAAGTTTGCAGAGTCTGAAGCTTAGAATTATTACCATTGTTCGTTGTGAGTATTCATGATTCAATTACCTTGCTTTTATATGTCGCCACATGAATTTATTTTAGAGCATACTGACTGTACAACATGATGAAATGTTTTACATCTATTAGGATGTTTAATTATAGCTAGGCAGATTTACAACACACCTTTAGCAGGTGTGATCTAGGAGAAGCATAATGAGTTACGATGAAAACGACGCTGCAATGGATGCTTTCTACGATGAAATGCGAGAACAACTCTATCCTGAGATAATTAATGACTTTACGAGTGAGCGACTTCAATCATATTTTTTATCTTATCCAGAGGCGGCAAAACCTGCTTATTTAGCCCTGGAAGAATTTCTACGTCTTCGGGATGCTGGTTTTTTTTCTGCCGCCTTCCTTTTTGCAGTCATAGCCGCAGAAGTTGCTGTAAAAACCGCATTACTAAAGCCAATAGTACATGGATTAATTCATAACTTACATACATCAACACTCATTACCGACCTTGTTGTTAGGAACGGCTTAGATAGGATTGAAAATTTACTTTTCGAATCGCTGAATAGTGTTGCTAACATTGACCTCAATTCATTTTGTCGCCCTACCAGTGATCAAAAGCTATGGTCAGAAATCAAAGACTTACAGAAAAAACGAGACCATCTTGTTCATCGGGCGCAAATGCCGTCATCAACCGAGGCTGAAATAGCAATTTCTGTCGCCAGTGCAGTTTTAGAAACCGTATTCCCCATTGTCATCAAGGCAATCGATTTACATCTACACGAACGCGGGCGTATTTGTAACGATTCCTTGTGTAAATTGGAAGGAGAATATAGTCCAGAATGGATAGAAGAATTGAGAAGTCGCCGCAATTCTAATGCCTAATAATTCAGTCAAAAGTACGCTATGAGTAATGGTAGTTGGGAGGTATTAATGAAACTTGATGGACTAATCCCCTTATACAAAAGCATGAAATCTCAAAATATTGAGAGGTACAAATTTGAATACAAAGCAAGCAAAGCAGTATTTGACGTATTCTTCTTTATTGACGGCTCCCCCTTTCTTCTTCTGTTTGGCGTTAAAGCAGAAAACTTTAGCTTCGAGCTAGAAGTCAACAACGGTTTCGTTATCGATCACAACCTCGATAGATCAACTTATAAAAGGTTGTGTGAGGTACTGGGACTTGAATTTGATCCAAAGCGACCAATTTAGCCCTTGGAACTTTTTTTCTGAGTTTAATGGAAAAATCCCTGAACAAGCATTTGAGCATCAGAAAGCGAAACCTCATGATGTTGCGCAGTACAAAAACATAGCAGAAGAAGCTGACAAGATTTATTTTGTTGGCTGGCGTGATAATTAGTCAGCCCTGAAAAAAGCCCCCGAACCATGCCTACAGATACCGAGACTCCGATCTCAGCCGGTAACAAGTTGTTAAGCGGAAGCCATTTCAAC
>NZ_PTIY01000015.1 GCF_002934365.1 Methylobacter tundripaludum | reverse complement strand
TAATCTGGTATCTTTGTTCTTGGCTTAGCTGTTTATAGTTTCTCATGCGCTTTCTCGTCTTTGGTCGGATTGAAAAAAGCGTGAAACTATATCAGTTAACCTTTTTCTTTTCCGATTAGTGCCGATTGCACTTATGAGTTGAATCTAAGTATTGTTATATTCCCAGCCAGAATGATGAGCGTTATTTAAGTAAGCAATTGATTTATATTATTTGAAGTGAGTGACGATGCATTTTTGGCGCACGTTGTTTGGTGATGCAGTGACATGGTACACAATGGGAATGATTGAAACAACCGCGCACAGATGGGACACACCCTCTTAAGGATCGTGCATAAATTAATTTAGGCCATTACCATGAAGAGCATGAAGGACATGAAGACTTAAACCTTTCATGCCGCTTCATGTCCTTCATGGTTAAAAAATGAAAAATAAAACTTGTTCAAGTTATTTCATGCACGTTCCTAAGCGGAATAATTCAGCCAAGAGCAAGCGGTGCGTAGATGAACGATTCACGCCGCCTTTTTTAATTTTGAACTGCCCTCTACAGCGGCAAATGCTTTATCATTAAGCCATTAAAAATTAAAAGCCCAAAGGGCTACCTATAAAAATAATGAGCCACCATTCACAAGACACAACCGACCGCAATTTATCCCTGATCTTCCTGTTTGCCGCGACCTTGTTTACCAGTGCGTCGCTGATGTTTGTGCTGCAACCGCTGTTCGGCAAGATTTTATTACCCTTACTGGGCGGCTCGCCTGCGGTATGGAACACCTGCATGGTGTTTTACCAGAGTGTTTTGTTTCTGGGTTATCTTTACGCCCATTATCTTTCTACGCGCTACAGCCGGCACCGCCAAATCCTGATTCATACTGTGGTCATACTGATCAGCTTTCTGGCGCTGCCGTTGGCTCTGCCTGAAAACACCGTCCCGCCGACAGAGAGCAACCCAACCTTCTGGCTGCTCTGGACTTTGTTTCTTGCGATCGGCCTGCCTTTTTTCGTCGTATCCACGACCGCGCCGCTGATTCAAAAATGGTTCGCCCATGCCGGCCACCACACCAGCCATGATCCTTATTATCTGTATGCAGCCAGCAATACCGGCAGCCTGATTGCGTTGCTGAGTTATCCGTTCCTGCTTGAACCCAATATCGGACTGGCTAATCAGAAGAGTTACTGGGGCGTCGGCTATCTGCTGCTTTGCCTGTTGATTGCGGGCTGCGCTTTTGCGCTATGGAAAAACCGGCAAGCGACCGAGCATCAAGATGACATAGATGCCGCCGACGAAAACAATCTCAGCCTTGCCACCAAACTGCACTGGCTGGCTCTGGCCTTCGTGCCGTCCAGCCTGCTGCTGGGCCTGACCAACTTCATCAGCACCGACATTGCGTCGGTGCCGTTGCTGTGGATTATCCCGTTAACGCTGTACTTATTGTCTTTCGTAATCGTCTTTTCCAAATGGAACGACAAAATACATCCGCTGATGGTGAAGCTGCAACCGCTTTTCCTGCTGCCGTTTATCGCCTACGCGTTCATTAATCCGGCCGATTTGCCTTACTGGGCCTACCTGATTTTGCACCTGACCGCGTTTTTCTTTGCGGTGATGGTCTGCCACGGCGAGCTGGCGAAACTAAGGCCGCATACCCGGCATTTAACGACTTTCTACCTGATCATGTCGTTTGCAGGCATGTTGGGCGGCATGTTCAACACCTTTGTCGCGCCGTTTGTGTTCAATGCGGTTTACGAATACCCGATCATGATTGTTGCGGCCCTGCTGCTGCGCCCCGGCCTGAAGCCGTCATTGAACGCCGGATTAGCGTTGCAGGTAATAGCCCCTGCCCTGCTGGTTATTGCCGGTTTAGTTCTTCATGCGGCCGTCGACGATTTACTCCAGTATTTCGACGCCATCGTCATCGGCCTGATAGGCTTGACCTTGTTGACCTATCTGCTCAGGACGCGCCCGGTCGGCTTCGCGTTAATGACCGGCGCGATTATTTTCCTGGCGCTCGGCGTGCATGGCTTGTCCTCGCATACGCTGTACCAGGAACGCAGCTTTTTTGGCGTACTGGCCGTGCGTGACGCCGTGTTGACCGATGAACAAGGCAAGCCCGAACACTATCATGAACTGTTCCACGGCACGACCAAACACGGTGCGCAGCGCCTGGCTGCCAACCTAAGCCAAATACCCCTGACCTATTACAGCCGCCCTGGGCCTATGGGGCAGCTGTTTAAGGAATACGATAATAGCGATCAAAGCTGGAATATCGGCGTAGTCGGACTGGGCGCGGGAGCCTTGGCCTGCTATGCCAAAGACCAGCAAAACTGGACGCTGTACGAAATCGACCCGCTGGTGGTGGACATTGCAGGCAACCCGGCCTATTTCACCTACCTGAGCCAATGCGCCCGCAACGCCGTAATGCGCGTCGGCGACGCCCGCTTGTCGCTGGAAAAAGAGCCGGATCAGCATTTTGATTTATTAATCATGGATGCGTTCAGTTCCGATTCGGTGCCGACTCACCTGCTGACCAAGGAAGCGCTGGAGCTTTATTTCAAAAAACTCAAACCGGGCGGCATACTGGCGTTCCACATGACCAACCGCCATTTGTCGCTGAAGAAAGTCTTGTCGATCAATGCGGAAGCCCTGCATTTGGCCGCTCTGATCCAGGAATTCAAACCGCAACAGGACATCCCGCTGGTGGTTGCGACCGACTGGGTGGTCATGGCAAAACAGGCTGAAACACTGGAACCGCTACGCCTGAGCCGCCTCGGCAACTGGCAAAAAATGCCCTTATACTTCGACATGAAGCCCTGGACGGACGACTTCACCAATATTGTCAGCATTTGGAAATAGGAAAGAACGCTAGTACTCAGTCAATCCTATTTTGACGGGTAAAAGTAAATCCGTTCGTCCTGAGCCTGTCGAAGGATGAGCGGATTTACGCTGAGCTAAACGACATATCAATACCGGCACTAGAGACAAAACAATGCCTCAATTATCAAGCTATGCCCAACTAAAAAAATTACGCACGGTGTTGGCAATCGCGCAAGGGACGAAGCTGTTGTCCACACTGCACAAGGAAGCCGAAGAAACCGTTTCTCATGACCAAGCCAAGCGCGTGACCTATATGACGGAGTTGTTTTCCCGCATTCACCGCGAGATATTCAGCGACTGGAAAGAACAGGCGACCGTCAATCATCGTCCCGGAGCCATGACCGACGCCGCCAAGCGCAAAGCCTTTCGGGAAGCCATCGAATGCCTGGTGTTAAATGATGAGAATAATATCGACAGCGCCGTTTTCGATAAGAACGGTTTTGTGATGCATACCGAAAACATCGGCGAACGCTTGGCGCGGTTTTATCGACAAATGCGCAATGTTCGCCCGTTTTCCTACGGCAACCGCTTGACCCTGGATTTTTTTATGACCGCCTTAGGCAATTTGCCCGCTTTTAAGAGCGTCTATGAACCGGGCATTGATTTCAGGCGCCTGGAATCGACTGATGCGATCTCGCTCCATGATACTCAAAGCTCCCATGAAGCGGTGACCTTGGCTTTTCAGCACGCGCTCGATCCAACGCGCACCCAAAGCCTAAACAACATCGCGAACGGTTACGGCCAATGGCCCGAAAATAAAACTTTCATCTTCGGCATTCCGTTTTTATCGCAAAAAACCGCCGACGGCATTGAATGCCTGGTTTCCGTTAACGGCGGCCTGGTGCCGTTCGCCGGCATTCAAAAAGAACTGTTCCTTGCCGGCAAGCATTTAGCCGATTATCCCCGCAGTGCGGCGGATAATGTGATCGGTTACTTGCCGAACACCGAAGCCTTGCGCGCTCCGGGCAAGCACGACATTGACGGTATCAGCATCGATGCCGACGGCGCAGCGCCGTTATTTTGCCTGGATATTAATTTATTGACCGGCTTGCGCTCGCCCGCGCATACCGAGTTGATGGAATTGTTGCGCCGGTGCGCAGGCAACAAGGCCGGCATTTTCGATTTGGTAAGCCAAAACGGTTTAAAAGACGCCCTAATGCTGGCCTCCGATGGCGATGAGCGCCTGGCGCGGGCGGTGGAGATTGCCTATGACCGCTTAAGCGTCATCATTGAAAAACTGGAACTGGCGAAACAGGCGATTTTTGCAGGCAAAACACCCGATCCCCAGCCCAAGTTATTTATGTCGATGGGCGGCGCAGGCTCCGGTAAAACGGCGGTCGAAGAAATTGCCGCCGCCCAATGCGGCGATAATTTCGTGATTACGTCATTGGATGAATTCCGCAAAATAAGCGACTTATATCAGGTGCTGACTGCCGCCAGCCACCATAGCGATGATTATGTCTACGTCGAACCGTTTGCGACCCGTCTGCGTAGCTTAGTCGCGGAACATGCCATCGCACACGGCTTCAACATTCTTTATGACGGCACGGGTATTCCGTACAAACCGCGCTACACCGCCATCGTCGAACAATTCAAAGCGGCGGGGTTTCAAACGCAAATTACCGCAGTGGATGCGTTCCTGGTAAAACCCGAAGGGCGTGAAGACGAATTACCGCGTTCCGCGGTGGTATGCAGCGTAAAACAACGCTTTGAACAAACCGGACGCGCGTTGCCGTGGGTGGTCACAATCGATAAACACATTCGCGCCCCCGATTCTTTTCTGACCGCGCTGCAACACTCGGCGTTGGAAAAAATATCGTTATTCGCCAATGACGGCGACCGCGACAAACATTATTTAGTCGCCGAGAGTTTCGACTTAAACGATGAGGACATTCGCGCCCTGCACCGCAATCAGTTATCGAGCAGCTTGAGCAGCCACTTTAAAACCATTATCGAACGACATCCGCAGTCAGTTTTAAAGAAATTGGCCAATGATGATGCGGACAGCATCGAACAATGGCTAAAACGCAACCCCGTGTTTAAAGAAAGCAATGTCGGTTATCAAATTTATCGCACCCAAAATCACTATCGGGGCTTGTTGATTTATAACGTGCGCCGCATGGCGGATTTTATCGAAAAACGCCAACTCAATCCTAATGCCTCAGGCGAAGAAGGCTTATTGCATAAATCGGAAAATCTTGCCTTCCACGTTGACCCGCAAGCCAAAGAAGCCTGGATTACCCGATTGCAGGATGCGCCGTTGCCTTAATTATTGAGGGAGCGGGCTGACGACGGGCAAGCTGACAAGCCGTAGGGTACGCGTGCGTACCTTTAGGCATTAGGCGATGATTTTGTCATAGTCGGCATGAGAGCCGATCCAAATCCACTGAATCCCGTCTGGAGCATCAATTCCAATAGCGCGGTAGTGCTGCCCTACACGCACCGACCACAGTTCTTCAATGCGTTTCAACTGTAGAGATGGATGACGAGGGTTTTCTTTAAGCAACTCGTAATTTTTATCAGCAAGCTCTCGAATTTCGCCAGGAAGCTTCCCGTACAGTATCCAGAAGTCCGATGAGGTGTAGTGCTTCAAAGTTCGCGGGCCTTTCCTTGAGCAAATTCTTCTCGCGCTTTCTCAACTAGCCGTTTAAATTTCCCGGCTTGAAAATCCGATTTAATCTGCTTATCCCAGATTTCGTTTTCAAGTTCAAAAAACCAGTCTCGAAACTTTGAGAATTCTTCTTTAGGTAGGTTGCGAACGCGGGTTTCAAGCTCTTCAACTTCACTCATGTTGGTAGCTCCTTATATAAAATCAGGTAGGGTGCGCCACCGCGCACCATTTACGAATGCCGGAATGGCCGGGCAATTCTAACGCATTTTAATAGTCAATCCATGTCGAATATCAAGATTTCCAGCCAAGTAGAGCGTACTCTACGCGTCAGGCTCGAAGCCTCAGGCGGGCTCTGCTTCTCCGTCTTCCGCCCGGTGATCATCAGGGGATTTTATCTGTGGGATCGGATAAAATCGAGATATAAAGCAGGGCAACAGCTTTTCGTTGCCCGACCTACAAATCTACCCAGTAAAAATCCTTATACCACTCAACAAAATTCCTAATACCGTCTTCCAGCTGCGTGACGGGTTTATAGCCCAAATCACGCGCTAAATCCGAAATGTCCGCGTAGGTATCGGGCACATCGCCCGGCTGCATGGGCAATAAATTCTTGGTCGCCGTTTTGCCCAAACATTTTTCCAGCGCTTCGATGAACGCTAACAAATGCACCGGATTATTGTTGCCGATGTTATATAAACGGTAGGGGGCAAAGCTGGTCGCCGGATCAGGGTTTTCACTCGACCAGCCGGCATCCGCTTGGGCCGGTTGATCGATAACCCTGACTACGCCGTCAACGATGTCATCTATATAGGTGAAATCGCGGCGGTGATTACCGTAATTAAACACGTCTATCGCTTTACCCTCAAGGATGTTACGGGTGAACCTGAACAACGACATGTCCGGCCGTCCCCAGGGGCCGTAAACGGTAAAAAAACGCAGGCCGGTGGTCGGCAGCTGATAAAGATGGCTGTAGGTATGCGCCATTAATTCATTGGCTTTTTTGCTGGCCGCATAAAGGGAAACAGGATGATCGACATTGTCATGGACGGAAAACGGCATTTTGGTATTCGCGCCGTAAACCGAACTGGATGACGCATAGACCAAATGCTCGACCTCGCACTGTCTGCACCCTTCCAGTATGTTGATGAAGCTGACTATGTTTGAATCGATATAGGTATGCGGATTGGCTATCGAGTGCCGCACACCTGCTTGAGCCGCCAGATGCATGACGCGTTGAATCTTCTCCCGGACAAAAAGATCTTCCATTGCATTTTTATCCGCAATTTCAAGCTTGATGAATTTAAACCGGTCATAGCTGCGCAAGCGTTCCAGCCTTGCCAGTTTCAAATTAACATCGTAATAATCGTTAAGATTATCTATGCCGACAACCTCGTCGCCCCGCTCCAGCAATTTCAGGCTCAGGCTTGAACCTATAAACCCGGCGGCGCCTGTTACTAATATCTTCAAAATGCTCTCTCAATGTCCTGAACTATTGACTACCAACCGCCAGGTCTACCCAGTGGCTTTAGCCTGTCCTTGTATAGTGGCTACGATACGCCTGCCGCCGCCCCGGTTGCGGTGCTCGCACAAGTAAATGCCTTGCCAGATCCCTAAGTTAAGCTTGCCATCGGTAATCGGAATACTGCAACTGGAACCCAACAGGGTGTTTTTGATGTGGGCCGGCATGTCATCGTCGCCTTCATAGGCATGCTTATAATAAGGTGCGCCTTCCGGCACAAATCTATTAAAGTGGCTTTCCAGATCCTGGCGCACCGTCGGGTCCGCATTCTCATTAACCGTCAACGACGCCGAAGTATGCTTGATAAAAAGGTGCAGCAATCCGCACTTGACGGCAGCCAATTCGGGAATAACGCTCAGGATTTCACCGGTGATCAGGTGAAAGCCCCGGCTTTTTTCCGGCAATGAAAACTCTTTTTGTACCCACATTAACAAAACCCGCTGTATGTCTTAAGACGCCGCCAAGCGGCATATTGTAGAAGAAAAAGTCACCTATTGGTTCAACGATCTTGCCAGACGGTGCAAGGCTTCGCCGCCGTGATTGAACAGCGGCCAACCGTCTCCGGTTAAAACGGCTTTAATATCGGGCAAATCGGCGATGCGTTTGACCGATTGAACGGCCTTGGCTTTATCCTTCAGCTTTTCGTCCGGCAACATGCACAATTCGCCACCGATATGGCAGCGGATTAAATCCCCGGTTATCAACGTGCTGTGCTTCAAAAGCAAGGCCAATTCTCCCGGCGTTTTAGAACCGTTAAGCTGGTACGCTACCAGCCCCGGAACGATTTCTTCCTCATCGTGAAGCCAGCGGGCGCATGCCAGCGGAAAAGTTTCTTCCTCGGCTGCCGGCCCGTAAATCGCAGCACCGGTCACCTCGGCTATATGTTCGGCGTCGCGGCAATGGTCGCTGTTGGTGATCACGATAAAACTGACCCCGCCCAGGCTTTGCAGGTGACTGTGATCGTGTTCGGACATCGGCAACGGATCGATCAAGACATTACCGTCCTCGCGTACCCAAAGCACGCTATGAAAATCGAGGTTGCGCTCCCGATTGAATTCCGACCAGCCGAACAGGTCTTTTCTGTGCAATAGTTTCATTGTTAATCCCCTTAATTAATAATTTCACACCGGCCTTACAGTCTTCACAGCTTTGCCAACCGATTCCATCAAGCCGTTTACATAGATTGTGTCTATTGTTGAAAAATATCAAGTTAAAAGGCAAAACCGCGCCGCACGGCATCCGAAATATCCGGGGAATCAGTAATACTCGTTGGCTTGCCTGGGATTTTTTGTATAATCAAATTCATTTCATGATTGTTATCCAAACAATGCAGACTCCTTTTGAGACCATCGGCATCATAGGCAAACCCAGCGACCCAAGCATAGCCGCGACGTTGACCTCGCTGCATGCTTTTTTAAAGCAACACCGGTACACGGTCATTGTTGCAAAAGACAGCGCGCATTTTATTGGCAATCCGTCCGTTAAATCCTGCTCCATAGACACACTGGGCCGGCATTGCGACCTGGTTATCGCCGTTGGCGGCGACGGCACTTTTCTTGCCGCCGCCCGCGCGATTGTCGAATACGATATTCCGTTGATCGGCATCAACCTGGGGCGTCTTGGCTTTCTGGTGGACATATCGCCCGACGAGCTGTCCGATAAGCTGATTCATATCCTTCAAGGCCATTACACGGAGGAAAAACGCTATTTATTGCGCACCAAGATCATCCGTGAAGGGCACGTTATCCACGAAGAAACCGCCGTCAATGAAGTGGTCGTCCACCGCTGGGTAACGCCCAGCATGATAGAGATCATCACCAAAATCGATAACGTATTTTTAAATTCCCAGCGCTCCGACGGCCTGATTATTTCCACGCCGACCGGATCGACCGCTTATTCCCTGTCCGCCGGCGGGCCGATTTTGCATCCTGCGTTAAACGCGCTGGTACTGGTGCCGCTTAATCCCCATACCTTGTCGAACCGGCCTATCGTAATCAACGATTCGGCTGAAATTGAAATCAGCTTTTGCCAGACCAAACAAATCAACGCCTTGGTGACTTGCGATCATATTGAAATTCCCGAAGTTTTAATCAGCGACAAGATTTTGATAAAGAAAGAACCCAAACCGATTAGAATTTTGCATCCTGAAGGCCATGATTTCTTTCATATCCTCAGGGAAAAATTAAACTGGAGCAGTGGTTACCACACAGACAATCATGCTATTGAACCTTAATATCATCGACCTCGCCGTCGTTAAATCACTGGATCTCGACCTGGAAAAAGGCATGTCGGTGCTGACCGGCGAAACCGGGGCAGGCAAGTCCATTTTATTGACCGCGTTGGGACTCGCCTTGGGCGACCGGGCCGATTCGGGCTATGTGCGCCCCGACAGTAATCGCGCCGAGATTAACCTGGAATTCGATTTGGCCGATGCGCCGCTGGCGCAGCAATGGTTGAAGCACAACGAGCTGGATGCCGATCACCAATGCCTGATCCGCCGCGTTGTAAATAGCGACGGCCGCTCCAAAGCATACATCAACAACCGCCCTGTCACCCTACAGGCCTTGCAGGAGCTTAGCGAAAAGCTGGTCGAAATTCACGGCCAACATGCGCACTTGACCCTGCTCAATGCCGACGAGCAACGCCGCCTGCTGGATGTCTACGCAAAAAACCAGCCTCTGCTGGACAGCGTCAATGCCTGTTACCGGGAATGGCACCAGACCAATAAAGAGCTGGCAAGCCTGATTAAAGCCGGCGTCGACCAAACCGAACGCGAAGAATTGCTGCGCTACCAGATTGAAGAATTGCAGCAGCTGGATCTGGCGAATTTCAGCTATGCCGAGCTTTCCGAAGAGCACGGCAAGCTGGCCAATCTGGGGCAGATATTAATCACCGGACAGGCTCAGGTCGACCTGCTGTATGAAGACGACCGGCAATCGGTCAATCAAATACTGAACCACAGCCTGGTCGAATTAAACTACATTGCCCAATTTGCGCCCGAATTAAACGAAATCTGCACCATGCTGTCCGAAGCCCAAATTCAGGTCGAAGAGGCGTCGCTGCAATTGCGCCGTTTTCTCGAATCGCAAGAGGCCGACCCGCACCGCCTGCAAGAATTGGAAAACCAGCTCGGCATTATTCACAACCTCAGCCGCAAACATCACGTTACCCCGGACGAGCTGCCGGAACTGGTCAGCAAGCTTGAACAGGAACTCGACGGGCTGACTCACAGCAGCGAGCGCATCGAGACCTTAACCGCAAGCGCCAAGCAATTGCACGACCAATACCACCAACTGGCCGCCGAATTGTCCGGGCAACGCCTTCTTAGCGGCAAAAAACTGCAACAGCAAATTTCAGCGATGATCAAGGAACTGGGCATGCCGCAAGGCGAATTTCTAATCGACATAGGCACGCTGGATAGCGAGTCCCCCAAACTGAACGGCAAAGATAAAATCGAATTCCTGGTCAGCGCCAATCCCGGCCTGCCAGCAAAACCACTGGCTAAAGTGGCTTCCGGCGGCGAACTGTCGCGCATCAGCCTCGCGATTCAAGTCACCACGTCCAGTGATAAAACCACCCCGACCATGATTTTTGATGAGGTAGACTCAGGCATAGGAGGAGGCATTGCCGAAATCGTCGGACAAAAACTGCGCAGCTTAAGCCATAACCGGCAAGTCATGTGCGTCACCCACCTTCCACAAGTCGCTGCACAAGCGCACCACCATCTCTACGTTGAAAAGAACAACCAAACCGATATTACTTCTTCCAATGTCCGGTTACTGGAAACCGAAGAGCGCGTTGAAGAAATCGCCAGAATGCTCGGCGGCGTCAATATCACCGCCAACACCTTGGCGCATGCTAAAGAAATGTTGCTCCACTCAAATTTCGACAAACAACCGGAACATACAATTACAGGAAACTAAAACTTATGAACAGATTTCCAGCAGAATGGGAAAAACAATCCGCTGTTTTAATCGCGTGGCCGCATAAAACCGGCGACTTTCGTAATCTTGAAGCCGTAGAACAATCCTACAGCGTTATAGCCGACACCATCAGCCAATATCAAAAACTGCTTATCGTATGCAGGGATGACAGCCATCAGCAGCATATCCAGACCTTGATCAGCAAGCCCGACAATATCGACTTCATCCACGCCGCTGTGAATGACATCTGGGTCAGGGACACCGTTTTTCTAAGCGTCGAAAAAGACGGCGCCATCACGCACATGAACTTTCTGTTCAACGGCTGGGGCGAGAAATACTCGCACCAAAACGACAACGCTCTCAATCATAAGCTGCTGAACGCCAAACCCTTTAAAGGCGCCAGCCATACCGACGTGGACTTTATTCTGGAAGGCGGCAGCGTCGAGAGCGACGGCATAGACACCATCCTGACCACCAAACAATGCCTGTTAAACCCGAACCGTAACAAAGGCCTGAGCCAACAAGATATAGAACAGCAACTGCTTCAGCATCTTGGCGCAAAACGGGTATTCTGGCTGGACCAGGAAAACCTGACCGGCGACGACACCGATGCCCATATCGATACCCTGGCGCGCTTTTGCTCCGCCACCACCATCGCCTACACCAGCTGCGACGACGCCGATGACCCGCACTACACCAGCCTGAAATTCATGGAAACGCAACTACAGGCACTGAGAACTCATGATGGCGATGTCTATCATCTGGTGCCGTTGCCGTTGCCGAAACCGATTTACGATGAGGACGGGCAGCAACTCCCGGCCAATTACTCCAACTTCCTGATCATCAATCGCGCCGTCATGGTGCCGGTTTACGGAGACCCGATGGATGCGGTTGCGTTGGAACGTTTGGCCGGTTGTTTTCCTGGCCGCGAGATCATCGGCGTTCCATGCCAACCCTTGGTGCATCAGTACGGCAGCTTGCACTGCATGACTATGCAGTTTCCTGAAGGGGCTCTGGGAGCGCGCGCTGCGGTTTAAACGAAAGCCCCATACATTCACATCGATCTCACGCTCCGGCGTGGGATCGGCTCCGGCATCGCGTTCGTCCCATTTTCACAACGAAAATGCAGTTTGGTTATTTACTGTCGCTAAATCGTTATAAAATAACGCCCATTAAAAACCATTACACTCTCCCAATCATGAAATCGACATTACTCGTTAGCGCTGTTCAACAGCCCTGCAATGCAGACAGACAAACCAACCTTGATTTTTCCATAGCCAAAATCCATGAGGCAGCAGCCGGCAATGCCGACTTGGTGGTATTGCCCGAACTGCATCTGGGACCGTATTTCTGTCAGAGCGAAGACTATAATAACTTCGATCTCGCCCAGCCTATTCCCGGCCCGGCCACTGAAATTCTGTCCGCTGTGGCTAAAAAGCTGAACATCGTCATCGTCTCGACCATCTTTGAAAAAAGAGCGCCTGGGCTTTATCACAATACCGCCGTTGTTTTCGACAAGGACGGCAGCATTGCCGGTAAGTACCGGAAAATGCATATCCCCGACGACCCGGGTTTTTATGAAAAATATTATTTTACGCCCGGCGATTTGGGCTTTAAGCCGATCGAAACGTCTATCGGCAAGTTAGGCGTATTGGTGTGCTGGGATCAATGGTACCCTGAAGCAGCCAGACTGATGGCTTTGGCCGGTGCCGAATTATTGATTTACCCGACTGCGATAGGCTGGGATCCTGAAGATACTCCCGAAGAGCAGCAACGCCAATTGAATGCCTGGATTACCATTCAGCGCTCCCATGCGGTCGCCAACGGCATTCCGGTCATTTCCTGCAACCGCATCGGCTTTGAACAGGCGCCGGACTCGGCGTCCGGCATCAACTTCTGGGGCAACAGCTTTATCGCCGGACCGCAGGGAGAAATCATCGCCAGCGCGGATGATTCCGAAACCCAACTGCTAAGTTGTACGATTGATAGAGCTCGAGCCGAGCGGGTCAGGCAAATATGGCCGTTCCTGCGTGACCGCCGAATCGATGAATTTGGCGACTTGACCCGGCGCTTCATCGATTAAAGCACTATCGCAAAATAAACCGCCATTCAGCCGCCAAATAAAAAAATAGAACGCTGATAATTATGATTAAATAAGGTTACAAATCATTGCGCGATTCAACTCTCGCCTTTAAATCTGTGCCCATCATATTCATCTGCGTCATCCGTATTTCATTGTGTTTGATGGCGCTAAATAGTTACCGGAAATTTAATCGTTGAGGCGCTATGCATACATCAGACAGTTCGGATGTTTTCAATCAAATACATATTGATGTTGCACGTAATGCGACCGACGATTTCAACCTGTTCCACGACAGGAACAGGTGGCTGCGCATCAATCACAATCCGTTCCAGGGCCCGATTGCACTCGGGTTTCAATTGGAATCATTGCTTGAGCACAAGATTTTTCTTTATCGCAAGCTGCATAATGAAAATGCGCTGATCAGCGACAGGAACCTGCGTTTTAGCAACTACCAGTTTTCTTTTGTTAACGCGGTCAAGCCCGGACAAGTGGTATCGGTCGATATAAAAAAATCGCAATTTACGGAAGAACCGGAAACGGTTCTCAGCAACAGGGTTACCGTTAAATCCGGCGGAGCATTGGCCTTGCTGGGCTACAAAAAAGAATCCAAATTTGCATTAGTTCTGCCCAACCCCGATATTCCGCAGTTTGGCGTACTGAATCAGCACCCCGACCGGTCTTTTATATCCGGCAGCAGTTATTTCCTGAAACGAAAATTCATCACAACCAGCAATGCCAAAAACTTTTTATGCGGCTCCCTGGTCGATCAGGATGCTTTTTTCGATCCGTTCAACAATAAAGCCATATTCCCTGAAATATTCCCATGCAGCCTTATATCCAGCGCCTTGCTGGAAAAAGCGGTTATAGAAAAACATGATTTTGAACGTAATCCGCTGGTGTATATGTCGCATAAAATCAGCATTGATCGCACCTATCTGGCTCAACTGAAATCCGGCGATGCGCTGTATATACTAATCAGGCAAATCCCGCCGGAATCCAGGAAGGAAGGCATCGGCCGCACGATAGACTCGCCTTATCACTACGAATGTTACGGTCTGCTGGAAGATAAAACAGTGCTTTACCGGGCGCTGATCTCGCTCGCTCCGTTAGAGCAAATACTGAAATCGCTAAAGCAATAAGTTATGCCAGAATTAAAATATCTACTCGGCTACCCTGAACAGGTAACCGATCAGGTCCGCCTGTTGATCGACAAGGACAAGCTGGGCGAAACGCTGCTAAAAAAATATCCGCTTGCCCATACGATCAGGACCGATAAGGCGCTTTATGCTTATACCGTTGACCTTAAGAATGCGTTGCTGAAGCAATCCCAACCGCTCAGCAAAGTGATTTATGATGACAAAATTAAAGATCTTCATCATGCCTTGGGCCTGCATACTTTTATATCCAGGATACAGGGCGGCAAACACAAGGCAAAAAACGAAATCCGGGTGGCCTCGCTGTTTAAGAATGTGCCGCTGGAATTTTTAAGGATGATTGTCGTGCATGAACTGGCGCATTTAAGAGAGAAGGACCACAACAAGGCGTTTTACAAACTATGCCTGCACATGGAACCGGCTTATCATCAGTTTGAACTGGATATGCGGCTTTATCTGACTCACTTGGATTTATCCGGCAAGCTCTACTGATGAATTGGCAGGCCATTGCTCAACAAATAGAATCAGCAACCGGGCAGCCTTTCCGCTTGCTGGCGGCCGAGCCGCTGGCGGGCGGCTATATTAATGCGGCTTACCGGTTACTGGCGGAAAACCAAAGCTTTTTTGTCAAGCTGAACCGCCCGGAACAAGTCGCGATGTTCGAAGCCGAAGCCTCCGGTCTGCAAGCTCTGGCGCAAGCTCAAGCTATCCGGGTACCGGAACCGATTGTTTGCGGCCAAACAACCGATCATGCCTTTTTGGTGCTTGAGCATATCCCTTTAAATAGGTTGTCCACCCGCTCGGAACAGTTGCTGGGGCAACAACTCGCAGAGCTGCATCGGCAAAAACAGCCCTATTTCGGTTGGCATAGGGACAACACCATCGGCAGCACCGCTCAAATCAACGGCCGTTATGACGACTGGATCAGCTTCTGGTCCGTACAACGCCTGGAACATCAGTTAAAACTGGCGGCCGCCAAGGGGTATGGCGGCAACTTGCAAACTCTGGGCGAAAAGCTCTGTACGAATTTAAAGCCGTTGTTTTCCGGCTACCGGCCGCAACCGGCTTTGGTGCATGGCGATTTATGGGGCGGCAATGCCGCGGCAGACGATCAGGGCAATCCGGTCATTTACGATCCGGCCTGCTACTTCGGCGACCGGGAAACGGATTTGGCGATGACCGAGTTATTCGGCGGCTTCGGCCCTGCCTTTTATCAGGCCTATAAAACCGTTTATCCGCTGGATCCGGGCTATGCCCGAAGAAAAACGCTGTACAACCTGTACCATATACTCAATCACCTGAACCTGTTCGGGCGAAGCTATCTGCATCAGGCGGAAAATATGATCGCTACATTATTAAAAGCAGTGGAATAGGCAAACCGCTTAATTTTCATTCTCGAAAAAAATCCCATTTTTGACATAAACGCTGCATAATCAAACCTTTCATATTGCGACTGAGTACCGGTGAGTCTCACTCTATCAGCACGGCAAATTTTTTCCTGGTCTACACAACTTAGGATTACCAAGCGTTAACACATGAATTTTTAGCCATTCTTACCGATATTCCGTGGGTTGAGTTGTTTTAGCCCTCGCCTTTTTAAATCACAACCCGCCTTTCGTACCTGATACACGGGTAACGGAGGTCAACTCCAACAGCATACACATGAGGAACAGCTAATGGCCGACATAAAATCCCCAACCGTTTTAAATCCCGGCATATTAATCCCGGTCAACCCGGCCATTGAGAATTATATGCACGGTTTGCTGCGGCACACCGATCATCCGGTGTTGACCGAGATGGAAGCGCTGGCGCAGAAAAACAACTTCCCTATCATTGGCCGCTTGGTGGGAGCGTTTATCGAATCTCTGGCCAAAATGATCAATGCCGAACAGGTATTTGAATTCGGCAGCGGTTACGGTTATTCGGCGTATTGGTTTGCCAGAGCGGTCGGCTCAAAGGGCCGAGTCATTTGCACCGACGCCGACTTTCTGAATCAGGAAAAAGCCGAACAATATCTCAGCGCCGCCGGGTTGTGGGATCGAGTCGATTTTCGCGCAGGCATGGCTCAGGACGTTTTTGCCCAGACTAAGGGGGTATTCGACATCTGCTACAACGACGTCGACAAGGGCGATTATCCTGAGATTTGGAAGCTGGCTAAAGACAGGATTCGCCCCGGCGGGCTGTATATCGCCGATAATGTGCTGTGGCGCGGCCGGGTCGCAGTGGAAAACCCTAGCGATATTTTCCCCGGCTGGACTGAAGCGATTATGGAACACAATGAATTAATTTTTAACGATCCTGAATTTGACACGTTTATCAATCCGACCCGTGACGGCGTGATTGTTGCCAGAAAGAAGACGGCGTAAAAAAAGATACTCCTTCTTTATAAATAGCATTATGCTAGCGTCTTAAATCAATGAATCATGAGAATTTACTATGCCCTATACCCAAGATATTGTAGAAGAACTGAACATTCTGGTTCGCTACAATCTAACCACCACGCAAGAAGGAATCAAAGTACATAAAACCGCTTCACCGGAAACCATCGCCGCCACCCGCCGGCTATTCGAAAAAGGCTTGGTCTCGCAGGAAGACGGCGGCTATCTGACCAATCTCGGCCTTGAAACGGCGAAACAGGCCCAAGCGGTTCTTGACATACTCAGGCCGCTGTAAAAATCGCCGTTACCGTTGCCTCACCAATCTGTCTGGGGCAGATTTGCATTTACGTCGCAGAACAACCCGGCGTGAAACCATAAGGCAATAAAAAAGGCTTAACGATTTAATCGTTAAGCCTTTTTTGCTTTTCGGCCGTTCGACAAGGACGAACGGATTTACCAATCAAGCGGCCAGTTCAACCGCCGCTCTCAATTTTTTCATCGCATTTTGCTCCAACTGCCTGATTCTCTCGGCTGACACACTATAACGTGCGGCAAGCTCATGTAATGTGGCTTTTTCATCGGACAACCAACGGCTTGAAAGAATATCCAAACTGCGTTCATCCAGCTCCGCCATCGCATCCGCCAGCAAATCCTGCTCATGGCCTTCCCAATCGGAGTTCTCAAGCAGTACAGCAGGGTCTGCACCATGCTGGTGAAGATAGCTGGCCGGGGCAACATAGGTTTCTTCGCTTGACTCATCGACCGGCATATCAAACGACGTATCGTGGCTGCTCAGGCGTTTTTCCATTTCGTAAACGGCGCTTACATCGACATCAAGATCTTTTGCAATCGCCGTCGCTTCGTCATTTGATAACCAGCCCAAATCCGACTTCGATTTACGCAAATTGAAAAACAACTTACGCTGCGCCTTGGTCGTCGCAACTTTTACGATGCCCCAGTTTTTGATCACATACTCATGAATTTCGGCTTTAATCCAATGTACGGCGAAAGAAACCAAACGCACACCAACATCAGGATCGAATCGTTTAACGGCTTTCATCAAGCCGATATTGCCTTCCTGAATAATATCCGGCATGGACAAGCCATAACCGCTATAACCTCTGGCAACGTGAATCACAAAGCGCAGATTGGTCATCACCAATTCGCGTGCGGCTTCCAAATCGCCGTTATCTCTGAATTTTAAAGCTAACTCGCGTTCCTGTTCTACCGTCAATTTAGGCATTTGCCTGACGACATTTAAATAGGCATCAAATGTTCCAACCGATAAATTAACCGGTAAAGCTAAAGCATTGCTCATTGAACCCCCTTGTAAGAAAACTTTTTCCGAATTCTAGCACTCTAAAAGCAAGAGTGCTAATAATTTTATCAGCCCCTGTTTTCTACTCGGGTTTTAGCTGCCGAAGCTGGAAATGAAGCACGATCCATGAACCCACGACACCCAGTACCGATGAAATGACCAACAATGCCAGCGTTTCGGTAAAGCCTAAAAACAGCACATGAAAACCGTCGTCATAAAGCCCGGAAAGCCTTTCGATCGGTTGTTTTAGAATCAGCATGATCGTTGTGACAATAAACCATGCAGCCACACCGGAAAAAAAACCGATCCAAAAACCGCCGTATAAAAACGGCCTATGAATAAAACTATTGGTCGCGCCGACCAGTTTGGCGATCACGACTTCATCGCGGCGATTATGCAATTCAAGGCGTATGGTATTGGCCGTAATAAACAACACGCCGGCCCCCAGCAATAAACTTAATATGGTAACGCCGCACCGCGCCACGTCCATAATCGACTGCAGGCGCTTAACCCATTGCATATCCATCTGGGCAAAATCAACTTCCGTCGAGCGCTTAAAATCATCAAGCAATGTTTCAAGAACCAGCTCATTTTTCAATGAATTTTTGGGCAACACCTGAATGACAACAGGCAGCGGGTTTTTTTCCAGCGCTTTTACCGCGTCACCGAATCCGCTGTAGGTCTGAAACTCCGCCAGCGCCTGCTCCTTGGTGATTACTTTGACGTCCTGAATATCGGGATTTTGCCTGATGGTATTAGCAAACTTATTTGCCCTTGCCTCTGAGATTTCATCTTTAAGAAATAATGAGATTTGATTGCTGGCTTCCAAATTACCCGCCAACTGCTGAAGATTCGCCACCAGGATATAAAATCCGCTGGCCAGCGAAATCGCAATCGCCAACACCGTTATCGTCATCGCAGACGAGAATCGCGACGCGACTAATCGGCCAAGACTTGAAAACAATGCATGGGCATGGAGATTCCGATAGGCGTGGAATTTATCGACAAAATTACCGCCGGAAATTTTGGTTTGCCAGCGCGGCTCCTGTTTACCCGGTTTCTTATTCACCTGTTTCATAACTTAACTCGCAACCAGTTGACCGTGATCCAGCTTTAAGATCCGATGATTCATTTGAGCAATCAATGAAATATCATGCGAGGCAATCAATATGGTGACGCCGACCTGCTGAAACTGCTCGAACAAATGCATGATTTCGGCGGACAGCTCCGGGTCAAGGTTCCCGGTCGGCTCATCGGCCACAATCAACGGCGGCTTATTAACCACTGCGCGGGCAATCCCGACCCGCTGCTGTTCACCACCGGACAAGACTAGCGGATATTTTTTTTCTTTGCCCAGAAGGCCGACTTTATCCAATGATGCCCGTACCCGCCGGGAGACTTCATGGTGCCCGTAACCGGCTATCACCAGCGGCAATGCCACATTATCGAAAACCGTTCTGTCCTGCAGCAGTTTGTAATCCTGAAAAATCAGGCCTACTTTCCTGCGTATATAAGGAACCTGCCTGTCCTTGGCTTGGTTGAGATTCTCGCCGTCCAATAAAACCCGGCCCCGGGTGCAACGCTCGATGACCGCAATTAATTTCAATAACGTGCTTTTTCCCGCCCCTGAATGCCCCGTCAAAAAAGCCATTTCACCACGCTCCAGATGAAAACTGACATTGCGTAATACATCGCCGGCTCCAGGGTACCTCATACTGACATTATCGAACTTTAACATAGGTTTTTTGCATTATTCAGCAGTTAAAACAATAGAACACGGATGCCAAAAGTAGGCGCCTCCAGGCGACACGGATTTGACTGATAATCACTGATAAACTTGAACTTCTTGATAAAAATATATTATTGCCCACTATTCAGCCGTTATAAAAATGGCCTATAGCCACCTAAGGAAGCGCTGAATAAATTGATTTCGCTTGTGGTTCGACAAGCTCACCACGAACAAAATCAAAAACTTACCGTTCATCCTGAGCTTGTCGAAGGATTAAATCGGCGCTTACCTAAGAACGACCTTTAAAATCCGTGCGGATCCGTTTCATCAGCGTCATTCGTGTTCTATTATAGAATCAAGTTACGGGTTTTAGTCTTTGACAAACAATGCATCTACAAAAGCATCCGCATCAAAATCCTGCAGATCATCAATTCCTTCGCCTATCCCTATAAAACGGATCGGAATTCCGAACTGTTTGGCCAGCGCAAAAATAACGCCGCCTTTTGCGGTGCCGTCAAGTTTGGTCAGCGCCAAGCCGGTCAAGGCAACGGTCTCATTGAACAATCTTGCTTGCGACAGCGCGTTTTGCCCGGTGCCGGCATCCAAGACCAGCAATACTTCATGCGGCGCCGTTTCATCCAACTTGCTGATAATCCGCTTTACTTTCTTCAACTCGTCCATCAGGTTGGATTTCGTATGCAGGCGGCCAGCCGTATCGGCAATCAACACATCGATGCCTTTAGCTTGTGCGGACTGTACGCCGTCATAAATCACGGATGCCGAATCGGCCCCGGTATGCTGAGCCACCACATGGATATTATTGCGCTCGCCCCAGGTTTGCAATTGCTCGACCGCCGCCGCCCTGAACGTATCTCCGGCGGCCAGCATGACGCTATGGCCCTGTGCCTGCAATCGTTTGGCCAGTTTGCCGATAGTGGTGGTTTTGCCCGCGCCATTGACGCCGACGACCAGAATAACAAAAGGTTTGTCCTGCTTGGGGATATGCAGGGGTTTATTACAGGGCTGGAGCATACTCCGTAATTCCTGCTTTAAGGCTGCCGTTAACGCCTCGCCATCATTAAGCTGGTGCCTTTCAACACTCTCGGTCAAGCGCTTGATGATTTCGGTGGTCGCGTCCACGCCTATGTCGGCCATTAACAAGCTGGCTTCAATGGCTTCCAGCAAATCTTCGTCAATTTCTTTCTGGCCTAACGGAATCTGGGCCAATACCCCGCTAAGCCCGGAGCGGGTGCGCTTCAGCTGCGATTTAAGCCGCAGGTATAACGACTCGGGTTCTGTTACAGGATATGCTTCCTCCGCTTCGGCAACCGCACCTTCCGGTTGCAGCTCAATTTCTACGGCGGGCTTTGGCATTTCAACATAAGCGTACCGGCAGTAAAAACCGATAGCGATTAACGGCAGCATCAGCAATGCTGAAAAAGCGTTATGCGCGACCGCCGCCCACAAAGGCATCCCGAATTTGACGCCGATAACGCCGGAACCGATCTGTAGCAACAGCAACACGCTCAATCCCAAACCGGCTCTTCTTACCGGTCTCGGATGATGCGCCGATGTTGCGCTCAGCATCACCAACGTGAGCACGATAAAACAAACCAACGCACCGACCCTGTGCAGCCAGTTCGCGGCAACCTGCGCATCGAATGCGATAACGCCGGTATAACCCGAGCTTAATCCGCTGAATAAGTCCAGCGCAGTCCGATAGTCGGCTTTAGGCCACCACGAGCCATTACACGCCGGAAAATCCGAACAGGCTAAAGCGGCGTAATTGGTACTGACCCAGCCGCCCAAAACAATCTCTAAAAACAACACCAACATTGCCAACCTGACAAACAAGGCTAAACCGTTCCTTCGCAAAGCTAACGGCGAAACTTTCGGATTAACCCGCAAATACAGCCAGAACAGCAGCCATAGAGTCATCATCCCCAGCAGCAAATGCCCGGTCACAACAATCGGCATAACGTGAAACTTTACGGCCCACATGCCCAAGGCCGCCTGCAATCCTATCAAAACCGCCAGCATCGATGCGGCTGTTACGACCACCGGACGACTTTGTTGTTCGCGCCACGACAGCAAGGCCAGCAATAAAACGACCACGCCTAAGAGCGCGGCCAGATAACGATGCCCCATCTCCTTCCAGACTTTTGCAATATCGGGCGTCTGACCGGGGAAAGCCTCCGCCGCCTGCGCGATAAAATCAGCATGATCGCTAACCCCGCCCTGAGCGAAGTCGAAGGGGATAGCCTGCCCATAGCATCCGGGCCAATCAGGACAACCCAGCCCTGCCCCGGATAAGCGGACGTATGAACCTACAACGATAACTATTAAAGCTAAAAGAACGCCAAAGAGAGTTATTTTTCTAAACATTTTATTTTCCACTATCCTATTTGTGAAATTCGCAAAAGATGCATAAGATCGCTCTTTACGCTGTAGGGATCGAAACCCGGCTCGTACTGCATCATTAAGTTACCCAGCGGATCCATTAACAGCAGCATCCCGTCAGGAATATCGCCTTGCCTGATTTCGGCAATTTTCTTGATGACGGCGTCATTGGCTTTAACCCTTAACAAGGTATCGTCACCCGCCCACCATTTGCCCGCCGTTTCCGGCGCAACATCCTTTAACAGCAGGACTATACGGCGGGTACGGGTCAATTCTTTATTCAACATCAGCCGCAACTGTTTGGTTTTATGCATGGCTTCGAGGCATGTTTCATTGCACTCGCCGGTCGGAATGATATTTACCAACAACCAGTGGCCGGGAAGCTCGGACATATTATCAGTTGAAAACGGATCAAAACCGCTTAGGTCTTTGCGTTCGGTTGTCAGCGGCGGCGTAATTAACTGCCCATTGTTGGTTCGCCCGTTTACCAGCTGCGGATTCTCTTTTAGTCCCCACGCTATCAAAAACGGAATGATAGACATGCCAAAAATAACCAGGATTAATATATGATTTTTATTCTTTTGATTCTGCATCGTATTTTTTAAAGCTGTACCAAATAAATAGTATCGTTAGTGTCAATGCCAGCGCAAACCACTGAATTGCATAGGCCGTATGTTGTTCGGGCTGCATGATGGCCGGCGTCTGCCATTCCCGTTTAAATCCATCAGGCAAATTTTTAGCCAGTTCGATCTGGAATGGGAGCAACGAATAGCCCAATTTTTTAGCCAGAACATGACTATCGACCACCTGCACCACCGATGGCCAACCCTCTGTTGGGATTTCCGCTCCCGCTAATTTTATACCAACGCTGGGAAAATGATTAATCCGCCCGGCAATAATGGCTTGGGCCTGATTAATCTGCAAGTCAGGAAGCACCGAGCGATCATGATTTAAAGGAATCCAACCCCTATTCACCAAAACCGCCTTGGTTTCCCCGGTCAACACAAACGGCGTCAACACAAAATAGCCGGCTTTCCCGCCGCTGATTTGGTTGTCTATCAAAAACTGATGGGCGACATCGTAACGCCCTGTAACTTCAACCTGCCTGTACCTTAATGTATCGGCGTTATTTTCAATGCCTTCGGACAAATGCAATGTTTCAGTTGCGCCCGCCTGTTTCTGCAACTCAAGTAATGCCCGTTTCTGTTCTGATCGGTCTAATTGCCACATTCCCAACCCGATCAACACCGGCAACAGGCACAAATAAGCTAATGTTGGAATTATTTTAAACTTCATCAATGAGCGTCCGACTGGATCATGCTTTTTTTATTTATCCTATTGGCACAAGAACCTAAATAACCGAGAATACAGAAACCTTAGCCATCAGCATAATTACATTCATGATTATAAAAAGCATCGTTATTATCGCCTTTATCCTGATAATTATCAGTCTAGGCTCCGCGCTATTTCATCTGGTTAAACACAAGACCGAAGAACAATCCGAAAAAACGGTCAAAGCGCTGACTTTTCGTATTGCGCTTTCAATCGTGTTGTTCATCTTCATTTTTATAGCTTTTGCAACCGGCATGTTCAAGCCGCATGGCTTGGGTGCTCGGATGCACTCGCAAAATCAAGCGCCGGCCGCTCCTAAATAAAAACATCCCCAACCATTTCGACAAAAAAAAAGCGCTGTCTGTTAGGCAGCGCTTTTTTAGTATGGCTGTTTAGATTAAATCACATAAACAAATACAAACAGTCCCAACCATACCACGTCAACAAAATGCCAATACCAAGCCGCAGCTTCAAAAGCAAAATGATTTTCCGGTTGGAAATGGCCTTTCCAGCTGCGAAACAAAACAACGCTCAGAATGATAGCGCCTACGCAAACGTGAAAACCGTGAAAACCGGTCAGCATGAAAAAAGTAGAACCATAAATGCCTGAGCCCAGCGTCAAACCCATCTCGGTATAAGCTTCATGATACTCAGATGCCTGGAGTGCAACAAACAAGAGCCCTAAACCGACAGTAGCGGCCAAACCTTTAATTAGCTGATCTCGGTTTTTTGCAAGCAAGCCATGATGAGCCCAAGTGCAAGAAACGCCGCTAGTCAACAGAATTAAGGTATTCAAAAAAGGCAAGCCCCATGCGCCCATAGGCTCAAACTCGCCGCCGACTTTACCAGGGCCATTGGTCGGCCAGACCGCTTCGAAAGACGGCCACAATAGTTCTTTAGTTGCAGCTCCTGTGCCTTCTCCGCCCAGCCAGGGTACCGACAAATTACGTGTATACCAAAGCGTGCCGAAAAAAACGGCAAAAAACATGATTTCCGAAAAGATAAACCACATCATGCCCATACGGTAGGAAATGCCTACCTGCGTACTGTACATGCCTGATTCGCTTTCCCCGGCCTGCAATGTAAACCAACCGGCCAGCATGACAATAAACACAGCCAAGCCCAGCGCCATCCAGGCGGTACCGGCCGATGAGCCATTTAAATAATTTGCAAATCCAGCCAGCATCATCACCAAACCACCAGTTCCAACGACCGGCCAAGTGGCTTTATGCGGAATGTAATACTCGTTACTTGTAGACATAGCCTTCCTCTCTCATTTTACTGATGTTTCAGTATTATCAAAAAATGTATATGCAAGTGTAATTGTTTTATATTGCTCAGGTAATTCAGGATTAACAACAAAACGCACCGGCATAATCCTGCCTTCTCGCGCCTTAAATGTCTGTTCTGAAAAGCAAAAACACTCTGTTTTTTTAAAAAATTCAGCGGCCGCTCCGGGAGAAATACTTGGAATTGCCCGAGCAACCATTACTTTATCGGTCTTATTTTCCGCATAAAAATTCACCGTATAATATTCGCCTGGATGAACTTTCAGTTTTTTGGCTTCTGAACGGAATTCCATCGGAGTGTCCTCATTCAGCGCCGTCATAAACTCTACGGTAACTTCTCTGTTTTTATCAACTTCGTAGCTGACTTCCTTAACAGCGGACGATTCAACTTTGCCGTTGAGTCCGGTTACTTCACACAAAACGTCATAAAGCGGAACCAGGGCGTAGCCAAAGCCAAACATTCCCAGCACCACAAACACCAATATCCGAACTAACTTAGCGTTTTTTTTCTTGGTGCTTTCGCTCATTGGGAAACGGCTCTTATCACTGCAAAAACATAAATAATGACGGCAACCGCGACCAATACCACTGCGGTCAAAATATTTTTCTGTTTGGTATTCATTATTTCACCTGATACGTTATCTAAGCAGGTTGCTTTATTTAAAGCAACCTGGAATGCAACAGCCTAGATATGTTCAGTAGGTATTACCGTGGGTGGCGTAGTAAAAGTATGGTATGGAGGGGGCGACGGCAAAGTCCACTCCAAGCTATGCTTGGCAGCATCTTCCCATACTTCATCAGTTACCTTTTCGCCTGTTCCGCCTTTGATTGTATCGATAACAATGTATAGGAACAACAACTGGCTGGCGCCGAATATAAAACCGCCAATACTGGAAATCATATTCCAATCCGCAAATTGCACCGCATAATCAGGAATTCTGCGCGGCATACCGGCAAGCCCCAAGAAATGCTGTGGAAAGAACAGGATGTTTACCGATACCACAGACAACCAGAAGTGCAGCTGACCGATTCTTTCGTCATACATATGCCCGGTCCATTTAGGCAACCAAAAATAGCCGGCAGCCATCAATATAAAAACAGAGGCGGGAACCAGCGTGTAATGGAAATGGGCGACAATAAAGTAAGTATCGTGATATTGAAAATCAGACGGCGCAACAGACATCATCAAACCGGTGAATCCACCCATTGTAAATAAAACGACGAAAGCAATACTAAACAGCATCGGCGTTTCAAAAGTCATCGCCCCTTTCCACATGGTCGCGGTCCAGTTGAAAACCTTAACGCCGGTAGGAATCGCAATCAGCATGGTTGCATACATGAAGTACAACTCACCTGCTATCGGCATACCCACTGTAAACATGTGGTGAGCCCAGACGATAAACGACAAAAATGCAATTGCAGCCGTCGCATAAACCATTGAGCTGTAGCCAAACAAAGGCTTACGAGCAAACACAGGGATAATGGTAGAAGCCACGCCGAAAGTGGGCAGAATCATTACATAAACTTCGGGATGACCAAAAAACCAGAAAATGTGTTGATAAAGAACCGGGTCACCGCCGCCAGCCGCATCAAAAAAGCTGGTGTGAAAAAACTTGTCTGTTAACAGCATAGTCACCGCACCCGCAAACACAGGCATGATTGCGATTAACAGGAAAGCGGTAATCAACCAGGTCCAAACAAACATCGGCATTTTCATTAAAGTCATGCCGGGGGCACGCATATTGAAAATAGTGGCGATAATGTTGATCGCACCCATGATTGACGAGATACCCAGCAAATGCACCGAGAAAATCGCAAAAGGCAAGGCCTTACCGGTTTGCAATACCAAGGGCGGATACAAAGTCCATCCGCCGGCAGGTGCGCCGCCTTCCATGAACAAGGTGCTGGCCAGCAATAAAACACCGGCAACCAGCAACCAGAAGCTCATGTTGTTCATGCGCGGTAACGCCATATCAGGAGCGCCAATCATCATTGGAATCATCCAGTTGGCCAAACCGACGAAAGCAGGCATAACTGCGCCAAACACCATGACCAACGCGTGCATGGTGGTCATTGAATTAAAGAACTGGGGATTAACAAACTGCATACCCGGCTCAAACAATTCGGCGCGAATAATCATTGCCATGGTGCCGCCGACAAAGAACATCGCCAGAGCAAACAACAAATATAATGTGCCAATATCTTTATGATTGGTGGTAATAACCCATCTTAACAGCCCCTTAGCAGGACCATGATCATGCTCATGATGATCATCATGTTCAGCGACTACAGCAGACATATTTCATACCTCTTGAATATATAAAAAAGATTAGATCGATAAGAACGCAATGACTTATTCATTTTTTAATCTGCCGCCGGTGATGCCGATTGCAGAGTCTGGATAGCTGAAGGCTGAATAGAATCACCCACTGAATTACCCAGACCATTACGGGTATATGCTACTACTGCAGCGAAATCGACAGCGCTTAACATTTTTCCGAAAGCCGGCATCATGCCTTTTCCGTTCAACATCAGCTTGACCTGAGCGTTAATGTCGCCTGTTACTACCGGACTTGCCTTTATAGCTGGAAAAGTACCCGGCAAACCTGCGCCATCCGCCATGTGACATGAGGAACAGTTGGTGTCGTAAACAGCTTTACCTTTAGCAACCAACTCTTCAGTTGTCCATTGCTTGCTGGCCGAACCGGCTTCAGCCGCCATAGCCGCTTTTTGCTGCTCCACCCAGGCGTTGTAGTCAGGTTCGTCCATTGCAATGACGACAATCGGCATAAAGCCATGATCTTTACCGCAAAGCTCGGTACATTGACCACGGTAAGTCCCCGGTTCGTCTACAGACGTCCATGATTCGTTAATAAAACCGGGATTGGTATCTTTTTTCCAGCCCAGGTCGGGAACCCACCATGAATGGATTACGTCTTTCGAGGTGAATACGAAACGAATTTTCTTTTTAGTCGGAATAACTAGCGGTTTATCAACATTCAACAAGTAATTAGGAACCGACCTGGGATCAAGACCCGAACCGACTTGACGTACCTTGTTGCTGGCTTCATCCAGGCTACTGAAAAAATGAATGCCGTTATCAAGATATTCATATTCCCACTTCCATTGATGTCCGGTTACCTTAATAGACATTTCGGATGCTTGCACATCATCCAGTTCCATCATGGCTTTTGTGGCTGGAATAGCCATGCCAACCAGGATCAAAGTCGGGATAATCGTCCAAATGATTTCAACGGTCGTATTTTCATGAAACTGCGCCGCTTGATGTCCTCTTGATTTACGGTGATGGTAAATCGAGTAGAACATCGTTCCGAACACGCCGATGCCTATGAATACACAAATCCATAGAATCAGCATATGCAGGTCATAAATGTCATGACTGACCTTTGTAACCCCTTTCATTAAATTGAGCGTATATTCCGCCTGTGCTGTTCCTAGGCCCAAAGCCATTAAGATCAGACCTGCGAACAGTTGCTTTGCTTTCTTCACGGAGCAGCCTCCTCGTTAGTAGTTATAAACTCTTGTATGCGTTATATCGTTTCGTAATTTCAGGGCATGGGATGGCCGACCCTTTTCCATTTACGTAATAATTATCACAAATAATCTTTTCGATTTTACCCTATGAGGGCAATCTATACCAGATGTCCTTTTCCTGATTTTATGTGTTGCAAAGAAAAGGCTTGTGAATCAATGTAACTCACAAGCCTTTTGTTTTTTAGCGTTGAAATTCGATCAGCTGTTTAACGCATCGGCATAAGCCATATCGAAGTTAGGAATGTGATTATCCAACCACCCTTTAACCAATTGACCGACGCTTTCGTCAACTTCCGCTTGGCCTGCATGAAATTTTGCCTGAAGACCACCGCAAATACCTACCAAGGCGTCATGCTCTTCCTTGTGGCGTTCATAGCCTGCATAGCCCTTTGCCTGCATTTCTCTTTCTTCATGGGCAAAATGATCCACTACATATGAAATAAGATCGTCTAATTGCGCACCGATTGCAGAGCGCTCTGCGCCGCCTGTTGCCAAGTCATACAGCTTATTAAGTTTATCAAACAAGATTTGGTGTTCCTGATCCGCAAAGCCGACATTTGTACCGTACTGACCGGCTGTCCAAGTAATTAAAGCCATAATATTTCTCCTGATGTTTTTATTATTGATATATACCGCAAAAATATTATGGATTATATCCGCCGCCAAATCCATCTTTAATTTTTGTTATAAATCAACTTTTTCCAGGATTATCAAAAATCTATTTCCTGCTAATTTCGGCGCGAAGCGAGCTATATCAGAATACTTTCAACGTTAGTGCAGCTTTGCCAGAAACGCCGGATCCACTCGGCAGCCGCCAATCTCCGGCCGATCCAGCAAATTCTGTTCAAAATCCCGGTAAGTCGATAACTGAAATGCAATACGCGTAATCTTGCCGCCGGAAAATTCAAATTCCATCGCACCGCCTTTAACGCGCGGACTGCCTTCTTTTGTAGTGAACAACAAAATCCCCGCATTGCCGGCAAATTTTCCCAGCCCATCGGGAGCCGGGCGCGCACAACTGAGTTCGCTTATTAATAACCCTGAAAAGACTTGCGCTAATTGGCCGGCGCTGACGATAACCCCCTCACCGGGAATGGCTGCCTGAGAAGGCGCTGCCGCAACAGGTCCAGCCGGAGCAGAAGCATCCACTGGAGGCGCTGCCACCACAGGAGGATTCAATAACAATTCCAGGCCGAAATCACCTAAATGGTTTTGCAGCAACACACTGCCGTCGCCATTTTTCGCCGTAGCCAGCAAAGGGAACAGTTGCTGCTCCATTTCCACCTTGTTTGGGTTTTTCAGCACCGCGACCAACTGCCGTTCAATCGACTTAAGCGGCGTGAACAGTTGCTCTTTTTTCTGGCTCGCCTCACCCATCTGATCCCAATCGGACTGCGTATTAACCGGCAAACCCATCGCTTTCATGACCGCATAGTCATCAGGTGCCAGACAGTTAGCAAAGTTTTTGCTGCGATAACCTTCCAAAACCTTGGGCCGCATTTCTTCACTCAACGTTTTTTGCCGGCTGACATTGTAATTATTCCAATCGCCATTCTTAGCCAGAAAATAGTAAATCACCGCGTTGCGATCAAATTTATTAAAGCCCAAATCTTTCAGCACCAGCTTCAATTTCCGGCAATTGCCTTCGACGTCCTGGTAATTATTCCAGTCAGGCTTTAGATTCGGTTTTGCCGGATGTTTCGATTGCTCGATCAGCTGTTGAAGATTGATTTCCCCGGCCGCTGATTTCATCGGCGAATAGCCTATTTCTTCGAACGACAAATCGCGCGCGTCCGGGATGCCGTCGGCAGTCGTCTTTAATAACAAAGAAGGCAGAATTTCCGGATAAATCTTCAGTTCGCCCAGTTGCTTGGTATCCGATCCAAACAGATTCATCCCGCCTTCCGCCACATCAAAAACCTTAAACATCGTCTGATTCAGCGTTCCGGTCTTACCCGAATAAGCCGTGGCGACAGGCAGCGAATGCGACTCCGAGCTATGTTTGGCCGATTGATGGGTCGCAGGCGTTGTTACTTCCGCTTGCTGATTGCTCTTTACCCATTGCCCGGCAACCTGCCCCATGATTGCAACCCCCATGCCGACGCCTGTCAACGCCAATAAATTGCCGGCCGCATTCACATCATTGACCAGGCTTGACACGTCCACATCGCTGTTAGCGTTAGTGTAAAAATTATAATCGACCAAGGTTTCCTTGCCTGAATCCAGGCGTATCCAGGGCGTCAGGTAAAGTTTTTTAGCATCGAAGGTAAAATTGCATTTGCCTGTTGTCGCCTGATACAAAAAGCCGGTCGCTTCACGGCTGAATTTAAGCGCCTCGTTACGCACGTTATAAATAAGGGCGGCCGATAAATCGCCTTTCCCATAAGACGGCGTCATATTAGTACAGCCGCCTTTTAATACGTTGTCACCTTTAAAATCGAACTCCGAAATCAACCGTACATAATAGTCGTCGCCATCAATAGCTTGAAAGCCTTGCAACGGTTGAAACTGGCTGGCCTGGGTTGACGGGTGATCAACCACAATTTGCCGGGTTGTTGTACATCCCGACAACAGCGTACCGGCAACTAAAATGAATTTTACGGATGAGATAGTGCGAATCGACATGCATTAACCTTGCGCCGTCAGATAACGGCGAATCAAACTGAAAAAAAATCAAAATAATAGGGCTTTATCAAAGACTTTGTCATGCTTTATTTTGCCAAGCCAGCGGCAAAAGCATCACAAATACACAGTTACATCTTCAATTGTTCGGCGAAAAAATCAAAGTCAGCGACTTCCCTATAGGGCAACACACCCAACAAAGGCGCATCCACCGTGCTTTTTATGGTTTGGATATTCTGGTCGCCGCCTAACAATTCCGGCTCTGTACAGACTGCGATCCAGCCGACACAGTTCACGCCTGACTGCGCGACCGCCTGATAAGTCAGTCTTGCATGATTGATACAGCCGAGCCTGATAGCGACAACCATAATAACCGGCAGAGCCAGCAATTTTGCCAAATCGCTGATAGTTTCGCGCTCATTTAAAGGCGCATACCAGCCTCCGGCGCCTTCGACGACAATGATGTCGGCCAGGGTTTTCAATGTCTCGAACCCGGCTGCCAACTGACCCAGCTTAACCGGATTATTTACACCTGCAATGTGCGGCGAAACCGGCAGCTCGTAGGCGTAAGGATTGATCAAGTCATAGTCGATCGGCAATGACGCATTTGCTTGTATCAGCAACGCATCTTCATTTTTCAGCCGCCCTCCCTGTATTAAACAGCCTGAAGCAACCGGCTTCATGCCCGCAACCGATTTCCCTTGGCTTTTAAAATAACGCATCAGCGCAATCGTCGCCCAGGTCTTGCCGACATTGGTGTCGGTACCGGTTATAAAATACCCTTTTTCCATTAGCTTGCCGTAACCATAATGACCTCGAAAGTCGCCGGAATCAGTTCGCCGGTTCGATGCCGCTCGTAAGCCGCAACCATCCGCTGCATCTGCGCCTTGGTAGTGATACTTTTGTTACGCCCGGCAAGCACATTATGCGCGCCGATATGTTTCAACTCCTTCATCAACGTCAAAACCGAATCGTAGTTTGATATATAAACATTGGTTTCAACTACTATCTCTGTATAACCCGCCAGCTGAAGAAAACGTCTTAGCCGCCGCTCACTGTAAAAGTCATTAACATGATTAAAATCGTCGGCTTCCGCCCACGCCGCTTTTAATTCCTGTAGCGTTTGCGGGCCGAATATCGAGAAAACAAGGCGTCCGCCCGGTTTCAATACCCGCTTAATATCGGCAAAAACGCCTTCCAGATTGACGCACCACTGCAACGCGAGATTGGAAAACACGCCGTCGACAACGTGTCCGGCGAGCGGCAATTGTTCGGCATCGGCGCATACATAGCCGACATTGGCCGTATCGATGAGTTTTGTTCGCGTCACCTGCAACATCGGCAACGCAATATCCAAGGCGATAATAGGCCTTGTACGCGCCAACAGCCCGGCGGTTAAAAAACCGGTGCCGCAACCCAAATCCAACAAAGTTCCGGCCGGATTCTCTTTATCGACACTGTCCAGCAGCACCTTACCGACACTGCGCTGCAAGTCGGCAACGCCGTCATAAGTCACCGAGGCCGCAGCAAACGACTGCCTGATTTTGGCTTTATCTAAATACATTATTCATCCATAAATCGGGAAATAATCGCCGCCGTTTCCGAGCCGTGCGACAAAAACGGCACATGCCCTGCCCTGTCGATAATATTCAATTCCAGACTCGGCAATAACCGCCGCATTTTTTGACCTACGGCTACAGGAACTAAGGTGTCCAGGCCGCCCAACACGACCGAAACAGGGACGCTCAATCCTGATAAAACCGGCCTCAAGTCTGCCTGTTTAAGTATATCCAAGCCTCCCTGCAAAGTGGCTTGATCCGGCGCATCGCATTCGAATACGGCTGTTTTAAGCGCCTTCAAAAGCGCTTTCCGATCCGGCATGCCGTTGACCTGCAAGGATAAAAAACGCAGCAAGGTCGCCTGACAGTCATTATTCAAATGCTCGGCAAAATCATCCAGTAACCGGGCATCCATGCCCGGCCATGCTTGCGTTCCCAAGCCGGAGCTTGGGAACAAGGGATTCCCCGCCAGCAAGATCAGTGCAGATACCCGCTCAGGATAACGACCGGCTATATCCAGCACCACCGTCGCGCCCAACGACCAGCCCAGCCAACAACTCTTCTCGGGAACCACTTTAATCAACTCTGCGCCAACCCGTTCCAGCGTAAACGGATCAATTACTTCGCTACGCCCGTGCCCCGGCAAATCGACACAGGTCACCCGGTAATGCTGTGCCAATTGCCGGGCAAACTCCCGCCAGATACCGGTATGCATCGCCCAGCCATGCACCAGCACTATGGGCTTGCCTTGCCCGAACGTTTCCAAATGGATTTTTGTCACTTGCTGCCTGCAATTGCTTCGGCTAACGCGTCCAACAACCGGTCGACATGCTGCTCTTCATGCAAAGCTGAAAAAGTCACCCGCAGCCTGGCACTGCCTTGAGGCACCGTAGGCGGACGAATCGCGCTGACCAGAAAACCGGCAGCCAATAAAGCATTGCTGATGTCTACGGCCCGCTGACTGCCGCCTATTAAAATAGGCTGAATAGCCGACGATGACGGCATCAATGTTATGCCCAACTGCTCTGCACCCAGTCTGAACCGCTCGGACAGTTGTCTAAGCTTGTCCCTGCGCCAGTTTTCCGCGATCACAATTTTCAAACTGGCCCGCGTCGCCTCGGCAACCGCCGCCGGTAACGCGGTGGTATAAATATAAGCGCGGGCTTTCTGGATCAAGGTTTCGATCAGCAGCTCGGAACCCGCGACGAACGCGCCGAAAGTGCCCAAGCCTTTGCCTAAAGTTCCCATCAACACCGGCACGCCGTCCTGACCCAAGCCGTAATGTTCGAGAATCCCGCCTCCATGTTCGCCGATCACACCCAGCCCGTGCGCATCGTCAACCATCAGCCAGGCATCATGTTTTTTTGCGGCAACAGTCAATTCGTCCAGCGGCGCAAAATCCCCATCCATGCTGAATACGCCATCGGTCACGATCAGCTTGCGGCCCAAGGTTTTGTCCAGGTTTGCGCCAAGATCGACTGCGTCAGCATGGGCATAGCGCTTAAATCGTGCGCCGGACAACAATCCGCCGTCCAGCAAAGAGGCATGGTTTAACCGGTCTTCAAACACCGCATCGCCGCGGCCCAACAACGCCGAGATCACGCCGATGTTTGCCATGTAACCGGTGGAAAACAACAATGCCCGGTCGCGGCCGGTAAATGCCGCCAACTCTTCTTCCAACACATGATGAGCCGCACTGTGTCCGCAGATTAAATGCGCCGAACCGCTGCCGACGCCGTATTTATCCGCCCCGGCTTTAAACGCGTTGACCACATCGGGATGATTGGCCAGCCCCAGATAATCATTGCTGCAAAAATTGACGATATGCCTGCCGTCAATTTCCAGGTTAATGCCTTGAGGCGATGCTATGACCCGCCTGGAACGATACAAGCCTTGCCGGGCAATATCGTCTAGGCTGGTTGTTAATTGTGAGAATGGAGGTGTCATAAAAATCGGTAATATTCACCACGAAGAATGAAATATAAAACTTCGTGTCCTTCGTGTCTTCGTGGTGAATAATTTTTTGACTGGCAACAGGATGATTTAATTCATCAAGCGTAACTTGAACCGCCGGAATGCACACCCAAGCGGTCAAACAACGCCAAATCACGGTTAGTCATCGGGTTATCGGTGGTCAATAACTTGTCGCCGTAAAAAATCGAGTTGGCTCCGGCCAGAAAGCACAGCGCCTGCATTTCATCGCTCATATTATTGCGCCCTGCGGACAAGCGCACCCGCGACTTGGGCATCATGATTCTGGCAACCGCTATGGTTCGGATAAAGATGATCGGGTCCAGCGATTCGGTACCCATCAGCGGAGTGCCTTCAACCTGCACCAGCATATTGACCGGCACGCTTTCAGGGTGCTTGGGCAGGTTTGCCAGTTCGATCAACAGATTGGCGCGATCGACATCGCTTTCGCCCATGCCGACGATGCCGCCGCAACAGACGTTAATCCCGGCATCCCTGACCCGCGCCAGTGTGTCCAGTCGGTCCTGGTAAGTCCGCGTGGTGATGACTTCGGAATAATAGTCTTCCGACGTATCCAAGTTGTGATTGTAATAGTCCAGGCCGCCCTCTTTTAGCCTGATCGTTTGGGCATCGGTCAGCATGCCCAAGGTTACGCAGGTTTCCAGGCCTAAGGCCTTAACGCCCTGAACCATTTCCACCACCCGCTCCACGTCCCTGTCTTTAGGCTGACGCCAGGCCGCGCCCATGCAAAAACGCGATGCGCCTTGGTCTTTGGCAAGCTGCGCCGCCTGCAAAACCTTATCGACCGGCATTAACGCCTCGGGCGTCAAATCGGAATCATAACGGGCGCTTTGCGGACAATAGCCGCAATCTTCGGAACAGGAGCCGGTTTTGATACTCAACAAGCTGCTGATCTGAACTTCATTAGGATCGAAATTCTCACGGTGTACGGTTTGCGCCTTAAAAATCAAGTCATTAAAAGGCAACGCATAAAGCGCTTGCACTTCATCCAATTGCCAGTCATGGCGAATTGCAGGGTTTGCAGACATTCTGTTAAGCTCCGGTTACGGTAATATTTAAACAAAGACAATTCATAATCTTGTCAACCTGTTCAAATGAAAATGGTATACAACTGGATCAATATTATACAGGATTACTTGCTTCCGCCTACCTGCATCTTGTGCGGCAATCCAGGATGCAATTCGCGCGACCTCTGCCATTCTTGCTACACGCATTTGCCTAGAAATAATCTGTGCTGTTATCGCTGCGCGGAAATACTGGAAACGCCGGTCACCACTCCCGTGCTGTGCGGCCGCTGCCTGAGCCGCCAACCTGCCTTTGACGAGACTTACGCTCCGTTCATTCATCAGGGAGCTATCCGGCATCTGATCGGCACTTTGAAATTCAGCTCCAATTACAAAAACGCCCGCTTACTCGGCATGTTGCTGGCCGACCACCTGAAACAAACCGCAGAACGCCCCGACTTGATTTTACCGGTTCCACTGCATAAAACCCGTTACCGCCAGCGCGGCTTCAACCAAGCCATAGAAATCGCCAGAACCGTCGCCAAAGAATTACAGATCCCGTTAGATGTAACCAGTTGCAGTCGGCACCGAGATACGCCCCATCAAACCCAGCTACCCGCCAAAAAACGCCAAAAAAACCTGAAAAACGCCTTTTCCGTCATCAAGCCTATTCATGCACGGCATATCGCGATACTTGATGATGTCATGACCACCGGCTCAACAGCTCATGAATTGGCTTATGTATTGAAAAAAGCCGGAGTCGGCCGGGTTGATGTTTGGGTGTGCGCCAGGGCTTGATTCGCATCAGCGCCAAAAATCGGCAATATGCCGCCAACGGCGCTGAAAAGATATGCAAAACATTCAGGCGGCCCACATACTCTGAATGAAATATGCGCCCCCGAGCACCAGTAAGCGAAGAATCTTCTATTCTTCGGCTCGGATACGGGCAAGCTTTCTGCGATGTAGAAAAATATAAGCCGTCACCAAAACAACGCTGGCCGCCAACACATCGATAATCACTTGATGAGAGTATTGCTTGATTAAGTCTTCGTTATGACCCAACAAATAGCCAATCCATGTCAAAATGGATACCCAGATGAACGCGCCGAGCAATGTATAAATAGAAAATTTGATGTGGCTCATGCCCGCCAATCCTGCCGGCAGCGAAATCAAATGGCGGATAACCGGTAACAGTCTCCCAATAAACGTAGAGATTTCACCATGGCTGGCAAAATAATCTTCAACACGACGGAAATGCTCTTCGGTTATGAACACATAACGTCCGTACTTGAGTAGCAGCGGTCTTCCCAAATAATGCGCGGCAAAATAATTCAGATAAGCGCCAAACAGACTGCCCAAAGTGCCGCTGAGTATGACCAAAGTCATGCTCATTTTCCCTTGTTGCACCAGATAACCTGCCGGCGGCATGATGATTTCGCTGGGAATTGGCACTACCGAACTTTCCAACGCCATCAGCAAAAAAATACCGATATAGCCCATAGCGCCGATAGTTGTGACCAGCCAGTTGATTACTTCGTGTAGCATTTATTGTCTCTATGTTGATGAATGAATGAGTTTCTTTGCCGTACAAAGGCGGACAAACATTACCAGAGAACACCGATCAAGGACACCAAAAAAGTTCGCGCAAGCAGCTTAAACATAGTAGCCCCGAAATTCGGATAATAGTTTAAGCGATGCCCCGAGCTAAATTAGAGACTGAACATGAGTGAAAAGAAACAAATAAGGACGAACTCGCATTATTGCGTTATGGCTCGCGCCGCATGAAGAAATACCAGGTTGAGTGCGGCGATTGATGCAGAAATGAGGCTTGGTCGGCATGGCACCCGGCCCGAATATCCGTAAACCGCAACACAAATTTATCCGCACCGACTCCGTGGCGTGGACATTGTTCGGCCCAATTTGGAAGTGTGAACTGAGGTCTATCTTAATTTTTGTCTGGACAATGGGGACACTTTGCTACGGGCATCTATGCCTTGTCTCAACCTAATTGGGCATGCGTTTTTAAAAAATGCCGCACTCCAAACATACTTATGATCTCTGCTCAACCCTACACTACATCGCCCAAATGCCCATAAGCCGGCAACGTTTCCAGCCGTTTATCCTCCAAAGGTTTGCCCACGGTAAAATGATAGAGGCTTTGGAATTCATCATTCTTGATGCCTAAAAGCTCATGCATGCTGTCATCAAAGTAACAGCCGATTCCTGTGCCGCGAAGACTTGCCGCTTCGGCTTCCAGATACAGCGTTTGGCCTATCAGGCCGCACTCCCAGAACAGGCGGCGGTATAGCCACGGCTCCGCTTCGATGACTTCGCCAAATTCCGCAATCATTCCCATACTGAAGGCGCTGTCGCTGGCGATGGGTTGATGGCAGGACAGCGTTTTGGCGATCTGCCTGCAATCGCCTGAATACAAGTGATAAAACGCTAAAGCGTCGGATATTTTCCGCCAGTCAAAATCAGCCAGGGTTGCGGCCTGTAATGGTTCAAGGGCATCGTTATGTCTTGGCAGCGCATAGATGCCGGGAACTAAGCCTTCAACGCGATGGACGAAAATAAACAGGTGGATTTTCGGCGGCCAGCGCCATAGTTCGAAAGCGGCTGTGGTCGGCATGACGGCGGCCAGCATCCGGTAAAAATCGGTCTGCGGCATCGGCGGCATTTTGCCGTCAAACTGCTGCGCGCTGCGGCGCTGGCGGATGATTTGCGTTGCCGTTTTGGTGCAGGAGGATTTTATAAGTGGCTGGTCGCACCGGTTCCCTACCGGTTGCGACACTTCTGACCTCCATGGATGGAGGAAATGCCGAGGACTGCCGGGAGCAGTCTCGGCCGCCATCCTTGGCGGTCGTCGGGTGGTTTGCCAATCAGGTTCTTCAGTTCGCGGTTTGCTTGCGGCGGCTGAGACTTCATCGATGACCGGCCATTTATACATATGATAGGCGCGAAGGCTGTCGGCTTTTCCGAACCAGTCTCCCGATACCGCGGCTTCCAGCAGGGCCTTGGCGTCTAACGGCTTACTGTCGGCATGCGTATGAATCCGGCAAATCATATCGGGGGATTCATGTTCCTGCTTTTTAAAATCATCCCGGTCAAGCCCCAATAGCTTGGCGATGTCGCCATCCGGCCATTCGGCCTGCAACTCAACCGACCAGCCCAGCGCCGTCGCCGCGTATTGCAACGCTCCCAAGGCATGACCTATGTCATGCTGGCAATAGCGGAAGGCTCTTTCGCCGTATTTCCAGGCCTCACGCCAATGGATTGATGACAAGCCGATCAGCATGCCGGAATCTAAGGAATTGTCGGAAAACCGACAACGCTGTTCAAGGCTGTGATCGTGACTAACATAGTGGTAAACGCCTGATTTGATAAAGGTATTCCCGGCGCTGATCAGATAAGCCTCAGTCGGGTGCAGGTTGCCGCTGGAAGGATTGCAGCGCAATGCCCAGCGGCTGGGGCCGAATTGTTTCCATGCCGACAGGCCGAAGGCCAATTCCAGCAATAAACCGGCATTAGACAGATTTAACGGTTTTGCCGGTATTGTTTCCGGGGTGTCCAGGTCGGCGAACAACGGTTCAAGTCCGGTTCCGGGTAAGGGCAACGTGACAATCTCGCAACCGGAAAAACGCCGGAATTGATCGGGTTGGTCTTCCCAGTCGATGGATTCAGGGCCTCTGGCGTATCGCTCCAGGCTATGCTTGGTGCGGTTGTGGTAGTTCAGGACGGTTTCGGTTTGTTTATTCATTGGGTTAAATCCAAGTCATAGCGCGAAATGCCCTTCGACAAGCTCAGGGCGAACGGGTGTGGTATCGATAGCATTGCATGTCCGATCTACATGTAACTGCTTGGCGGCTGCTAACTATAATTGATGGAACACGGATGATACTGATCGGACGACTTTAAACGGATTCTTGAAATCCGAAGCCCCGTTTATTATGCGCTTTAATCAGCGTTTAATCTGTGTCGCCTAGAGGCGCCTACTTTTGGCATCTGTGTTCCATTTTCTATAGCTATATTAATTAACCAACTTAGGCTCCATAGCCAAATCTTCAAGCCAGCAGCCAATCGGGTTGCCCAGATTCATATCCTTGTCTTCAAAGCGTACCAGAAAAACGCTGCGATCCGGCTCTTCTTCCACATGCCCGATCAGGGTAATGACACCGCGGGTTCCGGCTTCGGCCAATATTTCACCTTCGCTGCCTCCGGGTATTGAGCCATCATCGGTAATCGTCTTTGCCGCATAAACGACGTCGCCTAACTCTAAATCTTCTACGTTCATTTCGTATCTCCTTTGTTTTGTAGCAAACCTTACATTGTCAGCTGGTTATGTGGTTGAAACCCGTTTGATAATACATTGTTTATTGTGTGGATGTTTTGTTAACGCCTTATTAAACAAGCCATTACTATCTAAATAATGATATGGCATACAGGTTGCTTTAGGTATTAACAAGAACGATGCCATACATTCAGGAGTGCATAAAATGATTACATTAACAGAAAAGGCCATCACCGCTGTCGGCCGCTTTATTGCCAGTTCGGAAACGCCCACGGCAGGTCTGCGGATAGAAGTCACCGACGGCGGTTGCTCGGGTTATCAATACGGCTTGAAGCTCGAAGGCAGCCATACACCTGAGGATACCGTGATTGATTGCGGCGAGGTGAAAGTGTTTATCGATCCGGCCAGTTTACCGATGCTGGACGGCATGTCGGTCGATTTTCTCGACAGCATCGACGGTTCGGGATTCAAGTTTACCAACCCCAATGCGGCTAAAAGTTGCGCTTGCGGCACATCGTTTAATACCAGTGCCGAAGGTGCCGGAACTAAAACCTGTTCTTAGGAAATCTCTGAACAAGTTGATTCCGTTCATGGCCCGCCACGAACGAAATCAACGCAGACCGCTCGTCCTGAGCTTGCCAAAGGACATAAGCAGAGACTTCTTAACGCACCAGTAAACTCAATCCGAGGAAAAAAGCCATGTGGGACTATTCAGACAAAGTTAAAGAACATTTTTTCAACCCGAAAAATGCGGGCGCGGTCGTTGACGCCAACGCGACAGGCGAAGTGGGCTCTATCAGTTGCGGCGATGCGTTGCGGTTGACCTTGAAGGTCGATGATGAGAGCGAAGTAATCCTTGAGGCGGGCTTTCAAACTTTCGGTTGCGGTTCGGCGATTGCGTCGTCATCGGTGCTGACCGAAATCATCAAAGGCATGACGCTGGATGAAGCGTTAAAAGTGACCAACCAGGATATCGCCGATCACCTGGAAGGTTTGCCGCCGGAAAAAATGCACTGTTCGGTCATGGGACGCGAAGCGCTGCAAGCGGCAATCGCCAATTATCGCGGCGAAGAGTGGAAAGACGATCATGAAGAAGGCGCATTGATCTGCAAATGTTTCGCGATTGATGCGGTGATGATCGAGGAAATGGTCTGGGCCAATAAATTGCGCACCGTTGAAGACGTCACCAACTTCACCAAAGCGGGCGGCGGCTGCGCGGCTTGCCATGAAGACATCGAAGCGATCCTGGAAAAAGTGCTGGCCGAAAAGGGCGAGAAATTCGATCCGACCGCCGCCCCGGTTGAAGCTCCGGCAAAAATCGCGGCCGTTAAAGCGCCGCTGACCAATCTACAACGCATCAAAAAAATCGAGGAAGTGCTGGAGTCGCTAAGACCTTCGTTGATGGCCGACGGCGGCGACGTGGAACTGGTCGAAGTCATCGGCAACACCGCTTACGTCAACATGACCGGCGCGTGTAACGGTTGCCAGATGGCGGCGATGACGATCGCGGGCATTCAACAACGGCTGATGGAAGTCATGGGTGAATTTATTAAAGTCGTCCCGGCATCGGAAATGAAAAAATTAGTCAATATTGAGGTGGCGTGATGACTGACATTTATCTGGATAACAACGCCACCACCAAAGTCGATCCTGCGGTGGTCGATGTGATGATTCCTTATTTCCTTGAGCAATACGGCAATCCGTCATCAATACACAAATTCGCCGATGGCGTGGCGCGCGGCCTTAAACAGGCCCGGCAACAGGTACAAGCCTTGATCGGCTGCGAACATGACTCCGAAATCATTTTCACCTCGTGCGGCACCGAATCCAATTCCACGGCGATTCTTTCCGCGATCAAGGCGCAACCGAACAAGAAGGAAATCATCACCACCACGGTGGAGCATCCGGCGATTTTAAGCCTGTGCGATTACCTTGAAAAAGAAGGCTACACGATCCACAGAATGCCGGTCGATAAAGCCGGACGCTTGAACCTGGAATCCTACAAAAAACTGTTGTCCGACCAGGTGGCGATAGTGTCGGTAATGTGGGCCAATAACGAAACCGGCACCATTTTCCCGGTCGTCGAAATGGCGGCTTTGGCCAATGCGGCCGGCGTGATGTTCCATACCGACGCGGTGCAGGCGGTCGGCAAGATTCCGATGATGTTGCAGGACACCAAGATCGACATGCTGTCTTTGTCCGGCCATAAGCTGCATGCGCCCAAAGGCATCGGCGTTTTGTACCTGCGCCGCGGCACCCGTTATCGTCCGTTGTTGCGCGGCGGACATCAGGAGCGCGGCAGACGGGCAGGAACCGAAAACACCGCGTCAATTGTCGGCCTGGGCAAGGCTTGCGAACTGGCGCTGTCGCATATCGAATATGAAAACACCAAAGTCAAAGCCATGCGCGACCGCCTGGAACGCGGCATTACCGAACAGATTCCGCATTGTTTCGTGACCGGCGACATGTACAACCGCCTACCCAACACCACGGACATCGCGTTTGAATATATCGAAGGCGAGTCGATTTTGATGCTGCTGAATAAAGCCGGTATCGCGGCGTCAAGCGGTTCGGCGTGTACTTCAGGCTCTTTGGAGCCTTCGCATGTAATGCGGGCCATGGATATTCCTTACACCGCAGCGCACGGCACAATCCGCTTTTCGTTTTCGCGCTATAACACGATGCATGAAGTGGATGAGGTATTGAAAGTGATGCCCGGTATTGTGGCAACCTTGCGCAAGCTGTCGCCGTATTGGGAGGGTGACGGGCCGGTGGCTAATCCTGAGCAGGCGTTTGCGCCGACGTATTCGTAGAACGCCCAATAAGCACACAACACACATCGGTGTTATCGTTCCCAAGCTCTAACTTCCCGTCTCGCGAAGCTAGAGCTTCGCCATCCTCCGCACATTTTTGCGCAGAGGATGGCGACCTGAATGAAGCTAAGTCCATATTTGCTAATGAATTTGATACGCTTCCATTTAGACCATATTACGAGTCTGACAAAAACGCACGGCGATTTGTTGTTAAGCGCTTAGCGCTTATAGCCGGTTATTAGCTGACGGGTACTATCGTTTGAGCAAATGTTTTGAATATTGCTTAAGCCGCTAAACCCCAAGGTGAGTGCATTAGCTGTGGATGCCGAGAAATGATATAGTTTTGATTTTTGGAATCTTAATTAATCCACGGAGAAGATTAAGATAGGATCAAAACGTATGATTACACCCCTCGATCAGCAACTGCTCCAAAAGCTTAGTCTGGAGGCTATAGAGTCCCCGCGCCGTCGTAAGAACCGCAATTTTCATGAAAACAGTGAAGCTCAAGCGCACCGATTATTGAATGCTATAGAGCCAAATTCCTATGTCAGGCCACACAAGCATAACGACCCAAACAAAGGGGAAACTATAATTTGCCTTTCTGGTAAACTGGGCTTAATCGTTTTCGACTCAACAGGTAACGTTGAGCAACAGCTAACATTGGAAGCAGGCGGCAAGACTGTTGGCGTTGACATTCCTTACGGTATTTTTCACACGGTCCTCGCACTGAAAAATGGAACAGTGTTCTTTGAAGCTAAAGCCGGGCCATTTGTTCCGATTAAAACTGAAGAGCAGGCGCCATGGGCTCCAGTCGAAGGCGATGATTTAGTTACAAGTTATCTCACAACGCTCTACGCACTGTTTGATTAATTTGAAAACGAAAATTTACTATCCCGCCACAACGTTATTCAGAATAACATCACCCCAAACGCACCACCTCTTTGCATATAAAATGTCGACAAATTACGAAAGCAAAAACTTCGCATCCGGCAGGGAGGATTGGGAACCGACTCGTGTCCGCTGCGTCATTTAAAGCGCCTACTTTTGGAGCTCTACCTCCTACATCCTTGTAGCCGCTCGTATCTTCGTGGTAGAAATAGTTTATTATCAAAGCTCTGTATTTTATTCGCCACAGTTGGAGTAGCCGCTATTGGACAATTTACAGGAATCCCGACCAGTCATCGGCACCATCGTTGAAGTGCATGGCCCGGTGGTGATTATCGACTGCACCCAGCTGCCGCCTTTGCGCCAGGCTTTGTTCACTCGCTTTGACCATGCCGCCTATCTATTCGAGGTACATCAGCACCTTGATGAACGGCACATCCGGGCGATCACCCTGCACGGCACGGCCGGATTAAGCCGGGGCATGAGCGTATACGATACCGGCGCGCCGCTGCATGTCCCGGTATCCGAACAATGTCTGGGCCGCTTGCTGAATATATTCGGCAAACCGCTGGACGGACTGCCGCCTTTGCCTAAAACCGAATTCCGCAATATTCACGCTAAACCGCTGCCGTTATCCGAAGCCACCGGCATCAGCGGCATTTTGGAAACCGGCATTAAAGTCATCGATCTGTTATGCCCTTTCGTGAAAGGCGGAAAAACCGGATTATTCGGCGGCGCGGGTGTCGGCAAGACCGTGCTGGTCATGGAATTTATCCATGCCGTTTCTGCGATCCACAAAGGGGTTTCTGTTTTTGCCGGGGTCGGCGAACGCATCCGCGAAGCCCACGAATTATGGCGGGAAATGCAACAGGCCGGGGTCATGGACGACACCTTGCTGGTGTTCGGGCAAATGGACGAATCGCCCGGCGTGCGTTTTCGCATCGCCCTGTCGGCGCTGACTTATGCCGAATACCTGCGCGACACGCTGCATAAGGAAGTGCTGTTTGTGGTCGATAATGTGTTCCGATTCGTGCAAGCGGGCAGTGAAATCTCCAGCCTGCTGGGCCGCATGCCTGCCACGGTAGGTTACCAGCCGACTTTGACTTCCGAAGTCGCCGAGTTGGAGGATCGCATCCTGTCCACCCGGCAAGGCGCCATCACCTCGGTGCAGGCGGTCTACGTGCCGGCCGATGACATGACCGACCCGGCGGTCAGCGCCATACTCAGCCATCTGGACACCACGGTTATCCTATCCAGGGATCAGGCCAGCAAAGGCATTTATCCGGCCGTCGATCCGTTGCGCTCCAGCAGCAAGCTGATGGACAGGCATACTCTGGGGGATCGCCATTATGCCGTCGCGCAAGGTGTACGCGAACATCTGGCGCGTTATCATGAACTGGAGGATATTATCGCGATGCTCGGCATGGAAGAGCTGGCCGAAGTTGACCGGAAAATCGTCATGCGCGCCCGTAAATTGCAACGTTACCTGACCCAGCCGTTTGCGGTTCTGGCCGACCCTACCAAGCAGACCGGGGTTTCAGTGCCGCTGGCGCAAACCTTGACCGATTGCGAAGCCTTTTTGGCGGGGCACTATGACGAGCTATCCGAGGAGCAATGCTATATGCGCGGATCGATGCAGGACGAACTATGAACTCATTCGTGCTGAATTTGTTCGACGCGAGCCACGAACAGCGCATCGCCGGCGTCACCTCCTTTGTCGGCGAGGACGCTACCGGCTGCTTCGGCATCCAGGCCAATCATGCCCGGTTCATGACCACCCTGGTCTTCGGTCTGGCGCGTTTTCGTCTGGCGCCAGATGACTGGCAGTACCTGGCGCTGCCGGGAGCGGTGGCTTATTTCAACAATAATGAGTTGACGATCAGCACCCGGCATTTTCTGATCGACACCGACCTTGAGCGGATCAGCAACTTGCTGGAACAGCAATTGATCGCCGAGGAAGAAAACCTGCGCGCTACCAAAGAGAGTCTGTATAAAATGGAACAGGCCATGCTAAAACGCATGTTGGCGCTTAATCGCAAGACAGGTTGGCAATGATGAATAATCAACAGCTCCTCAAAAAGAAAATCGAAAGCCAGATCAAACGCATCAAAAAGGCCGAACATGATCGGCCGAATCTGCTGTCCCAAACCGTCTATATCGGCACACTGGGGTTGGTCATGGTATTGCCTGTTATCGGCGGCGTTTATTTGGGGCATTGGCTGGACGGTATGCTGGATGGTTACTCAACGCGATGGACGCTCAGTTTATTGTTTACCGGATTGGTTGTTGGGATTTTTAATGTGTATTTCTTGATTAAAGATTAGGCTGAATCATGGAAAACGAATTTACATTGGCTATCGGTCCCGTAGTGATCGGCTTATCCCTCATCACCACCTGGGGAATCATGCTGGCGGTTACACTGATAGCCTGGCTTTCAACCCGGCATCTGGACATGTTGCCGGGTTCAATGCAAACCACCGCTGAGGGCATCGTCGCGGCTATCGACGATGCCATTACCGCAGTCGCGCCGGAACACGGGCGGCAAATCATGCCTTTTATCGCCTCCCTTTGGCTGTTCCTGATCATTGCCAATCTGGTCGGGTTAATACCGGGATTGCATTCTCCGACCCGCGATCTTTCGGTGACCTCGGCGCTCGCGGTACTGGTGTTTTTCTCGGTGCATTGGTTCGGCATAAAGACTCAGGGCTTAAAAAACTATCTGCATCATTACCTGACGCCCAGCCCGATTTTGCTGCCTTTCCATATTATCAGCGAATTTACCCGCACCCTGGCGCTGGCGATCCGCTTATTCGGCAACATGATGAGCCTGGAAATGGCGGCCATGCTGATATTGCTGGTAGCGGGATTTCTTGCGCCGATTCCGATTTTAATGCTGCATATCATTGAAGCGCTGGTACAGGCCTATATCTTCGGCATGCTGGCCCTGATCTATCTGGCCGGCGCCATACAATCCCAACAACTTAATTCACAGGAGTAACTTATGTCCGACATTGCCTCGATTGTCCTTGGGTCCAGCATCGCCGCCATTATCGGCATCGCGATTGGCGTAATGCTCCCTGCTCTGGCGATGGGCAAAGCCATCGGCAGCGCGCTGGAGGCCTTATCGCGGCAACCGGAATCGGAACGGTCGATTATGCGCACCTTGTTTATCGGTTTGGCCATGATCGAATCGCTGGCGATCTATTGTCTGGTTATTATATTGATCGTGCTGTTTCGGAATCCGCTGCTTGAATACATCGTTAAATAATTCGAAGGCTCAAACATGGAATTCAACCTCTCCACCTTTATCCTTGAAATCATCAATTTCCTGATCCTGATCTGGATATTGCAGCGGCTTTTTTACAAGCCATTGCTGGACGTGATTGCCAAGCGCAAGCAGTTCATCGACCAATCGCTTAACGACGCAAAAAATCTGCAACAACAGGCGGAACAGCAGCGCAGCCTTTATGAAAACCGGCAAAAGCTCTGGGAACAGGAAAAACAGGCGGCTATGGCGGCCCTGCAACAACAGCTGGAGGCTGAAAGAAGGGCGCAACTGGACAGGCTGAATGCCGATCTTGACCAAGAACGGCAAAAAGCCAAAGTGGCGCTGTCGAAACAGTGCCGGGAGTTGCAACAACAAGCCGAAAAACAGGCCTTGCAGAACGGCGCCAAGTTTGCCGGAATGCTGCTGCAACAGGCCGCAGGGCCTGAACTGGAAGCCCGCTTGTTTACCCTGCTGCTGGACAACCTGACTACCTTGCCGGAAGCCTGCAAGTTGTGTTTGACGATGCTCGGCGCTAAAAAATCGGTACCCATCAAAATAACCACCGCCTACGCATTACCTGTTGAAATGCGCCGGCAACTGGAACAAAGACTGACCCTATTAATCAACAATCAAATCAACTTTCAATATCATCAGGATGCCGTGTTGCTCGCCGGTCTGCGCATGGACATCGGCGCCTGGGTTTTAAACGCCAACCTGCAACACGAACTGACCGGTTTTGCCGAGATTGCCAATGCTCCCGAATAACCCGGAAAACCCTATCGTCAGCACGTTCCAGAGCGGAGACGCCGTCATCGCCGCTCCGGCGGCAACGGACAGCCTGCTTGACAAACAGGCCGACTGGCTGGCCAATTACCGGCCGGGACTGCGTATCATCGAACAAGGCACGGTGGTCTCCATCGGCGACGGCATCAGCTGGATCAAAGGCCTGCCGTCGGCGGCTATCGAAGACATCCTGGTTTTTGCCGACGGCAGCCGGGGCATGGTCTTCGACCTTAACCGCGACCGGATCGGCGCGATTTTGCTGTATGAAACCGAAGCCCTGACGGCGGGCACCACGGTTCGTCTTTCCAAACACTCGCTCAGCATACCGGTCGGCAACGCGTTTTTAGGCAGGGTAATCGACCCGCTGGGAACGCCGCTGGACGGGCAAGCACCGCCGTCTCCGTCAGGGCGCGAAAACCTGGAACAAGGTTCACCCGCGATTATCGCCCGCGATTTTGTCCATAAACCGCTGTACACCGGCATAAAAATTATCGACACGCTGATTCCGATAGGCAAAGGACAGCGGCAATTGATCGTCGGCGATGAAGGCCTGGGCAGAACGTCAATCGCCATCGATGCCGTCGTTAACCAAAAAGACAAGAATGTAGTGTGCGTCTACGTGCTGATCGGCCAGAAACGCTCTGCCGTGGTCAGCACCCTGGAAACCCTGAAAAATCACGGCGCACTGGACTACACGGTATGCGTGGTCGCCGAAGCCAGCGCCCTGCCCGGCCTGCAATATATCGCCCCGTTTGCCGGTTGCGCGCTGGCCGAATACTGGATGGCGCAAGGGCGGGACACGCTGATTATTTACGATGACTTGTCCACCCACGCCAGGACTTACCGGGAACTGTCTTTGCTATTGCGCCGCCCGCCCGGCCGCGAGGCCTATCCGGGCGACATCTTTTTTGTCCATTCCCGCCTACTGGAACGCTCGACCTGCCTGAATGCCGAAAACGGCGGCGGCAGCATGACTGCCTTGCCGATCATCGAAACCAAGCAGGGTGAAATTGCCGCGTACATCCCGACCAACCTGATCTCCATTACCGACGGTCAGATCTATCTGGATAACGACCTGTTCGTGTCGGGATTCCGCCCGGCCATCGACATCACCCGGTCGGTATCGCGGATAGGCGGCAAGGCGCAGGACCGGTGCATCCGAGACCAGGCCGGACAAATGAAACTGGATTACCTGCAATTTCTGGAACTGGAAGCCTTTACCCGTTTCGGTCAGCGCCTGGAAGCCTCAATGGAAGCCCGGATCACGCGGGGCCGGCTGCTACGGGAAATACTCAAACAGGATCGACTGGCTCCGCACAGCAACCTGTTTCAACTGGCCTGGCTGACCGCGTTTAATGGCGGACTGTTTAACCAAGCCGACCCTAAAGATATTGCACAACTGTTGGTTCGGATCGAACAGGGCGTCAAAACCGCAGCCCTGACGTTGGACAGCCCCCATGAGCAATGGCTGCAAACGCTCGGCGAATGGCTTAAACCGTCATGAGCCTAAGCCGCGAACTGCAACTGCACATCACCCAACTCACGGAGATACGCAGCATTTTAAATTCCATGAAAAACCTGGCTTTCATGGAGATTCATAAGCTACAGCGTTTGAAAACCATGCAAGGCCAGGCCGTGGCTAATATTGAGCGGGCGGCGCTGGATTTTCTGGATTTTTATCCGGGTCCGGCAGCGGTTGACGACAACGCCGCGCATGTCTGTATTTTGCTGGGCGCGGAACGCGGTTTCTGCGGCGATTTTAACGAAAGCCTGATTAATGCGATCGCAACGGGGGCTTATACCGGCGTTATCGCCGTCGGCAGCCGGCTTTGCAACCGGCAGGAGGGCATTGCCGCCGAAGTTATCGCGACACTCGAAGGCGCCAATGTCGCCGAAGAAATACCCGCGGTCATTAACCGCCTGATTGACGCGATCAGCTCATTGCACGACGGCGGGACTGCAACTAAAGCCGTCTCCGCCTTACAGCTGACCGTCGTTTATCACGATACCGCGCCCAATCAAATCGCCCAACGGCAGGCGCTGCCTCCGTTCCCTCGGCAAAACGGGCAAACCCAGCATTACGGCAACCCGCCGATACTCAATCTGGAACCCGGCGAATTTTTTGCGGACTTGCTGCATCATTATTTATTTGCCGTATTGCACGAAATTTTTTATATCTCGCTGATGGCCGAAAACCACCGCCGCCTCCAGCATCTGGAGAGCGCGGTAAATCACCTCGACGATGAAACCGTAAAGCTGCAAAGAAAATCCCAGATTTATCGCCAGGAAGAAATTACCGAGGAGATTGAAGTGATACTGTTAAATGCGGAGAATTTGTAGCACCGGCAAACAGGCGACCGTCAAAAACAGTCCTCACCCATCAGCTCCGCGGTGGTTTGCGCCACGTCCAAGGCAACCGCTTCCTGCGTCGCCCTACCGCCTACCTAATCATTCATAAAAAAACGTTGTCATCATAGTGAAATAAATCGATAATAGTTTCGTATCGCTACTTTATTTGATCGACTTTCCTTTTTCGTGAGTGTGCAACAATGAATATAAAAAGCATATCGGCTTACTTGGCCGCATTAACTTTGTCATTTAATGTTTATGCTGTTGAAGTTCAGGAAAAACCGAACATATCCATACCCGACCCAACGTCTTCAACCGTAAAAATAGCGCTGAATCAGGAAAATTCACCGGGCGCTCAATTAGCTGCCCATGTCGTTAACAGCCATACGACTCCTCAGGCTACAGCCGAGAAACCCAGTGAACTGCCTGCACTCAGTGTGTATTTAATGATCATTGCCGCTTATTCAATTTACGGATATAGAGCTAACTCCAAAAATGACGAAAGCTGAGTATTCATACACGTAGTTGATACTTCTCTCTTAGGGGTTGGCCTTCATCGCTTGCCAGCGCGGTGAAGGCTTTTTTTACCCGCCAGTCCATTGCTCACCTTGCATCACGCCCATTCAGCCACTGCTTCATCAGCACATACCCAGCCAAAGAACCCCATAACAACATATAGATGCTGTGCAGCATGACTTCGAAGCTAAAACTATTCACATCCCTGGTGTAATCCCAGATGTCATCAGCCAACGCCAGGGCCAATACAAGAAAAAGCGCATATTTGAGCCTGATTTTACCGGTATAAAAAACCCCTATGCCAAGAATTATAAAACCGGTCAGAAACCTCAACCCACTGTGTATCAACATTTCCGTATTAAACGGGTTAATTTTAAACGCCGCATCTATAAAATACAGCAGGATCAGCCCTGCAACGATCACGATACCAACTAGCTTCATTGTTCCCTTCTTTAAGCGCTAGGCTTCATTGACAAGTTTCAATCCCGGCGGCAACGCCTCGCCGAAAATCTGTTTTTCTTCTTTTTCGTCCAACTCTTTCAGCTGTTCGACCATATCGATCCAGGATGCGGGCGCTTTACCCAGTTTCAGTTTTTCGACGATCTGTAGACGCATAGCTTTACCAATATCCCGCGCCCTGTCGCCGCTCATCCGGGCAATCAGCGCAGCGGCAAAACCGGCCTGCGGAATTTTCTTCCAGTCTACCGTCAACATGTGTTCCAACCACGGACTGACGGTCTCGGCAGGGATGACATTGTGGCTGCTGCCGTGGAACGGCACCCTTGCCCCGATGCGTCCTACCGCCCACCAGGTCTGGCTAGGTTCGCCGGCTTTTTGCAGGCGTTTCAACAGCCATTCGCCCAATTGTATTTTATCGGCGACCGGCAGGCGTTCCAGAACGGCGGCCAACCTCACCATGTCGTCGTAACTGCGGATTTTGATCTGCTTGGCAACGCCGGGCTGTCTTGCCGCCGCAGGATTCAGGAATTTTGCGATGTCGGAAAAAATCTTCTCTTGCGCAGCAGCATCCAGGCCGCCCGCAACCCGCCGCCACAATGTCCACCATTCGCTCCAGTTTTGGGTTTCGTTAACAAACTGAATGCCTTGCGGATAGTTTTTCCATAACCGCTCGACGCGCCAGTCGTCCAGCGGATAGCCGAATCCGGGCCTCAAGCAAAAACCGGCCAAGCTCAGCCAGACGCGTTCGTGATTTTCGGAGCGGCGCTGGTATTTGGCGCCTTCCAGCAAAGTACCGAACATGGCTCTTAGCAACGGCGTCGTCCATTCGGTACGCGCCGTACCGGTGAGTTTTTCCAGGTCGGCGCGCAGGTTTTTGACCGCCTTGGGGTCAACCTGCCTGGATTTGGCGCCGAAAACAGCCTGTATCTGTTCGGCTATCCGGTCAACATTGGCGGGCAATGCGGCATCCGTCTGCAAACCGGCCGCCTTCTTCCTGATTTGAAACTCAACATCCCAACGCTGACGGCTGTCCTCAACTGCAATACATTGGATCTTAAGCGTGCCGACCTCGGTTTGGGTGACCGCCAGCTCGACGATGACCTCGGCATTCGGCTTGCCGGCATCACCTTCAAACGCCACGGCCAGCGGCGGCAGGGAATGAAACAAGTCGGTAATTTCAGCCACGTCGCCCGGTTTGAATTCGCCGTCGCCGGACAAGGAAACCAAGTGAAAACGGACCGGCACACCTAAACGCAGTGCAAAACGCCGGTCTTTCAAGATGATTTCATCGCCTTCCTCGCTGCCTTTGGGCAAAATGCAAATGCCTGTCCTGAGCACAGTCGAAGGGCCTTGCTGCTTGCTGGAATCCTCGGTATCGACCAGCAGGAAATAACTGCGCGCCGAGCCGCCGCCGATCTTGAGTTTCTTGTCCCGCCTTGCAATCGCATAGCTGACCGCGCCGAACGCGACGGACAGTTCGGGATGTTTGTTTTCCAATAATACCGGGGGAGCGGAGCGCCATGACTGGATTAAATCGGTCATGCGCTGGGTAATCGACTGGCTGCGGAACACGCCGCCGTTCAGCAGCAAGGCGTCGGGGACGCTGCCTTGCCCCAAAAGGGCTTCGAGGGAGGCGGTGTTGTGCAACTTTAAAAACGCGGCGATATGTTTGCTGATCGCGGGTTCCGCCGCATACGGCAAGCCGAACTCGACCACGCCGCTGCGTTTTCTGTCCGGCAAATCGTCGAGGCCTGACAACGGGAAGAAGCCGTCCAGCGCAATGGTTCTGACCTCTTCTTTGCTCAGCGCAACGGAACGGGAACCGCCGATCAGTTTGGAGCCGCCTCCCAATAAGGTGACGTTGATTTGCTCCGGCGCATCGTCGGCCAACAGGCGCTCTTTGACAATCCGGCATTGTTCTATCAGCTGCGACAAATCGGCCGCCGACAGGCGTTTTTCTCCATTACCCAAGCGGCTTTCGGCAAGATGCGCCAAGGCCAAGTCGATATTGTCGCCGCCGAGCATTAAATGATCGCCGACCCCGATGCGGGTTAATTTAGGCTCCTGCTCGCCCTGCTCCACTTTGATCAGCGTCAAATCCGTAGTGCCGCCGCCGACATCGCAAACCAGCAGCAGATGCACATTCGCCAGCGCCTGCTTAACCGTCCCGGCATGCCGTCTTAGCCAGTCGTAACAAACCGCCTGCGGCTCTTCCAGCAGACGAACGTTAGGCAATCCGGCAAGCCGCGCCGCTTCGAGCGTCAGGGATCTCGCCGCCTCATCGAACGAAGCCGGGACGGTAATCACAATATCCTGCTGTTCCAGCGGCGCATCGGGAAATTGATGACCCCAAACCGTCCGAATGTGCGACAGATAGCTGGCGCTGGCGGCGATAGGGGAAACCTTGCCGACGTCATCGCCGCCGCCCCAGGGCAGAATGTCGGCAGTATGATCGACCGACGGATGCGACAGCCAGCTTTTGGCGCTGGTGACAAACCGGCCTTTGCTTTTGGCGCCGAGCAGGCGGGCGGCCTCGCCGATGACAGCGGTCTCAACCGCGCTGGGAAATGAAAGATCGGCCTCGGACAATTCGCCGGTTGCGGGATGGTAACGCACCGACGGCAACAACGGCCTTGCGGCGACTTGGCCGGGAGCAATCAGCTGCTCGATTTGGAAGATTTGTATTTCCTGATGAGTATTATCGGCTTTGACGTAAGCGACGACGGTATGCGTTGTGCCTAGGTCGATGCCGACCAGATAGTTTGCAGTGGAGTTTTTCACGATGAAATTTTTAGTCTATGCGAAATAGCGCGGCTAAATTCATAACCTGAGCCGGGCATATTTCTTTAATTCGCCGTTCGACTTCATTCGGAAGAGGCGAAGCGGCAGGATCAACGGGTTTACCGAAAAAGGATACACGAAATGTTTTGGATTTACTAAGGTATAAGCCAGCGCTCAAAAATTTTTTAACCCACTAATCCCGCATCCTCCCGAGTTATGGGGAATTGGGAGCTGTTTTTTTGGAGCGGGACGCGACATGCATGTCGGCCCAAGCCTGTGATGTATGCGGAACCGATTGCCTGAAAAATGGTGCGAAAAACAGGGATGGCCCGCCTGGCCTACAGCACGGCGTCTATATGCCGGTCATATCTATCTTGCCGTCACTGGTGTCCGTCCCGTTGGGAGCCAAACGCTTAACGTCAATATTCAAAGGTATGGTGTCCCCTTGCGTATAACCTATTTGGATACCTGCCCATAAAAAATCCGCCAGCGCATTCCAATTTGTAACAACGCCCATTCCGTTTTCCTCGGACTCCAATGCGTCTATTACGCCATTATTAAACCTTGCCATCATCGAATGGTTAGGTGTGCTTATTTCGAGAATATAAGCGCTGCCCCCGGTTTTCAACGCGTCCAGCTCGACCAAGTTGCCAACGGAACCAATGAAAATCCTGGCATCCCCTAAAGTGATAATGTTTTTGGTCACTTCTCCCTTGTCTACAAGCGTGGTGGTCGCGGCAGTGCCCACCAAATCCAGCCAGGCTGGAGCAAAGCCATAATCCGTGCTTTCCAAATTCATGTATTCCCAGGCTTCTTTCAACATCAGAGCTCCCTCCAGAGCCCGGTTGGCCTTTAATCCGTCACTCCAATTGATGGCGCCATCCAAATATTCATTCAATGCCGCCAAGCATGTCGCCGTGTCCCCTGCAATTGGCCGCCAAGCAACAATGGCTTCCCAAAGCGCCATTTCCCAATCGGTGTGTCCTTTAAATATTTCGGTAAAGCCAAAACATAAGCCGTTCATAACGACATCGCCGTACCAAGTTGCCGTGGGTGCCCCAAAAAGCGGGCCGCCTCCGGCCCTGCCGACACGAATCAACTCGCAAATCTCTATTAATTTTTTCTGTACGGAGTCTTGCGCCTGCCTGTTAACATCGAGTTTATTATTTAAAACCGCCATCAAATCCCGGCTTAACTCCCTCGCCCCGGCTTCGTCGTCAGTATAGGTTTTGTCCTGATTCAGATCGTTGTAACAATCTTTATATCCGTAATAATAATGTTGCCCATGCGCCGTAAGGAAGTTTTCGATGGCGTCCCAGTCTTTCACGTTTTTTAATTTCATTTTTCCTCCCATTCTATGACTTGGGCTTTTATCAATGTTTGAATAACAATTTGCCCCCGACAACCCTGGGAGGAATACGCTTGCGTTCGGCTTTCGGCAAGTAAGGCAGCATGCCTTGGAGGGCGTTTTGCAGCGATGTCAGTTTCACATTTTGATCTATCGCGTCCTTAGGTTCGATGGTCCGGTTGGTGTTTAATTGCCCCATATTGGCCATGACTAGATTGGCGGAAATTAGGCTTTCGATCATCGGCAGGATGGTGTTTGTTACTGCACCCTGTATTCCGGCCAATGTACTCGATGACGGCATTGGTCCGTCTTTCACGATCATCAGCTGCTGCTTGAAATCGTTTAAGCGGCTGATGTCGGCGGCAAAGGCTGGGTTTTTGGCATAATCTTTCCTGTTCTGAATATCAAAGATCACATCCGGCAGATATTTCAATACTTGGTCTATTGATTGAGCCAATTTCGGGTCGATCGGCATGTTTTGTCCCTCTCTATATATTAACTAGGCGCATGTCAGCATAGGCTATGACAGGAATACGTTATTTGCGTGCTTCATGACGTAGACGTTCGGCTGATTAGTTTGTGACGCAACCACGAGGAAAAAGGCTTCAAAATATCCGAAAACCAAACGCCATTATTTTTCGTCATTGAAGCCAAGGCTCCGCTCAATTTACATCGGCCGCTATTGCAATAACGGCGGCTACAGCAAACGCATTTGCAATCCTGTCCGTCGTAATTCAACCTCCCTCTGAAGCAATCGGCACAATAGATTGACTTAACAGGGAGTAGTCATAGAAAATAGCCTGTTTAATTTTCTCACTCGATCCTAATTACGCATGGATAACAGCGTCTCTCCGCAAAACAGCCTGGTCTCTGTTCAAAATTTGTCGTTTTCCCGCGGCGACAGGAAAATATTTGACGATATTTCCCTCGAATTTGAACGCGGTAAAATTACCGCGATCATGGGGCCTAGCGGCACCGGCAAAACGACCCTGTTGAAGCTGATCGGCGGACAATTGTTTCCCGCACAAGGCTCCGTTACTGTCGACGGCAACAATGTCCACCGCCTGCGCCGAGCAGAGCTGTACGAGCTGCGTAAACGCATGGGTATGTTATTCCAAAGCGGCGCATTATTAACCGACATGAGTGTTTTTGATAATGTCGCTTTCCCATTACGCGAACATACCCATCTCCCCGAATCCATGATCCGCACTCTGGTGTTGATGAAACTCCAGGCGGTGGGATTGAGAGGCGCGCGCGACCTGATGCCTAACGAACTGTCCGGCGGCATGGCCCGGCGTATTGCGTTGGCCAGAGCCATTGCGCTGGACCCGATGATGATCATGTACGATGAACCTTTTACCGGACAGGACCCTATTTCCAAGGGGGCGTTGGTTCACCTGATCAAATCGTTGAACGTCACTCTGGGTTTAACCAGCATCATTGTTTCTCATGATGTTCAGGAAACGGCGGCGATAGCGGATTATATTTATGTCATTTCAGAAGGCAAAGTCGTCGGACAGGGTACGCCCAAGGAAATTGAACAATCCGAATCCGACTGGGTACAGCAATTTATGAACGGTGCGGCCGACGGCCCGGTACACTTTCATTATCCGGCAAAAGATTATGTCGACGACTTATTGTCGACCGGCAAACGTTATTGAGGTGCAAGATTTTTTGCCTTGCACCTTGCGCTTTTTACCTTGAGCCTTAACTTATGATTGAACTTCTACAGCATTTGGGCAAAAACACCCGCACCGGTTTTACCAAAATTGGCCGCGGCACGTTTTTCCTGTTACAGACAACTTCCGGGATACTCAGCGTATTGCCCCGCCCCAGGCTCCTGCTTAACCAGATGTATTCGGTCGGCGTGCTGTCTTTTCTGATTATCACTATTTCAGGACTGTTTGTCGGCATGGTTCTGGGCCTGCAAGGCTATTACATACTCTCCGATTTTGGCGCTGAAGAAACGCTCGGAGTCATGGTTGCCGCTTCGCTGGTCAGGGAACTCGGCCCCGTCGTTACCGCGCTGTTATTTGCAGGACGGGCCGGCTCCGCATTAACAGCTGAAATCGGCCTGATGAAAGCAACCGAACAGCTGTCGGGCATGGAAATGATGGCCGTTGACCCGATCAAGCGCATCATTTCGCCCCGTTTTTTGGCCGGCTTCTTGTCCATGCCCCTACTTGCCGCCCTGTTCAGTGCGGTGGGCATTATCGGCGGACAAATGGTCGGTTCGGGGCTGTTAGGCGTCGATGAAGGCGCTTACTGGTCGCAAATGCAGGCGAACATAGATTTTCAGGACGACATCGTCAACGGCGTTATCAAAAGTTTGGTGTTTGGTTTTATCACTTCATGGATAGCGTTGTTTGAGGGCTATGATGCAATCCCGACGTCTGAAGGGGTCAGCCGAGCCACCACACGTACCGTAGTCAATTCTGCTTTTAGTATTTTAGGTCTGGATTTTATCCTGACCGCACTCATGTTTGGAGATGATTAACATGCAACACACCAATACCCAAGACACCTTTGTCGGACTCTTTGTCGCAGCAGGCATAGTCGGGTTGTTTTTTCTTGCCTTGCAAGTGAGTAATTTAAGCTCTTTTACCGCGCACGACACCTATACGGTTACCGCCCGTTTTGAAAACTCCGGCGGCTTAAAGGTTAAGTCGCCGGTTTCATCGGCAGGCGTTAAAATCGGCCAAGTCAGCGCTATCAGTTTCGACCCCAAAACCTATGAATCGGTTGTGAAACTGAGCATTGACAAGCAATACAACACGCTGCCGGACGACACCACCGCCAGCGTCTTTACTGCGGGCCTGTTGGGCGAACAATACGTCAACCTGGACGCGGGCGGTTCCGAGGAATATTTAAAAGACGGTGGGAAAATTGACGTCACTAATTCCGCCATTATTCTGGAAAAGGCGCTCGGCCAGTTCCTGTTTAAATCCGCGGAAGAAAAAAAGTGAGCCAACTGAATATCATTAAAGAGAGTCCCGTGCATTTTGTGATCGATGGCGCTTTAACCTTTGCGACCATCGACAAACAGACTCTGAAATCGATTTCTTTCTTAAAAGCCGCAAGAGAAATCACCATCGATCTTAGCCTCGTTTCCAGTACGGACAGCGCGGGGCTTGCGTTAATGATTGAGTGGATAAAATATTCCCGGCAAAATAGAACGCAAATAGTTTTCAAAAATATTCCCGAGCAATTGCTAAATCTTGCCAAACTCAGCGGCTTTGACCAATCAAGCCATTTTGCCGTTCAAGCCGATTAGCCTTGAACCTTTGACCTTGAATCTTTTACCTTAATTCATATGGATAAACTAATTATTACCGGCGGCGCACGACTCTCTGGCGAGCTGCGTATCTCCGGCGCCAAAAATGCCGCCTTACCGATCCTGGCCGCCACCTTGCTGTCGGAAGCGCCGGTCAGCGTCGGCAACATTCCGCATCTCCATGACATCACGACAACCATGGAGCTGCTGGGACGCATGGGCGTCAACCTCACCGTTGACGAAAAAATGAATATCGAGGTCGACTCCAGCACAATCAACAGTTTTGTAGCGCCCTACGAGCTGGTCAGAACCATGCGCGCCTCAATCCTGGTGCTGGGTCCCTTATTGGCCCGGTTCGGAGAAGCTCATGTATCCTTGCCCGGCGGCTGCGCTATCGGCTCGCGTCCGGTCGACATACATATTAACGGTCTACTGAAAATGGGCGCCGACATTAGCGTCGAAAACGGTTTTATCCACGCCAAAGCGGCCCGGCTTAAAGGCTGCCGTCTGGTTCTGGAGCAAATCACCGTTACCGGTACCGAAAACCTGCTGATGGCGGCCGCCCTGGCCGAAGGCACCACGATTATTGAAAATGCGGCCAAGGAACCGGAAGTGACCGACCTGGCTCACTTTCTTAACAAAATGGGCGCCAAAATCACCGGCATAGGCACCGACGTGCTGGTCATCGAAGGCGTTGAAAAGCTGGGTGTCGACAGCATCCACTACGACATTCTTCCCGACCGGATCGAAACAGGCACCTACCTGATTGCCGCGGCAATTACCGGCGGAAGCATCAGGCTTAAAAACACCCGCCCGGATATTCTCGATGCCGTTCTGGAAAAACTGGTTGAAGCCGGCGCTGACATTACTACCGGCGAAGACTGGATCAAGCTGGATATGCACGGCAAAAAGCCCAAGGCCGTTTCGGTTCGCACCTCGCCCTACCCGGCCTTCCCGACCGATATGCAGGCCCAGTTCACCGCGATGAACGCTATCGCCGACGGCGTGGGCACCATTACTGAAACGGTTTTTGAAAATCGCTTCATGCATGTTCAGGAATTGATGCGCATGGGCGCCGACATTAAGCTGGAATCGAATACCGCCATCTGCACCGGCGTTAAAAAACTGACCGGCGCACCGGTTATGGCGACTGACCTAAGAGCTTCGGCAAGTCTCGTGATCGCCGCGCTGGTCGCCGAAGGGGATACCTTGGTCGATCGCATTTACCATATCGACCGGGGCTATGATCATATCGAAGAAAAACTCTCTCAATTGGGCGCGACGATACGCCGCGTCCCACGATAAGGTTTAACTATGCTGACTATCGCCGTATCTAAAGGCCGGATTTATGAGGACGCCCTGCCGTTATTGGCAGAAGCGGGCATCACGCCGATTGACGACCCGCTTACCTGCCGTAAGCTGATTTTACGAACCACCCGGGACGACGTTCAGCTGGTCATCATCCGCGCCACCGATGTGCCTACGTTTGTTGAATACGGCGCGGCCGACATGGGTATCGCCGGGAAAGACATCCTGCTGGAACACGGCGCTGAAAGCCTGTATGAGCCGTTGGATTTAAACATCGCCTGTTGCCGATTGATGACCGCAGCACACAAAGACGCGCCGCCGATTGCCGGACGGGTTCGGGTTGCGACCAAATACGTCAAAATAACCCAACGCTATTTCGCCGGCTTAGGCATACAGGCGGAAATCATTAAACTGTACGGATCGATGGAGCTGGCGCCGCTGGTCGGCCTTTCCGATTGTATTGTCGACCTGGTCGATACCGGCAACACGCTGAAGGCCAATGACCTGGAACCGCGGGATCTGATTATGAACATCAGCTCCAGACTGGTCGTCAACAAAGCGGCGATGAAAATGAAGCATCAGGCAATTCAGACATTGCTGGACCAGTTTGAAAAGACGCTGGCGAAAAGAGGCTAAAAACAAGGCAAGACGAATGGGTACGCTTCGCGTACCTTTTTTAAATTTGGAGTGCGTTTTGAAAAATGGTACGCGAAGCGTACCCTACATAACTCAATTTAAAAGCATTGCACCACGAAGACACGAAGAAAACCAAAGAAGACTTCGTGTACTTCGTGTCTTCGTGGTGAATTGATCGATCCTTTACACATTGGATTGAATATATTGCATCATTTGAAATTTTTGGTTACCGCCATGTCTAATATAAATATCACCCGACTCGATGCCTCCTCTGCCGATTTTGACCGGCAATTAAAAAATCTGCTGGCTTTTGATGAAACCGACGACCTGGAGATTCATCAGCGCGTCCTGGCTATCATTGCCGACGTCCGAAAAAACGGCGATAAAGCGGTTGTCGAATACACCAACCGCTTCGATCAACGCACTATCGCGCAAGTCTCCGAGCTGGAATTGCCGCCGGAAATTCTCAAATCGGCCTGGAACAGACTGCCCGCTGAGCAGTCCCAGGCGCTGCAAACAGCCGCTAACCGTATCCGCGCTTATGCCGAACACCAAAAAATGGAGTCGTGGCAATACACAGAGGCTGACGGCACCGTACTCGGGCAAAAAATAACCCCGCTGGACCGCGTGGGACTTTATGTGCCGGGCGGAAAAGCCGCCTACCCTTCTTCGGTGTTGATGAATGCGATTCCCGCCAAAGTCGCAGGCGTCGGCGAATTGATCATGGTCGTGCCCGCGCCTCAGGGCGAAACCAATCAACTGGTTCTGGCGGCCGCCTATCTGGCCGGTGTAGACCGCGTATTTACGATGGGCGGTGCGCAGGCCGTCGCCGCGCTGGCTTACGGTACTGAAACCATTCCTGCGGTGGCGAAAATTGTCGGCCCCGGCAATATCTACGTCGCTACCGCCAAAAAACTGGTGTTCGGCCAAGTCGGTATCGACATGATTGCCGGACCTTCGGAAATCCTGATTATCTGCGACGGCGAAACCAACCCCGACTGGATTGCGATGGACCTGTTTTCGCAGGCCGAACACGATGAAAATGCTCAGTCCATATTGATCAGCACTGACGCAGCTTATCTGGATGCTGTTGAGCAAAGTATCAATCGGTTATTGCCGACCATGGAACGCGCAGAGATCATCAGGACATCATTGACGACGCGCGGCGCATTGATCAAGGTCAGCGACCTAAACGCGGCCGCCGATGTGGCCAACATTATTGCGCCCGAACATCTGGAGCTCTCGGTTGAAGACCCGGAAGCCTTGTGCAAAAACATTCGCCACGCGGGCGCTATTTTCATGGGCCGCTATACCGCCGAAGCCTTGGGCGATTACTGCGCAGGCCCCAACCATGTCTTGCCGACCTCCAGCACGGCACGGTTTTCTTCGCCGTTGGGGGTTTACGATTTTCAAAAACGCTCCAGCTTGATCAACTGTTCCCAAACGGGTGCGGATACGCTAGGCACAACCGCATCGATATTGGCGCGGGGCGAAAGCCTGACCGCCCATGCGCGCTCCGCGGAATTCAGGATAAAACCAAGTTAAAAGAAGGCTAAAGACGAAGGGCCAAGGGCGAAAAGAACCATCCGCTTGCACTAAGCCTTTCGCCTTTCGCCTTTCGCCTTTCTCTCTTCGCCTTTCGTCTTGCACCTTTTGCCTTGAACCTCATATATGTCCGAAAATAATCTGCTTTCCTCCCTTTTCCGCAAAGAAGTCCTGGCAATGTCCGCCTATAAAGTTGCCGACGCCACAGGCTTGATTAAACTGGATGCGATGGAAAATCCCTACAGCTGGCCTGAAGACATTAAGAAAGACTGGCTGGAAGCATTGAAAGACTGCCCGCTGAACCGCTATCCCGATCCTGAAGCCAGGCACCTGACTGCCACCATTAAACGCCTGAATAACATACCCGATCAATTCGATGTGCTGCTGGGCAACGGTTCCGATGAAATCATCCAGTTACTGTTGATGGCGCTGCCTTCCGATGCCTGCGTGTTGGCGCCGGATCCCGGTTTTGTGATGTATAAACAGCTGAGCCTGTGCCTGGGCTACCACGCCATTCCATTGCTAGAGGGAAGCTTTGACCTGGATTTACCGGCCATGCTTGATGCGATAGAACGGCATCAGCCTTCGGTCATCTTCCTGGCCTACCCGAACAACCCTACCGGCAATTTATTTTCCGAAGCGTCGGTCCTGGACATCATAAAAGCCGCCAAGGGTTTGGTGGTGATCGATGAAGCCTATGCGCCTTTTGCCGACGCCAGTTTCATCGACAGTCTGGGGCAATATGACAACCTGCTGGTGATGCGCACCGTATCGAAACTGGGATTGGCGGGTTTGCGCCTCGGCTATATTGCCGGAACGCCGGACCTCATCGAGCAACTCGATAAAATCCGCCTGCCTTACAATATCAATATTCTTACCCAGGTAAGCGCAAACTTTGCCTTGTCCAACAAGGTATTGTTCGATCGGCAAACCCAACAGATTTGCGCTGAACGGTCGATCGTCTTTCAGCGGCTTAATGAGTTGAGCGGCATTACCGCCTATCCCAGCGCTGCAAATTTTATCCTGTTTAAAACACCGGAAAACCGGGCAAACGAAATTTTCGACTCCATAAAACAACAGGGCGTTTTAATTAAAAACCTGAGCGCTCAAGGCGGTTTGCTGGCTGATTGCCTGCGGGTAACCATAGGTAAACCGGAAGAAAATGCAGCATTTCTTGCCGCATTAACAAACAGCCTGAACACGCTCTTCGACTACGTGCAAGACAAACCATAATCGGAACTTATCTTGGAGTCGAAGGATAATTACCTTACCGATCCATCGAATACACGCTAGTTATATAAAAAAATTAATGCTGTTATCGCCCCGCTAAAAAACAACAATTTTTTTTAACATCATGGACTTGTGAATCATGTGATGGCATCGGGCCATTTTAATATATAACAAACGCTAAAACCTGCGGCATAAGCACTTCAAATCTTATAAGCTCTAATGGTATATTGGCGGTGAAAAATAATGCGCCCATAAGAGGCGCAGACCTAATCAGGAGAGTTCTATAATGAATAATAAAGGCGTCGATCAGTCCAAACGCCAGTTTTTAACCTCGGCTTTGACCGTGGTCGGCGCAGTCGGCACAGGCTACTTGGCAGTTCCTTTTCTTGCTCAAATGCAACCTAGCGCCAAGGCCATGGCGGCCGGCGCTCCCGTTGAAGTTGATCTCAGCAAAATGGAGCCCGGCCAGTTAATCAGGGTCGCATGGCGAGGCAAGCCGGTCTGGATACTCAACCGAACCCCTGAGGTTCTTGAAACGCTGAAAACCCTGGACAATGAACTGAGGGATCCTCTTTCTGTGGAATCCATACAGCCGGAATCCAGCAAAAACCCGGCGCGCTCCATTAAGCCGGAAATTTTTGTTGCCGTGGGTTTATGTACGCACTTGGGCTGCTCGCCGACATTCCGGCCCGAAATAGCCCCCAACGATCTTGGCGACAAGTGGAAAGGCGGCTTTTTCTGTCCGTGTCATGGCTCCTGGTTTGATTTGGCCGGTCGCGTTTATCGCGGCGTACCGGCGCCAACTAATCTGGAAATCCCCCCTTACCGTTATATTACCGACACCCTATTGGTTGTTGGTGAATCCGCAGAGGAAGCAAGCGCATGAAACCTAGCCGCATAACTGAATGTAACGAATGGATTTTGGCTCGTTTTCCGCTGACCAAACTCTGGAATGAACACATGACGCATTATTATGCGCCTAAAAACTTCAATTTCTGGTACTTCTTCGGTTCACTGGCTTTGCTGGTGCTGGTTAACCAGATCTTGACCGGTATTTTTCTGACGATGAACTACAAACCGGACGCCAAACTGGCATTCGATTCCGTAGAATACATCATGCGCGATGTGAACTGGGGCTGGCTGATTCGCTACATGCACTCGACCGGTTCGTCGGCGTTTTTTATCGTCGTTTATCTGCACATGTTCAGAGGCTTGCTGTACGGTTCGTTCAAGCATCCCCGCGAACTGATCTGGATTTTCGGCATGCTGTTGTTCGTAGCCCTGATGGCCGAAGCGTTTATGGGCTATCTGCTGCCTTGGGGACAGATGTCCTATTGGGGCGCGCAGGTTATTATCTCGCTGTTCAGCGCCATTCCTGTGATCGGCGACGACTTGTCGCTCTGGCTCAGAGGCGACTATGTGGTTTCCGATGCAACCTTGAACCGGTTCTTCGCTTTTCATGTTATTGCGGTGCCTCTGGCGTTGGTGATGCTGGTGTTCCTGCATATCGTGGCTTTGCATGAAGTGGGCTCTAACAACCCGGACGGCATTGAAATCAAGGACTCCAAAGATCCCTGGGGACATCCTGTAGACGGGATTCCTTTTCATCCCTATTACACCGTCAAAGACATCGTCGGCGTGGCCGTGTTTATGTTGTTTTTCGCCACGGTTATTTTTTACATGCCGGAAATGGGGGGTTACTTCCTTGAGCATGCAAACTTCATTCCTGCCGACCCGATGAAAACCCCGGAACATATAGCGCCAGTCTGGTATTTCACGCCTTTCTATGCCATTTTAAGAGCGATTCCCGACAAATTTGCCGGGGTTATCGGCATGGGCGGTGCGATTGTCGTATTGTTCCTGTTGCCTTGGCTGGATCGCAGTCCCGTCAAATCGATTCGTTACCGCGGCGGCATTTATAAAAAAGCGCTGGCCCTATTTGTAATCAGTTTCCTGGCGCTGGGCTATTTAGGTACGCAACCCGCAACGCCGACAGCAACAATATTAGCGCGCATCTTCACCGCGATATACTTCGGTTTCTTCCTGTTAATGCCGCTCTATACCCGCTGGGAAAAGACCAAACCGGTGCCAAAACGCTTAACCACGGTACATAGTCTTGAGGAGCAATTGCCCGCGTTAATTGAGGAAATTACGGTATTAAAACCGGCAGCTACCGAAATTGGCCATACTGCTTTTAAAGGCTCTTCTTTTACCAGACAACCTAATCCCGAAGGCATAAGAAACGTTATTACTCGGTTAGTAAAAAAAGCAATAGGGAGTCTGGATTAATATGAAAAACTTAACGGCATTACTTTTACTGTTATTACTGTCTTTTGGGGTTACCGCCTCGGAAGACATTGAACTGCAAGAAGCGAGTATCGATCTTTCCAATAATGCTTCATTGCAACGAGGAGCGAAGCACTTCGTCACTTATTGTCTTGGCTGCCATTCAATCAAGCATATTCGTTACCTGCGTATTGCCCTCGATACCGATGTCGATCAAAAAAAGATGCTAAAAGACATTGCTCCTGAAGGAGCAAGCATCTACGACCAACTCCACAGCGCCATGAACAAGCATGATGCGGAAAAATGGTTTGGTACACAACCGCCAGACTTGTCGTTAATTGCCAGATCGCGCGGTGCGGATTGGCTGTACAGCTATTTGAAAAGTTACTATACCGATCCCAAAAGCCCTAGAGGGGTAAACAACCTAGTCTTCCAAGATACCGCCATGCCTAACCCACTCTGGCAATTACAAGGTGAGCAACATGCAGAGCATAAAAAAAATATATGGGGGGATGAATACACCAATTTAGTTCTTAAAGAACCGGGGACATTGTCCGCAGGAGAATTTGATATTTTCGTCAATGACTTGGTTAATTTCCTGGTGTATGTCGGTGAACCCGTGCAGCTCGAAAGACAGCGTATCGGAAAATACGTGATATTTTACATTTTGATGTTTTTAGTTGTGGCTTACCTGCTGAAAAAAGAATACTGGAAAAAGATCCATTAATTCTTAAGCGTATAAAGCATCATTAGCAGAGCAATAAGATGGGCTGCCGAAACAGCCCATCACTCCCGCTTGAAACACCCTTTCGACACACTCAGCACGGGCTTTATCCCTCAGCGCGGCCAACGCCGAACAACGGCAAATAAAAACCTCGCCAATCTGTTATAATATCCTTTTTTTTATTGCTCTACCGTCTTTAAAGAGGTTGTTATTCGTGACAAATATTACTCGTAAATCTGTAATGACGCTTTTCTCATCTCCAACATGCGCGATGAGCCACTGCGCCCGTTTTGTTTTACACGAGAAAGGAGTTGTCGCAGACATAGAATATTATGACCCGACTGATCCCCCGGAGGATTTACTTGAGCTTAATCCTAACGGCACGTCACCGACATTGATTGAACGCGACTTGGTTCTTTATGACTCGCGCATCATCATGGAATATTTGGACGAACGCTTTCCGCACCCTCCTTTACACCAAATGGACCCGGTTTCACGGGCAAACGCCAGAATGCTGATTAAGCGCATCGATCAGGACTGGTATCAGTTACTGGACGAAATTCTATTTTCCGGCGAGAAAAAATCCGCCCGCGCAAAGAAAATGCTTAGAGAAAGCATCTTGTCCGCCGAGCCTATTTTTGCCGCTCGACCCTTTTTTATGAGCGATGAGTTTTCGCTGATAGATTGCGTCATTGCGCCCTTGTTATGGCGCCTGCCCAGCATAGGCATTGACATCTCGACGCCCAGCGAAGCGATCACCAATTACGCCCAGCGCATATTCAACAGAGCCGCTTTCAAGCGTAGTCTTAGCGACGCCGAGAAAGAAATGATCGAGCCTTTAAAATAAAACCCTAGCAAAAATGACATCTCTAAAGCCCTATTTAATTCGTTCGATATACGAATGGATTATTGACAACAGCCTGACGCCGCATCTTCTGGTGGATGCAGAAAATGCCGGTGCGATTTTACCGACAGAATTTATTGAAGACGGCAAAATCATTTTAAATATAAGACCTGAAGCGATACAGGGTCTTTCGCTCGGCAACGAAGAAATTGAATTTAACGCCCGGTTTAGCGGGAAACCGATGCACATTGTCACCCCGGTAACCGCAGTATTGGCAATCTACGCCAAAGAAAACGGCAAAGGCATGATCTTCGACCCGGAAGACAATGAAGACGATGAGCCGCCACCGGTAAAAAAACCGACCTCCAAGCCAAATTTACGCATCGTAAAATAACCTTGCTTCTTGCTATGTTCAGAAGCCCTGGACATAGCAATCCTTTCCCTGCCCAAAATATAGACGACGCTCAAATTGCCACATTTATGTGCGCATAAACTCCAACCAGACCTTCCTCTCCCGCCATTTTGCATATACGCGCCACACCTTAACTTTTTTATTACCAGTTAATCTTTTTAGTTGTATAGTAAAAGCCTTATCTGTGAAAGGCAGACTTCGCCAAACAGTTAGTCTAATCCTATCCCAAGAGGTGAACCATGAACTCACTACAGAACCCCCTTACCTTATCTTTCTTGCTGGCTGTTTTTCTAGCTTTGCCGGTTTCGGCGGCAGACATCTCGGCAGGAGAGAAAAAAGCAGAGAATTGTGTCGGCTGTCATGGTGAAAAAGGCAACAGCCGTAGCGCGCAATGGCCCATTCTGGCGGCGCAACAATCGATCTACCTAACCAATCAACTCAAAGCATTCAAGGCTGGAGACCGCATCAATCTGATGATGCAATCGATGACCGCCAACCTGAGCAATGAAGATATTGCCAACCTTGCCGCTTATTTTTCCAGCCAGAAGCCCGTCAAGACCGGCGGCGACCCGGCATTGGCAAAGTCAGGCGAAGCCAAAGCCAACATGTGTTTGGGCTGCCACGGCTCCACGGCGGCAGGGAACGGCCAGTTTCCACGGCTTGCCGGACAACACCCTGACTACCTTGTACAGCAATTAAAAGCATTCAAGGACGGTTCACGCAAAAGCGGTCCGATGCAAGGCATTGCCGCCAACCTGAGCGAGGACGACTTTAAAGCATTAGCGGCTTATTTTGGGTCGTTGTAAACACACAGCCGGATGTTCCCACACCCGGCAGCGTATTGCTCCGAATAGCCGACATCCATACGGTGCAATACGCTGTCACTCAACCCGCACAAGCTAAGGAACAGGCATGAAATAACTTGAGTAAGTTTTATTTTTCATTTTTTAACCATGAAGGACATGAAGCGGCATGAAAGGTTTAAGTCTTCATGCTCTTCATGGTAATTGCCTGAATTAATTTATGCACGATCCTTACCGACGAATCCGCCACTCAGTTCCCGCCATTAATCCGCTATTTTTGGACATTGCTTTTCTAGGATAACAAGACTCATGACATTTCAGTTACATCCGCGCTTGAAGCAGGATTGCATAGCCATTGGCCGTTTTGAATTATGTCGATTATTGATGATGAACGACAGCCGGTATCCCTGGTTTATACTGGTGCCGGAACGGGCGGATCTACAGGAAATTTACCAGCTGAGCAAAGTCGAACGTGAATTGCTGACCGAAGAATCCAGCTACCTTGCCGAAAACCTGGCAGTGCTTTATAAAGCCGACAAAATGAATATTGCGGCGATAGGCAATATGGTTCCGCAACTGCATATCCACCATATAGTCCGCTACCGGACCGACAAAGCCTGGCCCGCACCGGTTTGGGGGAAATTCGATGCCGTACCTTACACGGAATCGCAGATTGCGGACAATGTAACCCTTATTAGAGATCAGTTAAGATTCTAAATCAGGCGAAAAAGCACAAACATACTTCTGCGCCTTTCAGATCAATCAATCAAAAACTCAGTAAAATAGGCATCTTTAAAGCCTTCGGGATGACCTGCGCCCTCCTCGGAACGCCCTTCCTCAGCTGATGCAGAATGCCCTTTGCCGTCCTCACTCTTTTCCAGCGTTTGACGAATAACAGCGGCCGTTTCTTTCCGCAACGCCTCACGCTGCTCCATGGTTTGCAATTCTTCAGACGGCCTGCCGCTGTACAGCATGATCAATGCGTGCCTCAATGCCGGCATATGTTTTTTTACCGCCGCAATAGTCCCCGCACCTTCGACCAATAATTGCACATTGACCAGCAAAAACTTTTTTGGTTCCGCCAAATTAACGGTAAACTTAGGAGTCATTTCGATATATTTTACACCCGCTTCTGCTTCTGACTCTTTTGCCCCTTCATTCGCAGCCGCAACCGATATGAACAGCAGACTTAACAGCATAACCAATAAACGCATAACAGACTCCGTGTAACAGAAAATAGCGGCCTAGTATAAGGCCAACCTCTTCAATTTTAAAACGAATCCAAGTAATGACAAGTAATCTCCCTATCGGCCCGATAATGCTGGATGTTGCGGGCTTAACCCTGGCTCAAGACGAAAAAGAAAAGCTAAACCACCCCAACACCGGAGCAGTCATCCTTTTTTCGCGCAATTATCAGGACCCCGAACAAATTACCGAGCTGATTAACACCATCCGTGCGGCGCGCAACGGCGACATACTGATTGCCGTCGACCAGGAGGGTGGCAGGGTGCAACGCTTTCAACAAGGCTTCACCCGCTTGCCGCCCGCATCAAATTACGCCCAAATGCCGGAACTGGCTGAACCCGCTGGCTGGTTGATGGCCGCCGAGTTACTGGCGGTCGGCATCGATTTCAGCTTTGCGCCGGTGCTGGATATTGACTGCGGCGTCAGCGAAATCATCGGCAACCGTTCATTTTCTACTGATCCGGCGTTGGCGACGCGTCTTTCAAGTTCATTCAGGAAAGGCATGAATGAAGCGGGCATGGCCGCAACCGGCAAGCATTTCCCCGGTCACGGCGCAGTGGCGCTGGATTCACATCTGACCTTGCCGGTGGATGAACGGGATATGGACAGTATCAGGGCAAAAGACCTGCTGCCTTTTAAACAACTGATCGCAGAAGGCCTGGAAGGCATTATGCCGGCGCATGTAGTCTATCCGAAAATCGATCCGAATCCGGCCGGATTCTCGCCGTTCTGGATACAACAGATTTTACGCAAGGAATTAAACTTTAACGGCACGGTGTTCAGCGACGACTTAAGCATGGAAGGCGCAGCATCGGTCGGCGACTTCCCGGAACGCGCCCGCCTTGCGCAGCTTGCCGGATGCGACATGATCCTGGTTTGCAACAACCCGGCCGCCGCCGAACAGGTGCTTGATGCGTTGCCGATAACCCGCGACCCGATCAGAGAGCAACGGCTGCGCGCCATGCAAGGCAAACCGCAGATGAACCGCGAACAACTGATGCAGTCCGAAAAATGGCAGCGATTATCCACCCTCATCAACCACAACCTATAAATATGCTTGAAGAAATCAACCGCGTCCGGGCAACTGCCGACCTGCTGCACAGCGAACAGGAAGTCGAAGCCGCTATCGATAAAATAGCCCAGGAAATCAACATCGCGTTTGCCGACCGCAACCCGCTAGTGCTCTGCGTTATAAACGGCGGCATCGTCGCCGCCGGCAAATTGCTGCCCCGGCTAACCATCCCGTTAACCCTGGACTCCATCCATGCCAGCCGTTACCAAAACCAGACTTCGGGCGGCAGCGTCAAATGGCTGGTTCAACCGGAAACGCCGCTTAAAGGCCGCACCGTACTGATCGTCGATGACATCCTTGATGAAGGCATCACACTGGAAGCCATCTATGACTACTGCCGGGAGCAAGGCGCGACAGCCATCTACAGCGCCGTGTTGGTCGATAAAATCCTCGATCATCAAAAAACGGTAACAGCCGACTTTATCGGCTTGAGAGTAGTAAACCGTTATTTGTTCGGCTACGGCATGGACTATAAAGGCTATTTACGCAATGCACCGGGCATTTACGCCTGCAAGGAATAAACACATGACCACACTCGCGATCATTGGCGGCACCGGCCTGACCCAACTCAGCGACTTAAACATCCTCAGTCGCGAGCAGCTGGACACGCCTTACGGCTCGCCCTCGGCCGAGTTTGTTACCGGCGAGTTGAACGGCAGCCGGATTATATTCCTGACCAGACACGGCAATCCGCACACAATAGCCCCGCACCAAATCAATTACCGCGCCAATATCTGGGGACTTAAACAGCTCGGCGTTGAGCAGATCGTCGCCGTCGCCGCAGTAGGCGGCATTACCGGCGAAATGGCTCCGGCGCATATCGCCATCCCGGACCAAATCATTGATTACAGCTACGGCCGCAAGCATACTTTTTTTGAAGACGAGGCCGTCACCCACATAGACTTTACCTACCCGTACAATCAAAAACTGCGCTCCCGCTTAATCAGCGCCGCCAGCGCCGCCAACATAAAAATCAGCCCGCTGGGCACTTACGGCTGCACCCAAGGGCCGCGCCTGGAAACCGCCGCGGAAATCCGGCGCATGGAAAGAGACGGCTGCGACCTAGTCGGCATGACCGGCATGCCGGAAGCCGCCTTGGCCAAGGAACTCGATATGGCTTATGCCGCGATCAGCGTCGTCGCCAATTGGGCGGCGGGAAAATCGGAGGGGGAAATAACCATGGAGGAAATCGAGCGGCACCTCCATAAAGGCATGGCGAATACCGCTCTATTACTAAAGGCTTTTGTAAGCTAGATTGCGACTACAAGGATGTAGAAAAATACCGGCAACGCTTAATGATGGCAACCGGCGCCATGGATATGCCCATGCTCGGCTTCCTCTTTAGTCGCCGGCCTGATGTCCACAACTTCCACATCAAACGTTAAGGCCATCCCTGCCAGCGGGTGATTACCGTCGATGGTAATATCGTCGCCATCGATATTAACGATGGTGACCTCGCCGGAACCGGAACTGACATCGGCATGAAACATCATGCCGACTTCAATCTCGTCTATGCCTTCAAACATGGCCCGTGGAATGACTTGAATCATCCCATCATTTTTCTCGCCATAAGCATCTTTGGCCGCAACGCGCACATTAAACTTGTCGCCGACAGCCTTGCCGTGCAACGCATCTTCCAGACCGGGAATGATGTTTCCTGTACCGTGCAGATAAACCAAGGCATCATCACCTATTGAACTATCCAGTACTTCGCCGTCATCATTAGTCAAAGTATAGTGAATTGAGACAGCCATATTGTCAGCTACTTGCATGATAAAACCTTTTTGGTAATTTAAAAGCCGACTATGATAAAGATTTGCAGCTGTTTTGTCTGAAAAAATATTTCAATCCCTCATAACATCTACAGGAAATCAATCATGTCGCGCTGGAGACCGCCTCGCCCCAAATCATCCCCTTACATCACCCAAGAAGGCTATCAGGCGCTGGAAATTGAATTAAAAGAGCTGTGGACCAGGCGTAAAGACGTTACCCTCGCTGTAACGGCCGCGGCAGCGGAAGGAGACCGCTCGGAAAATGCCGAATATATCTACCGTAAAAAAGAATTACGCGGCATAGATCGGCGTATCCATTACCTGCAAAAACGACTGCCCGCCCTTAATATCGTGTCCCAACCACCTGACGATCAGGACAGGATTTTTTTCAGCGCCTGGGTGACCTTGGAGAATGAAGCGGGCGAGGAAGTGACCTACCGCATAGTCGGGGCTGATGAGCTAAATCCTAAAAAGCACTACATCAGCCTCGATTCGCCGCTGGCAAGAGCGCTGCTTAAGAAAACGTTTGATGACGAAGTCGCGATCCAAAATGAGCTGAAAGAAACCCGGTACACAGTCGTTGATATTAATTACGGCAAACCCAGCGAGTGATCATTGCCAAATGCATTGTCCTGAATCCGGCATATCCGCTTCAAATAGCGAATTAAGATTGCAATAAATCTAACTCCCTATATAATACGCAGGGTATGGAGAGGTGGCTGAGCGGCCGAAAGCGGCGGTCTTGAAAACCGTTGAGGGTTGATCCCCTCCCAGGGTTCGAATCCCTGCCTCTCCGCCATGAATACAAAAAACCGATTGTTTTTAAAACAATCGGTTTTTTTATGTCTTCTTGAAACCTCATCGAACACCTCCGAATCAATAAAACATTCGCGGCTTTTGCCGAAATCTTTCGTTATCTTATTTTGTTATCGAAAATTTCTGACTGAAATAAAAATCACTAGATTTAACTAAAATGGGGCTCCTTCTCCTTAGGGAAGCACTGATTAAGTCCTTCGACAGGCTCAGGACGAACGGTAAATTGTTGATTCCGTTCGTGGTAAGCTTGTCGAACCATGAGCGGAATCGATTTGTTCAGCGCTTCCTTAGCAAAGTGTCCGTAAAATCGATAAAGCTCGATTGCCATATTCATGCACAGCAGCGATCTTCCCGAATTTACTTGAAGAATACTAACGCTTTAGCTCACCGGTCCTCAGCAATAACCCTGTCCGACATAGATGCTCAAATTTTCTTTTTTACTCGCCATCCCGCTATTCTTAAAATGCCTGTATGTCGATAGTTTCATTTTCCACTACACCTCAACCCGGTTATTGGGCTTTGGCCAGGTTTTAGCCAACGACGCCGGGTTTTATTGCGCCCTACTGCTGCTGTTTTATATTTCACTGTTGCCACAGACCAACCGATTGCTCACTGCACTGCTCAGATTCTCAGGTTTTGTTTTATTTGGCATTTATATTATTGATTATATCGTTATCATTAATTTCAATACCCATCTCACGCTAGGTGACGTCATAAAATATGCCGATTATTCCTACAAATATATTCAGCAGATCTATATTTTAAATAACGTCAATATATCCCTGATTGTCGCTCTCATCCTTGCTGCGCCGGTTGCTCTTTCTCTTAGCAAATACAAAATAAATAACCTGCGTTATCAAAAACTCCCCGTATTTATCATTGCCGCCCTGCCATTAGCATCAAGTTTTTCCGATACGCACAAGTACGCGCATTCCTGGATTTACAAAAATGTCATTGACTACAATTTAACTATCCTGTCGGAGTCCTCTTCTTACAGCGATAATTTTTTAAAATCGTTTAGTTTCAATGAAGAATCGCATTGCCTGACCAAGGATGCGAAAAACAAAAACATTATCATTTTAATGGTGGAGTCGCTTTCCGCCTATCAAAGCCACTATTTTTCAGGCATCAATGACTGGACGCCCAACCTCGATCTAATCGCCGGACAGAATCAAGCGTTCACAAATTTCTACGCCAACGGCTTCATTACCGAGGACGGAGAAATAGCGCTATTGACCGGTTTGCATCCCATCTACCCGCCATCTACCTACACGGATGATGGCGGCACCTCATTCCACAGTTTTTATGACATTAAAGAATCATTACCTAATATTCTGAAAAAATACGGTTATCAAACCGAATTTCTGACGACAGCGGATCTTGAATTCGGCAATACCGGCAATTGGACCCAAAGTATTGGCTTCGACTATATTGAGGGGCATGAGCGGCCTGAATATAACCAATGGGAGAGGTTTCATTTTCAAGCGGCGCCGGATGAAGCCCTTTATATCAGAGCACTGGATCGAATAAAACAAAATAGCGCGCACAACTTTTTTATTTTTATCAAAACCGTCAGCAGCCATCATCCTTATATTAACCCGGAAAACAAACATAAATCCGAGTCCGAAACCATTATGTATACGGATAAACAGATAGGTCGCTTTTATCGGCAACTTCAAGCCGGCGGTTTTTTCAATAACGGCATATTGGTTATTGTCGGCGACCATCACTCGATGACCCCTTTGAAAAAAGCCGAATTTGATTTATTTGGTCAATTCAAGGCTGCTGCAAAAATACCTATGGTTATTGCCGATGGCGGTAAGAAGGCGGTTGAAAATCATCAATTCCAGCAAATCGACATATTCAATAGCTTGCATGGTTTGGTTTCCGGCAAGCAATGTTTTTCGGAGTGGAACGGAGTTTTGCTGGGCGAACAGAATATCCCGCCCAAATATATCGCCCATCGCCGTGGCGATAACCGCGACATCATCAGTGTCTTTACTGAAAACAAAGATTATCTGATTAAACTGGATGGTGATAATACGCAGCTGATCGGAAACGGGCCTGAGGATCAATCTGCACAAAACACACTGGTTAACAAGATCAATGCATTACGCATTAGGCGTCAGGCGCAATAGCCGCAAAAACAACGGATTAAGAAGGAAGGCTTAGGAAAATCTGTCCGGCTCTTTCCTAAAGCTCGGCTTGCAGTCCGGGTATGCCAATACTCTGGATGCGCATCGCATTATCGCCTTCTTCGTAAACCGGCAGTTTTCCTTCCGTTTGCCAGAGCCGGAAGGCAAGCGCATGCGATAAAACGCGAATCGGATAATCGCGGGGCAACTGTTGCAAATAAGGCTGTATGGTGACGAAATCGGTCGCGCCATACTGCTGCATGATAAAGCGAAGGCCGCCGTTGGCCGGGCCGATGTTATAGGCCAGCAAACCCAAAAACAGGTCGCCGCGCATCTGGGCCAAATAATATTTCAAGGTCGCGGCCGCAATAAACGCATTGTGCCGCGGGTTGAGCGGCGAAGGCTTGCTCACTTCCAGCTGTTTGCCGACTTGCTCCATGACGGCTTTAGGCGCCAGCGTAATTTGAAACAGGCCTCGCCCGCCGTCGCGGCTGTCCCTGGGCAAGAAAGAGGATTCTGTCGCGGCGATGCCTTGCAAAAGATTGGTATCGACATCGAATGCCTTGGCCGCCTCGGCAATAACCGGGTTATAGGTCTCTGCACGGTTAATTATTTTCAATAATTCCGCCGGATCGTAACGCCTATAGGCGGCGTAAACCTGATGACCCACGGTAACCCGCCCCGCTTCCTGCTTGCCGCCGACCAGCGTGCGAAAGTGCCCGAATGCCTGGGTAAAGCGGTTTTGCAGCACAAACCAGCCGATAACCAACGCAAAGCTGACCGCCAAAACCGGGACCAATACCGCCGCCCTGCCCTGCAACCATTTGCGCAGTTTCCACCAGCCAATCAGCAACACCGCCGCCGCAACAATCAAGCCCAATACGCCGATTGCGAACGGCAATAGACTGGTCAAAAAACGGGTGCCGGAAAACCAGTTGGCCGAATAGCCCAACAAAATCATGATCGCGGAAACCGCAGTTACCGCCAAGCCCAATGCTTCGAGGCCGACCATCAGTAATCTTCGCCTGAAACTGGTAACCGGCGGTTTGGGCTGCACTTTTTTCGGCGACTTTTGAGTCTTGCGCGGTTTGGGTTTTGGGCTGGCCGCCGGTTTGACGCCGGTTCGTTTGCCGGGGATTGCCGGTTTATTCATACGACTGTCATGGATAGAGGAAGTGTCGCGACCAAACAGCTTCTCAGGTTTCGGCACAAGGTGTTGTGGGGCATAGTTAACAAGAATGTCAGATTATAGCGTGAAAAAAGGCAAAGGCCCCACCGCTCACAAACTAATTAGGCTTCGTAAAAATAAGCTGATCGGTAGCAAAACCCAGCGTTTTCGCGCGTTCGGTCAATGCTTTTAAAGTCGCCTCAGGCAATTGTTGGGTGCGGGATAATATCCAGAGATAAGAACGATCCGGTCCGGCGACCATCGAATAAGCATAATCCTTTTTATCCAGCTCGATAATATTGTAAGCGCCATAAAACGGCCCGAAAAAAGACACTTTCAGCCTGCCTTTATCCACTTGTTCGACAAAATAGGCTTTGCCTTCTGCCTCGCGCCATTCCCCGGCTTTTATATCCCAGCCTTTATTCAGCACGTCAACGCCGCCGTCTTCACGCAAGGTATAGGTCGCCGAGATATTCTCCAAGCCTCTTTCAAACCGGTGATCGAGCCTCGCGACTTCGTACCAGGTACCCAGATAGCGGTTAATTTCAAAACCCTCAACCGCCGTAATCCCTTCGGGAATGCCGGTGCAGCTGGTCAATAAGACAGCGATCAGTATAAATAATACTTTCATGCGTGACTCCTTTTAAAAAGCTCTTTATACCTCAGCAGGCTGACTTTAGCGACCAATACCGCGGCAAAAATTTGCCGGTCAACGCCAGACTTTACGGTTTTCACCGGTCGTTCCTTTCGTTAAACATCATCATCTTAACATTGGCCGAAAATCCTTAACATTCCTTAACTTAACTTTACCTTTCCGCCCCTGTTTTTAAGCCTTTCCTGGCCGATATATTGCTCAAGAACTATGTAGTTCCGTTAAGTCAGTCAGGGGCTGTCTTAACAGAACGGCGATATCGGACGGCCAACCGGCCATCCGGCAATTAAACCCAATATGAGGATAAAACCATGAGTATTAGCAGTGTAAACAGCGGCGGTTCTACAATGATGAGAGCCATGCAGCGCCCCGATCCATCGAAAATGGCCGAGGATCTATTTTCAAAGCTGGATACTAAAGGACAGGGCTATATTGAAAAAAGCGATTTGGAGGCCGCGCTGGGCAACGTGTCGCAATCGGGCGGCTCAAGCAGTTCCAGCGTAGCCGATGAAATGTTCTCCAAGCTGGATGGCGATGGCGACGGTAAAGTTACCAAGGAAGAAATGTCGGCAACCATACAAAAAATAGCCTCCGAGCTGGATGGGCCTGCTCCACGGGCGCGCATGCAAGGCGGCCAAGGCGGAATGCCCCCTCCACCTCCGTCTGGCGGCGCTCAAGGCGCGGGTTCGACAGACAGCGCGTCATCCTCCTCGGAAAGCAGCGATCCGGCCGATGCCAACGGCGACGGCACGGTGACTATTGAAGAGTCGCTGGCTTATGAGGCATCGCAAGCCTCGTCCGGCACCGATACAGCATCGACATCAGACGCCGATGGGCAGTTAATGCAAATGCTGGCCGGAGGCATGCCGCCACCGCCGAAAGATGGCGGCCCGAATGATCAAGGCTTTACCAAAGATCAACTGACCTCAATGGTGCAAGAACTGGGTTCGAAAGACAGCGAAAGAGCCAAGCTCATGAGCGATATAGCCGGTAATTTCGATGCAGCCGATACCGACGGCGACGGCAAGGTGAACGGTAGCGAGGCGAGAGCCTTTGAAGAATCGAAAAACGCGTCCGGCGCCGGCAGCGGCGCCGAGGCGTCATCTTCCGCATCCAGCGCCGATGCGCGATTCATGAAACAGATGATGCAATTGCTGCATGCCTACAGCGATCCTAACCAGACCGCTGAAAGCAACAGCTTTTCGACATCCGTTTAATTTAAGCCGCATCCCTCTGCCCGCATCGCCGCGCAGAGGGATCTACCCGGCAAAAGGAATTTCTATTTCGATGCGCAAACCGCCTTGAGGGCGGTTGCCGGCCTGAATACGCCCGCCGTGCGCCTCTATCGCACGATAGGCGATGGCTAAACCCAGTCCTATACTGTCAGCCTTGCTGCGGTCTCCGCTACGGAAAAACGGCTCGAAAATCGCCGCCAACTCGCTTTCGGCAACGCCCGGCCCCTGGTCATCAACCGTCACCTGCAAACGCCGCTTGCCGGTATCGAAACGGGCGGCGACCGACACTTCGCCGTGTTTCCTGCAATGTTGCAGCGCATTGCGCAGCACGTTTTCAATAGCCCGATGCAGCAATTCGCTCCGGCCTTTGACCACTGTTTCCGCTATGCCGTGATAACGAATCGAAACCGCATGCTGCTCAGCCTCAAAACGGGCGTCTTCGACAATATCGTCCAGCAACGCGCCGATGTCGAAATCGTGGCTTTCGCTGCCTTGAACACCGGCTTCCAGACGGGAAAGCATCAATAATCCGCCGACCAGATCGCTGATCCGCTGCGACTCCCGCTCGATACGATCGAGCATCGTCTGCGTCTTTTCCGGTTGCTGCTGAGCCACGCCGATAGCGGCCTGTATCCGCGCCAGCGGCGAACGCAATTCATGGGAAACATCGTGCAGCAAGCGTTGCTGGGCATGCACCAGGCTGTGAATCTGCCCGGCCATATGATCGAAATCCCGCCCCAAGTCGGATAATTCGTCGCGGCGTTTTCCCATCGACGCGCCGACCCGTGTATCCAGATCGCCCTGGGCCAGCGCGGCAAAAGCGTTACGCAAACTGCGGATCGGCTTGGCGAAATACCAGGCCAGCGCGGCGCTGAACATCAGGCTGGCCAACGTACCGGCCAGAATCGGCATCCGCGGCGTTGGCGGCTCGCGCGGCGGCCGGGAACGATGCGCCGAACGATCGCCCGGAGGAGGAGCAAAGCCGCCGTCCGGCATCGGCGGCGGACGGTCGGCAAAGCCATGCTCCGGCAACGGCACAAACAGCAAATAACGCTGCCCGTCGTCCGCCGTTACCACACGAATCGCCTCGGGATAAGCGGCCTGCTGGAATAAGGTGCGGGCCTGTTGCAAAACCTCGAGCGCCAAGCTGCGTTGCAGAATGTCCCGGTCTTGATCGTCCACCGCATAAACCGGCGGGAACGGGGTTTCGCGCATCGAATCGAGAAAACTGCGCAAACCGGCAACGCCGCCATGCCGGATAATATTCTCCGAGACAGCGACAAACGATGCGGCATGCCCGACATCGACCAACTGCCCGGCCTCTTGCCCCTGCCAGGCGTTATGCCTTAACCAGACCGCCGTGCCGACGCCGATACCGGCCACCAGCAAAGCCAGCCAAAAGGTAAGGAAAAACTTCCAGAACAACCGTCCCACGCCGCTACTCCTTTATCAATTGATAGCCTTGGCCGCGCACGGTCTGGATATACGAGCGCCCGTCGCTCTGGCAACCCAGTTTCTGGCGGATGCTGCTCATATGTACATCGATGCTTCTGTCGAAACGCGCCAAAGGCCGCCCCAGCGCTTTTTCGGACAGTTCGTTCTTGCTGACGATGCGGCCGAAATGCAGCGCCAGCGTTTCCAGCAAATTAAACTCGGTGCTGGTGAGCTCCAAATCATGGTCGAACCATGACGCCTTGCGTTTTTCGCTCCAGACTTTCAACGCGCCGGCAATAATCGGCCCGTTATCGCCGCCTTTTGCAGGCTGGGTCCGGCGCAAAATGGCACGGATGCGCGCCGCCAGCTCCCTCGGCGTGCACGGCTTGGGCACATAATCGTCAGCCCCCGATTCCAGGCCGATAATCCGGTCCACATCGTCGCCCTTGGCGGTAAACATCAGCACCGGGATACGGCTTTCCATGCGAATGCGGTTTAAAACCTCGGTGCCTTTTATATCCGGCAACATGATGTCGAGTATCACCAGCTGGTAATCTCCCGACAACGCCAGCCGCAGCCCCGACTCGCCCTGATGACTCACTTCAACGGCAAAGCCGTCCTGCTCCAGATACTCCTTGAACAACCCGGCCAATTCGACGTCATCGTCAATAATCAAAATCTTCGTCACACTCACCACCTTAATTACATTGTTGGCGTCATCATAGCGTTACGCCATCGCAACCGCCACAATTCGACCGCTGTATTTACCTGAATTTACATTTCAATAACAGTGCTTTACCTGCATTAGAGCGATACTGAACACGACGGAAACAACCTTGTTCCGTACTCTTTTCATTAAACCACTGGAGATTTTTTATGCGTAAACTATTGTTGATTTTAGTCTTATTCCCGGCGATAGCCCTGGCTAAGCCGCCCATGCACGGCGAATATCCTTGCGGGGACATGCCGTTCTCCGAACATCATAGACCCGGTCCCGACGACGAGGAGCGCATGCCGCGATTTTTACATCGAATCGACCTGACCGACAAACAACGAACTGAAATCAAAGCACTGCTCAAAACCCATCGCACCGAGACCGACGCCCAAATGGAAGCTGCGAAAAGCATCGGCAAGGAAATTCACCATCTGGTCTTTTCCTACGACTACAACGACGACAAAATCCGGGCGCTGTTTAACAAGGCTGACGTGATCCACCGGGAAATGGCGTTGCAAAAATCCAGATTGGACAACGCCGTGTTTAAACTGTTAACCGCCGAGCAGCAGAAAAAACTGCAAAGTAAATTCGAGGATTAATTCCTATAACTGCATGCCGCGCCCGGACTATGACCGGGCGCGGTTTTACATTTTATTGACAGGGATTTACCTGCATTTCAAGCAACCATTCGATCCAATCTTGCCATGAACAAAACTCACCCTGCTACGGCTTATTTTTTGGCGGCTGTCGCCTGCACGGCTTTCCTGACCGGTTGTTTTTTTCGCCCGTCCCCGCCGACACCGGAAGAGCAAAACGAAAAAATCGGACAGTTTATCAGCAAAGGCGGCTACGCTTCCGCGCACAGCTATGCGATCGATTCAGTCCGCGAAACCTGGTGGCACGATGGCCAAACCATCGAGGTTTCAATGCTTGCGCCGACGGAAAAAGGCCGTTATCCGCTGATTGTTTACCTGCCGGGCTTGGGCGAGCCCGCCGATGGCGGATGGCTCTGGCGCGAAACCTGGGCCAAGGCCGGTTACGCGGTTTTCAGCATACAGCCGGTAGAGATTGGCGAAGCGCTTAAAGAATTGGCTCCGATGCATGGAAAACCCGGAGATGATGAGCCTGAAATGTCCGACGAAGACAGATCAAGGCCGTCCAAGGCCGCCAGAAACAGCGAGCTGCATTATCTGGGCCATGAGTATTTCTCGCAAGCATCCCTGAAAAAACGCATCGACCACTTGCTTTGGGCCTACGCACAACTCAAGCTGAAAGCAAAGGCCGACCAAGGCTTGTTTGCCGCTGCGGATTTGTCCCGGTTGATCGTTGCCGGTTACGACATCGGCGCGCAAACAACGGCAGCGATGATCGGCGAGAAATTCGACGGCGTTCCGCCCCAGACGCAAGATTTCAAGCCGCTTGCCGCGATTCTATTCAGCCCGTCCGTGGATATGGCGCTCGGCAGCGTGGCAACCCGCTACCAGAACATTTCGATCCCCTTGTTGGTGGTGACCGGCAGCGAAGACGACGATCCTTACGGGATCAGTTCTCCCTACGTGCGCACCGCAATCTGGGAATATGCGCCGCGCGGCAATAAGTATTTACTACAATTGAATAAAGGCAGCCATCAATTATTGGCGGGATCTCATTTATCGCATCGGCAAGAACCAGACCCGGCTCAGGAGCCTGGCGAAAAAGCAGGGACCGACCGTAGCGGCATGCCGCGCTTTGGCGGTCATTTTCAAGGCGAAGACAGAATGGGCGGCGGCAGGGCCGGCGGGCCTCCGGGCGGCATGGGTAGAGGTAGGCCGCCACATGGCGGAATGCAGGATAGCGAACGGGATGCCAGACATACCGCCGCCGTATTCAGCATATCCGGCGCATTTTTAGACAGCGTCAGCAAATCCGACGCCTTGGCCCAGTCATGGCTCTCGGGAAAAGCCAATCAATGGCTGAAGAAGCCGTCAAACCTGAAAATCAAATAAACTGTTGATGAGAGCGACAAAAAGAGATGCGCTGTGGCTGGCGGTGCCGCTACTATCGGGATGTTTTATGGCAGGCCCTGATTACCGGCAGCCGCAAACCCAATTACCGGCAAACTGGAGCATTGCCGAAACCGGCGGCCCGTCTGCAAAAATGGCCGACATCAACCGTTGGTGGACCGTTTTCAACGATCCTGTTCTGACGGAACTGATCGGGAAAGCTCAAGCGGGTAATCGGGATTTATATCAGGCCGAGGCCAGATTACGTGAGGCGCGCGCTCGTCGTCAGTTGGCCAAGGCCAATTTGTTGCCGACATCGTCGTTAACCGCATCGGCCAGCCAAAGCGGCGGCAGCGAGGCTGCCGGTGGCGGCGCCACCAGCGAGCTGTACAGTACTAGCCTGGATGCCAGTTGGGAAATCGATATTTTCGGCAAAAAGCGGCGCGCCATCGAAGCGGCCGAGGCGACCATGCAGGCGGCGCAGGAAGATTTACGCGACGTTTTAGTCAGTTTGTGCGCGGAAGTGGCGCTTAACTATGTCGATGTACGCAGCGACCAAACCCGCCTTAAAATTACCGAAGACAACCTGGCCGCACAGAATGAAACCTACGACATTACCCGCTGGCGGTATCAAGCCGGACTGACCACGCAGCTGGATGTCGATCAGGCCAAATTGACAATGGAAAATACCCGCGCCGGCATCCCCAGTTTGCGAAGTACGCTGGAACAGGCCAAGCACCGGCTGGCGCTGTTGCTGGGACAACAACCCGACGCCCTGAAGCGGTTGCTGGCCGCATCCGCCCGGATTCCCGCCGCCTCTGCCGAGATCGGCGTTGGCATCCCGGCCGATCTGTTGCGCCGACGTCCTGATGTGCGGCGTGCCGAGCGTAAACTGGCCTCGCAAACCGCTCAAATCGGCGTTGCCGAGGCGGCGCGCTATCCCGATTTCACGCTATCGGGCTCTATCGGCCTGGAATCGCTGGCTTACGCCAATCTCTACAGCGCCGGGGCCAAGGCCTTTCAAGTCGCCGCAAATGCCGCCTGGACCTTACTCGACGCTGGACGCATCCGCAGTAACATCAATATTCAAAACGCCCTTCAGGAACAGGCGCTGGGTTTGTATCAGTCGACTCTACTGACTGCGCTCCGCGATGTCGAAAATGCGCTGACGGCTTATTCCGAAGAACGTAAGCGCCGCGATGCGCTGAACGCGGCTGTGGAGGCAGGCATCAGTGCATTGGCTCTGGCCGACGCGCAGTACGTTTCCGGCTTACTCGATTTTCAGCGGGTTCTGGATTCGCAGCGCTCGCTACTGAGCGCGCAAACCCAATTAGCCGCCAGCGAGTCTGAAGTCGCCGCCGATATTGTTCGACTTTACAAGGCGCTCGGCGGTGGCTGGCACGCCAACAACAATTCTGAGCAATCCGATCATGAATAATCCTAACAGCCAAGCAACACAACCTATCGCCGAAGTGCTCGGGCTCAATCCGGCAAACAGCCGCCAGCCGCTCAAAAAATGGCTGTGGCTTGCCGTCGCGCTCGGCGTCACGATCCTGGTCGTCGTCTTTGCCTTCAATAGCGGCAATAACCAACAAGCCGGTTATGTCACGCAAGCTGTAACGCGCGGTAATTTGGAGGTTACCGTCAGCGCCACCGGCACTTTGGCGCCGCTCAAGGAAGTCGAAGTCGGCATAGAGGTATCCGGGACCATCAAGTCGGTGGAAGCGGATTATAACGATAGCGTCACGGTCGGCCAGGTGCTGGCGCGTCTGGACACTACCCGGCTTGAGGCGCAAGCCTTGCAATCGCAAGCCGGGCTGGAGTCGTCCCGCGCCAAAGTCCGGCAGACTCATGCCAGCTTGCTGGAGGCGGAAGTGAAAATGGCGCGACAACTGCATGTCCGGCAATTGAGCGGCGGCAAAGTGCCGTCGCTATACGACCTCGACACCGCCAGGGCGACGCTGGCGCGGGCGCGCGCCGATGAAGCCGCCGCCAAGGCAGCTGTCGATCAGGCGCAAGCAACGCTGAATGTCAATCGCACCGACATTACCAAAGCGGTGGTGCGTTCGCCGATCAACGGCGTGGTGTTGAAGCGCTCGGTGGAACCGGGACAGACTGTCGCCTCGCAGTTTCAAGCGCCGGTGCTGTTTACGCTGGCCGAAGATTTAACGCAAATGGAATTACAGGTCGATGTCGATGAGGCGGATGTCGGTTTGGTGCAGCCGGGTCAGAAAGCGTTGTTTACCGTCGATGCCTACGCCGACCGCAGCTTTCCGGCCGAGATTACCCAAGTGCGTTTCGGTTCGGAAACGGTAGACGGGGTGGTAACCTATAAAACCGTGCTGCGGGTCGATAATTCCGCGCTGTCTTTGCGGCCGGGTATGACCGCCACGGCCGTAATTACCGTCAATAAAAAAACCGACGTTTTGTTGGTCGCCAACAGCGTATTGCGCTTTACGCCGCCGGTAACGCCGGGCCAACAAAAGGCTAAAGGCAGTTTCCTGGATTCGCTGCTGCCGCATCCGCCGGGTCAAGAGTCGCGTCAAACGGAGGCCGCAAACGGCAAAACCCAACAGGTTTGGACGCTACGCAACGGCGAACTCGCGTCTATCAGCATGACCAAAGGTGCGACTAACGGCATTGTCACCGAAGTTGTCGACGGCGCTGTTACAGCCGGTACCGAACTGGTTACCGGACAGGCCAGTAAACCATGATCGCTACGTCTGCCCATGAGAATCCGCAGCCGCTGTTGGAGCTGCAACAAGTCACTAAAGTCTATGGCAGCGGCGAAGCGGCTATGCCGGCCATGCGTGGCGTAAGTTTTCGGATTGAGCCGGGCGAATTTGTGGCCGTGATGGGACCGAGCGGCTCGGGCAAGAGTACCTGCATGAATATTTTAGGCTGTATGGATCAACCGACTGCCGGGCGATATTGTTTTCAAAATGTCGATGTCGGCCTGCTGTCGCGCAATCAGCGCACTTTGTTACGCCGTCATTATCTGGGTTTCATCTTTCAGGGCTTCAATCTGCTTAACCGCACCTCGGCGTTGGAGAACGTGGAATTGCCGTTGATTTATCGCGGTATCGACAGCGATGTCCGCCGCGCCGCCGCCTATCAGGCGCTCGACACAGTCGGCCTGAAAGGTTGGGAGCACCACACGCCCGGCGAATTATCCGGCGGGCAACAGCAGCGGGTCGCCATTGCCCGCGCTATCGTCACTCAACCTTTGTTGCTGTTGGCTGATGAACCGACCGGTAATCTCGACTCGAAACGCAGTGAGGAAATCATGGAATTGTTGACGACATTTAATCGCGATAGGGGGATTACCATCGTCATGGTTACTCATGAAGCCGACATGGCGGCTTACGCCAAGCGTACCGTGCATTTTCGCGACGGCCTGATCGAAAGCGATCAAACCCAACCCGGAGACAGCTTATGCTAGGCGTTGCCTTACGATTGGCATTGCGGGAAATGCGGCGCAACATCATGCGTTCGGTGCTGACCATGCTGGGCATCATTATCGGCGTTGCCGCCGTGATTGTGCTGGTTACCCTCGGCAGCGGGGCCACCCGGCAGGTGACGCAGCAAATCGCCAATCTGGGCAGTAATCTGTTGATGGTTAGCGTCGGCAAGCGCATGGGACCGGGGCAAAGTTCTACGGCCCCGGCCTTCAAATTGGCCGATGCCGAAGCGTTGGCCCGCGAGGCTCCTGCACTGGCTGCCGTGGCGCCGCAAGCATCGTCCGCCTCCACGGCTATTTTCGCCAATGAAAACTGGGGCACGACCGTGACTGGCAGCACCGAACAGTATTTCACGGTCAATAACCGTCAGTTAGCGGAAGGCCGTATTTTTACCGGCAGCGAGGCGCGTTCCGGCGCTGCCGTCTGTGTTATCGGCGAAACCGTGCGCGTCAAGTTGTTCGCCGGACAAAGCCCGCTCGGCGCAAAAATGCGCCTACGAAAACTGTCGTGCGAAATCGTCGGATTACTCAAGCCCAAAGGCCAGTCCACTATGGGCAGCGACCAGGACGACATCGTCATTGTGCCGTTGCGCACTTTTCAGCGCCGGATTGCCGGTAATGACGATGTCAGCCTGATCCAGGTATCGGCCAAGGACGACATATCGACGGATGCGGTTAAACAGGAGCTGCAGCGACTGCTACGAATCCGCCGACATTTGTCGGCGGACGAAGACGATAATTTTAATGTGATGGATATGAAAGAGATCGCCACCATGCTGTCAGGAACCACGCAAATGATGACGGGATTACTTGGCGCTGTAGCGGCGGTGAGCCTGCTGGTCGGCGGTATCGGCATCATGAACATCATGCTGGTGTCGGTTACCGAGCGCACCCGCGAAATCGGCATCCGCCTTGCCATCGGCGCGCTGGAAAACGAAATCTTGCTACAGTTTCTGGTGGAAGCGGTGGTGCTGTCGTCGTCCGGCGGGTTAATCGGCATTGCGCTGGCGCTGGTTTCTTCCAGTATATTGGCCGCTGTTTTGCAGGTGCCGTTGGTGTTTAATCTACCGGTTATCGCCATTGCGTTTGTGTTTTCGGCGACGGTCGGTATCGTGTTCGGCTATGTCCCGGCTCGCAAGGCGGCGCGCATGGACCCGATCGAAGCGTTGCGTCACGAGTAGCCCGCAAAGCCGAGGCTGCGGTCATTGCCAGGCAGTTCGATCAACGTTCGGATTGTCCATAATCGCAGCCAACCACTTGATCTTTATCGGTGCCGCAAGCCGCCCCCCCTTCTCTCTACCCAAATTTTTAAAGACAATTCTCGGCTCGCCTGTCAAAATCGGGAACATTTCCATTGAACAGATTCGTCATCAAACGGAGCACCGTGTGCCATGAAACTCCAACATATCGATATACATAACGCCATTACCGCATTAACTTGCTCGCTGGATTTAGTGGGCGTTGACGAAATCAGGCATGGCAAACGGGTGGCCGTCATGGCGAGGGCTATTGCCGAGCATTTGAACTGGCCGGAGAGCGAATGCCTGTCCATACTTTACTCGGGCATGCTGCATGATTGCGGGGTGTCCAGAATTCATGAACACCGCCGAATCACCGAAACGCTGGAATGGGAAGGTGCGGAGGATCATTGCATCCGCGGCGCCGATTATTTGTCGGCCTGTCAGCCGTTGGCACATTTGTCCACCGAAATCCGCTACCACCATACCCGCTGGGAAAAACTGCTGGAGACGCCTATCGATGATCGCCTCCGTTTGCGCGCCAATCTGTTGTTTCTCGCGGACCGTGTCGATGTACTGCAAGCGCCTTTCCTGGACAGCGGCCTGATCATGATCGAGTATCCGGGGATTATCGCCCGAATCAAAATGCTGTCCGGCATATTGTTTGCGCCGGAGTTGGTCGACGCCTTCGTTGAAATCGCCGATGTCGAAGCGTTTTGGCTGGCAATGGAACACGAATATCTGGATGAAGACTTACGGCGCATCGGCAGCCATACCCCAAAGACTTTGCTCGGTATTCCCGCACTCAAAGAACTGGCGCGGCTGTTTTCCCGCGTGGTGGACGCCAAATCCCCGTATACCGACGAGCACTCGCAGCGGGTAGCGCAAATCGCCCGGCAATTGGCTATGGATTTTGGTATTGGGGGTTACGAACTGGAGCAGGTCGAAATCGCCGGGCTGTTGCACGACATCGGCAAGCTGCGGGTATCCGAAGACATCATCGACAAACCCGGCAGCCTGACGCCGGAGGAACGGGCCACCATGCACCGTCATAGCTACGATACCTTCCGCATCCTGCAACGCGTATTTGAAGACTCGAAAATTCCGGTATGGGCCGGATTCCACCATGAGACCTTGATCGGCGACGGCTATCCTTTTAAAAACGGCAACAAAGAACTGGATCTGGAATGCCGCATTATTACCGTTGCCGATATTTTCCAGGCCTTAGCGCAAGAACGGCCTTATCGCCGCACCATGACGCTTGAGTATATTCTGAACGATTTACAGTCGCGCGTTGAAGACGGCCATCTCGATGCCAAAGTGGTTGCCAAATTGGCCGAGAATGCCGAACTCTATTACCGGCTGGCTGTGGCTTAAGTCAGGTTAGCTCGAACGATAACGTATTTTTTGCTGAAGTTCTGTATGATATAGCCCAACACAACAACATAGTGAGGTGCCGACTATGAATCAAAAACAGTTATTTGATCAGGCGTTAAGCCTCCCATTAGCCGATAGAGCGGCTTTGGCCGAACAACTGCTTGCCAGTCTCGATCAGCCTGATCCACAAATGGATGAATTAATAGCCATTGAAGCCGAACGTCGGATTGATGCTTACGATAACGGCAAAATGCGTTCAATACCGGCCCATCAAGTTTTCAGCCGATTAGAATCGAATTGAAAATCAGTTTTCTCGAAGCAGCTGAATGTGAGCTGCAATGCGCAATGGATTACTACAACCAGCAGAAACAAGGATTGGGATATGAGTTTCTTGCAGAGATAAAAGCCACAGTAGGCCGCATAGCCGACTTTCCAGAAGCATGGCAGCCGCTAAGTAAACGAACCCGGCTCTGCCTGACTCGCCGGTTTCCGTATGGCGTTATCTATCAAATCCGCGACGAAGATATATTGATTATCGCCGTTAGCCATTTACATCAAAGGCCGATGTACTGGAAAGACAGGCTATAGCTTTGATGAAGTAGTCATGTGGCGCAATACGCGATAAAGCCGCTATTGATCTTGCCCGGATTTCACGGACACTGAACTAAGCGACTTTTTTAGCTTCAAACGTTTCTGGGCTGACATAGCCCAATTTGGAGTGAAGCCGTTTGCGATTGTAATACACTTCAATATATTCGAACACTTGATACTTGGCTTCCGAACGCGTCAAAAACCGTTCGCCATGCACCGCTTCGACCTTAAAGCTATGGTTCCAGCTTTCCATTGCCGCATTATCGTAGCAATCGCCTTTCTTGCTCATACTACAAACCAATTGATGCTGGGTAAAAAGTTTCTGATAAGCGGCAGAACAATACTGGCTACCCCGGTCTGAATGCACAATGACACCCTTTGGCATGTGACGACGCCACAAGGCCATAACCAAAGCATCGCAAACCAAAGCAGCTGTCATGCGTTCTCCGATCGCCCAACCAATCACCCGGCGGGAATAAAGCTCAAGCACCACCGCCAAATACAACCAGCCTTCTTCCGTCCAAATATACGTGATGTCCGACACCCACTTTGGGTCAGGTACATCCGCAGTAAAATTTTGTTCCAACAGGTTGGGAGCGACAGGCAAGGAGTGGTTGCTGTTGGTGGTGGCTTTATATTTCTTGGCCGCTTTCGCACGCAAGCCATTATCCTTCATCAGCTTAGCCACACGGTGCCGACTGGCCGGTTTGCCTTCTTTTTGAAGCCGCCGGGAGATTCTGGGTGAGCCAGGTCGGCCTTTTTCGTCCTCAAAGACACGTTTGATTTCAGTCAACAGCTTTTGGTTAGCTTGATCCCTGTCAGAGAGGGGCCGATTTTTCCAACCGTAGTAACCACTGCGTGAAACCGATAGCAGGCGGCACATCATACCCACGGGATAATGATCTTCGTTGCCTTTAATCATGGCGTACTTCACTTGGGCATTTTTGCAAAGTACGCTGCCGCCTTTTTTAAAAAGGCCACCTCTTCCTCAAGGCGAGCGTTTTCTCGTTTAAGGCGCGACAATTCAGCTTGTTGGAGCTTTTGCTCTTCAAAAGGCTGGCCTGTCTGACGGCGTTTTGACCGCCATGAATAGAGCATTGATTCGGCAATCCCCAAATCCTGAGCTACCTTGGGAATACCATCACGATCGGCACGTTCCAATGCCTGCTCTTTAAACTGGGCTGTATATTTGTTTCGAACAGCGGGGGAAATTGATTCTTTTTTTGTTTCTTAGATTCAACTCATAAGTGCAATCGGCACTAATCGGAAAAGAAAAAGGTTAGCTGATATAGTTTCACGCTTTTTTCAATCCGACCAAAGACGA
>NZ_PTIY01000014.1 GCF_002934365.1 Methylobacter tundripaludum | reverse complement strand
ATTCCTACGGTGGCACCGTGAATCTCAACGGGAAGTTTTCCACCTGGGGCTTGAAGCACGATGTTTTGGGCGGATGGGATTTTTACAGCCTGGATACGGCTATCTCTGCATGGCAATTGGCACCCGCCACCGTCGGCACTATCAATATCTACCAGCCGGTTTATGACCGCTCCGGCGTGAACCTGTCCACTACGCCAAAGAACTTTTTCCTAAGTGAGAGTATCTACTGGAACGGGGTCTATTTTCAGGATCAAATCACCTTGTTCGACAAGCTGCATATTTTGGGCGGCGGACGCTATGACTGGGCCTATCAGGCCAGCGGCAACGCATCCGGCGTCACGAAGTCTGTCGCCGATGCGGCGGCTAACCTGAGAGGCGTCGATAACCAGCAGTTTAGTCCGCGAGTCGGCTTGCTTTACCAACCCTGGGACTGGCTGTCGCTTTACGGTAATTTTGTCGAGTCGCTGGGTTCCGCCAACACGGCTACAGGCGTCGGCGGCACTGTGCTCGGACCGGAAACCGCCGAGCAGTACGAGGCCGGTTTCAAGACCGAGTTTTTCGACAAACGCTTGATTTCCAGCGTGGCTTTCTATCAACTGACTAAGAAAAATATGACGGTTCCGATCACCGGTACAGCGTTTTCAGAGGCGATTGGCGAAGCGCGTAGCGAAGGCGTGGAAATCGATGTTACAGGGAAAGTCACGGATGCCGTGAGCCTGATCGCAACCTATGCCTATACCGATGCCTCTATCCTGAAGGGTAGCAATGAAGGTAAGCGGTTGTGGAACGTACCCAGAAATTCGGGTAGTTTTTGGGCCAAGTATGACTTCCAACAGGCGGCTGTGCGGGGCTTGAGTATGGGTGCCGGCGTTTATTTCCAGAGTCAGAGAGAGGGCGACGCCGCCAACACGTTTGAATTGCCGGGTTATGGCAGGCTGGACGCGTTGGTCAAATACAAGCTACCGATAGCGAAAGCAAAAACCACGCTGCAATTTAATGTGGAGAACTTATTGGATCATCAATATTACGTGTCCACCAGTAATAGCAACACTTTCATAAACCCCGGTTCGCCGCGCACGTTCATGGGCTCGGTTAAGGTGGAGTTTTAATTAGCCGCGCAGGCCGGGGTGCATGTTTTTTGCACCCCGGCATTTAACCTTTATTGATGATTAGTCGCTTAATGTATTAATGATGCCCGTAAAAAACGTCAACTCCTTTCGAGACCACAAAATCCGACGCAAGATTTGGCTGAAGGTGCATCTATATATCGGTCTGTTCGCCGGTACCGTGTTTGTGCTGATTGGTTTGGCGGGTAGCTTGTCGGTATTTTGGCCGGAGATAGACTCTGAACTGAATCCGGCGCTAAAAAAAATACAAAGCTATCCTCCACAAGCGGATTACCGGTCTTTGGATGAGATTGCCGTAGCGGCGAAGGCGGTTATTCCAAGGCAGGGCAAGCCGTATGCCTTGGTGTTTCCGGCCCGAACGGATGAAGCGTTTTCTGTCACCTACAGTTTGCCCGCACAGACTCTGAAGCAAAGCGAATGGCATCTGGTGTATGTTAATCCTTACAATGCCCGTGTCTTGGGGCAGCGTTTGATGTTCGATACCGGCAATGCCTGGCGGGGCAACCTGATGAATTTTTTCGTGCGTTTTCATTACTCGCTGGCTTTAGGCGAAGCCGGTCGCACGTTTGTCGGCATTGTCGCGCTGTTTTTACTATTTTCTGTATTGACAGGCCTGATCGTCTGGTGGCCGAGCTCAGGTAAGATTCGGCGGGCTTTAACCATTAAGCGTCACGCCAGTGCTGAGCGTTTCAACTTTGACTTACATAAAACCTTCGGCTTTTATTGCTCTATTGTGCTGCTGGTTGTGTTGGCTTCGGGTATCGAGATGGTGTTCCCTGGATATGCAGATGGTCTTGTTAAGGTATTTCTGCCTTTAACACCGAAAGCGGGGGCGCCGATGTCAGCAGAAACCAGCCAAAGAGAGCCGATTACTTTGGTTCAGGCTGCTGCTATAACCGATAAACGTTTTCCTGATGGTGTCTATAAATGGATTTTCTTTCCGCAAGGTGAGCGGGACGCTTATCGTATCGTTAAGGGATCGCCGCAGGAAGTTAATCGAACCCGCCCGAGACGAACGTTGTGGCTCGATCAATATAGCGGCAAGATAGTGCAGGAACGCGACCCGATGACCGATGCTGCCGGGGATGTTTTTTTACAGTGGCTTTATCCTTTGCATAACGGCGAAGCGTTCGGACTCAGCGGACGCATTATTATTGCGATTACCGGATTAGTGCCGCTGCTGCTATACGTGACCGGCGTTATCCGCTGGCTGCAAAAACGCAAGGCGAAAAAAAATCTTGCCAGGCAAGTGAGTCGCATTTCAAGTCTGGTAGAACCATAGGATATTGGCGAACTACAGAGGCATCATATATCGGATTTCTAATATCAAGTTTTCTCTGCATATTGGTTTAATTGAGTAATTGGTTTTTTAACTGAGCATACCTTTTAATATATAGAAAATAACTATTCGTCTGTCCTTGTGGTTGATAAATTTTTATAAAACGCAAGGCCGTCAAAGTATCCCTATGGAAAAACAATGAATAATACTCCCTATACACCTGTGTTTATTCTTTCATGCGAGCGTTCAGGCTCTACGATGCTTCGATATATTATGGATACTCATTCGAAGATAACCTGTCCGGGGCATTTGTATCTGGGTGATTTGTGCAGCAGCCTAAATCGAACGTTAACCGGAACGCTTGCGCAGACGCATACCGAGCTGGATGAGGAAGGCAAAAAAAATTTTGCGATAAACGAAACCAGGAAAATTATCGACAACATAATGAGCCGATATACAAAGGCTAAAGATAAACAAATTTGGTGCGAAAAGACGCCGATGAATTTGGACTATCTGCCTGTATTGGAGGCTCATTTTCCTGACGCTAAATATATTTGTTTATACCGGAATTGCTTAGACGTGGTTCATTCCAGTGTCAATCTGAGTAAATACCGCTTTCTTCCTGAACATGTGCCTTATGTGCATAGAAACCCTGAAAGTATTATCGCGGCGATGGTTGAAAATTGGCTGGAAAAAACCGATCGGTTGTTGGCGTTCGAAGCGGCTCACCAGGAACGCTGCTTTCGAGTGAAATATGAATCCGTCGTCATGAGGTCCGAAGAAACGCTTTCATCATTATTTGAGTTTCTGGAAGTCGGATGGGAAAAAGACTTAATGGGGCGCGTATTCGAGGTCAGCCATGATCAAGGAGAGGGGGATGGTAGAGCGGCATTATCCAGCAAGATTCGCCAAGACTCCGTCGGAAAGGGAATAGAGGTGCCGCGGGCCGGAATCCCGAAGAAATTTATAACAGAAATTGATAGGCTGCTTGGCAAGCTGGAGTATGCCTGTTTGGATGATTATTATTCTAATAACACTGGGTTTATTCGCAATGAAATAAATGAAAATCCTATGTCCAATATATCGGATATATTTAAAAACCATTTTATGAATGCAATTAAAAATAACCGCGGTCGCTATCCTGCGCTTCAAGGAATATGGAAGATAATTATCAAAGGCGATACGGATAGGGCTTGGCTAATTGATTTATCCAATCAGGGTGGCTTGGTTACAGAAGGCGATTCCAAAGCTGATTCTACGCTTTGTTTATCAGCAGCTTTGCTGCTAGAAATGGTTAACGGAACAAGGGATGCGATAGAGGCTTTTGCTCAAGGAGAGATTGATGTAGAGGGCGTTAGCGACCAAAATTCGTTAATGGATTTAGGCAAGCTGCTTTTTTCTTGAAAATGCATAACTTAATTTTAGCCAGTAATGCTGCGAATATTGTTATTTATTCCAATGGAGTTTATGAATCTATTTCCGATTTTTCATCTGACTGAAATATTTCGAACCGAATTCTTAGCGTATTGATCTGCAAAAAAGTCGTATATCTAAAATAGCAAAACCGGCTTAGTCGTCAGTTTGCCGAAAGCCACATTTCAACACCTGTTTTGCCGAAGCCGAATGCTGTTTTTGGAACGGATTGCCGGGAAGCGGAAAGACGAGTTTTTCTACCGGCTCTGGATGAGAAAGGAAAGTTTTGTAAAAGCTGTCGGTGTAGGTCTCGGGTTAGATATTTCCAGGGTTGTTTCATCATCAGCGCCGCGCTGACGGTTCCAGCTGAATGTTATAAAGGGATTGAGTTTAAGCGGTTGGCTATTCTAATGTGAGCAAATGAGGTTAAAAAGGGCTTAAGGCGTCATATTATCGGCCTGTTCTAGTTAAGGCCGTCGTGTAAAAACAGAACAATAATGCTCGGCTATCAGGGATAAGCGTTTGCCCAATAGCCGGAAACTCGGACAAAAGGACATAATAATGGCAAACACAAACGACCAACACGTGGAACTGATTAAACAACCGATTTTTATCTTATCTTGTGTCCGTTCAGGTTCAACAATGCTGCGTTGCATTGTTGATACACATCCCAATCTATGCAGTCCAGGTCATTTGAGCTTGGGCCCGTTATGCGCCGGTTTATATACGACGGCTTATTATTCGCTGGGAGAATTGCCGGATATGGAGACTGAAGAGCAAAGAGACCAATTGGCAATCAAAGAAACCCGGCGGGTGGTAACAGACTTACTGGGCCGTTACGCACAAGGGAAAGGCAAAAAAAATTGGTGCGAAAAATCGACCATCAACATTGATTATCTGAGGATATTGACAAAGATTTTTCCACAGGCCAAATATATCTGTTTATACCGCAATTGCCTGGATGTTGCTTATTCGTGCATTAAACTCAATCCATTAGGGTATATGTCTGAATTGGCTTCTTATGTCCAGAACCGTCCGACTAATTTTGTTGGTGCGATGATCGATAACTGGCTGGAGAAGAACAGCAAGCTGATGGCATTCGAACAGGCTCATGCTAATCAGTGTATTAGGATTAACTATGAGTCTTTGGTTCTGCAACCGGAACAAGTCTTGGCAAAACTGTTTGATTTTCTCGGTGAGCCTTGGGATGAGCGCTTGATCGATTCGATTTTTCAAGTACCACATGATCAGGGTGATGGCGATCTGAAAGTCTGGTTTTCCGGAAAAATCAACAAGGATTCTATCGGCAATGGTACAGCGATTCCAGTAACCGCAATTCCGAATGAGTTGATGGCTGAGATTAACGCGTTCCACCAGCAGTTAGGGTATCCGACGATAGAGGCGCTATATGCCGAACAACAGAGTAATGACGAACAGACGATTCAGGATATAGACTTGGATGATTTTTTCCAAAACCGTTTTTTGCGAAATGCCACTACAAGAATGGATAAATTCAGACTGTTGCGCGGTGCCTGTAAATTCGTGATAACCGGGTTAAAAGGCGGTGTTTGGATAATTGAGAGTAATAGTGACGGTTTAACATTAAAAAAAGATGATAAATCCAGTGATTGCACAATCGCTACAACATATAAAGTTTTTTGTGAGTTGATTGAAGGCAGGAAAAACGCCGTCAATGCTTATGAATTGGGTGAAATAACGGGTGATGGCAATATAAACTTGGCACTAGAGTTTGGTAGGTTACTGTTTGGGGGGGATTTTAACCATACGGTATTGCAATTGTCTTCTCATGGTTCCCGCGAAATGTTATAAAAGGCTTGAACGTGTGTAAAGACGGGATGCAAGTCCCGTCTCTGTAAATTCGCGGGCTATTGCGATGCCGTTTGTTGCATGTGCGTTTGCAAGCTTAACGGGCGCATATCGGTCCAGACTTCCTTGATGTAATCCAGACATTCTTGCTTATTGCCGCTTTTGCCGGCAGTACGCCAGCCGCCCGGTATTTCTTTGTATCCAGGCCAAATCGAATATTGCTCTTCATGATTGACGACAACCTGATAAATGGTTGTGTCTTCTTCGTCGTCCCAAGCCATTGTTATGCTCCGTTGATAGGTGATTGCTGTAACACACCAGGTCCGCCGCTACGGGTTCCCTGATGCTTCCCTGTAGTAGACGATAGAAACGGCAAAATACCTCAGTGTCATGCCGGGTCCGGTAAATGGTTTTTGAATTGTTTACGGCAGTGCAGCAGGGCCTTGGCCATGTGTTTTTCAACCGCGCTATCGGATATACCGAGTTCCTTGGCGGTTTCGGCATAGGTCATGCCGTAAACTCTATTTAGGACAAATATTTCTCTAGTGCGCACAGGCAATTCATCCAGTATCCGGGTGATGGCGGCCAGTCTTTGATCGACGGATACGAGTTTTTCCGCCGAAGGGAATTCGCTTTGCGGGGGTAAGGATTGTTCTTTTGCTTGCAGGTAGTTTTCCGTTACTTTGCGATGTTTGATGTGATCGTAAGCGAGGTTCTTGGCAATTCTGAACAGGAAGCCGCGCGGATGATCGATCGTTTGTTTTTGCGCTTCGCGGAAAAAAATGATGAAGCTTTCTTGAGCAATATCCGCTGCTATCTCCGGGCAGTCGACAATTCGAGCCAAATGAAACTGCAATTCGGACTGGTGGTTTAAGTAAATGGCTTCTACGTTCAAGTTCAAATCCCTCTTCGTTGCTGTTAAGAATGATTACTTTACCGCTGAGCCGGCGGCGGTATCGGGATAAAAGCGGTATTCGGTTTTTCGGCTGCCAACAGCGTCAATGATTTGACTGACCTGTTGGGTAAGCCGGCATAGCTTATTGAATCGATTAAATATATGTAATTCCATGTGCTTGTTTTGTTCGTTAGCGGCTATCGGTACACAGTAAGCGGTTTGTAATAAATCTAGTTTGCAGGCCAAGTTGCTATTAAGTATTGTTCATGGCATTCGATATATCTGTTGCGATACAACCTTGAAGGCATATCGACTGCTGTATTGTGCTTACGCCTGTTTCAGAGTCTCCGGCTAGAACTATTAAGCAATGACTATGCCATTCTATTGTTATTTTAATTACAATAGCTTATGTATCTGTTTTGGCTGCGGGCTTATAAAATGCGGCATATGGCGCATCAATAATGCGTTAAATAACATAGTTTTTTAAAGGCGATGCGTGTGCGAAAGCGGATTGGGAACATTTTTAGCGGGCAGATGAGGTTAAAAAGGGTTTAAAGCGTCCTATTACTAGGCCTGCTTTGGCTTTTATATCGGATGAGTTTGTTCTAACGCATCGAACAATTATATACGCGAGCTTAAGGGAAATTTTTATGCTAGTTTTTTTGTGCCGCTCTTCCTGGCTAACGATTGTTGGCGTACTGTTTGCGGGTATTATCAGTGGCTTAAGCAGTGCGGCCCTGGTGGCGCTGATTAATGCAACGTTGTCGAATACCCTGGATACCCGGATTTTACCGTGGTTGTTCGGCGGATTAGCTATTGCTGTGTTGTCCAGCGGTTTTCTGTCGCATTATCTGCTCAATCGGCTTAGCGCTAAAACTGTTTACGATCTTCGCGTCCAAATCAGTCGCTTGATTCTTGTCGCGCCTTATCCGTATCTGCAAAAGCTGGGCAAGTCGGCGTTATTGGCTCATTTGACCGAGGACATCACGGCGATTGCCAATGCCAGTCAATTATTGCCGGTAGTTTGCATTAATTTTGCGGTCGTGGCGGGCTGTATGGTCTACCTGAGCTGGTTATCCTGGCATTTAGCCCTGGTTTTGGGCGGGGTCATTTTATTCGGAGTCTTGAGCTCCAACCTGTTCAGAGAGTGGCCGAAAAGCGCCGCGCTCAAGGCGAGGGAGGAATACGATGTTCTCAGCAGCGGTTTTCGGGCTTTGACGGAGGGTATTCGTGAATTGAAGGTACACCGGCAGCGTAGCGATGCTTTTATGGCGCAGTCGCTGACGGCCAGCGCCGAAGCCTATCGCCGGTACTCTTTTAGGAATGCGCTGGCTTTTCTGCTGGTTAATCAGTGGGCGCAATTCTTGTATTATGTGGTTATAGGCGCCATCCTTTATGTTTTTCCGGTTTGGCAAACCATTGATCAGAGCGTGATCCGCGGCTATGCGTTGGTGTTTTTGTTCATGATGTCGCCGCTGACCATCATTACCAATAGCTTGGGGGTATTCAGCCGCGCCAATGTGTCGTTACAGAAAGTCAGGCAACTCGGCGATCAACTCAAAAGGCAGGCGGTAGAGGTCGATGCTCCTGATAACCCTGAGATTCGCACAACGCTGTTTGAGCTGTCGCTACAAGGTGTGACGCACAGTTTTCATCGGGAAAAGGAAAACCGCAATTTCACCCTGGGGCCTATCGACCTGGATTTTAAACCGGGAGAATTGGTGTTTTTAGTCGGCGGCAACGGTAGCGGCAAGACTACGTTGGCAATGCTGCTGATTGGACTCTACTCGCCGGAGCGGGGGGGGATTCGCTGGAACGGAGAGATTGTCGATGAGCGCAACAGGGATGATTACCTGCAAAACTTCTCGGTGATTTTTTCGGATTTTTATTTGTTTGACGAATTGTATGGATGCGATAACGACAGCAACCATCTGATCATATCCGATTATTTGCAGCGCCTGCACTTGCACCACAAAGTGCGGGTCGATAACGGCCGGTTTTCCTCGGTGGATTTGTCGCAAGGCCAGCGTAAACGCTTGGCGTTATTGGTTGCTTATCTGGAAGACCGGCCTTTTTACGTTTTCGACGAGTGGGCGGCGGATCAGGATCCCGAATTCAAGCATCTATTCTATACGGAGCTGTTACCGAGTTTGAAAGCGCGGGGAAAAACAATATTGGTCATCAGTCATGATGACCGCTATTTCTACTTGGCGGATCGCTGCATCAAGCTGGAAGAAGGCCAGATTGTCGCCATGAATAAGCCGGTACCGGCAAGCAGGCAGACGCAGCCGGATGAGGATGCAGTTCAGGCCTACAGTTAAGGTGGCGGGTTGTGTATAACGATGAGCGTAGCGCGTGGGAACGAAAACGGTGAATATTCGAAAAACTATCTTATATAGCGGGTTGGGGCTGGCGAGTGCGGCGGCGATCGCGATCGGCGGCGGTTTCTGGGTCTTGCATGATGCGATGCCGCGGCTTGACGGCACGGTGAAGCTGGACCGGCTTACAGCGGAGGTTCAAGTACATACCGATGCCCACGGCATTCCGGCGATCAACGCCGCCAACCGTATCGATGGGGTTAGGGCGCAGGGCTATGTCGCCGCCCGCGATCGTTTGTTCCAGATGGACTTGATGCGGCGTAAAAGCGCCGGGCGCTTGGCGGAAATCTTTGGCGAAATGGCGCTGGACAGCGACATCAAGGCCCGAACCTACGGTTTTCATCGGGAAGTAAAAACAATATTGGCAAAGCTGCCGCCCGAGCATCAACATTACCTGCAAAGCTATGCCGACGGCGTCAACAGCTATATCGCGGAATCCGGCAAACTGCCTTTCGAGTTCAAGGTGTTGACCTATCAGCCTGAGCCCTGGACGCCTGAGGACAGCCTGCTGGTGGTATTGGGGATGTGCGAGAACTTGACTGCCTGGAGCGAACGCGGCGAACGCATGCTGAGCGTGATGGAAAAAACCTTGCCGGAAGCTGCGGTGCGTTTTCTAACGCCCGACACCGATTTTTACACCGACCGGCTGTTAAAACAGGTCGAATCCTTACGTCCGGCGCAAGCGATTCCGGTCGAGGCTTTGGCAACCGCATTGGCCGATCGGCCGGCGGATAACCCGGCGTTGGCGCAGCTGGTGCAACAGTTCGACTTTATGGCCGGTTCCAATGCCTGGGCGGTCAGCGGCAAAAAAACCGGGGACGGGCGGGCCATTCTGGCTAATGACATGCACTTGGGTATATCGGTACCCAATACCTGGTACCGTATCGAACTGAATTACGGCGATACCCATGCCGCAGGCCTGACCTTGCCCGGTACGCCGCTGTTAATTGTCGGCAGCAACCGGCATATCGCCTGGGGAGCAACCAACCTTTCCGGCGATTTTCTGGATTTGGTGCGGCTCGACATCGATCCAGCCAATCCCGATCAATACCGGGTAGGCGATCAATGGCGGCGCTTCGAAGAATATCCTGAAACCATCGCCGTCAAAGGCGGTGCAGTCAAACAAATCGTGGTCAAGCAGACGCTTTGGGGACCGGTTGCCAATCAGCCGTTGCTGGATCAGCCGGTGGCGATTCACTGGGTGGCGCTGGATGCCGATGCGTTCAACCTCAATTTGTTCGATTTGGAGCAGGGCGAAACGCTGGAGCAGGCGGTGAAAATCGTCAATAGCACCGGCGGTCCGCAGTTGAATATTTTACTGGCTGACGATAAGGGCCGCATTGCCTGGACGTTGATGGGCAAAATTCCCAAGCGCTTCGGCAATGACGGTTTGGTCAGCCGCTCTTGGGCGGATGGCAGCGTAGGTTGGAACGGCTATGTCGAACCCGAGAAATTGCCGCGCGTCATCGACCCGGCCGAAGGCATTTTGGCGTCGGCCAACGACCGCCGCTTGGGTAAAAATTATCCTTATGTGATCGGCCACCAGTTCGGCAACGGTTACCGCGCCTATAGGATTACCGAACAATTGAGGCAGATGCCGCAGGTTGACGAAATGGCCATGTTCGATCTGCAACTGGATACCGAAAGCGAGTTTTATAATTTCTATCAGCGCTTGGCCTTGGATACCTTGACCGCCGAAGCGGTCGAGACGCAGCCGGATTTGGCCGAAGCGCGCGACTACCTGCTGGCCTGGGACGGACGCGCCGATGTCGGCAGCCTGGGATTTGCGTTGCTGGTCGAGTTTAGAAAGCAATTGGTCGAGTCGGTATTCGCGCCGTTTTTAACAGCCAGTCGGCAGGCCGATAAAAATTTCAACTATGCATGGACTTATATCGATACGCCGTTGCAGGCCCTGTTGACTGAAAAACCGTTGCACGCATTGCCCGATGCGGCGCATTATCAAGACTGGAACGGCTTTATTTTGGGACAGTTGAAACAAAGCATACAGCGTTTGCAAGCCCAGCGGCCGGGAGTCGCGTTAAGCGAATTGAATTGGGGCAAACTGAACAGGGTCAAACAATCGCATCCGTTTTCCCGCGCCTTGCCGATACTGAGCGATTTTCTTGATATGCCGGGCGAGGCATTGCCCGGTTGTGCTTTTTGCGTTCGCGCAGCGGGTCCGGGTTTTGGCGCCAGCGAGCGGCTGGTTGTTGCGCCGGGCCATTTTGAGGATGCGATTTTGCATATGCCCGGCGGCCAGTCGGGTCAGCCGTTGTCGCCGTATTACCGGGATCAGCAAGACTATTGGCTAAAGGGCTTGCCGATGCCATTGGCCGCAGGCAAGTCCGAACACACACTGCTGCTGCAGCCGTATGGCAAGTAAAGAGATATGAAAAATAGAACACGGATTTGGCTGATCAACATTGATAAAGGAGAAAATAAAATCCGTCTAACCAGTGCCATCCGTGTTTTATTATAAAATCAGCATCTGCTGAGTCGTTACAATACGAAATACAATTAACAATGGGTTTTAGGTAGAATGAATATCATGAAACGTTACTATCCAGTGATTTCGACGGCTAACTCCGCGGATTGCTTTGCCGGTTGCGTTTTGGGGCTACGGAGAGCTTTCTATGCAGAAACTGAGTAGTTATCTATGAAACAGAACAGCGAAACAAACAGTTTGGAATCCGGGCTTGGTAACGACATTGACGAACAGGCGGTTGCGTGGTTTGTACGGTTGAGGGCCGACAATGTCAGCAGCGAGGAAAAGTCGTCCTTTTTGCGTTGGCTGAACCAAGCCGATGCGCATCGCGACGCCTTTAATGAAATCAGTAAATTGTGGGGAGATGCCGATTTGCTGCAAGCGCTCGGCGACACAGCCCAAAAGCACAACATTGCACCGCATAAAATAACAACCGCGCATTTCAAACTGCCGCTGGCGATCGCGGCCTGCCTGATCTTGGCCTTATCGTTCCGCAACGAACTGGGAATTTTGACGCAAGGCGATTATTCAACCGGAGTAGGCGAACGCAGAACCGTCTATTTCGATGACGGTTCTACCGCAATGCTCAATACCGACAGCGCTATCGCGGTCAACATGGACGGTCCGCAACGCAAGGTCGAACTGCTGAAGGGGGAAGCTTATTTCGAGGTTAAACCCAATCCCGGCCGGCCGTTTGTTGTTCAAGCGGCTCATTCGACGACCCGCGTGCTGGGAACCCGGTTTTTCGTGCATGAACAAAGCGATGGCGACGAAGTCAAAGTCATGTCCGGCCGGGTTGAAGTGGCGGATCGGCGCATTTTGAAGCAGCCGGTGATTTTGCATGATCGCGAGGCGGTGTCGATCGATGCCGCGGGGCTGGGCGAAACCCGGCTGCTGAATTCGGAACTGGCGACCTCCTGGGTGGACGGTTTCCTGGTGTTTGAAAATGCCCCGCTGGAAAGCGTCATTGGCCAGATCCGCCGCTACCGAACCGGTTTGGTGGTTTACAGGGACAACAGTTTACGCGGACTTAAAATCAACGGCCGCATCAATTTGCGTGAATCGGACGATATGCTGAAAGTCTTGGGAAGAAACCTGTCGGTCAAAATGACCTACTTGACCGATTGGCTGGTGATTATCGGGTGATGTAGGTTTAAGTCGATCCACCGCATATAAAATTATCGCGCGAACAATGAATTCACGTTGTTCGCGGTAAACCTTCCTTGGCCATTGCGCAACATCCGGTTAATCAGTACCCTTAGCGGCTGGGCTTAAAGAGCTCCCACGTAAACGACTTTGGGCCGCTTAATTTATGACTTTACCGGGCAAAAAAACACTCATTATTGTCGGCGCGCTTGCGCTGATTGCTTCCGTTTACTTTTTTACCAAGCAGCCGAAAGTTGTGGATGTTGAAATCGTCACTCTTGAACAAGGCGAGGTCAGGGCGACGGTGTCCAATACCCGCGTCGGAACGGTTAAAGCCTGTCGGCGCTCTTACCTTGCGCCGGCAACGGGCGGGCAGGTTGCCGAATTACATGTCAAGGAAGGCGACGCGGTCAAGCAAAACCAATTGCTGATGGAGGTCTGGAACAAGGACCTGAAAGCGCAGGTCAAATTGCAGGAGGCCCAGGTCAGGGCTAACCGGGCATCGGCAGAACAAGCCTGCCAGCTTGGCGCAGGCGCTGAACGCGAGGCCGACCGTTTGGAGAAGCTGCAAAAATTCAATCATATCGTCTCCGAAGAACAGGTCGATATTAAAGCGACCGGCGCACGCGCCAAGAGGGCGTCCTGCAATGCCGCGCTTGAAGCTATTGCGGTGAGCCAGGCCAATCGCGATGCGGTTCAGGCCGCTGTCGAACGCACTCTGGTTATCGCGCCCTTTGACGGCACCGTGGCTGAAATCAATGCCGAGTTGGGGGAATTTATCACGCCGTCGCCGCCCGGCATTCCGACTCTGCCCGCGATCGATTTGCTGGACGTCAGCTGCTTGTATGTGTCCGCGCCGATTGATGAAGTGGATGCGCCGCAGATAAAAACCGGCATGTCCGCCTGTGTGTCGTTGGACGCTTTTGCCGAAAAACGCTGCTCCGGCACGGTGAGCCGCATTGCTCCTTATGTGTTGGAAAAAGAAAAGCAGGCGCGTACCGTCGAGGTCGAAGTTAAATTAACCGATCCGAAAGACCTAAACGGATTGCTGCCCGGTTACAGCGCCGATATTGAAGTCCTGCTGACCAGTAAACCGAAGGCGCTTAGGGTGCCTGCCGAGGCGGTGCTGGAAAATAACCGCGTTTTGGTAATGCGTGAAGACGGCTTGCTGGAAGAGCGCAGTTTTAAGCCGGGCTTGGTCAACTGGAATACCGTGGAAGTGCTGTCGGGCCTGAATGTCGGCGATAAAGTGGTATTGTCGGTAGGCCGGGAAGGCGTGGTTGCAGGCGCCCGTGCCCGCATACAAAAATGATACGGCTGGAACATATCCACCGCTATTTCCAGGTAGGCGAGCAATGCGTTCATGCCTTGAATGACATCAGTCTCAGCATCGAAAAAGGCGAATATGTGTCGGTAATGGGGCCGTCAGGTTCCGGTAAATCGACTTTACTCAATGTCGTAGCCTTGCTTGATCAGCCCAGCTCAGGCCGGTATCTGTTAAACAATCAGCCGGTTACACAGCTTAGCGATGATGAGCTCGCCAAAGCTCGTCGCGAAAACATCGGCTTCGTGTTCCAGTTTTTTCATTTGATTCCGCGTTTGTCGGCGGCCGAAAACATAGAAATGCCGTTGATACTGGCGGGCGTAGCGCCTAAGGAGCGCAAGCAACGGGTGCAGGAGGCGCTGGCGTCGGTCAGTCTGCAAGACAGAGCCGCGCATAGACCCGACCAGCTTTCCGGCGGACAGTTGCAGCGCGTCGCCATTGCCAGGGCTATGATCATGCGCCCCTCGATTTTATTGGCCGACGAGCCGACCGGTAATCTCGACAGCAAATCCGGCAAGGAAATTATCGAGTTGTTGGAAGGGCTTAACCGGCAGGGCGTAACACTGGTGATTATTACCCATGACCAGAATTTGGGCGACCGGGCGCGGCGGAAAATTCGCATTGTCGATGGGCAGATAGCGAGATAAGTAATCAGAATATAAAAAATCACCACGAACGACTGCATGGATGCAGGAGCAATTGCCGAAACACGAAGGACACGAAGTTTTTTGTCTTTGCTTTTCTTCATGCTCTTGATGTCTTCGTGGTGAATTACTATGCGTATTTTTTTATGGTCAACGAACAAAAAGGGCTGAGTTCAGATAAATCATGCTCATCAAAGACACATTAACTCAATCCTTAGCCGCAATCAGCACCCAGCGCTTACGCGCGGGACTGATTATCCTGGCAATGAGCATCGGCATCGCTTCGGTTTCGGTGCTGACGGCTTTGGGCGAAAGCGCCCGGCGTTATGTGGTTAATGAGTTTGAAGCCTTGGGTACAAACCTGGTTATCGTGCTGCCGGGACGCACCGAAACCACCGGCGGGCAGCCGCCTCTGTTTGGCGAAACCCCCAGGGATTTGACGCTGGATGATGCCGAGACCTTATTCCGCAGTCATCATATTGCCGCCATTGCACCGGTGACCGTCGGTTCCGCGCCGGTTTCATCATTGGGCCTGGAGCGTGAAACCAATGTGCTGGGTTCGACGCATGCATTAAGACGGGTACGCCGATTGACCGTGGCGCAAGGCAGTTTCCTGCCCAAAACAGAGGTCGATAAAGCTTTGTCGGTTTGCGTGATCGGCCAAACCATACGCAATGAATTGTTTGCCAATCAACCGGCCTTGGGACAATGGCTGCGGATCAACGACCGGCGCTTTCGGGTGATCGGCGTACTGGCGGCGGAAGGGCAATCGGTCGGCACCGATTTTGACGAGATCGTGATCATCCCGGTGGCTTCGGCACAGGCTTTATTCGATACTCATTCATTGTTCAGGGTGCTGGTTGAAGCCAAATCGAAACCGGACATGTACAAGGCGGTCGATGACATCAGGGGCATTATCAAGGCCCGTCATGAAGGCGAGGACGATGTGACGCTGATCACCCAGGACAGCGTGGTCAGCACCTTTGACAAGATATTGACCGCGCTGACCCTGACCGTAGCCGGTATCGCCGGAATCAGCCTGGCGGTGGCCGGTGTGTTGGTCATGAATGTGATGCTGGTCAGCGTGACGCAACGCACTGCCGAGATCGGTTTGCTGAAGGCATTAGGCGCGACCAGGCGACAGCTGCTGTGGCTGTTTTTAGTTGAAGCGGCGATGTTGTCGCTGGCAGGCGCAGTGCTGGGCGTGGTGCTGGGGTACCTGACTCTTGGCGGTTTGCAGGTTTTTTACCCGAGTTTTCCGATGCATTTGCCGGCTTGGGCTTTGCTTGCGGCATTGGCCGTATCGTTGTTTACAGGTCTATTGTTCGGCGTATTGCCGGCCAGAAAAGCGGCCAATCTCGACCCGGTCGCCGCATTGGCGAAGCGGTAAGCTATGCGCTACGCCGACCTGATTTCATTGTCATATCGGACGGTTATCAGCCATAAATTGCGCTCGGCTCTGACTGCGTTGGGGCTGATTATCGGCATCGCCGCAGTGGTGATTTTAACCTCGATAGGCCGCGGCATTCATACTTTTGTGTTGGCCGAATTCACCCAATTCGGCACCAACCTGATCGGTGTTCATCCGGGTAAAACCACTACCTTCGGTATATCGGGCGCATCGATCAGCACGGTAAGACCGCTGGTCATAGCCGATGCGGTCAGCTTGAGCAAGCTGGAAAACATCATCGCCGCGTCTCCCATAGTGCAAGGCAATGCGCGTATTGAAGCCGGCGAAAAGCAGCGGCGCACCAATGTGTTGGGGGTTGGATCTGCGGTGCCGGAGATTTGGAAAATCAAGGTCGTTACCGGGCGTTTTTTGCCTGAAGAAGAAACCAATCCGCGCGCCTTTGCGGTGCTGGGCAGTAAATTGGCGGTAGAACTGTTTGGTACGGCCAGCCCGCTAGGCCAACGCATCAGGATCGGCAGCGACCGTTACCGGGTCATCGGTGTAATGGAAAAAAAAGGCCAGATGATCGGCTTCGATATGGACGATACTATTTACATTCCGGCCGCTAAGGCGCTGGAACTGTTCGATCGGGAAAGCCTGATGGAAATCCATCTGCTCTATAAAAGTAACGCCGCAGTTGCTTTAGTAGAAAAAACGGTCAAGCGAAACCTGATTGCGCGGCACGGCAGCGAAGACTTTACCATCGTCACCCAGAACCAGATGATCAAAAGCATGGATTCGATCCTGAATATCCTGACCTTGGCGGTAGCTGCGCTGGGCAGCATTTCCTTACTGGTCGGGTCGGTCGGCATATTTACCATCATGACCATCGCCGTTTCCGAACGGATTTCCGAAATCGGTTTGCTGCGGGCGGTAGGCGCGGAACGCAGAACCGTTTTTCAGTTGTTCTTGTGTGAGGCTTTGGCGCTAAGCGCTACCGGAGGGCTTTGCGGCGTGTTGTTGGGCATAATCGTCGTCAGGATTCTTGAGTCTGCGTTACCCGCTTTGCCGGTGGAGCTTGCCTGGGCTTATATCGTAGCTGCTTGTATGGTGTCATTGTTGATCGGCATTGCCGCCGGCGTGGCCCCGGCGATGAAAGCCGCCCGGTTGGAGCCGTTGGAGGCTCTGCGGACGGAGTGATTGCTTGTGCAGCGCTAAAATAAGTTTTGCTTTTAGCGGACAGCATAGGTTTTAAATAAATTCTTATTAGTTCTGGAACCTGTGTAAAATATTGACCCTATTATGTCTAATTCTTTCAAATGATAAGGCTTTGCCTAGTGGGACGCGAGTAGGGGGGAATGGAAGCTTACAGGGTGAGCCGCACAATTTTTTAAATCTTCAATTAAACAAATTTTTCTCATTTTAAACAGAATAACCGAGCACCTAAATGAAAACTAAGATAGTTACTGTCATTGCACTCGCTCTACTCGTCTTCCTTAACTTCAGCATATGGAGTTATGTGAACAACCCCTTGCAATTGCAGCCTTGGACCAAGACTACCATGGGCGTCACATTCGACCCCATGAGAAAACAGGATACTCAAACCAGCAATACTTTCCCCAGCGAAGCGGATATTGATCACGACTTGAGCTTGCTCGAGAATAAAGTGCATGCTGTCCGTACCTACAGCGTGCTTAAAGGACTGGACAAAGTTCCTGAACTCGCCGCCAAGCATAATCTGAATACGACTGTGGGCGCCTGGATCGACGGTAATCTTGAAAAAAACCGGCAAGAAATCGAGACCTTAATTAATGTCGCTCGTCAGAACAACCCGAACATCGTTCGTATTATGGTGGGCAACGAGGTTCTGCTCCGCGCCGAGATTCCGCCGGAACAACTGGTCGAATATATCCGGGAAGTAAAGAAAAACACATGGCGGCCGGTCAGTACATCCGAGACTTGGGCTGAGTGGATGAAACATCCCGAGCTGGTTGCTGAAGTCGATTTTATCGCCGTGCATATCCTGCCTTACTGGGAAGGCATTGCGGCCGAAGATGCAGTCGACTATGTTTTCGACCGTTATCACGCCGTGCAACAAGCATACCCCAACAAGCCTATTGTCATTACCGAGGTCGGCTGGCCTTCGGACGGTCAACCGTTTAAGCATGCGACCGCGTCGGTATCCAATCAGGCGAGATTTCTGCGTGAATTTCTCAATCGCGCCGATGCCGAAAAAGTCACTTACTATATCGTAGAGGCGTTTGACCAACCTTGGAAAATGTCTCTGGAAGGCTCGGCCGGAGCCTATTGGGGTATTTTTAACGCGGATCGGCAACCCAAATACCCGATGGACAGCGATATTATTGCGATGCCTAATTGGGAGCACTGGGCAACGGGTGCGGCTGTTTTCAGCATCATTTTAATGGTTTTGTTTTTGTTTACCCGCAGCAGTATGAAGCTGCCCGGATTACTGTTTTTCGGTTTGATTGCCAATCTTGCGGCATCGACGATTTTCTGGTCGGTGTCGATAGGCGCACAGCAATACCAAACCAACATTACGATGGTTTTTTGGGGCATACTGATCTTGATGCAGGTCATGGCGGCAGTCATCCTGTTGATCGAGAGCTTGGAAATAGCCGAAGTCATCTGGCACCGGAAAACAGCCAGGACTTTTCAGCCGCTTACGCCGTCCCCGGACTTTAGATATCCCAAGGTATCTTTACATTTACCGATCCATAACGAGCCGCCCGATATGGTGCGGATGACGCTGGAAGCTTTGGACAGGGTGGATTATCCGAATCTGGAAGTGCTGGTGATGGACAACAACACAAAAGATCCTGCGGTTTGGGAACCGGTCAAAGCCGATTGCGAACGGCTGGGACCGAAATTCAGATTCTTCCATCTGGAAAATTGGCCGGGCTTTAAAGCGGGCGCGATCAATCATGCGCTGGAGCAAACGGCTCCCGATGCCGAGATTATCGCCGTGATCGACAGCGATTACATTCTGTCGCCCGATTGGCTTAACTGCATGGTGCCTTATTTCGATAACGAAAACGTCGGTTTTATCCAGTCGCCGCAGGATTACCGCGACCGCGACCAAAGCATGTTTAAGTCTTTTTGTTATTGGGAATATGCCGGTTTTTTCAACATCGGCATGGTGCAAAGAAACGAATATAACGCGATTATCCAACATGGCACGATGACCATGATCAGGAAATCCGCGTTGCTGGAAGTGGGCAAATGGTCGGAATGGTGTATCTGCGAAGACAGCGAGCTGGGCTTGCGCCTATATGAAGCGGGCTATGATTCGGTTTACGTCAAGGATTCGTTTGGCCGGGGCGTTATGCCGGACACCATGTCCGGTTACATGACCCAACGCTATCGCTGGGTTTATGGCGCGATGCAAATCATCAAGGCGCATTGGCGCAGCTTTTTGCCCTCTAAAGATCCCGTGCTGACACCGGCCCAGAAGTATTATTTTATTGCCGGATGGCTGCCGTGGTTTTCAGATGCGTTGGCGTTGGTATTTACCATCACCAGCTTGATCTTGACTGCGGTGATTCTTTACGACCCTATCCACAGCGAATTGCCTGCCAACGCCTTTTTATTGCCGACTGTCGGTATATTCAGCTTCAAGATTATCCGTGGTTTATGGCTATACCAAGCCCGTGTTCCGTGTTCCGTATGGCAATCGTTGGGCGCATCGCTGTCCGGGCTGTCCTTAACGCATACCGTCGCCAAGGGTACTTTACAGGGCCTGTTTACTTCGGGCAAGCCGTTTATGCGCACTCCCAAGTTTGAACAGCACGGCGCCTTACTTGCCGGATTGTTCACCATACGGCAGGAATTGCTATTGCTGACATTGTTGAGCATAGCAATCGGGATGATGGCTTCGTTGGAGCATTTTGATAATTTTAGCGGCAGACTATGGATAGCGATTCTTTCGGTACAAGCCGTCCCCTATGTGGCGGCGTTGCTGACGGTATTGATCAGCATAGCGCCGGACTATAAATCTTATAAACCCGAGTTGGTTGCCGAGGAACCGGCTGCTGAATCCAAGTCCAAGAAAAAATAGTAAGGCATAGCCTCAGATCGCACGAAGACCACGAAGCAGAAGCTTTGTGGTCTTTGTATTTTCCATACTTTATTTATTTTCTGTATCCCTTTGCAGTCTTCGTGACTAATCAATTCCGCTACATTAAACAATTTTCGTCGTTATGCTGAGGGTTGTTGACTCGTGTGCTGATCCGGGTGATCTGCATAGTACGGTAGGCGTCGGCGGCTAAAAAATCAGCAATCTCGATAGCGGTGTTTTTCTTATCCAGCCAACGATTGTAATCATCGGGCATGATAATGACAGGCATGCGGTCATGAATAGGCGCCATTTTGTTGTTGGCGGCCGTGGTGATAATAGAACAGGAATAAACCGTTTCCTGATCATGTTCCCAGTGCTCCCAAATACCGGCAAAAGCAAACATCCCCTTATCTTGCCGGTAGATATGGTACGGTTGTTTTCCGGCTTCAGTGGCATGCCATTCAAAGAAGCCGGTAGCTGGAATCAGGCATCGTCGATGCCGGTAAGCTTTTTTAAACGACGGTTTTTCAGTCAATGTTTCGGCCCTGGCATTGATCAGGTGACTGGAAATAGCACGATCCTTTGCCCATGATGGAATCAATCCCCAATGCAGGTTAACGGCCCCGTTGCTGCCGTCTTCCAGTTGCACGACAGCGAGAATCTTTTGTCCGGGCGGAATGTTGTAGTCGGGTTTGTGTCCGGGTAAACTCAGCAACCTGAAATGATCCATAATCTGCTGCCCGGTTGCGATCAAATTATAACGTCCACACATACATGCACCCCGAACTGATAAAGCTGGAAAAAACCTTCAATCCGTCGATTCTAACAAAGATTGAAGATCCACGGCTTTCGCAATACCCAATCGAGCTGTGGATGAAGCGGGACGATTTGCTGCATCCGGTCATTTCCGGCAATAAATGGCGCAAACTTAAATATATACTTGATCATGCGCTGTCATTAGGCAAAGATACCATCGTCAGCATGGGCGGCGCTTATTCCAATCACTTACATGCTTTGGCTTATGTCGGTAAGGTGTTAGGGCTAAAGACTATCGGGCTTGTCCGCGGCGAGCCGCCGGAAACATTGACACCGACATTACTGGACATGAAAAACTGGGGCATGGAGCTGAGGTTTGTTTCCCGTTCCGACTATAGAATACTCCGTCAGTATAAAGGTTGGCATGACTTGCCCGGCTTAAAGCCTGGACAATACTGGTTGCCGGAAGGCGGCGCTTTAGATTTGGCGTTGAACGGTGTGGCGGAACTGGTTGCCGAAATAACAATACCATACGATACACTGTGTGTGTCCTGCGGAACCGGAACGACGTTGGCGGGTATTATTGATGCGGTTCCTGAGCGGGCGTCGGTGCTGGGATTTGCGGCGTTAAAAAACGCAGGCTTTTTGAACGCCGAGGTTGAAGCCAAACTGTCACAACCGCGTAATAACTGGCAGATAAACTTGGATTATCATTTTGGCGGTTTCGCCAAAACCAATGCGCAATTAAGCGCATTTATTGAAGACTTTGAATTGAAAACGACAATTCCTCTTGAGCCTGTTTATACCGGAAAGATGATGTACGCCGTTTACGCTTTAATCAAAGAATACTACTTCAAGCCCGGTCAGCGTATTATTGCGATTCATACCGGCGGCTTGCAGGGGAAAAGAGGTTAGGGCGCCAGCGCACACCTAACTATATTGAATTTGAGAAGATGTTGAAGAATGATGCGCATTCTACATGACTGATTTGAAACTGAGTAAAACATGGACATAAACGAGACCGAAGACCTGATCGACCTTCAAAAGCCCGAACTTTATATCAACCGTGAACTAAGCCTGCTGGAGTTTAACAAACGGGTGTTGGCGCAGGCGAAAGACGAGAAGGTACCACTGCTTGAACGGCTTAATTATTTGTGCATCTCCTGTTCCAACCTTGACGAGTTTTTCGAGGTCCGCGTAGCCAGTGTTATCCAGATGGCGGCCATCGATCCCAAAGCTATTGGCTCGGATGGCTTGACCCCCAGCGAGCAGCTGGAGCTGATTAACATTCACGCTCATCAATTGGTTGGCGAGCAATATAAGGTTCTTAACGAGATTCTGATTCCAAAATTGGCTGAAGAGAATATTCGTTTCATTCGCCGTAAGGAATGGACCGAGGCGCAGCACAAATGGCTGGAAGCTTATTTTAACGATGAATTGTTGCCGATTCTAACGCCGGTTGGACTGGATTCCGCGCACCCTTTTCCGCGCATACTCAACAAGAGTTTAAATTTTATTATTTCCTTAACCGGAAAAGACGCATTCGGCAGAAACAGCGGCAGGGCTATTTTGCAAGCACCCAGGGCGTTACCTCGGATTATTCAATTGCCTGCCGAGGTAACCGGTAGCGGGCCGGCGGATTTTGTGTTTTTATCATCGATTATTCATGCTTTTATCGATCAGTTATTTAACGGCATGAATGTCAAAGGCTGCTATCAATTCAGGGTCACCCGGAATAGTGATTTTTTTGTCGATGACGATGCCATTGACGATTTACTGCTTGCCGTGGAAGGCGAGCTGGCTATGCGTAATTACGGTGATGAAGTCCGCCTGGAGATCGACGCCAACTGCCCGGATGAAACGGTAACGTTTTTACTGGACCGTTTTGAAATGACCCGTGATCGTTTGTTTTTGGTTGAAGGGCCGGTCAATCTGAACAGGATTCAGGAGATTAATGACCTAGTCGGTCGGCCCGACCTTAAATTTCCTCCGTTTAAACCGAGTGTGCCGCAACAACTGGAACGCAGCAAAGACATTTTTGCTGCGATTAGACGTCACGATATTCTGCTGCATCACCCGTTTGAGTCCTTTTCGCCAGTTGTTGAATTTGTACGTCAGGCGGCGGTTTCCCCCGATGTATTGGCCATTAAGCAAACTCTGTATCGAACCGGAGCCGATTCGCCTATCGTCGGCGCCTTAATCAAGGCGGCAAGAGCGGGCAAGGTGGTGACAGTGGTTATCGAATTGAGGGCTCGATTCGATGAAAAAGCCAATATCGATTTAGCCTCGAAGCTACAAGAAGCTGCGGTGCATGTGGTTTATGGCGTGGTGGGTTATAAAACCCATGCCAAAATGTGTTTGGTGTTAAGAAGGGAAGGCAAGGAGTTGCGCAATTATGTGCATTTAGGTACCGGAAACTACCACCCGAAGACGGCGCAGATTTACACCGATTACGGCCTGTTTTCCTGCGACAAGGAATTAGGCGAGGATGTGCGCCGCGTGTTTGCTCAACTGACCAGCTTAGGCAAAGTAACAAAGTTGAATAAACTATTGCAATCGCCGTTCACCTTGCATCGCGGTTTGATGGAGAAAATCGAACGGGAAATACGCCATGCCAAAAACGGCAAACCGGCAAAAATCATTGTTCAGGTGAATGCCGTTGTTGAGGAGCAATCTATCCAGGCCCTTTACCGTGCGTCTCAGGCCGGGGTTGAGGTTAAGTTAATTGTCAGGGGAGTATGCTGCTTAAAGCCCGGTGTTTTGGGAGTATCTGAAAACATAGAAGTACGATCCATTATCGGGCGATTTTTGGAGCATGCGCGGGTTTATGCGTTTGAAAATGGCGGGGATAGGGAAGTCTACGCGTCCAGCGCGGATTTGATGAATCGCAATATGTTCCGCCGTGTTGAAATCTGTTTTCCTATCGAGAATAAGAAATTGCAAAACCGGATTCTGCAGGATCTGAATTTGTACTTAACCGATAACAGCCAAGCATGGCTTTTGCAGCCTGACGGAAGCTATCAGCAGATACAGAAAAACGACGCTGAAGAGCCGGTTCAGGCGCAAGCACTGCTTATGCAGGAGGTTCAATGACGGGCGTATATGAAATTGCCCAATTGGGCGCAAAAGTGCTCAGGCAAAAAGCCGAAGCGGTTGCCGATGTGCGTAATGCCGAGGTTAGGCGGATAATCGAGGCCATGCAGGCTACCTTGGCCTCAACCTCGGGTGTCGGCATTGCAGCGCCGCAGATCGGCGAGTCAAAGCGTATCATCATCATGGCTTCGCGGCCTACGCCGCGTTACCCATCTGCGCCGCTTATGGAGCCGACAGTGATGATTAATCCCGGTTTTCAGGTTTTGTCTGAAACTCAGGAAAAGGACTGGGAAGGCTGTCTGAGTATTCCGGGGATACGCGCCTTAGTGCCGAGATATCATGAAATAATGATCCACTATACCGATCAACAGGGCGGCTTAGTGGAGGCTCAGCTAAGTGGGTTTGTAGCAAGAATCTTTCAACATGAGTTCGATCATTTGGAGGGTAAAACCTACCTGGATAGGGTTGAAAACAATATGGATATTTTTGCTGAAAGTGAATTTATTAAACTGATTAATAGTAAGTTTTAATCAATCAAGCACGGATTTTTGAAAAACAAATACCTTACCACTATTACACTTCTGTTGTTAAAAACGCGGTTATGGTATGATTGGCGGTTTTAATTACCTGGATTATTATAAATGGCTAAAGAAGATCAAATTGAAATGGAAGGGAAGGTGATTGATACGCTTCCTAATACTATGTTCCGCGTCGAATTGGAAAACGGTCATATTGTGACGGCCCATATCTCAGGAAAAATGCGCAAGCATTACATCCGTATTCTTACCGGCGACAGCGTTAAAGTTGAAATGACTCCCTATGATTTAACCAAAGGCCGTATTACATTCCGTATGCGTTAATCCTGTTATCGACAGGATTAACGCAAGTTCCTTGGTTAGTCCTCGTACTAAAAATTGGCTTCAGGAACAATCGAGTCAGCGCTTTCTATATCGAAGTTCAGTTCGTTATCTTTCACGTAAATCCGCACATGTCCGCCGTGCGCCAATTCGCCAAACAGTAAGTCATTAGCTAACGGTTTTTTGATTTTCTCTTGAATGAGTCGCGCCATCGGTCTGGCTCCCATCTTCGGATCGCAACCGTTTTCGGCCAACCATAACCGGGCATCGGCATCCAATGCCAGCGTCACATGTTTGTCCGCCAGCAAGGCTTCCAGTTCAAAGATGAATTTATCAACCACATGGCCGACAATTGAAATATCCAGCGGCTTAAACTGGATGATCGCATCCAGACGGTTGCGGAACTCGGGCGAGAAGCCTTTTTCGATAACCTTCAAGCTGTCGGTCGCATGATCCTGCTGAGTAAAGCCGATAGAGGCGCGGCTGCCTTCTTCCGCTCCTGCATTGGTGGTCATCACCAGAATGATGTTACGGAAATCCGCCTTGCGTCCGTTGTTATCGGTCAATGAGCCGTGGTCCATCACCTGCAATAACAGGTTAAATACGTCAGGGTGGGCTTTTTCCAATTCGTCCAGCAGCAATACGGCATGAGGATGCTTGGTCACCTGCTCGGTTAGCAGGCCGCCTTGATCAAAACCCACATAGCCTGGGGGGGCCCCTATCAGTCTGGAAACAGTATGCCGCTCCATGTATTCGGACATGTCGAAGCGAATCAATTCCACGCCCAACACCTTAGCCAGCTGCCGCGTCACTTCGGTTTTACCTACACCTGTAGGGCCTGCAAAAAGGAATGAGCCGATAGTTTTTTGCGTATCCCTGAGGCCGGCGCGCGATAATTTTATCGCCGACGCCAATGCGGAAATAGCTTCGTCCTGGCCAAAGACCAGCATTTTCAGGTTCTTTTCCAGGTTGCCAAGCTTGTCTATATCGTTGGAAGATACCGATTTTGCGGGAACTCTGGCGATTTTGGATACGATGTCTTCTATTTCTGCAACATCAATCAGCTGTTTGCGCTCGGCTTCAGCGGTCATGCGCTGCTTTGCGCCCGCCTCATCGATAACATCAATGGCTTTATCGGGTAAATGGCGGTCGGTAATATAGCGATCCGATAATTCCGCCGCGACACGCAATGCATCGGAAGAATATTTAACGTCATGATGTTCTTCAAAACGGGATTTAAGCCCTTTTAGAATCAGTATGGTGTCTTCAACGGAAGGCTCAAGCACGTCGATTTTTTGGAATCTCCGCGCCAGGGCATGATCTTTTTCAAAAACGCCGCGATATTCCTGATACGTGGTAGAACCTATGCAGCGCAACTGGCCCGAAGCCAATGCCGGTTTAATCAAATTGGACGCATCCATCACTCCGCCGGAAGCAGAACCGGCTCCGATAATGGTGTGAATTTCATCGATAAACAGGATCGAATCAGGTTCCTTGTTAAGCTGGGTTAACAGGGATTTAAGCCGTTTTTCGAAGTCCCCCCGGTATTTGGTGCCGGCAACCAGAGCGCCCAGATCCAGTGAGTAAATCACGCTGTTCATCAAAACGTCCGGCACTTGCTCCTCGACAATCCGTTTCGCCAAGCCTTCTGCAATAGCGGTTTTGCCCACGCCGGCTTCACCGACCAATAAAGGATTGTTTTTGCGGCGGCGGCACAGCGTCTGAATGGTGCGCTCGACTTCCGCTTCTCTGCCGATTAAAGGGTCAATTCGGCCTTTTAAAGCTTCTTCATTGAGGTTGGTGGCGTATTTATCCAAAGGGCTGCCGGCCGCTTCGGCGTCTGGATTGCCGGGTTCCTGCGACCTGCTAGTTGAAGGATCATTTTCAGGATCGATTTTTGAAATACCGTGAGCCAGGTAATTAACCACATCCAGTCTTGAAATATCCTGCTTATTTAGCAGATAAACCGCATGGGAATCCTGCTCACTGAACAAAGCTACAAATAAATTGGCGCCGGAAACCTCCTTCTTGTCGGATGCCTGGACATGAAACACAGCGCGTTGTAGAACCCGCTGAAATCCCAGGGTAGGTTGGGTTTCCCGCTGGATACCCGCCGGAATTAGGGAGGTGGTTTCATCGATAAATTGCGTTAACTGGCCGCGTAGCGCCTTAATGTCACAACCGCATGCTATTAAAATCGGCTGCGCGGAAGGGTTTTCGAGCAATGCCAGCAGCAAATGTTCAACCGTGATAAATTCATGGCGTTTGTCATGTGCATTTTTAAAGGCATTATTTAATGTGATTTCAAGTTCTTTACTTAACATAAGCTCTCCAACCTACACTTCTTCCATCGAGCACATCAACGGATGATGATGTTCCCGTGAATAGTCATTAACAATATATACTTTGGTTTCAGCAACATCTTTAGAATATGTTCCGCACACACCAACACCTTGTGTATGTACTTGCAGCATCACCTGAGTCGCCTTTTCTTCAGACATCGCAAAAAAATCCATCAAAATCTCAATGACAAAATCCATCGGTGTAAAGTCATCATTCAGCAGGATAACCTTGTATAAAGGCGGTTTTTTCAGCTTAGGCTTGGCTTCCTGAATGGCCAGGCCGCCATCTTTATCTTTAAACGGATCAAAATCGGACATAACGGTAATAACGAAATTATTTTAAGCACTTAACATAGTGCCAATCAGGGGGAATTTCAACTCTTTATGTTTGCAACAAAATTAACAAGCATTTTGAGTCTTTCTGGTTGTGTCTTTTTTACCAGCATAATCTATCCAAATCTAGTAAAATATCGGCTTTTGCAGTCGGAATTTTGCAATGGTTTGGAAACCACACGTTACAGTTGCCGCAGTTATTGAACAAGACCGACGTTTTTTACTCGTGGAAGAAGAAACCTCCAGCGGACTTCAATTCAATCAACCTGCAGGGCACCTGGAAAAAAGCGAGGATCTGATTGCCGCTGTCAAACGTGAAGTATTGGAAGAAACCGCATGGCGGTTTGAGCCTGAATACGTTGTTTCGATCCAGCTTTGGCGAAAAAATCCTGACTCGCCGAGCTTTGTCAGGGTGTGCTTTTCGGGTCGCTGCCATTCGCATAACCCGGCGCAACAACTGGATGACGGCATAGTCGCCGCGCGCTGGCTGACTCGCGATGAAATCGAAGCGGAGCGCCATCGTTTGCGTAGCCCTCTAGTGCTTATCAGTATAGACGAATATCTCAGCGGGCAACGCCACCCCTTATCACTGCTTAAATCATTTATCGACCTTGACCATGAGTAAAAATGTAGTCGTCGGCATGTCCGGCGGTGTCGATTCTTCGGTAACCGCTTTGCTGCTTTTGGAACAAGGCCATCAAGTCACCGGTTTGTTTATGAAAAACTGGGAAGAAGATGACGGCACCGAGTACTGCACGGCAATGGAGGACCTCGCCGACGCCCAACAGGTCTGCGATAAATTAGGCATAGAACTGAAAACCGTGAATTTTGCCGCCGAATACTGGGATGAGGTATTTGAAGTATTCTTGTCCGAATTTAAAGCGGGCCGCACGCCTAATCCCGACATTCTGTGCAACAAACATGTTAAATTCAAAGCCTTCCTGAATTATGCGATTGAAGACTTGGGTGCCGAATATATTGCTACAGGCCATTATGCGCGCGTGGCGGAAAAAGACGGTGAGTTCTTTTTGTTAAAAGGCCTGGACCCGAATAAAGAGCAAAGCTATTTTCTTTACACGCTGGGACAAAAGCAGCTGTCGCGCACGCTGTTTCCGATTGGCCATCTGCATAAACCGGAAATCCGGGCTATGGCGGATAAAGCCGGTTTTGCCAACAGCCGTAAAAAAGACAGCACCGGCATTTGTTTTATCGGCGAGCGCAAATTCACCGAATTCCTGCAACGCTATCTGCCCACACAACCCGGCGAGATGCGCACCCCGGAAGGCCAAACTATCGGCAAACATCATGGCTTGATGTATTACACATTTGGCCAACGCCAAGGCTTAGGCATAGGGGGCGTTAAAAATGCGCCGGATGAGCCGTGGTATGTGCTGGAAAAGGATTTGGTAAATAATATTTTGATCGTAGGGCAGGGCCACGATCATCCGCTGATGCTGCATAACACGCTGGAAGCCAGCCAACTGGATTGGTGCAGCAACAGGCCGTTGACCAAACCCATGCGTTGCAGCGCTAAAACCCGCTATCGTCAGGCCGACCAGGCCTGTTATTTGGAGCCGATAGGCGATGGTCGATGCAAGGCTACTTTCGACCAGCCGCAAAGAGCGATCACACCCGGCCAATCCGTCGTTTTTTACGATGGTGAAATTTGTTTGGGCGGTGGAATTATTGAGTCTAAATATAATGAAAATTAATAAACTGGAATTGCTTGGTTTTCGTCGTTTTGAAAAACACGCGATAGAGTTTTCTAATCGTTTTACATTATTAATCGGTGACAACGGCAGCGGGAAAACTACAATTTTGGATGCATTGGCAATTGCCATGGGAGATTTAATATTTGAAATAACTGGCGTTAAAGCCAATGAAAAATCTCGAATGTCCCTTGATGATATGTATCATTTAGAACTAACAATGGGGCAGCAGCCTTTAAAAGAAATACTTAAAGATACTTTTATTGTTATAGATGGTGTTTTTAGTAGTATACCTATTCATTGGATAAATGGTAGAGGGGTTAAAAGGTTTTACTGTCTTAGCAAAGGTGATCTTGATAACGGATATGATGAAATTCTCAGTAAATTTGATAGTAAGCAGCTTAATCTAATAAAAAAACAGGCCGAAGAAAGAACTAACCTCAATATTTTATTTCCTATAGCGGCCTATTACGGCACAGGTCGGTTATGGCAGCAATTAAAATCCAAAGATAAAAAAACCATAGGCCCTGGCTCTCGATTCGAAGGTTATCAAAATTGTTTAAATCCGGCATCTAATCAAAAAAGCTTCTTTCAATGGTTTAAAACTCAAGAATTGGCGGCCTTGCAAAAACAAGAACGCCGTCATGTATTAGAAGCGGTTCGTGAGGCTATTGTTAGCATGATTCCCGATGCGCAGCGGGCATGGTGGGATTTGGTTTGGGATGAATTGATGATCGAAACCTTATCAGTTCAAGGTAAACTTCAAACTATCCCATTTTCGCTATTAAGCGATGGCTATCGCAACATGATAGGTGTGGTCGCCGATATTGCTTATCGGATGGCGACGTTAAATCCGCAACTGGAAGCTGACGTAATCAAGCAAACCGAAGGCATCGTATTAATCGACGAAATCGATTTGCACCTGCATCCTAAATGGCAGAAGCAGGTTGTCGAACGCTTATTAGACACCTTTCCTAAAGTACAATTTGTTGCCAGCAGCCATTCGCCTTTTATTATTCAATCGCTGTACCATCGTGAAGATTGTTTATTGTGGGATTTAGAAAAAAATGCGCCTGTAGATGTTGACAGCAAAAGTATCGAGGATATTGCCGAAAACCAGCAAGGCGTAGAAATCCCCCAACAAAGCCAGCGCTTTTTGGATATGGAAAAAGCAGCTGAAGAATATTACACCGTGTTAAAACAAATTCCGCCCGCCGGTGAAGACGAAAAACAACGTTTGCGGCAACGGCTGGATGAATTATTGCTGCCTTATAGCGACGATCCCGCTTTTCAAGCTTTTTTAAAAATGGAACGACTAGCCGTAGAAGGAAGTAGGCATGAGGCCGGTTAAACGCGACGATGCGCCGATAGATAGCGACGGTAATCCCGTTAATTTCAAAAAATACGGCGATGCCCGTCCTTATTTAATCAATCGTTTGGGCCAATATTGCTCTTATTGTGAAATTTGGTTGCCAATGGGGCTGGCAGTTGAACATATTCAACCTAAAGGAAATGAAACAGCCTTAGAAAAAGAGTGGAGTAATTTTCTTTTAAGCTGTCCTTCCTGCAATAGCAGAAAAGGTAAGAAAGTAGTTAATGCTGAAAACTTGCACGATTATTATTGGCCACATTGTGACAATACATTTCGGGTTTTTATTTATGAGAATGACCGTGCTCCTCAAATAGCCAAATCTTTAAATGAAGCCCAGCAGCGAATTGCTCGAAACTAACGGGATTAGATATTGAACCAATAAGTCGCAAGAATGTTAAAGACCCTCGCTGGATGCCACGCTATACCGCATGGCGGAAAGCAGAATGGGCAAAAGAGGATTTTGATCGAGATTCAGGCGAAGCAATGTGTCTTCGAATCGTAGAAACTGCCATTACCACAGGCTTTTGGTCAGTCTGGATGACGGTTTTTCAAGACTATGCCGATATGCGCCGCCGGTTAATTGAGGCATTTCAAGGCACTAGCGAAGAATGTTTCGATCATAATACTCAACCCGTACAACGAGCTGGCGGAAAAATCTAGCCTCCTCAAAAACATCATGACACATCACAAAAGTTTCAGGACAATCAACTTATGACTAATTTTGCCCTCACCGCTATTTCCCCCATTGACGGCCGCTACGCTGACAAAGTCGAAAAACTCCGTCCTATTTTCAGCGAATACGGCCTGATCCGTTTTCGCGTACTCGTTGAAGTACGCTGGCTGCAAGCCTTGGCCAATCATCCGCTGATTACCGAAGTCAGCCCGTTTAGCGACGCGGCAACCCAACTGTTAAACAACATCGTCAGCGATTTTTCAGAGGCCGATGCGCAGCGCGTCAAGGACATCGAAAAAACCACCAATCACGATGTCAAAGCCGTTGAATACCTGCTGAAAGAAAAAATTGCCGGTTGCGCCGAATTGGAAAAAGTCAGCGAATTCATCCATTTTGCCTGCACCTCGGAAGACATCAATAACCTGTCTTATGCGTTAATGCTCAAGGAAGGCCGGGAAGTGATCCTGGCGCAAATCAGCGATTGCATCGCGGCGCTGAAAACCGTTGCCGTGGAAACCGCAGACCAGCCGATGCTATCGCGCACCCACGGACAGTCAGCCACTCCGACCACCACCGGCAAGGAATTCGCCAACGTCGCCGCGCGCATGCAGCGCCAGCAAGACCAGCTGCAAGCCGTAGCCCTGTTGGGCAAAATAAACGGCGCAGTGGGCAATTATAATGCGCACTGCGTGGCCTATCCCGATGTGGATTGGGCGGAATTTTCCAAAAACTTTGTCGAATCCCTGGGGCTGCAATTTAACCCCTACACCATCCAGATTGAACCGCACGACTATATCGCCGAGTATTTCCACGCGCTGTCCCGATTCAACACCATCTTGCTGGATTTCGACCGCGACATCTGGGGCTATATTTCGCTGGGTTACTTCAAACAAAAAACCATTGCCGGTGAAGTCGGCTCGTCCACGATGCCGCACAAAGTCAACCCGATTGATTTTGAAAACTCGGAAGGTAATTTAGGGTTAGCCAATGCCTTATTCGGCTTTTTAGCCGAAAAACTGCCGGTGTCGCGCTGGCAGCGGGATTTAACCGACTCGACCGTGTTGAGAAATATCGGTGTCGGCATTGCCCATACCAGTATCGCCATCCAGGCCAGCTTGAAAGGCATATCCAAGTTACAAATCAACGTCGATGCGATTGAAGCCGATCTCAACGCCAACTGGGAAGTGTTGGCGGAACCGGTCCAAACCGTAATGCGTCGTTACGGTATCGAAAAACCCTATGAGAAATTAAAGGAACTGACCCGAGGTCAACGCATTACTCCCGAACAAATGCAGGCGTTTATTGAAAAACTGGAAATTCCCGCTGAAGCCAAGGCCATTTTGCTGGAGTTGACGCCGCGCAATTACACCGGATATGCGGAAAAGCTGGCTAGGGGAATATAAGTTATCGCTGAGCCGTCATCCTGCGGTGGATTATATTGGGTAATGAGGAGGGCCGGTTAATTGCCGGCCCTTGGCTAATCGCTACCAAGCAAATATTTTTTAGGATCATTTACATGCCACCTGTCAAAAAACCAACTCGTGTTTATGTGCTGAATGTAAAAAAATTCACTCAACGCCGCTTATTTATGGAAAAGCAGCTGTCCGAGCATGCTTTGCCAGCCGAATTTATTTTCGATTGGGATGCGGATGAGCTGAACGATGAAATCGTCGACCGATATTTTACCGATGATAATAATCTCTCTCCGGCGCAAAAATCCTGTGCGATGAAGCATCTTTGCGCCTTGCAAAAAGTAGCGGTTGCGGACAGCGAGTTTAATTTGATTTTAGAAGACGATGCCGTGTTCGCCAAAGATTTTGCTATAGGGTTACAGCGCGCATTAGATCAAAGCGTACAATTTCCCGGAAATAAAGTCATTTATATCGGTTCGGGCGGTAATTTTTTTACGCCTAAAAGCCAGAGGAAAGCGGGGCAGTATCTCTATGTGGGGTCCCGTGTCAGATTCGCCGATTCCTATATTATCGACAGCGCTACCGCACAAAAAAGACTGGATTGGATAGCGGCGCACAAAATTTCCGAGCCTATCGACAATCAGTTTGAAAAAATAGATGCCGAATTAGGCATACAAACACTTTGGCTGGAAGATCCGGTTGTTGAACAAGGCAGTAAAAACGGTTTGTTTGATAGCGCGTTGGAGCCTGCACCGCCGCAATGGCTGCAAGCTATTTTCTTCGGATGGGAAAAGCTCAAGCGCAAGTATATTTATCAACTTTGGCGTTGATTGTTGATCGGCCATTATCAAAGGACCTGTTTCCGGGTATTCCAAGTGTTTTTAATGTATTCGCCTCGTAAACTCATGGGTATTGCAAAATAAATTACATGATGATATGAATATATATGTCGATTCGTAAGAGTTTTCGCCATTTTTCAAAGAGAAAAATAAAACGTGGTATCGACAACTAAATATAAACATTAATATGAGGAGAGAATTATGAAAAAATTAGCATCCGTATGTGCAGGTTTATTACTTCTTTTAAGTACTTCTGTTTTTGCTGAAGACCATGCTTCTGAAGCGCTGAAACACGCTAATGCGGCGGTAGAACATGGTAAAGCCGGACACACACCGCTTTTACTCGAACACGCAAAGGCGGCATTGGAAGATGCGCTGGCAGCCTCCATAGTCGCTAAGAGCGTGGCAAAAAACCATTTAGACGCCGGAGCTAAAGAGTTGCAGGAAGCTATTGATCAAGGCACTTTGGGCCACGTAGGCGTGGCTACCTCACATGCTGAAGCGGCTGTAGAGCACATTAAAGCCGGCAACAACAATAAAAAATAACATCAATACAGCTTCGAAGGAAAGGGGCGGGTAATTCCGCCTCTTTTCTTTAAATGCTTTAATTCCGTATCAAGAAACGGCTATTAACGCCGCTGCAAGGAAACTTTCCAGACTGATTAACATACTCATCGCGCATTGAATTCGGCGGTTGGTTAAGGATCAGCCAGTGCGTCCCCGGCAACTTTCACTCGGGCTGACATCGAACTTTCAAACGCAAAAGGGGTATGTTTATGCAAAAAATCTATCCTTCTCCCTGCGAAAAAGTCTCCATTAAAGGCCTCTATCTTGCCCATCAATTGCATAAACAGGGCTCAATCGAATCGCCTTTTGTTTACGCCAACTTTCTGTCGAGTCTGGACGGGCGCATTGCGTTGGAAGATGCGGCTCAAGACACCTATATCCCCAAGCATATAACAACAGCCTCTGACTTTGGCCTGTTCATGGAACTACATGCGCAGGCGGATTGCCTGATTACGCATGGCGGCTATATGCGGGCGCTGGGTGCGGGACGTTTGGGCAACATCTTGCAGGTCAGAAACAAAGATCATGTTGAATGGCGCCGGAACAACGGTTTAAAACCCCAGCCCGCAGTGATAATCGCCAGCGCCAGTCTGAATTTCCCGCTTCATCAGTCTTCAGGAACATGCGCAAACGGTTTATATTGCTACGGGGAGAAACGCCGATCCAGAACGTATCCGTTACTGGCAAGACTTAGGAGTTCCCGTGCTTTTTACAGGTGAAGATCGAATGGTTCGGGGTGCGCCTTTGATTCGTCAGTTAAGCGCGCTGGGTTACAAGACTATTTATCTTATTGCCGGGCCCCAGATGCTTGACACTATGATCAGGGACAGGCAGTTATCAAGGCTATACCTGACCATTACCCACCAGTTAATCGGCGGTAAAGATTTTCGTACCTTGCTGACCGGTTCAACGCTGGGAACGGAGGGCAACCTGACGCTTGAAGCACTGTATTACGAACAAGACTCGCCGCCCGGATCCGGCCAGTTTTTCATTCAATTCGGCTTGAAGCATGCGGCTTAACCGGTTACGAACAGACAAATAATGAAGATTCTTACCGTTACCGACATCCAAAAACTGGTACAGATTATTGGCCTGGAAAATTTTTTAACACATGTCATTTCCGCTTTGGAAGAAAATTTCGGCCGTTGGAACGAGTTTATTTTATCGCCGCGTCACGGAACCTATTACCCTGAAGGCGTCATTCCCCGAACCATTCGATCTTCACCTGTAAAAAGCACGGGAACTCCTAAGTCTTGCCAGTAACGGATACGTTGTGGTTCGCCATAGAACGCCTCAATAATATCTTTCATCAAGTATAAGGTTTTATTTTTAAAATCTTTTTCTGGATTAAATTCGCTGATTTCCAAACCGCATGCTTGGATTACCGTAATGCTTTTATTGAAATAGCGGGCAATGGTGTACTATAAAAACCGGGTGTTATTCATAATAATTAAAAGAGAGGATGAGATGGATAAAATGAGTGAAGAAGATCGCAAGCGTATTCTCGAAAGCCCGCCAATCGGCACTTTTGCACTAATGTCATTGGTTATCGGCGGCATGGTCGTCGCATGGCTGTTTCTTTATTACGGCGTATTTCTGCCGCGAGGCTAGGGGTTCATTATGCAAATAGAACCATTAAAACAAAAATATGCACAGCTCTTGCGGGACTTTTACGCGCAGCTTCGTGCCATTCATATCGATCAACTGGAACGAAAATGGATCACCATCTCGCTGATTGTGATCGGTCTTTTCGTCGGCATCATCACCATCGATGCGCTGTTCCACGGCGTTAACCCGCCCAGCAAAGTTGAAACGGTTGATTCCGCCAGCCTGCATTTAAACAAGGAATTTGCGGAGGACAATCTGGGCGTGCAAGTCGATGACAAGGGCAATGTCACAGTCAGAATGGTGGCCGGACGTTATTCCTTTTTCCCCAAACATATCACCGTTCCCGCCGAAACAACATTAACCTTCCGTTGGGTCAGCATGGATGTTTTACATGGCGTTCATATCCCGATGACCAACATGAGCACGATGATTGTGCCGGGTTATGTCGCGGAAATAACCACCACTTTTCCGAAACCGGGCGAGTATCCGATGTTGTGTAATGAATATTGCGGCTTGGGCCATAACCACATGTGGAGCAATATTTCCGTAATCGCCAAAGAAAACTGGACGGCTCCGGCCAAATCGTCTGTTAAAGGAGGATCAAACAATGAATGATGCAGCTGAACGAAAATTGGCGTTAAGCCATCTCTGGGTCGCTTTTATCGCCTTCATCCTGGCTTGTTTCATGGGCGAATATCAGGTTCTGGAACGTAGCGGCCTTATCTCCGCGCTGGACTCGCCCAGTGTGTATTTTGCCTCGGTCAGTACCCACGGGGTATTGATGGCGTTTGTGTTGACGACCTTTTTTATTATGGGTTTTGGCTATTACATAGCCGCCACCAGCCTGAAACAACCGGTATGGAACAAGCCGCTGGCATGGGGCGCGTTCTGGCTCGCCTTGTTCGGCGTCGTGCTGGCCGCGATCCCTTTGCTTACCGGCAAGGCTTCGGTGCTTTATACGTTTTACCCGCCGATTGTCGCGCATGCGGCATTTTATATCGGCGCTACCTTGCTGGTTGTCGGCTCATGGGTCTGGTGCGTGATCATGCTGGTGATGTTTGTTCAATGGAAAAAAGCCAAGCCCGGACAACCGGTGCCTTTAGCGATGTTTGCCACCGCAATGAATGCCTTACTGTGGCTATGGACCAGCGCCGGTGTCGCCTTGGAGGTGCTGTTTCAATTGATTCCGCTGTCCTTGGGTTGGATCGATACGGTTGATCCGGGGCTGGCCAGAACGCTATTCGCCTGGACTTTGCATCCGATCGTTTATTTCTGGCTGATTCCCGCCTACACCGCTTTTTACGTGTTTGTGCCCAAACAGGCGGGCGGCTTCCTGTTCAGCGATGAAATGGCCCGGCTTGCCTTTATCGTACTGGCCGTGTTCGCGTTGCCGATAGGCTTTCATCACCTTTATATGGATCCTGAACAGGCCAAGGGTTGGAAGTTACTGCACGGCATCGGCACTTTCGTGGTCGCCCTGCCTACTTTGGTGACGGGTTTTACCGTTATCGCCTCACTGGAAATTGCCGGACGCTTGCGCGGCGGCAAAGGGCTGTTCGGCTGGATAGGCAGTTTGCCGTGGACCAACACGATGGTGCTGGCGGTCATTTTGTCGTTACTGATGCTGATTTTTGGCGGCTTCGGCGGCATCGTCAACGCCAGTTATGCAATGAACGCGATGATACACAACACCGCCTGGGTGCCAGGACACTTCCATCTGATTTTTGCCGGCACCACCGTCATCATGTATTTCGCGATTGCCTATTATTTGTGGCCCATGCTGGTTAAAAAACCATTGTTTTCCGAATCGATGGCCCTGGTTCAGCTATGGACATGGTTTATCGGCATGAGCATATTGACGACGCCCTGGCATGTGCTGGGCTTGTTAGGCCAGCCCCGCCGCATTTCCAGCGTTGTTTACAATAACCTGCTGACGCTGTCCTGGAAGCCTTACGAATTGATGATGATACTGGGCGGCTTGATATTGCTGGGGTCGGCTTGTCTGTTTATCTACAATCTGGCAAAGACCCAATTGAGTCCTGCTTCGGAAGCATTCGACCGACAAATTGAATTTGCCGAACCGATACATGCAGTAGAGTCGCTTCCCGAATGGTTGAACGACTTTAAACCCTGGAACAAAGTGATTGCCGTTTTAATGGCCATCAGCTTCGGTTATCCAATCTTACAGTTCTTTTTTATGAACACTTCGGGTTCATCTGCATGGGGATTTTAAACATGAAACGAATGCTGCTATTACTGGCGTTTATTGCACCGCTTTCGGCTAATGCCGAACCTGCTTCCCAAATTGCCTGGACGCCTGAAACCCTGAACCGGGTAAAAAACGGCAACGTGAACAAGGGTAAGGAACTGGCCGAATCCTGCAAGAGCTGTCATGGCGATAAAGGGCAGGGCATGAAGGAGGAAACCCGGGATGATGAAACGCTTCCGGCGATTCCGGCGCTTGCGGGCCAGGTCGCCACTTATGTCTACAAACAGTTGCGTGATTATTCCAACGGCAGCCGGAGTCATGATTCGATGACCTCGATTGCCAAGGGCCTGACCGAGCAGGATGCCGCCGATCTCGCGGTCTGGTTCAATTCCCTGCCGTCGCCTCAAAATAAATCGGCTAACCGGAACCTTGCCAGAGCGGAAAAAATGGTTGAACAGGGTGACGGCAAACGTATCCTGCCGCCCTGTTTTGTTTGTCATGGCGCTAAGGGGCAGGGCGAAAAAATAGATATTCCGGCGCTGGCGGGGCAACAGGCCGATTATTTTGCGACAACCTTGGCAGCTTATAAAAACGGCCGGCGGCATAACGATATTTACAGTCGCATGCGTCTGATCGCCCAGCAACTGAGTGATGAAGAAATCAGGGATCTGGCTCAGTATTATCAGCAGCTCAAATAAGTTTGTAGAGAAGGTTGTGGGTTGCCTCCAAACAGAGGTAACCCAACATAGGGTTTGTTACGGCTAGAGCTTGTCCACGCTTAAACTCAACCACAGAGGACACTCATGACAAAAAGTATCGACAATAGCCGTACCGAAACCGACTCTTTCGGCCCCATACAGGTCCCCGCCGACAAATACTGGGGCGCACAAACCCAGCGTTCCCTGATCAACTTCAACATCGGCAATGAACGCCTGCCCCGGCCTTTGATCCGGGCGTTGGGCATCGTCAAATATTGCGCCGCATTATCAAATATCGCGCTGAACAGCATTGACGAAAAAACCGGCTACGCGATAGCGGGGGCCGCCCGAGAAGTTATCGACGGCAACCTGGACGACAATTTTCCTCTGGTTGTCTGGCAGACCGGTTCCGGCACCCAGTCCAACATGAACGCCAATGAGGTGATTTCTAATCTGGCTATCGAGCGTCTCGGCGGCGTTTTGGGATCTAAAACGCCGGTTCATCCGAACGATCACTGCAACCGCAGCCAGTCTTCGAATGACGCTTTTCCGACGGCCATGCATATCGCGACAGTCGAGCAGTTGCACCATTCGCTGATTCCCTCGCTCCAACATTTGCACTGCGCGCTTTCGGAGAAATCCAAGGCATGGAGCGAAATAATCAAGATCGGGCGAACGCATTTGCAGGATGCAACCCCGCTGACCTTGGGGCAGGAGTTTTCCGGGTATGCCGCCCAGATGCAATTGGGCATAGACCGGATCAACGACAGTCTCAAACGGCTGTATCCCTTGGCGCAAGGCGGCACAGCAGTGGGTACGGGTCTGAATTCTAAGCCGGGTTTTGGCGACAAGTTTGCCGAAGAAGTCGCGAAATTCACCGGGTTGCCGTTCGTTTCCGCGGCCAATAAGTTCGAGGCGTTGGCCGCGCACGACGCAATGGTGGAAATCTCCGGGGTGCTAAATACCATCGCGGTCAGCCTCAATAAAATAGCCAATGATATCCGCCTGTTGAGCTCAGGTCCGCGCTCCGGCATCGGCGAACTGTCGCTGCCTGAAAACGAACCGGGCTCTTCAATCATGCCGGGCAAGGTGAACCCGACCCAATGCGAAGCGATGACGATGGTTTGCGCACAGGTCATCGGTAATCACACCACCGTCACCTTTGCCGGGGCGCAAGGGCATTTGGAACTCAATGTGTTCAAGCCGGTCATTATTTATAACGTGCTCCAGTCGATCCGGCTTATCGGCGATGCGGCGATCAGTTTTACCGATCATTGCGTGGTCGGCATTGAGCCGAATGTCGACCGTATTACCGAGCTTATGGAAAGTTCGTTGATGCTGGTAACCGCCTTGGCCCCGCGTATCGGTTACGACAATGCCGCAGAAATTGCGAAACGGGCCTTTAAAAATCGCAGTACCTTACGGGTAGAGGCGGTTTCCGGCGGTTTTGTGACCGAGGAAGAGTTCGATAAGCTGATCCGTCCCGAGGAAATGATTTTTCCCAAATAGAGCAGGAATATATTCCCGCTTTAACACTCAAAATTCTGCCGGAAACGCCGCCTCGCGTTGCGCACTTGGATGGCCTTATTCCGGCCTATGCCGAGCACATTTTAGATGGCCATTTAAAAATCATTCATAAAGACATTCGCTCAAGTCGGGCGCTTTAGCTTGTTTGGACAACTTGCTGTCGTGGATCATCTGAAAGGCTTTATCGAAATCCGCGTTGATAAAATTGCTTGTTAAATGAACGCACAGGCAATACACGTCCGAATAAGCATCGGCGCCGCCGGAGGTGCAGTTGTTGATTTTGTCGGACAGGGTGCGCATGATGGATATGACGAAGCCGTCATTCCGCCATGTTACCGGACGGTCTGTAACGTCGCTGCCCCGTATTGCGATAGCGTCCAATGCGTAATAAGCCAGATTAACCAGACCGGCCAGCATTTCAACCATCTCTCCCGTTTTAATCGCTTTTAATACCGCACTGCCTTCCACCATCAGCAGTGCTTGACGTTCAACAATATCCATGTCGGACAAGCGCGTATTTGCCCCATATTCTGCTTGCGGGAGTGAAAATGTGTCGTGAAATTCCCTGACTAATTTTAAATGTTTATTCATGGTTTTTATCCTCCGCCTGTTGTGGCGATTCAGTAGTAAAAACCTCGCCGATTTAAACCGAGTTGATGTGAACCAGGCCAAGCTTAAGCTATCTATTCGAGCGCTATTTTCCCTTCGATGCTATGGCTGATGCCAATAGCCGGAGCATCCAGGGTCATCTTGATGTCCAGGGTTTCGGAACCGTTCAGTTTTCCGGTTTCAACCGCTTTGAGTACGGCGTGTTCAATCTCACGTTGCGAGGTGATGCCGACGTTTTTGAGGAATTTTCTGATTTCGATATTTAATGTGTCTTCATTCATTTTGACCTCCTAAAGGCAAAGCAGATTCCATAAGCGGATGCAATGCCGTTCGTTTTTTGATGGAATGTAATCATTAAAGCTGCTGCGCCTCGATGTTACGCGCATAGCGCTGAAAAAGAAATTATCGCCAGTAAAAACCGGTCATTGAAAGTTATCCAACAGGGTTTCCAGAGCATTGCCGTTCTCGGTATCAATCGTTATTACGCAGGATTGCTCTTGCTCCGACAGCGGCTGTGCCGATTGCTGCTGCCGATGCAGTACGTCTACAGTGGCTTCCGATGCATCGTTTTGCCGTTGTTTGATGCGCCGGCACAATTCCCGATCGGACGCTTGAAAAGTAATGATCTGAAACGGCGCTCCGCAGTCAGCTGCAAGCTGCCGAAACAATTCGCGTTGTCCGGCTTTAAGAAAGGTAGCGTCGACAATTGTCGGGAAACCGGCTTCAAGCGCGGTTCGGGCAAGTTCTTTAAGATGTTGATAGGTTTTTAGACTCGCATCTTGGGTATAAAGCCCGTCGTCTATACCGCTGCCGGTTTGCGCATAAGCTTGGTAGCCGAACAGCCGTTTGCGCTCTATGTCGGAGCGGATCTGGAAGGCGCCGATTTTTTCGGCGAGCTGAGCGGCTAGGGTGGATTTTCCTGAGCCAGAATAGCCGTGGGTAATGATCAGAGCAGGTCGGCGGCTTGTGGTAAAACGCTCGGCTAGGCCGGCAAACGCCGCGTATTCGCAACGCGCCTGTTTGGTAACGGCATCGTCGCCCTGCTGCTGCGCCATGCGTAATAAAGAAACCTTGGCCCGCACCAGCGCACGGTAAACCAGGTAATAGCGCAGCAGCGCCAATCCTTGATAATCGCCGGTGCGTTGCAAATAGCGGTTAAGGAAACGGTAAGCGTAGCGGTCATATCCGAAGTGCAGCAGGTCGATGAACAAAAAAGCCACTTCGCTGATTACATCGACCCAGCGCAGCATCGGGTTAAACTCGATGCAATCGAACAAGGTGACCTTACCGTTTATCAGCGTCATATTGCCCAGATGCAGATCACCGTGGCATTCACGGACATAGCCTTGTTGCTTGCGCAGCTGCATCAACCCGGTCAACTTGTGCCATTCGGTATCGCCCCATTGCCGGATGCGCTGTAGCTGCTGTTTTTCAGCATTGTCGACCAGTAACGGTTTGATATGGTCGAAATTCTCGGCAAACCAATGGTTGATGTTGGCGCTATCGCCATAGGGAGACTTGCTGTCGGTTTGCGCAATCGTTTGATGAAAATCGGCAACAATATCGACAAGTTGATCGATGTGATCGGTACCTAGTTGACCGGTTCTGGCGTATTCGCCTAACAATTGTCCGGCAGGAAACTGAACCATCTTGACGGCGTATTCGATGGCTACGCCGGCACCGCCCAGTTGGGGTTGATCCTCAGTGCCGGTTATCGGTACAACTTCAAGATACAGCTCGGCGGCTAAGCGCTCGTTCAGCCTTAGTTCTTCATTACAGCAAAAGCGGCGTTTTTCCAGCGTGGAAAAATCCAGGAAACCGAAGTTAACCGGTTTTTTGATCTTGTAGACGTATTGGCCGGTCAGCAGCAGCCAGGAGATATGCGTTTCAATGAGGCTACAGGCATTCGCTACGGATAATGCCTTAACCAGGGTGAGGCTTGAATCCGGTGCTGTTTCATTGCTCATGCTTATAACCTCAACGTAATGACTGGTCAGATGTTATACGTTCACGGTATCCGGCGCAATGGCGGAAGGGTAGGGCGCTAAGAATTAAGATTTTAATTTTACGGCCAGCGTCAAAACAAAATCGGTCTCTATTTCCAGTTCCTCCGCATCTTTAATGGCTTGTTGGACGCGTTGGTCGGCTCGCCATGCAAACGGCGTCATTTGCAACAGGGCGATTCTTTGTTCGGGAGCCGGGGTGATTTTATAACTGATACGCTGTGTATTAATGCGCTCGAAACCTTGCGGCAGTTCATTCTCCAAAGCATGTTCCTTCACTTCGGCATAGATGAATTGTTTTAATTGCCACAGATGCCTGGGACCCGGTGTTGCGGTTAGTAAAAGCCCTGACGGTTTCAGTATCCGTTTCAGTTCATCATCGTTTGACGGGGCAAATACTCTCAATACAAAATCGAAATAACGGTCTGCATAAGGCAATCGGTTAGCGCTTGCGACGATGAATCGGGCGTTGGGCTGTTTTTTCGCGGCTGCGGCGACTGCAAACTTGGCAATATCGACGCCATGCAGCATCATCGGATTTGAACAATAGGTTTCGATCTTCCGGCTGTAATAGCCCTCGCCGCAACCCAAATCCAGCAGATGATTGGGATGATTTGCATCAATCATCATCGATACCGCTTTGGCCAGTGGTTCATAATACCCGGCTTCCAAAAACTCGCGTCGGGCCTGTATCATTTGCTTGTTATCGCCGGGTTCCGCAGAATGCTTGAACTGCACCGGCAAAAGGTTCAGGTAACCTTCTTTTGCAAGGTCGAACTGATGGTTGTTTTCGCAAACATAACTTTTAGCCGATTGATTAAGCTGTAGTGAGGCCGCGCAAAGGGGGCATATATAGCAGGATTGCGGCTGGTAAGATTTGTGCATGAAAACAGGGGAGCTCGGCTAGGCCGGGCAAAAAAATCAGGAGGGGGCGGTAGTTTTAATGGTAGACAGGATCAACTTAAGTTAACCCTGCCCCAATTAAAATCGGATCTTAGTGATTGATCGACTTGTAAAAGCCTAATGCTTTGTTTAATTCAGCAATGGCTTTTTCTTCATCTGCACTTTTACCGATGATTTGCGCTTTGATAATGCTATCAAGGCCTTGCTTTACAACAGTTTCGTTGCCGACGATTTCTTCAGAAGCGTTACGTGCTGCTTTCTCGTGTGTATAAGCGGCATTGAAATCATGTTTGCCGATTTCGGCTATCGCTGCTTCAAGATGCGCAATAACTTCTGCGGCTTTTGCATCTTCAGCCAAAGCAACGGTGCTTGCACCGAAAGAGATAGCCATAATGAAGGTGATTACTGCTTTTTTGATTAAATTCATCATATACCTATGAAGTGTTTTGATGTGATTTCCAGACTACGCCTGAAAATAAATAATTGGAAAGACCACTGCTTTCCAGACGCTATGATATACGATAAATCTTAAATGCAACTGAAATAAATTCGCACAATGAAGAACCGGCAGGCGATGCCGAAACCTGTATCATAGGGCCGTTCAAGGTCAGGGCGCCAAAGTGATCATGCATTGACTACTGCTCTGGTTGTCGGCACGTTAACAATCAGCACAGGACATCAGCAATAAAAAAAGCCTCTGTCTGGAAAGATCCGGCAGAGGCTGAGGTCTGTCGCTCCGTTTGCGGCAGATTGGTTAACGGTCAATCTGCCTTATGCTCTGCGTCTCATCTTTAATGCCGGCATTATTTAAAGGTTACGTCTGTGTAATTGATGGTTGAGATAGGAAACGTCATATTGGTTATGAGGGTACCGTTGACGTTGTAATCGTACAAGTGGTTTCCTGAAGCCAAGTACACGTTATTGTTCGGCCCGGCCGAGATGCCGCTGGCATTGAAGCCCGTATTAAAAAACGAAAGCTGGTTCAGCTTCAAGTCTCTGACGGTTACGCCCTGTTGCGAACCCGTGTACGAAGCATACACTTTGCCGCCGCTAACGGCTACGTCGGTATAGTTGATGGTGGCGATCGGAAAGGTCATATTGGTTATGAGGGTGCCGTCGACTTTGTAGTTATACAGGTGGTTTCCGGAAGCCAAATACACATCATTGTTAGGTCCGGCAGCGATACCGCTGGCATTAAAGCCCGTGTTAAAGAATGAAAGTTGATTCAACTTCAGATCGCGGACGGTTACACCCTGTTGTGAACCGGTATACGATGCATACACCTTGTCTCCGCTAACGGCTACGCTTGTGTAGTTGATGCCGCCGTCGGGGAAAGTCATGTCGGTTATCAAAGCACCATTGGCGCTATAGTTGTACAGATGGTTTCCAGAAGCCAAGTACACATCATTGTTAGGCCCCGGAGCGATACCGCTGGCATTGAACCCCGTGTTAAAGAACGAAAGTTGGTTCAACTTCAGATCGCGAACGGTTACACCTTGTTGCGAACCGGTGTATGAAGCATAAACCACATCCGCACTTGCCTGTCCGGCGATAGTCATCATCATTATTAGGATAATAATATTCAACAAGCGATTCTTCTTCATAAGATACTTCCTTCGTTGGTTTATCAAAAATGTATTGGAGAAAGGCGCTCAATATGAGCACAGATATGTTTTTACCACCTCATGATGATAAAACTATGCAGGCCGGGAGATTATGACAAACTGGCGAAGTCGGGTGCTTGAACGGATTCTGCCGGCGCGGACAGTCTTGCGCTCAAGTAGCATCTTCACAATAATCCAGAACAATACGGCATTCGCTTCGATTGCAATATGCTTCCGACGCATGGCATGCAAGTCTACGGAAAGGCATCCTAAAAAAATATCGGTGGATGATGATTTTGGGGAAAGCATCGACTGTTTTTTTGTAAGTTTTTTCTTGTTTGTGTAGTCAATAGCATCGGACACTGAGGTATCCGGTAGACCGCCATATGTGAAGCACGGGGGGAAACGGCATCGGACAGAGGGCAGAAGAGGAGCGGAAAATTCGTTAATACCGTGGCTTCATACGGCTTATCAGAGCTTGATCTGTGCTGGAACTACATTGAGAGCAAATCAGCCACCGCATCGTGCTATACCATCGATATGCATAACAATACCGCTGGTGACTGGGCGACATATTGTTTACTTTGATGGTTCGAAGTGTCCTAACTAGAGGGGCGTTGACCGAGGCAGGAGTGCATATTGGTCACTCCTGCCTCAGTTTTTTTATTTAAAGATGGTGCAGATTAACTTTCGCTGACTTGCGCAATCCAGTCTTGCAGGTTGTAATAGTTGGTAATGCGGGCCACTTTGTTGTCGCGGATTTCAAAAAAAGCGCCTGCCGGCAGGCGGTATTTTTGCCCTTGTGCGGCAGGTAGGCCTTCGTCGGTTTTAATATATTCGCCCAGCACCACAAATTCCGCAGCCGCGCGTTTGCCGTCTTCTGTCGCCATGATGACCATGTCGACCAGCTGTTCTTTGTAATTGTTGTTCATGCAGGCCATGAATTGGGTGAAGGCGTCTTTGCCAATTTCGCGTCTGCCTTGGTTGATGTCGTGGATGACGTCGTCGGTCAGCAGGTTAAGGAAAGTATCCATGTCGCCGCCGTTGAATGCGGCGTAGTATTGTTCTACAAGTTTGATGCTGTCTTGTTGGTTCATAGTGATTCCGTGGTTGATAAATTCAGAGTGATATTGGGTTAGTCTTTTTCCCAGCTATCCCGCAGGGTCACGGTGCGGTTAAACACCAGTTTGCCATTCACGCTGTCTATCGCGTCAAGGCAAAAATAGCCGGTACGTTCAAACTGGTAACGGTTTTCCGCTTGAGCATGGGCCAAGCTGGCCTCGACCCGGCAATTGGTAAGGACTTCCAGCGAATCCGGGTTTATGACGTCCAGGAAATTTTCTTCATTGTCAGGGTTAGGCACACTGAATAAGCGGTTATACAGGCGCAGTTCCGCCGGTTGCGAATGCTGCTCGGAAACCCAGTGGATCACGCCTTTGACTTTTCGGCCTTCGGGGTTTTTGCCCAAGGTGTCGGGGTCGTAGCTGCAACGCAGTTCGGTGATGTTGCCGCCGGCATCCTTGATGATTTCGTTGCACCGGATAACGTAAGAGCCGCGCAAACGGACCTCGCCGCCTTCCACCAAACGCTTGAATTTTGGAGGCGGATTTTCGGCAAAATCATCCCGTTCGATCAAAATGACCTTGGAGAAAGGCACGATGCGTTTGCCCAGCTCGGGTTTTTGCGGGTGGTTGCTGACTTCCAGTTGCTCTGTTTGGCCTTCAGGATAATTGTCGATGACCACGCGCAGCGGCTGTAGAACCGCCATGGCTCTGAGCGCATTCTCGTTTAAATCTTCGCGGATGCAGTATTCCAGCACGCCCATTTCGATCCAGGAGTTTTGCTTGGTCAGGCCGATGCGCTCGCAAAAATCGCGTATCGATTTAGGCGTAAAACCTGCGCGGCGCAAACCGGCGATAGTCGGCATGCGTGGGTCGTCCCAACCGTTTACGTGTTTTTCGGTGACCAACTGGTTGAGTTTGCGTTTACTGACGATGGTGTACTCGAGCTGCAAGCGGGCAAATTCAATCTGCTGCGGATGGGTCGGTGTCTTAACCTGATCCAGCACCCAGTCGTAAAGCGGGCGGTGGTCTTCAAACTCCAGCGTACACAGCGAATGGGTGATGCCTTCCAGCGCGTCGGAAATGCAGTGGGTGTAATCGTACATCGGATAGATGCACCAGTCGTCGCCGGTGCGTTGGTGATGCACGCGGCGAATCCGGTACAACGCCGGGTCGCGCATGTTGATGTTGGGCGAAGCCATGTCGATTTTTGCGCGCAGCACGTACTGGCCGTCAGCAAATTCACCGGCGCGCATGCGTTTGAATAAATCGAGGTTTTCCGCTATCGGACGGCTACGGTCGGGGCTTTCCTTGCCGGGTTCGGTCAAGGTGCCGCGATAGGCCCGGATTTGTTCGGCGGATAGGCTGTCGACATAGGCCAGTCCTTGTTCGATCAGTTGCACGGCATAGTCGTAGAGCTGCTCGAAATAATCCGACGCGTGATGTAATTCCGACCATTCAAAGCCCAACCAGTGTACGTCGCGTTTGATCGATTCCACGTATTCGTCGCTTTCTTTTTCGGGATTGGTGTCGTCAAAACGCAGATTGCAGCGGCCGTTGTTTTCGGCGGCGATGCCGAAATTCAGGCAGATCGATTTTGCATGACCGATATGCAGGTAGCCGTTAGGCTCGGGGGGGAAGCGGGTGATGACTTTGCCGTTGTTTTTGTTGTCTTTCAGATCATTGGCGATGATCTGGCGGATAAAGTTTGACGTAGGTTGGTTATCGTTTGTGGACATTGGTTTTTGTTATTGAAGTGGGTTTATGTCAATTATACGTGTTACTTGGCCGATACGGACTATTAATAATAGATGCGGATTTGGCTGATTGGCACTGATAAAAAAAGGAAAAAATCCGTTTAAATCCGTCTTATCACTGTTGTCCGTGTTCTATTTTTTCAGGCAATTATACCTTGAATGGGCGCTGCTGGGCTATTCGGCAACCAGCGTCTGTATCCGGTGAAAACCTTCGCCGTCATTGCCCAGAACATCGGCCAGCCACGGCAAAACCTGTTGCATTTCAGCTGCCAAAGTCCACGGCGGATTGACGACGATCATGCCGCTGGCGGTCATGCCGTGTTCGTCGCTGTCAGCGCGTATGCCCAGTTCGAATAACTGCACATTGTTGATGCCGCTGGCTTGAATTGCGCGCTCCAGTTTCTTATTGCGGCTACGCTCAATGACCGGATACCAGAGCGCATAAGTGCCTGTAGCAAAACGCTTATGCATGACGGCCAGTGCTTCAACAACTTCTTGGTAATCGCTTTTTATTTCATAGGAAGGGTCAATCAGTATCAGTCCCCGGCGTTCGAATGGCGGCAACAACTTTAAACAGCTTTTTAAACCATCGCCATGAAATACGCTGATGCGCTTATCTTTGTCGGCTTCGGCGGTTAATAGCTTTATTTCGGTGTTGTGCAGTTCAAATAAACACAGCCGGTCTTTGTCGCGCAGCAACTGTTTGGTAATTAACGGAGAGCCGGGATAGCGGGTTAATTTGCCGGGGCCGTTAAAGCGTTTGATCAGGCTGACATAGTGGGCAACGCATTCCGGCAAGTCATTGCGTTGCCATAGCTTGCCGATGCCGGTGTCAAACTCCCGGTTTTTTAATGCGTAGTCGCCGTCCAGCTCGTATTTTCCGGGGCCTGCATGGGTATCGATGCAGCAAAAGGGCTTGTCTTTCTTTGTTAAGTATCCAAGAGATTGTATCAGGACGATATGTTTTAGTACGTCGGCAAAATTGCCCGCGTGAAAGGAATGTCGGTAGCTGAGCATGATGGATTTAATTGTTTAGAGTACTTTGTCGAATATCGTCATGCCTATTTCGAAAGCAATCAGCCAGATAATAATCCACTCCAATATCGTTGAATGCCGGTGTTTTTGCTCGTCCGCCAGCATTTCAAATAACTCGTGGATAGTCTCCAGCTTTTTTGACAAAACCTCGGTCCGCTGGGCTATTTCCAGGTACTTGGCGGTGACGCCGTAAAAAGCCTCATATTCCGGGTATTCCCAAAAGAAATCAGGCGTATCGAGCAGGTCGTAATTCAAAATGATGTCGCTTTTGGTTAAAAACAGCTGTCCGCGGATTTTCGCTATTTTATGACGGCTTAATTTGATTCTTCCGTTTTCAGCTAATGATTTGGGAATGTAGCTGGTGTTGTTGATGGTTGTAATGGCATTGGTTTCAAAAGCGGCCAGCTTAATCGATTGGGCCATGCCTTGGGATAATGCAAATATCAGAATGGGATCCGAAGATTCGATTTCAATATGGTCTTCAACAATGCGGGTGTTGGGGCAATCGAGAGCGAAACTGAAGTTGTCTTCCTCCGGTGAAATCAGCGGATAAGCTGCATGATCCAACAATAACTGATGCAACTTGGTCTGCTGTTCCGAACTGACATTCCAGTGCACAACAGCGCCGTAAGCAAAGACCACCGACCAGGATTGATCATCCTCAATCAGTAAAGCGCCTTTAATAATTCTTATCAGCGATGAATCTGAAAGCAATTTTGCCAATGCGCTAATATCAAAGCTTTGCGCCAGACAAAAAGCTACGCAGTGTTTAATGGACTGGTTTTCAGACATGAAACGCTCTTAAAAATTAACATTCGTTGATCGTGTCGGCAGACAGATACTTCCATCTGCCGATGCAGATGAAAAAGAACCGCTATTACTCGGCAATTTTTACCAGCCAGCCGTCTTCGCCATTACATCTTGAAACCTTGGCGTTAACCTTGATGTTGATTCTTGCCGTTGTGTTAACTAATTCGGCGGGTAAATGCCCTTTTACTACAATAAACGATTCTTTATCTTCCGTTGTCACTTCAACGGGGATTGTTTTTACGGTGACTTTGATTTGCTCGGGTTTTTCCACATTAAAAGCGTAAAAAGAGAACGCGGACCCCGGCGCAACGGTTGCTAAATTTGCAGGCAGAAACTTGGTAAGTTGCGGTTTTGAGCAGGCATTCTCCCCGCCGCCGCCACCGCTGTTGCTTGCGCCGTGTCCGCTATGATGCTCTGCTGCATGACTTGCGCTGACGCTAAAGCAGGAAACTATAAAAAATAGGGCTAGTAGTCTTGGTGCTTTCATAGGATTACCTTGTCATTATTATTTTTGTCGTGATCAGTAAAGAGAGGCTCTGCCGCAGCCAAAGCGCAATTATATGCACAAATCATAAAACATTGGCATAGTCTTGTTCCAGTTGCCGGAAATTCATGGTCGACATGAAACGGCTGAAACTCATCCAGGACGAAAGGCCCATCAGGTCTTTAAACTGCGGCGGCAAAAAGCGTGGCGCTATCACGGTGCCTTCTTCAACCAGGTCCACCAGCACCTTCATGTCTTCTATCATGGTTTTACCGCAAAACAGCAACGGGATGCGATCAGGTTTGCCCTTGCTGACCGCCAGGCGCATGAAATTATAAGTCAGTACAAAGCCTTTGATGTAGGTCAGGTCTTTGGTGAACGGCATGCCGTCAGAGCTGCTGCCCCTGAATACCCGGCTGCTGAGCGTATAACTTTCTTCCTTGTCCAAGCCTTTATCCCTAAAGAAATCGAATATATCCATAAAGTCAGCGCCTTCTTCGGCCAGAGTGATGGCGCGCACTCGGTTGATCAGGCGCATCAGCCGGTTCGGTGTGGAACTGAAGGTTAATATCTCCATTAGTACAGCCAACCCTTCCTGGGTGATGGTCGCGGACGGCGGCCCTTTGCCGAGGAATGTGCAATAGGGTTGAGCCAGACCGTTCAGGGTAGTCCCCAAATGCACCCATATTTCGTGAACTTCAAGTACGCGCAGGTCGCGCATGTTGAACCATGCATCGGCGCGCAATTTAATGTAATCGGTGCCGGCGGCGGCATCGGCGACGATACCGTCGCTAAGCATCGCGCGCAGGCCGTCGCCCGGAAACACGGCTTCTATTTTTTCGTTAAGGATGGCGACAGCATCCTTGGCGTTGATGGTTTTGGGCTCCTCGACCAGGAAATCCAGTTTCAGCAGTTGCGACAGGGTTTCTTCCATCATGCTGCCGAGATCGGCAATGGTTGGGTCGCCGACATGAAAAACGTCCTGGGATGAGCCGTATAATTCCTGGGAAATATTGGCGAAGGTCGGTTTCCCTCTGGTCTCCAGCATACGCACCACGTCCAGGTATTCCTTGCAAATGCGGCGCATGATCACGCTGAGCGGGTTGAGCTGGCCAAGCTTGCGCATCAAATCACGCTCGATTTGGTAAAACTCCTGTTTCTTTTCGTTCGGGTCAAAGCCCAAGGGACGTTTTTGATAATAATCGGGGGTGACTATCGGCGATTGTTTGCAATCGCTGTCAAAAAAAGCCTGTTTGATATGATCATCCCATTTGATCGCGTCGAGTATGCGGATCGGTTGTTGAGCCTTGACGATCCGGTCCGATAGCGTTTTGACTTCGGTCAGATAAGCGGAGGGTTTAATGGCTTTTTTGCGCATGAGTGTCGTCCATTAGAGATGCAGTGTTCAAGGTTGTAAGTATATCTTTATTACATATTTAAATTCACCACGTAGGTCACGAAGTTTTATGGCGATCTTTGTGGAGAATGAAATATTTACGCTGCTTCATCACTCGATTAACCGGCTTTTGAGGGGGCAGCTGCGTCCGTGACAAAATCGCATTCAAGGTTTCAATGGATAGATAAAGCCGATGGGGATTTCAATGTCGCAAATTTTAAATAATTATCTATATTTAAGGCTTTATATGTCTTTATGCATGGAATACTTAAGATTAATTTAAGGTTAAATGACCAAAATGAAATCTCTGTAATTATACGTAATAAAGCATGGACACGAGTACCACGACTATGACTGAAAGCGACATTATTTCATCAAGACGCAAGTTCCTAAAAAACATGGCTTATGGCTCCTTGCTGATGGCAGGGGGAATCGGGACCGCAAACGCTAAAGTTAAACACATAGCCTCGCACGCAATGCTTAATTCGCATTCGACTTCCCATAAGACGCGCATTCATGACACGCTGCATCGGCATTTGTCTTCACATATGTCTTCGCATCAGGCGGATGTCAATAACCTATTTGATCGGAACTCGCCCTCGCATAAGGTGCTTGCTTTCCATAACACCCATACAGGTGACCAGCTGAAGCTGACTTATTTTGAGCAGGGCCGTTACATCAAAGATGCTCTTCACGAAATTAATCATTTGTTTCGTGACTACCATGACGGTAGTGTCCACCCTATTGACCCGGCATTGCTGGATCAGTTGTATGATCTGAAACATACTCTTGAGGTCAGGAAGCCTTTTCATATCGTCTCCGGTTATAGGTCGCCGGCTACCAATGCCGATTTGCGCAAACACAGCGATGGCGTCGCCAAAAACAGCCTGCATATGCAGGGCAGGGCGATTGATATACGCATTGAGGGCTTGGATACCAGACGAATCAGAAATGCAGCGCTTGCCATGCGTCGCGGCGGCGTCGGCTATTACGAAAAATCCGACTTTGTGCATCTGGATACAGGTAGTGTGAGAACCTGGGGTAGCTAGATTTCTATTCGAAAGTTATTTAATATGATGTGCCGGATTGCCGCTTTTATTTAATTAGCGCTCCCGGCGCAGTATTAGTGCCGATAAAAAGCAATTGGTCGGGTAGGTCGTCCGGTTTGCTAAGAGCCTCCATCAATGCCGCGTCATGACCGTAAATATCAGGGTAAAATTCTAAATTATCATTCTGGTCAAAAAAAGCCGTGGTATAAAAAAACAACACCGGTATTGGCTTTTTCAAGATCACACGTTGCGTTTTGGCCGTGTTCATGGCCTGTTGTATCGTTTCTGCATTCCAATTATCCTGGTTTTTAAGCGCAAATTCAGCCAGTTTTTGAGGGGCGGCAACTCTCACGCAGCCATGACTGAAATCCCTTCTTGACTGGCTAAACAACGCATTTGCCGGCGTATCGTGCAAATACACATCGTCTTTATTGGGGAAAATGAACTTGACTTTACCCAAGGCGTTTTTATCCCCGGGGCGCTGCCTGATTCTTAACTTTCCCTGTTTAAGCAGATTCATTGTTTCCTCGTTAAGCGCCATAGGGCTTTCCGAGTCGCGAAATACAGAAACGACTTCCATGTTTTCTTTATCAAGGTAATAACTGTTTCGAGTTAGTTTGGGTAATATTTCGTTTTTTATGATGCTGTAAGGGACATTCCAGTAAGGCATGAAATCGATAAAATGCATTTCCGCCATCAATACCGGTGTTTGGTATTTCAGCGCTTTACCGACAACGACTCTCATATTAATTATATTGGCATCGGCTTGATCAATGTCATCGAACGCCCATAACTGGAAGGCCGGGATGTTGACAATAATGGATGCTCCGCCATTGAACTCAGGCAGCCAACGCAGTCTTTCCATAGCTAACTCGACTTGTGTTACGCGTTGGCTTAAAGGCACGTTAAGCGTGGACACAGAGCTCTTTCCGATATGACCATCGGCAGTGAGCCCATGTCTTTTTTGGAAATTCTTAACTCCGGCAGCGATAGCCTCGGTGTATAGCAATGGGTTTTCCGTACTGATGGCAGATTTATCTTTGGGCAAATCACCGATAATAGTTAAAAATCGTTGTAATTCGGCAATTTGCGGATGGGTGTCGCCGGGATGCAAGGTTTTTTCTATAACCAGCTGAAAAGGCTGCGCGGTTGCGGCAAGTTGACGGTAATTAGCCAATGCCTGTTTTAGCTTTTGATATTGCTTTAAAGTCGGTTCGACCGATAGCGGTAATTGAATCAGCGTATTTTGCGCCAAGCTGTTTTTAATCAGCAAGGGTAGGTCGATCAGCTTTTTTTCTCTTAGCTTCAAGTTAAAATTAATGCCTTGCGGATTTACGCGGCCATAATGTAAATCATGCAGGAACCGTAATAACGATATACTTATCGCCGTGTCATATAATGCTAACTCTTTGTACGAATCAGGCTTAAGTTTCAATATGGATAGCAGTTTCTGCCGTAGCGGATCGGCATCATAATTTTTTGGATTTAAACCATGGCTAGTTGCGTTCGCCAACAGATTGAGCACATCGGTAATGTTTTTTTCGGCATTCGCGTTGCCCAGCCACAGCAGTTGGTGGTTTGACATCGTGTAGATGGACTCAAGGTCTTCGGTACGATTTGGAAAATTGGACAGCATCAGGTAAGGATGCTGTTTGGCTGCAATAATCGCGGAAATTTCCCGGGCTATACCGTGTTCCTGATTGATGGTTTCTTCGGCAAGTAGGGCCTGCATGGGGAAAATCAGGAACAGAAAGATGAGAGATCGAGAAATAAAATATTCTATGGTCTTTTTCAATTGATGTCTTCGCTGAAAAATTTTGTAATATTAAGTATTGCAGTTGGGTTACGATAAATCTTTTTATAATAATCAGTCTTTTTGCTGTATGGCTCGATGACGGCACGATTCTAACATCAACTGCATTGTCGTGGGAATTTGAGGTAGCCATTCGTGCGGCGACAGCATTATTAAGTTTCAATCAACTACTAGGCGACGCAATGGCAAATCTTACTTTTTTAGGCGCAACGGGCCAAGTTACCGGTTCCTGTTACTTACTTGAAACCGATTCCAGTCGAATACTGCTTGATTGCGGATTGTTTCAGGGGAGCAAGGAAACGGAAAAACAAAATGAAGCCGATTTTCCGTTTAATCCCGCCAGTATTGACGCCGTGGTCTTGTCTCACGCCCATCTCGACCACTGCGGACGTTTGCCGATGCTGGTTAAAGGAGGATTCAACGGGCCGGTATTTTTGACCGAAGCCAGTTTTCCACTACTGGAATTGATGTTGATGGATGCCGCCCATTTGCAATTACGGGATACCGAGTGGGAAAATAAACGCCGGGAGCGGGCCGGTAAGCCGCTGCTTGAGCCTCTGTATACCGAAGCGGATGTTAACGCGTTACTGGAATTGCGTCAGCCGATAGCCTACGGCACGGAAAGCAAAATACTTCCCGGTCTTAGTGTCTCTTTTCATGAGGCCGGCCATATACTCGGTTCATCCATCGTGCGTTTGCGCATTAACGAGAAAGACAAAACCAAAACACTGGTTTTTTCCGGTGATTTGGGCAATTTGAATTCGCCGTTAATGCGCGACCCGACTGTTTTTACCGAAGCCGATGTCTTGTTGCTTGAATCCACTTACGGCGACCGTGATCACAAGCCGCTGGAAAACACGCTGGAGGAATTACGCGCAGCATTGGCGGAAGCCTCAGAGAGTGGCGGCAATGTGATTATTCCCGCTTTTGCGGTGGGCAGAACCCAGGACCTGATTTACTGGCTAGGTAAAATTCAGCGTCAGGGCGGACTGCCTCAGAAACAGGTTTATCTGGATAGTCCGATGGCGATTAGAGCCAGTAATATCTACGCTGATAATGCTCATTTATTCAATATCGACGATCCCGAATTCACTAAAATTGCTCCCGATGGTTGGCAAGCCTGGCTTCCTGAGTTGATCTATTCAGAGACGGCGGAAGAGTCGATGGCCGTTAACCGTATCGCCGGCGGCGTGATTATTATTGCCGGCAGCGGCATGTGTACCGGCGGCCGCATTCGTCATCATCTTAAATACAATTTATGGCGGCACAATGCGCATATCATTATCGCGGGCTTTCAAGCCGAAGGTACTTTGGGTCGGGTTATTGTCGACGGTAAGAAATCACATTTAAAAATCCTGGGTGCTGATGTTAACGTAGCGGCTAAGGTGCATACACTCGGTGCGTTAAGCGCTCATGCCGATCAAAGCCAGTTGTTACAGTGGGCGGGGCATTTTGATGAACCCAAGCCGAGACTTTATCTGATTCATGGCGAGAAAGCGGCTATGTTATCATTGCAGACCTGTTTTAAACGCACAGGGTGGAGTGCGAATATTCCTCGGGTAGGGGAGAAAATTACTATTTAAATAAATTTAGTGGGCCTTAAAAATACTTACATATTACAAATCGGGATAGGCAAATTATAAAAAGCCATGCATTCACTTCTATTTGAAAATAATTCAAGATGGCCGGTACCAGTCTTTTAGTTTTACTTGATGATATAGCTGCGGTCCTGGATGACGTAGCCCTGATGACCAAGGTTGCAGCAAAGAAAACGGCTGGTGTTTTGGGTGATGACTTGGCGCTGAATGCCGAGCAGGTATCCGGTATCAGGGCGGATCGCGAGCTACCGGTAGTATGGGCGGTCGCGAAAGGTTCATTGAAAAATAAACTGATTTTAGTGCCTACGGCTCTAATAATAAGTTGGATTGCGCCGGGTCTAATCATGCCGTTGCTGATGTTGGGAGGCGCTTATCTGTGTTTTGAAGGGTTTGAAAAATTGGTGCACCCGTTGTTGAATGCTCACGCTGAGGATGAAGCTCAACATGCCGAGCTGACTGCGGCAGTCGCTAATCCGGAGATCGATCTGGTGGCGTTTGAGCAGGACAAAATTAAAGGAGCGGTTCGCACCGATTTTGTTCTATCAGCAGAAATTATTGTCATCACGTTGGGTACTGTGGCAACTGCGGCTTTTACGACCAAAGTAGCGGTAGTTTCCGGTATTGCGGTGATTATGACCATCGGTGTGTATGGTCTGGTGGCCCTCATTGTGAAGCTGGACGATGCTGGATTCTATTTATGTCAAAGGCAGGGCCTTAGACTATGGGGGGGAATCCTGCATAAAATTGGTCGTGCATGTTTGTTTGGTGCGCCGTACCTGATGAGATTGCTGACAATTATCGGCACTGCGGCAATGTTTATGGTCGGTGGTGGAATTCTAGTCCACGGCATTCCGGCCGCACACCGCTTCACTGATCATCTGGCTCAAAGCGCCAACATCGTGCCTAGTATTGGCGGCGTGATTGAAACTCTGGCTTTTTCGCTATTCAATGCGCTGACGGGTATTTTTTCCGGGGCACTCGTTTTAGGGGGCGTAATGTTAATGAAGTATCTTTGCAGATGCGCTAAAAGATAGGAAAAAACGCGATAACTGTTTGACATTAAGCCAGCTTCTACTTGATGGGTTTTATGCCCATAAGTTCAAAACTGCTTAATATGAGCTTGACTCAAGACTGATGCGAGTCTTGAGTCAAGTATATTGAGTTTGTTACGCTGGGGTTACATTTTCGGCTTGTGGACCTTTTTGGCCTTGAGTTACTTCCATAGTAACTTTCTGGCCTTCCCTTAAGGTCTTGCGACCGGTGCCGTTAATTGCGCTATGGTGAACAAAAACATCTTTGCCACCTTCTTGTTCAATAAATCCAAAACCTTTTTCATCATTGAACCACTTAACGGTACCTACAACTTGCTCTGACATATCACACTCTTACTTAAAAAATTCGCCAATTTTTGTCGGCGTTACAAATCCCAGCTCTATAATAAAGCCGGCTCAAACTTTAACTGCGGCAGATGATAGCACTAAAAAGATAAGCAGAGCAAAATATTTTAACTAGGTCCAAAGATAATTCCATTGCAATCGTAATAAAAATTTCAAATGGGATAAATTTATTATAAAAATTAGGTGAATGCGGTGGCGCGGCATGTCAACTAAGAGATGGTTATTCCTGGTTTATGGCTGAATCAAAAGTTGTTGGTAAGCGCCTCGATAATACAAAAGCGGTTCGCCTGAGCGGCATACGCAGTTTTGTACTTCGCCGATTATAATCCAGTGCGTACCTGCGTGGATTTTTTCAATGACTATGCATTCCAGAGATGTCAGGCTGCTATCCAGAATAGGAGCTCCGATAATGCCGGGCGTCCATGGTGTATTTTCAAATCGCTGCTCTTGACTGCTGCCGCCGGCAAATTGATTGGAAACGTCTTGTTGAGATGCGGTTAATACATTGACGGCAAAGCATTGGCTTTCTTGAATTCCTACTCCGGTGTCAGCTGATTCATTAATACAAACCAATACTTGAGGTGGATTAATCGATACGCTGGAAAATGCGGTTACGGTCATGCCTTGAAGGCCGAATTTTTCAGAGTGCGTCGTAACAACAGTGACGCCGCTGGCCCATAGTTGCATCGCTTTTTTAAAATCATCAACACCAACAGTCATTAATTTCCCCTGTTATTTATAAAGATACCGCCTACGTTTTGCCTAAAAGTAGACAAGATATGGCGTTTTTTAAGGTTGTTTAGAAGTATATGATACAGTAATGATGCGTTATTTTGTTAAATACGAGGATAGAAAAGGTGTCAGTTTTGGCGTCTAATCGTTAATATTTAAAAATATCGAAGCCGAACCTGCTGATTATATTCTCTTATGTTCGGGCCCTCTTCCCAAGAAAGCTGCTTGTTTCAGTGTTCTGAAAATTTTATCAAGATATTAACGCGGCGATTTTTTTCTCTTCCTTCCGGTGTTGAATTATCGGCTATAGGCATGGTGTCTGCGTATGTGATGGCTCGTAAGCGGCTGGTGTCGAGTTGTTGCGAGACCAGAAAATGCAGGACACTGGTGGCTCGGGAAGAACCCAGCTCCCAATTGGATGGAAATTGGGCGGTTTTAATGGGAATGTTGTCTGTATGTCCTTCAATTAGAATCAGACCGACCGCCTGTTTCAATAAAGGCGTAAGGCGCTTTAATAATGACTCTCCAGACGCCGTTAGCGCCGCCTCTGAGGATTTAAATAATACTTTGTCCTGAATCTCAAGCTGCGCATAGCCTTGAGCGATTTTTATATTGACGGCCTTGTTAAGACCAAACTCATCAATTGTTTTAGTTAACTGTTGGTGTAATTTATTTTCATCTGTTGAGTCGATGTCGGTCGGTTTTGGCGGAGGGTTTATTGTGGTTTCGGTTTTAATTTCTGGCGTATTAGTGGGTGTAGGGGTAACAATGCTGCTTTCTTTGGATTCAGTCTTGATCTCGGCTATCTGTTCAGTGAGCATGATTTGTTGGATAGGCGGATTTTCAATAAAAACGGAGGGTGGGCAGCTTACGAAGACAGGCGCAGCAATAGTTTGACATGCCATGACAGGTGCTTTTTTAGGTTTACGGGTTGTTGGTTTTTGTTCCGTATTAATGTCGCTGACAGTAATTAATGTAATTACCAACATGACGATCAGGACAAAGACATCCAGATAGGTTAGCAGCCAGTTTTGCGGGTTGCGATTACTCGGCTGGTTAAGTAGATCCTCTAAGGATAAGGAGGATTGTAATTTTGAAAATGGGGCTTTACTCATTTACAGTGCTGATAAGTTGGACGCTTAGTCTTTTAATTCATTATCGTAGTGCATAATGAATGATTTGAGTGTTTCCCGTATAAATGATGGGCTACGGCGATCAGCTATCAGTGTAATGCCTTCCATGACCATACTCATGATCATGATGCGCTGTTCGGTACGTCTTTCCAGTTTTATGGCGATAGGGTGAAAAACGAGATTAGCCATAATGAGGCCGTAAAAGGTTGTAATTAACGCAGTCCCCATGTTGTAACTTATGCCCGCTATGTCTTTAAGCTCAATAATTTGCAGCATGTTGATCATGCCTATCAGGGTACCCAGCATACCAAACGCCGGAGAGTAGGCGGCCAGACTATAAAATATATTAGCCTCGGTTTTTTCTTTGGCTCTTAAGCGGGCAATGCGCCATTTGAGCAATGCTAGAATATCTTCTACCGGCGTATTGTCTACGACAAGCTGGAAACCTGTTTTCAAATAAGGGTTGTTGATGCTGTCGATAATGTTTTCTATTGCGAGTTTGTCTCGGTTAAACCACATTCGAGAAACCGTAATAATTTCATTGGCCTCTCGTTGCGGATTTAAGCTCTCATAAAAGAAAATAAGTTTGAGCGATTTCAAGCTGTGTTTAATGTCTCTTAAAGGGTAGCTTAAGAAGATAGCGGCAATCGTGCCGCCAATAACAATCACAAAACCTGTCAGATTTAGAAAAGAAAGCGGGTCATTTGCAGCAAATATAACAATGAAAAGGAATAGAATAATGCTGAGGAAAATACCTACAGCTGTTGAGTAGTTAACTTTTTTTGGGAGTGCTTGTAGAGATGTCTTTTTGAATTTCATTTTGCAATAATATCAGAACATGTTGATTCTGCGGGTATTCATGGTTTTTGATCTGGTAAAATCATATTACATCGATGCAGCTAAATCTACTTTATGTGTAAATACGGATATATAATGCGTATTGATAATCTTGGAAAACAGGAATGCGATCATTTTTATGTAGCGAACTGTTTTATAATTAACCAATAAAGGAATGGAAAAAGTTATGATTAGTGTCCTGCTTGTTGATGATCATGAGCTCGTTCGAACCGGAATTGAGGCATTATTAAACGATGCCGAAGATATTACGGTTATCGGTGTGGCTGAATCGGGTGAGAAAGCTGTCGATGCGGTTGTTACGTTGTCCCCGGATGTTGTGTTGATGGATGTTAACATGCCCGGAATAGGTGGTGTGGAAGCCTGTCGTAGAATCCTGCAACAAGATCCTGAAGTAAAGATCATTGCGGTATCTGTTCGTAATGACGGTCCTATCCCTCATCAATTGCTCAAGCTTGGCGTTTTAGGTTTTGTTTCTAAGGGATCCCCGGTCGATGAGATGGTTAACGCCATTCGGAAGGTAATGGAGGGTAAACGTTATCTGTGTTCCGAAGTTGCCAATAACCTGGCGTTTCAAAGTTTGCCGGGGGGTAATGAATCGCCATTTTCGGCGCTATCCCAAAGAGAAGCTGAAGTTGTTACTTTAATTCTTCAGGGAAAAACCATCAAAGAAATGTCTGAAATGTTGCTTCTCAGTGATAAAACGGTAAACACTTACCGCTATCGTCTTTACGGCAAACTGCACGTAAAAAATGATGTCGAATTAATTCGATTGGCAATTAAATTCGGCTATATTGATGATGCTTTGATTTAACAACTCAGGTTCCCATAATTTTTAACGGGAATCCTGAGTTATCGGTTAGCTTAACTCGCAAATTGCTTGTTATTCTAGTCTATAGTGGGGCCGAATTGCATTTCTCTGGCTTTGTTAAACGCATATCTAAAGTCAATATACAACGGCTGTTCAGGTCCCAGCATTGCTTCTAATAATTCATGCTGTAGTTGAAATTTAACATTTCCTATGGCTAAAGCACCAATGCCTACTGCGCCTGGAGCCTTTGTCGCGTGACTTAAGGGGGCGCCGCAATCGTCGTTTTTGACGCCCTCTATGCCAAAAGGTGGAACTGCGTTAACATCGCCAGCTACTTTTAGCTGTGTTGCTTCTTTTAGCACCCCGGCACTTAAAACTTGAATGCCTGCTTTGGCCGTGCAAAAAATAATATCGGTATTAGCAACCAGTTGAACTTTATCGGCTTCTGAATTGGCCAAGGCTCCTTTGAGAGTGCAATTAAAACGACGATTGTAGGCTTTAGCAACGTCCAAAGCCGTATCAGCCGATAAGTGGTCGGTTAATGTCACATCGGCGCCGGCTAACGAGGCAATAATGCCTGTCGCAATACCCACAGGACCTGTTCCGCCAAAAATAACAATTGAACACTCTTTCAGTTCTTTGTTGTGTTTTGCTTTCAGTTCTTTCTCTGCACAGGTGACTAATGCTGCTGCTGTGGTGAAAGCGCCGCTGGGGTCGGCAAAAACCGATACTTCAAAAGGCGAAACCATGGCTTGCTTGCTTGTCTTCAGCATGTCCATGGCTAGACCTAAGTCGCGGCCGCCAATAAAAATGCCGGTGCGCTTAACGCCTGATGGGCTGCGGGAGAAAGTTGCGTCTTGAGTCAGGCCGTAAACGCTATCCAGTTTGACGTTGTTATAGGGAATAAGCACATCAAAACCCGCATCCAGTGCCATATTAATGTCGAATGGGCTGTTGTTCGGCATGGGATCAAGCATGTGAAGAATGCTGCGTTTCGCCATTAGAGTTCCTTGTTATCGTTATGCAGGTTAATTCGAGAAGTTAGACTTAAGCATTTGATTTAATATATTCTCTGGCGGTTTCAAAGGCGTGCTCGAAATGCAGGTAAACAGGTTTTTCGCTGCTGATCATTTTTTTCAATAAGAGGATCTGGGTTTGATACTTAATATTACCAATTGCCATAGCGCCCAAGCCGACAGCACCGCTGATTGAGCCTTCAATGGGGGTTCCGTTATGGAAAGCGTCAACGCCCGCGATACCTGATGGCGGCACTGCGTTAACATCGGCGGCGACTTTAAGTTGAGGGGCCGATGCGATGAGTTCAGCACTTAATAATTCAATGCCCGCCGCGCCGGTTGCAAAAACAACATCAGCTGTTTTGATATATTCACCTTTATTCGCATCGGCACCGGCTTCAATGTTAATTTTACCTTCGCCAAATTCATTGTTGCACATGTCGGCAATGGCTTGAGCCTTATCCAATTGACGACCGATAAGCTTGACGTGCGCCCCACCTTGAGCGGCAATTACTGCAACCACTTGGCCGACAGGACCGGTTCCGCCCAAAACTAGAATATTTTTTCCTTCCAACGTGGTGTCGAATTTAGTCATTAATTCGCGTTCAACGGCAGAAACCATGCCTGCCGCAGTGGTAAATGCGCCGCTAGGATCGGCGAACACGGAAACTTCAAAAGGAGCAAACATGGAGCGTTTGGCAGTTTTCAGCATATCCATCGCTTGTTTGGTATCGCGTCCGCCAATGAATATCCCCGTGCGTTTTAAGTTTTTGGGGCTGCGGGAAAAAATGGCATCCTGCACCAGACCCTGGACTTCGCTAGGCTCAACATTGATATAGGGTAGTGCGGAAACCCAGCCAGCATCCAATGCCATATTGACATCAAATGGACTAAGGTTTTTGGCTGTGGTTAGCATGTGTAAAATGAATGGCTTTTCCATGATCTCTCCTTATGAATTATCGGACAAGTATAAAAGAAAAAGCAGCAGAATAAAAATGTCCTTACCTATTTGAGTTTTAAACCGATGATGAATCTGTGTATCATCCAAACAATTTTATGTGTTTTGGGTATGGTACGAGGTGCGGATGAATGATCTGAAAAATCAACAGCGCCGCAAAATTTACGATGCACGCAATGGGCAAATAGATAAGGATGAGCTCAGCAGGCTCATTTGCTCCCGATTTATTGCGCAACCGATTTACCGGCAGGCAAAAACAATCATGTGGTATAACCATTGTCGCTCAGAAGTAAGGACTCGACAGGCATTGTCAGACGAACTGGCAACGGGTAAGCGTATCGTCATCCCTTACTGTACTAAAGATGAGCAGGGGCATAACAAATTAGGCTTGTGGAGACTGGAGAGTTTTGTCGAGCTAATACAGGGAACGTGGGGGATTTTGGAGCCCCCCAAACAACGATGGGGGGAGCCGGGGAAAGAAGTTGACCCAGGAGAACTCGATTGCATCATGGTGCCGGGTGTGGCTTTTGATCGAAATGGAGGGCGCCTTGGCAATGGCGCGGGTTATTATGACCGCTTATTGAAGAATGTCAGGGCCGATGCGGTGTTGGTCGGCGTTTGTTTTGAATCGCAGTTAGTTGAGCAAGTCGTTGCCGATGCTCATGATGTGGCTATGGATTATGTAATGACCGAAAAAACGCTTTATGCCGGCAAAGGACGGCAGTTTTCCCGTTGATGGATTTCCAAGTACTGAAAGACAGTGTTTATTCCTCGCCGGCTTTTGTTTTGGATGAAACAGAAGCTGCCAAGGCGTTGGCAATGTTAGCCGACCTGAGGAATCAGTGCGGCTGCAAGGTTTTATATTCGATAAAAGCATTGCCTTTTTCCGCTGTGCTGGACATGGCGAAACCTTTTGTTGACGGCTTTTCGGCCAGTTCCTTATTCGAGGCCAGGCTGGCCGGCGAGGTTTTATCAGGACAAGGCTCTATTCATTTGACCACGCCAGGCATAAAGACGGACGAACTGGACGAGTTAAGTTTGCTGTGTTCACACATTAGCTTCAATTCTTTGACGCAATATCAACGCTATGCCGAGACGGCTGGGGCACTGACCTCAATCGGCCTGAGGATTAATCCAAAGCTGTCTTTTCTGCATGACGATCGGTTTGACCCTTGTCGGCAGCATTCAAAACTGGGGGTGGCGATTGAAGAGTTGAGTCGATCGATTGGTCTGGATCAAATTCAGGGCTTGCATATTCATAATGTTTTTTCGTCAACCGATTTTACCCCGTTGATTAAAACCGTTGAAAAACTCCAACACTATTTGGGGATAGGATTGGCTGAACTGGAATGGTTGAATCTCGGAGGCGGCTATTTGTTCGGCCAAATTGAAGATCACCGGCCGTTTATTGAGCTGGTAAAAAAACTGAAAAACGATTTCGGCCTTGAGGTTTATATCGAGCCGGGCAAAGCGATTGTAGGCCAAGCAGGGCATTTAGTGGCGACAGTGATTGATCGTTTTGTCAGCGACGGTGAAACTATTGCCATACTGGACACTTCAATCAATCACCATCCCGAAGTGTTCGAGTATCAGCGTCAGCCCGAATTGCACGAACATGATCCCGACGGACAATATAGCGCTATTTTGGCGGGCTGCACCTGCCTGGCTGGGGATGTATTTGGCAAATATTGTTTTAAAGCGCCTTTGGCAGTAGGCGATAAAGTGGTTTTTAACAACGTCGGCGCCTACACCCTGATCAAGGCAAACCGCTTTAATGGTTACAATCTGCCGGATATTTATGTCAGCAACTCCCTGCGGGTAAAAAAATTGAAACATTATGATTATCAGGATTATCGCCGGCAATGGCTGGCTGATTAAGAGTACGTGATGATTCAGCGCTCATTAAGACAGATGTCTGTACATTTTCAATTACTCAAAAAAGGTTAAAAATATGAAAGCGATAATGATGACCGCAATCGGTAATCCCGATGTTTTGGAATTACAGGATATTGCTGAGCCGGAGATCTCTACGGCAACACAAGTTAAGGTCAGGCTTAAAGCCGCTGGCGTCAATCCTGTCGACACCAAAATCAGGCGTAACGGCTTGCTTTACGATAATCCACTGCCTGCGGTATTGGGCTGCGACGGAGCAGGGGAGGTTGTTGAAACAGGCAGTGCAGTCAGCCGATTCAAACCGGGCGACAAAGTCTGGTTTTGCCACGGTGGGTTAGGCCGTGAACAGGGCAATTACGCCGAATATAACGTACTGGATCAACGTTGGGTCAGTTTGATGCCGGAAACCAGCTCATTTACCGAGGCTGCTGCATTGCCGCTGGTGCTGATTACCGCGTGGGGCGGTCTGATCGATCGCGGCGGATTGCAATCAGGGCAAACCGTATTGATTCACGCCGGAGCCGGTGGGGTAGGGCATGTGGCGATACAGTTGGCAAAACTGAAAGGCGCACGAGTGATTACTACGGTGAGTTCAGAACAGAAAGCTGAATTCGTCCAAGCGTTGGGTGCTGATGAAGTCATCCGTTATACCAAAGGCGGTTTTGCCGATGCAGTCAATGAACTTACTGACGGTAAAGGCGCGGACTTGGTTTTTGATACGGTGGGAGCCGAAGTGTTTAAACAAAGCATCCAGGCGACAGCGCACTTCGGTCGTCTGGTGACCTTGCTTGATCCGGGTGAGCTGAATCTGGCTGAAGCCAGAATACGCAATTTATTGATAGGCTTTGAGCTGATGTTAACGCCGATGCTTAGGGATTTGCCGGAGGCAAGAGACAAACACGTTGAAATTTTAAACCAATGCGCGCAGTGGCTTGAGAAAGGGCAATTAAAAACCCATATCGGCAAACAGTTGTCGCTGGCAGAAGCCGCGAAAGCCCATGAGCTGATAGAAACCGGGCATAGCACAGGAAAAATTGTGCTGATCACATAGCGCGGTCGCAAGGACCATCAGTGGGCAGAAATAATGCATGGCAACGCGGTTTTTTATACGGATAACAGATGGTTGCTGATTCGGGCAATCCTCCTATGTATAATAGCAGACGCTAATTAAAAGAATGTTGTAAGAGGTTATGGCAGAAAAAACAAGAAAACGCGGATCAGGTCGATACGACACGAAAAAACCAACCCCCAAAAAATCGACTTCACATTGGTTTAGAAATTCAGTACTGGTTTTTATGGCCGGATTTGCGTTTTTATTGGCAAGTTATTTGGGCTACCTGGATTATAACGTGCGTACCCAATTTGAAGGTAAACGCTGGGCTATTCCGGCCAGGGTTTATGCCAGTCCGGTAGAACTCTATGCCGGTTATAACCTGACGGCCGCGAAGTTTGAAGAGTTGTTGCAAACGCTGCATTACCGTCATGATGCGCAGCTGTCTTCGGAAGGCACGTATTTTAAAAGCGGCTCGCAAATCAGCGTAAAAACCAGGGCGTTTACCTTTTGGGATCAAACCCAACCCAGCAGTGTTATCCGGGTGAATTTTACCGCGTCAGGCATTGCCAATATCGTTGATGCGTCGCAAACCAAAGACCTTGCCATTGTGCGCCTGGATCCGGTGCAAATCGGCAGCTTATACCCCACCATAAAGGAAGACCGGATTTTAATTAAGCTGGAAGAAGCGCCGGATGCACTGATTAAGGGCTTGTTGGCTTCAGAAGACCGGGACTTTTATCAGCACATCGGCATTTCATTTAAAGGCATTGCCAGGGCAATGTGGATGAATGTACTGGCCGGGCATATGGTGCAAGGCGGCAGCACGATCACTCAGCAACTGGTTAAGAACTTTTATCTGACCTCTGAGCGTAGCTTGTCGCGTAAAGTAAAAGAAGCTTTGATGGCGCTGATTCTGGAATATCGCTACAGCAAAGACGAGATTCTGGAAGCCTATTTGAATGAAATCTATCTGGGCCAGGATGGCGCCAGCGCTGTACATGGCTTTGGCCTGGCCAGCGAATTCTATTTCGGCAGTTCTTTAAAGGACTTGCCGTTGGAACATATCGCCTCGTTGATTGCGTTGGTTCGCGGACCCTCCGAATATGATCCACGGCGTTATGCCGATCGCTCCCTGCAACGGCGCAATCTGGTGCTGGAAGAGATGGAAGCGGAAGGTTATATCACTAAAAAACAGGCGGACGAGGCAAGAGCAAAGCCTTTAAACGTAATTGCCAATACCCACCGGTCAACCAACCGCTATCCGGGTTTTCTTGATTTGGTCAAGCGGCAATTAAGACAGGATTATAAGGAGGAAGATTTAACTTCCGAAGGGCTGAGAATTTTTACCACACTGGATACGCGGGTTCAGGATGCGCTGGAGGAAACGGCGACTAAAAAGCTGAATCAGCTGGAAAAGCTGCCTAAAGCGAACGAACTTGAAGCCGCCGCAGTGGTGACGCGTAGGGACAGTGGTGAAATAGCCGCGTTGATGAGTGGTCGTGAGCAATCCGCCGCCGGATTTAATCGCGCTATGGATGCGGTCAGGCCGATCGGCTCATTAATTAAGCCGGTCGTGTATTTGACCGCGTTGGAGTATCCTGACAAGTACACCATTACCACGCCGGTCAGCGATACGGCGATTGTGGTTAAGGGAGCGGGAGGCAACGATTGGAGCCCCAGCAACTACGATCACCAAGAGCATGGTACGGTAGGTTTCCATACTGCATTGGCCCACTCTTACAATCTGGCTACCGTTCGGATAGGGATGGATATAGGAGTGGCCAGGGTCGCAAAAACATTAAGAAGCATGGGCATTACCCGGCCGGTTGACCTGTTTCCATCGCTTCTGCTGGGAGCAGCGCACTTAACGCCGATGGAAGTCACCCAGATTTACCAAACGTTGGCCGGTGACGGTTTTGCAACGCCGTTAAAAGGTATTCGTGCGGTCGTCGCGGCCGACGGCACACGCCTGCAAAGTTATCCGTTTACGGTAAGACAGGTGCTCGATCCATCGGTCACTTATATTGTTAACACCATATTGCAGGAAGTCATGCATGAAGGTACCGGACGTTCAGCATATTCATCGTTTCCGGAAAATTATGGCTTGGTCGGTAAAACCGGCACGACCAATGATTCAAAAGACAGCTGGTTTGCCGGTTACACCGGAGATTATTTGGCCGTAGTCTGGATTGGCCGGGACGACAACAAGCCGGCCGGATTGACGGGAGCAAGCGGCGCTTTGCAAGTCTGGACTTCATTAATGAAGCAGGTTTCAACCCAGCCGGTGACCCTGATTCCTCCCGATAATATCAAGATGGCTTGGGTTGATCCGGCCAACGGCTTACTGGCGAATGAAAATTGCTTTGGAGCGAAGGAATATCCCTTCATTATCGGTTCGGCGCCCGAAGAATCTTCACCGTGCGTCGATTCACCTGTTAATCAAATTGAAACGATGATTAATAATTTGTTACCGGATAACTAAACAAAGGTATTGGTATTTATGAGTAAAATTACAATTTTCGCCGGTTTGATCGCCATGATGCTGTTTAATGCTCCGGGCCATGCGGAAGACAAACCGGTCAGGCAGTTGAAGGCGTTTTTAAAGAATACAAAATCACTGACTGCCGATTTTAAACAGGTATTGATTAATGAAGCGGGCAATCCTACCCAAACCAGTTACGGTGTCTTCTATCTGCAACGGCCGGGTAAATTTCGCTGGGATTATTTAAAACCTTTTCAACAACAGATTGTCTCTACGTCCGGTAAAGTCTGGTTTTACGATACCGACCTGGAACAAGTCACCGTTAAAAAACTGGACGAATCGGTGGGGTCGACGCCGGCATTGCTGCTAAGCGGCGAAATATCGCTGGATGATAACTTCACGATGGAACACCAGGGGGTTGACGGCGACTTGATGTGGGTAAAGTTATTACCCAAAAACCAGGAAAGCAGTTTTAAATATGTGTTGATCGGCTTGAATAACGATTCACTGGGCGGCATGGAGTTGAGTGACAATTTCGGTCAGCTCACGCGTATTTATTTTTCCAATGTTATTTTGAATCCGCCGTTAAAACAGACTTTGTTTGAGTTTAATGCGCCCAAGGGTGTCGATGTTTTCTCGGATTGATATAGGCAAAAGGCGCAAGCTGTATGTACCGTTAGCCTTTCGTCTTTTGCCTTTAGCCGGCTCTTATGCTATTTGATGACTTAACCACGCCCTTGGCCGACCGGATGCGGCCAACAGAATTAGCCGATTACGTCGGTCAACAACATATTCTGAAGCCGGGCAAGCCGCTCTACGAGGCTATTGCCACGGGTCGCCTGCACTCGATGATTTTCTGGGGGCCGCCGGGAACCGGAAAAACCACGCTTGCGCGCATCATCGCCCATCATTCCGACGCCGAGTTTATGCCGATTTCGGCAGTGTTGTCCGGCGTTAAAGAAATACGGGCGGCGGTTGCGGAAGCAAAAAAAATCCAACTGGAACAACATCGGCGCACTATTTTATTCGTCGATGAGGTGCATCGTTTTAACAAGTCGCAACAGGATGCTTTCCTGCCGCATGTCGAAGACGGCACGGTTTATTTTGTCGGTGCGACGACTGAAAATCCGTCTTTTGCGCTGAACAATGCGTTATTGTCGCGGGCGCGGGTCTACGTGCTTAATGCTTTAACGGCTGATGATTTATTGGCCGTGATCGATAAAGCGCTGACCGACAAAGTGCGAGGCTTGGGCGGCTTGGCGATCGAAATGAACGCAGACATTAAACAGCAGTTCGCTCAGGCTGCCGACGGTGACGCCCGAAGACTGCTCAACTTGCTTGAAATCGCTGTAGAGCTTGCCTCCGCAAAAGGAGGGCAGGTGGTTAATGAAGCGATTGCCAAAGAAGTGCTGTCTGGCGGCGTGCGACGTTTCGATAACCAGGGCGAAGAATTTTATAACCAAATCTCGGCGTTGCATAAATCCGTGCGCGGCAGTTCACCCGATGCCTCGCTGTACTGGTTGTGCAGGATGATGGATGGCGGTTGTGACTTATCCTATCTGGCCCGGCGTATCGTCAGGATGGCCTCCGAAGATATTGGCAATGCCGATCCAAGGGCCTTGCAGATTTGCATCAACGCCTGGGAAGCCCAGGAGCGATTAGGCAGTCCGGAAGGCGAGTTAGCCTTGGCGCAAGCCGTTGTTTATTTGGCTTGCGCACCGAAAAGTAACGCGGTCTATATGGCTTACAACGCGGCGATGGCGGATGCCAGACAAAGCGGCAGTTTGGGTGTGCCGGTTCATTTAAGAAATGCGCCGACCAAACTAATGAAATCGCTGGATTACGGCAAGGAATATCGTTATGCCCATAACGAACCGGAAGCTTATGCCGCCGGGGAGAATTATTTTCCCGATGAGTTGGCAGGGAGGCAATATTACCAACCGGTGGATAGAGGCCTGGAAATCAAGATTAAGGAAAAATTAAAACATTTGAAGGCATTGGATAAGAATGCGATTTAAGACGAATCGCCGTGACGTAGCCAGACGAAGCTACATGCGCTGGAGATTTTTACCAGCATTATACTTGTTTCTTTAGGAAGAGATTTTTGGCGTATAACGCCGGAATCGAGTGCATCAAATATTTTTGTGGGGGGCAACTGACCACACGATCTCGCTGACAAGCCAAACTATCCATTACCTGAGATCCCCCTCTTGCTCACCGTTGCTGTTTAGCACACGTACAAAAACCGGTTTAGACCTTAACTCGCCTTTTCGATCAAAACGATAGATTCCATTGGCTCCATGCCAAGGATGGGAAAATTTTATTGCAGAGGCTAAATCAAGCGCAAAGTTGGAATGGCTTAGACGCGAGGCGCCGGCAAGTATATTGAGTGCATCATATCCTTGTGCGGCCCATGTGTCAGGGTACTTGCCAAAACGGGCCAAAAATTTTTCCACGAAATAGACATTCTCTTTATTTTTTGCATCTTTGTCATAAAAATCCAAATAGATTATGTTACGCATTGCATTTTTACCGGCAATTTTCTCCAACTCACTCATGCCTTTGCTGATCAAGGTAATGGGGATGTCAATTCCCAAGTTTCGTGTAGTGCGGACAAATTCCCCGGTAGTTTCAGGAGACCCCGAAAAATAAATAACGTCGGGGGCCGCGCCACGCAGTTCATTGACTATATGCCGGATATCCATCGTTTCGGGATCATATTGTTTCTGATAAATCAATTCGCCATTATTTTTATTTTGAGCGATTTGATATTGATAGGCTAATTCACTGGAGCGTTCCTGCGCCTCCCAAACCATTGCATATTTTAACTCGCCATTATTTGATTTGGGCGCGGCCCTTACCAGCGGGACCACATCGTCTTCTATGGGGTTGATGGTTCTTACGATATAAACGAAATCATGCTCTGTGAGGCTGGCAGTTGTGGCGCCTACAATCATGTGCAAAAGCTCCGCCTGTTCATAAATACCCGACACCCTAATTGCAATGCTGTCATCACGATAGCCAATTACCGCCGTCATGTCCGGGTTGCTTACGAATTCAAGGGCAATCTTCCGTGATGTTTCCCAATCATTCTGGTCATCTCTAATAATGAGTTTAATTCGTGGCCCCCCGTTTGACTCAATCTCCTCTTTGGCAAGCTCCAGGCCCTGAGCAAAGCCGTCTTGCGCCTTATTGAACGGCCAGCTGACGCCGACTGTCAAGGGCGCAAGTGAATTTTCGGTATGTTGTTGCCGTTTTAAAGCATATTTGTCCAGCGATCTTCCTTGCTGAATAAAAACAAACGTCATCAAGGCAAAAATAAACAACACTCGAATAAGACGGTCCATAATTCTATTCTTTACCCAGAATAATCGGCAATCCTGAAGCGCCTGAACCAATTACAATGGTCTTGGCATTGTTCGATTTTGCCAGCTCTTCAGTTGCGGCTATGCCTCGCCAGCGAAGCACATCAGGGCTTAGACTGGACTTTAAGGTAGTGTTGTACAGAGCGAGACTATCGGCTTCAATTTTTCTGCGACTGGCTTCCTTTTGGGCTATTGATAACCTGTAAGCGTATTCGCCGTCAATTTGTTGGTATGTCATTTTGTTTTCAATGGCTTGCGATATTTTATCGGGCAAGGTGATACTCACAATCAATACATCGTCCAATGAAACATAACCCGCTTCCAGGCGTATTCTGGATAATTCGCTGATGCGTTCTTGATTGGATTTCTGGTTATTGTAAATCTCTTCGGGTTTATATTGACCAAAGACCGTGCGGATTGCCGCTCGAACTTCCGGACGAATCATGACATCGACATAATCCGGGCCGATACGTTGATGGAGCAGGGGAAGCATGTCTGGGGCGATGAAATAACGGACTTGAAACTGGACATGGACAGATAAGCCATCAGTGGTTAAAGTCTCTATGGAATCGGTGTACTGCTGTTTACGGACATTATAAACATACATTTTGTTGATAGGAAGAATGACATGAAGTCCTTCATGGTAGACGGTATCTAACACAGTCCCCCCTCCTAAGCGCCGCCAGAGCACCCCCAATTCCCCGGAGTGGACTGATATAACGATTCTGTCAAAACACAGCACAGCACCGAAACTTAATAGGACTATGAAAATGACGATATACGGAGCTTGACGGCTTACCAGGTTCCCAAGGGCACGGTAACGATTCTGAAACCAGTTTATGATACTTCTCATAGCGGCTTACTCTTTTTTATGCGTGAAGTTTTGAATGATGTCATGTCATTTATCCATGTAGGCAAATAACTGACCGTAATCCATTTGCAGAATCCGATCCGCTACATGGAAATATCGGTCGTCGTGAGAGACAACTAATATCGTTTTGCCGGCCGCCTTGAGTTCGGGTAATAATGTTTCGTAGAAATAGCTGCGAAATTGTGGATCTTGGTCAGCAGCCACTTCATCAAAGATATATACAGGCTTGTCTTCAAGATAAGCCATTACCAGCGCCAAGCGTTTGCGTTGGCCGGTTGATAAGTTGGTATTGGTAAAGCAGCCGTTTTTAATTCCGGTTTTATGGGCAATGCCCATCAGTTTTAAGAGTTCTTGCACACGTTCCGGCGGAACATCACCGACACCGTATAGTTTATCGAATAAATAAAAATCGGAGAAAATGGCTGAAAAAAGGTTTCGATATGAAATGATATTGACATCGTCAATTGGCTGGTCATCGACAAAAATAGTACCGGAAGTGGGTAAATAGAGTAACGTGAAAAGTTTCATAAAACTGGTTTTACCACTCCCATTACCACCAATCAGAAACAATATTTCCCCCCGGTTTACAGTCGTCGTAATGGGGCCGATTTGAAAACTGGGTAAGCCATCGGGATCGGCATAGATAAAACCGACTTGATCAAAACGTATGGTTTTAAAATCGTTGAATTCCTGTTGAACAATGCTATGTGAATCATTTTTGACTTTTTGATCTCTGTCCAAATCCCTTTCCAGACGATAGAGATTGTCCACTGTCATGTTAGCCTGCATATAGACAGGATACATCATGATAACAGTTGCTAGCGGACCAAAAAAAAACAGAATCGCCGCTACGATCTGAGTGACTGTTCCTGCAAACTCATTGGAAATGACCGGGAGTATAAACACAACGCCGCCAAGAAGGATGACGAAGAACATTTCTATGAATACCACTGTATCAGCATACAACTGCATAACTTTAGTGCGGACGATGCTTACGGTTGATGCGATATCACAAAAATCGGCAAATACAGCATCGCTTTTTTTCTGATTGATTCTAATTTCCTTGAATCCTCTCAATAAACCAGTCAATGATTTGGCTAATTCATCTTCCGAGTCCGATGAATCCGACAGGCCTTTTTCATAGGCATCTCGATCCTTCATATAAAAAATAGCTCCACATAGAATCATAATTCCGCATAGCACAACAGCAATCGGCGATTCTACGGCAATGTACAACAAGGTAAATATAACCATGAATGCGGCTTGGGTAGCGGCAAAAAGCGGTCTTGTCGTCTGGCTGATCATGCCGGTATCCCGGCTGATACGGGCTAGAATGTCCGATTCACCGATTTTTTCTAGCGACTGTAAATCACACCGACGGATTTTATCTCCTAACCGGGCGCGAATGTTACAGACAGCTTTTTCAGCGATGCGGCTGGATTCGTAGAGGATGTATCGAAGGGAATACACGAACAGTGTCAGACTGATGCCGAAAATCACAAAATGTTGCCAAAAAGGGCCACCCTCTTTCATCGATGCTACGGATGCGTTAATAAGCGCTAAATTCAAAGTATTGGATAGCCCCGATGTGGCGGTCATTAAAATCAGTTTGAAATTGACTTCCCCCGTTTCATTATTAAGAAAAGTGAAAAATTGAAAATTCATTAAGCGACTCCGGCATTAATATTTTTGTTCGAAATGCGTATTCTGACAGCATAGCGATCTCGATCTGTAAACAATTCTCTGCCGTGTAGCGCTTCATGATTGTTAAGCATTAAAAAACCATCTGAATGACAAGTATTTTTGACCAGCAACTCTGTATTTTGAAGTTCTCTTTCTAAGAGATTGACAGCATAGCGTGTCTCGGATGTATCGTATTCCGTTCGTGCCTGAAGCCCTCTTTTTAGAGTATCGCGCCTGTAACGGATACTCGGAAATGTACCGAAAATTGGGGCGATAGTGACTTCCACGCTATCCGAGCGCCGGTTGGATGTAAAGCTGGTAGGGACCTGGAAGGGTAAGTTGGTTTTCTCCAGATAATCAACCGCCCAGGCTCCCTCAGCGCTTTGGCGCATATTTTGTTTAATGGAATTGAAATCACGCAATATCGAAGCCCCGCCGCCACAGTTAGCTTGCCTGATAAAGTACAGGATTAAATAACGTTCAGGCTCGGGGTGATATTGGGTATCGGTATGTAATTCGGCTTCATTTGCGTGTTCTGAGTAAGTGGGTATATGGTTCGGTTGCAAAAGCTCGTCTCGTGCTTTTATATCCCAAATTATACGATTATCGACCTGATCGGTAGCGGAAGGGTGCCCCATGCATAGCGTCAATGCGTACAACACAAATTTACGCGTTTCAACATCAAAAGTATCCAATTTAAATTTTGGAATAAATATGCCGCTGTGGGAACTTTCCAAAGTTTCAATCAGTGTGTCAGCCAGCGTCGCGATCTTTGGAGCAATTGAGCGGATTTCATCGCGAATAATGTCTTCGTTAGGATGGGGACGAATAGAAGAGCTATCTGTACCAAAATATTTGTGCAGAATATCGAGCGAAGCCGCTATTTCCTTTGTATCAAAATTTGGCGAGTCGAACTCGCCAATACGCAACCCCAAATTGCGAACGTGCTTCAACATGCTATCTCCTTAATTTTTAAAATGTAAAGCAGCTTCCCGCAGGAACCGCAGCTGGCCGTCAGATGAAGTATCGGTCCACGCCAACCCTAAGCGTTTAAGCAGTTCGTTGGTGCGGACACTGGTCAATTCAATATGCTGGGCTTTGACTTGGGGAGCTTGCCCCCCATACAGGTTAAAACCGTCCAGCACTTCGTAAAAAGCCTGTTGCTGTTCGGGTTTGTCCAAGGCCTTGAGCAAATGATCGATGAACATGCCGAAATCGCAGGTAACTAATGGAAATGCGATGCTAATGAATTCCGCCAAGGACGTTTCCTGGGAATGTTCGATATGATGCGTTTCGTTGGACAAAGCCTGCGTTTCCGCAAGCAGCATTACCGCCCTGGCGACTAAATCGACATGGCAAAATAAGGCCTCAACTTTTTTCGGAACCGCGCCTAATTCAATCAATGCAGCGACTAAGCGAAAAAAAGCATTGTCTTTGAGATTGATCTGCAAGTTACTGTCATCGGTCGCAAACACCACATTGCCGACACGGTAGATGCTGGCGTTGCTCAGTTTGCCCCGTGCATCCAATACCAGCCGTTCGGCTTCCTGTTTGGTCCGTATATAGTAGTTGTCGCTTAAGTCCGGGTTGGGCAAGTCATATTCGGTGAACAACTTGAACCCGCTTTCCGGGGGCTTGCCGACGACCGAGGTGGTGGAAACCAGATGGAAGTCCATGGGGGCGTCCAAATTGTATGCGGCCAGTTCCAGCAAATTCTGCACCGAGTTAATGTTATCCCGATGAAACTCCTGGTAGTGACCATAATGTTTTACATTGGCCGCACAATGGAAAATAGCCTGGGTCCGGGTAGCCAGCCATGTCCATTGATCTTGACTCAGGCCCAAGCTTGGCCGGCTCAAGTCACTGGACAATACCTGCAATCGGGGATGATAAGCCAGTTCCTCTCCCGTTTTAGGGCCGAAATAATGCGCCAATACCTGATGCAGCCTGTCCCGGCTGGCCGCATGATCGGTCCCTCTGACCAAGGCTGTGATCTTTCGCTTACCTTCCTTTAGCATTTCCCGAAGCAAATAGCAGCCGACATAGCCGGTTGCCCCTGTCAGCAAGATATTTTCATAATCTTTACGAGGGCCGAGGTCGATGTCGCTGTATTTTTTGTTACGGGCGCAATACTGTTCTTGTGCAGCCTTAAGCCCGTCAATGCGGTGATTGGGGTTGGCCTCTAAGTGGTCCGAATAGGCTTGCCAATCTACTTTAACTTTAGCCAATAGATCGCGAATATGTTCGTGCCTGGGTTGGCAAGTTTTGGCAAAATCGGCCAGTACCGGGTGTTCGTAAAGATTATTGATGGTGCAGGTAAATTCCAGCCGAAGACGGTTCACGACACTAATGGCCGCAAGGCTGTGGCCACCGAGTTCAAAGAAATTGTCCTCGCTGTAGATGGTGCGTCCTGGAAAAATTTCCGACCATGCTTCGGCAATCAGTTTTTCGACCCGGTTGCCAGGGGGCGTTAGCCTGCCGACATCGGAATCGTTTGACGCGATCATGTCGATGTCTTGATCAAGATAGTCGGCAATTAGTCTTTTACGATCGATTTTACCGGCCAGCGATACTGGAATGCCCGGCACCGCCTTTATCGCCGAGGGGATCATATAATCGGGTACTTTCTTCGCCAAAAATGAACGCCATTCGCCGTTACCGATTGCGGACGCTTCCGGGTGCAGACAGACAAAACCGTACAAACCCGGTGTCCCGTCCGCCATACCATGAATAACCACGGCGGCCTGCAATACGTCAGGATGCAGGCCGATTTGGTGTTCTATTTCCTCCAGTTCGATGCGTTGACCGCGAAGTTTTATCTGGTTGTCTATCCGCCCGAGGATTTCAATTTCGCCCTGCTGCGTCCAGCGCGCCAAATCGCCGGAGTTATAAAAGCGCCCTTCCGGGGTTTCGACAAAGCTTTCAGCCGTCAGTTCCGGGCGGTTCAAATAACCGGGCGAGAGGCCGCGTCCTCCCAGCCAGAGGGTGCCGGCCGATCCCGGCGGCACCGGCTGCCGGTCCTTGTTCAGGATATGAACGGAAGTATTAGCTAATGGGCGTCCCGCAGTCATGCGCGTGGATTGGGGGGTGATTTGCCCAATACAGGAACCCACGCTGTTTTCCGACGGGCCGTAACCGTTAATGTAAGTCAGGCGGCCTGCGTAGTGCAGGGCGTTGGCCTTCACCGGCGGCTCGCCCATTGTCATCAGCATCCGTAAACCGGGGAACTCGGCGTTGCCAAATAATCCCAGATACGATGGCGACAGGGTCGCTATGGTAATGCCCAGACCTTGCATTTTTAAAAGCATCCCGGAAATGTCGTCCAATTCTCTGCGGACTACGGGCGCTAAGGCGCCGCCATGAAACCATGCCAGCCCCAGTTCGTGCAGCCAGGCGTCAAACGAGGGCGAAGAAATTTGCAATATTTTGTCGTCAGGAGAAATGGTCAGCGCCAGTTTCATGCCCAGGCAAAAATTGGCGTAGCCTTCGAAGGTTATAACCACGCCCTTGGGTTCCCCGGTGGAGCCGGAAGTATAAATGATATACGCCGGGTCAGTATCCCGGCAGCCGTGGTTGATTGGTGCGGTCGATTCGTAGGCCGGCGTTTCCGGGCGCAGGAACGCATAGGATGCCAATTCCGATGGTATCGCCAGTCCGTCCAGCGCCACTAATAAGTTGATGTCCGCATCTTCGGCGATAAATTTTAGCCGTTCTCCGGGCAGTTCGGCGGACAAAGGCAGATAACAGCCTCCGGCCTTCCAGATCGCCAAAACAGTCGCTGGCAAGGCTGTTGATCGCTCGGTCAGTACCCCCACCGCAACACCGGGGCCAATGCCGTGCCTTCGCAAAACCTGCGCCAGACCGTTGCTTTGCTTGTCTATTTGCCCATAACTTTGGCTTTCATGATCTACCAGCAAAGCAGGGCTATGCGATTCTTGCCCGGCTATCCGCATAAATTGGTCTTGCAAATAGCCGGTAGGCTTGGGTAAAGACGGGCCGTATTGCCAACTGTCCAATAGCTTTTCTTCACCTGCGGTCAGCAACGGCAAAGCTGTTTGCGCTTGGCGTTCCGGGGATACGATAAAACGCATCCAATCCAATAAAGTATTGATCCAGGCCAACGCGGTATCTTTTTCGTAAAGGTTGGCGTCAACGTACCAATACAACCCAAGTCTGTCATCGGCAAGGGCTTCATGAATCAACACCATGTCCTGCGGCGGCGGGTTAGGCCGGAGATCGTAGCGCATCTCCTTGGTCGCGCTGTCATTGACAGGCACAAGCTTGATATGTCTTTCGGAGACCGAACCTAAACCCGGATTTTCCGTAACGGCCAGATCAAATAGCGGAAAGCGGGTAGGGTGGTTTGATGCCGCATGGCGATTGCGAAAATCCTGGCAGATTTGGGCAAACGGATAACGTTCATGCTGCAAGGCCCGGCTGATGCCAAGCTGCATGGCGGCCATCGACTGTTCTACCGAATCGTTTCGGTTAATCCGGCAGGCTATCGGCAGCATATTGAGAAAATAATTGACCACGGCCGAGTCTTCCGCCAATTCGCGGGTTGAACCCACAGTTCCCATGACGAAATTCGGACGCCCGGTACGTCTGGATGTCTCCATCGCCACCAGCGCCATCATTAGCGCATGGAGGCTGGCCCCATGTCGGCTGGCAAAAGCCTTAAGTTTTTGGGCCGTGGCGGCTTCAAGGGCGATGCGGAAGAAATGGCCGCCCTTGTTTTTTCCGTCGCCGCTGTTAATTGGACGGCTAAAATCCAGGGGCCACTCGTCGAAGGGCTGCGGCGTGTTTTCATCGCCGTTGCCAAGGCCGTCCAGGGTTTCGCTCCAATACTCCGCATCGGCGGCGGCCCGGTCTTTAAGATAGGCCAGCTCGCGACCGGCAAAATGATTATAGTCGCCCGACAGGGCCGGTAATTTCTCCCCCGCCAACAGCTGGGACAATTCGTCGAGCAAAATGCCGATGGATAGGCCGTCGCCAACGGCATGGTGCAGGGCCAGCCAAAAAACCTCTTGCCGGGTATCTTCAACAAAGACCAGGCCGGCACGCCATAAAGGGGCCGAGGACATTGGGATGGTCATGGTTTGCAGGTTGGCAATATGGATACGCGCGGCCGATAAGTCGGGCAGGCATTGGCGTTCCAGTTCCATGTCCAGCGTCGGCAAAATTTGCCGTAGCAATTGGCCGTCGGCATCCTCTTTAAAATAAGTGCGCAAGGCAGGATGGCGGCCGACCAGTTCGCCCCAGGCCTGTCGCCATTGTTCGGCGGCCACTTTACGGTCTTGCTCTGCGACGGAGAATGTCAGATTGAGGCCGCGGTTCGCCTTGCCGATTTTTTCCGCCACCCAAAACTCCAACTGGCCGGTTGTCGCCCTGTCTGTCGGTATAAAATCAGCGGCAGGCGCTTGATCTTCCGTGTCAATACGGCGGGAAAAATCACTTAGCACAGGGAAGGCGAATAATTCCCTGGCCGCAACGGGACGGTTAAGGTCGCGTTCAAGCCGATGGGCCGCGGCAATGGCCACCAGACTGTGGCCGCCAAGTGCGAAAAAATTATCATCTTTACGGACTGTTTCCAGCTTTAAAAGTTCGCACCATATCGCCGCCACGCGTTTTTCCATTGGCGTTTGCGGCGGATTCTCCGAAACAGTATTGTTTTGCTGTGCGCGGGCAAGACCGCGCAGGCAGGCTGTATCGACCTTGCCGGAACTGTTGACCGGAATGGAATCGACGATAATGAAAGACGTTGGAATCGTGGCGGCCGGTAAATGGGCGGACAGATAGTCCCGCCATTCGATATCGGAAGGGCAGGCCCGATCATTGCGAAGATGGATGAAAGCAGACAGGCGCTGTTTTTTGTCCGCAATTTCATCGGCCAGCACCGTAGCCTGAAATACAGAAGGGTGGCCGTTGACGATATGTTCAATTTCACCCAACTCTATCCTGATGCCATTCATTTTAATCTGGCTATCCATGCGCCCCATGAACTGGACTTCATCGACGGCGCCCGGACTATTGGGCAGCCTGGTCAACCAGCGGCCGATGTCGCCGGATCGGTACCGGCGTCCTTCAGGTGTCTCGACAAAACTGGCGAGAGTCAGGTCTTCCCGTCCTAAATAGCCGTTTGCCAGCCCCATGCCGCCTAGCCATAGCTCTCCTATTTCACCCGGCGGCAGAAGGTTGCCATTGGCATCGCAGATGTGGATGCTGGTGTTGGGCAAGGGCAAGCCGCACGATGGCGTGCGGGTGTGGTTTATGGTCAGTTGGCCCAACGCACAGGTTACCGTGTTTTCCGTAGGTCCATAAGCATTGAAGTAGCTGATTTGCTTTGAGTATTTAACGATGTCGGCAGGAAATGGCGCTTCGCCGCCTGTGACTAAAATCCTGAGATATTGGAAATCAGCACTGTCAAACAGCCTTAAATAGGTAGGGCTGATGTCGGCAACGGTGATTTGGGTGTCGTTTAAAAACTTCATGAATTGATTGGGAGAATCAATCAAGTCGTCATGGACAGGGCAAACCGTCGCGCCAAAAAGCAAGGGTACGCCAATATCCGACAAGGAAACATCGAAAGACGGCGAATAGAACATCAGGCAACGATCGTCTGAGTTAATGCCCAGAATTTCCCCGCAGCCAAGCGCCATGTTCACATAGCTTTTGTGAGCGATTAACGCCCCCTTGGGCAATCCGGTAGAGCCGGAAGTGTAGATGATATAGGCCGTATCCCCGGCATCCCCTGAAATGGAAGGACGATGGCTATGAAAGTCTGCCAGCTGTTCGGGCCGTAAGTGCGTTGGGGTAACTTGGGCGATGGCTTGAGGTATGTCCAGCCCATCTAAAACAATCAGTTGCCGGACTGCCGCATCGTTCACCATGTGGCACAGCCGTTCAACGGGCAGATCAATCGACAAGGGAAGATAAATCGCCCCGGCTTTCCAAATGCCTAAAATTGTCGACGGCAACTGCGGCGAGCGGCCGGTCAGCACACCTATGACCGCGCCGGGTTTAATGCCCGATTGAATCAACGCATTAGCCAAGCGATTGGCCTGTTCCTCAACCGATAAATAGGAAAATCGGCTTTCAGGCGTCATGACGGCCAGGCGCTTTGAACTGTCGACCCCCATGCTGTCGATAACCGATTCAAATAATTCATGAAAACGTTGGTTGGGGCGGTGAACGGTGCGGCCGTATCCATTTTGCGCCAGAAGTTTCGATTCTTGCGGCAACAGTTTAGGCAGAGGCATCCGGGCATGGCCTTTGTCCGCACACAACCATTCAACCCACCAGCGCAACGAGTTGAACCAGGCGGTAGCGGTCTCCAACAAGTAAACAGCGGAGTTTACTTGCAGCTGTAGCATGAGTTCGCCGCCGGGCAGGATTTCATGGATGAACACCATATCCTGGCCCGGGGAGACATCGACCAATTCGTATTCAATAGCCTCACTAAAACGCGCCAAAGACCGGAAGCCTATATCGGCTTTATCTATCCGGGCTTGAGGGTTTTCATTGACCGCAAAGTCAAACAACGGATAACGGGACGGATGGCGGTAACCGGGACGTTGTTGGCGGAAGTCGTTATAAATGCGCGCAAACGGCACGCGTCCGTGGTGCAAGGCGGCAGCCAACACCTGTTGGGTGCCGGTTAATTGGGTTTCAAAGCTATCGCCGGCATCGCCGTCCATGATCAACGGCAACATGTTGACATAATAGCCGATGATGCCGGCTTCTTCGGTGGTTTCGCGCATGTCGGCGGGCGTGCCGATCAAAAATTGCCGCCGTTGCGAACGTCGGCGGGTTTCCAGCGCAAGAAGGGTCAGCATCAGCGCATGCATGCTGCTGTCGTAGCGCTGGGCAATGGCCTTTAATCCCAACGTAATATCGGCCGGCAGGCATATTTGCAGCCGGTGGTAGCCGGGCTTGCCGGTCTGCAACCGGGGTATATCCAATGACCAGTCTTCAAAGGCCGTTTCCGGCAAGGCCGCCAGACTATTGCGCCAATACGAAAAATCATGCTTAAACTCATCACCGGCCAGATAGGATAAGGCTCTGGCAGCGGAATGCGCATAGCTTCCCACGAGCGGGGGCAGCTCTTTATCCTGTAATAACAGGGCCAGCTCATCCAGTAAAATATTAAAGGAAACTCCATCGCCAACGGCATGATGCATCGCAAGCCAAAACAGTGTTTCGTTTGTTTTTTCGACATGCACCAAGCCGCCTTGCCAAAGCGGCGCGACATTGAGCGGAATAGGCCGGCTTTGACGCTCGCGGATAAGCGCATTGGCGCTCGCCAGGTCGCTGACTGTTATTTCTTCAAGTCCCGGCTGGGCTATCCGGGTCACGACACGGCGTAAAGTTCCTTGATCGTCTTCGACAAATTGTGTCCGCAATGATTCGTGTCGTTCCGTTAACTTGGCCCATGCCCGGTTCCATTTTTCCAGAGCAGGAATATTACCCTGCACCTTGCGGATCAAAGGCATTATGAAGGGGGTGGTATTAATCCCTGCCTGCTCGGCCACCCAGAATTCAAGCTCGCCTTCGGTGGCTATGTCGCTGGCTTCGGGTGATTTGGTAAGATTTTGATATTGAATCCGGGTATCATCGACACGGGCGGCAAATACGGCCAGTGTGGGCGCGGTATACAGGTAGCGCGCCGGAATGCTGACTGCCAAGGCCTTGGACAGGCGATGCGCCATTGCGACGGCCAGCAGGCTGTTGCCGCCCAGGCCGAAAAAATTATCTTCGCGGCAAACGTCCTGGCCCAGCAATTCGCTCCAAATCGGCGCGATAAGCACTTCCATCGAGGTGGATGGCGGTGTTTTTATAACCTCGACCTGCGCTTCGCCGACTAATTGCAATAGCGCCGTCCTGTCCACCTTGCCGTTAACGGTTAGCGGAATACGCTCAATCGCAGTCAGGGTGGCCGGAATCATGTAATGGGGCAGGCGGGCGGCCAGGCGGGGATGCCAGTCCGCCTCGCCGGGCAAGACGCAGCCTTGGGCCATAGCGACAAAGCCGCGCAGAAATTGGGTGCCGTTGGCGGCATTTTCCACCAATACGATGGCTTCGGTGACATCCGGCAGCGCCAGCAGGGCCGTTTCAATTTCCTCCAATTCGATGCGCTGGCCGTGGATTTTGATTTGGTGATCCATGCGGCCTTTGATGACCAGACGGCCATCGTCCGTCCAGCAGCCCAAATCGCCGGATCGGTAGAACCGGCAACCGTCAACGGTCACAAAGCGTTCGGCGGTCAGCTCGTCATTATTCAGATAGCCCCTGGACAGGCCCAGCCCGCCCAACCAGATTTCGCCAATGACGCCGGGAGGCACGGGTTGCCCGCCGCCGTTGCGGATCGATATGAGGGTGTTGGCCAACGGCGGTCCGACGGACAAAGGACGGCTGGGATCGGGGAAGGGGGGAATATGCTCCAGGCTGACGATGATGGTCGTTTCCGTGGGGCCATAGGCATGCCAAAACTCGACCTCGCGGCCGTGAATGTTCACGTCCTCGTGGCTGGACGGCTCGCCGCCGACAATCAGCACGCGCAAGCCGTTAAACGGCTTGTTTTTGCTGATACGCAAATAGGACGGGGCGTGGAAGGCCACGGTCACCGCCATTTTGGCGTAATAATCCTTCATGGCCCACGGGTCGTCGCGCAGGCTTTTTGAAATCGGCGCCAGCGCGGCGCCATTGAGCAGGCCCAGGCCCAGCTCCCATAAGGAAGCGTCAAAACTGGGCGTCGCGACCAGTGCGACACGATCGTCTGCGGTCAGGCGAATGGCGCGGGCCGATTCCTGTATGGTGTTGATCATCGCAGCGTGGGATATGGGGACGCCCTTGGGCATTCCTGTCGTGCCGGAGGTATAGATGACATAGGCCACGCTGTCGGCCGGGCGGACAATATCCGGGCGCCGTTCCGTAGGCTGTCGGCAGTCGGGCGTTAAGACCGCCGTCGCCATATCCGACAAGGCTGCTGGGACGGGCAGGTTGTCCGGTACGACCAGGATCCGGGCCTTGGCGTCGGCCATCATATGAGCCAGCCGTTCGGGCGGGTGGTCTGCCGCCAACGGCAAATAGGCGGCCCCGGCTTTCCAGATGCCCAGCACGACGGCGGGCAAGCCGTCGCAAATGTCGGTCAAGACGGCAACGGTGTCGCCGCTTTCCAGGCCATGCTCCAACAGGGCATGGGCAATGCCGTTGGCCCGGCGGTTCAGTTCGGCGTAAGTGACGGTTTCATGTTCGCAGACGACGGCATGATGAAGCGGCGTCTTTTGAGCCCAGGCCTCGAAGACTTGCTGGAAGCAACGTTCAGGCACCGGAAGCGCGGGTCCTTGCTCCCATTTTTGCAGCAGCTGCTGCTCAAAAGGTAACAAGGGCGGCATCGGGTTTTGGGCGCGGGATAGATCGGCGCCCAACCAAACGGCCCGTTCTTTAAACGCAGTCAGCCAGGACTGGGCCGTACTTTGACGGTAAAGCTCGGGATTCCAAGCCAATGTCAATATCAGCCCGCCCTGTAAGTCCGGCTCATGGGAGAAAGCCAAATCGATACCGCTGGGAACCGGGTTCAGTTCGCCGGGTAAGGCCTGCGGAGCAAGACTAAACGCTGCATCCTTAGCTTCACTGATGCGCGATGTGTTGGCGGTTAAGGAAATGTCAAAAATGGAGGTGCGTGAAAGCGGCAAAATATCAGGATTTTTATTTTGAAAATCGCGCAATATTTGCGATGAGGGCGTGCCGATCGACTGGATTGCGGTATTCAGCGTCGACTGGGCGTTGTGAAGTTGTGCATTGAATTGATCGCTTCTATCGCCATGCAACACCAACGGCAACAGGTTAACGAATAGCCCGACCGCCTGTTCCGCGCCGGCAGGCCGCATGGATATTGCACTGCCAATAATCAGGGTCGTTCGGCCGCTTCGTCTTCTTGCCTCGTCGCCAAGTATGGCCAGCAATAGCGAGTGCATCCCCACGCCTTGGCTGCGGGCCAGCTGGGTTAACGCTTCCACGCATGGCGCATCAAGCCGTTCGGTCAATGATTTGGCCGCTTTGCTTGTCGGAATAAGTGGCCGTTCAAAATCCGTTGCAAATGCATTAAATGCATTCCCGTTGGTGCCTACAACCGTATTTTTTAAGTGCTCTTGCCAGAAATGCCTGTCTATTTCCGCTTGCTGCGTTCTTAGATAGGCCTGTTCTGCGGCGCAAGCAAAATTTATGCCGTCGGCAGCGGGAGGGAGGGTTTTACCTTGCAATAAAGTATATAGCTCCTCCTGTAAAATCCTGGCTGACAAACCGTCTACAACAACATGATGAAGAGCGAACCAGAACAGTTGCGCTTCCGGGGTTTGTATCAAGCCGGCCCGAGCCAAAGGGGCTTTGCTCAGGTCAAACGGGATAGAAGCCCAAGCAGCGACCCGCTCGCTTGCGTCCTCCAGCGAATTGCAGCTTGCTGTTTTTAAAGCCGATTCGGCGGGAAGCTCATCCAGTGCATCGGTTTGCCAGCGTATTTTTTCGTTTGCGTCCTGGTAAAATGCCGTGCGTAGCGCACTATGGCGCTCCAATAATTTTTGCCACGCCGCCCGCCATGTTTCTTGGCTTGGCGAATCGCCGCTAATCCGCAACAGGCGCGTTATCAACATGCTTGATTGCAAAACCCCCAATTGGGCGCCAATCCAGAAATCCTCTTGGCCTCTGGTTGAAATATTATCAGCCGGTGCGGGCGCTTCGGCGGACACTTGCGACAGGTGATCGGCCAAGCCGGCCACGGTCAGATTAACCAATAGGGTCGGCACTGTTACGGCATAGCCCATAGACTGGAGTTGCTGGCTGATTGCAATGGCAAGCAAGCTGGTGCCGCCAATTGCAAAAAAATTGTCATGACGGCCAATCGCGTCCAATTTAAGAATGTCGGCCCAGACTTCTGCTATTTCTTGTTCTATACGCCCGTCGGGAGGGGCGCTGATAGTACGGGAAAAACTCTTTGCCCTGGTCAATAACGCCTGCCGGTCTATCTTGCCGGAAGAATTGGTAGGCAAGCGCTCCAGCCGGTTAATTGATGAAGGGATCATGTACGCCGGAAGGGTCGAGGACAAATAGTCTCGCCAATCTACTGGTGAATCATCTCCGCATTCTAGGAACGCAACAAGTTTGGTGCCGTTTTGAATGACAGCCGCTTGCTTGACCTTTGGGTGGCGCAAAAGAGTGCGTTCAATTTCGCTCAGAGCAACCGCTTGGCCCGAAACTTTGATGACATCGTCAGAACGGCCGATTGTTTCCAGGTTGCCGTCAGCACGCCAACGCCCCATGTCACGGGTTTTATAGGCCCGTCCAAACTTTGTTTGCACAAAAATTTGTGCGCTCAGTTCGGGCTGGTTCAGGTAGCCGTTGGCTAAGCCGGTACCGACAACATGAATCTCTCCTATTTCGCCTTGCGGCACCTCATCGCCATATTCATCAAGCAGATAAACACTTGTATTACTGAAAGGCCGACCGCTCGGCAACGTCCCCACATCGTTCGGATTAACCTTATACATACATATCGTGCCGCACACTTCGGTGGCGCCATGCATGTTCCAATAGTCAATGGATTTGGCATAATGACGGGCATTATTTTCATCGGGATGCTCGCCGGCCGTCATGATACAGCGCAGGCCACTGGATAACTTACCCTGTAAAAGGCGCAAATAAGAGGGGGTGAAAAGCGCTATGCTGACCTTATGCTGTGACATAATCATGAGTAGCCGGTCAGGGTTGTCTATTTCGTTTCGAGTAACAGCAACATAAGCGGCGCCGGACAACAGCGGCAGGCACAGCTCACGAAATCCTAGAATGAAGCCTGGTCCGCTTGAAAGCAGCAACCGATCTTTTGAAGTGATATTTTGAGCGGCTAAGTGACCGCACACCATGTTGATGCAGGCATCATGCCGAAGGAGTACTCCTTTGGGTTGGCCGTTTGTGCCGGAGGTGAACAAAATAGCGGCGAGACTCGATGAGCTAACAGTTAAATCAGGCCGCGCGAAGATTCCCTCCCGCGTATCCTCGGTCCGGAAAATCTCAGCAATGCCGTCATTATTGGCTGCTAACGCGTTAAGAATTTCCGATGCCGGCTCCAAACCATCCAGTGCGATTAAATACCGCATACCCGTCTGTTCAACGATATTGGCAAGTCTATTGGACGGATGATCATGGACCAGAGGCACATAAACACCTCCCGCTTTTAAAATAGCTAGAAAAGCAATTGGGAGCGATCCAGAGCGTTCTACCAACACACCTATAGGTTCTTCCGTTCTAATTGGCCGCTTCAGCAAGGCATTGGCGAGAGCATTAGACGATTGATCCAATTGACAATAAGTTAATGTCTTGTTTTTAAAGATGATTGCAGGCTCATCTGGCTGTTGATCAACCAAGGCCTCGAAGCAATTATGCAGTTGTTGATTAGGCAGTTGTATTGAAATGCCCTGTCCGAAGGCAATTGCTTGTTCGTTTTGTGCAGACATATGGTTAATTAATTTGGGTTATTTCGTTCAAGCTATAGACGTTCGGGCTTACAAAGATATGTTTTTGCGCTTTCATACTCGCATTAATATCGGGCTAACGATTTGCAAATAATTGGCGTTTTATTATTTTTAATATTAATTTTTTAAGAAACATGAAATTTATTAATGACATTAAACGCCAGTGTAACGTCGCCAACAAAACTTTAGCTTTATTGATATATTAGTAATCAGTAAAATAGGCAAATACATTTCTTTTTTATTGCACTGAATACGATACTTCATAACTAAAGAAAATAAGTCCGTGGTTACACTGAGTAAACGTGATCTTCGAAGTATTTAAAGACTTGTGACAGCACAAACCCAATTTTTTTATTATAACAACAACCCCATACATTGCTCAAAAACGGTAAGCTATAACTAAAGCTCTTGAGGCGTGCGATTCATTCAAGTGAATGAAACTTAGTCTGGATAGGCTGGAATTTGAAGAGAATGGGGTTATTTAAGAGGATAATAGAGATAGGCCCCTGGTTATTTATATGACAGAACCAGGGGTTTAAAGTCTCAATAAACAATTTTTTAAATTTTAAACGTGATTATGTGCGTTGTTTGGCGCAGTTAAAGTTTATGTTGTAGCAGCAGGATCGACTTTTTTCTTGCCTTCCTTAAAGTAGGCTTTGAAATCATCTAGTTTAGCTTTTGGGTCAAAATTAGTCAGGTCGCCGCCGTTTTTCAGGTGATTTACCATTACTTGGCCAACGGCATAGGCGGATGCGGCTGCAAGAATAGGCATGCTCATGATGGACAGGGCAGAACCTATGCCAGGTATCACTTTGAACAGTGTGGCGGCCGTTACTCCGACCAGCAGCTGAGGCGAAAGACTGCCGATCAGAATGGTCAGAATTGAGCGGGTTTTCGATTCAGAAAAAGGTTTATCGTAAATATCCAATAGCTCATTGACCATTTTTATTTCAACAGCGGCGATTGCGGCTACATCCCAGAAAGGGAAAGGAATAACGCCAGATCCAGCCGCCCAGCCGGTATATTTACTAATAACAAGATTAGCTGCCTGTTCGCGAGAAACTTGGGCGTCTTCGGATTGAAGTGCGTTTGACTCAATTTGTTGTTCAGATGTCACGATATTATCCCCTATTAAAGTGCTATTTTTTTCGGAGAGTAACATAATGAATGAGCCGCATCAAGATTGTTTTTTACGCCATTCCAAAAAACTGGTCATCCGGGATTCATTTCTGCGTATTTGCTTGGGTAAGTAATTAAATTTTAACGAGTATCAGTAATGCCTTGAGTTTGTTTTTTCCGCTATTGGGCCATTGCAAAAACTTACGTCGAACATACTTAAACTTAGTAGAAATAATAAACCTTAGTAGAGATAATAATGTCGCATCCGCCGAATAATCGTATTAAAATGAAAAACAATATCAATTGAAGTCAAACAAACCTCACTAAATCATAAGCAATTGTTCTTACAAAACATCCCTCCAAGTCATGCGCCACAAAAAAGCTATGCTGATGTTTTTACTGTATAACCTTTGCTGTTCATTCTAATCTTGTAACCGGATAAATTTGGGGCACATCGTGAAACTCAATTCGCGCCTACCAATTCTTTGGACGCTTCTTTGCCAACTGGCGCTAGTCTTGGCTGCGTGTCAAGAGCAACATGCAACACCTGAGTTTTCACCGCCTGAGGTCATCATACAGCGCATTGAAGAGCGCACGATCCCTATAGAATGGGAATTTGTCGGCCAAACGGAAAGCTCCCGCCTTGTGGAAATCCGTACTCGCGTTGAAGGTGTGCTTGAAAAACGCCTATACGAAGAAGGTACACTGGTACAGAAAGAACAAGTGTTGTTTCAGTTGGACGAGCGCCCCTTTGCCGCCGCCCTGGAAGGAACAAAAGGCACTTTAGTTCAACAGGAAGCCAGACAACAAAACGCAAAACGGAACGTGGTAAGACTTAAAAACCTGATATCGCAAAATGCGGTCAGCCAAAAAGACGTAGACGATGCGGATTCCGACTTGGCAGAAGCCGATGCAGCGGTGCTGACGGCTCGGGCAAATGTCACGGCAGCGGAATTGAATCTAAGTTACACCACGATCAAATCACCGTTAACCGGCATAAGCGGGCGAACAACAAAAGCCGATGGCAGTTTTGTCAGTCCTGGTCAGGATGGTTTGCTGACCACGGTAACCCAGACCGACCCGATATGGGTCAAATTCAACGTTTCGGAAACCCGTCTGCTGAAAAACAACGAAGACGTCGTAAATAAACGGTTACTGATACCTGAAAACGCTAATTTTGTGGTCGAACTGCATATAGCGGACGGTTCGGTCTATCCACTTAGCGGCAAAATGGATTTCTCCGAAAAGAAAATTTCTATCGAAACCGGCACCAGCAGTTTTCGCGCCGTATTTGCGAATCCCGATCTGAAATTGGTTCCCGGCCAGTTTGTACGGGTTAAATTGAAAGGAGCCATTCGACCCAACGCCATTTTGGTGCCTCAACGCGCAGTATTGCAGGGACAACAAGGGAAGTACCTTTATGTGGTCGGCGCTGATAATAGAGTAGAAATACGTCCTGTTGAAATGGGCGATTGGTACGGCGATGACTGGATTATCGAAAGCGGTTTAAAAAACGGAGAGCAGGTGGTCGTGGACGGTATGAGCCATGTAGTGCCTAATATGCCTGTAAAGCCGCAGCAACCTGCCGGCGTTCCCAGTGGCGGTCAGTCGTGAATATTGGATTTTTTATCAGCCGGCCTATTTTCGCTGCGATAGTGTCGATAGTCATCGTCATGGCCGGCCTGTTGGCTTTGCGTCAACTGCCGGTGGCGCAGTTTCCCGATATTGCTCCGCCGCAAATCCAGGTTTCCGCCACCTATCCCGGCGCCAGCGCCGAAACCGTAGCTCAAACCGTCGCCGCGCCCATTGAGCAGCAAGTCAACGGCGCCGAAAACATGCTTTACATGAACTCTACCAGTTCATCCAATGGTTCACTGAACCTGAGCATCGTATTCGACATCGGCACGGATATCGATAAGGCTCATGACGACGTACAAAATCGCGTTAAAACGGCTGAAGCGCAACTGCCGAACGAAGTGCGCCGGGGCGGCATATTTGTAACAAAGTCTACTTCCAATATTTTACTGCTGGTGGCAATCAAATCGGATGGCCGTTTCGACCCGACCTATGTCAGCAACTACGCCAGTCTGCATGTGGTGGACAAACTCAAACAGGTTCCTGGAGCCAACCAAGTTGCTCCGCTCGGTTCCTCCGATTACGCCATGCGCATTTGGCTAAAGCCTGACAGTATGGCGCATTTCGGCATCACCACGGCGGACATACGCAACGCAATATCCCAGCAGAACACTCAGTTCGCCGTCGGTCAGATTGGCCAAAAGCCGACGTCCCAACCGGTCGTGCTCACCTTGCCGGTGGCGGCGGAAGGGCGGCTTACCAGCCCGAAAGAGTTTGAAGATATTATCCTGCGCGCCAGCAATGACGGCGCCGCCATCCGTTTGCGCGACGTCGCAACGGTGCAACTGGGTGCGCAAAGTTATGACATGCAGACCCGGCTTAATGGCGAAAACGCTACCCTGATAGCGGTATATCAGCAACCCGGCGCCAATGCGCTGGATGTCGCAGACCAAGTCAAGGCAACCATGGATCGCCTGTCCGCGACGTTTCCGGCAGGTATCAGCTATGAAATTCCTTTCGACACCACCGAGTTTGTCAACATATCCATTGAGGAAGTTATTCACACGTTGTTTGAAGCGATTGTTTTGGTCGTCGCGGTCGTGTTCTTGTTTCTGCAAAATTGGCGAACCACGCTTATTCCTATTTTAGCCGTGCCTGTATCTATTATCGGCACTTTGGCGGGTATGTACCTGCTGGGCTTTTCGGTTAACACGCTCACCCTGTTCGGCATGGTGCTGGCCATCGGACTGGTGGTCGACGATGCTATCGTGGTGATTGAAAATATCGAACGCAACATACGCGAACTTGGACTTAAAGGGCGCGATGCTGCAACTCGTGCGTTGTCCGAAGTCGCAGGCCCGGTCGTTGCCACGACATTGGTGCTGATCGCCGTATTTCTTCCGGTTTCTTTCCTTGGCGGCATGACCGGACAACTCTATAAACAATTCGCAATCACTATCGCTATCTCGGTCACGCTATCCGCTGTCGTTGCCCTCACTTTGAGTCCTGCACTGGCAGCCATCCTTATTCAACCGGCCGAACACCGGAAATCACGCTTTTTTCTATTGTTCGACGCCGCTCTGGAAAAAGCCACCCAGCGCTATCTGGGGGGGGTTCGCTGGCTTTTTCGGCATACCACCATCGGCATCATGCTGTACCTATGCATGATTGCCGTTATTGTCGGCCTGTTTAAAATCGTACCCACCAGTTTTGTTCCTCCAGAAGATCAAGGCACCTTGTATACCATCGTTATGCTGCCCGATGCGGCCAGCGTCGATCGCACCAGTGCAGTCATGCAGAAAATGGAAGCCTTGGTAAAAGATAATCCGGCATTACGCGATATAGTCTCTATTACCGGCATGAACCTGATGGATGGCGGCAGCGCGACCAATGCCGGGCTGTTATTCCTCTCCCTGAAGAACTGGAAAGACAGAGTCAAGCCCGAGCTGCAAGCCGAAAACGTGATGGCTATCTTGACTAAACGAGTTTCCAGCGTCAAAGAAGCGCTGGTAACGTTGTTGAATCCTCCCGCCATACCCGGTCTCGGCGTGGTTGGCGGCTTCGAATTCTGGGTGCTTAATCAAGGTGCCGGCGATACCGCCGTTTTGGAAGCCATGACCCAAAAAATTATTGCAAAAACCCGCCAACGCCATGAACTAACGGGCGTTTCGTCATCAATCAACTCCAACTCGCAGCAGCTATCCATTACATTGGATCGAGAAAAAGCTTGGGCTATGGGGGTTGCTATCGATGACGTGTTCGATACCTTGCAGGGCATGTTCAGCACCACCTACGTTAACGATTTCAACAAGTTTGGCCGCACCTACCGGGTGCTGCTGCAGGCAGATCCGCAATATCGAAGCCGTCCCGAGGATATCGAAAAAGTTTTTGTTCGCAGCCAGTCCGGTTCGATGGTACCCCTAAGCAGCCTGATTAAAGTACGCTACGCCAATGGTCCTAACTCCATCAGCCGCTTCAACGGTTTCCCTGCGGCGCGGATCAACGGCAGCGCGGCAGCAGGCTATAGTTCCGGCCAAGCCATGTTGGCCATGGAACAAGCTGCGCAAGAAGTTTTACCCGACAGTATGTCATTCGCCTGGGGCGGACAGTCATTTCAGGAAAAGGCTGCGGGCAGTTCATCGAGCTCGGCCTTTATCTACGGCATTATTATGGTATTCCTAATTCTTGCCGCTCAATACGAACGGTTGGCGCTGCCTTTCGCCGTCATGTTGGCGGTTCCTTTCGGTTTATTCGGAGCTTTACTGGCCGTCTGGGCCTGTGGCATGGAGGACGATGTTTACTTTCAAATCGGCTTGGTCACGCTGATCGCACTGAGCGCCAAGAACGCCATACTCATCGTCGAATTCGCGGCGGAAAAAAACGGGCAGGGCATGGATGTTGCGGATGCGGCACTTGAAGCCTGTCGGCTTCGTTTTCGTCCGATTCTGATGACATCATTTTCTTTCATTCTTGGCGTACTACCCTTGGTCCTCAGTACCGGCGCAGGTGCAAACAGCCGGCACTCCATCGGTGTGGGGATAATGGGGGGCATGGTCAGCGCTACCCTGTTAGCCGTATTTTTTGTACCGTTATTTTTCGTGTTATTGGAGAGGATCAGAGCGCCGAAACACACCGATAGCATTATTACAAAACAAGAAGTCTAATCATGCGCTACTGTCCTATTTCCTTATTGTTGCCCTTAACGCTAACCGGCTGTTTTATGATCGGTCCTGATTACCAACAGCCAACCGGATCAATACCGGATGCTTGGCGTTTTGCCGCAGCCGAAACCGTTGCAGCTAGCGATACTAGCTGGTGGGAGCAATTCGGCGACCCCCATCTGACCAAACTCATTGAGCAGGCGCTACGGTATAACAAAGATCTGCTGATCGCCACGGCTACCGTCGAAGAATATTTAGGGCTATACAGCATCACCCGTGCCGACTTGTTTCCGCAAATTAGCGCCAATGCATTCGGCCAGCAGGAAAAAGATTCTGAAACAACTTACGGCGCTGCCCCCACACCCGCTTATGACAGCATTCAATCCACTTTAAATTTGTCTTGGGAAATAGACGTATGGGGCAGGTTACGGCGCGCCACTGAAGCGGCCCGGGCCAATCTCTATGCGCAGGAAGAAATTCGTCGTACTGTGGTGCTGACTTTGGCCACCGGTGTTGCGCGTTCCTATGTGCAACTGCGTGAACTGGATGTGCGTTTGGAAATTGCCAAGCAAACCTTGGTCGACCGCCGGGAAGCTTACCGTATCGCCCAAGCGCGTTTCGACGGGGAGCTTAATTCCAAAGCTCAGGTGCGGCAAGCGGAGTCCGAGGTTCATAACGCCGCCGCCATCATACCGCAATTGGAGAAATTGATAGCTCAAAAAGAGCACGAACTGAGTGTTTTGTTGGGCCATAATCCCGCAGCTATAGAACGCGGCTTACCGTTAGCCGAACTGCATTTACTTGGCGTGCCTGCCGGTCTGCCATCCGAATTGTTAGCTCGCCGCCCGGATATACGTCAAGCAGAACAGGGTTTAATTGCTGCTAATGCGAATATCGGCGTTGCGAAAGGTGAATATTTCCCAAAATTCACGATAACCGGAACGTTTGGCACTGCCAGCGCCAATTTCAGCCAATTACTGTCGGGACCTTCAGGCATGTGGAATTACGGTGTAGCGTTGGCGATGCCTTTGTTTACCGCAGGCAAAATCGCAGGACAAGTAAAAGCTGCCGAAGCTCGCGAACAACAGGCGTTATTAAATTACCAGAGCATCTTGCTTCAAGCCTTCAAGGAAACCGAGGATGCGCTGATAGATAATAGTAAAACCCGGGAACAGGTACAGGCACTTAGCCTGCAGGAGGCTGCTTTAAGCGAGTATTTAAAGTTGGCATGGCTGCGTTACAACAACGGTCTTACTAATTATCTGGAAGTGCTGGATGCACAGCGCAACCTGTTCAACGTAAAGCTCTCTCACGCGACGGCCCGCAGTAATTCGTTACAGGCGCTGATCAATTTATACAAAGCCTTTGGCGGCAGCTGGATGGACAAGGTGTCAAGCAATCAATAGCGGGGACACGCTGCCGAAACGAGTCGTATGATTAGGCGGAAGTTACACCAGGGATACCCATGTTTTTTTAGCCAATGTCCAAGCTTGGCGTATATAGGCGCCGATATAATTTAACATAATATACAGACTTGGTAGTTGAATGGATTAACTCTAAATCCGCTCCAATGCTTGAATTTCCTAGTGTTAGCACACCTACAAGCGCAACGCTTGCAGCAATTCCTGACATTTTCGATATTGTTTCCCAGCTCTTTTTTACCTCGCCTTCACTTCTTGCAATTGCTGCTGCAATTAAAACCTCTGTTCTATCAATTCCTAGCAGATCAGCAATTTTTATTGCTGTTTCATCGCCGCATTGGCTGCGGCTTCTTATTGTTGAAATAGCACCTGTTCCAGTTTTTAGTAATTTTGCTGTTTTGTAGTCGCTTCCATATTTCTCTTTTAAATCATCAAGATAGTTGATTATCGTTTTCATTTCTTTCAATGCCTCTCAAGTTGATAGCTAAAAGTTGTTGACTTAATGATCTTCTCTAGCTAACAATCTGTCAACGCTACCAGACTGATAGCTATTTTTAACACATAGAGGGCAAGCCTATGAAACCAACTCAAACCCCAGCAGCGCGTGAATCGATTACGATCACTTTAACACCGCAAGAACAGGATTTACTTCTTTTTGTTTTTGGTAATTCTTGTTATGTCGGCAATCATGTTGCCTTTCAAGTTTTTTCAAAATTATCATTTCTTCAACCGAATATCGGGGACGCTTGCCGCCATTCTGCTCATATCCCCGAGGCTCCGGGGCAGGGTGGTACTATTTTTAAAGAATGTTCGCCTATGGATGGGCTTGCAGAAATTTTTGGTGATCTGCGTGGTGAGCTTGAAGAGGCAAGATTAGAGTCCTTCTCGCTTAGAAAAGATGCTGAACGGTATCGCTTCTTAAGAGACTACGATCAATGGGGCGATAGCGGAGAGGCTTACGACTTTTCTTTTTCATCATTAGCGGAGAGCACTAATGATGGCTTTGACGCCATTGTAGACGGAAGAATGTCTAAGCATATGGTTGAATTTGATTCATTGGGACAGGGTGTCACTACTCAAACTGATGTTTCATCGCATCCTTTTTATTGTGTTTGTGATGTTTGCAGAACTTATTTAGATTTTTATGATGAGGCTGATAAAGGGCAGGGTGGCAACCATGCGTAACCTTCTATTTTTTACCGGCTCAATGCTGTTGACAGTTTTGATCGGCCTATGGGTAGGTGCCTAATGCCTGCCGTCATATCAATTACCGATTTAACCCAAGACGACCTGGACTTACTTTCAGACTTGCTCAACGAGTATTTAGAAAACTTCGACGCCGAAGAAGAGCATTTTAACGGCATTGATGACCCGCAGGCCCGTTATGACGCCGTTGAATCGCTGTATGGTCGCTTTATCGATGTCGATCTATCCGGTGCCGAACAACCATTACATCATCCCGATTGTTTGTGCGAGTGGTGCGAGATAGGCCGGGGGCGTTGATGGAAACCTGCAATCGTTGTCATCAAATCATTATGCCGCAAGATCACGCCGTCCGCGGTCGCACCACTGGCAGCCCCGGCCTGCATGTACGCCGCTTTATGTGCGTCTGTGGTTGTAAGCGGGTTCAGTTCTATACGGTAATGAACGTATCGAAGCTACGTTCCAGCTTTCCAGGGCCCGATCAGGAATCAACCATCCCGCTCTACGATTTCCCTATTTTCAGAGATTCTAACCATGTCAACGCTTAACTTATCAGTTAGATACCACATTGAAAATTTGATGCCGATCATGGACGACAGGCCATCACTCGCCGCCTATTTGTCAGCCAATGGCATACCCGAGCCAAAAGCCAAGCACGATGAAGGCTACAAAGCCCGGCTCTTGTGTGTCAAATGGTGGCGGCGCACCCTGGACCGGCTTCAAGGCCGTACCGATGAGTCCAAGCTAATCGATCAAGGCAGGGTGGCCAAACACAAAGAAAAATACAGCTCAAACCTGACCGTGCATCGCGTCGGCAAAAAGGCGCATAAAACCAATGAGTTCCTGAAAACTCAGTCCATGATTTCCAACGAATCCGATCTGGTTGACATGGCAACTATCGTTCAATCCTCGATGGCAAACCCCACCAATCGCCGGGCCGAGCTAATGATAAGAATGGCAGGTTTCGAAGCCTACGCCCAACAGCACGGTTATGTCGGCGAGTTCTATACGATCACTTGTCCAAGCAAATTTCACAGATTCTCGGGCGTAAAGCTCAACGACAAATATCAAGATCTCACCCCCAAAGACGCGCAGAATTACCTAGTAAAGCAGTGGTCTAAAATTCGGGCTGCATATGCCCGTCAGGACATCAAGCCTTTCGGTTTCCGAGTTGCCGAACCTCATCATGATGGCTGTCCTCATTGGCATATGCTTCTTTTCGTCAAAGCGGAATACTGCAACGCGTTACGAAAAATTATGACTCATTACGCGCTCGAAGTGGACGGACAAGAGCAGGGTGCTGACAAGCACCGTTTTACCGCCGTAGAAATCGACTCTGAGGTCGGAACTGCCACCGGCTATATCGCCAAGTACATCAGCAAAAACCTGGGCTTCTCAATCGACGACCCGGAACACGACACCACCCACGAAAGCCAGTCCTACGGCCAGCGTGTCAAAGCTTGGGCGAGTGTCTGGGGTATCCGTCAATTTCAGCAAATAGGCGGCGCACCCGTCACCGTCTGGCGGCAACTACGCAAGCTTAGAGAGTCGATTGATGATGAATTGCTCGAATCCGCCCAGCAAGCCGCCGACGAAAGCCGCTGGTCCGACTACTTAGAAATAATGGGCGGCGTGGATGCCAAGCGCATCGATCACACCATTACGCTGGTTAAAAAGCACCTGATTGATAAAGAAACCGGCGAACTCAAACAGAACCAATATTTTGAGTACGTCACCCTGATTTTTGGAGTTGCATCAATTGCCGCTGAGGTCATCACTCGATCAAAACAGTGGGCAATGATCAGCACCAAACTAGCTGCCTCCTTTTTGGCAAATGCACCCGCGCACCGCGTAGCGGGGCGTGGGTGTTTTGCCTCTTGGAGTTCTGTAAATAACTGTACGGCGTGACGCTGTACGCAAGCCGCAAGGCATCACTTTCGAGGTATTAAAAATGGCACTTATAACCTGTCAAGGCAAGCTGATAAACGCTTATACAGCGAATCCCGTCAAAGAACGCAAAGACGGCATTGAAACCGGCGTTTTATTGCCGGGTAAAGACAAGATTCAAATCATGGGCGATTCGATTATGCAGAGCGGCGAAAAGCGCGCGCTGTTACAGGATTTTACCTGTCATGACATTGCAGCGTTCAAGCAGCACCTGAATAAAAACATTCGTTTCGAAATCGGCATTATGTCAGTCGGCGACAATACCATTTTGTTTATCCCCAAAGGTACAGTTCCCGAACTTGTACAGGATTCGCCTAAATAAATTTTGGTTGGTGTGTGGCAAGCCAAAAAAACACCTTTTGGTGTGTGATTGCCGCTTTATGCACCTATAAGCGGCTTATTTTAACGTCCTTTCGGACAATTTAGAAAAGTGAGAAATATCATGAACAAATCATTAAAACTTCGTTTGGCTGCAATTTCTGCCGGTTCACTGGCAATGGTGAGCAATGCTTTTGCCGCCGTTCCTGCTGGTGTCACTACTGCGATTAGTGATGCCGGTAGTGACACGGTAGCAGTCTCTACTGCTGTATTTGTTGTCATCGTCGCCATTTATTCTATCAAGCTGATGCGCAAAGCACTGTAATCAATCCGGGCGGCGTAAATCGTCGCCCATCCTTTTTAGGTGTCGTTATGGCTATTTGTGTTTATTTTTCTGGTGTTACTGGTGCGGCCGAGCCGAACGGCCAAACCGAGGCCACTTGCACTGCTTATCTGATACAGACCGCCGATGAGGTACGTCATTCCTATTTTTTTTACGGCGTTGAGCTGGTGGACGTGGTCGAGGTTTCCGGCGGTGTCGTTTTGGCCTGGGCTTTAGCCTGGGGCATTAAAGTTTTAAGGCGCACCTTATGATTTCTGGTTTTTATCTTCTGGCCGTATTTTTAGCTATAGTGGGGGCCGCATGGATAACATTCACAAACTGATTTTTCGGTTTCTTTTTCTTTTTTTGTTTTCTCCGGTTGTTTTCGCCGCCCCTGCTTTGCCGACGTTTGGCATTGTTCGTGCCGGGGTCACTACCACTTATACTGTTGGACCGTCTACATTTCAGCCAATATCTAAAGCGCCGACCGGCATGGGCATTATTCCAATGAATGCTCAGTATTCTGCTGTGGGTCGTGGTTACGCCACAACATCTACCATCCCTGTCGGCGATACATTTGCCGCTGTCCGTGTCAGCAATCGTTTTTCTGCGGCTGCATTTGCGGCGGCGGCGATAAAGTTTGCAAAGAATCCTTATTTTTTTGCTGCCGTTACTGTGGGGTCCGCAATCTATGAATATTTTAATGACGCGGGTTATTCCTTTGATGCATCCGGTAATGCATACAAAGGCGCTAATGCTGGCACTGATTCAAGCGGTGCGTATTGCCAGAATCCTAAGGTGGATGAATTCGAGTATTACAATACAGCATCTCATACCCGCTATTTTTATAACCATTCAAACACTGCTCCTTATTGCCCTGAGGGTGCAAATCTATTGAATCATTGCATGAATGTAGCAGGTAATGGTTTTAATCGGTTGTGTTCAGAACCTTATGTTGATATACCGCGTTATCCTCAAATGATTGCGGATTTAATCGCGCATGAACCCGCTGATCCTGCGCCTGTGACCGCTCAAATACACAGTATAGACCCTAGTGGTTCGTCCGATCCCGTTGTCGATGAGCCTGTACAGATCAATCTTGATACATCGCCGATGTATGGGCCTTCTGATAGCAACTGGAATCCCGGTCATTTGTCTATGCCCCAGACATCGACACCGACAGCGCCAAAATCGGTCACTACGCCATCTGGTCAGGTGCAAGAATCTACCTCGACCACCACATTAACTCAGCCGACTACGCAATCTATATCGGCAACTACCACCACAACTACCAACACGATAAATCAAGATAATTCTTCTCATGTAACGACAGTCAATAATGCGCCTGAATTACCGCCTGAGTCTAACGAGGCAAAAACTGATTGCGATAAATACCCGGATGCAATCGGTTGTTCAAAGTATGGCGAAGCTCCCCCCGCTGATGCTGTCCAAACCGTGAACGTCACGGCTACATTAAGCCCTACTTCGTTGGGTTCTGGTTCGTGCCCATCTCCTAATATTGTGCAGTTGTCGCATGGTAAGACGGTTACCGTTAGCTACCAACCTGAATGTGATCTTGCAACCGGCATTGCACCGTTGATGATCGCCTTAGCATGGCTAGCCGCCGGGATGTTGGTACTGTCTCCGGTGAGGGGTTGATATGGCTACATTAGCTTCTTTTTTGCTTGCAATTACAGGATCACTGGCCGCTCGTGTTCTCACCAGCCTGGGCATTGGCTTTGTGAGCTATGCGGCACTAACTACTCTAGCGTCAACGGTCGTTTCGCACGTCACATCGAGTTATAACGGCATGGGTTCCGTCCCCTTGGCGCTGATCAATCTTGCAGGGGGAGGGCAGGTTCTCGGTATACTCTGTGCCGCTCTAATTACTCGCGCCTCATTGATCGCGATTAAACGGCTGTCGCCGCTATGATTACCTTAATTACCGGCGGCCCTGGAACCGGCAAAACAGCTTGGTTGCTGAATCAGTTGCTTGATTTGCGCGTTGCAGAACCTGATCGTCTGTTTTTTATCCACGGTGTCCGCAATCTAAGGGGTATTGCCCATGAAACAATCTATTGTCGGTCTCAACTGTGCGATATTTGCCGGGGTCAGGATGCTGATATAGAAGCACGGCTGAAGACTGCCGCACCGCCTAAATTCGTTGAAGATTGGCCGAAGTGGAAAGAGCCTAACTCGTTGATCGTCGTTGATGAGGTGCAGCGCATCTGGCGGCCAACAAACGGCGCTCAGGGCGTGCATGAAAGCATATCGACGCTTGAGACCCATCGGCACTATGGCGTTGATTTCTGGCTGATCTCTCAGGGGCCTCACCTTTTTCATAATTTTATTCGGTTGCTGGTTGGCCGACATGTTCATCTAGTCGCTAAATGGTCTGGCCGTACCGAGTACGAATGGCCGGAATGTAAACAAGACGTGCAATCAAGGTCTGATGCCGTGCAGCGCCCCTATACGCTGCCTAAACGGGTCTATGACTTGTATGATTCGGCTGAAGTCCATACCAAGCAAGACAAACGGAAGCCGCTATCATTCTATGCCACTATCGGCGCATTGGTTTTAGCGGTTGTTGTGGGCGGTTTTGTTATCTACAGGATCAAAAACAGGATAAACCCGGTTGAGGCTTCAACCGCTGCTCCCGTGCCGGGTAGCCCTTCAGCATCTACGCCGCCTGCCGCTGGCGTATCGCCTACTGACATCGCCTTTCCTGATTTTGAGCCCAAAATTCCCGGTGTGCCGGAATCCGCCCCGGCCTATGCCGGTTTGGTCAAGATTGTTGCGGCTCCGATCTTAGCTGGCTGCGTTTTGAATAAGCGAACCGATAAATGCTCATGTTATACGCATCAGGCCACGCCATACCCTGCATCACAAGCTTATTGCTTTGAATCCGTACAAAACCATCGTTTTAATCCATATCTGGAACGCCATACCGCACAACGTCAAGGTGCTTTAGTTTCCGATCAACCCGCAAATAAAGCGCCCGAAAAGGGTTAATAGGTTTTTGCTTTTGGTTTTTTATTTTGCCATTCAGTTCTTTTGAATTCTGCGGCGTTTGGTCTTTCTGTTACTAGCCAGGCTTTTATTTACCTGGCCAAGTAACAGAACTGACGTTACTATGTCCGCATATTTC
>NZ_PTIY01000013.1 GCF_002934365.1 Methylobacter tundripaludum | reverse complement strand
ATAATAAGCCAGCTTTCCGACTACGACCGGGCTTGTCCAACAACCGGTTCAGATTGTGGCTCGCTATCGCTCACACAATCTAACCTTATTCGTTAGGCAGCGGTCAATATGTTCGCACCAGAAGATAGCCAGCCAGCGGAATAAACGCGAAAAGCACAACGATACCGAGACAGCCTGAACCGGAGCCGACATTGCCACGGGAAAACTGAGGCGGCCTGGATTGAAGCCACTTAGCATGGCACGCTGGGCAGAAAAATTTGGTTTTGTTGTTACGCCATGCCTCGATTGTACGTTCGGTATGACGTGAAACTACACCGCAACGTGCGCACTTAAAGCTTTTCTCCTTGGGCTGACGCTTTGGTAGAAGCCTGCTCACAAAGGATAGGACAATGACGCCTGCAATAATAATTCCGAAGATAGCTTCCGATGACATTTGGCTCCCCATGCCTAACAAGTGATTATATAGTTTCCGTATATCATCCCTGATTGCCGCGTTCTAGGCAATAAACTCTGGAGTTTTTGCAAAATCCTGACTGTATATCTTTCCGTATCGGCAGATTGTAGCTTCTTTTATTACGTGACAGACGGTTTCCGGCCATTCAACGCTCGCGTTAATATCGATCAACAAAAGTAATCAGATCAGGCAATCAGGACAAGCCGGACTTATGCATTATGACCGCGAATTTCTGACGTGCTCGGCCTTGTTCGCCAATTCATAAGTTTCCTAATGCAAATACTTACCTGTAAAATCCACTGTTTTATTATCATTGGAGCAACAGCAAAATGGGTAGAGCCTATCAAAACCGAAAAGTGTCCATGGCTAAGACGGCAGAAGCCAAGACCAAGGTCTACAGCAAATACGGTCGTGCAATTTATGTGAGCGCCAAGTCGGGGGGCGTTGACCCGTCAGCAAACTTGACCTTGCGCGGCTTGATTGAACGCGCCAAGAAAGACCAGGTTCCTACCCATGTTATTGAAAAAGCCATCGACAAGGCTAAAGGCGCCGGCGGTGAAGATTTCGCGGTTGCCCGCTATGAAGGCTATGGCCCCGGCGGCTGCATGGTGATAGTCGAATGTCTGACCGACAATCCTAACCGTACTTACGGCGATGTGCGCCAGTGTTTTGTCAAAACAAAATCCAAAATCGGCACGCCCGGCACGGTCAGCCACATGTTCGACCATGCCGCTATCCTGGCATTTAAACATGACGATGAGGATGCGGTTCTTGAAGCCTTACTCTCGGCAGATGTCGATGTCAGCGATATTGAAAGCGAGGAGGGAAAAATCACCGTATTCACGCCCCAGGCCGATTACTTCAAAGCCAAGCAAGCCTTAACGGATTTGTTAGGCGAAATTGATTTTGAAGTGGACGAGATTCAATTTCTGCCCAAAGGCGGCAGCCCGATCAGCGGCGATGATGTCGCGCAGTTTGAAAGGTTTTTAGACTTGTGCAACGATTTGGACGACGTGCAGAATGTTTATCATGATGCGGAGTATTAACAGCCGTACCGTAAAGCAAACATGACGCCCATTAACAGCATCTGTATCTATTGCGGTTCCAGTCCGGGGCGGCTCGACGCCTACGCCTCGGCCGCTGTTGCGCTGGCCGAGTCGCTGGTCAGCCGAAACATCAGGCTGGTATACGGCGGCGCGAGTATCGGCATCATGGGCAGGGTGGCGGATCAGGTATTGACGCTCGGCGGCCAAGTTGTCGGCGTGATACCGAAAGCCTTGGCGCATAAAGAAGTCGCGCACCATCATCTGACCGAGCTGCATGTGACCCAATCGATGCATGAGCGGAAGATGCTGATGGCCGAGCTTGCGGACGGCTTTATCGCACTTCCCGGCGGCATAGGAACGCTTGAGGAATTATTCGAGATTTGGACTTGGGCGCAACTGGGGTTTCACCATAAACCTTGCGGCCTGCTCAATGTGGAAGGTTATTATGATGCGTTGATCGAGTTTTTAGATCACGTAAAGGCAGAGCAATTTGTTAAAGAACATCACCATGCGATGTTGATGGTGGAGACCCATCCTGATGCGTTGCTGGAGCGCTTTGTCAATTACCGGCCGCCTGCCGTGAAACATTGGCTTGGCAAAGACGAGACCTGATCGGTTAAACTGATTCCAGCCGGGGAAATAAGCCCCCAACTATGGTCGGGTGCTTGGCGCTCTCAATACGACTTAATTTAAAGGAGATAATTATGCATTCCATTTCAGGGCGGTTTAATCATAAATGCTGCCGCTTTGTGATTTTGATCCTACCACTGATAATCACCGGCTGTTCTTTCTCGGACAGTTCCAGGAGTAGTTCCAATAGCTCCGAGAGTATTTCCGACAGCTCAGGGAGTTTATCCGATTCATCAGGCTCTAGTTCCAGCAGCAAGTCGAACAGGGAAAAGAAATACGAAGGCGAAGTGTCGGATTACACGATGGCTTATGTGAAATCTTCCCATGCGGATGCCGATTACGCCGGCTTTCTTAAGGGCTTAAGCGATATTGCCGCGAAGATCGGTATCGTTAACTGGGATGAGGAGCCAAAAACCTACAGGGGGATCGGCAAAGGCTTGAAGAAAGCAGGGGTTGAGGGTGCCGCTTACGAAACCTATAAAAAGAATTTTGCAGGCTCCGATCAGCAGCACATGCAAAGTATTCAAAAAGGTTACGAGTCCGAGAAATAAACTATTCGTCTTCAAGGTCGGCGATCCGGGACGTGATGCGCTCGAAATTACAGGCCATCGGCGTTCTGGCGGCCTTGGCTTTACCGCCATCCGCCGGTACGGCCGCCGGCTTTAATTACCTGTATATAGAAGCCGGCGAAGGCAATTCGAGCGGGGGGCATACCGCGATTCAATTCGATGATGAAATTTACCATTATCAACATGTCGATTCCGGCCTGATCCGCCTGTTCAGGCAAGAAAAAACCGAATTTCATTTTTTATACCGCTACTTGCAGAATCGGCCTATGCATCTAAGCCGCGTCGAGGTTGGCGAAGACACTTTCGATCTGCTTAAAAACCAATTCAAATGGCGGTTTTTGACGCAGGAACGGCAGTTCAAACTGCTCGACGATCTGCATAAAGAGCGGATGTTTATCCGGCATTTGTTGCAGAAATCAACCGGCGGCCACGCTATTGCCTCCTCCGATGCGGCTCCGGTTTTGCGGTTAAAAGGCGTCGGGCTTTTTTATCCTGAACCGGGCCGGCAGCCTCAATACACGGACAGCAACCTAACAAAACAACAATCGCTAAGCGTTCAAAGTTTGCGCCGGAAAGTGGAGCAGCGCTATGGCCCGGACTTTTTGCAGCGCCGCCGTGAAATGATCGAAGCGCAAATCAAAACATTAGCGCCCAGCCAGTGGCCTGCGATAAATTCGGATTTGGTCGCTGAGGAATTTCCTTCCTCAATCTATACCTTCACGGAAAGATATTCGGACTATCTGACCGCATTATTTGCGATCAAGGCCCTAATGGATGCGCCGCCGTTGCAATCAGATGTTCTGTTGCTGACGAGTCAGCCTGTCTTCAAAATTTCCGAAGCGGAAAGACGGGCATTGGCTGAGTTGCAGGGTGATTTCGAAACCGGCCTGATCAAAGCGCTCGATTCAAACCGCCCGGACTGGGGCTATGCCGTTTTAGTCGATATGGCCCGCTATATCGCTATCGACGCGTCATTGCAGTCCGGGTATTGGGTTTTTATCGACGATTTTGCCGACAACAGCGAATCGGTCGGGCCGGATCAGTACCTTGAACACAGCGCCCAAATACGGATGCTGGTTAGCGACGCCAGGGCGACTCTGGAACGTAACCGCCTATCGGCAATATCCCGCCAACAGTTGGGCGAGGCGGAATACAGTCAAATCGAAATGGCGGGCAACCGTTATATCGAACTGCTGAACAGCGAACAGCGTCATGATTTCCGTTATAACGGTCAAAAAGCCTTGCCGTCAAAGAGCGTCGGTTTGCCGAACGGCCCGGTTCCGAATCTTAGCCCGGAACAATTAACAACGGCGCTGTCCGCATTGGATAACCTTGAAAACAGCCTGTCTGAAACGCTGAATCAAAGCTATCGCTATGATCTGTTTAGCCGCAATTGCGTGACCGAACTGTTCGGAACCATCAAACAGGCTTTGATAAAGCCCTACCGTTCCGGCGATAAAGTTGCGGACCCGGAAGCTTTAACGGTAAAGGAATCCGAACAGCGTTTGGGCGGATATATCGAGACAGCCTATAACTTCGTCCCGTTTGTCGCTTACCAATCGGTTCTGGATCGTTACCATGTGACGCAGAGCCGTGATCTGGATTCTTACCGCGGCCTCGAATTGGCAAAACTCTCAGCCCGGCAAAACAGCCTGATAACGGGACTGAGGGAATCGAATATCATCAGCAGCCGTTTATACAAGTACAATCCCGACGACGCGTTATTTGTATTTTTTACCGACGACAATGTGCTGTTGAGGCCGTTGTTCGGTGTTGCCAACATCGGAGCAGGAATAGGCCAAAGCGTTTACGGCTTTTTCAGCTGGCCGCTGGATTCGGGGAAAAATTTGCAGTCGGGCGCAACCGGCATTCTAATGAGTCTGCCCGAATTGTTTTTTTTCAATATGCGCAAGGGCAGTTACCGGTATTTATCCCTGAATCAATTGACCCATGCGGACTTGCCGGATCATTGATATGATCTTTTACGTTTTTAATTTAAACTGCGACAGAGGAGTACGGGCATGAACGATAGATTTTTTGAAAGAGCGGGCGGTCTTGCGATCGTCGCCGTGCTGGTCATTGCCTGTCTGAAGATCATCGCGCCTTTTTTGGGACCGATGCTTTGGGGAGCCATCATCGCAATATCGACCTGGCCCCTGTTTGACCGGCTGCAACAGCGGTTGGGGGGGCGACAGGGCTTTGCCGCCTTTATCCTGACGACAGGGCTGATCCTGGTTTTTGTCGTTCCCATATTCCTGCTGGTTTACTCCTTGACCGAGCATGTCGCTTCAGTGAGCGGGCTGATCAAGGATCTGACAACGATGACATTGCCGCCGGCTCCGGTTTGGCTGGTTGATGCGCCGCTGATCGGCCCGAGAATCGACGCATTCTGGCAGCAGGCCAGCACCGACATGCCGGCCCTTCTGGAGACCGCGAGGCCCGCCCTCAAGGACGGGATGACTTGGCTGCTGAAACAAAGCGGAAATTTGACGCTGTCGCTTTTTGAATTTCTTCTGGCAATCGTGCTGGCCGGATTTCTGTGCGCTAACGGCGCCGGGGCCAAGGAATTGCTGAAGCGTTTAATTTGCCGGGTCGCAGGAGAAACCGGCCTTGAACTGATTGCTATTGCGGGGCAAACCGTCCGGGCGGTATCCGTAGGCGTGGTAGGTACGGCGCTGATGCAGGCTTTATTGAGCGTGTTCGGCTTCGCTATTGCCGGCATCCCGGGTGCGGGCTTGTTAGGCTTATTCTGTTTTATTCTGGCTATGTTGCAGCTCGGCACGTCCTTGGTCTGGATTCCTGCAGCCGTCTGGCTGTCCTATCAGGGCGAAACGGGGTGGGCGGTTTTTACCGTCGGCTGGAGTATCTTTATTAATATAGCGGACAATTTTGTGAAGCCCTACCTGATCAGTCACGGTAGCGGCCTGCCTATTCCGCTTATCTTTCTTGGCGTATTGGGCGGCTTGCTGGCATGGGGTTTTGTCGGCATATTTGTCGGCGCTACCCTGTTGGTCGTCTGTTTTACATTGCTGAAAAGCTGGTTGGATCTGGAACAAGCTATTGATCCCGTCGATACCGGGGATTCTAAGGAACATGCATAAATTAATTTAAGCAATCACCATGAAGCGCATGAAGACTTAAACCCTTCATGCGCTTCATGGTTTAAAAATAAAATTTGCTCAAGTTATTTCATGCACGATCCTAAGCATTAGGCTTGGCCTTAGAAAATTTCGTAGGGTACGCTGTGCGTACCTTATCGAAGGCTCAGCCTCATCGGCTTGGCCTGACTATTTGCGCCAAAAACCGACTTTCCGGCCTTGGCTGAGATGCGCTGGTATTTGGCGTAAGCGAGGCCGGCGGAACTGCGCAATTCCGCTTCACTCGCCTGGGTTGCAAAACCTCGGGCAATCGCTTCCAGCACATAGGCTTCCGGCGCCATGAAGCTGAAAGTGGTTACTACCGGCTTTGAACCTGCGGCAAGCAAATGCCCCGAGAAAAACTCATCGCTCAGGCAGGCCAGGACAACTGCCGGTTTATCGTGTTCGGCATGTTTGGGGAAGCGCTTTATGATGGGCTGGTTTTGTTCGTCCATCAAGCCGTCATGGCCGATGAACACGACCATTTCACGCTGCGCCGCATCGGGCGGCGTAGCGGCTTGCTGCATAAAATCAAGCATCGCCTGGTCAATCCGGCTGCCGCGATATGCGTCGGCGGTAACGGTGAGCCGGTCCTTCCAGGAAAATTGGCAGCGCTCCAGGATAGTCTCGTTAATATCTTTTTCGCAGCCCAAGTTTTTCCAGCCGTCCGCCTTGCTCAAAAAGGTTTTCACGCCATAAGCCGCGCCCCAATAGAGGTTGTTGTGCGGGTCATCGCCATTGCCGATTTTCGCAGGAACAGGCACGATGCCTTGCGATACATTGTCGACCAGGGAAACAATCACGGAAATATGCGTGTTAGGTACGGCTGCTGCATAAGCCGGCAACGCCGCAAAAAACAGCAGGCTGAATAAACAAATCGAGCGTAGGGTAATCATGTGGACGAACCCTCCAGAAGGAAAACCAAGTTTCATTTAAGGACCGTAATATGGGCTCTTCTGATAATTTAAAGCCGGAAAAAGAGGAGTCCGGCAGGAATCATAGCGCAGTGGGTTTAGACATGGCAAAAAATGTTTTTCATTGCTGTCGCCTGGGCCGGGTTCATAAAGTCTACGCTATTTCACTATCCGCCAGATAGCAGCCCGGATCTTCAGCCCAGAAATTTCCTGTTGTTTGCGCGGCCCTAACGCGGGTGTTACCGTTGCAGATAGATTGATAATGGCATCTTGCACAACGCCCTTCCAGCGGCCTTGGGTTTTGCTTGAGCCCCGCCATTAAAGGATCGCTGGTATCCATCCATATTTCCGAAAAGGGCCGCTCTTTTACATTGCCCAGCTCATAATGCCACCAGAAGGTGTCGGGATGGACGTTGCCCAGATTGTCGATATTGGCGACATTGACGCCCGAGGCATTGCCGCCCCATTGTTCCAGCTTGGCTTTGATGTGATCGGCTTGATCGGGAAAATGACGCGCTACCCAGTGTAAAAAATAAACCGCATCGGCGTCGTTATTGCCGGTCACGAATTCCCGGTCTTTACCTTCCTTGAGCCATTGGTAACTGGTTTCAAACAGCAAATCCATCGCGGTCCGGGTCATCGCAAAATGGGCGTCGTCCTTGCGGTTCTTATTGCCGCGGCCGCCGTAATTCAGATGCGACAAATAGAATTTGTCGATATTGTGTTCATCCATTAGCTGCAACAGGGCAGGGAAATCCTGGGCGTTATCCTGCGTCAACGTAAAGCGCAGGCCGACTTTGATGCCTTTTTCCAGGCACAGGCGGATGCCGTGCAGGGCTTGGTCGAATGAGCCTTGTACCCGGCGGAACCGGTCGTGGGTATCCTTGATGCCGTCCAGGCTGACGCCGATATATTGGTAATTAATCGCGGCGATTTCATCGATATTAGCCGCGGATATTTTGGTGCCGTTGGTCGATAACGCGACATAAAAGCCCATGCCTTTCGCGCGCCGGGAAATGTTAAAGATGTCGGGATGCAGCAATGGTTCGCCGCCGGACAAGATCAACACCGGCACTTTAAAGGCTTTCAGGTCGTCCATGACCGTATAGATTTCCGGCGTGCTCAATTCGTTCGGGAAATCGATGTCGGTGGACGTCGTATAGCAATGCTTGCAGGTGAGGTTGCAGCGGCGGATTAAATTCCAGATAACCACCGGAGCCGCCGGTTTGCGCGCCGGTTTTAACGGTGTCGGGTCTATCAGTTCGCGCATGTAGTGGCTTAGTCTAAACATAATCAATAACTACTCAAAAGTTAGAAAAATAGAACACGGATACCAAAAGTAGGCGCCTCTAGGCGACACGGCTTTAACGGATAAACACTGATAAACCGTGAATAAAAAATCCGTTTAAATCCGTCTAATCAGTGCTATCCGTGTTCTATTATGCACTCGTTCGAAAACCGGTTTCGCTCGTTCCCAAGCTTCAGCTTGGGAATGCAGTCTTGGAAGCTCCAGCTTCCCGAGTCGCGAAGCTGGAGCTTCGCTAACTGGGTTCACCACGAACGGTTTAACTTAAAGCGGGGCGGGGTTTGCAACCCCGCCCCTGACGTTTCCGCGAAGCCTAAAGCAAAGTGGGTATGCTTAATCAGCGCAAAACGTTTCGGACGGGGCAACATGCCCCGTCCGGCTTGCTAGGATTTTCTGCTGCTCGGCGACTGCTCCATGCGTCGCCTAAAGCGCCTACTTTTGGTGCTCTACCTCCTTGCAGTCGTCCGAAAACCGGTTTTTTTCAGGATTTTTGTGCTATATAAAACATCAGAACCCAGATTATAGTCGCCGAGCAGATCGGAAATTTGCTGAATCTGTTGATCGACGGCTTCCTGAGTTTTTCCATGCACCATCGCAAACAGGTTGTATAGCCATTCGGGCGGATGCCGGGGGCGATGGTAGCAATGGCTGACAAATTCCAGTTGGCCGACTTTTTGCCCCATTTCATCGATGAACTCATCCGGGATATTCCAGACGGTCATGCCGTTAAAGCGATAGCCCAATTTATAGTGGTTGGGCACTGCGCCGATACGGCGGATGATGCCGCTGTTTTGCATGGTTGACAGTCTCATCATAACATCATCCGCGGTCAGGCCGAGTTGCTCTGCAATAGCCTGGTAGGGCTGAGGCGTTAACGGCAAACCGGCTTGGGTCGCCTGGATGATTTTGCGGTCCGTTTCATCGAGCATGCTTAGGCTTCCAGCTTCAGGTTGACAAAATATTCTTTGTTTTTCGGCATGTTGTAGACGGTCAGTCCCGTTTGTTGTTCTATTGCACTGACGGTTTGCCGGATTTGTTCGGGCGTTTCCGTGGCGATCACAAACCACATATTCAGCTCATGGCTGCGTGCGTAATTATGGGCGACTTCAGGAAAGCTGTTGATGATTTCGGTGATTTCATCGAAGCGCTGTTGCGGGGCTTTAACGGCCGCCAGGGTCAAGGCTCCGCCCATTTGTTCGGCGTTATACAAGGGGCCGAAGCGGGTCAGGACGCCGTTATCCAACAGCGCTTTCAGCCTAGCTATCAGCTCCTGTTCGGTCAGTCCCAATTGCACGGCGACTTGTCGGTAAGGCGCGTCGCAGATCGGAAAGCCGTTTTGCAGGGCGTTGATAATTTTTTTGTCTATTTCATCCATCAGCTAAAGCCGGGGTAGGATTTTTATAAATGGCGCCGCGTTGCTTGAAACAGCGCTTGCTGAACAGGATTTCCTTGTCGAAACCGCTTAAGCCGCAAGCGTCAACGAGTTGTTCCAGTTGCTTTAACACGGTGGCCTTGTCTTTGCCGTGGATCATGCAATACAGGTTATACGGCCATTCAGGCTGCCGGGGGCGCTGGTAACAGAGCGTCACGAACGAAAACCGGCTGATATGGCCGCCCAGTTGCTTGATTAGATGATCCGGTACGTTCCAGACGATCATCGCATTGGCGCGGTAGCCCAGTTGCCGGTGTTTGACGATGACGCCCATGCGTTTGATCAGGCCTTGTTGTTTAAGCCGGGTTAGGCGCTCGATCACTTCGGCTTCGGGCATGTCGCAAAGCTGTCCGATTTCGGCATAAGGTCTGGCGCAAATGGGCAGACCCAGCTGGATATGTTCGAGCAGTTGACGGTCACGAGAATCAATCATTATTCAAGTCCAGCTTAAAACCCAAATCAATGAAAAAATCGTCCAGCATCGGCAGCAGCATGGCCGGGTAGGATGTTTCCCGTTCTATCGAATCGATCACCGCGTGTAAGTGTTCGGTATCGGACGCGATGACCACGAACCAGAGATTAAACCGGTGTTCGCGTTCGTAATTATGATTGACTTCGGGATACGCGCTGATTATATCGGCGACAGTTTGCAAATGTTGTTCGGGTACCGACATGGCGACCAAGGCGCTGACACCGATATGATTGGGCGGAATAACCGGCCCGATGCGGCTTATCAGGTTGTTATCGTTCAGCTCGGTAAATGCCGATAAAACCTCGGCCTCGGTCACGCCCAGCGCATCGGCGATGTCCTGATAAGGCCTGGCCGACAGCGGGAAATCGTGCTGGTAGTCGTTGAGCAGCTGTTTGTGCAAGGTCGTCAGCATGGGTTTATAAACCGATTTTATGCGCGCGCGAGCTAAAGAAAATGCCGTTGGGTTTGTTGGCGGGTAGGCGGGTGATTTCCTGCAAGGTGTCCGTGTCGTAAACCACAAGCTGGTTGTCGTCTCTTAGCGCAACCCAGACTTGCTCGCCGCGCGGCGTGAATTCCATGTGCAGAACGCCTTTTCCGGGCGACAAGGTTTTGTGCAGGGACAGGTCTTTGACGTCGATAATCTGCACCTGATGATTGTCGGGGAAGGCGAAGTTAACCCAGACGTGCCGCGCATCGGGCCTTGCCATCACAAAGACCGGTTGCCCTGCGACCGCTATGGTGTCATGCAGTTCCCAGGTGTTCTTGTCGATGACCAGAACCTTGTGCTGGCCTATCGCGGGTGCAAACACGTAGTCGCCGGCTACCGCCCAGCCTTCAAGATGCGGCATTTTATAAACAGGCAGTTTTTCATCGTCTTTGCCGTAGTCGGGCAATATGTGTTTGACTCCAGCCTCGGTGTTCCATAAATCCAGCAATGCCAGTCCGGGTTCGCCAAACAAACCGGCGATATAGTAGTGTCCGTCCGGCGACATTAACGCGTCGTAAGGCTGTTTGCCGATGTTCGGGAATTTTTTAATGACCGGCGCTTTGGGATTTTTAAAGTCGGCCATCCATATTTCACCGGCATCGAACAGCGAAAATACAAAGCGCTGTCCTGGGGCGTCAACCAGGCCGACCACTTTGGAGCGCAGCCCCTCGCCGTAGTCGGAAGGAATGTCGGCAACCAGTTCCAGCGTTTCGGCTGAAAAAACCTTAACGCCGCCGGGTGTGTAGTTGGACACGGCGATTAATTTTCCGTCCTGGGAAATAGCACCGCCGATGCTGTTGCCGGCCTGGATGATGCGCTTGTCGATGGCATCCTTGAGCATATCGATTTTGGTCAAGCCCCCGTCGCGGCCGAAAACATAGGCGTAACGCTGGTCGCGGGAGAAAACCACGGAAGCGTGGGACAAATCGCCCAGTTTTTCGATCTTGGCTAAGCGTTTATGCTCGGTGGTGTTGATGATCAGCGCATTGCCGTCTTCCCGTTCGATCACGATGCCCAGGTCGCCGGTGGCGCGGGGTTCTGCGATGGCGTTGAGGGAGAATAGCAGGGCTATAAGAGGGAGTAGCTTAATCATAGGTATATGTGTTATTCCAGCGTAGGCCGGAATAAGACCACCCAAGCCTGCCCTGAGCTTGTCGAAGGGCGTAGCGCGAGGTGGCGTTTCCGGTGAATTCGTGTGGTGTTTGCTGTGTTTTTTATTCACCACGAAGATCACGAAGAAAAATAGACTTCGTGATCTTCGTGCCTTCGTGGTGAGAAAAATGCGTAATAAAAATCGATTTTTAATGCTCAGGCTTCCGCAAAACCCCAACCAGCCAAGCAGCCTCATCCCGATTCATAAACGGCTGCCAAGGCGGCATGGCGGTTCCTTCTCGACCGTTAAGAATGGTTGAAATTAAAAAATCATCGGGCTTCCCGGCCAATACTTCGGGCAACAGGGCAGGGCCAAGGCCGCCTTTTAATGTCAGTCCATGACACGCTCCGCAATCATGATTGAGCATGTTGCGCAGCGTGCTTTGCCTTTCCTGAGACGGCTCGCCGGCCAGGCCGGCTTTGGCTAAAACAGCTGTCATAACCAACATTAAAAGCGGCAGTTTTTTCATCGATGTTACGGTTTTAGCCTGCCATAGTACATCGCAACATTACTAATATCGTCATCGCTTAAGGAACCGGCGATAGCATTCATAATGTCGGACTTGCGGGTTTTATCCCGGTACTGTTTTAGCGCCGTTTTCAAGTAATCCGCATCGCGTCCGGCCAACGGCGGAAAAGGCGCGTCGGCTGAAGGCGTTCTAATGCCGTGACATTGCGAACAAACCGCCGCCGCTTTGGCCTCGCCCGCATAAATGCTGGCCGCATTGACGCTTTGGGCGGACATCAAGCCTAATATCAACGATCCTGTAAGAGTTGATAGTCTCATTATTTTGCTCCTTTCATCTCGTCAGGAGAAAGACCGCGAGTCATGTATCTGACGCGGCCGTGAGAAAAGATACCGGCCGGGCTTTCCATGGCTACGGAGGCGACTTTTTGCAATGAGGTGGAATCATAGACGACGACCTCATCTCCGCTGTAACCGGCGCTGACATACAGGAACTTGCCGTCGGCGCTGTATTCAGGGAAATAAGCATGTCCGCCTACATCCAGGGTTTTAACGACTTCCAGGGTAAGCTTGTCGATCAGCTGGATGGTGCGGGCGCGACGGTCTTTAGAGATGATGTCCACCGCGACATAAGGCGCATTGGCGTGAGCTGCTGGGGACTCGGTGCCGCCGGAAACAGGAACCTGCTTGACCACTTCCATTTTGTCCAAATCCCAGACGCTGACCACTTCTTTGTCGCAGTCGCCGAAGTTGGTGCCGAAACCGAGCGTGCGGCCGTCAACTTCAACCGCAGCCCCGCCACCAACGTGAGGCACGCAACCGGCTTCCAGTTTTTTGATGATTTTGCGGTCTTTTAGATCAATCGCGGTAACGATGCTGTCATCATAAGAAGCAACCATGAGTTTTTTACCGCCATGGGACAGGAAGGCGTCATGCAAATGGCGTCCGACGTTTTCTATTTTAGTGACCGGAAAGCCTTCTTTTAAGTCAACCACCCAAACTTGACCGGCGTTTTCCAGGGCGATGGCGAAAATATCGTCAAACGGCGTGCCGATGATCATGCCGGAATCGGAGGAGACCATTTTGCCATCCGGGTCGATGCCTTCCAGTTCGAAGGTTTTCAACGGTTCCAAGGTGTCGGCATTAAGGATAACGGCGTTGTGCGGTACATAAGAACCCGCCATGATGTATTTGCCGTCGCGGGAAACGCCCAGCCCTGGTCCGTTGAATCCGGTTTTAACGCTGCGCACCGCTTGCATCGAATATAAATCGACTTTAAAGATTTCCGCCGTATCGGTTTTTACATAAGCCCAACGCGGGTTGGCGGGGTTATAGTCGATAATGTGCGCGGCGGTGCCGGTGGCGACTTCGCCGATTTGTTTGTGGGTAACGCTGTTGATGAACACCGCCTTGGAGCCTGAGCCGCGCCCGTATTTGCCGCGAGCCGCCACGCCGATTACATCATCCATACTGTTGATTGCGTAGGTGGGCTTTGCGGGCAGGGTGCTTTCGTCCTTGACATACACTTTGATCGACGCCTTGATGTCGTCAAGGGTCCAGGCTGGGTTGGCCTGTTTTGGCGTGGTTTGCAGATGTTTGACCAAGCCGCGGATTTCGTCATCCGATAAACGACCGTAGAACGGAGGCATCAAGGTGTCGAAACTTCCGGTCATGATCAGACTGCGTAAAGCCGTAGGACTGCGGCCTTTCAAACTATCGGCATTCAAGCCGGGAGCAATAAACCCGCCATGGTCCGAGCCGTGACAACTGGCGCAATTATCTTCGTATAGCTGGTGCATGTTTTTGGATGTATCAGAGCTTGCCTGTACACCAAAAGGTAAAATAATAGCGGCTAAGCCGAGAAGGACTGACTTGGGTAGGCGTTTTTTTGTAGTCATTATGTTGGTCTCCAATGTAGTATTGAATCAATATTATCGTGTATGGTTGGAAAGCTCAAGCAATCATGCTTGTTTAATACGAGAAAAATTCATGGTTGCTGCAATTTGTTGTTTTGCATCATGTAATATCTGTAACGACATTTCCGGCGTTGACGGTTGGCGTTCCTGTTTTTGAAAGGCCGGCAGGGTAATGGCGGACCGGTTTTGCCAGGGGCTTTATTATTGTTAGCCCCTCAAAGGGGGATGTTCATGAGCCGCCTAAAGGCGATTATTTTTATTTCCACAAACTGAGTTGTGCTTTTCTTTTTCTAGCGCCCTATATACGCCCTAACAACATTTTTATCCAGTCCCGCCGCCGATACAAAACAACCTCGGGCCCGGAAATTTTCTCCGGTAAAGTTCTTAGTTTTCCCCATAAATTGCCTTGCTATGGAATTATAGTGCTGTTGAAGCGGACACGCCTTGATGAATTCAACTCAATTGGTAAAACTCTCCACGCGCTTCAGACTGTCCGCCGTGTCTATTTATCGAACTCTGAAAGGTACGCACAGCGTACCCCGCGAGACTGAGATTATTTGCTGATTGTGGGACTAAACAGCTAATCAAGTTTTAGTCTTCTGTCGCTCGTTGCCGCCGTTGCAGTTTGGCTACCCGTTTTTGCACCAGCGTCTTGGCGGCATCTGCGCCGATATGAGCTTCACCGCGCTTTTTGGCTAGTTCTATTTGTTTTTCGCGCTCTATGAAACGGGTTTTCCGTTCAGCGGTGATTTTATCGTAACAATGAGGACAGCTAACGCCTTGCTGATATTTGTCGCTGGCTTTATCGGCTTCGGTGATTGGCAGGCGGCAGGCGTTGCATTGGTCGTAAACGCCTTTTTCAAGCTGGAGATTAACCGTTACCCGCTCGTCGAAGACAAAGCATTCGCCTTCCCAAAGCGTTTCTTGTGCGGGGACTTCTTCCAGGTACTTTAATATCCCGCCTTTGAGATGATAAACCTCGGCAAAGCCCTGTTCTTTTAAGAAGGCCGTGGATTTTTCGCAGCGGATGCCGCCGGTGCAGAACATCGCGACTTTTTTGTGTTTTTCGGGGTCGAGGTTTTCTTTAACGTACCGGGGGAACTCCCGAAAGCTGGCCGTATTCGGGTTAATCGCGTTTTTGAAGGTGCCGACTTTAAATTCGTAGTCGTTGCGGGTGTCCACCAGTATGACCTCAGGATCGGAGATCAGTTTGTTCCAATCTTCAGGGCTGACATAAGTACCGACCACGCGCTTGGGGTCGATGCCTTCGACGCCCATCGTCACTATTTCTTTTTTGAGTTTGACTTTGGTTCGGTTGAACGGCGGTTTGTCGGTCAACGATTCCTTGTGGTCAATGTCCGTCAGGCGAGGGTCGCTACGCAGCCAATCCAGCACTGTGTCGATGGCTTGGCGTGACCCGGCTATCGTGCCGTTGATGCCCTCGCCGGCCAGCAACAAGGTGCCGCGAACCTGATTGGCTTCCATGACCTCATGCAGGGGTTGGCGCAAAGCCTGGTAATTTTCCAGGGTGACAAATTTGTACAGGGCACAAACGACTATGTGGGACATTATGATTCCTTGTTGCGGACCGGAACGTAAATCCGGTTATGTAGTGATTACGCGATTGATCGGATCATGTCCAGCGCCAATGCCTCGGCAACTTTGATGCCGTCGACAGCCGCAGAAAGAATCCCTCCGGCATAGCCCGCGCCTTCCCCGGCCGGATAGAGTCCTTTGGTATTCAGGCTTTGGAAATGGTCATTGCGTTTGATTCGGATAGGCGATGAGGTGCGGGTTTCGACCCCGGTCAATACAGCGTCATGCATCGCAAAGCCTTTTATTTTTTTATCGAAAGCCGGGATAGCTTCGCGTATCGCAGCTATCGCATAATCGGGCAAGGCCGAGCTGAGATCGCATAAGTGTACGCCCGGTGCATAGGAGGGCTGTACCGTACCCAGCTGTGTTGAGGGGCGTTTGGCGAGAAAGTCGCCAACCAGTTGCCCCGGCGCTTCGTAGGTTTCTCCGCCCAACTTGAACGCGCCAGCTTCCAGGCGGCGTTGGAAATCGATGCCCGCCAACGGATGACCGGGATAATCGTCAGCGGTGATGCCGACGACAATGCCGCTGTTGGCGTTACGCTCGTTGCGCGAGTATTGGCTCATGCCGTTGGTGACAACATGTCCCGCCTCTGAAGTTGCAGCCACGACAGTGCCGCCTGGGCACATGCAAAAGCTGTACACGGAGCGTCCGTTTTTACAGTGATGGACCAGTTTGTAATCGGCGGCGCCCAGCAACGGATGCCCGGCATTGCCGCCGAACCGGCAGCTGTCGATCAGGGATTGCGGATGTTCTATGCGAAAGCCGATAGAAAAAGGTTTGGCTTCAATGTAAACGCCTCGGTCATAGAGCATTTTGAAGGTGTCGCGAGCGCTATGCCCGACCGCCAGCAGCACATGATGGGTGTTAATGGTTTCGCCGCCGGCGAGCACCACGCCACGCACCTGTCCGTTATCGATAAGGATGTCGTCAACCCGGTTCTGGAAGCGGATTTCTCCGCCTAACGACTCGATGGTTTCTCGTATCTGTTCCACTACGCCTACCAGCCTGAATGTGCCGATATGAGGCTTGCTGACATGGAGGATTTCGGCCGGTGCGCCGGCTTTGACCAGTTCGGTCAGCACCTTGCGTCCGTAGTGATTCGGGTCCTTGATCTGGGTATGAAGCTTGCCGTCGGAAAAGGTTCCGGCGCCGCCTTCGCCGAACTGTACATTGGACTCGGGGTTGAACCGGCTTTTACGCCAAAGGCCGAACGTGTCTTTGGTGCGTTCCCGTACCTCTTTTCCCCGCTCCAGAATGATCGGTTTAAAACCCATTTGAGCCAGAATCAAGCCGGCAAACAGCCCGCACGGCCCTGTGCCGATGATCACGGGGCGTTGCGCCAGATTCTTTGGCGCTTGGGTTACAATACGGTAAGTGGTGTCCGGTGTTGCAGAAATGTGCGGGTCGTTTTGCAGGCGCTTAAGAATAGCCTGTTCGTTTTTGGTTTCTACATCAACGGTGTAAACAAGCAGGATCGCATTGCGCTTGCGGGCATCATAACCTTGGCGGAATATGGTGTAAGCGATCAGCTCTTCCGCGCTGAGGCCAAGCCGCTCAAGTATCGCTGTTTTGAGTTGGTCTTCAGGGTGATCGAGCGGGAGTTTAAGTTCAGTGATTCTCAACATGTAATGTATTTCCGATTGGTTCCTGACAGAACCGATTGTTTTGCCGGTGGCGTATGATGATGTTTTATTTTACCTTAACGCAGTTTTTCTTGTTAGCTGCACCGTGCGTTTGTGCAAGCAGGTCAAAAAGGGGAGGTTGCAAATGGCGCTAGGAAAATTACTGACGGTTATTGGCGTTATTTTAGCGATTATCGGGCTCACGGTTAGTTACGCGCCCTGGCTGATCGGCTGGTTTGGCAAGTTGCCCGGCGATATACGTGTTGAGGACGAGCAGCGGTTCGTGTTTATCCCGATTACCTCTATGTTTGTTGTCAGTATTATTTTGACGCTAATTTTTAATCTGTTTTTTCGTAAATAATGAACTGCATGGTATTATGCTTACAATATATTGTCGGATACCTTGAGTTCTTGTAGAATATTCCGATTAAGTACTGCAGTGCTCATAATACCTGTAATTTGGAACAAGAATGGACATATCACAAGAATTGCTACAGAAAAAGATTCTGATTGTAGATGATGCAGCTTCAATGCGGACACTAACCAAAGCTATTCTGCGCGAGGCCGGATTTACCCACGTTTTTGATGCGCCGGGTGGTGAAGAAGCATTGCTGATGATGAGAAAGGTAAAGATTAATATCGTGGTCTGTGATTGGAACATGCCGGGTATGAGCGGTCTTGATTTGTATAAGACAGTAAAAGACGACGCCAAATTAGAAACGCCGCCCTGGATAATGCTGACGTCTTCGTCCGAAGGCGACAAGGTAAAGGAAGCCATTATGGCCGGAATAACCTCATATATTGTAAAACCTTTTAAGCCGGATAACTTGGTCAAGCAAGTTGTGGCTAAACTTTCTTAACGTTTTATAGGCAAAGCTTTACGCCCCTTACCACATTCGTAGGCAATGCGTTAACTTCGGTGACCGCAAACAAAAAGGCCCCATTCGCAACAGCAGATTGCAAATGGGGCCTTTTTTATGGACGATTGTTTTCTATGTCCGGCTTAGCGGTCGGCACCCGTCTTTTTCCGATATTTTTCTTGTCCCTGTGGCGTATTTTGACTTTTTCGGCGGCTGCTTTTTTAGGTTCTATTTTCTTTTTGCCGCCAGTCGCCTTTCCTGAAGCCTTGAGTTTTTTAGGGCCTTTATACTTGCCTTCCAACTCTTTAATGCTGCGGTGTTTGAACTTCTGTTTCAAAAAACGCTCAATGCCGGACATCAAATTCCATTCGGTGTGTTTTACCAGCGCAATGGTCAGGCCCAGTTCATCGACCCGGCCTGTCCGTCCTATGCGATGGATATAATTGATGCCGTTTCTCGGCACATCAAAATTGATGACCAGATTAATACCCTTGATGTCCAGGCCTCGGGCGGCAAGGTCGGTAGCAATCATGACCTTGACTTGGCCTTCGCGGAATAATTCCATCATCCGGTTGCGGTCTTTTTGATCCATTTCTCCATGCAGCACACCGACACGGAGTTTTTGTCCGCGTAGCGGCCCGCGAAGAGCGTCCGCCTGAATCCGGCTGTTGGTGAAGACCAGCGCCTTGTCATAGGTTTCATTTTGCAGCAGCCAGGCCAGCAGCTTTTGTTTATGATCATTATCGTCGGCCAGCACAATTTGCTGTTCGATGTTGCGGTGTCCGTCATGCAGCGTATTTAAGGCGACGACTTCATGATTTTTCAGCACCTTGTCAGCCATTTTGATGACGCCGAAATGCGTCAAGGTGGCCGAAAACAGCAGGGTTTGCCGCGTAGCGTTGCAGCTGTTGGCGATGGTCAGTACGTCTTCGCTAAAGCCCATATCCAGCATGCGATCGGCTTCATCCAATATCAACACTTCCAGGTTACTGAAGTCCGGTATCTCTTGCTCCATCAGTTCCAATACTCTGCCTGGAGTCGCAATGACGATTTCCGTGTTTCTGCGCAGCATATTTTGTTGCAGCCTGAAATCATCGCCGCCTGTGATCAGGCCGGTTTTCAGGTCGGTAAATTCAGTCAATTGTTGGCAGTGCTTAAAAATCTGCTGGGCCAATTCGCGGGTCGGGGTCAGCACCAAGACTCTTGTGCCGGATTTTGCGGAGGGCAGGGTTAGCAGATGATGCAGCGCAGCCAGCAGGAATGCGGCGGTTTTGCCGCTGCCGGTTTCGGCGCTGACCAGCAGGTCTTTGTGTTCCAGAGCCAGGGGGATCGACTGTAGTTGTACGGGCGTGGGCTGTTCAAAGCCCATTTTTTTAACTGCCGACAGCAGTTGCTCATCGAGTTCCAGGCTGGAAAATGACGGCGTTTTGTTTGTTGGGTTTGTCTGCATGGATCTTTAAATGGCTGCTAAAGCGCAAGGATGATAAGAAGCAATCTGTGCAGGTATTATAGACTTTTTGCAGACGGGGTTATGATTAAATAACTATTCATTGCAAATCGGTTTTTTAGCTTTTAAGCTAGTTCAAAGCAGGAATACCATCCCGTCGACAGAGAACAGGAACAACGATGATACCAATTAGAGACACTGCCCCCTGCCATTCCAGACCTTTAGTCACCTGGGGGTTAATGGCGATTTGCATTACTGTTTTTGTGTCGATGAAATTGATGCCGGATCAGATGAGTTACAGGCTGCTTAATCTTTATGGCATGGTGCCTATCCGCTATACCAATCCGTATTATGGCTTGCCGTTCGATGGCTATTTATCTTTTTTGACCAGCCTGTTTCTGCACGGAAACTGGCTGCACCTGATCATGAACATGTGGTTTTTATGGATATTTGGCGATAATGTAGAAGACAGAATGGGGCGTTTGCCTTTCTTGATTTTTTATTTAGTGTGCGGCCTTTTGGCTACTTTTTTGCAGTGGTTTTTCGACCCGGAACTTGCGATCCCCGTTGTTGGCGCATCGGGTGCGATAGCCGGCGTATTGGCGGCTTATTTCTTTTTATATCCACTTGAGCGGGTTGTCGTGTGGGTTCCCCTGTTTTTTTTGCCGATAGTTATTCATATTCCGGCGATTGCTTTTTTAGGTTTGTGGGTCTTGGTTCAGCTCCATAGCGCGACCACTGCAATGCTGTTTGAAGGGACAGCCGTCGATGTGGCCTGGTGGGCTCATTTAGGCGGTTTTATTGCAGGTACTATTTTATATCGGTTATTTCTTCGTAAAGACCAAGCCGAAAAAAATGAATTAATTTGACGGTATTCAGGTATAATTTGCCGCTTCAAAAAGCGGTGTTTTTGACAATACACCAGTATCAGGAGTTATTTCCTGATTTAAAAAAGAATCCTTAAGTTCAATCAGGTCAAAAGTAATATGAAAAAAATTAACGTTGCGTTGGTCAGGCTACTTCAGTTTGTAGTTTTTGTGGTGTCCATATTCATGGTAATCGTCTATTTCGGCGCCATGGTTTTACTGCCTTTGGATGCCGTTGTATTGCTGATAAAGCTGATGGGAGTAGTGGGTCTTAACGGTTTTATTGCGGCCTTTATTGCTGTGCCGGCTGTCGGCTATTTAGGTTTGATGGTTTATAAAACGCCAGGGCTTTGCAAAATGGTAGTCGATGCAGGCGTTGACCTGATCAAGACCGGTAAAACCCGGGTTGAAGCGTTTAATGAAATCGCCGATGCAGTAAAAGCTTAAGTTTGCGATTGTTCATATTAAAAAAGGGTGTGCCGGTTTCGGCACACCCTTTTTTTTGTGCCTGTTATTTTGAAGACCGCCGCTGTTGCAATGCCCAATAAAAAATCAACGCCCCGAATGCGGCAACCAAATGTTTTAACGAGTGCCCGCTGAGCAAGCCGAAAATGCTGTAAAGTTGAGCGTCGAACAGCTCCATTAGTTTCGAGACCGCATAAGCTATAACGACGCCCCAAATATACTTGTCGTTATCCAGTTTCGAGTCGAACAGCCGCAGGATCAGCGGTATCAACAATACCGGTAAAAACTGCACCAGCACATAAGCGCGTAAATCTCCGTTGCCGTTAATTTCAGTCACATACCAGTAGAGTACCGATGCAATGCCCCCTATCAGCAAGGGGGCAAATAATTGTCGCGCCAGCTGAATCGAAATATATTCCCCGACTATGGCGCAGAACAACGCCATAAAAGCAATCGTCATCGGAAGGCGGTCCCAAAGCAGGGTTTGATTACCGGGTTGAAGGTGGTAATACGCAGAACCGAAACCGGTCAAAAGCACTCCGGCAAAGAATGTCAAATACATGGGCTGCAATTCGGACAATCCTCCCTGTATCCGACGTAGCGCGACCAACCGCATGCCGATGATACCGATAATGACAAACGGTAAACTGGACAACACATTGAAAAAGTTGGCAATGCCTAGGATGCGGCGCTGGTCGGCGAAATTATGGTAGGCCGCTTCCTGGGCAATGGGATCGAGACTAAAAACAGCGATTATTGCGACAACAATAATCGCCGGCATAATTGTTAAGCGGTTATCGGCAAGCATAAATGTAGAGCGTGGAAAAACAAAGGACAGATAGTAATCGCTCTTGTATGATTAGGATACACCTTGTTATTTCATGGAGTACCCTGATGTCTATCCTGCTCGCGTTAATCGCTTTCATTATCCTTGTCGCACTGTTTTTTATCGGCATTTACAACCGGCTCGTCAACTTACGCAACGGCGTTAAAAATGCGTTTTCCCAGATCGATGTCCAGCTGACCCGGCGTTACGACCTGATACCGAACCTGGTCGAGGCCGTTAAGGGTTATATGAAACACGAGAAGGAAACGCTGGACGCGGTTATCAGTGCGCGGAATGCCGCGGTAACGGGGCTTAAGGCCGCCGGGGCAAATCCTTCCGATCCCGAAGCAATCAGGCAACTGGCAGGCGCGGAGGCGGCGCTTCAGGGCAGTCTGGGCAAAATGTTTGCATTGGCCGAGGCTTATCCCGATCTCAAGGCCAATCAAAACATGATGCAGTTTCAGGAAGAGCTGGCGTCTACCGAAAACAAAGTGGCTTTTGCTCGGCAGGCTTTTAATGATGCGGTCATGATTTATAACAACGGCCGGGAGAATTTCCCCAACAATATTCTGGCCGGCATGTTTAATTTTAATGCTGCCGAGCACCTGGAAATAGAAGCGCCGGAAAAACGCGAAGCGCCAAAAGTTTCTTTTACTTAAAACCACTCCGGTTAAGCAGATGAATTTCTTTCAAAGCCAGGAAGATGCCCGCCGCAAGACCCGCACCCTGATATTGATGTTTGTGCTGGCCGTGCTTGCGATTGTCGCGGCGGTCAATTTGGTGATAACGGCTCTGGTCATTAATGCGGGCGATGAAACGGCAGCAACGACGCTTCCCGATTTCGACTGGATCATGAGTCATCTGCCGTTGGTTGGCGGCATTTCATTGGTCACTATCGGCTTCATCAGCTTGTCCAGCCTATACAAGATTGCGTCATTGAGTTCAGGCGGCGGCAAAGTCGCGCGCAGTCTGGGCGCTACGCTGATTACCGCGGAGACCAAGGATCCGTTGCGCCGCCGTTTGTATAACGTCGTTGAGGAAATGGCGATTGCGTCCGGTATTCCGATGCCGGAAGTTTACGTGCTGGAACGGGAGGCGGGCATTAACGCCTTTGCGGCAGGATTTACTACAGGCGATGCGGCGGTAACCGTCACTCGCGGTACGCTGGAAACGCTTTCCAGGGACGAATTGCAAGGCGTGATCGGGCATGAATTCAGTCATATCCTGAACGGCGACATGCGGCTGAACACGCGGCTGATGGGAGTTTTGTTCGGCATCCTGGTTATCGGCCTGATCGGCAGGGCGGTGTTGAACAGCGCCCGATACGGCGCTGTCCGCTCCGACAATTCCCGGCGTGACGGCGCCGGGGCTATTTATCTGGCCGGTTTAGCGCTGTTTTTGATCGGTTATATCGGCGTGTTTTTCGGCCAGCTGATCAAAGCGGCAGTGTCCCGGCAACGTGAATTTTTGGCCGACGCCTCAGCCGTGCAATTTGCCCGCCAGACCCAAGGCATTGCGGGCGCGTTAAAAAAAATAGCCGCCGCTCAGCAAGGCTCTGAGCTACAGACGGTCGATAGCGACGAAGTCAGTCATATGCTGTTTGCGACCGGGGCGTCATTCAATTCATTGCTGGCTACGCATCCGCCGTTACTCCGGCGCATCAAGGCCCTGGAACCGAATTTCGATGAGGCGGAAATAGACCGGCTTGCCGAGCAAATGCGGGGACAAATTCAAAACGGTTCGGAAGTTATTGAAGAAAGTACAGCAACGGCCGGTTTCGCGACGCAACACTTCGCCGTGACGCCGGATGCGGTGACTGAAACGGTCGGCATGCCCGACGAAGGACATATGCAGCTTGCTTCGAGCTTGAGGCGGTCAATACCCGAAAACCTGTATCGCGCCGCGCATTCCGGCACTGACGCCTTGCCGTTAGTCTTGGCGTTGCTGCTGGACGCCAACGAAGCCGTGCGCCGAATCCAATTAGACCTGATTGCCGAACAATTGGGCGGTACGGCGGTAATGGCTGCCGAAACGCTGCAACGGGAGATGCAAAAACCGGGGGCGGCGTTTCGTCTGTCCTTATTGCAAATCGCCTTCCCCTTGATTAAAAACCGGCCGCTGGAACAGCTTGAACGCCTAGCCGATCTGGTAGAGCGCTTGATCAAGGTCGATGGCGTCGTCGATACGTTCGAGTTCGCCTTGGGTTGCGTTTTAAAAACCCACCTGAATGATGCCGTTCAACCGCAGCATCGGCACGGTAATCTCCGTCTGACGCAGTTGCCCGAAGCGGTCGCTACATTGTTTTCTGTCGTGGCGAAGCAAGGCCATGCCGAAGCGGGTATCGCCGGCAAAGCTTACCAGCAAGGCATGGAATCTCTGGGACGCCATGAGCGGCGGATAAAAATGCTGATGGATACGGGACAATGGCCGGAGTATGCCCCTCCTGGGGATTGGGTTTTCTCCACAGATACTGCATTAAAAACGTTGGACGGATTACGGATGCTAGACAAACAAGCACTGATTTCAGCGCTGGTGCTGACAATCTCTCATGACGGTAAAGTTACCTCCGATGAGGCGGAGTTGTTGAGAGCGATATGCGCAACCCTGCATTTGCCTTTGCCGCCGTTTGTTTTTGATGCCGGCTGATAGCATTCGAATCGCTTTTGGTATATTCTCAATAACGTTGTGCGGTTTGCCTTAAAGGACTGTGAAAACGGAAAACCTGGGCAAAATAGTCAATAATTCATTTGAAGATGAGGAGCGGGCATGTCAGCAATAATATATATAGCAACGGTTATCTTTGTCGTTTATGTTGTCTATACGGTAGTGACGGATAAAGAAAAGGGCCGATGATAAGTGTCTCTAAGGTGTAAAGGCTTTGAAAATCCTCTATCTTAGCGTCGCCCCGGTTTTATTTTGACGATGAGTTGAGGTGGTTTTTCGGTTACCTCCGGCGCTCATGGAATTGAAAAGACTGACGAATGCCGGTAAGAAATTGTCGCGTTAAACCGAACGAACGCAATCAGTTTGACCGGGAACAATTAAATTTCTTCCACCATCTACGCCCCTAGGATCAGGGTTTCATGATGGCTATCGATGATGCAGGAATTCCGGCGTTTGCTGCATTGCCCCAATGTTTTGAGAGCCGGGAGCATGCACGATCGTTCATTGGCTATGAGTTATGTTCCTGGGCTTTGGGCTAAGGATGGAAATACGGGCAGTTCAGGTACAATACAACGGGCGTCATTTCAATGTAGCCTTCACCCATTATCGAATTATCCGGGCGTTTATTAATGGGCCCAAACTGTCTACGCCATAAAATTTACATTTATTTTCAATGACCCGAACCGCCATAGATTTATCTCATCGCCTGAAAAAGCTACCCTTAACCCGGCTTTTTCTGTTTTGTATTTTCTTCTCCATAGCCGCGACGGAGATTATCGTCGGAGCAATGGGCTTGCTTCTGAAAGGGGAGATTACCTACGATTACCTGTTGACCGGATTTTTTGCGTCTCTTTGCGTTGCGGCGCTGGTTTCCTCCGTACTGATTTTTTTCCTGAACTTACATCGCTTGGACAAAGATGCGCTGCGCACCAGCGAAGAGCGCTGGAAATTCGCGTTGGAAGGTGCGGGAGACGGCGTATGGGACTGGAATTTGCAAACCGGCGAGGTCTTTTTTTCCCCGCGTTGCAAGGAAATACTCGGATATGATGAGGATGACTATGAAAGCCGGATTTTGAGTTGGGAATCGACGATCTATCCTGACGATTTCCAACGCGTGATGAGCGAGTTGCAGGCTCATCTGGACGGCGATACAGACAGTTACAGCAATGAGCACCGCGCACGATATAAGGATGGAAGCTGGAAATGGCTGCTGACGCGCGGCAAGGTGATCGACCGGGATACAAACGGCAAAGCCTTGCGCATGATCGGTACGCAGACTGACATTAGCCTGCGCAAGCAGGCCGAGGAAGCGGTACAACTGGCGGCGCTGGTGTTCGAAAACGGCAGCGAGGGTATGGTGGTGACCGGCGCAGACGGCACCATCGTTGCGATCAATCCTTCTTTCACGCAACTGACGGGATACACGCCGGAAGATGTCATCGGTAAAAACCCGAAAATCCTCCAATCCGGCCGTCAGGATGCCATGTTTTACCAGGCTATGTGGCGCAAGCTCGTCACTACGGGGCACTGGGAAGGCGAAATATGGAACCGCCGCAAGAACGGTGAGGTTTATGCCGAATGGCTTAGCATCAATTCCATCTTCAACAGCGATGGCTCGGTAAACCGCCGGGTTGCGTTGTTCTCCGATATTACCAAGCGAAAACAGTCGGAAGAACTGATTTGGCGGCAAGCCAACTTCGATCCATTGACCGGACTGCCCAATCGCAGTATGTTCCGTGACCGTCTGGAGCAGGCGGTCAAGAAAACCCATCGTGTCAATTCTTCCTTGGCGTTGATGTTCATCGATCTCGATCGCTTCAAGGAAATTAACGACACGCTGGGACACGAAGTAGGCGACGCGCTGCTTGTGGATGCGGCGCAACGCCTGATCCATTGCGTGCGCGATACCGACACCGTGGCGCGCCTGGGCGGAGACGAGTTTACCGTCATCCTCGGCGATTTGGACGCTACCGACAGCGCCGAACGCATCGCTCACTCGATCTTGAACAGTTTGGCCCAACCGTTCCAATTAGGTAGTGAAAAATCCCAGATATCGGCCAGCATCGGCATTACGTTTTATCCTAAGGACGCCACTGAACTCGAGGATTTACTCAAAAACGCCGATCAAGCTATGTATGCCGCCAAGGATAAAGGCCGCAACGCATACTGCTGCTTTACTCCATCGATGCACGACGCCATGTTGAACCGGATACAACTGACCGCGGACTTGCGCGAGGCTCTCGCCGAAAACCAGTTCCAGGTGTATTACCAACCTATTGTGGATATTACGACCGGCGCCATCAGTAAAGCGGAGGCGTTGATCCGTTGGCTGCATCCCGTGCGCGGCCTTATAAGTCCCGATGATTTTATCGCTTTGGCCGAAGACACCGGACTCATTACCGAAATTGGCGCGTGGGTGCTTCGCACCGCCTGTTCCCAGGCCAAGGCATGGCGCAATCAGGGGCAGCCGTCATTGCGGATTGCGGTGAACGTCTCGGCCCGGCAGTTCCATGATATGCATTTCATAGATACCGTGAGCGCCGTGCTGATAGAAACCGGCTTGCCGCCCGAAGCGCTGGAGCTGGAGATTACCGAAGGCATGATGATGCATAACATGGAACATACCATTGCTGTCATCCAGACATTACGGGTACTGGGGGTGCAAATTTCCGAAGACGACTTCGGCACCGGCTATTCAAGTCTGAACTATCTAAAGCAGTTTCCGATCCATACGCTCAAGATCGACAAGTCGTTCATCCGGGATATTGGCAGCGATCCTGACGACGCCGCGTTGGTAATCGCCATCATCGCGATGGCGAAAAGCCTGCGTCTTTCGATAGTCGCCGAAGGCGTGGAGACAGAGCAGCAGCTTGCCTTCTTGCGCGACCAAGGTTGCACCCAGTGTCAGGGATACTTGTTCGCCAAACCGATGCCGGAACAAGAGTTTGGGGCTTTCTTGGCTGGGCCGCGCAAAGATTGATATATTCTGCGCGACTCTGATATTTATCGAAAATAACCAACCGGGGCTGTTTTAGGCCAAATCCAGCTCGCGCGTCGAGTCCAGTAACTGTTCGGCCAATTGTTTACCCGCTTCTATCAACGGATGAATAACGAAAGTGGCCCCCAATCGATACAGTTCGCTTTCCTCGTCGTTGTGAAAACAAACGGTGCCGATACTGCCGGCGAATTTAAGGCTTTTTAACTGCTTGATCGACGACGATCTTGCTTCAAATTCCGGCATGGTCAGGATAATCCCTTTGACTTTTTCCAAGGGCAGCGTCTCCCATAGCGCAGAGTCTTCGGCATCACCGTAAATCACCCTTCGCCCGTCGGCAAGCAAGTTTTTTAGATTGATAGGGTCGGCATCCAAGCCCAGCACGCGCATATCCTGCTGCTTAAAAGCGAGATATGCCGACATGCCGGTGCGTCCCATTCCCACCACCAGCCATTCCGCTCCCCCGATGCTGCTGGGTAGTCTGTCCAGATGTTCGACCTTACGTTCAAAACGGACTAATCCCGGTTCCAGAAAGGAAAAGATACGGTGTGAAAAGCGATTTAATGGCGCCGCAATAGCCAAGGAAAGCGCAACCGCCAGACCGATGACAGCTTCCCAAGCGGGGGGAAGCAGTTCCGCCTTGACGACCACACTCGAGGTGATCAACGCAAACTCACTGTAAGTCATCAACGCCAGCGCGGAAACAAAAGCCGTGCGTGCGCGTAAGCCGACCAGCAAAAATAACGCAAAGAAAAGCATGCCTTGCAATGGCAATAGAGACAGCAGCTCAAACACTTGTATGACTTCGTCATAACCCGGCAAATCGGCCAAGCCGATTTGAAGGAAAAATGCGGCTAAAAAGGTTTCTTTTAACCCCCATAGTTTTTTAGAAAGATCGTCTATGTCGGGGTGCCCAGCCAGCATAACGCCCATCAGCAATGCGCCAATATCGCTGGAAATACCGACCTTTTGCGCCAATACGCCGCCTGCCAATGCCAGTACTATGCCCAATAACAATTTCAATTCATCGTCGCGGCTGGCGTTAAGCAAGCGATACGCCAAAGGGCGGAGAAAAGGCAACAGCAGAAGGCACAGGGCCCAAGGCGACGGTTGTTTGTTATTGGCGACAGCCAGCAGGCCGATGGCGACAATATCTTGTAAAATCAATATGCTTAATACATCCCGGCCGTACAAGGTGGATAGTTCGCCGCTGTCTTCCAATACTTTAATCGCGAGCACTGTACTGGAAAAAGCCAAGCTCACGCCTATCACTAAGCCGCCGGTAACCTGCCCATTAAAACCAAAGTAGACCAGTGCGGAAACCAGGGTGACGATAAGCAAGTGCAAGGTGCCGACACTAAGCACTTCGCGTCGCAACAACGAAGAAAGCTTCAACTTCAGGCCGACCGTAAATAAGAGTAGTTCAATGCCGATATCGGCTAAATGACTGAGTGTTTCGTTGGGTTCAACGCCGGAAAGATTTAACGCGTATCCCGCCATCAGGTAGCCTACCAAAGGGGGTAAATGCAATCGGCTGGATATTAATCCTGCCAGATAAGCGGCGCCGACCCAAATTAATTCCATAATAAATCCTGTTTCTATAAGTACAATTGCTGATCTATGATAGCGCAAATTTTGTTTAGAATAGAACGGCCTAGTCAAAACTAGGATAAAGTAAGTTATCAGGAACGTTTTTAAATCTGAAAAGCTGACGTTGTGGCGGCAAAGGAGAACATGTGCTTAATAAGATAATCCACGACGCGCTGATGATCTGGGTAACCATTGAACCGATTGGGACTGTTGTGCTTTTTGCGGCGCTGGCTTCGGGACTTTCGGCAAGAGAACGCAGAAAAATTGCAACAAGGGCGATTGCTTATTCGGCTATCGTTTTGCTTGGCGCAATTCTTATAGGGCAAATCCTGCTCGCTGCGATGAACATTCAGCTTATTTCGTTGCAAATTGCCGGCGGCATCATTTTATTTCTTTTTGGACTCCAGATGATTTTCGGCCGAGCGGCAACCACTTTTAGCCAGTCTGAGGCCGGGCACGATATTGCGGTGTTTCCGCTGGCAATACCTTCCATTGTGGGACCGGAAGCTATCATGGTGGTGATTTTACTCACCGACAATTACCTCTATTCCGTCGCCACGCAGGCGATAACGGCCGGGATAATGCTCGGCGTCTTGGCGGTTACTTACCTATTAATGCTGCTCGCGGAGCATCTTCTGCGTATCATCGGGAAGAACGGCGCTGCGATACTGGAGCGTATTATGGGAATAATCCTAGCCACACTGTCCGTAGATTTAGTTATCGATGCGTTTTGGACTCTTCCAAAGCCGTAACCGGATGCGGATCAGGCATGGGAGGCAGGCGGGTGTGTTAAATTAAGTCGCCGGGAGCGGCGTAACTGAAGCGCGAGTGCCTTTGCGGCCGGCTTTATTGCTGTGGGGAATAAACTTAAGCACGAAACAACCGTCTAATTTCAGATGCCGGGGCGTAGTTCATCAATATTCTACGAATGATATGATTTATCGACTTTTAGCAGATTCCGTCCTGATTCTTCATCTCCTGTTTATCGGCTTCGTCGTTTTCGGCGGATTTTCCGCGTTACGTTCTCCCCGGATTGCGCTAGCCCATATACCGGCCGCCTGCTGGGGCGCATTTATTGAGCTGACCGGCGGGCTGTGTCCGCTTACCGTGATCGAAGTCGAATTTCGCCGGCTTGCCGGAGACGCGGGTTATTCGGGTAGCTTTATCGAGCATTATCTTTTGCCCGTGATCTATCCTGTCGGCCTTACCGGAGACATTCAATTTGTGCTGGCGGCTTTGGTGATATTGATCAACGCTGCGATATACGGTTGGCTTGTTTACCGGAAGTGCGGTTCCCGGTTCCAATAGTTTGTCGAAGGGGGAAGTCTGTGGCTGGGGTGCGCGCAGCTTCAACGGTTTTTGTGCCTCAACCCGGAACGAGAGGGTTGAGCGTTGATCCATAGCAATAACGGAGAAGGCAATATGAAACAACTGCGGCTTGCGATCATCGGTCTGGGAAATTTGGGGCGCAAATGCGCCGATCTCATTTCTGCCGATCAAACCACGGAGTTGACGGGTATTGTCAAGCGCATCGTCGCTTCCTCGGATTCCGAGTCTAAAGTGCCTGTAGTTACCCACATCAGCGAGTTGGCGGAAGTTGACGCCGCACTGATCTGTGTCCCGCCGGACGCGGTCGTGGACGTTGCCAAAGGTCTTTTGCAACGCCGGGTTCCGGTCGTGGAGTGCGCGCGTTTCCACGATGAGGCTTTTGTTAAACATAAGTTGGAAATTCACCGGAGCGCGCTGCTGCACAAAGTCCCCGCTATTGTCGGCGCGGGATGCGATCCTGGCGCGCTTTCCCTGTTCCGGCAGTTATTTTGCGCTACTGGCCCCTCACGGTCATACTGAAACCAACCTGCACACTGGAGTCAGCCTGCATCATACGCTGGCGGCGGAGGGCGTCAAAGGGGTCAAAAAAGCACTGGCGACCGAACTTAAATCCGGCGCAACGCTTCAACGCTATGTCTATGTCGAATTGGATGAATCGGCGGGCGAGGCCGGGGTGGAGCGCGCCATCGTAAACGATCCGCTGTTTCTGGACGAGCAAACGCTGGTATTGCCGGTACCGAGTATCGCCGAGCTGGAAGAAACAAACCGCGGCGTGACGCTCGCACGCCTCAGCTCACCTGTCGATGTCGGTCATTGCTCTTTTTTACTGGAAGCGCGTTTTGACGAGACTGGGCTTGCCGCGAGGATGATGCTTGCCGCCGCGCAATCGTTACCGGCTCTGCAAGCGGGCGCTTATTCGCCGCTTGACCTGCCTGTCGGCGCGCTATGGGGCGGATTGCGTTCAGCCGGGGAAAAGAAGTGGGTGTAAATCGGCTGCTTTTAGCGCATCATATCAGCATGAGTCGGGATGTTTGTGCTTATTGCTGTAGGGAGCGGGCTTGTTGCCGGTTTTGCTACAGTTCTACCTTAACTTAAGTGGAGGATTGACAATGGCTATTGGTGAATTTTGCAATCGCGACGTGGTGTTCGCGACCAGGGAAATGAGTCTGCCGGAAGTGGCGCAATTGATGCGCGAATACCATGTCGGCGATCTGGTGGTCGTCGACGAGGTTGGCGGTAAGCGGGCGCCGGTCGGCGTGGTGACAGACCGCGATATAGTCATCGAGATTATTGCTAAATCGCTGAATCTCGATGAGTTTAGCGTGGGCGACATCATGGCTCCGCAACTGGTCAGCGTGCAGGAAACCGAAGGCGTATTTGAGACGATACGGCTGATGCGGACCAAGGCAATTCGCCGTATTCCTGTGCTTAATTCGGAGGGCGGGCTTGCCGGCATCGTGTCGGCAGACGATATACTGGAGCTTCTGGCCGAGGAAATGACCGAACTGGCCAAGGTCGCTCCGCGCGGACAAGAGCGCGAGGCTAAACTAAGAACTTAATCAACGCAGGCTGATTGAGTGCGATGGGCCTGATGTACAAGCCCATCAATCGGTTTAGCATCAGGTCCAATCACGCATAAAGCGGATCATTTATCTTTTGATTTGAACTTATTATAAAAGCCTTTTAGTTTTCCCGGCTTCTTTGCGTCCGGTTTCGATGCTTCGCCAGGAGTAGCCGGTTGTTGCGCCTCAGCCGATGTTAACGGCTGGAATTCTTTTTCATCCGCTTTTGTGGCGCTCCACTGCGGTTCTGTTTTAACCGGTTGTTGTTTTTTACCGAACAGGTTTTTGATTTTGCCCAGCGAACCTTTGGCGGGTGCAGCCGGTGATTGTTCTATATTCAATGCCGCAGGCGGCGCTTCTTCGACGACCGGTTCCGGTTTTATCTCTGGCGGTATGCGCGTGGATACGACGAACTCAATTTGCGTATCTTCATTCTGCAGGGTAACTGCGGCCAGAGGTTCTTCATTAACCTGCGGCGCCAAAGTAACCGGCCCCGGTTCCGCAACAACCGGGGTATCCGCAATTTTGGGGCTTTCTTGCAACTGCACCGGCGGTTCTATGATATTAACCGGTTTTATCGTTTCCGGTTCTGCGGGGCGGGGTGCATCAGTGCGGTATTGTTTCAGGGTATCGGTCAATGCTTGATGGGCGTTATCCTGATGTTGAAGCATCGTTTTTTGCTGTTCAAGCGCCTGCTCCAGTTTTGAAAGCTGATGGGTGTGGGCGGCTAATGTTGTCTGCAAAGCTTGAAAAAGACCTTCTTTTTCGGCCAGTTTCGCCGATTCCGCCTTATAAGCTTGCTGTAATTCGGTTTTCGCCTGCTGCTCGGAACGCAGACGCTCTATTAATTGGCCGATGACTTTGTCATGTTGCTGCCATAACGCGTCCGCTTTCATGTCTTCGCTCGCAAGCAGAGGGCGCTCGCCAAGATCAAAGCTTGTCGCCAGCGTCTGAATAATTCCGGCAATCTGCTGGTTGCGTTGATAGATCAGCTGTTCAACCGCTAAAGCCCGTTGCGTTTCGTCTTGAGCCGCTTGCTGGGCTTTTTCCATTTGTTCGGTAGCCGCGGCTAATTCGTCCTGATTTTGCAGTAGCTGTTGTTGAGCGGCATTTAGATTTTCGATGCCGGCTTTTTCACAGGCGACTTTTCCTCTTTTTAATGCGGCAATCCTGATGCTGTAAAATATCGCGGTCAGCAGCCAGATTGCTGTTGCGAACGCTACCGTAACGGACAATGGATTGTTCATGGCAAAAAAATACCATTCGGGAAACATTGCTTTGATAAGGGGTAGGTATGTTTGCATGGGAGTTCCTCAATAATAAGACTATTGCATATTGTACCCGGAGCATTGTTCGCGACGCTGATATTTTTAACGTAGACGTGTTTATTTAGCCAAAGCAGGGTTCGCTTCCCAGCCGCCGCCCAACGCTTTGTAAAGCGCCGCCAGCGCGGTTGCCGTGGCGGTTTCGCTCTGGGCCAGGCGATCCTGGTCCTGCAACAGACGCGATTCGGAATCCAGTACCGTCAGGAAATCCGAAACGCCTTCGGCAAAGCGAAGATGCGCCAGGTCATGCGCCCTTTCGCTGGCTTGGGCCGCCGAGGTTAGCAAGTCCCGCCGAATTCGCGTCCGGTTGTAATTCACCAACGCGTTTTCCGTTTCTTCCAAAGCGTTCAGCACCGTCTGTTCGTACTCGGCCAGATTGGCTTCGGCGCGGGCATCCGAGGCCTTAATGCGGGCATACACGCGGCCCAAATCCAGCGCCGCCCAACTGATCTTGGGACCGACCGAGTAAGCGTCGGAACCCACTGCGCCGAGCCCGGACATGGTGCTGGCTTCGAGAGAGATGCTGCCGACAAAGGTCACCCTGGGGAAAAGATCGGCAGTGGCGACGCCGATGCGAGCGGTAGCTGCCGCCAGAGTCCGCTCGGCGATACGAATGTCGGGACGGCGGCGCAACAGCTCCGCGGGTCGGCCGATGTCGATATTTGCGGGAATTTTGGGCAAGGGTGCGGGTTTGGACAGTTTTTTCGTCAACGCGCCCGGAAGCTGCCCGGTCAGCACGCTGAGCCGGTGCATAGCTTGGTAAATGGCGCTTTCCAGTGGCGGAATGCCGGCCTTGGTGGAATCGAGCTGGGCTAACGCCCGCGAAGTGTCGAGTTCAGTCCCGCGGCCGCCTTCCAATCTGATGCGGGTTATTTCCAGTGTTTCGGCTTGGTTGTGGGCGTTCTTTTCCGCGGTTGCCAACTGGTTTTGCAGGCCCCGTAATTCGAAATAGTTTCTGGCTACCTCGGCGATCAGGCTGACGCCGAGATCTCGAAGGCCGGCTTCCTGCGCATCGACTTCGTCGCTGCTGGCCTCCACGTCACGGCGGACGCGGCCAAACAAGTCGAGTTCCCAAAACGCATCGAAGCCCGCATTGTAGAGTTTTATTTCGCGGGGCGCGTAATTCAGGTTGTTTAACGCGCCGAGACTGCGTTTCGAGTCCGTATAATTGGCGTGCGAGGTCACCGTAGGCGCCAGATTCAATCCTGCTTGCAGGTACAGAGCCCGTGCCTCGAGCAGATTGGCGCGGGCGGCCTGGAGATTACGGTTGTGCTGCACCGTAAGATCGACAAGCTCGGTTAGCTCCTTGTCTTCAAACAGTTTCCACCATGCTGCTTCCACGCCCTTTTCAGAAAACTCAGGCAGGGCGGCATTAGAGAAAGTTTGGCCTGCTTCGGTGGCCGGGGTCTTGTAATCGGGTCCTACCGCGCAGGCGCTCAGTGCAGCGGCGCACAGGAAAGCCTGTCCCCAAATTAAGCTGCGTTCAATCGCAACGGATAAGGTATTGCCGCGTTGCAGGGCAGGGTGAAATTCTGCGGAGTGCATAGTTATTCCTTGGTTGATAAGTCGGGGCCGGACACAGGCTCATGCGGCATCAAGACCGGGGCCTTGTGCCTTGAGGCTTGCCAGCGTTGCGCCAAGCCCTGAGCGATCACGTAAAAGACGGGCGTTAACAGAAGACCGAACAGCGTCACCCCCAACATGCCGCTAAACACCGCAGTACCCAGCAGCTGCCGTGATTCCGCTCCCGCCCCTTGGGCTTTGACCAGCGGAAACACGCCCATGATGAAAGCGAAGGAGGTCATCAAGATGGGGCGTAGTCGTATCCGCGACGCTTCCACCGCCGCATCGAAACGGTTAATCCCGTCCTCTTGCCGCCGCTTTGCAAACTCGACGATCAGGATAGCGTTCTTGCTGGACAAACCCACCAGTACGATAAATCCGATCTGGGTGAAGATGTTGTTGTCCATATCGCGCAACCATACGCCGGCCAACGAAGACAGAATACACATGGGCACGATCAGGATCACCGCAAACGGTAACGACCAGCTTTCATACAGGGCTGCCAAGGCTAAAAACACAAAGATCACGCTTAGCGGGAAAACCAGCATGGCGACGTTTCCGGCTAATACCTGTTGCAGGCTGAGTTCGGTCCATTCAAAGTCGAAGCCGGGCGGCAGTTCCGCGTCCATCAGTTTATTCATGATGGTAATCGCCTGGCCGGAACTGACTCCCGGCAAGGTGGCGCCGTTAATTTCCGCTGTCGGGTACATGTTGTAATGGCTGATGTTGTTGGGGCCGGTAATTTTCTTAACCGACATCAGCGACCCGAGCGGCACCATGCCGCCTTGATTATTCCGCGTCTTCAGCTCGGCGATGTCCGACGGTTCCATCCGAAACTCCGAGTCGGCCTGCGCCACGACCTGATAGGTTCTGCCAAAATTGTTGAAATCATTGACATACATGGAACCCAGATAGATCTGCAAGGTATCGAAAACTTCTTTCAACGGGACATCCATCGATTTGGCGCGGGTGCGGTCGACGTCCAGGAAAAGTTGCGGCACTTCCGCACGGAAGGTCGTAAACAGTCCGGCCAATCCCGGTTGCTGATTGCCTTTGGCGATCATCTCGTTGGTCGTGCTCTGCAACGCGGCAATACCGGCATTGGAGCGGTCCTGGACTTGCAGCTTGAAACCGCCCACCGAACTCATGCCCCGGATCGGGGGCGGCGCAAATACGGCGATTTGGGCGCCTTCGATTTGAGAAAGACGCTGCTGGAGGTCTTTGATTATAGCGGTGGAGTGAAGCTCAGGATGGCCCGAGCGCTGTCCGAAGTCATCCAGCGTCGCGAACATCGTGGCGACGTTGGATTGGCTGGAGCCGCTCAGGATCGAAAAGCCGGAGTAGGCAATCAAATGTTTGACCCCTTCCGTTTCCAGGATAATACCGGTGGCCTTCTGGACCACTTCCTGAGTGCGCGCAAGAGAAGCTGCGTCGGGCAGTTGCGCATACATAACCAGGTAGCCCTGGTCTTGCGGAGGAATGAAACCTGTCGGCACTTTTTCAAAGGCCAGGAAATTAAGTCCATTGAGGCCGATATACAGCACCCCTACAACCGCGGTCATGCGAATCAGTCTGCCGACCAGCCGAGAATAGCCTTCACTGAAAGAGTCGAAGAAGCGGTTGAAGCGGACGAAGAACCAGCCGAACAGGCGGTCAACCAGCCGCGTGAGCAGGTCCTTGTCGCCGTGCGCCCGATCCAGCAACAGCGCGCATAGGGCCGGACTTAAGGTCAGTGAATTGAATGCCGATATGACGGTGGATACCGCGATGGTTAGAGCGAATTGCTTGTAGAAAGCGCCCGAAACGCCGGTGATGAAGGCGGTCGGTACGAACACGGCGACCAGCACCAAAGCCGTCGCGATGATAGGGCCTACCACTTCTTCCATAGCCTTGCGGGTGGCGTCCCTGGCCGATAATCCCTCGGCGATGTGGCGCTCCACATTCTCCACCACTACGATGGCGTCATCCACCACGATACCGATAGCCAGCACCAAGCCGAACAATGACAAGGTGTTAAGCGACAAGCCTAATGCCGACATCACTGCGAAGGTGCCGATCAAAGATACCGGTACGGCAAGCAACGGAATGATGGTGGCGCGCCAGTTCTGCAAAAATATCACGACCACGAGCACGACCAGAAGGATGGCTTCAAGCAGGGTTTTGATGACGGCGTCGATGGATTGCTCGACAAATATAACGGTGTCGTAAACAATCGTGTAATCAAGGCCTTGGGGAAAGCGCGGCTTGAGTTTCTCCATGGTTTCTATGACCGCTTTTTTTGTTTCCTGGGCGTTGGAGCCGGGCAGCTGGAAGATGGCGAGGCCCACCGAAGGTTCGCCGTCCATCAGCAGTCCCGAATTGTAGTCCTTGGCGCCCAGCTCGATGCGGGCCACGTCCTTCAGATAAGTCACCTGTCCATCTTTGCCCTTCTTAATGACGATTTCGGCGAACTGATCAGGCGCCATGAGCCGTCCCGTGGTACTGACCGTATATTGGAAGTCGACGTTCTCCTTTGTCGGTTGTTGGCCGACTACGCCCGCCGCAACCTGGATGTTTTGCTCGCGGATAGCGTTGACCACGTCACTGGCGGTCAGGTCGCGGGCGGCGATTTTTTCCGGATTCAGCCAGAGACGCATACTGTAGTCGCGGGCGCCGAAAATCAGAATTTCACCGACGCCGGGCAGCCGCGCCAGGGTATCCTTGATTTGCAGCAACGCGTAGTTACTTAAATAAACGCTGTCGTAGCGCTTGTCCGGGGAGATCAGGTTGACGACCAGGCTCAAGTCCGGGCTGCGTTTCTTGACGCTGATGCCTTGCCGACTCACTTCCTGAGGCAGCCTGGGATCGGCCAATGCCACGCGGTTTTGCACCAGCACCTGGGCCTTGTCGAGGTCGGTGCCCGGCTTGAAAGTAATCGTCAGCGCCATGCTGCCGCTATTGGACGACTGGGAGGACATATACAGCATGTCCTCGACGCCGTTCACTTCCTGCTCGATAGGCGTGGCCACGGTTTCGGCCACCACCTGGGCGTTGGCGCCGGGATAGACCGCGCTGACCACGACGGTGGGAGGCGCAATCTCGGGATATTGGGCAATAGGCAGGCCGATCAGCGCAAGTCCGCCGACCAAGATAATGATGATGGATAACACCGCCGCAAAAATCGGGCGGTCGATGAAAAAGTGAGTGAATCGGTTCATGGTCTACTTTGCTCCATCTTGCTTGGTCAGCGAGATGCGTTCAGGATTCACCTTAATGCCCGGTTTGAGTTTCTGGATGCCTTCGGTAACAATCCATTCGTCGGGCTTTAACCCCTCGGTAACCACACGGGAATCGCCGATATGCGCACCCAGCGATAGTTTGCGGTATTCCACTTGGTTTTCCTGATTGACTACCCAGATAAACTGCTGCGCCTGGTCCGTACCGATAGCCCGGTCGGGAATCAATATCGCGGGGTACGGAGTGCTGCCGCGAACCCGCATGCGGGCAAAAAAGCCGGGACTTAACAATCCATCCGGGTTGGCGAACACACCCCGCATGGTCAGGGTACCCGTGGCCGCATCTTCACGCGGCGAGATATAATCGAGTTGGCCGAGGTGGGGGAAGTTAACTTCATCAGCCACAGCCAACTCGACCGGCGTGTGTTCATCGCCCATGTTGCCCGTACCTCCTTTCTGAGCCTGACGCCGGTATTTCAGTACCGAGCGTTCGTCCGCATCCACGTAAACATAAACAGGGTCGGTGGAGACGATAAAGGTCAACAAGGTTGGATCCGATCCGCCGCCGTTGACCACGTTACCGGCGGTGATTAATTCGCGGCCGATCCGTCCGTTTATCGGGGAGCGCACCTGGGTATACTCCAGATTTAACCGTGCCGTGTAAACATTGGCCTCTGCAGACTGAACGGCGGCAAGTGTTTCGCGCAGCCCCTTACTGCGGGCGTCATGCTCCTCTTCGGAAATGGCTTTGGCGCGAAACAAACGCTCGGCGCGCGCCAGATCGTTTTTTGCCAATTCGTGCCGGGATTTAGCGCCTTCCAGTTCAGCTACGGCATAGTTCAACTGAGCGGTGAAGGGTTTCGGGTCGATCTGGAACAAAAGGTCGCCTTTTTTTACCTGGTCGCCCGCCTTGAAGTTGACTTTATCCAGATAGCCGCTGACCCGCGCGCGCACGTCTACCGATTCCACGGCTTCGATACGCCCGGTGTATTCGTCCCATTCAGTAACTTGCTGGGACACAGGCTGTGCGATTTTGACATTGGGCACCGGACGCTGATTAGAGCCGGGATCGTCTTGATTTCCGCACCCGACCAGCGCCAGAAGGGTGACGGCGGCAAGCATGCCGTTTCGTGTGCGCTGCATTGACCTTTTCGGGATGTTCAAGCGATGGATAGCAACCGATAGATACGTTTCTTTTTTCATCGTCTTTACACCCTGATATTTGATAGTAATAAATGATAAGATATATTATCATTTAATCTAAGGTATCCTACTGTTTTAGTCAACTAATTTTGTGAGTGCTACACCATGATTAAATGCGGGCGTCCCCGAAAAGGGGAAGAATGCCTAAGCCGTGACCGGCTGTTGGACACAGCCTTCAGTCTTTTCCTTGAAAACGGCTACGGCAACCTCAGTTTGGAAACCATCGCGCGGGATGCGCGCGTGTCAATGCGGACTATCTATAGTCAGTTCGGCGGTAAGGCCGGATTATTCGGCGCTGTGATCAAGCGCTGCAGCGACCAATTCGTCACCAGCCTGTCGGAGGAAAATGTTCTGGAGAATTCTCCAGAGGAAGCATTAATTTCTTTTGCCAAGCAATTCCTGTATCGGATCACAAGGCCGGAGGTGGTGCGTATGCGCACCATACTGATTGGCGAGTCGCTGCGATTTCCCGATCTTGCCACTCAATTCTATGAGCAAGGGCCGCAACGCACTCTCGATCATCTCAGGCAGTTTTTCGCCCGGCAGCAGCAAACGGGGTATTTTGCGGCGGTAGATCCGCATTTTCTTGCCGACCATTTCTTGAGCGCATTACGCAATGGACGGTTTCAAAAGCTGCAACTGGGTTTGGAACCAACACCCGACGAAGCGGAAATCGATGTTTGGGTCCGGCAGTCCGTTGGCCTCTTCCTGCGCGGTTGCCTGAATAATGTGAGGGGATAGTTTTTGCTGAGGCTTGTTACTCTACATTAATAAATTAATATAACTTAATAAAAAACCATCAAATATTGATTTTTTCGCCATATTGTCTACTCTTTGTAATGACTGAGGTTAGCTTGGGGAAAAATCATGAAAATGGCTATTTTCTTAAAGACGATATTGACGGCTATTATTGTTCTTTGTTATTCGATGCCCGTGCATGCGGTTCCTGTAAAGACATTTAAAAAGACGGCTCCGCCTGCTAAATTAATATTAACATTGCCGAATCAATGGCTCGCGGCAGAAAAAACAAGCGGATTAATGAATGCGGCGACGCGCGACAGCGACACCGAAGCTCAAGCGTTTGCATTAAAGAGAAAACCGGTTAACGTGAATTGCAATATGGATGTTATTCAGAACACGGTAGGCGAGGCTCCCCTCAGCAATCGGCTCTTTGGGAAATGCGGCCTTCATTACCATTATTGAAGAAACCGTGAGTTTTCTTGTCCGGCCTTGCATCTTTACAAGGCTAATAATTACGGCGCAATCATGCCGTTTTGCAGGTAACCTTCGTCATAATTGAAAACGATATTTGCGTCAGGCAATATCAGCTTTTCGTTCTTGTTTTTGTAATCAAGACGAAACAACATATCTTTAATCACGTTGATGCGGGCGGATTGTTTATCGTCAGCCCTGACAACAGTCCAGGGCGCGTTGATGTGATGGGTTCTGGCAAGCATGATGTTGCGGGCCAGACTGTATTCATCCCAATACTTAGTCGCCGCTTTATCGATGGGACTGCTTTTCCATTGCTTGAGCGGGTTTTGCTCCCGGTCTTCCAGGCGTTTTTTTTGTTCATCCCGGCTAATATCCAGATAATATTTCAGCAGTTTAATGCCGGATCGAACCAGCATCTGCTCGAAGTCGGGTACGGTTTCAAGAAACTCATGGTATTGCTCATCGGTGCAAAATCCCATGACGCGTTCCACTCCCGCGCGGTTGTACCAGCTGCGGTTGAACAGCACCATTTCCTGAGTGGAGGGAAGGTGCGCCGCGTAACGCTGAAAGTACCAACTGCTGTTGTCCCGGTCAGAAGGTTTGCCGAGAGCCACCGTGCGCGTTTCACGGGGGCTCAAATATTGGGTAATGCGTTTTATCGTGCCGTCTTTTCCACCGGCGTCGCGGCCTTCAAAGATAATTAGAATCTTATCGTTATGCTTGATAATATGATTCTGGAGCTTGACCAGCTCGATTTGCAATTGGTGTAGCGTTTTTTTGTATTCTTTCCGGTTCATTATTCTTTTTCCATTTCCGCCGTATAGCTTCCGTAGCGCGCAGCGCCATTAAGTTTCGCGCGTTTATACAACGCATTTTGCGCAGCCTTGATATTTTCCGGTTTTCCTTGCCACGCTTGCAGCACCGGTTGCTGCAATGCCCGTCCGTAAGAAAAGCTTAATTGCCACGGTGCATTGCCGGCCATCGCATTCATGGCATTAAGATTTACCGTGGCTTCCTCAGGCGTTTGTCCGCCGGAAAGAAAATTAATTCCAGGCATTGCCGCGGGGACGGAACGGCGCAACTGCGCAAGGGTTTTTTCGGCAATTTCTTCAGGACTTGCTTTGTTTTGAGCGTTTTTACCCGGCACCACCATGCTGGGCTTGAGTACGATATATTCCAGTTCCACACGATGCCTGTGCAAAGCATGGAATACGGCATGTTGGACAGCTTCCGTCACTTCAAGGCAGCGCTCAATGGTGTGGTCGCCGTCCAGCAATACTTCCGGCTCGACAATAGGTACGATGCCCAGTGACTGGCAAATCGCGGCGTAACGCGCCAATACCTCGGCATTAGCGGCTATGCCGAGCGGAGTCGGATTAAGTGCGCTGATGGAATAAATCTCGCGCCATTTGGCGAATCGGGCTCCATGTTCTTTGTAGCCCGTTAGCCGTTCAGCCAGTCCGTCCAGGCCTTGGGTAATTAAATCGCCGGCTGCATTTGCCAGGGGCAGGGTGCCTTTATCCACTTTGATGCCCGGTACTATGCCTTGTTCGGCCGCCACTTGCGGAAGCAGTTTGCCGTCATCGGTTTTTTGCTCCAGGGTTTCTTCAAACAGGATAATTCCGCTGCTGAATTCGCCTAAGCCCGGCGTAGTCAGCAGTAATGAGCGATAAGCGCGGCGGCTTTCCTCGGTTGATTCTACATTGATCGCTTTAAAGCGCTTGGTCATGGTCGGGTGGCTCTCATCGGCGGCCAGTATGCCTTTGCCCTTGACGACCAGGTCGGTAATTGTGGATTGCAGTTCGGTTTGTATGCTCATGATAACTCTCCGGTTATGACTTCGCGCTATTGTAGGCCGCGTTTAAAGAAAACCGAGTAAGCGGATCGGCGGCTGAAGACCGGGCATTGGCGCTGGCCGGATATTTGCCGGGCCGTGTTGTTACGCAGGATCAAACGATCCTCCTGAACTCGATTTTCGGCGGCAATCTCCGTTGTCATGCCGTCAGAAGCACCCCGATTTCGACTTGCAAGGTCTCAAGCCGTGGAATATGGGGTTGGCGGTCTTAATTTACTCGGCAGGGGAGGAATGATGCCGGCTATGCGCCGGTATTTCATCGTTACCGTGTTCGCTTTTCTGGGCGTCAAACCATTCATGTAGCGCTTCAACAAACCGGGGGTATTCAGTCGAATAATGGATTTGTGCGCCATTAGGTAAGGCTTCGTATTCAAATTTTATATCGTTAGTTTCCGCCTTTTTTAATTGGGCGAGGCCCGGCATGCCGGCACCGTGGATGCGCTCTGTCGCAGAAAAATCACCTTTTCTGAACTCATTGGCAATTTTCAGCAGATGCGTCTGGACTAATTTTATTTGCCCGGCATTGTCCGCCGATTTGGCGATTACATGCTGAACTCCGCCATGAACGGTTTTGGTAAATGTTTCCAGGGTTTGATCCAGGGCAAACGGCGCCGATTGCTGAGTGCGTTGATGTACTTGATCGTTAGGCGCGGCGGCGGTTTTTTCAAGAGCCGATGCTGTCGCAGAAAATAGTATAAATCCGGTCAATATTAATAGGTGATTTTTCACAGTCTTACTCCTCGTTTAGTTAAAGCTAGATGAGAACCGCTAAAAACGCATAACGAAGTATCTGGCGTTTGCGCACCATAAGAAATCCGTACAATTACTTACATAACTGATGTTACGCGGTCTTTGTTTGTTGCAGAGCGGTGCTCGGCGCGGCAAACGTGGAAACACCGTCCGTGCGTAATAAAATAAGCGCTAATGGGTACTCTATCCTAAGAAAATGGCGCTCTGCCCTGATCTTCGATGGCTGTACGCCTTAAATATGACCGAAATAATGATCGGTTCCAATGCTGCTGACTGCGGCGATTTCTTCTTGGCGGCATTATTTGGTTTTACATGCTTGTTTTTTGTGTGCTAAAAGACAGATATACTTTTTATCATTGTGGAAATAACCTTTTGTGTGCCGTGTCACATCTTTTTTTGGCATTGTATGGTCGTCAGCTCCTGTTCTTGGCCGAGAGCAGAAACTATACCGGTTAAGCTGTTCCGAAGTATTGCGCTTAAATTGCACAAGTTCGAGAAATAACCGGACCAAGAGTGCTGTGTTTATGGTTTTTAAAAAGCCACGTAAAATGAGCGGGCGGTAAAAAATGACAACAATAAAAACACATTTAACTGCCGTGCTGCTGCTATGCATTCTGCTGCCTACCGGATTAATAGGCGTTGCGGCGTACTGGTTTTTATACGATGCGATCAAGGAAAGCCGTGTCGAGGATGTGGGACAGATAGCCAACACATGCTATGAAGCAACGCGTAGGCGGCTGTATGAAGATAACGAGCGGGCTAAAGGTTTGTTGGAGACTTTAATTGCCGTCTGTCGCGGTAGCGGCGAAGGTTTCAATGCTTGCGCCCGGGACAGAATAGAGATATTTGCCGACATCAATCATGCGGCCGGTCTTACCCTGCATTCAGGGATCGAAAACGACATTATTGTGGGCGCCGATGCTATGTCGCTCGATACCTTTAATAAACCGTTTCCGCCTGGGCAGATAGCAGCCATATCAACCTCCAAGGTAAACGGCGCCCGCTTGATTTCCTTTATTGCGCTCGATTCGGCATCGGGCTTGAGCCTGGTGACGACTTATCCTGGACAACGATTGCAAGATATTTTCGTCGCATCTTCTCTATTGGGGCGGTCAGGGGAAACTTTTCTGACTGATAACCAAGGCTTTTTTGTCACCAAGCCGCGTTTTCCGCCGCCTCAAGGGCTTATTCAAGACATTTCAGTTGAACCGATGGGGCGCTGTTCGCACAATGAAAGCAACCAGGTTCTCGGTGTTGATTATCGCAACGTTCCCGTCATTCATGGTTTTTCGTTTGTGCCGGAGATCGGCGGCGGTTGCATCATGGCACATATTGAGCAGGCGGAAGCTTTCGCGCCATTGAGGCGATTGGTTTTCGGGCTGAGCATCGCGACCTTCCTTTTTGCTTGTGCGGCCTGGTTAATCGCAACGATGGTCGGCAGGAGTATGACAAAACCGCTGATCGACCTAATCGATATGGCGCGGGCCTTGTACAGGGGAGACTTCACGCATAGGGTCCGCTCAACAGATTACTGCGAAATTGCCGAGTTGGGGCAGCTGTTCAATAGCATCGACCAACAATTGGGTGACACGCTAAACAGGCTGAAAACCTCCGAACGTGAGCTGGAGAAACAGGTTGTTGAGCGTACCGCCGAGCTTGAGCAGCGGCATAGAAAATACCATTCGGTCATTCAAAGCACAGGGGAAGGATTCTGGCAAGTGGATAGCGAAGGGCGGTTGTTGGAAGTCAACCCCACGTATGCCCGCCTTTCCGGGTATTCCGAAACGGAATTGGTCGGTATGCGTATTAGTGAATTGGAAGCGCAGGAATCCCCGGAGGAAACGGCAGAACGCATCGCCAATATTATGCGGCAGGGAACCGATACGTTTGAAACCCGGCATCGCCGTAAAGACGGCAGCGAGTGGGATGTTGAAGTCAATGTTTCTTTCATCGATGAAGGCAGTGGATATTTTGTCGCTTTTTTTAGAGATATCACCGAACGCAAACGGGCCGAACAGGAATTGCATATTGCCGCTGCCGCGTTCGAGACTCAGGAAGGTATCGTTATTACCGACGCCGACGAAATTATCGTGCGCGTCAATCGGGCATTTACCCAGATTACCGGTTATACCCCGGAGGAAGCCATCGGCAAGAAACCTTCCATCCTTAAGTCAGGATGTCATGATCCCGACTTTTATCACGCCATGCACTACATTTTGCAACGCGATGGACAGTGGGAAGGGGAAATATGGGATCGGCACAAGGATGGACACGTCTATCCAAAATGGCTCGCCATTACGGCCATTAAGGATGAATTGGGGCGGATCACCCATTATGTGGGGAATTTCAAGGACATTACCGAGCGCAAAGTGTCCGAGGAAAAGATAAAAAACCTGGCTTTCTACGATACGTTGACTGGGTTGGCGAATCGGCGCCTGTTGACTGAGCGCCTGGATCATGCCATCGCCGTTAATGCGCGTACAGGATGTCACGCCGCGTTGTTATTTCTCGATCTGGATAATTTCAAGTTGTTAAATGACACTCAGGGGCATGGTGTGGGCGATGAGTTGCTGATTGAAGTTGCGCACCGGCTGAAAGCCTGTGTGCGTGAAGTAGATGCGGTGGCGCGGTTGGGCGGCGATGAGTTTATCGTGCTGCTGGAGGATCTTGATACCGCCTATGACAATGCCGCGGTTCAAGTAAAAACCGTTGCGGAAAAGATTGTTGCGGCGTTGGCCGAGCCTTATAGCTTGAGCAGTGTCGTACATAATTGCTCAAGCAGTATCGGCGTAGTGCTGATCGGCGATCCCGCCACGACAGCCGATGCCGTACTGGCGCGTGCCGATACCGCTATGTATGCCGCAAAAAAGAGCGGCAAAAATGCGTACCGTTTTTTTGATCCGGCCATGCAACAAGAGCTGGAGCAACGGGTTAACTTTGAATTCGCTTTAAGACAGGCCATCAACAATGATCAATTAAAGCTTTTCTATCAGCCCCAGGTTGACGACAATGGCCAGATGGTCGGCGTGGAGGCGCTGATTCGGTGGAATCATCCCGATCTTGGCTTAATTTCACCGATGCAGTTTATTCCGGTCGCCGAAGAGACGGATACCATTCTGGTTATCGGGCGTTGGGTGTTGCGGACCGCCTGCGCCCAACTCAAGGTGTGGCGCGACCGGCCCTTGACCCGAAAACTCAGTATTGCCGTAAACCTTAGCGCCAGACAGTTCTATCAACCCGGTTTCGTCGATGAAGTGCGCGAGATCATGACGCAATATGCTATTGAGCCGATGCAGCTTAAACTGGAGCTGACCGAGGGGATGGTATTGAAAGAAATGAATACCGCCATCGAAAAAATGCTGGAACTCAGGTCTATCGGTGTGCTTCTTACCATGGATGATTTCGGCACCGGCTACTCATCGCTCAGCTATCTGAAAAACCTGCCGCTTGACCAGATAAAAATCGATAAAAGTTTCGTGGACGGCATTAAGGAACATAGCAATGACGCCTTCATTATAAACAGTGTATTCGCCCTGGGTAAGTTGATGGGGATCAATGTGGTTGCGGAAGGGGTGGAGGATCATGAACAGGATGAATTTCTAAAATCTCTGGGCTGTACGGTGTTTCAAGGCTATCTGTTTGGCAGGCCGGTACCGGTCGAGGAGCTGGAAAGTCAGTTATTGGCCGGTGTTGCAAAACCCAGAGACGCGAGCATGATCTCTATTGATCCTGAAAATCGTAGCTGAGTAAATAATGCAAGGCCGCCGCTGCAGAGCATGTGCCGGATGGCCTGATTTAACGAGGGTATCGCGTTATTCCGATTTGCCGAATTCGACCTTGAGTACGCGGGTGATTCGAGAATCGCTGGATATAATTCAATCTTTCGATTTAATGGTGGCGATAGGTGGAATTGAACCACCGACCCCGGGGTTATGAATCCCAAAACACCCAAAAACCACAACACGCCACAATAAACAATAATAATTAATTCAATCGCTTAACTGTTTTTCCTTGTTGCCCATTATTGCCATTTTTTGCCCTTTTTTATATTCAATTGCAACGTGAGTGCAACGTGAGAGTATAATCAAACCCTAGAAACAAAGCGGCCTTTAGGGTGTAATCAGCACCGACAAGGCCTACCAATAACTTAATTCAGGGTTAAGCAATGGCTGGGAGCATCATATCAGAATGCCGGTTGCTATCCTATAGGGGCAATTATGGCAACTATCACTAAGCGGCTAACCGCAGACGGTAAACCTTATTACACTGCACAAGTCCGGCTAAAAGGCTATCCCGCACAAACCGCCACATTTAACCGTCTTACCGATGCGAAGAAGTGGGCGCAAGATACCGAGAGTGCAATCAGGGAGGGCAGGCACTTTAAAACAGCGGAAGCGAAAAAGCACACGGTCGATGAAATGATTGACCGCTACCTATCCGGCGCGAAGCTTACCAAAGTTCAAGATGACCATACCGGCCTGCACCTAAGACGTTGGAAAGAGGAAATCGGTTATATGTTGTTGGCCGATGTGAACGCTGATGCTATTACTCTGGTTAAGGAAAAACTTCTTAACGAGGAATTTAGAGGTAAGCCACGCAGTCCGACCACTGTACTTAGATACATGGCCTCACTGAGTACGGTTTTTACTACAGCCGTCCGGGATTGGGCATGGCTGGAAGATTCACCCATGAAGAACATCAAAAAGCCTACCGCAGCACGTGGGCGCGTCCGGTTTTTGAATGATGACGAACGGGAACGCCTTTTAATTGCCTGCAAGGAATCCAGAAACAAGCAGCTTTATTTATGCGTGATTCTGGCAATCAGTACCGGTATGAGGCAAGCTGAACTGTTTGGCCTTCAATGGTCAGACGTAAACCTCAAAGAGCGTTATCTAATCCTGCACGAAACCAAGAACGGCGAACGGCGGCGCGTCCCTTTGTCCGGGCTTGTGTTAGAGCTGTTACAAGAACATGCCAAGGTTCGGCGACTTGATACACCTTTGCTATTCCCTGGCATTAAAAACCCACTGAACCCGATTGATTTACAGCAACCTTGGGAGACTGCGAGAAAACGCGCAGGGATAGTTGATTTTACATGGCATGACCTACGACATTGCACCGCGTCTTACCTAGCCATGAATGGGGCTTCACTGGCTGAAATTGCCGAAGTTTTAGGACACAAGACCTTAAGCATGGTGAAGCGTTACGCGCACTTATCAGACGGCCATGTTTCAAATGTGGTCGCTTCTATGAATCAAAAGATTTTTGGGGGCGTGTGATGGCTAACGATGGCGATTATGTTTTGGCGGCAGATATTCCAACCTTAATAGCTGAAAAATTTGAGCCGATACCAGAATACACCGAACGAACTTTGGAAAACATAGAAAAAGGCATTCCAATAGACGCAATGAATTATAGAGCTAGGCAATTGAGTAATGCTGACGTTGAGTTATTAACTAGTGTTTTCAAAGATTGCAGCCTGGATTTTAATAATATTCTTGGTTGTACAGAAAGCGAGTACAAGCTATTTCAAATAGCCTTTGATTCGTCAGAAAATAAGCCGGATTGGGATATTTTCCCCACGTTTACAAACCATCTCAGTGAGGCGTTAAACAGACAATGGAACCTATGTGCCGAACACTCTATACAGCTCGAAAGGGCGGCTAAAAATGGAGAGATTAAGATTTTATCGAAGCAACGCATCCCATTAACCACGCTTGAGCCGGGTGCAATAATCAGTCGTGAACATGCAGAGAAATATTTAAAAGAGCTTGGATTATCACTACCTGATGCACCGAGCCAGAACGGCGAAACCGTGGGGAATGATGACGAGGGCAGCCAAGACGACACTGAACCTAATGAACGCGGATATACCGTGTGGTTGCGCAAAACATGGGTTAAGGAAAATTGTACAACGGGTGCGCCATTTTTTAATGCTCTTAAGAAATATAAAGGTAAAGAAGATAGCCTTGTGATTGACTGGTGGAATTTCTCTACTAAAGGCCTTGGGGTTAAGCTAAAAACCAATACTGGGGAAATTGAACTTTCAAGGGTGCAAATTCAAAAGATAGTAAGCAAATTTAGACGTGAGGAGAAGGAGAGAAAAAACCTGTCAAGTGATAATTAACCAGAAAAGCCACCAAAAATACAAAAAACATTCCTCTAGCTTTTCCTCTAGTTTTTCTTTTTCCTCTTGCTCATTTTAGGAAAAAAACAGGGCTTTAAATACTTATACCGCAAAAACGCGGCGTATTCGGAGTATTTAAAATGCCAGTTCTATCAACAGTAAACCAATTCACAGAAAAACACCCCGCCTTTACTATAGGCGGCCTTAGAGCATGGATTTTCAACGAAAATTCAAACGGTCTTGCCAAGTCCGGCGCGGTTGTAAGGATAGGCCGCAAAGTCTTGATTGATGAAGCCAAGTTTTTTACTTGGATTGAAGCACAAAACCAAGGGGGCAACTAATGAAAGCTCCTACATTCCCACGCACCGACACACTTACAGCCCGCGCCTTAATGCGCCTTGTAACCGGCCAGCAATTCACACACAGAGACTTTCAGAACGAGACAGCAAGTTATCGGCTGTCAGGGTATATCGAGCAGCTACGCAACCGCCACGGCTGGCAGATTGAAACCAAGGAAGAAACAGCCCCAACCAGTGACCCAACAGGACGCGCTACAACTTATGGACGCTACCTAATCGAGCCAGAAATTTTGAAAGCGTTACCGGCTGAACTGGGCGAACGGATAAATAAATTTATTGACGCGGTGAAACGCTTTGAAGCAAGGGCGCGCGATGCGGCATAACATAAAAAAGCCCACTGGATGCGTCAACATCCAGCAGGCTAACTTTCAAAAACTGCGAAATCATTGTAACCGAATTACTGACCGCGGAAAGGCCAAGTTTATCTTGCTGGCTTCGTGGTTATCGTTTATTCAATTTTAAACAGGTTTCCAGTCATGGCAAAGAAAAAACCAAGGCTGGGCTTTGACCAGAGGGGCGGTGTTTTGGCCGTCTCTCGGGCAATGCGCGAGTCATACGCTTATGCGTCGATGCCTGCCACTGCAAAAGTGTTGATGGACTTATTACAAATGCAATGGCGCAATGATAGGCCAGTTGCCTATGGAGTACGTGAAGCAGCTCAAAAAATAGGCTGCACAGCAAATACAGCGACTAAGGCGTTCAAAATCTTATCTGAGCGCGGTTTCATTGTTTGCGATGCTGAGTCACTTTTCAATAGTAAAACGGGCAGCAAGTCGCGTGAATGGCGATTAACGTGGATGCCGTTTGAATATCGAGACCCGATACATAATTGGGAAAAATGGCAACCAGAAAATTAACTCAACCGTATCAAAAAGAGATACGCAAATTGATTTTGTGTGCTTCATTTTGACACACAAATTTTATCAAATAGGATTTGTGTCTTAAAAAGAGATACGCAACAGGCAAAAATCAATGACTTACAAAACCCTTGTGTGCTTCATTTTGAGACACTCCTACTATAACCATACACATAGATAAATAATCAGGGCTACAGCAGCAATCGCAAAGCCGGAACGATAGAAAACTAAAGACCATGCTTTCATGACTGGGATTAACGCACTGACTAAAACATTGTTTCTGCAAATTGGCGAGGTGAATAACGGCAGCATGGAGCCTGTGTAAATTTGCACACCCAAACTAACCGAGTTGGCGACATAACCAAGCCCCATTAATACAGTCTCAATCGTGACCTTTTGTGACTCATCGTGACATTGTGTGACATTGCTTGTGCTGGTATCGTGAGCGTAACGTGACCGGCTTTGTGAGCAAGGGAGGCTTGCGTCAGTAAGGCTGGGTGGCACTTGGTGAGCATGGCGTGACCGCGATAACGGTAACGCAATCTATATGGGACGGCTTATAACAGACATGGCGCGGGTTGAAGATGAATTTGGGACACTAAATGAGTCATCTAAAAGAAACTCCAAACGCAACAGCTAATCATAGGTACGGTGCGGCATGGAGCGGCAAAAGAAACAGTCAAACGCAACAAATAACGCAACGCTAAAAGTGGATTATCAAAACCAACCCCATGCAATAAATTTTTATGAGGCAGTTTCCGCGCAGCTAGCCGCAGAAGCTGTATAGGTTGAGGCGTAATTTATTGCATTGTTTCCGCGCAGATTACCGCGCACCTATTACCATATTGAATTTTTACAGTTAGTACGCACCTAAATACAGGTGCATCAAGGGTTTGAGTCATGTTATTGGGGTTCTTGGTGCGCATAAATCAAGATTGTGAAATCCAACCCATGAATGAAGAAGTCAAGGCCGGGTAATTCCGGCTTTTTTGTGCTAATGTCATACCAATTCTTAATGGCCAATTTTCATTATTGCCCTAATCAAAATACAGGTGATTTCTATGGGATTTTTTGATTTTTTCAAAAGAAGGATTGAGTCAAAAAACAACGATGTTATATCTTCATCTAAAAAGCCAACAAATTAAGCTAGATGCAGAGGATTTGGTTTGTTATAGAGAAGTTCTTCAAAAAGAAATGGCTACTATTACAGCTTTTTCTAAAAAAGAAATTATGGCTATATATGCCTTTATCGAAAAAGGGGGCAGCCCATCAAACCAAGGGCACTACCATCATGTAATTTTTGAGCAGTATTTTAAGAATCGCGAATGGTTTTGGCCGGAATTTGATGGCTTGAAAAATGTTTTTGTTGATTTCGATTTTGATTGTCAATTTGACCCGTGTCGGCCAATTGAAGAACATGAAATAATGTCCGCTCTTGATAGGCTAAAGGTTGCAGAAATAAAAGAAAGATTACTGAGCATTGGCGTGTCGTTTGAACCCAAAACAAAGAAGAAAGATTTAGTTTCTTTGGCGTTTAAACAACCATTAATATTTGAATCCATATCCAATTCTCTTGTATTGATAAGGCGCTCAATAGATTACGTTGTTCAGAGACGTAAAGCGATATATTCCATTCTTATGAGAACGCTTTTGTTTAGGGCATTGAAATTGCGCAATCAGAGGCGAAGTATCAAGGCAGGAATCACAAAGGCTAAGTGGGGTTACGCTGGCAGTTCTTGTGGTCAAGGTCGTGGGTCTTATCCAGGCCACAAGGAAGCGGATGGGGAAATATATGATATATCACGGGGGCTTGAGATTAATGGCCAGTATGTCCAACCAGGTACATTAATTTTTTGTACTTGTGTTGGATACCCAATTATAAATTTTAAGGATTAAACGTTCATGATTGCTGGCCGAGTAAGGTCGGGTAACACCGGCTTTTTTATGGTTGGTTGTACTTATTTGTAGTTGTTTATAATATAATTTTTTTAATAATTCATTAATCAGGGGCATGAATCCTATGGCAATCAAAAGCAGCACATTTGGTCGAGTCGAGTTAAGCGGCAAAGATGCAGCGCGATTCGTCCAGCACATGAACGAAGATAAAGCCAACCCCTTGGCATTTGCGGCGTTGGCGCGTGGTCGTGAAATCAGCGAGAGAATCAAGAAGGGCGAAGTGTTTAAACTGAATTGATAGGCCTCTTTGATATTTTCAAGTTCAGATGGTAGTGCTTTGCTGTCTGTCCCGTGGGGTAAATTTATTTGCTTAGTAAAATTTAGCTACTATAATGTATTCACAACTCATCTTATGGGGCTGTCATTAAGTTGGCTTCACTGTAAGACGAAAAGACCGCCTTCTGGCGGTTTTTTCATTTCTGGGGTAAGGAATGCGCACAATTGTTTATATTGACGGGTACAATTTTTATTTTGGTGTCCTAAAAAATACGGCTTACAAGTGGTTAGATATTGTCAGCTTGGTTAAGCATATTTGCCATGTCCAAAACCCACAAATGGACATTGTTGCCGTAAAGTTTTTTACTGCCCCGGTAATAACCCGAGTTGCGACAAAGGGCGATAAGGCTTTGCAGTCTCAGGATAGTTATCATAGGGCGCTGCTAAATAGTCACCCAGAAATCATAGAAATTATTAACGGGTATTATCTTCTGGAAAAAGGCTGTCCTCCACGTTATAAAAAACCTATCGATAAGCAAGACCGGGTTGAGGTCTGGCGGCTTGAAGAAAAACAAACCGATGTAAATATTGCTCTACAGCTCTATCGTGATGCTGTTTTTAAGAATTGTGACCATGCCGTTTTGGTTTCCAGTGATTCCGACCTTGTACCGGCATTGGATTTTTTAAAGCAAGATTTTCCTGATTACCCAATTGGTTTAATTTTGCCTCGAAGGGAGTCAAATAAAACCGAGCGGCCACCGAACTCGAATTTATCCAATCTGGCTAATTGGACTCGTTCATATATCCTCAATAATGAGTTGGAAAGGTTTCAGTTGGCGGTTAAAGTCGCTACTAAGAAAAAGCCCGCGATTAAACCAGATTATTGGTAAGGCTAACCAATCAACAGAAAATCACTTTGGTGAAGCGTTATCACTTCTTGATATAAGCCGGGGAATACCGGCTTTTTTGTGCCTGAAATATCGGCAAGTGTTGCGGGTTATTATGGGTTTTTATTTTCAACTGCAACGTGAGTGCAACGTGAATAATTTTAGACATAAAAAAAGCCCTTCGTCTAAACGTAAGGACTTGATTTATATGGTGGCGATAGGTGGAATTGAACCACCGACCCCGGGGTTATGAATCCCGTGCTCTAACCAGCTGAGCTATATCGCCATTCGGACAGGCCTTTTGAAGAGCGGGAATTATAAATACCCGCTCTTCCTTTGTCAAACGTTGAATCGGAAATGCACGACGTCGCCGTCTTTAACGATATAATCTTTGCCTTCAAGCCGCCATTTTCCGGCGTCTTTGGCGCCTTGCTCGCCTTTATAGTCGATGAAATCCTGATAGGCGATGACTTCGGCGCGGATAAAGCCTTTTTCAAAATCGCTGTGAATCACGCCGGCCGCCTGGGGGGCGGTTGCGCCGACCGGAATGGTCCATGCCCTGACTTCTTTTACGCCCGCAGTGAAATAGGTGGCGAGATTCAGCAGTTTGTATCCGGCTCTTACGACACGGTTCAAACCGGGCTCTTCCAGCCCCAAATCATCAAGAAATTCTTTCTTTTCGTCTTCATCCAGTTGGGCTATTTCGGCTTCTATCGCGGCGCAGATAGGCACTACCATCGCGCCTTCCTTGTCGGCCAAGGCCTGCACTTTATCCAATAACGGGTTGTTTTCAAAGCCGTCATCCTGAACATTGGCGATGTACATGGCGGGTTTGAGCGTCATCAGACACAGGTCTTTAAACAGGGCTTTTTCGTCTTCGGTTAACGGCAATGTTCGCGCGGGTTCTCCGGCATCCAGTTGCTTGAAGACCTTTTCCAGTACGTCTTTTTTGGCCTGTTCGTCTTTGTTGCCGGTTCTGGCGGCCTTGCTGGCGCGTAACAGGGCTTTTTCAACGGAAGCCATATCGGCCAGCGCCAATTCGGTATTAATGACCTCAATGTCGGAGAGGGGATCGATTTTTCCGGCGACATGGATCACGTTGTCATCCTGAAAGCAGCGCACAACATGGGCTATCGCATCTGTTTCACGAATATTGGCTAAAAACTGGTTGCCCAAGCCTTCGCCTTTTGACGCGCCCGCAACCAGACCGGCGATGTCGACAAACTCAATCGTTGTCGGCAGCACTCGCTCGGGTTTTACAATTTCCGCAAGCTTATCCATCCGGGTGTCGGGTACCGGAACTACGCCTACATTGGGGTCGATTGTACAGAAAGGGTAGTTTTCGGCCGCGATTTTCGCACGGGTTAATGCATTAAATAAGGTCGATTTCCCGACATTGGGTAAACCGACGATTCCACAATACAGCGCCATAGGGTTCTCTGAGGTATTAGATAAGAAGTGAGTGCGGCAAGATGATCAAGCCGAAACAAAGCGGGGATTATACAAGCTATGGCTTTAATCTAAAAAACTAAAACAAATGACGGCGCGGGAGCTTGTGCTGGAGTTCATTGCAGCCGTCAGGTTTTTTCTTCGCGTTCGTTGCGTTGCTCGTGGCAAATCATCAAACAAATGGCTACACTAGAGCATATTGCTGACACGCCAAGATAAAAACTACATGCTGAAAAAGACGTCGCTTTACAATCTTCATCTTGAGTTGGGCGCCAAAATGGCGCCGTTTGCCGGTTACCTTATGCCTATGCAATACGGTAAAGGCACGCTGCACGAACACCTGCACTGTCGCAGCCATGCCGGTTTTTTCGATATTTCCCATATGGGGCAGTGCCTGATTCTGGGCGACGAGGCGGTTCATGAAATTGGCCAACTGATAGTCAGCGACATTGCCGGGCTTAAAGCCGGAGAGCAGAAATATACGGTATTAACCAACAGCGATGGCGGGATTATCGATGATATCGTCATTACCCGTATCGATTCGGGCTTGATGATTATTGTAAATGCCGCTAGTAAAGACAAAGTCTTTAAGTATTTTTACAGCCATTTATCCGGCCGGTGTTGTTTTAACGAATTGACAGGGCAGTCTTTATTTGCCTTGCAAGGACCTGCCGCCGCAGCAGTCATGAAAAAATTTTCCGCACAAGTCGCTGAGCTTTCCTTTATGCAGGCCTGCGGCGCCTACATCGACGGCATAAAATGCAACGTCAGCCGTAACGGCTATACCGGCGAGGACGGTTTTGAGATTCTGGTAGGCAATCATTATGCCGAACAAGTTGCCCGCCTGCTGCTGGACGAAGACGAGGTTGAGCCTATAGGCTTGGCCGCCAGAAACACCTTGCGCCTGGAAGCCGGGCTATGCCTTTACGGTCACGAAATCGATGAATCGATTACGCCGGTAGAGGCGGGTCTCCATTGGCTGCTTAAAAAAAACCATGACCAATTTCCCGGGGCCGACAAGATTCTGGCTCAATTGCAATACGGCGCGGAAAAAATCCGCGTGGGTTTGCTGGTCGATAGCAAAATACCGGTGCGGGAAGGCAGTATCATTTGTAACAGCGAAGGTATCGGTGTAGGTTATGTGACCAGCGGCAGTTTTTCTCCCAGCTTGGGCTATCCGGTTGCTATGGCGCTGCTTGATCCGTATACCGTTGACTTGGGCAATCCGTTATATGCTCAAGTGCGTGATCATCGGATTGAAGTTGCCGTGACCCCGCTGCCTTTTGTCCCTCATCGCTATTACAGAAAGAATGGGGATGCTCCAGCATAGCCGGTTCCGCAATGGAACCTGGATGGCGGCGACCGACATGGCGGCCGGGGAAAGGCTTTATATTGGGGCTTGAAGCGGTGTGAGAAGCCGTCATTCATGCCGGGTTGCACATGCTCACCCGCTAACAGATTTTTTTCGTGCTTTTCGTGTCTTTCGTGGACAATGCTGTTTCCCAAACTGCTGAGTAGGTAAAAATCATGACCCCATTTCGTCCCAGCCTGGCCCAATTGGAAATGCGCGGTAATTTCATCAACCGCCACATCGGTCCCAATTCGCAGCAAATCCAAGAGATGCTGGCGGAGCTGGGCTTAAATGATCTGGAAGACATTATCGATCAGGCCATTCCGGCCGATATTCTGAACCATGAGCCGTTAAAGTTGACCGAAACGGTCAGCGAGCGCGCGGTGATCAAGCATCTGCGCAAAATGCGCGAACGCAATAATGTGTTCACTTCGATGATAGGCATGGGCTATTACGACACCGTCATGCCGGCGGTGATTAAGCGCAATGTGCTGGAAAATCCCGCCTGGTATACGGCGTATACGCCTTATCAGTCCGAAGTCAGCCAGGGGCGGCTGGAAGCATTGCTTAACTTTCAACAAGTCATTATCGACTTGACCGGCATGGCGCTTGCCAACGCCTCGCTGCTCGATGAAGCCACGGCGGCGGCGGAAGCCATGTCCATGTCGCGGCGCTTGTCCAAGAGCCGGGCCAACAGTATCTTCGTGGACCGGGACTGCCACCCGCAGACCATCGCGGTGATCAAGACCCGCGCCCGTTCCCTCGGGTATGAAGTTATCGTCGCCGATCCTTACCGGGAGCTGGAGCAACATGATTTTTTTGCGCTGCTGCTGCAATATCCCGGCTGCACCGGCGAAATAAGAGATTTAACGGAAGTCACCGCGATAGCCCAGGCCAAGTCGGCGCTGGTTACGGTCGCGGCGGATTTGCTGGCGCTGGTGCTGCTTAAACCGCCCGCCGAATTCGGCGTCGATATCGTCGTCGGCAATTCCCAGCGCTTTGGCGTGCCGATGGGGTATGGCGGGCCGCATGCCGCGTATTTTGCGACCAAGGACGAGTACAAGCGCTCGGTTCCCGGACGCATTATCGGCGTGTCCAAAGACAGTCACGGACAGATTGCGTTGCGCATGGCGCTGCAAACCCGCGAGCAACATATCCGCCGGGACAAGGCCACCAGCAATATCTGCACCTCCCAGGTGCTGCTTGCCGTAATAGCCGGATTTTACGCGATTTATCACGGTGCAAAAGGCTTGCGCCTGATTGCCGGCCGGGTGCATCGCTATACGCAGATCCTGGCGGCGGGCATCACCCAACTGGGCCATCAGGTGCTGAGCGAATGTTATTTCGATACCCTGGTTATCAGCGCCCCGAACCGGGCGAAACGCATCGCCGCCCAAGCCACGGAAGCCAATATCAACCTGCGTGTTATCGACGCGGATCATATCGGCATATCGCTGGACGAAACCACTACGCGGGAAAACTTAAGGGATGTCTGGCAGGTGTTTGCATCGGCCACGGCCGATCTCCCGGACATCAATGTGTTGGATGCCGCATTGGGCGAGTGCATCCCTGAAGCCTTATTGCGGAACGATCAAATCCTGCAACATCCGGTTTTCGACCGTTATCATTCCGAAACCGAAATGATGCGTTATATGCGCCGTCTGGCCAAGCGCGATATAGCGCTGGACCGCTCGATGATACCTCTGGGTTCATGCACGATGAAGCTGAACGCCGCGACCGAAATGCAGACCATTTCCTATTATGAATTTAACGCATTGCACCCGTTCGCGCCGCAGTACCAAACCCACGGCTACCAACAAATGTTTGCCGAGCTGGAAGATATGCTGTGCGACCTGACCGGTTTCGATGCTTTTTCGCTGCAACCCAATGCCGGTTCCCAGGGCGAATACACCGGCTTGTTAGTCATCCGCAAATATCATGAGGTCAGGGGCCAGGCGCAGCGCAACATCTGCCTGATACCCGCTTCCGCGCACGGCACCAATCCGGCCAGCGCCACGATGGCGGGGCTTAAGGTCGTGGTCGTCGCCTGCGACGAAAACGGCAACGTCAGTCTGGATGATTTGCGCGCGAAAACCGCCGAATATCGCGACACCCTGGCCGCGTTAATGATTACCTATCCGTCCACGCACGGCGTGTTCGAGCAGGCGTTCCGGGAAATCTGCGACCTGATCCACCGCCACGGCGGACAGGTTTACCTGGATGGCGCCAACTTCAATGCGTTGGTGGGTTTGAGCCGTCCCGGCAAAATCGGCGCCGACGTCGCCCATCTTAATCTGCATAAAACTTTCTGCATTCCGCATGGCGGCGGCGGTCCCGGCGTCGGTCCGATAGGCGTAGGGGCGCACCTGGCCCCTTTCCTGCCCGACCATCCGGTCGTCGAGGGCGTTAATCCTGCGAAGGGTGAGCACGGCACTATCGGCGCCGTGTCTGCCGCGCCTTGGGGTTCGGCCAGCATCTACACTATTTCCTGGGCCTATATCGCAATGATGGGCGCAGCCGGCTTGAAACGCGCAACCTTGACCGCGATCCTGAACGCCAACTACATCGCCAAACGGCTGGCGCCGTATTACCCGGTTTTATATACCGGCAAAAACGGCTGGGTCGCGCATGAATGTATTATCGATTGCCATGCGTTTAAAAAGACCTGCAACGTCACCGTGGAGGACATCGCCAAGCGATTGATCGATTACGGTTTTCATGCGCCAACGGTGTCGTTTCCGGTCGCCGACACCTTGATGATAGAACCGACGGAAAGCGAGGATAAGGCGGAGATCGACAGATTCTGCGCGGCACTGATCGCTATCCGCGAGGAAATCAGGGCCATAGAAACCGGCGAATCCGATGCGGAAAACAATCTGCTGCATCATGCGCCGCATACCCATCGCTTGTTATTGGAAGAATGGAATCTGCCTTACTCCAAGCAACAAGCCTTTTTTCCAAATAACGATCAGCATGACGATAAATATTGGCCGCCGGTCGGGCGTATCGATAATGTTTACGGCGACAGGCATGTGTTTTGCAGCTGTCCGCCGCCGGTGGTGGATGATGAATAACTGATGTTATGTAAACTAAAAAATTCACCACGAAGACACGAAGAGCTCGAAGTTTTTTACTCTATTTTCCTTCGCGTTCTTCGTGTTTCGACAACTGCTCCATGCGTTGCTCCACCTCCTGCATCCATGCAAGTCGTTCGTGGTGAATAATTTATCTCCCGATTACACCCGCAAGGGTGTAACTTTTCCTGTCATCCGGTAATTCCGGTAATCTTCGACAACCTGGGCATGGTCGAATGCCAGCACGACCGGAAGAGTGTCGAAGGTAAAAATACCGAAATTTTTGGCATCGTCGGCGGCCCGCGGCATTCCGGCCGCTTCGGCAATATAGACGGCGGTGACCGTATGGTTGCGGGAATCGCGTGCGGGATTGGAGTAGAGGCCGAGCAAAGCCGTCAGGGTAATATCCAAACAGATTTCTTCCTTGGCTTCTCGAATCGCGGCATGTTCTACGGTTTCGCCAATATCGACAAAACCGCCCGGTATGGCCCAGCCGTATGGCGGATAGGCGCGTTCGATCAACACGAACGGCCGCTCGGGCTGGTCGGTCAGCTCGATTAAAATATCGGCCGCCAATAAAGGGGTGACGGGTTTTGGCATGTTATCTCCTGAAAGCCGTGGGTGAGTGGTTGAAATTTCTGGCGGAGCTGAATGTGGAGCCATCTTGCGGGCTTTTCGCACCGATTCGCGCGGAGGGTCGTTTACTTCTGAACCAGTATCCAGGGTTTCACTACAACAGCCCATACATCGGCATCTTCCTCAAGCCAGGCAATGGCCTGTTGATCGGAGACCAGGGCAAGCTGATTGTTTTGCATCCATGATGCGACTTGGTCTTTATTGTCGATCGAAAACTGGTAGGCCACCTCGACCAAATCCAGGTCCGGGGCGACAAATACCGCCGAGCCGCTTGCAAAAAAGCGTTGCAATTCCTTCCAGGCGATTTGTGAGGTTTCCAGATTGACTTTTTCTCTGTCAATATCGCAAGTGTTTGATTCGTACATGACTTTCTCTTTATTGTCGGTCGGTAATGCGTTATTTACACATTTGAATGGTGTCGTTATCAGCTCAGCTGTTATTCTATAGCCTGCGATTATAAATTACTAAGTCAAGAGAGATAAATCATGTCGTTTTTTGAGTCAATAACAAAGAAATCCAAGTTGAAGGCCGCTATCAAGCAAACGATGGACGCACGCAGCAGCGAAGGCGGTACGGCCGACCAATTATTCAAAAAAGTCTATCAGGACTATGCCGAGGTTGTCGCTAACGAGCCGTTGATTGCCGAAGCCTTATATAACTGGGGGCTTGCGTTGCTGCACCAGGCGAGAACCAAATCGCGGGAGCAGGCGGCCAGTCTTTATCAGGATGCTATCGCCAAATTCTCTTTTTGCCTGACTATTGAGCCCGCCTATCTTGGCGCGGCATTGGATGGCGGTGTGGCTTATATGGAATTGGCCCGCGTTAAAGCGGTTGAACCCAATGACAGTCTATACGAAAGAGCCAAAAACTATTTTGAAAAGGCCAATGCGATTCAGGCCGGTTCGGCTTCTTATAATGTGGCTTGTATTTATGGTTTGCGGGGCGAAAAAGAGGCTTGCCTGAATGCGCTGGAAATTTCTAAAAACAAGGGTTATTTACCGGTTGTCGCCGATATTCTTGCCGACCCGGACCTTAATCGCGTTAAAGACCAGGATTGGTTTGCCGATTTTATAGAGTCGTTAAATAAAAAACCCGAGCCTGCTGCCGAAATTAGCGAGGCGGTTGCCGAAAGCGCCGCTGAATCTGGCGCCACAGATGAGCCTAAAAAGGCCGAAATAGAGCAGGGTTCTGTGGAAAATGCCGCTGTTGTTGCCGAACCCGAGGCCGTTGTTGAGCATAAAGCCCAAGCCGATGAAGACGCGGCTGAAGCGGATGCCGTAGCGGAAGGCGTTAAATAGTGGTATGACGGCAGGAAGAGAAATAGCGATGTTTTGCTTTAAATACGCGGTGGTTGCCGGGTTGATGGCGGGATTCGTTCAACCGGTTTTCGCGGCTGATGACGGCCTAAGTCAGACCTTTTCAAACTGCATGAATCAAGCCGGTGGCGGTACCCAATCAATGGTTGAGTGTATCGGCGCTGAAACGGAGCGGCAGGACCTCAGGTTGAATAACGCTTACAGGGATATTATGGCCGGACTTTCTGCTGAACGTAAGAAGCAGTTGCAGGAAGCCCAATGGTTATGGATTAAATACAGAAAGGCTAACTGCGACTTTTATTATGATCCCGAAGGGGGAACGATAGCCAGGGTCAATGCCAATGACTGTTTCATGTCCGCTACTGCGGCGCGGGCTAAGGAGTTGGAGGCTTTAAAACCCCAAGATTGAGTTATCGGTCAACCGGAAAACATGCCGCTAATAAGGCTTGCATTTTGGACAAGCCTAATTTTCGGGTTAACTCAATATTGTGTTGCGGGATGCTTTCCGGGTCGGGGTGGCTGGCTACGGCCTGAGCTATGCTGGTTTCCCGCAGCAGATGCAGCATGGGATAAGGTGAGCGGTTGGTGTAATTTGCCGCATCGTCCGCTTCCGCGCCTTGAAAACAGTAATCGGGATGGAAGCTCGCCAGCTGGTAGACGCCTTCATAGCCCTGTTCAGCCAACAGGGACTCGGCGATTTCAAGGAAATCCAGGTAGTCGTCAAATTCTGCAAAGGCATCGGCATAAATCAGTAGCGTGGTTTCAATGCCGGGTTCCGCATCCAGTCTATCGCATTCAAGCATCAGGTGTAGCAGGCATGGCTCTATTTTCGTATCGTGATTGACGCTGAAATAAACACTGCCTCGTTCCAGTTCGCGCTGTGCGAACGGGCAGATGCCGTATTCAATGATGACGGATTTTAACCAGGCTTGTGTCGCGGTTATAACGTTTTGGTCTGGAGGGGTTTTATCGGTCATGGTCGGTTGCCGGTTAAAACAAAAAAGCCCCGTTGTATGGGGGCTTTTGAAGGGCGCAAGTCTATATTATTTTATTTATGACTGGTGCCGGCTACGATTCTTTTCTCTCTTTCTTCGCTGGCTTTTTCGATCTTTGAAAAAACCCGGAGTATGTCGGTGGACGATAAAATGCCGAGCAGCTTGTTGTCTTTATCGACGACAGGTAATGCACCGATTTTATTGTCGGCCATTTTTGCCGCCGCTTCCGATGCGTAAGTTTCAGGGGTAACGGTTATCACGCCGCGGTGCATGATATGTTGTACTTTTTTCGGTACTACATGCAGTTCTGTCGCGCCTGTGCCGGTTGCCGCTTCAATTGCGTTAGAGTTGCTTTTAGGTCCGAGTGCTTTGTATAGGTCCCGGTCCGATACAATGCCGATAACTTTGCCTTTTTCAACGACGGGTAAGTGGCGGATTCTTTCGTAATGAATTAAGAAAAAGACACGATCAATCAAATCGTGTTGCTCGACTGTAAATACTTTTGAAGTCATTAAATCTTCAACACGCATTATTATTCTCCATGATTGTAAAAAACTGAGTAAGAATAGGGAAATAAACGTATTTTTACAAGAGATAAAATTTGATGTGTTATAAAATAATCGGTCACGGTTTTGTTTGGTTTTTGCAGGTCTGAGTATGTTGAATCGATCTGCACGAGTGTTATTTAGAGTCTAAATCTGTCTTAGCGACACACACAATGGAGTTAGTTATGCGCGTCATCCTGTTAGGAAGCCCCGGTTCCGGCAAAGGAACTCAAGCTCAATTTATTACTGAAAAGTACGCTATTCCGCAAATTTCAACGGGTGATATGTTGCGCGCCGCAGTGCGGGAAGGAACGCCGTTGGGCATTGAAGCAAAAAAAGTGATGGATGCCGGCGGCCTGGTTTCCGATGACATTATTTTAGGATTGATTAAGGAACGCATTGCCCAAGCCGATTGCGCCAACGGCTTTTTGCTGGACGGCTTTCCCCGCACGATTGCCCAGGCTGAAGGCCTGAACGAAATGGGCGTTATCATCGATACGGTTATTGAAATCGTCGTCGAGGATGAGGAAATTGTAAAACGGATGGCGGGCAGAAGAGTGCATTTGCAATCCGGCCGCACCTATCATGTCGATTTTAACCCGCCTAAAGCTGAAGGCGTCGATGACGTGACTGGCGAGCCGTTGATTCAGCGCGATGATGATAAAGAAGAAACCGTGCGTAAACGGCTCAGTGTTTATCATGAGCAGACTAAGCCGTTGGTAGGGTTTTATTCGGCGCCGGGACAAAAAGTCAAGTTCAGTTCGATAACGGGTGTCGGCAGTGTCGATGAAATCACCAAAAAAGTTTTTGCCGTTCTGGGATGATGGTTTTTTATTCCTCTCCCAAAGGCGTTTAAATTTCAGGATTACAGGTTTTTAAAATTCATGATAAAGAAAGTTGCAGTTTTACCGGCTGATAGTTATTTCGTTGTACGGAAGGGTGGCTAAGATGACCAAGTTATATAATGTTGCGGTGGTTGGCGCGACCGGTGCGGTAGGCGAGGCCATGCTGTCTATTCTGGAAGAGCGCGACTTCCCTGTCGGCGAGGTGTATGCCCTGGCCAGCAGCAATTCAGCCGGTAAAAGAATCCCTTTTAAAGGCGGCTCTTTAGTCGTACAGGATTTGGCTACGTTTGATTTTTCAAAGGCGCAAATCGGTTTGTTTTCGCCGGGCGCATCCGTTTCGGCGGAATATGCGCCCAAGGCTGCCGCGGCCGGCTGCGTTGTTATCGATAACACTTCGCAGTTTCGCTATGACGGTGATATTCCGTTGGTAGTGCCGGAGGTCAATCCTGAAAAAATCGCCGATTATAAAAATCGCGGCATCATCGCCAATCCGAATTGCTCAACTATCCAGATGCTGGTGGCGTTAAAGCCCATATACGATGCAGTCGGGATTGAGCGAATCAATGTCTGCACCTATCAGGCCGTTTCGGGGACCGGTAAGGAAGCGATAGAAGAGTTGGTTAAGCAAACGACCAGTCTGCTTAATATGCAGCCCATTATCACCAACGTCTATCCTAAACAGATCGCTTTTAATGTATTGCCGCAGATCGATGTGTTCATGGATAACGGTTATACCAAAGAAGAAATGAAGATGGTTTGGGAAACCCAAAAGATCTTGGGTGATGACAGCGTGTTGGTTAATGCGACCGCAGTACGGGTGCCGGTTTTTTACGGACACTCCGAGGCCGTGCATATCGAGACCCGTAAAAAAATTGATGTGGCTACAGTCAGGGCTTTGCTTGGGCAAGCGCCCGGTGTGACGCTGATGGACGAGCGCAAGGATGGCGGCTATCCGACGGCTGTGACCGAGTCGTCAGGCAACGACGATGTGTTTGTAGGGCGTATCCGGGAAGATATATCGCATCCCCGAGGCATAGATTTATGGGTGGTGGGCGACAATGTTCGGAAAGGCGCCGCGCTTAACAGTGTGCAAATAGCGGAAGTGCTAGTAAAAAAATACATCTAGGCTAAGCTTGTCTACATATTTGACTGGACGCGGTAAGAGATTGTGGGAACTATTGTGAAGAAAGGCAAGGTGCGACTGTTAACTAAAACGTTAGCAGTTGTGTCTTTGCTGGCGCCTGTTAGCGGCCATTCGTTAGGGATTGGCGATATTAAGTTACATTCGGCTCTTAATCAAAATCTGGATGCTGAAATTTCGTTATCACTGTCCGGCGAAAACGTATCCGACATCAAGGTCAATTTGGCTCCACCTGAAAAATTTAGTGAGGCAGGAGTATCATGGAACTATTTCCTGTCGAAAATTAAATTCGAAACGGTTACTCGTTCTAATGGCTCGGCAGTCATTAAGCTGACTTCGAAGGAAGCGTTAAAAGAACCTTTTTTGGATTTCCTGCTCGAAGTCAGCTGGCCTAAAGGCAGTTTGTACCGTGAATTTACCGTATTGGTGGACCCTCCATCAGTTTATAACCAGGCAAGCAGTCCCATTTCAACCAGTATTGACAGCTATGCGCAAACGCCGGTTGCCGCGCCTCAACGGCAAGCGTATACAAATGGGCAAAGTAGTGACGGAGAATATGGCCCTACACTTGGAAACGATACGCTTTGGAGCGTGGCCGAACGCGCAAGAGGACAGAGCGACGTTTCTGTGGAGCAAATGATGATGGCGATTTTTGAAGCCAATCCTCATGCCTTCTATAAGGGGAATGTTTATGCATTGACCACTGGAAAAATGCTCAAGATTCCTGAAAGAGAGGCCGTTCTAAAATTATCGCGAAACCAGGCATTAGAGGAGTTCAACCGACATACGAGAGCCTGGAAAACTCGCTCGGTTCCAGTCCAGGCGGAAACGGCAAAGAAAAAGCCGGTCTCGAGTCAAGTCGAAGAGCGCGTCCAGAGCAAAGCCGAAGAGATTGTCGATAATCAGTTAAAGCTGGTTGCCCCGGCCAAAGCGGTGGTCGCTGACCATGCCGTTGTCGCGCCGGTGAATGAGCAGGTAAGCGCCGAAAAGAAAACAGCCGATGCGTCGAAAGTAGTTAGTGGCAAGGCTGAAGGTGCGAGTGAAACCGCACCGGCAGATAGTGAGATACAAAGCAAGATAGCAGCGCTGGAAAAACAACTGGTGATGATGCAGGAGTTGATTGCGTTAAAAGATCAACAGCTGGCGGCTTTGCAGAACCAAGTCCAAGTTCAGGCAAATCCTGTTGTTCAAGAGCGGGTAGTGCCTGCCGAGGCGGTAGCCAAACCTGTAGATCAAGCTGCGGTCGCTTCCCAACAAGCGGTTCCTAAACCCGCTGAGCAAACGCAACAAACGCAACAAACGCAACAAACGCAACAAACGCAACAAACGCAACAAACGCAACAGGCGGCCCAACCGGGAGTGGACAGCTCATCTGACTTCTACTCGTTGGGCATGGGCGGCGCCGGAGCGATAGTTTTAACGCTGCTTGGCTGGCTTTGGTGGCGAAAACGTAAGGTCGATGAGGAAACGAATACCGAGAGTATGTTTGCCTCCACTCTGATTAAAATGCCTGAAGTCGATGAGCCTCTTACTGCACCGGTTGTCGAAGAGGGTGTGGTTCATAATGCGGGTACCGTCGGGGAAAGTTCTTTCTTAAGCGAATTTACACCGAGTGATTTTGATTCATTCGACACCGACCAGGGGGAAATCGATCCTATATCCGAAGCTGATGTGTATCTTGCTTATGGCCGTTATCAGCAAGCTGAGGAATTGATACGGCAGGCGATTAAAGATCAGCCGAATCGTGATGAATGTAAGCTGAAGTTACTGGAGATTTTTTACGCCAACGAAGACAAAGCCGCTTTTGACGCCTACGCCAATGAACTGGCGGAGGCGGGCAAACGAAATGAGGCCGAGTTTTGGGAGCAAGCGACCGAAATGGGGCGTGATATTTGTCCTGATTCGCCATTGTTTTCTTCCGGTGACGATCTATTTGCGGTGGCTGGCGATGCGGACCTTGAGCATGGCGATGGAGGTATCGTTGTCGAAGGCGTCAACAGGGAAGCTGCAAATACGGGAGCGGTTTCTTTTGAGACGTTAGTCAATGAGAATGTTGTTAAGGAAGCAGTCGATGTTGACCGAGTTAAACATGATTCTTTTGTTGACGATCAGAAAAATAATGACGGCATAGATTTTGATTCAAGTTTGTTTTTGGCGGGTCTTAAAGAAACAGATGAAGCGGAAAAGGGCGTCATCGCTTCCGCCCCGCAATCGCATGCCTCTTCAGTAGCGCAGGTAGAAAATATTGATTTTGACTTAAATTCGTTTTCGACGGGCGCTGACGTTGAAACTGCGGATGAAGCGGAAAAGGACGACACGGCTTTCAGTTCGCAGTTAGACGACCTCGATTTTGATTTGAGTTCGTTTTCGACGGACGTTAAAGCGGCGGATGAAGCGGAACAGGACGACACGGCTTTCAGTTCGCAGTTAGACGGCCTCGACTTTGATTTGAGTTCGTTTTCGACGGACGTTAAAGCGGCGGATGATGCGGAACAGGACGACACGGCTTTCAGTTCGCAGTTAGACGACCTCGACTTTGATTTGAGTTCGTTTTCGACGGACGTTAAAGCGGCGGATGAAGCGGAACAGGACGACACGGCTTTCAGTTCGCAGTTAGACGACCTCGACTTTGATTTGAGTTCGTTTTCGACGGACGTTAAAGCGGCGGATGAAGCGGAACAGGACGACACGGCTTTCAGTTCGCAGTTAGACGACCTCGACTTTGATTTGAGTTCGTTTTCGACGGACGTTAAAGCGGCGGATGAAGCGGAACAGGACGACACGGCTTTCAGTTCGCAGTTAGACGGCCTCGACTTTGATTTGAGTTCGTTTTCGACGGACGCTGAAACTGCGGATGACGCGGAAAAGGGCGGCGCAGCTTCCAGCATGCAGATAGACGGCATTGATTTTGATTTAAGTTCATTTTCGAGTGGTGCTCAGGAAGCGGATGAGAAGACCGATAAAGATATTAATGCATCCGGTGGATTGTCGGGTATCACCTCGGTAGAAACAAACCCGGCCAACAAGAAGCAGGCGTTTGAATCGTATGAGTTTGATTTCAGTCCCAATCATGAAAGCGACGGCCTTGATTTCAGTGCTTTGGAATCTGGCGATAAGAGCAGCAAGAATGTTGACTTTGATGCGGATAGAATCTTAGATTTTAATGATGATTTGGAAGGGGTGGGCGGCTTTGACTTTGATTTTGACTTGGACCTGCCTCTAACAACAAAAGGGAAGGATTCCAATCAATATGACGCCTTTGGCGTTTCCGATCTTACCGATATGGACGAGTTGGAAACCAAACTGGACTTGGCTAAAGCGTATATCGATATGGGGGATGCGGATGCCGCCAAAGATGTTGCTAGAGAAGTGCTTGAGCGGGGCACGGCCGAACAGAAAAAGACGGCCCAAGGATTACTTGACGAGTTGGATTAGTTGGATTTTGTTTCCCACAAAAAAAGCCCTAGAAGGGCTTTTTTTGTGGGACTAGGATTGGCCGAGAATACTCAGGATGGCTTTTTGGTGGCGAGTGAAATTTAAGATGCATTGCTGCAGCGTTAAAAAGTGCTGATGAGTGTCGGCATAATTGTTGTTTAACAGGCGGATTTCCAGATCGTTTGCCGGCTGTCGAATCTCGAGTAAGCCGCAAAAACTTACAGATCCGTTCAGTTTATGGGTAACTTCCCGGGCAAGATCATATTGACTGTTTTCCAGTGCATCTTTAATTTGAATAAGTTGTAGCGGTAATTCCTCGAACAGTTTTTCAAAAATGGTTAAAGCAAGATGAGGGTTGTTTTTGGTTTTGCCCAGGATTATTTGGGTATAATTAAAAACCGAAGCCTTTGTTTGCCAAATATCCAGGATCTCGTTAAGTCGTTCTTCCGTTATCGGTTTAATCAGCCAATCATCAAACTCCACTGGATATTGCTTCTCGTTTTGGGGCTTTTCCTTCCGATCAATGATAGCTATGATCGGTGTCTTGCTGTTTATACCGAGTGGATCTTTGAGGTAATCGATAAGCTCAGACTGCCTGGAGTGGCCATTTACAGTCAAGTCCAGCAGTATCAGGTCGAATTGAGTCGTTGCAATGAGTCTTAAAATGTCATCATGTTCGTTGGCGACAATAATGTTTTGATTGTGGCGTTTTAATGGCGAGCGGACCGTGTCGCCGGTTAGCAAGGCAATAAATTGTCCAGGCTGCTTGGTTTTTAAAGGCATTTTTATGTTTCCTGATAGAGGTGTCGGTTTTATGACGCTTTCATATTTTAAGATTGTGCCTCTTGCTGAATTTATTTGCTTAACTATTCGATACTTATAGATGACGCTGAATGTAGTTAATTGTTGACATTTACAAGCATTCCTATCCTGTTCTTTTAAAAGGATCTTTTTTCTTGTATGATTTGGTTTTCTGATGTGGATCCATGATAGCATTCAACTGTTAATTAATGTTAGCGCAGGGATGAGCAGATTGAAGTTGCAATATAAATAATTGTTTATATATGTGTTATTGTTTTATGGTCTTTAAATTGCGTATTTATGGATTAAAATCGGAGGGGTTGCAACATGGCTGAACTTGAGCAAGAAGACGGAGAGGAAAAGAAATCTCCTAAAAAACTTATCATTATAATTGCCGCCGCATTGATTTTATTGATTGCCGGGGGCGGTGTCACTTTCTTTCTTATGAAAGGGGATTCGTCTAAAGGGGAAAAAGTTGCACATGAAGACGGGGCCGCAGTTCATCCAGAAAAGCTCTATTTTGATATGAGTAAGCCCATTATTGTTGATTTTCCCTCCGGTTCAGCAGTCAAACATGGGAGGATTACGGTTTCCATGTTGGTTGAAGGCGCCGAAACTATTGATGTTCTGAAGAAAAATGAACCCATGATACAAAACAATTTGTTGATGTTGATTGGCGCGAAGGACAGCAGTGTGCTAAATACCGCTGAAGGCAAAGAGATGTTGCGTAAAGCCATATTAGATGATGTGACCGCCGTTTTAGTAAAAATGTCAGGGAAGGGCAAGGTTGATGAAATATTTTTTACTTCGTTTGTAATGAAATAACTTATGAGTGATTTACTCTCACAGGCGGAAATTGATGCGTTGCTGAACGGTGTCAGCGACGGAGACATCGAAACAGAGGATGAGTCCGAGTTTTATTCTGAAGCGGATGACGAAGAATTTCATGAAAAAGGCGTTGTCAGGGAATATGACTTTGCCAGCCAGGAAAGAATTGTTCGCGGGCGTATGCCGACCTTGGAAATGGTTAACGAACGGTTTGCCAGGTTTATCCGTATTTCATTATTTAATTTCTTGCGCCGTTCGGCGGAAATTTTTATATCGGGCATTCAGGTTCAAAAGTTTTCCGAATATATACAAGGGTTGCTGGTTCCCACCAATCTGACGATTGTCCGGTTTAACCCCTTGCGCGGCAAGGCGTTGATCGTCATCGATCCGCGACTGGTTTTTACGGTGGTGGACAATTTTTTTGGCGGCGCAGGACAATTTTATAACCAGACCGAAGGCAGGGAGTTTACGCCGACCGAGATGCGTGTGGTCAGAATTATCATTGATATGATTTTCAAAGACTTGAAGGAAGCTTGGAAGCCGGTTATGGAGCTCGATTTTGAATATGTGGGCGCAGAAATCAATCCGCGGTTTGCCAATATTATCGGCCCTGGTGAGATTATTGTAATTTCCACTATTCATGTCGAGTTGGAAGGCGGAGGCGGCGATGTCAACATTGCTATGCCTTATGCGATGCTGGAACCGATCCGGGAATTGCTGGATGCCATCAGTAGCGACAGTGGCGAGGTTGACGGCAGCTGGCAGGCTGCTTTGCGCGGCGAAGTGCTGAGAGCGGAAGTGAGTATAAACAGTCTTCTGGTCGAAAAAAACATGACCATAAGAGACGTTATGCGGTTAAAAAAAGGCGATGTAATACCTATCGATATGCCGGAAACGGTGACTCTGAAAGCGGAAGGAATTCCCGTTTTTGAAGGCAAGGTTGGTATATCGGACGGCAATTATGCAATACAGATTATTGATAAGGTAAGATCTTGAATCAACCCGATGCACGCCGGGGTTTGATGGTAACAATATTAAATTGGGAAATAAGATGAGCGAATATCCAAATGCACCTGATGATGGGGAAACGGTTGATGATTTTGAGGCCGCCGCATTTCAGGAATTTAATAACCAGTTTGAAGATAAAAGATCGTCCTCGGTCTCAAGTGATGAAGTTAACCTGGATGTGATTTTGGACGTTCCGGTTACGATTTCGATGGAAATAGGCCGGACCCAGATTAACATCAGGAATCTTTTGCAGTTAAATCAAGGCTCTGTGGTTGAATTGGAGCGTTTCGCCGGGGAGCCGCTTGATGTGTTGGTAAACGGCACTCTGATTGCGCACGGTGAAGTGGTGGTGATCAATGATAAATTCGGTATTCGCTTAACCGATGTTATAAGCCCGTCGGAACGGGTTAAAAGATTAGCCTGATGCCTGGAAAAAAGTGCGTCGCTTGGTTGTTGTTCTTGTGGTTTTCTCCCAGCTTTGCCGCACCGGGCGCTGATGTACCGAAGCAAACCGTCAGGACAATTTCTTCCGGGGACATGCTCCATTGGGGGATTGGCCTGCTGATAGTTTTAGGCATTTTTTTTCTTTGTGTTTGGAGTATGCGCAAGTTAAGCGGGATTACCGCCTACGGCGCGGGAAAAATGCGTATTATCGGCAGCCTGTCGTTGGGTGTACGGGAAAGAGTTATTTTGCTCCAGATTGGAAAGAAACAGCTCGTTTTAGGCGTGACGCCGGGGCGTATAGACGCCTTGCATGTGCTGGAGGGCGACGATTGCCTGAGCACCTCTGCCGGAATGCAGGAGGCATCTCCATCTGCCGGCATAGACAACGGATTTGCGCAAAAATTGATGCAAGCAATGAAAGGACGGTCTGATGGCTAAAAACATTTTATTTCGCTTGCTGCTTATAGGCATTGCTTTTCTGTTTATCGAAACCCCCGCTTTCGCCGCCGCAGGGATTGAAGCGGTCACCGTGACTACAGGCAAGCAAGGCGCACAGACCTATACGGTAACAATCCAGATTCTGGCGTTAATGACCCTGTTAACGGTGTTGCCGGCGCTGTTGTTGACCATGACCTCGTTTACCCGGATCATGATTGTGCTGAGTTTGCTGCGAACAGCTCTAGGAACCGGGCAGGCGCCGAGCAATCAGGTGTTGTTAGGTTTGTCCATGTTTTTGACTATTTTCATCATGATGCCGGTCCTTGACAAGGTGAATGCAGAAGCCGTCCAGCCTTATCTTGAAGAGAAAATTGACGTGACTGTCGCCATGGAAAAGGCTTCAGAGCCATTTCGGCAATTTATGCTGAAACAGACCCGAGAGGCCGATCTGGAATTATTTATCAGGATTTCCGGCAATGATGAGTTGCAGTCAGCCGAAAATGTGCCGTTTTCGTTATTGCTGCCGGCTTTTGTAACCAGTGAATTGAAAACGGCATTCCAGATAGGTTTTCTGATTTTCCTGCCTTTTTTGATCATCGATCTGGTGGTCGCCAGCGTACTGATGTCCATGGGTATGATGATGTTGTCGCCGATGGTTATTTCCCTGCCGTTTAAAATCATGTTGTTTGTTCTTGCTGATGGCTGGTCTTTGATCATGGAAATGCTGGCGGCGAGTTTTTATGTTGTGTAGGGACGGCCGGCTGGCCGCCCATTCGAGGTAGTTTATGGCGCCGGAAACTGTTTATATGGTTGGGCAGGAAGCGATGATTGTTGCGGTCAAGCTGACTGCGCCGGTGTTGATTCCATCTTTGGCAGTAGGCCTGATTATCGCGATGTTTCAGGCGGCCACCCAGATTAATGAGTCGACGCTGACGTTTGTACCCAAGTTAATCGTTATAGCGATAGTTTTGATGCTGATGGGGCCGTCGATGCTGCAAATGTTCCTTGATTATTTTCAAGAATTGATCAGGGACATTCCACATTTGATTGGTTAAACATTGAACTTCACCGAAGAGCAGATTCTCGGTCAAACGGCGTCATTTATCTGGCCGTTAATGCGCATCAGTGCGATGTTTGTGTCCGTGCCGTTGTTTAGCATTCAGTCCGTGCCGGCCCGGGTCAGGCTGGTGCTTTCGGTGGCGATAACACTGGTCGTCATACCGTTGCTTCCGCCTTTGCCGACTGTCGAAATGTTCAGTTACACCGGATTGATGATGGCTATTGCCCAGGTCATGATCGGATTAACCAGCGGTTTTATTTTACAGCTGGCTTTTGCGGCGGTCGTTTTTGCCGGTCAAGGCATAGCATTAAGCATGGGCCTGGGCTTTTCGATGATGGTCGACCCGCAAAGCGGACAACAGGTGCCGGTAGTTGCGCAACTTTACACCGTCACCGCCACGTTAATTTTTATCAGTTTGAACGGACACTTGGTGTTGATACAAATGCTGCTGGACAGTTTTAAAACTTTGCCCATTAGCGTCGAGGGTATCAATGCGACCGGTATTTGGTCAATTATCGTTTGGAGCAGCCAGATGTTCTCCGGCGGGTTGTTGTTGTCCATGCCTATCGTCGCCAGCCTGTTGTTGGTTAATGTCATTTTTGGGGTTGCGGCCAGAGCGGCTCCGCAATTACAAATTTTTTCGGTAGGCTTCCCGGTGACGTTGATGCTGGGATTGCTGTTGGTTTGGAAAACGTTGCCTGATGTGCTGGATCAGTTTTCCGGAATGTTAACGGATGCCTACGAGTTGATCGGGCAGTTGTTGAGGTTGTAAGTTGTGGCTGAAGATTCTGATGAAGATAAAACCGAAGAACCCACCGGTAAGCGTTTAGAAGACGCTAAGAAAAAAGGTCAGATTGCCCGCTCCAGGGAGCTTAATACCTTTGCGATGATGATAGTAAGCGCCTCATTATTGCTTATGCAGGGAGAGAAAATCGGCCATGAACTGTTGGCAATGATGCGGACGGAGTTTCAATTGAGCCGTGCAAGTATTTTCGATCCGGCCACAATCATTGTGCATTTTAAACAAACGATGATTGACGGCGTCGTGATGTTTGCGCCGTTTTTTGCGCTAATGATTGTTGTCGCCATTATTGCCCCCATATCGATGGGCGGGTGGCTATTTAGCTGGGATGCGGTTTCACCGAAGTTCGGCAAAATGGATCCCATTAAGGGCATACCCCGGCTGTTTGCGATGCGGGGACAGATAGAGATGCTGAAAGCGATGTTGAAGATTTTATTGGTTTTTGGCGTCGCGGTTGCTTTGTACAGGTCCTATATAACCGAGTTGCTTGGCTTGGATGCCGAGCCGCTGGAACAATCGGTCGGCCATGCGCTAAATATCATCGGCATGTGTTTTTTACTGCTCAGCGCCTCGTTGGTCGTGATTGCGATGGTTGATGTGCCTTATCAGTTGTGGGATCACAATAAGAAACTGAAAATGACCTTGCAGGAAATCAAGGATGAGCATAAAGAATCCGAGGGCAGTCCCGAGGTGAAGGGACGGCAGCGCAGAATGCAAATGGATATGGCGCAAAACCGGATGATGGCGGAGGTGCCGAAAGCCGATGTTATTGTGACCAATCCCAGCCATTATGCGGTGGCCTTAAAGTATGACCAAAGTTCCAATAGTGCGCCGAAGCTGGTTGCCAAAGGTGTTGATTTGATAGCCGCGCAAATCCGTAATGTCGCTATAGGCGCCGATGTGCCGTTGGTGGCGTCGCCGCCTTTAGCCCGAGCCTTGTATTATTCAACCGAGCTGGACAGAGAGATACCGCAGGGGCTTTATTTGGCGGTAGCTCAAATACTCGCCTACGTTTATCAGTTAAAAGCGGCGCAGAAAAATGACTGGAGAGCACCATTGCCGCCGGAAGACATTAACGTGCCTGACGAATTTAAACGGGATTAACAGGGTATGGATTTTACTAAATTAAAAGCAGCATTGGGGGTATTGGGTAAGGCTGAGTTGGGCGCCCCATTAGTTATCGTGATGGTTTTGTCGATGTTGATAATTCCGTTGCCGGCGTTTGTGCTCGATCTGTTTTTTACCTTTAATATCGCCTTTTCGTTAATCATCCTGTTGGTTGTTGTTTATACGCTTAAACCGCTGGAGTTTGCATCATTTCCAACCGTTATTCTGCTGGCAACGATATTGCGCCTGGCGTTGAACGTGGCTTCGACGCGTGTCGTATTGATGGAAGGGCATAAGGGCGGCGACGCGGCCGGTAAGGTGATTGAGGCTTTCGGCGCTTTTGTTATCGGCGGCAACTTTGCCGTGGGTCTGGTGGTTTTTGCGATCCTCGTAATCATCAATTTCATGGTCGTTACCAAAGGCGCCGGGCGGATTGCGGAAGTCGGGGCTCGGTTTACGCTGGATGCGATGCCGGGCAAGCAAATGGCTATTGATGCGGATTTGAATGCCGGGTTGCTGACTCAGGACGAAGCCCGCGAGCGGCGCGCCGAAGTGGCGACCGAAGCGGATTTCTACGGTTCTATGGACGGTGCGAGCAAATTTGTCCGGGGCGATGCGATTGCCGGGATTATTATTTTATTTGTCAATATGATCGGCGGTTTGGCCATCGGCGTGCTTCAACACGATTTGAGTTTTGCCGAGGCTGGAAAAATTTATGTCTTACTGTCTATCGGTGACGGTTTAGTCGCTCAAATCCCTTCCTTGTTATTGTCGGTGGCATCGGCTTTGGTTGTGACCAAGGTCGGCAGCACCGGTGAGAATATCGGTCAGCAAGTTACCGCGCAGCTATTTGCGAATCCCAAGGCTTTGACGGTGACCGCGGCAGTGGTCGGCGCGTTGGGTATTATTCCGGGCATGCCTAATTTGGTTTTTATCTTGCTGGCTGGGGCTTTAGCCGGCGCCGCCTATTTAATTGAAAAGAAACAGAAAGACGCTGAATTGGTTACTCTTGATTATCCTCAGGAGATGACTCAGAACCTGCCTCCCCCTGAAACCAAGGAACTGGGCTGGGATGATGTAATGCCGGTTGATGTGGTCGGCCTGGAAGTGGGTTATCGGCTGATTCCGTTGGTGGACAAGAATCAGGGCGGGCAACTGATGGTCCGTATCAAAGGCGTAAGGAAAAAACTGTCCCAGGAATTGGGTTTTTTAATTCCGTCGGTGCATATTCGCGACAACCTTGACTTGAGTCCGACAGCCTACAGGATTTCTCTGATGGGCGTGACCGTAGGTGAAGCCGAAATCATGCCGGACATGGAAATGGCGATTAATCCGGGGCGTGTTTTCGGCACCTTAAAAGGCAGGGAGTGTCGGGATCCGGCTTTTGGCCTGGATGCGGTGTGGATAGAACCCAACCAGAAAGATCATGCGCAAACCCTGGGTTATACGGTGGTTGATCCCGGAACAGTGGTGGCGACCCATTTGAGTCATCTTTTGCAGTCGCATGCTCATGAGTTGTTCGGTTACGAAGAGGCACATAAAATACTCGACAATCTGGCTAAGTCAGCTCCCAAGCTGGTAGAGGATCTGGTGCCGAAAACATTACCGCTGGGTGTGGTGGTCAAGGTATTGCAAAACCTGCTACAAGAGCATGTGCCCATTAGGGATATGCGCAGCATAGTCGAAACTTTGGCGGAGTACGGGCTTAGAAGTCAAGATCCCGACATCTTGACGTCGGCGGTACGCTCGGCATTAGGCCGGTTAATTATTCATGAAATCAGTGGGATGCAGGATGAATTGCCGGTTATTACATTGGATCACGAGTTGGAACAGTTGTTGCATAAATCTCTGCAAACGGCAGGTGAAAGCGGTGTTGGGATCGAGCCGGGGTTAGCAGAACAAATGCATACGTCATTGCAGGAAAGTATGCAAAAAATGGAAATGGAGGGACAGACGGCGGTGTTGCTGGTTTCTTCATATATCCGTCCGTGGTTATCCCGGTTCGTTCGCCACTCCATTCCCGGATTACATGTCTTGGCATACAATGAAATACCGGCGGATCGGCAGATCAAAGTAGTTTCAACAGTCGGACGACGAACATAGCACATGGGGCTAAATTATGAAGATTAAACGTTTTTTTGCAGCGGATATACGCCAAGCCATGCGAATGGTAAAAGAGGAGCTGGGCGCGGATGCAGTCATCATGTCAAACAAGTCTGTCGACGGCGGTGTTGAGATCGTTGCAGCGCGAGACTTTGATGAGCAACTGATTCAGAGCAAGTTGCAAAAACAGGCCGCAGAGCAACAGCCTCCTGCTCCTGCTCGGTCGTATCGCGATGCTTCCAGTCATGAAACTAGAAAACTCGATTTGCCTGATTTTGAAACGGAAAAAAATCATTTGCATGTGTTAAGCAGTCAAAGAAAACAAAGCGCGGAAGGATTCGTGCCCGAGCGCGCTCCGGTGCGGCAGCAACAACGATTCTCTAGCGATCACGAAACTTCATCCCTCCATAGCAACCGGGCGAATCGATTCCTTGCCGACTCCAATACTTCCAGCATTGCTAGTGGCCGCCGGAATATTGACGAATATGTGGGTTATGCGGAAAAAGTACATCTACGCGGCGCCTCTGAAACAGCAAGAGTCTCCAAACCGGTTGCGCCTGTTGCAAAAGAAAGGCCTATTCAACCTGCCAAGGCTGCGGCTCAGGCCTCTCGCGTGTCTTCTGTAGCGGAAGCAACCGAAAAACAGAACACTCTGGCGGATAACTTGTTAATGGAAATGAGCAAGGAACTGAAATCTTTAAGATCCGCGATGGATTCCAAATTGTCCAACGTCAGCTGGGCCGCCATGTCTCAAGCCAACCCGGTCAGGGCTGATTTGCTACAGCGTTTGGCCGGCATGAGTATTTCGAGAAAATTGAGTGTCAAAATCGCCAATCGCTTTGCCAACCACACCGACGCCGAACTGGTTTTTAGCCAAGCTCAAGAGCTGCTGGCTAAAGTATTGCCGGTGGCTGACGACGACTTGCTTCAGCACGGCGGTATTGCCGCGCTGGTAGGGCCTACCGGCGTCGGAAAAACCACAACGATCGCCAAACTGGCCGCCAAGTTCATTTTGAAACACGGACCAAGACAGGTTGCATTGATAACCACCGATAACTACCGTATCGGCGCTCATGAGCAATTGAGCACCTATGGACGTATACTTGACGTTCCGGTTCGGGTGGCGTCCAGCGCTGCGGAGTTACGCAATCTTATCGATGGTTTTGCAGACAAACGTCTTATTTTGATCGATACTGCCGGTATGAGCCAACGCAATATGAAGCTGGCCGAGCAGATTAATACCTTGCAACAAAGCGGACAACCTATTAGATCTTATCTGGTGATGTCGGCTGCGACTGAATACAAAGCTATGAATGAAATTATCAAAGCCTTCGAGGTTTTTGAGCCGCAAGCCAGTATTTTGACTAAACTTGACGAAGCGGCAACGATTGGCTCGGCGGTTTCTTCAATAATAGAGAATAACCTGCCGTTGTCGTTTATTGCCGACGGCCAGCAAGTGCCTGAAGATATGCACAGCCCTTGTGCCCGGACTTTAGTCGCGCGATGTGCGGCTGAGCTGGATGAGGAAAGCGATTATAACGATGAAAATAACGAAGCTTGGGTGGCGCAAGGCTATGCATAATCCACCTGACCAAGCAGCCGGAATAAGAAAAATGAATAAAATAAAACCTGTCCGAGTCATCGCAGTCACCAGCGGCAAAGGTGGAGTGGGCAAAACAAATCTATCGGTTAACGTCGGTATAGCGCTGTCTCAAATGGGGCAGAATGTAGTGTTAATGGATGCCGACATGGGTTTGGCTAATGTTGATATTCTGTTAGGCGTGTACCCCCAGTTCAACCTTTCCCATGTGCTGTCAGGCGAGAAAACATTAAATGAAATCATGATGGAAGGGCCGGCAGGTTTGAGAGTGATCCCCGGCGCTTCGGGCATTCAGAAAATGTCTGAGCTGACCACAATCGAACAAGCCTCAGTGATTCATGCGTTTAGCGAAATCGATCAAAATATCGACGTATTGATTGTCGATACCGCGGCCGGTATATCGGCAAGCGTGGTCAATTTTGCCCGCGCCTGCCAGGAAATTATCGTGGTTGTCTGCGATGAACCGACGTCGTTAACCGATGCTTATGCGTTCATTAAACTGCTTAACCGGGATTACGGTTTGTCCCATTTTCATGTGATAACCAATATGGTTCAAAGCGTTCAGCAAGGGCATGCGTTATTTCAAAAATTAAGCAAAGTAACCGATCGTTATCTCGATGTTACGCTGAAGTTTGCCGGTGCGGTGCCTTACGACGAATATTTGCGTAAGGCCGTTCAAAAACAAATGCCCGTAGTAATGGGCTTTCCCAGAAGCAAGGCCGCGCTTGCGCTGAAAACGATAGCCGCAAGAATTGACAGCTGGCCGCTGAAATCCCAGGCGGGCGGTTACATTGAGTTTTTTATTGAGAGAATGATTCAATACGGTTCCCAAAAGGATGTCGCATGAGCGGTGTGGCAATGTACACAGCGGTGCAAGCTGGAGGCACGGATGAACGTGTCATGCAGCATGCACCGTTAGTCAAGCGCATTGCCTACCACTTATTGAGCAGACTGCCTGATTCGGTCCAAGTCGATGACTTGATTCAGGCCGGGATGCTCGGCTTGCTGGAAGCCATCAAGAATTATGATGTTTCGCAGGGAGCCAGTTTTGACACCTATGCCGGTATCCGTATTCGGGGTGCTATGCTGGATGAGGTCAGGCGCAGCGACTGGACGCCTCGTTCCGTGCATAAAAAATCACGCATGGTTTCGGAGGCCATACGCACCATCGAGAACAGCACCGGCCGCGAGGCCAGAGACGCCGACGTGGCTGAGCATTTAGGCATAGCCATCGATGAATATAACCGCATACTCCAGGATTCAAGCAGCTGCCGCGTGTTCAGCGTCGAAGAATTGGCGCAAGATGGAGACCATTATCTCGATGAAGCCGTGGATCATGAAGAAGGTCTCGCGGACGCTTTAAGCCGTGAAGGTTTTGAGCAGGCGTTGGCAAACGCGATCGCAAGTTTGCCCGAACGTGAGCGTCTGGTTATATCGTTGTATTATGATGAAGAACTTAATTTGCGCGAAATCGGCGAAGTTTTGAATATTAGCGAATCCAGAGTCAGCCAAATCAGCACCCAGGCCGTACTGAGGCTGCGTTCAAGAATGTCCGAATGGACAAGCGATTAATGGTCTTCAGTCGCTCATCTGAAAACTAAAAATGGATATTTTAAGTATTGCCGGCATCTTGGTCGGTGTCGGCGCAATTCTGTTGGGAATCATACTGGATGGCGGCGACATCGATTCGTTGGTGAACGTGCCCGCGCTTATCATTGTGTTTGGCGGCACATTGGGGGCGACGCTGTTGCAATTTCCACCGGCTGTTTTTGTCAGAAGCGTCAAGATGCTGTCGTGGGTGTTAATCTCAAAACAAGTCGATCTGTCGGCGCAAATTGACAAGGTCATTTACTGGAGTCATCTGGCGCGCAAGGAAGGCTTGTTAGGTCTTGAAAATGCGATACCCGATGAGAAGGACCCGTTTATAAAAAAAAGTTTGCAGTTGCTGGTTGATGGAAATGAGTCCGACGCCATCCGCAACATATTGGATCTGGATATAGACGCCAAGGAAAGCACAGCCTTACAGGCGGTAGGATTGTACGAGGCGATGGGCGGCTATGCGCCGACCATCGGTATTCTCGGCGCGGTGATGGGCTTAATCCATGTGATGCAGAACTTGACCAACCCGGAGCTTTTAGGGGAAGGAATAGCCACGGCTTTTGTCGCGACAATCTATGGCGTGGGTTCGGCCAATCTTGTTTTTTTGCCGATCGCCAACAAATTAAAAAGCCATGTATTTGCATTGACCCAAGCCAAGGAAATGTTGGCAGAGGGTATTATTTCCATTGCAGAAGGCGAAAATCCCAGGAACATCAAGTTGAAACTGGGCGGCTATCTGAATGGCGCCTATAAAGACTAGGCTATGACTAGGCGCAGGAAGAGACATAGAGAGAACACTAATAATCATGACCGCTGGATGGTGTCATATGCAGATTTCATCACCTTGCTGTTTGCGTTTTTTGTGGTCATGTACGCAATCTCTTCGGTCAATGAAGGGAAATATAAAACGCTGTCCGATTCATTAGGCCATGCATTCTCGAATAACGGGCAGCAGGGCGATGAGATCGATCCTATTCAGATAGGGACTTTGCCGACGACGATAGATCCCATTCCATTGGAAAACCCTGCGACGGCAGACGTTGAAAAAAGACGGGAGCTGAGTGATGAAATTCTAAAAGAAAGACAGCAGTTGAGCCAGGTGTCCGATCAATTCGAGCAGGTTTTAACGCCCTTTATCGATGAAAAGCTGGTTTCAGTCAAGAAGCACGACTATTGGATAGAGTTGGAAATGAATAGCGAAATGTTATTCTTGAGCGGTGAGGCGGAATTATCCAAAAAAGCGATACCCGTGCTGAAGAAGATTGCCGAGGTGATTAATCCATTACCCAATATGGTTAATATTGAAGGTCATACCGATAATGTTCCTATCGATAACCTGAAGTTCAGGTCGAACTGGGATTTGTCATCGGCCCGTGCGACCAGCGTTGTGCATGAGTTGGTTAAGGAGGGAATTGTTCCTCCCCGTTTGTCGGCAATCGGTTATGGAGAATTTCATCCTATTGGCGATAACAAGACAGAGGAAGGGCGATTTAAAAACAGGCGGGTAGTTTTGGTGTTAATGGCTCAAGCTTTTGCCCGTTATGGCGCTAACGATGAAGAGCGCGCCAAGTTATTGAATTTGGCGCCGACAGTGGAGACTACCGTTCAGCCATGATACTGAATGTCTTAACAATAAAGTAAAAAGCCTGCTAATATTACGATTCACGCAATGTCAGTTACGGGAGGCCGATATGCTAGAAATACAACCGGTATTACCCTCTTTATCCGTCGTAAAGTCCCACAAGATTAAAAGGGATGATAGTTACCCTGAGAAACAACAGCCGCGTAGAAAAAAACAAGAAGTGGAAGAACTGGATGATGCAGAACCCATGCAACATATTGACGAGATTGTTTAATGAATAATCTTTTGATGATTGCCCTTATCGTTGAGGGCGCGGCGATTGCGATCATGCTGGTTGCGCTTTTCTGGCTGGCGCGTACCCTGCTGAAACTCAAGCACGACTATCACGTTCTTAATGATATTGTCCACGGCAACACCAATGATATTGCGGGTTTGTGTTCCGCTGCTTTGACCGTGGACAGCCGAATAGCCACAGTGGACAGCAAAATAGCCGTTGCGGACGAACATCTCGACGATCTGGCGGCAAAGATTGCGGAAGTCGGGCAACATGACCAGTCCTCTCACCCTTACAGCGGAGACATCCGCAAAGTAAGAAGCGGGGCCAGTGTCGACGAATTGATGCAAAATTCGGGATTAAGCCATGATGAAGCGGCTTTATTGATCCGTTTGCATGGTTCTAAAACCAAGCCGTGAAAAGACAGCACATAAAAAAGCCCGGCTAACTTGGTTAGCCGGGCTTTTTTATGTGGGATGGGCAAAATAACTATTTTAGTCTTCGCCGCTGAATACGCCCAGCAACTGCAACAAGCTCAGGAACAGGTTGTAGATAGACACGTATAACGAAACAGTCGCCAAAATGTAGTTGGTTTCGCCGCCGTGGATGATTTCACTGGTTTGGAATAGGATCATGCCGGACATCAGCAGAATAAACATGGCCGATACAGCCAGCGATAAAGCCGGGATAGCGAAAAACATCGCACCAAGACCCGCCAGAAACGCCACCAGAACGCCGACCATCAGGAAGCCGCCCATAAAGCTGAAATCTTTGCGCGTTGTTAAGGCGTAGCCGGAAAGTCCCAGGAATATCACGCCAGTGCCGCCTAATGCGGTCATAATCAGTTCGTGACCGTTACTGAATGCGGCAACGTACATGGATAAAATAGGGCCCAGCGTTAACCCCATAAAACCGGTCAAAGCAAAAACAAAAACCAGTCCCAAGCTGCTGTTGCTGAATTTGGTCGTCAAGAACAGCAGGCCGAAATAACCCACCAGCGTAATGATCGGGCCAAAATGCGGCAGATTCAGGACCATTGCAGCGCCTGCCGTCATCGCGCTGAAAAGCAATGTCATCGACAACAACAGGTAAGTGTTTCTCAATACTTTATTGGTAGCCAGAACACTGGCTTCCGAGCGTGGAATGGCGGTATTTAGTCTCATTTTATATGGACTCCTAAAAAATAAACGGTTAACAAAAAAGATACGGACCTTTAAATCTTACAAGAGTTTGCCCGTATCGGTAAGAATATTTAGTAGAATAGCATATTACTGACAAAATGATTTTTCACAACGACGGATTATGACAGAAAATAGACAAATAACGCCTTATCAAGCGATAGGCGGTGAGGCCGCGATACTTGGCCTGGTGGACCGGTTTTATTTCTTTATGGACGCTTTGCCCGAAGCCGCCGGTATTCGCGCCATGCATGCGGCGGATTTGTCGGGCGCGCGCACCAAGCTGTTCAAGTTTTTGTCGGGCTGGCTGGGCGGTCCCGACTTGTTTGTGCAGGAATTCGGACATCCAAGGTTACGGCAGCGGCATTTCCCCTTTGCGATTGACGAGTCGGCAAGAGACCAATGGATGTTGTGCATGAATAAAGCCTTAGATGAAATGCCCATGGATGCGAATTTCAGGGAAAATGTACGCCAGGCATTGCAGCAACTGGCGACGCACATGATTAATCAGGATGAATAGGGCGCGTGACACAATAAACCAACGTTGTTTATATCAGAGCAAATACTATTTCTTACCCCAGTCACATAGAGAGCCGTCATTTCTAACTTGCCATTCTCTTATCAAATCCGGCGCAGTCAGCGGGCCACGCAGACGCGCATCATCGTGACGCCCGGCAAAGTCGAAGTCGTCGCACCGGTAAAAGTTGCCGAACATAAAATTCATCAATTCGTTCAGTCCAAGCAGCAGTGGATAGTCCAGGCGATGGATAAAATCGCAGCTAAAACTCATCAACATAAAACCTTAGCGCCCACTGTTTACGGGCATGGCGCCGACATTCCTTATCAGGGGGAATCATATAAATTGGCGGTGCGGCCGACAAAATTAAAAAGGATAAAAATAGAATTTAGCCGGGAATTTATTGCCCACGTTCCCGACGCCTTGATGATTCAAGACCACAGCGCCGAGATAAAGGATGCGCTTATCCGCTGGATGAAAAAGGAATCGAAAATCCAGGTGGAGCAGCTGGTAAACCGTCATGCGGAAAGAAAGCAGCTATTTCCGCAGACCATTAAAATCAAGACCCAAAAAAGCCGGTGGGGCAGTTGCGGCATTCATAACGACATCAACATCAATTGGCTGTTAATCATAGCTCCGCCCGAAGTATTGGAATACGTCGTGGTACACGAGCTTTGCCATATCAAAGTCAGGAACCATTCCGCCCATTTCTGGGCCTTGGTTGCCGAACATTTGCCGGACTACCAAAGCCGCAGGCATTGGCTGAAAAAGCATGGCGGCAGTTTGATGATGGGCTTGTGATGAGCGGGGCGTTAATACCAAATCCTCATTCCCACCACGCCGCGCAAACTGTGATGATGTTCGCGCAGCGATTCTTCCTCGACATAATCGAAACCGATATACGGCGCGAACTCACGCTCGATCTCGTAACGTAAGCGCATGCCGGCTTCAAGTTCGGTGACGCCCGCCTTTACGCCGCGAATTTCCAAATCCGATGCCGCGACATTGACCTCAAATCTCGGTGCAAGAATCAGGCGTTGCGTCAACAACAGTTCGTAGCCCAAACTCAAGCGGCCCAATACATTGCCGGTATCGGTTATAAACATGGCGCTGTCGACCTCGATGAAGTACGGCGCCAAACCTTGAAAGCCGATCACTGCGTCAAACGTCCGCTCAGGTTCAAACGCCCGCCGCGCGCCGATCTGGAAATCCCAAAAGGTATCGACATTACGGCTGTACAGCATTTGCAAATCGGCGCGGCCGAAAATGTCCTGGTCGCCGGAATAGTCGCCCTCGGTTTTCAGCCACAGCTTGTGGTCGTCGTTACCGATCCAGTGCTGCACGTCCCATTTGAACAGGTGCAGATCCTGGTTGCCCTCGTATTCCAGGCGCTCGGCCTTGAAATGACTGAAAATTTCGTCATCGCCGTGCGCGTATGCTTGGCTATGCCAGAATACCCACAGTAGGCATAACCAGACTTTATTCATGACCGGACTCCGCTTTCTCGACGATCAGTTTACGGAACATGCCGGTATCCATGTGATACAGCAAATGGCAATGAAACGCCCATTCGCCCTCGGCGTCGGCCGGCACATCGACGCTCACCGTTTCGCCGGGCTTGACGTTGACCACATGTTTCTTCGGGTTGTACATGCCGTTGCCGTTATCCAGGTATTGCCAAAGGCCGTGGATGTGAATCGGATGGTTCATCATGGTTTCGTTGACGTAATGAAAACGAATCCGCTCGCCCAGTTTGACTCGGATCGGTTCGGCGTCGGAATATTTAACATCGTCGAACGACCAGATGTAGCGGTTCATGTTGCCGGTCAAGCGCAACGTGATTTCCCGGTCCGGCGCTCCCATCAGTCCATGCTCAGGCGTTGCGGATTTTAAATGCCGATAGTTTAAGACCGGGTAAGATGCGGCGGGCGTTTCAGTTTCAGCCATCGCTTGATGCGACAGATGCCCGGCATGTGGATCATGCGCCGGTTGCGGGTTGTCGGCCGCCGGCTGGTCATGGCCTTGATGCGAGCCGTGGCCGCCGTGCGCGCCGCCCATCTCGGCCAGCGTCAATAGTTTCAACGGGCGTAACGGCGGAACCGCCGCCGTCAAATCCTCGCGCGGCGTCAGCGAAGCATGGGCATAACCGCTGCGATCCAACGCTTCGGCGAAAATACTGTAAGCCTGCTCGCTTTGCGGCTCGACTATTACGTCGTAAGTTTCGGCAACCGCAATGCGGAACTCCTCGACCTCGATTGGCGATACCGCTTGACCGTCTGCGGCGATCACTCGCATTTTTAAACCCGGTATGCGCAGATCGAAATGGGTCATCGCCGAGGCATTGATAAAACGCAGGCGCAGCTTTTCGCCGGGCCGGAACAGATACGTTTTATGCCTGTCCGGCGTCCGGCCGTTGATCAAAAAATGATAAGTCGCGCCGGTCACATCGGCCAGATCGGTTGGCTCCATGCGCATTTGTCCCCAGGCCAGCCGGTCGGCGACGGTGTCCGAAAATCCCAATCGTTGGATGTCGGTAAAAAAGTCGCCGACGGTACGTTTTTGAAAGTTGTAATAATCGCTCTGCATTTTCAGTCGCGACAAGGTGCGGTGCGGGTCCGCTTCGGGCCAATCGGAAAGCATCACCACATAATCTCTATCGGCAGGTTGATGGTCATGCTTGGGGTCGATGACGATGGCGCCGAAGAGCCCCTGTTGTTCCTGAAACCCGGAATGTCCGTGATACCAGTAAGTGCCGCTTTGCTTGACTTGAAATCGATAGGTAAAGGTCCGGCCGGGCGCAATGCCGCCGAAACTGATGCCCGGCACGCCGTCCATTTGATACGGCAACACGATGCCGTGCCAGTGGATTGAAGTCTGTTCTTTCAAGTTATTGGTGACCTGCAAAGTCACCTGTTCGCCTTCCCGCCAATGCAAGGTCGGCGCCGGCAAGCTGTCGCCGGCAACGACCGCCTGTTGCGGTAGGCCGATCAAATTGACGGATTTTTCATCAATCTGGAGATGGTAAGCATCGGCAGACGCACAATGCCAGCTGTTTAAGAAGCCGATCACGGCAACTTTCAAAAGGAGCGGATATTTGAGTTTTGCCATAGTGGTTACATGCAGTTTATTGCGGATAGGGAAGCCAGGCTTAAACATTGATGTTGGATTATACCCCGCAGCCCGCGCAGGTGCTTACCAAATGGATAAGCGTTAGACTTCACAGCTTCAGTTTTTAGGATCGACAGTTAGACCGGCTTCAGTTGCGGGTATCGAATGCGTAATATATTGCAGAACATTCGGTAAGTTAGACATAAATGTAGGCCATGATGGTTGAGTATGTGATAATGCGGCGACTCAGCGATCTAGTCCGCCTCTTAATTACGGCCCGAACCACCTATCACAGACCAGTATATGTTTCATAATTCCCGTTCAAGTCACCTAAATATTCCAAGCTCGAGTTGGCTAAGCTTTATTGGCGCAAGCGCCCTTATTGTTGCAAGCGTCTTTGCGCCAAGCGCGGCTCATGCCTTTTCCGAAGACATCTGCTTTCATTATGTCGATCCGCAGGCGAAATCGGGGGATGTTATCCCGTATGCATTTAATTGTTGGAATGTTCAATGCACCGACAGCCCCAAGCCGGAAAACGCACCGGCAGGCTGCGTGGTAAAAGGCACGGGAAGATACCTCAAGGCCACGATAGAAAAAGGCCTGCATGCCAGAAACACCTTGCATTTTGACTCGCTTTTTTTGTTTTCCAGAATGCTGGGACTGAGCTTCGACGATGCTTTCGATACCGCAGCCTATTCTGAGGCCACCGATCTGGTGGGGGGCTATGTGAATACCGATCAGTATGGCAAGGCGATGACGGCTCGGAAAACCGACAATTTACAGGGAATTACCCGCTTAAATACCCAAACAGGGGGCTATTCCTATCATTTCGTGCCTTGGCTGCGCACCGAAGATCATGCACTCAGCACGTCTTTGACCTATGACAAGGCCTACCTGCGGCACGGGCAGACATCGCCCTACGCCAACAGCGAAGCATTGATCAACCACCTGCGCGTATGGGCCTTCGGAAGACGGCAGACCCTGTGCGATTTTGGGCTGATCAAAGACCAGAACAATCCTTTGTCGGCCTGCTTTAGCGAAGATGACAAGAAAACGATTTTTGTCTCGATCCCCTATGTTTTCATCGATTGCGACAAATGCAGAGGCGAAAACACCTTCAAGGTCGCCTGGCAAAAAATATCACCCACCAATGCCGGCGCTTGTACCGACATCGACAGCGACAATACTGCGGAAGTCTGCGTTTACGATCCCGACTACGCGGCCAAAATCCACGGCACACCCAAAAGTCTGGGCATCTACCTGCATGTGATGGCGGATCGATTGTCCCACGATCACTGCACAAACCCCGCCTTCATTACCGAGGGCTGGGACAGAAAACAGCCGATGCCGGAGAAGATGGCGGCCGGTACCGACTATTCCGTCTGGTTCCCGGACTCATGCGGCACGATCAACCACATGGAGAAGCATTATCCTGAGACCGGACACAAGAAATTGCCCCTGCGATCAGTAAAAACACTGGCTTTTAGCTATCTTGAAATTCAGGATTGGGTCAAGGCAAGCAAGTACTTTGCAAGCCACCCGCAACAAAGAGCCGCGACGCCCAGACCCGGCTACCCAAAACTGCATGAAACCCAAAAAATTGTTCAAATGGTCGGCAATGCGTTAAAGCAGGCTGATGCTGGCGATCGTAACAAGGCGCTTTGCGAAATTGCGCTAAACGGCTATGGCGTCACGCCTTGGCATGACGGCAGTACGGATTGCAAATATCCCGCTAAATAAGGAGCTAACAATGACTGACTATTCAAGAACCGAGGACGAGAGCAATTTTTGCCTTGATTTGCCGCAAAGGACATTGCCCCAAAGCAGTGACTGGGAAGAGGAATATGCTTATTCGCTTGGGATACAAGCCTATATATATGGCTTCCCGTGGATTTACAATACCCAATTGCGCTGGCTGTGGGCCAGCCTCGGCGGCAAAAAGCTGAGCGAAGAAAAGGGCTTGCCGGATCTATATGCACCGATCAACTCGTTTCACCATGTAAGCAAACTTGCAAGCCCGGCTAGTCAAACGGGCGGCTGTCCCAATTGCGATACGCTGTATTCGACGGCATGGCTGGATGTGGCGCAGGATCCTATTGTGATTTCTGTGCCGATGGTTACAGATCGTTTTTATTGCATCGAAATGGTGTGTATGGACGCAGACAATTTTGCCTATGTGGGTACCCGTTCCACGGGGGTGCAGGCCGGCAATTTTTTGATCGCAGGTCCCGGCTGGAACGGTCAGGCGCCGGAAGGTGTATTCGATGTCCTGCCGCGTTCACGCACGGCGGGCATTCTGTTGATGGGACGAACCGGCGTCAACAACACCACACAGGAGGATTTGGACAAAGCCTGCGCCATACAGGAGCAATATCTTTTGACGCCGCTGTCCGATTGGCCTAACCTCCCATCGCCACAGCCAACGAAGGTAATGGCGCCCTATGGGGTTGATTACAATAACACCGCCGGCGCATGGAAAACGATGAACAAGGCAATGACAGAAAATCCGCCCGGATTGCCGCCCGGCATTAACCAGGAGCAGATGCTCAAACTGTTTGCGACCATAGGCATAGGCCCCAACCAGAGCCTGGATGACCAGTCCAATGCGACGCGCGCCGGACTTCAGCGCGCCGCCAAGGATGGCCTGTCGATGCTCCAAAAAATGACCAAAGGCCGGGGGAAAACGGTCAATGGCTGGACATATCCGCCGACCGACATCGGTCGTGCGGGGCAGCACAGCGATTTTATCACCCGCGCAGCGCTGCAATCATTGGCCGGCATTTGCGCTAATGACCCGGCTGAGGCGGTTTACATCAATGTTTTTACCGACAATGAAAATATAACGCTGACTGGACAGTCCAGCTATACCTTGACTTTCAAGGCGGGCGAATTTCCGCCGTTTGATGCAACAAAGCATGGTTTTTGGTCGGTCACGATGTACAACTCCACCTACAATCTTATTCCCGGCTCCAGCAGTTACAGCATCAATAGTTATTATCCTGAGTATCAAGGCCGGGATTCGTTGGGAGGTATGACTATTCTGATTCAAAGCGAGCAGCCGGAGGAACTTCCAGAAGGAAGCTATTGGCTACAATCGCCTAGCGGCACCGATGACGACACGTTCTTTTTGTTTCTCCGGGTGTATGTTCCTGAACCGTCGATAAGCGTCACGCAATCCTGGACGCCACCGAAGATTGTGCGCAACGATACAGCTCAATAAAGCTGTAGCCGGTGTCGATAGCGAAGCGTGTGCGGGCATGGTTTATGCCGGTTCCCAGGCAGGGGCTTTGGAACCGGCATAAACAGCTGATCCTAAAAATACCGGCCGTTAATCAGAAAGTGCACGGCGATACTGCCGAAGTAACCCAGAACGATGACCGGCGTCCATTTCAAGTGGCTGGTGAAGGTATAAATCCCTTTAGCCTGTCCCATCAAGCCGACTCCCGCTGCGGAACCGACCGCCAACATGCTGCCGCCGACACCGGCGGTCAATGTCACCAGCAGCCATTGGCCTTGAGAAATATCCGGCGCCATAGTCAGTACGGACAGCATGATGGTGCCGTTATCCACGAACGCTGAGGCGATGCCGACCAGAATGTTGGCTACAGTGGGATCGATGCTGTCATATAAATGATGGGACGCCACTTCCATATAGCCGATGAAACTCAAGCCGCCGACGCCCACCATGACGCCGTAAAAAAACAGCAAGGTGTCCCATTCCAGGTTGGCGACTTTCTGGAAAATGTCGAAAGGCAGTTCTTTTGCAATCTGTTGATTTACCTCGGCTTGCGGATTGTTCATATATTTCATCGGTGCAAAATGATCGATTTTGGCATCGGTCAAATCGACTGGAATCAATATTGAATGGGAATCGCGGGTTTTTTGCAGGTAATAACTGAAAAATTTCAAATAGGTCAGGCCCATCATCATTCCGGCAGCGGGAGGCAGGCCCAGGAAGTTTTCAAAGCAAGCCGAGGTAATAATGGTCAATACGAACAGAAAGATGATTATCCAGCCGCCCCGTTTCATGTCCTGGGCTTCCATTACCGCCGCGGGTCTTTGTTGCGGAATAAAGAAATGCATGATCGCTGCGGGTATTGCGAAGTTGACGATGGCCGGAATCAGCAGGGAAAAGAAGTCGGCGAAAGGCACTACGCCTTTTTGCCAGACCAATAATGTGGTGATGTCGCCAAAGGGACTGAAGGAGCCGCCCGCATTGGAGGCGACCACGACATTGATGCAGGATAAGGTGACAAAGCGCGGGCATTCTTTACCCATAGCCAGAATAACCGAACCCATCAGCAAGGCGGTAGTAAGGTTATTGCAGCCGGACGAGATAAAGAACGCCTGAAAGCCGGTAATCCAGAATAGTTGCCGATAGCTGAAATTCTTGCTCAGCAGCCAGACCCGCAGGCTGTCGAATACGCCCCGGTCTTCCATCGCATTCAAGTAAGTCATCGACACCATGATGAACAAAAACAGCTCGCCGTAACTTTCAAGAGTGGTGCGGAACGCTATCCCGACTTGTTCGCTCATCCCGCCGCTGGTATAAACGGCGGCAATAAAGATCCAGATAAGGCTCGCCGCAAACACCATCGGCTTCGATTTTTTTAACTCAGTCACCTCCTCGGTCATCGCGAGAATATAGGCAATCGCGAACACTATCAGGGCCGTATAGCCCGCCCAGTGCTGGGTCAAATCCATTGGGCTGGAGCCGGCCGCGTCTTCGGCGGCCGTTGACAGGGAAGGGAAGAACAGGGCGAGCAACAGGGGGCCATATAACTTAAAAGGCCGATAAGCTTTACGCGCAGTGTCGCCATGTCTACCTGGTACGTTTAACAGTGGCTGCGTTTTGCTGGGCAAGAGTGCACCATTTAAGGCAATCATCATTAAGGTAAAAATGGAAAGAAACACTTCAAATTGCATAGACGACTCACAAGAATATAGAAGATTAGTTGAGGAGGAAATCCAGACCAATTTAATAAGATTATTATATTTGAAATAGCCGGGACATGGGGGAAAGTATTTAGTGGGATAGAGATCAAGAGTGGCTAGTGGGGATGCGGCGTATTTGTTGTCTAAGTGGAGAGTGATTGCAAAGCTTTAGCGGATGTTATAATATAACATTCGATTTCAAGTAAACGGTTTTTTCCAATGAATACATCAGCCGAAGCAAGCCACAACCATTCCCATCCTTTAGGGCACGATCATAAAAAATGCGTCAGCGAGGCATTGGGCACCGCCGCTCAGCTATGCGTGGTGCGCGGCGTGCAATTGACGCCTATACGCCAGCAAGTGCTGGAGCTGATCTGGGAAAGTCACAAAGCGGTTAAGGCTTACGAGCTGTTGGATCGGATCAAACCTCTGATGGATGCGGCAAAGCCCGCGACGATTTACCGCGCGCTGGATTTTCTAATCGAGCAGGGCTTGATTCACCGGGTCGAGAGCCTCAACGCATTTGTCGGTTGCAATTGCTCCGCTCATCAGCATGAACAGTTATTGCTGATCTGCAATAACTGCCAGGAAGTGGAAGAGCGGCCGGCCCCGGAAGTCATGCAGGCGCTGTCGGAAGAAATCAAGCAGGCCGACTTTATCGTTCACAGCAAAGCCATCGAAATTCATGGCGTTTGCGCACAATGCGCGGAAACGATGGGCGATCAAAACTGATACCGTTATTTTTTTGGCAGGCAGGAAGGCTTACCGGGTGTTACGTTATAACATTATATAGCTGCGTCTTGAGCCAAGTCCATGTCTCACATTTTTAAACAATAAATAAAAACCATGAATAAAAAACTCACTGTTATTTTCTTATCGACAAGTGCGATAGCAACCAATGCCCATGCGGCTGATAATGACGCCCACAAACTGGAGGACATCGTCGTCATCAGTACCGGCATCAAGCAGTCCACCGCCAAATCGGCCAAGCCGGTAACGGTGCTGACGGGAGACCAGTTGCGGATGAAAACGGGGACAACCATCGGCGACACGCTGAAGAATGAACTCGGCATTACCAGCCAGTCGTTCGGCGCGGGTGTTGGTTCGCCGGTCATCCGCGGGCAATCGGGGCCTCGGGTACGGGTCATGCAGAACAGCCTGGGCAATAATGATGTCTCGTCATTAAGCCCGGATCATGCCAACGGCGTGGAACCGATTCTGGCGGAACGGATTGAAGTGTTGCGCGGGCCGTCGACGCTGTTGTACGGAAACGGCGCCATCGGCGGCGTGGTCAACGTGATCGACAACCGGATTCCCGAGCAGGTGCCGGACAAGCTGCTCGGCGGCGCCGGCGAGCAGCGCTATGATTCGGCAACCAACGAGACCTCCAGCGCCGTCAAGCTGGAAGGCGGAAAAAGCGGCGTGGCCTATCATGTCGACGGTTTTTACCGCGATCAGGGCAACACCCATATCGGCGGCTCTGCGATAGACGAGGATGCCGCCCGCTCTATCGATTCCAGTCTGAATATTGTGAACAATCCCAACGGCCTGATTGACAATTCAAAGGCGAGATCGCGCGGCGGCTCGGTCGGCATCTCTAAAATCGGCGATGCGGGCTTAGTCGGCGTTTCGATCAACAGCCTGGAGAAAAACTACGGCATCCCGCCGGACGGCAGCGGCGGCGCGCCGGTGACTATCGATCTGAATCAAACCAAGTACGATTTTAAAGGCCAGCTCAACCGGCCGTTCGCGCTGGCGGAAAAGCTGCGGATAAAATTCGGCTATACCGACTACAAGCATGTCGAAATGGACAACGGCACCCCGGCCACGACTTTCTTGAACAAATCCTACGAAAGCCGCGTGGAGCTTGAACATAAGCCCATCGGTTTATTAAACGGCGTGATGGGTTTTCAGTCGGTCAACAGCCAGTTTTCCGCGATCGGCGCAGAAGCGTTGGTGCCGCGTACCGACCTTAATTCCTACGGCTTGTTTGACGTCGAATCGTTCAAAATCGGCGATGTGACCTATGAGCTGGGCGCGCGCGGCGAATGGCAAACCATAACGCCGGAAAACGGCAACAGCCTGACTTATAAACCGCTCAGCGGCTCGGCTTCCGCATTGTGGGACATTACCGACCAGCATCAGGTTAGTCTGGCATTCACCCATTCGCAGCGCGCGCCGCAGATACAGGAATTGTTTTCCAACGGCGTTCATGAGGCCACGCACAGCTATGAATTGGGTAACGCCGGCCTCAATAAGGAGTTGTCCAATAACCTGGATTTGGGCTATCGCTACAATGCCGATTGGATGGCAGCGGAGCTGAATCTTTTCCACAATTGGGTCAACGACTACATTTATCAGCAACGAACCGGCTCGTTGTTTAACGAAGACGCCGAAGCATTTGAGGATGTTTGCTCTGGAACTTGTATTCCGGTATTGGAAAGCCGGCAGGCCGCGGCCACCTTCAAAGGCTTTGAAGCCAAAACCGTGTTTCCGCTGATGGAAAACCGTTACGGCGCGGTCGATCTGACTTTGTTCGGCGACTATACCCGAGGCACCTTTGAGCAGGGCGGCAACGTGCCCCGAATGCCGCCGCTACGCTATGGGCTGCAACTGAGCTACGAGAAAAACGATTGGTCAACCAATGCCCGGTTAACCCGTGGCGAAGCGCAAAATCATGCGGGCGAGCATGACTCCAACACCCCCGGCTATCTGTTGCTGGATTTGGGTGCGCAATACCGCTTGGCGAGTTTTGGCGGTTCCGAAATGCTGCTGTTTGCAAAAGGCAAGAACATGCTGAACGAGAACATCCGCAATTCGACATCGTATCTGCGTAATTTCGCCCCGGAACCGGGCCGCAGCGCCGAGATAGGTATTAGGGTGAGTTACTGATGAAAATGTCGAGAATCCATCAAGCCAGTGTAATTCCTGAGCACAAAAAGAATACTTGGGCCGCACCTTATACGGTATCGCTATTAATAAAGCGGGCCGGCTATTTAGCGTTGCTCGAGCAAAATCAACCAACAACAGCGTGAGCGCGCATAGTGATGACTGAAAAACGCTTACCGGTAACCGTATTGTCCGGCTTTTTAGGCGCGGGCAAAACCACGCTGCTCAATCACATTCTCGCCAACCGCGAGGGCTTAAAAATAGCCGTGATCGTTAATGACATGAGCGAGATCAACATTGACGCGGCGCTCGTTAAAAACGAAGTCACCCTTAATCGCGCCGAAGAAAAACTCGTGGAAATGAGCAATGGCTGCATCTGCTGCACATTACGCGAAGACTTGCTGGTGGAAGTCGGGCAACTGGCCAAGGAAGGCCGATTCGATTATCTGTTGATTGAATCGACCGGTATCGCGGAACCCATGCCGATTGCAGAAACCTTTGCCTTTAGGGATGAAGACGGCGTTAGTTTGTCGGATATTTCCAAACTGGATACCCTGGTGACGGTGGTCGATGCGGTCAACTTCATGCGGGATTACCTGGAAGCTCAATCGCTGAAAGACATCCATGCCGAACTGGGCGAGGAGGATGAACGCAATATCGCCGATTTGCTGGTGGAGCAGGTGGAATTCAGTAACGTGATTCTGATTTCAAAAGCGGATTTGGTGTGCAGTGACGAGCTGGCTAACCTGACCGCCATTTTGCACACCCTGAATCGCGATGCCGAGATCATCCCGATGGTCATGGGGCAAGCGCCTCTTCGTAAAATCATCAATACCGGACGCTTCAATTTCGAACAGGCGGAACAGGCGCCGGGCTGGCTGCAAGAAATGCGCGGTACGCATAAGCCCGAAACCGAGGAATACGGCATCGCCAGTTTCGTTTACGCCGCCCGTAAGCCGTTTCATCCCGAGCGTTTTTACGATTATCTGCATCGCGACGATTGGAACAACGGCACCTTGCTGCGTTCCAAAGGCTTTTTCTGGCTGGCCTCGCGGCCCGAATGGGTCGGCAACTGGTCGCAAGCCGGCGGCACCCTACAACATGGCTGCGCCGGACGCTGGTGGGCGTCGGTGCCTGAATCGGAATGGCCTGAAGATTACGTCGCGGATATTCGCGCTAACTGGCAAGCCCCTTTTGGCGATTGCCGGCAAGAACTGGTCTTTATCGGTCAAAACATCGATGCCGATAAAGCATGCCGGGAATTGGACCTGTGTTTGTTGAACGATGAGGAATTATCGGCCGGTAAGGGCGCATGGCAAACCTACCGGGATAATTTCCCGGAATGGTTGACCGATGAGCAGTCTTGATCGCACTGTTCATGCCATTGGCGCGGGCCTGTTAATAAGCTTGGGCTTGTTGTCGCCGTGGCTTAAGGACAAACGTTTAAAACGCATTGCGTCGAATTTAATCGCTGTAGTGGGTGGCGTGTTATTGGCGGATGCGGTATTGCATCTGCTGCCGAATGCCATTGCCGAATTCATTTACGGCTCACACCGGTAAGGATATGGCCGGTAATAACTTCTCGACATGGAACGGTGAAGTTTTTCCGTTCGCCCTGAGCTTGTCGAAGGGTGAGCGGAAAAATTTCGGGCCTACCGCGTCAAGCCGCTCATGCTTCGACAGGTTCAGCACGAACGGCTTGATGGCCGAAAATAGCGATTTCGGGAAGTTATTTTTAACCAAATCCTAAATTTATCCCAAAAGAATTTCCGAATAATGAATAACGATGAATCTTTCATTTGAAATAGTTGCGAGCGCTATCGGCGCAAGTTTTCTGGTCAGCCTGACCTCAATGAGCGGCATGTTCGCCTTATGGGTCGAGGCGGAACAATTAAAACGGATAATTCCTTATCTGGTCGCCTTGGCGGTCGGCGTGTTATTGGGCGACGCCTTTATTCATTTGATTCCCGATGCGGTAAACCGGCAGGGTTCGGTCTCCACGGTTTGTTTGCTAACCCTCGCAGGCGTGTTTATCTTTTTTATACTGGAAAAAGTGGTGCGTTGGCGACATGACCATCACATTGATATATCGGAACAATCCGGGTACATCAAACCCATCGCAAAGATGAACTTAATGGGCGACGCCATCCATAACTTTGTCGATGGCATTTTGATTGCGGGCAGTTTTTTAGTGGATCCGGTATTAGGCTTTACCACGACCCTGGCGATCATTGCCCATGAAATTCCCCAGGAAATCGGCGATGTCGGCGCACTGGTTTATGGCGGGTACCCACCGGCCAAAGCGGTTCTTTATAACTTTTATTGTTCGCTGACGGTTGTCGCCGGCGCGGTATTTACCCTGTTGTTCAGTCAAGTGGCGGAATCGTCCTTGGTATTTTTACTACCAATTGCGGCAGGCGGATTTATCTATATTGCCGCCACCGACATGATTCCCGCTTTACACGAACATTCAACGTTGCCCCATCTGTTTGGGCAAACGACAATTTTCGCATTCGGTATCGGCTTCATGCAGTCGATTATTATTCTGGAACGTTTTTTATTCAATCAATGAGGACAAACATGGTTGTTGCCGCGCAGCATTTAACAAAGCCGCTTTATTCTCAAGCTTACCTGTCTGACGACGTGGCCGATTTGGCCCAAATCTATCAACCCGGCATCAATCTTTGCCTGATAGAGCGACAGGTTGATAACGAGCTGAGCCGCTTTGTCGAGCATGTGTTAAGACTTCCCAATCCAATCGTTTTTGTTGAAAGCATTGACTTTGCGTCATTCGATTTCTTTAGCCTACAGCCTCGGGCAGCACATTTACCGGGTTACCGGGCATTTTGCAACGATGTGGCCGCTTTAACCGCGCTTTATTGCGATTTATTCGAGTTGAAGCGTGTCGGCTTGCGTTTGAATACCTTGGATCATGCCATGTGTCCCAAATTTCATGTCGATTCGGTGACCTGCCGTTTGGTGTGTACTTACGGCGGCATCGGCACCGAATGGCTGGAAGATGCTTATGCCGACCGGCGCAAATTGGGCCGTGGTTCCGGCGGCTTAAGCGACGAACTCTCAGGCCTGATTTTGGACACTAACGCGATCCACAATATGCCGCCTTATGCTATCGGTTTGCTGAAAGGCGGTTTATGGGAAGGCAACGAACAGCATGGCGCGATACATCGCTCGCCAAAATTGACGCTCAATTCCCCCCGGCGCTTGTTATTGACGCTGGATTTTGGCTGAGTTTGTCACGCAAACTTTATTTCTTTACAACCGATAGGATAATCCATGTCTGATTCTAACCGCTCCACACCTGTTCCGGTCACCATTCTGACCGGTTTTTTAGGCGCAGGAAAAACGACGCTTTTAAATCGTATCCTGTCCGAGGAACATGGCCGCCGCATTGCAGTCATCGAAAATGAATTCGGCGAAGCCGGTATCGATAACGACCTACTGATTCAAGGGGAGGAGCAAATCGTTGAAATGAACAACGGCTGTATTTGCTGCACCGTGCGCGGCGACTTGGTGCGGATTTTGGGCGAGTTGGCCGAAAAACGGGAGAACGGTTTGCTGCACTTTGAGCGGGTCGTTATCGAAACCACCGGACTGGCGGACCCCGCGCCTGTCGCGCAAACGTTTTTTGTCGAGCAGGATATTGGTGAATATTATCTGCTCGATGCGATTATTACCGTCGTTGATGCCAAACACGCACTTAAACAACTTGCTGAATGCCATGAAGCGGAAGAGCAGGTCGGCTTTGCAGACCGCTTGTTGTTATCCAAAACCGACTTGATAACGCCGGAACAACTGGCCGCATTGGAAGCGCGGTTACGCGCAATCAACGCCCGCGCGCCTATCGCTCATGCCCATTTTGGCGAAACCGACATCGGTGAAATTCTCGACATACGCGGTTTCAATCTCAATGCCATTCTGGAAATTGAACCCGATTTTCTGGAAGACGTCAGCCATGAACACGATGGCGGTATCGCGTCTTTCGTATACCGCACCGACAAGGCTTTCGATGCGGCCAAAATGATCGCCTTTATCGATGTCATGGTCAGGGATTACGGCAACGATTTATTGCGCTATAAAGGCATCGTCCATATAGCGGGCTGCGACCGCAAGGTGATTTACCAGGGCGTACACATGCTGTTGGCAGACAGTATCGGCGTGCCTTGGGCGGCCGATGAAATCCGTCGGTCAACCTTGGTCTTTATCGGGCGTAACCTGCCCAAACAGGCCATACACGAGGCGCTGGACAGTTGCAGGATCATTTGAGATGTTGACGCGTTTAACAGGCGGGCAGCTGTTCGATCCCGCCCAAGGCCTGAACGGCACCGTTCAAGATCTGTTTATCCGGGATGGCGTGATTATTTCCGAGCTCGATTCAGGCGTAGCGATTGATGCCGATTATGACGTCTCCGGCAAAATCGTCATGGCCGGGGCGGTTGATATTCATAGCCACATTGCCGGCGGCAACGTTAACACCGCGCGCTTGTTGCTGCCCGAACAGCACCGCAACTACATGGCCCGCAAGCTGGGTCACGCGTTCAGCACCGCGCGCTGGTCAACCACCGAAACCGGCTATCGCTACGCGCAAATGGGTTACACGACCGTCGTTGAACCGGCGGTATTGCCCGCTAACGCGCTGGATGCCCACTTGCAAATGGCCGACATTCCGATCATCGATACCGCGGGTTTGGCCATTCTCGGTAACGATGATTTCCTGTTGCGGCTGCTGCGCGCTAAGGCTAGTCAAAACCAGGTCAACGATTATGTGGCCTGGACCTTACAGGCGACCCGCTGTTTGGGATTAAAGGTGATTAATGCCGGCGGCGCCAATGCTTTTAAATCGAATGTGCGCAGTTTTGCGTTGGATGATGTGGTGCCGGATTACGGCGTGAGTTCCCGGCAGATTTTGCAAACGCTGCAACGCGCGGCGTGCGACATTCAACTGCCGCACCCTGTACATGTGCATTGCAATAACTTGGGTCTCCCCGGCAATGTCGATACCGCTATCGCCACCATGGAAGCCGCGCAAGGCTTGCCGATGCATTTGGCGCATATCCAGTTTTACGGCTATGGCAACGAAGGCGGCCGGGGCTTTTCATCGGCGGCGGCCAAATTAATCGACGGATTTAATCAACATCGCAATATCACGATGGACGTCGGTCAGGTGTTGTTTGGCCAGACCGTGACTATTTCCGGCGATGTGATTGCCCAATACAGCCGCCGTAACGATGCGACGCCCAACAAATGGGTTATGTGGGATGCCGAATGCGAAGGCAGCGGCGGCGCTGTTCCGTACCGTTATCAGCAAAAAAGTTTTGTTAACAGCTTGCAATGGTTGATCGGCTTGGAAATATTTTTGCTGGCCGAAGACCCGTGGCGCTTGTTTTTTACTACCGATCATCCCAACGGCGGCCCGTTTACGCGCTATCCGCATTTGATCCGGCTGTTAATGGATTACGATTTTCGTTTGGAATGCATGGCCGAACTGAATCAGGAAGCGGTCGCGATGAGTTTATTAAAGGAGCTGAAAAAAGAGTTTTCGTTGTATGAAATCGCCGTTATGACCCGTACCGCAGCGGCGCGTATGCTAGGCTTAAAGGATAGAGGCCATTTAATGCCCGGCGCCATTGCCGATATTGCGGTGTACACCCCGGAAGCCGATAAGGAGGCCATGTTCAGCGCTGCCGACCTGGTCTTTAAAAACGGGGAATTGGCGGTAAAAAACGGCGTTGTACAGCAGCGCCGTAACGGCGCCACGCAAATGATTCAGTTGCCTTTTGATCGGCAAATCAAACGCGAACTACAGGCCTACTACGACCGCTTTTATAACCTGAGCCTGGATAATTTTAAGGTGGAGGATGTCAGTTTCAGGCAGGCCGATAGTGAACGCTTTGTCAGCCATGATGCCGGACAGCCTTATTCGGCCTGTCGGGAAGCCGCCGCAAATACCATTTATCAATAAATCACATGAATAATTACAGTCTAGCCAGGTCATCCAACGTTATTGAACGCATACCCGTATTCATTATCAGCGGTTTTCTCGGCAGCGGGAAAACCACGTTACTGAATCGTTTATTGAGCCATGCGCCCCAATCCGCCGTGATTATCAATGAGTTCGGCGCCACCCCGATCGACCAACAATTGCTGCGCGAGCACAAAGTACCGTTATCGACCTTGGTCGGCGGCTGCTTGTGCTGTCAGGTGATAGGTTCGTTAACGCCCTTGCTTAAAAACCTGCGCATGGCCTGGGATTCCGGGGACAGGCCTTTCGAGCGGGTGATCATCGAAACCAGCGGCGTCGCCAATCCTGAACCGGTGCTGGACATTTTGTTAAGGGAACGTTGGCTGGCTGCGCGGTACAGCTTGCAAGGCGTTATCGCCACCGTTTCGGCGAGCATGGATACCGATCATTTCGACTATTTTCCCGAAGCCCAGGCCCAAATCGCTTGGGCGGATACGGTGGTCATGACGCAAACCGACTTGGCGACAGCGGAAGCGATTGCCAAACTGGATGCGCGCTTGTCGGTCTTGGCTCCCGCCGCAACCCGTCTGACCGCAGTGCAAGGCGAGCTTGACCACAATGCGCTGCTCAATTTGCCGAACAAATTCAGGCGGCTGCGTAATACCGAACTGCCCGAGTTACCGGATCACGGTTTCAGCAGCATCACCTTGCAGCTTGAGCATCCGTTACCGTGGGAGCGGATGCAAAAAACATTGGAATACCTGATTGCCCATTACCCTAAACAGCTGGTCCGCGTAAAAGGTATGGTTTACACGCCAGGGCAAAACCAACCCTTGCTGGTGCAAGGGGGTGCCGGAAGGCTTTATCCGGCAACGCGGCTGCCGGTAAGAACGTCCGATGACGGCGTTGGACGGCTGGTTATTATTACCCAAGGTGAAGTAAAGGGTTTGGCTGAAGAGCTGATGACGCAATTGCGCAGTCATAATGTGTGAATGAATTCTTCGCTAATTGCAAATTTGTTAGCTGGAAGCCTGAAATCTGGCTGATAGTAGCCGGACAATAAATACGCAATAGCAGGTTCTGGATTTGCACGGCGCGCTACGCCGCGAATTGAGTGCTTTCTACCCGCTCGATCCATGCAGCGCGGCAAACAGGACAAAACTATCTGTGCGTAACATCAGTTATTCAATAATACTATGATGATAAGCGCGAGGATAAAAGAAACACCTTTCCAGAAAGCCAATGGGTTTCGTTCCAAAAGTGGTTGACGGGTCTTGTTCAGAAACGCCTGATTCGGATGACGCAGATCGAAAATGAATTCGGTCAGGTCCTCGTAGCGTTTGTAAGGATTCGGATGCGCCGCCTTCCTGATCGCATCGTCAACCCAGGCTGGAATTTCGCGATTCTCATAACGCAAAGAGTCATACATTAATTTGTTTTGCGCGGCTTTGGTCTTGCATTTGGCTACTTCAGCGCCATAGGGCAGCTTGCCGGTCAACATTTGATAGGCAATCACGGACAGGGAAAACATATCCGAACGTTCGGAACCCTGTTCCCCGAGAAAATACTCCGGCGCGGTATATTGGGCGGTACCCAGTATGTCGTCGCGCCTGATCGGCGTGGTCATTTCGATAATGCCCGCGACCCTCGTTGAACCAAAATCAATAATCTTCACGGTGCCGGTGCTGTCGATCATGATGTTGGCGGGTCTCAAATCCTGATGCAGCATTTCCAGCCGGTGAAAAGCTCTCAAGCCTTTCGCTATTTGCTCGACAATCCCTCGCACGGTTTCCAGGTCCGGTTTCGGATTGTCGATCATCCACTGCGTCAAGGTCTGTCCGTCAATGAATTCGGTGACCACGTATAAAAAATTGCGCTTGCGCGTCTGCGCGCATGGTTTGAGCACATGCGCATTATTGATGCGCCGGGCGATCCAGTCTTCCATCAGGAAGCGTTCCAAATAAGCCGGATCGCCCCGAAGGTCGATAGACGGGGTTTTTATAACGACCTGAGCGTTAGTTTCGTTATATACCGCCAGATAAATGTGGCTGCGGCTGCTGGCGTGTAATTTCCTGACAATGGTATAGCCGTCAAACAGCATCCGCGCTTCCAATACCGGCGGGAACGGCAGCTCGGTTAACGACTGGTAAAGCTCGTTAGCGCTCTGTTTGGGTAAGTTTTCGACTCTGACGATCTGAACGGTGAGGTTATCCGTACTGCCTTGCAGGTAAGCTTGATCGACGATCGCTTTGGCTGTGGAATCGAGATTCCCCCCGGCTTTGCTGATGGCGTCGACGATGAATTCCGGGCCGGCAAATTCGTAAACGCCATCGGTCGCGAACAAGAAAATATCGCCTTTTGCCACGGGCAGGGCTTTATGATCGATTTCAAGATGGGAATCCATTCCCAAGGCGCGGCTTAGATAGCTTTTATCCTGCGAAATCCAAAGCCGATGATCGTTGGTGAGCTGTTCCAGGTCATGGTCGCGCAATCGGTAAATCCGTGAATCGCCCACATGGAAAATATGCGCGGTAGTGGATTTGATCACCATCGCGCTTAAGGTACAGACATAGCCTCTGTCCATATCGTAACAATACCGGCTTTGCCGGGTTTGCGCATGCAACCATGAGTTGCTTGCTATCAAAACCCGCTGTACCGACTTTTTTACCGACCAAGCTTCCGAAGTGCAAAAATAATCCTCCAAAAAGCCGGTCACGGCGGCTTGACTGGCAATGTGACTGACATCGCTGCTGCTGATCCCGTCGGCCAGGGCAATAGCAACGCCTTTCGAACTCAACTGCGGTTCTTTCGGGATATAAACGCCGTGGAAATCCTGGTTGATTTCCTTACGGCCTTTGTCCGAGCATTGGCCTACGGAGATTTTTAATCGGCTGGACATTTTTTATGGCGAGCGGCCGCAGTCATTCACAGGGCTCAGACCTTCAATAACTTTTATAAGGAAGAAATTTACCGCTCATCACGATCTTGACACGGTCTCCTTTGGGATCGGGTTCACGTTGAAGATCCATGCTGAAATCGATGGCGCTCATAATGCCGTCACCGAACTCTTCGTGAATCAGCGCTTTAAAGGTAGTGCCGTAGACGCTGACCAGCTCGTAGAAACGATAAATCAACGGATCGGTCGGCACTGCGGAGGGCAGGGAACCCTTGTAGGGAACAACTTGCAATTGTTCGATAGCCTCGGCGGGCAACTCCAGCATGGCGCCGATCTTGGCGGCCTGTTCGGCGTTAAGCGTCATCTGTCCCAACAGGGCGGCTGTCGTCCACTCCTTGCTCTGACCGATGGCGTCGGCCAGTTGAGGCCATGTCAGTTGTTTGCGCAGTTTGTGCGTGATGATCAATTCGGTAACTTCGTTGCGTGTCATGATGAGCCCTTTTACAAAGTAAACAGTGATTGTTAATCAGCCTCAGACACTGATGGGCTGAGGCTTTCTTGTATCATTCGGATCAATTATAAGGCGCGTTTAGGCGCGGTTTTTATATGCGTGGAATAGAGGGTCAACCCGGTAAACGCAAGCCCGCCGATCAGATTGCCCAAAACGGTCGGAATCTCATTCCAGATAAAGTAATCCATAATCGAAAAATTTCCTCCCATGATCAAACCGGCCGGAAACAGAAACATGTTGACGACCGAGTGCTCGAAGGCCATGCCAAAGAACAGCATGATCGGCATCCACATGGCGATCACCTTGCCGCTAACGGACGTGGAAATCATCGCCCCGACCACACCGGTGGATACCATCCAGTTACACAGCATGCCCCTGATAAAGATCGTAAACCAGCCGGCCACGCCATATTTTGCATAGCCCAGCGTCCGCGCTTCACCGATGCCTGCCAGCTTTTTGCCCACATCATTAGGTTCAACGGAAAAACCGTAGGTGTAGACAATCGACATCATAACCGCTACCGTTAAGGCCCCAAGAAAATTACCTGCAAAGACTAAGCCCCAGTTCCTGAAAATACCGTCGATGGTTACGCCTGGACGTTTATCAATCAGTGCCAGCGGCGTCAAAACAAAAACACCGGTCAGAAGGTCGAAACCTAGCAAATACAGCATGCAAAAACCAACCGGGAATAAAATCGCACCAAAAATCGGCGAATTCGTTTGCACAGCAACAGCGACCGCAAATACCGCAGCCAACGCCAGAATCGCTCCGGCCATATAAGCCCTGATCAAAGTATCTCTGGTTGACATGAAGATTTTGGATTCACCTGCGTCGACCATCTTTGTGACAAATTCTGAAGGAATCAGATAGGACATAACTCACCTTTAAAAAATTAGATACACAATGAATTGAGGTGTCGGATAAGACACTTTCATTCGTTTGATTAAGCTTGTTTTCGCAAGCTGTTGATACCCTTGGAAACGAGCGTTCTTTTACTCGTTTGCGGATAACCAATTAAAAAGGCATAAACAATAGACGAGTAAAATTATCGCCGCCTGTTTAAAACAAGCGACTTTTCAACGCCATTGTTGAAGGGAAGATGCGCCATTGCACCACATTGCTAAATAAAGCATAGATTGTGCCAATCATATTAATCCAACCGTTTAGCGTGACGAGTGAGGCTTTAGCTAAAACCGCGGGACATTCTTTGCACCGAAATGAATGGTGTATGCACCAAAACGGGAAGATGAGGCCGGAAACTTCCATGAGCCTAGAAAAACAGTTGAGCATTTAGCCGCGTTCGCCCTGGGCTCCGCCGGAGCCTGTCGAATTCGTTGTTGCCAGGACAAACCCCGGCCCAAGGCCGGTTGGCGGGTGAGCCAAAAGCGCCGATGTCATCACCGATTTCGACTGATAACATAGCGGCACTGATGAGGCCAATGGCGGGGGGCTGCGAACAGCGCAAAATCTATCGGCGGATTCCTTTGCGGAGCTTAATGACACGGGAGGGAATAGCTAATTATTTGTCCTCGCCGTTTTGAAGCTGGCTGACGCTCCCAACAAGCCGACCATGAAGAAAGCCGTGCCGACCAGGGTGAAACGCAGATTCGTTTCCTGGATGGACATGTCGCCGGTCGCATAAAGCATGATGATGACGGAGACTAATCCCCAGCCAAGAAAACGCAACACCGCGGCCATGACCAGTTTGCCTAGCGCTTCCGATTCGCTGACCGGCGTGTCCATACGGTAAGCCACAAAACCGCACATCAGTGCCGGCAGAATTCCCCAGCGCATATGTTGTATGAAGCTTTCCAGAAACTTGAAGTGATCTTTGTAGTAAGTTAACTCGAGTATAAGCGCCGATGCGGAGGTGCTGACAATGAAGCCCATCACCATCATTGCCATATAGAAGCCATAGTATCGATCGGATTGCTCCCGTTGATGCCTGAAGGCAAGCGTCCGGGAAATAAAAACCAGCGCTATCGGAAGAATATAGATCGGGATGGCGTAGGCGACCCAGCGGAGCGTATTGTAATCAAAGTGCGCCAGCGGTTGACCGGGAAACAGGAAAACATTGTGCAGCCAGACTGAAATCTCCCGGCCCAACATGGCCCCGGCGGCGGTGGCCGCCGTAAACAGCAGGATGTATTTATAGGTGTGTTTAAGGCGGGCCTCGTGGACGTTGCCGCCGAGCTGCTTCACGGTTGCCCATATCTCATTTTCGCTTGCGCTGCCGAATACGACCAGAGAGGCGAGCAAGCGGCAGAGCAGGCCGGTCAGGTGGTCCAGTTCCTTCAGCAGGTTGACCGTTTTGGTATAGTGCGGTTCGGCTTCTTTCCAGACGGCCACTTTTTCCGACATCGCATTGTAGGAGATGCAGATTTCCCCCCATTTCAGGGACGGTTCGTTAAAAAAACGGCGATAGGACTGTTGGTTGGCGTAGTTTTGTATACGGTCGAAAAGAAGGCAATTATGAGCCCATTTATACTCGACCGTGGCGCTGGATTTATCGAAATCGCCGGGGTCGATGCTCGGCACCAGCAGGCGGTTGTTGATTTGTGCTTTTAGCGTGTCATCGACCGCCGACAATCTCGATGTGATCAACGCGTTATAGACCTCTACCGCCTTGGTCGGAATTGCGAAAGCGTCATGGATGCTGTCCCTTAGAATAAGTAAAGGATTGAACCCGCTTTCCCAGGCGATAAAAAACAGGAACAGCCCGGCGGCAATCAAAGGTATGATCGTGTTTCCGCCCAAGCCATTCAGAAGATTCACTAATTCGCCTGAACGCAGGTTCTTTACGATCAGCGTCACCAGCGGTTCCAAGGACAGCCACTGCCAAGTAAGCAGCCAATAAAGCGCGGACATAAGCGTACAGTACGATGCGATCCCTATCCAGTAGATGCTTCTGCGGCTAAAGTATTGGGGTAGCGTCGGTTCGGCGCCTAGCTGAATTCGGCGTTTCTGGAAGGATCGATAGGCGAGAAAGAATGCGGCGACGGTTCCAAGAGATTGCACCGCAAAGTTAATCAAGAGTTCGACAGTCATGGTGCGGTTGCTCCTAGGTACTTTTCACAGGTTTTGAGTTTAGGGAAAATGTTCAAGTTCCGCCCGATTATAAACGGGCTTAGGGTATGTTCGTTAATAACTTAACGAAACTTTAATTTTCATCGTTCCCCCGCTCCGCGTGGTAATGCAAAGTGAACCGCAGAGCGGGGGAACTTTAAAATTAACCGGCTGAATGATCAAAAAAGCGGTGGCGCGGACAGACATACGCTCTGAAATCCCCGCATCCTGTCGATTCTGCCGGAAGCAGCATGTCAAAAGTAGGGCGACATGGAGCAGTTGCCGAGAATTATACCGGAGAACATGATTCAATATCTGTTGTTGAATCTGGAGGCGATACCTCTTGGCGGCTCTAAATTAATGGCGTTCGCTGTTATCTGCGTGTACTATCAAAATTGACGGTGTAATGACCTTTGCCGTTATAAAATTTGACCCGTCAATATCCGGTGGTCGCTGTATTTGATCGAAGTACAAGGGGAAGGTGATTGTATGTCTAATAAAAATTATATTTTGCTTATAACAACGCTACTGTCTGTATTGTTCCTCACCGGTTGTGCGCAAAACGCCGCATACCGTACCGATTATCAGCCTTGCGTATACGCCCAGTCCGGCGATTGTGCGAAACACGCCATACAGCATCATGCGCCAGGGCGGCCCGATGAATATTATCTGTCTTTTATCGAGTTTGATGATCAAGGCCAGTTATGGGAGCGCGAGCAGATGCGAAAAGTGTTGGATAGTTACCTTCCCATAGCCGGTGTCGACGATGTGCTGCTCGTCGCGTATATCCACGGCTGGCATCACAACGCCGATCCTGAAGACGGCAATATTAAAGACTTCCGGCGGCTGCTGACTAAACTGTCCCAGGCTGAATCCCACGGCGGCACAGGACGTAAAGTGTTAGGGGTTTACATCGGATGGCGCGGAGACTCCATTACCATCCCGGTGATTAACGCCGCGACTTTCTGGGATCGAAAAAATACCGCCCAGAAAGTGGGCCAGCAAGGCGTCACCGAAGTCTTGCTGAGGCTGGAAGAAATAGTCAATGTCAAAGCCGGTATGGAAACAGCAAAACCCCAGCCGTTTAACAGTCGATTGGTTACCATTGGGCACAGCTTCGGCGGGGCCGTGCTTTATACCGCCTTGCAGCAAATTCTTGAAGACCGTTTTATCGACAGCCGAAAAAATAAAACATTTACGGGCGATGCAAATGGTTTGGGCGATCTGGTGGTATTGATGAACCCGGCGTTTGAAGCTTTGCGTTATTCGACCCTGTACGACATCTCGCAGGACTATTGCCGCAGCTATTTTTCCAGTCAATTACCCAAACTGGCGATTCTCACTTCGGAAACTGACCGGGCTACCGGCTGGGCCTTCCCTATAGGACGGTTTTTTTCAACTTTTTTCGAAACCCATACAACGCTTGACCGGCATAATTGTAAGGGTGTGGGCAAAATAAGCCCGATGGAAATTGCAGAGGGCGAAGCCGACCGGCATACCGTCGGCCACTTTGATCCCTATCTCACGCACCGCCTCAATCCTTTAACAAGCACTGAAGAACGCAGCGTAAATTTCAATTATCACGCTTTACAAAGTCGCTGGTCACAACAAAAAGTGCTCGGTTCGTTTGCATTTGAAAGCACAGAGCTGATTCATCTGGGGAAAACAGTCCCCAATAATCCTTATCTCAACATCGAGGTGGATCAGCATTTGATTGAGGGACACAGTGATATTTGGCATGATGAAATCGTTAGTTTCCTGCGTGACCTGATCATGATATCGACCTCGCCGGGACAGTCAGTGCAATAAAGATAATTCTGCCAAAGGTGGACAAGTAACAAGATGTTTACCCACCTTTTTGCTGCTCAGCATTAAATTAAAACGGTTCAATTAGAAGCATTAGGCGCTTCAAGCCGGGTTGAATAAATTGCGATAATCGATCAGGCCAAGCCTTAACGCTTGACAGATTAGGGTAATCTTATAGAATACGCGCCTCGAACTGCGGAGCGGTAGTTCAGTTGGTTAGAATACCGGCCTGTCACGCCGGTGGTCGCGGGTTCGAGCCCCGTCCGCTCCGCCATCCAAACAGCGCATAAAATCAGCTATCAAACGACTCTCTTATCGTTCAAACCGGTGTTTTTTAAATAATCCCGGTAGTTATGCTGTAAAATCACTCTTTTTTATCCCAGCTCTCAGATGACAATCAGGCTACCCGTACCGCGTATCGCATTAACTCCCGGAGAACCCGCAGGCATCGGGCCCGACCTTTGCATTCAGCTTGCACAGCAGAATTTACCTTGCGAAATCGTCGTTATAGCCAGTCCGCAATTGCTGGAAGAACGCGCCAGACAGCTAGGCCTGCCGCTGCAAATAAAAGAGTTCGACAGCGCGCTGCCTGCCGCCGCCCAGACTGCCGGATGCATGACCGTATTGCCGGTGGAGCTGGCCGAACCGGTTCAGTGCGGCCAGCTCCACCCGGCCAACAGCCGCTATGTGTTAAAAACCATCACCAAAGCGACCAAAGGCTGCATGGATGGGGTTTTTGACGCGATGGTCACCGCGCCTGTACACAAGGGCGTTATCAACGATGCGGGCCTGTCTTTTAGCGGCCATACCGAATTTATTGCGGACATTACCGGCGGTCACCCGGTGATGATGCTGGCGACGCCGGACTTGCGGGTGGCGCTGGTGACGACGCACCTGCCGCTGTCGGAAGTCAGCAAGGCCATTACCCATACCCGGCTACGCACGGTTATTCGGATACTGGAGCAGGATTTGCGCTCGCGCTTTGACATAGCCTACCCGAAAATACTGGTGTGCGGGCTTAATCCCCATGCCGGAGAAAACGGCCATCTGGGCAGGGAAGAGATCGACATTATTGAACCCGTACTCAACACTTTTCGTAAACAGGGCATGAACCTGCGCGGGCCGCTGCCGGCCGATACGCTGTTTACCGCCAAGTACCTGGATTCGGCGGATGCGGTATTGGCGATGTACCACGACCAGGGTCTGCCGGTGCTTAAGCATATCGGCTTTGGCCGGGCCGTCAATATCACGTTGGGATTGCCTATCGTCCGCACTTCGGTTGACCACGGCACGGCTTTGGACCTTGCCGGCAGCGGTAAGGCCGATTTAGGCAGCCTGCAATTCGCACTGCAAACCGCATTAACAATGGCTGCACACTAAATGGCACATACTCCGCGCAAGCGCTTCGGTCAGAATTTTCTTCATGATCACAACATTATTTACAACATTATCTCCAGCATCCAGGCCGAGCCCGGTCAGCATTGGGTTGAGATAGGGCCGGGGCAGGGCGCATTGACCGAGCCATTGCTGAACGAAGGCGTGCGTCTGGACGTGGTCGAGCTGGACCGGGATCTGGTGGTTTTGCTTAGGGAGAAATTCAAGCAATACCCCGACCTGAACATTCACAGCGCCGATGCGTTAAGGTTCGATTTTTCGTCGCTGGCGGATGGGGGGAAACTGCGCGTTATCGGTAATTTGCCTTATAACATTTCAACGCCGCTGATGTTCCATCTGCTGGATAACGCCTATTGCATCGAAGACATGCATTTCATGCTGCAAAAAGAAGTGGTCGACAGGATTTGCGCGGTTCCGGGCAGCAAAAAATACGGTAGGCTCAGCGTGATGATGCAATATTATTGCCAGCCTGAGCTGTTATTCGAGGTTCCGCCGGAAAGCTTCGATCCGATTCCGCAGGTGATGTCGGCTATCGTAAGGCTGGTGCCGCACCGGCAACCGCCGGTTGCGGTTAATGATGTGAGCAAACTCAACCGAGTTGTGACTCAGGCGTTTTCGCAACGGCGAAAAACCTTGCGAAATTCGCTGAAAAAACTGATCACTGAGGAAGAAATCACCGCTTTGGGCATAGACCCGACATTGAGGGCTGAAAACATATCGTTGGTTGAGTTTGCGAGTTTAAGTAATCTGTTGCAGGAAGAGTAGGGGGCGCTGTGCGTACCTTTTCAAAGCGTTCGGGGTAAAATCAGGCTCGAAAAAGGTAAGCGATGCATACCTGGCTGATTTCACCGGCGGTTTGATTGGCAGGGTTCGGCCATCAAGAGACGGTCATATCATTCTTTTGTACGACCGGTCTTCCTACAAACCAGCCATTCAACGTAAAAGTAAGGGCGCGCCGGTTGGCACAGGATAAAAAACCTGTGAGCTTGGACAAACTAATAAACTCAACAATTGCTAACGGTCGGCGCGTCCCAATGACTGCAATGTTATATTTTTTTACCGAGCATTCTCAGTAATGTTGAATCTTTGTAAATTAAATGATGCTTGAGTGCTCCCGCAATGTGTAGAACAATAGCCAAAATAAGCAGGTAGCCGAGATATTCATGGGAAATTTCCCCGAAATAACCCCAGAACTGGCTTAAAGGGATGGTTTTTTCTGGGTTAGAGGGGTCTATATTTTCATGAAGAATTTCAAAGCCAAAGATACCAAAGCCATGTCCGGTAGCACCAGAGAAGATCATTCCTGTAATCGGCATCAGCACAGTACTAACGATAAGCACCCAATGTACAATTTTGGCGAGCAGCATCTCACGTTTATCATAGTTTGAAATCGGCACAGGCCAGCCTTGCTTTATGCGCCTAGCCACTCTAAGCACAATAAGGCTGACCAGGATAATACCGATGGACTTGTGCGTATCATAATAGTCATACAGCTCGAAATTGGTCATACACAATCCCAAGCCAATAAGCCCAATAATCGTGAAAGCGATAATCCAGTGTAAAATAAGGGTAAGCCAACTCAGGCTATTTTTAGTATCCATTTAATTTTCCCAGAAATTATGTGCGCTAATATTTTCTATTCCAGAGTTTCCAAAGCTAATGATCCACATTAATAAGCTTTCGTGAATTCAAATTACCAGCGCATAACCCACAATTTGTTTCATCGAACTAACGTGGAGCTAAGGGGCGGTCGCGATAGCGACCGTCCCCCTTGAGCGTAGTGTTATGAGTGCCACTGCATCTTATAAAATGAATCATCTTCATCATACTGGCAAAAACCTAATTTTAAATAGAATGGTCTGACCAGATTGGCTTTGATAATACTAAGCCGTAATGGTAAAGATTTTTCTTTTGCGATGCTCTGGATGTAAGTCAGAACCCGCCGCCCTACGCCTTTTTGTTGGTACTCTGGTTTGATAATAATCATTTCTAGCCAAAGATGGTCGTTACTTTCCTTTAAAACGAATCCGCCAATTCTTTCGAGACCATTTTTAATTATTTTCCAGTCAGTGGGCTTCAAGTTATTATCAAAGCCATTGCTTTGAAATTCCTCATTCCAACCCCAAGTGGCTTTAATACATGGCTTCATCGCGTTTTGGTAGAGATTGTAAAGCCATTCTTTATCAGACGTTTTACCATCCATTAACTGAAACTCTTTCATGCCTTCACTAACTCATAACGTGGAGCTAAGGGGCTGCGCACTTTTGCGCAGTCCCGCTTGAGCGTAGGGTTGGACGAAGCCGCTACCGCGGAGAACACCCCGCTGAACAGCCCCCGATAAAACAATTAAAATTTAACCTCAAGCCCTCATCAGAGGGATCGTT
>NZ_PTIY01000012.1 GCF_002934365.1 Methylobacter tundripaludum | reverse complement strand
ACTCAAAATTAAGCTACCAATCCCCGCTGGAATTTGAGCGGGAATTTTACAAGAAGACTGCTTAAGAAAGTGTCCTGTTTTAGTTGACCATTACAGATAGGGTTGATTTTGACGAGAAGGCAGTAAGCCTTGAATGGAAACTTTAACCCCTATTAAAACAGATAATTAAGTGTTCTTGGTAAAATATCACCCTTTATAACCTTAATTATTTATTATCAAAATATCTTATAGTTAAGGTTATAAGGGGTGAAAATTTTTGAACCTTTCAAATATAAAGGCTGGGGATAGTATATCCAACTATCCTAAAATGTGTAAATTGCTAGACGAACCGCAAAGAGTAGGAAGCCCAAGAGATAGACAGATTGAAGACTGGAGGCGGTTTTTTAAATATGACAAACAAGGGCATAAATTTATAATTTTAGAAGTATATGCAAACTCAACACCTAAAGAAGATGGAAGAAGCAAGGGCAATAAATCTATTTATATTGAATATACATCTAGTTTACTATTGAACGAACTACCTGTTCATGCTTTTATTGCTAGTGCAAATGAAAGAAACTTTATTGAACTTACTGATAAAGAAATAAAGCTAATAATTGGATTATGCAATCAATATTACATAGATGAAAATGAAAATATGTTTGAATCCTTGTATTCAAATAAAATTATAACAGAATTTGATAAAAATGATTTTTATAGTAGAGCAACATCCAAGCATAATGAAATCATAGAATCCACCTTTAAACATTTAACTAAAAACAATAAATGTTTAGAAATAAATAAGATATATAAAATATCAGAAAAAAGAAGTAACAGAATATCCAGCTCTACTAGAGCAGCAAGCAATTATGAAGAAAATATAATAAACAGAGTAAATAACCTTGTTCTTAATGAATTTATAGATAAAGATAAAACCATTGTGAATATGCGTTCTATCCACAATAGAAAAATGCAAAAGAAATTCTATAACAGAGCGAATGAAATACTATTAAAAGAATATAATTGGTCTGTAGATTACAAGACAAATAAAATAGTCTTTAATGATGATATTATTATAGATGAATCAAGGTACATTTTAACTGAATATGAACAGATAGAATATTTAGCAATAGTTAATAAGGCAGTACATGACTTCTTAGATACCCAGGCAGAGAATAAAATTATTAAGCAGGAAGAAAAACGAGACGCGTATTATGCTAAGTACGATACAAATAAAAATAAATCTTATGATAAGCACGACAAAAATAGATTTGCGCCTCCCTTTCCTTTTCCGCCACCATACGAAGGCTTTATATTGCATAATTTTTATGTTGAAAATCAAAAATATCTATCTGATTTACTGATAAAGCTACAAGATTAAATTAATCGCCCTCACAAGTTAACTTGCCATGACAGTTAAATTTAGTCTGTGTTTAATGTTAGCTATTTAGTCTGGTTTAGCTACTGTGAAGGGTAGAAAGGTACTTCTAGCAGGCTTTCCTACTTGTGTGTAACTATGAGGCATTGCTCAAAAGCACACCAAATTTTTTAGCTAATGATTTTTTAAGAAATTATTAAGTAAATAGTAATTTCAGGGTAGAAGTACCCTAGAATTGGTCTTTTAAGCCGTCCGACCCTATTCAATACATCCACCTTATGTAGAAAAGCTTTGATGTAAAATGAAGAACACCGGGGCTTTTTTTGCATAGCATGCATTATGCTAGGTCTTTAATTATTGAAGGTTTTTTATATTGCTTTCTGTTTTAAACCCAAATATATCAAGCGATACAGCAAGCCAATAAGGTGTATGGAATTCAGAAGACCCTGTCTGATACCCCTCTCCAAAGCCGTCAGCCTCCCAATCTTCTTCGATACTAATATTGGCACGCCCGTATACAATTTCAAATGCTTCTGTAGAGCTTGGAACGATTACAAGTGTGTGTTTGGGATCAAGGATTAATTCATCTTTTTTTATTCTCCATTCTCGCTCCCAGGTATTGTCATTTCCATTGAGCGGGTCATATGGTACAAAACGATAAAGCTGTGCTTCTGAAAAACTAGATTTCGCGTTGGGATCATCATAAATCACATGGCGACCACCTTGCTCGTATAGCCATTTTTTAGGTACTGCAACACCATACGGTTCGTATCGGGGTGTCTGTCCAATTGAAGCTAGAGAAAAGATTGAATTAAATTCTTGAATTGGTGCCTCTGTAAAGCACACGACTTTATCATTTATGCCTTCTTGGTTTGTTCCGCGCAATTTTCCTTCGTTAAGGATGTCATCAAGTACAAGATTGGCTGATTTAATATTTTCGCCTGTTTTTCGCTGTCGTGTGAAATGAAACAACAAATCACTCATGTCTCTTCTTACAAGGTTAATGTGCTTTGCCAGTTTTTTAGGTTGATTAGGGGGAGAGCACGTGTCCATAAAAAAATCCTAATGATATGAAATGAAGATTTAGTAGAAGATTTTTTGTTACTGCTTTTCGCTCAATTTAAGAACGATTCACAACAACCTCAAGGACAAGGGGTAAGTGGTAAGTGGTACTGTCCTTTATTCTAATTTTTGATGATAGCTCACCTTCACAGATGATAATTTTTCATCCTTACCCTTCTTTTCTCAGCTCGAAAAGCTATCATCGCTTATTTCGAATTGTAGTTACAAATAAACATTAACACCTAGTTTAGGTGTTTATTGTTTCAGAAAATGATAAATCACCTGCCAAAAAACTGACAAGTTTGTCACCATCCCATAATTCAATGTCATGAGACTCAGCTAATTTAACCGCACTATTTAGAAACGAGTTATTTGTAATTACTATGCCCATGTCACCTGTATAATGTCCCATCGCACCAACAACTTCTTGAACTGCTTTAAGATTTACTTTGGATTTAAAACGCTTGCATTGCACTATAATCCGGCTGCCTTCGCTATTCTCAACAATTAAATCAGCACCAAAGTCGCCCGTTTTTGGCGTAGATTCAACTTTAAATCCCAATGATGAGAACTTATCCATAAGTAAGTTTTCAAACTCTACGCCTGATAATTCATCAACTTTTGAAAAATCAATTGAGAATGTGGTTTTTAATCGGTGTCTTTGTTCAAGTCGCTTAATTTCAGCTTGTATCGTAGAAATGGAGGGGTGATAAGGTTCTTGTTCTATTAGTTTTTTAACTAATTTAACTGAGTCATCAAAATTACCGGATTTAACAGCTTTATCTGCTAATAAACTTAATCTGTTAGGCGTATTGAAAACCCTTTCATCAATATTATAAAGTCTTAAGGCACTATCTATAGCGCCCATTCCAATCAGTAATTCACCAACAGGGTATAAATCCTTAAAGTTATATTTTTTATTATTTAAAATAAAATATATAGTTTCTATAAGTGCAGCTGTGTAGCAATTATGCTTTATGTGGTTATTAATAGATTTGTGATATTGTTTAATGTAGTTATTTACTTCATTCTCATTAGCTTTACGCTGTTCACTCGTGACTGATGAATTTATAGAAATATAATATATATTAAGACCATAAGCACTTATCATATCTATAGTGGGATTTATTTTAATATAATCACTATAGAAAGAGAAAACAATGTCCGATACCGTAACAAAGCTTTGCTTACCGGCTGCATTTTTGTAGTATTTTATTATGTGATCAGCTATTTGATTAGCTATTTGATCAGGGATTAACTCACAGCATAAATCAATTAATAACCATATTTTCCCTTCTGGTGTTGCTAATTTTCGTTTGTATTTTTCTTCAGCCTCTTCTTCTTTGCGCTTTTGTTTTTTTGCATCTTCTTTAGCCTCTTCTTGGCGCTTTAATTCTTTTTTAGCTTTAGCTTCCGGTGTTCCTGCCCGTTTTCGAAAACAGGCTAATAACTTTTTGCGCATTATTTGATCAAGCACATCATCAGCATTACAAGAAAATTCAGCGCTTTTCAAGTCCTCTAAAGCTTGTTTTAGTGGAATTGATGAAGCTTTCGCATATTGCCGTATTGTTTGTTCCTTTTTATCGCTCATATATCACAAATAAAGTCTTTAATTGTTTTGTTTCGTAATGTTAACGTTAACAAAAAGAGTTCTTCCCGCCGCTTATTTCAGATTGTAGCAACAACTAAGTATAAACACCTAACAGTTAGAGGTATTCGGCCAAATGGTATATATTTTTAGTGGTGGCACATCCCTACGTGCCATCAAAACAGCGCGTAGCACCACTGTTTGAGCAGTAGGCACAGCCGGAAGTGAGTTCTAATAAAGTCGCGGACAAGCAAAATAAGTGACATTTTGCATAATGTGAATTATACGAGGTATGGGGTGCGTGATCTTTGCACCCTATACTTCGTATAATCCCCCTACGTTATGTAGAATGGCGCGTTTTTGCCTGTCCGCGCACAACAAGGCAACGGGCTTTAAAGTGTGAAGAATTTGGAACTATGCGGAGGGAGTCGGGGCAATACTCACAAGGACGTGTGTATTGCACAGCCAAGGACGGCTTTGTTTGCCCCCTGGCCGCCAGTGAATTAAGCAAGTCGGTAGGGAGTGTTTAAAAAGGTACAGGGATGTATATTTTTAAGCCGACCGGACGATTTGCGATTTATGCGCAAGTGATACCGGCTATTTTATGGCGTGGTGCAAGGCTAATCATTGATTCGCCTTGAATACAAATAAGAATCATTATTATATTTGGGTTGTTTGCTAATTCTCAATACTAAATATGTATCGAAGCTGGCGCGTTTGTTGCGAAAACTGTTTTAGCTAGTGGGTGTGGTGAAATAGATAACCTTGGTTAATGGTGACGGTACCCCAGCAAAGCAATTACTATTTACTTCCCAATTTATTATAAAATCATTAGCTAAAAAAATCCGGTGTGCTTTTGAGCAATGCCTCATAGTTACACACAAGTAGGAAAGCCTGCTAGAAGTACCTTTCTACCCTTCACAGTAGCTAAACCAGACTAAATAGCTAACATTAAACACAGACTAAATTTAACTGTCATGGCAAGTTAGCTTGTTTTGTAGTTGCTGGGTGTCGATTAATTTAATCTTGTAACGTTGCCAGCAATGAGGATAGAAATTTTTAGAGCTGAATAATTTGTTGCGACTTTAGAGAATTGTGACGTAAAAATTAAGGCTGGAGTGATACCGGCTTTTTATGTCTAAAATTCCAGCAAGTGTTGCGGATATTTTTATTTTTTAGGGTGCAGGAATCAAATTTATGTCCTTTTTTATATCCTTTTTATGATTCGTGACTTTATGCCATTTACTATCAATTGGTTACGATTGATTCGATTCCGGCACTCGTACCAAACATTGGTTCAGAGCCGTGCAAAGAACCCCAAAAACCCGCAAGTCGCAAGGCTTCGCGGGTTTTTTATTGCCCCCCCCCTGAAAAACGACAAAATGCTGCCGCATTTACAACAACTCAGAAATCAGCACTCCCATCGTACAAAAAATAACAAAGCTCTTGTTATTTGCCTCTAATCGACAAGCGCACAGTGAAATTGCCCCGCACGCTATAAATCAATTAATAGCCTGTATATGTTTTAAACCGTTTTACTGCGGACCCGCTCCCTCCACTTGACAGTTCTGGCGAACATGCAAAGTAAACTCACAAGGCACAGCGTCAGTTACCTGTCGATCTAAGCTAGCCGAGCAACCGGCATCTTCCATGATCGCCCGTTTACCGTCTTTACTGCACAATAACAATACTGCGTATGGATTTTGAAACTGCACTTTCAACACATAAGCATTGAATTCCTGCGCCAGCAACTGCGGATCATTGCGGGTAGCGTTTTGCAAAATAGCAATATCACTATCGATGGGGGCTTCTGCCAGGTCAGAAAAATAGGAATCTACAGCCGAACTCAGATTTACCATTCTGGCGGATAAACGCACCTGTTCTTTGGCATCAGGAACCGTAGCAATAGGCACAGCACAGGCGCCCAACAGCATAGCGACAGCAAGAATAATCGACATATCGTGTTTCATAACATCAGCTCCAATATGTCATGTGATTGTTTTCATCAATACAGGCATCCTCCAACCGCCATAAATTGAAGTATATCGTTAAAAATTTCGTGGAATATTCTCCCAAAATACATGGCGCTGCCACTAGGATTTTTAAGCCCTGAACGTATTTGGCAACTGAGCCGAATAGCTGCTTCCGCATACCTTGGAACTCATATCTCGAAGTCCCACCTATTTGAGAATTAGCAAATTCAGCTTTGCAAGGAAATGTGATGATGACATTGATAGCAATATTGATGGTAATATAAACGCCTGTAAAACGGGACATGACTTAATTTTTTACTCCTAACAAAACAGTTCCGACCTGTAATCACGCTTCATTTATCGGTGCAATATGGACTACATGACGGACTAAGCAGCTCATCAAAATAGAAAGAGCTCACAGTGGTAGCTAATGTAGCGCAAACCCAAACCGCTGTATGCAAGCCATAGATTATTTAAATATAAGCCTTTGCTTACATTAAAAGCGGAGGCAACAGTTTTGGCCGATATTATTGACCGCGTATTTAAAGAAAATCGCACGGTATATTAATATTTTGTTGTCTGTAATTATGTCCGGCATCAGATTTGGCACCCCGACCAACAAATCCTTACCGCCCTATCACATTACGCTACTGATTCTTTAAGGCATTGTTCTATTTCGCGGTTTTGCTCGGAAGTCAGACATCTATTGAACCCGCCATTTAAATGATTTTGATTTCACACATGAAGCCACAAGTAAAACTCTCAGTCATTATTTTCAGCCTGTTGACAGACATTTCACCCCTGCATGCTCAAAATCTGTCAGAAACCTATGAGCTTGCCTTGCAAAATGCGCCGGTTTTAAAGCAAGCCCAAGCCAAACAATCTGCCGTCAGCGAATCAAAAGACCAAAGCATTGCACGGTTTCTGCCTAACATATCGGCCGCCGGCGCCAGCCAAAGGCAGTGGCTGCATAACCTGAAAACCAATACTTATCAAGGCGCTGCCGTCAACCAGGAATTCTGGAACAACACTTTTAATCTCAATATGACCCAACCGTTGTTCCACTGGGAACACTGGATACAATTAAGCCAGTCCGACAATCAAATCGCTCAGGCTGAAGCGACGTATCTGGCCGAATTACAAAACCTGATGGTTAAAACGACCGAAGCCTATTTCAATGTGCTGTATGCTCAGGACAACCTGCAATTTGCCTCGGCGGAAAAACAGGCTATCGCCCGGCAACTGGAACAGGCTCAGCAACGATTTAATGTTGGCATTATTGCAATAACCGATGTTAACGAGGCGCAGGCCGGTTTCGACCAAGCCAACGCTAATGAAATTGAAGCCGCCAACAATCTGGATAATCAAAAAGAAGCATTAAGGGAAATCATCGGCGAAAACGATGCTTCGCTCAATGCGCTGGGCGAACAACTGCCCTTAGTCAAACCGGATCCGCCGGATATTTCGGCATGGAGCGATCTGGCCGAACTCAATAACTTCAGCATCATCTCGGCATTCAATCAAGCCGAAGTGTCGCGCAAAGCCATAGACTTGCAACGTAGCGGCCACTTGCCCCGCCTGGATTTGATCGGCTCTTACGGCGCATCCGACAATACCAGCAGCTTTGGCGCTCGGGGCGACACCCAGAGTATCGGTGTGCAACTGAATGTGCCGTTGTTCGAAGGCGGCGCCGTCAATTCCAGAACCCGCCAAGCCGGCTATGAATACCAAGCCGCAAAAGAGGATTTGGTTGCCAAAAAGCGCGCAGTAAAACGCCAGGTGAAAGACGCTTACCGGGGTATCATGACCGCCATCAGCCGTGTAGCCGCCCTAAAAGCCGCGGTAATATCGGCAACCAGCGCCCTGGAGGCGACTGAAGCGGGCTTTGGCGTAGGCACCCGAACCATGATTGAGGTGTTGAACGAACAAAGAAATTTATACCGGGCAAAACGGGATTTTGCACGTACCCGTTATGATTACCTGATCAACAGTATCAAGTTAAAACAAGCGGCCAGCAGTCTTAGTCAGGATGATATTGAACAGGTTAACCGGCTGTTGGTAACGAATACCGAGGCAAACAATCTGGATAACTGAGTAGCGATATCCAGTGTTCATCATCAAAGCGACGCATCAGCGGAATCGGCATAATGCGCCTCATGACTTTATCAGTTACTGCCTCCGGTAAGTTCCAACCAGTTCCGCCTGCCCCACAATATGCCCCGCCATCGCTTTTTCAACCTGGGCTTTATCGGGCTGATGCAGATCCGGCAATTCAATATCCAATGCGTAAAGCTTATGAAAATACCGATGCCGGCCGATAGGCGGACAAGGGCCGCGATAGCCCGCCTGTTTCCAGTCGTTTTTGCCTTGCCGGGTGCCTGCGGGCAAGTCGCCGGGCGCAACGGCTCGCGGCAATTCTGCAGCAGTCGGCGGAATGTTATAGAGCACCCAATGTACCCAGGTCATTTTGGGCTTGGCGGGATCCGGCGCATCGGGGTCGTCAACGATTAACACCAGACTTTTGGTGTTTTGCGGAAGTCCCGACCAGCTTAAAGCAGGCGAGCTGTCATTGCCGTCGCAGGTCAATGTTTTGGGGATTTCGCCCTGATCGGCGAAGTCCGGTGATTTGAGGATCAAGGTCATGGTTTGCTGTCCTTCAGCCAGAATGGCTGCGGTAAAAAAGACGCTGAAAACTAAAACAATTAAACGGATAAAAGCAAGCTGTTTAGTTGAGTCCATCGATCACCTCATAGGTAAAATTTGCCGCCCCCCAAGAGGCTGTGAAAATATTCGTTTTTAGAAAAAATTAAAGAATTCACCACGAAGGGTACGAAGAAAAACAATCGTTTTAACTCAATACATTGAAAACTTCGTGTTCTTCGTGCCTTCGTGGTGAAAAATGTTTTTCGCCTAATTTAGATAATACTTTCACAGTCTCCCAAGCTTGAGAACTAGCCGCGTATCAAAGGGCATAAATTCGCCCCACAAATCCGCGTCTGCTCGCCCACAATAAACCTATCCCGACCGGCTGGCAATTGTAGAAAAGACCTACAGACAAACAGCTTTTCATTGATTTAAACTCCACGCTCTACAGCCGATTATTACCCGATAAAATCAGGAGGTTGTGAACATGAAAAGAGTAAAACACCTTATTTTTTGGCTGGTGGTCATCGGCATTATTTTGCTGCTGTTTTCCAGCCATGTCATCGCTGAAGATATGTTTCGGCAGCAACGCCAAGCCTTGGTGGACGTCATCAAATACGATGTGCTGAGGACCCGCGACTTCCTGAACCAGGAAGCGCTTGATGATCGGGTTCTCGATGCCTTGCGCAAGGTGCCGAGACATGAATTCGTCCCCGATGATCAACGACCCTACGCCTACCAAAACCGGCCGCTCCCTATCGGTTACGGCCAAACCATTTCCCAGCCTTATATCGTCGCGGTCATGACCGACCTGCTTAAGCTGAAAAAAAACGACCGGACTCTGGAAATAGGCACCGGTTCCGGCTATCAGGCAGCCATTCTCGCCGAGCTGGCCGATAGCGTCTACAGCATAGAAATTGTCGAACCGCTGGCGAAGCAGGCGGCTACTAACCTTAAACGGGCAGGTTACGACGCCGTTCATACCCGAACCGGCGACGGCTATTACGGTTGGGAGGAAGCCGCCCCTTTTGACGGCATAGTGGTTACCGCCGTTGCGAGCCACATACCGCCGCCGCTGATCAAACAGCTAAAACCCGGCGGTCGGATGATCATACCGGTCGGCGCGCCGTTCATGACGCAATACCTGGTTTTGGTAAGTAAAGATACTGACGAAAAAGTCACCACACGCCAAATCCTTCCGGTCAGTTTTGTCCCGTTAACCGGCAAGCATTAACGGAGAATTGATGATGAAGCCGCGCTTGTCGATGTTGGCCGCTGTCGCAATTATCTCGGCCTCTGCCCTGGCCTACGAAGTTTTATTGATGCGCCTGTTTTCGATTATCCAATGGCATCACTTTGCTTACATGATGATCAGTATGGCGCTGTTGGGCTATGGCGTCAGCGGCGTGTTCCTGGCGCTGAACCGCGACCGGTTGGCGCCGCTGTTCCCGGTTGCGATCATGACCAATATGTTGCTGTTCAGCCTATCGGTTCCCGCCTGTTTTTTGCTGGCCCAGCAAATCCCGTTTAATCCGGCGGAAATACTATGGACGCCCGTGCAATTGTTGTATTTGTGCGGTATCTACCTGATTCTGGCCTTGCCTTTCTTTTTCGCGGCCAATGTCGTCGGTTTGTCCCTTTACCAGTATAAAAACCAGGTATCCTCAATCTATGCGTCCGACCTGTTTGGCGCGGGCCTGGGCAGCGTGGGCGTTATTTTTCTGCTGTTCATCCTGTTTCCCGAACAAATATTAACCGTATTGACCTTATCGGGAATACTCGCAGCCCTGCTGGTGTCGAGCTATACCTTTCGCGCTTCAAAACACTGGACCACGGTGTCCCTTATCATCGCTCTGGCGGTTATTTTCATCCCGACCGAATGGATGACGTTGAAAGTCTCACCGTATAAAAGCCTGAACCAACTGCTGCACGTTCCCGGCACAAAAATCATAGACCGGTATTCCAGCCCGCTGGGTTCGATCAGCATAGTAAAGAGCGAGCTTACCCCACTACGTCATGCGCCCGGCTTAAGCCTTAATGCCGCGACAGAGCCGCCGGAACAGCTAGCCGTGTTCACCGATGCGGACAATATGAGCGCAATCACCCGTTATGACGGCAACCCGGAAACGCTAGGCTATCTGGATCAAACCACATCGGCCCTGCCCTATCACCTGAAACAATTAACCGGCATACTGATTCTAGGCGCAGGCACCGGCAGCGATATTTTACAGGCCGACTATCACGCCATTAAGCACATCGACGCCGTTGAACTGAACCCGCTGGTCATCGACCTGATTCAACGCAAATATGCCGCTTTTGCAGGCGATATTTATTTCGGCGCCCCTATCAATATCCATATTGGTGAAGCCCGCGGCTACCTTGCATCAAGCGATAAAACCTATGACCTGATCAATCTTTCCTTGCTGGATGCGTTCGGCGCATCGGCGGCGGGCCTGTATTCAATGGCCGAAAACTACCTTTACACCGAACAGGCCATTGAGGAATACCTGCATCATGTAAGCCCGGACGGTTATCTGAGCATTACCCGCTGGATTAAAATTCCGCCGCGCGATGAACCCAAACTGTTGGCTACGGTCATTAACGCGCTTAAAAAGACCGGCGTCCGCGAACCCGGCCGGCAGATAATCATGATACGCGGCTGGCAAACCAGCACCTTAATCGTCAAAAACGGCGCACTATCGGCCGATGAAATCAGCCGGTTAAAACAGTTCTGCGACGAACGCAGCTTCGACCCGGTTTATTATCCCGGCATATCGGAGGGGGAAGTCAATCGCTTCAACATCCAGCAACAGCCTTATCTGTACCAAGCCGCGGCGGCCTTATTGGGCGATAACAGCCCGGCGTTTATCGATGCCTACAAATTCAACATCGAACCTGCGACCGACGATAAGCCCTATTTGTTCCATTTTTTTAAATGGCGCACCTTGCCCGAAATTTTGCCGTTATTGCGCAGCGGCGGAAGCTTCTTGCTGGAAAGCGGCTACTTGTTGTTAATCGCGGCGTTGTTGCAGGCGATACTCGCCAGCCTGTTGCTGATAGCGTTGCCGCTGTGGCTTTGCAAAGCCAAGCTGGGCATCGAAGCGGACTCAAAAAATCATCTGCACATGCCGGTGTATTTCTTCTGCCTGGGATTGGCTTTCCTGTTTATCGAAATCGCCTTTATCCAAAAATTCATCCTGGTTCTGCATCATCCGCTTTACGCCATTGCCGTGATGCTGAGCACCTTTTTGTTATCCGCCGGTGCCGGCAGCTATTTCTCGACCCATCTGTCCCATAGCCCGGAAAAATATGCGTTTATGCTGCCGATTGCGGCTATCGCCTTGCTCAGTACCGGCTACAGCCTCGGCTTTGAGGTCATCGCCGGATTTTTGTTGAAAACGGGGCACCTGAGCCGTTACCTGTATTCGATAATTTTGATAATGCCGCTGGGTTTTTGCATGGGCATGCCGTTTCCGATGGCGCTGGCTAAAATCAGCCAAACAACCCCGGCATTGATACCTTGGGCCTGGGGCATTAACGGCTGCGCCTCGGTCATCAGCGCGATACTGGCAACCCTGATTGCAATGCAGTTCGGCTTTACTGTGCTGATCTTTCTGGCGGTTGCGTTATACGGCGTGGCGGCTTGGTGTTTTCCCGAATAGACATTCGCTCGGCAAAACGTCATTCACCCCAAGGCGTTAAGGAACGTGCATGAAATAACTTGAGCAAGTTTTATTTTTCATTTTTTAACCATGAAGGACATGAAGCGGCATGAAAGGTTTAAGTCTTCATGCTCTTCATGGTAATTGCCTAAATTAATTTATGCACGATCCTAAGTTAAGCGTATTGCCGCCGCAGCAATTACAGAGTTCTAACGCCTTCATCGCGGGCATGGCCCGCTCCTGCCGCTCTTGCTTTAACGGCATTGCTTTCGTCCTTCGCCGCATGGATAATTCTTCACCCGCGTCTTAAACCCATTTATCTACCGCTCTTATGACATTCGATCTGAACAAATACCTGAACAGAATAAACATTGCCAACCCCGAAGCCACCGCAGAAGGTTTGGCGCAACTGCAATGGGCTCAGCTCAGCAGCATCCCTTTCGAAAATATCGATCCGATACGCGGAATATTGCCCGATTTGGAGCCTGCCGCATTAAGCAAAAAAATTCTCGATGAAGGACGGGGCGGTTACTGCCTGGAATTAAACGGTTTATTAGGGCTTGTATTGACCGAGCTGGGCTTTAACTTCGAGCCTATTTTAGCCAGGGTTCGGATGGGCCGACCCGAAGGCGGACCGCGCGCTCACTTGGCTTTTTTGGTCAACATCGAAAACGATTTATGGCTGGTCGATGCCGGTTTCGGCGGCCCCTGCCCCAAAAAACCGCTGTTGGTCAGCAACGGCCAAATCCAGCATCAAGACCATGACCAGTTCCGCGTCAGGAACGATCCTGCCAGCGGCGAATGGGTCGTTGAAAAGCTTCAAAATGACGACTGGTTTGCATTGTACGGATTCGACAGGGCGAAAGTGCAGCGTTGCGATCTGGAAGCCGCCAATGTGGTCTGTTCAACCTGGAGCCAAGCCACCCTGTCGCCATTTCCCGAACATCTGTTAATGTGCCGCAATACTGAGCAGGGCCGCATTCAGCTGTATAACAAAACGTTGACTGAATCCTGCGGATACGGCCAAACAAAACGCCTGCTCGAAACGCTTGACGATCTGGAAGCCAGCATTCGAAACGATTTCGGCATTACCCTCACAGCCGCCGAATTACACCATGTCGCTTGGGCGATGCGCTTTGACAGCAGCGGCACTGAGATTCAGACGGCCCTATAAAAAGCTGTAAATCTTGTTCTTACTCAACAGCGGAAACCGATAAGGCTACATGTGGCGCTACCTGCGCGATTAAAGTAAAATCACAGGAATTTACATTCAACCCATTAAAACTACTCCGAGGTTCGCCATGCCACAATACCGTTCCCGCACTACCACCCACGGCCGCAACATGGCTGGAGCAAGGGCGCTGTGGCGAGCCACAGGGATGAAGGAGGAGGATTTCACCAAGCCCATCATTGCTGTCGCCAACTCATTTACCCAGTTCGTGCCCGGCCATGTGCATCTCAAGGACATGGGGCAGCTGGTGGCCCGAGAAATCGAAAAAGCCGGCGGCGTAGCCAAGGAATTCAACACCATCGCCGTGGACGACGGCATTGCTATGGGCCACGACGGGATGCTGTATTCGCTGCCCAGCCGCGACCTGATCGCCGACAGCGTGGAATACATGGTCAACGCCCACTGCGCCGATGCGCTGGTGTGCATCTCCAACTGCGACAAAATCACCCCAGGCATGCTGATGGCCGCACTGCGCCTGAATATTCCGGCTATCTTCGTGTCCGGCGGCCCGATGGAAGCCGGAAAAGTAGTCTGGAACGGTCAAACCCGCGCACTGGATCTGGTCGATGCGATGGTGGAAGCCGCCGACGACAGAATCAGCGACGAACAAGTCGCCGCCGTGGAACGCTCAGCCTGTCCGACCTGCGGTTCCTGCTCCGGCATGTTCACGGCCAACTCGATGAACTGCCTGACCGAAGCACTGGGCCTGTCGTTACCGGGCAACGGCTCCCTTGTCGCCACCCATGCGGATAGAGAACAGCTGTTTCTGCGCGCCGGGCGCACCATTGTCGAACTGGCCAAACGTTATTACGAACAGGACGACGCATCTGTGCTGCCACGTTCCATCGCCACTTTCGACGCATTCCAAAACGCGATGAGTCTGGACGTTGCGATGGGCGGTTCCACCAACACCGTGTTGCACCTGTTGGCCGCCGCCCATGAGGCCGGCGTAGATTTCACCATGGCTGACATCGATGCCGTTTCGCGCCGCGTACCGTGTCTGTCCAAGGTCGCGCCCGCCACACAGAAATACCACATGGAAGACGTACATCGCGCCGGCGGCGTGATGGGCATTCTGGGCGAACTCGACCGCGCCGCTGTGATCAACCGTGACGTGCCGACCGTGCATGCGCCGAGCATGGCTGCCGCACTGGATCAGTGGGACATTCAGCGCACCGGCGATGAGACGGTCAAAGATTTCTACCGTGCCGCGCCCGGCGGCGTTCCGACTACAATCGCCTTCTCGCAATCAGTGCGCTACCCGACCTTGGACAACGACCGCGCCGAAGGCTGCATCCGCGACAAGGCGAATGCTTACTTGCAGGACGGCGGCTTGGCGGTATTGCACGGCAATATCGCGCTGGACGGCTGCATCGTCAAAACCGCAGGCGTCGATGACAGCGTCCTCAAGTTCACCGGCCGTGCTCGCATTTTCGAAAGCCAGGACGCCGCCGTCGCCAACATTCTGACCGATCAAATCGTCGCAGGCGACGTGGTGGTAATTCGCTACGAAGGACCCAAAGGCGGCCCCGGCATGCAGGAAATGCTCTACCCGACCAGCTACCTCAAGTCTAAAGGCCTAGGTAAAGCCTGTGCGTTATTGACTGACGGACGCTTCTCTGGAGGCACGTCCGGGCTTTCTATCGGCCATGCCTCGCCTGAAGCGGCCGAAGGCGGCGCGATTGGCTTGGTGGAAGAAGGCGACACCATCGAGATCGATATTCCCAACCGCCGTATCCACTTGGCCGTGACGGTGGAGGAACTGGAGCGCCGCCGCGCGAGTATGGAAGCTAAGGGCGTGCAGGCGTGGAAGCCGGTCAACCGTCAAAGAACGGTATCCGCTGCGCTCAGGGCTTATGCCGCCATGACCACTTCGGCCGCTAAAGGTGCGGTCAGAGACGTTTCCCAAGTCGAGCGGAAGTAAAGCCTACGTTGGCTGACTGAACAGTAGCCGGTACTATTGCGCTACTCGGCATCGGCCAGCTGCGTTGCGGAAAATGTTTGTTGCGGCGCCGTTTCGCGGCAACACTCAGTCCGCCGCACAGCGTTTTACGTTTTATAAAAAATCGACAAGCCGCATTGCTTGCCCGGCTTTCGGTCATGTCGCTGCTATAGACACAGCGTAAATTACCCGGTGCGGCAATAGAGTGGCGTTATGATTGAAAGCATCTTTCGACTGTCCGACGGCATCCGTTACGTTGCCGTCTATAAAAATGGTCACCTTGAATCAAAATCAAAAGCCGCGCTGCTAAACAGCAGCGCTTCGGAGACCGACCGATACGAGGAATTGCTGGTCAACCCAAGCTTACTCACATTGGCCTCGCAACGCGGCAACATCGACTGCGGCGGCCTTGATTACCTATTGGTTCGATACGGACATTTTTTTCAGTTTATCCTCCCGACAGGATGGGGACATGTGTCCGTGTGCATTGAAGCAGACGCCGATCCCATACAGATTGGCGGGCGCGTCAAGTCGCTGATAGAAAACGCGTCATAACGCGAAACCGCTTTCCGGTTGGTTTAAGCTGATTTAATCCTTCGATAGCTCAGGACGAACGGCTTGACGATAGAAAACAGTGATTTCGGGAAGTGATTTTTAACCAAATCCTAAGAGAAATATTGTTAGGTCTTGTAATCGCCTTAATTTTAGATTTTGTCTTCAGTAAGACGGCGGCAGAATCGGCTCGATGCCCTCAAACTCCGCCTCAGTATGATGTCTTGTTACCAATTTCCTGATGGTCTCTATCCGGTCGCGCGGAACATCAACCAGCATCAGTAGTTCGCCCTGTTCGATGGCTTCTTCAAACTGCTTTAAGCGTGAATTGCCCGAATTCATGCCCGCCAAGCCGCCCATCAAAGACCCGATCGTTGCGCCTGCGATAATGATCCCTAACAGCGGCCCGCCCGCAATGGCGAAACCCGCAAAACGCAAGCCAACCAATCCGGCCAATAATCCGGTGGCGCCGCCTAATGCGACTCCCCGTTCAACTGCGGGAATAAAATCCGTCTTTATGCTTACTCCGGCCTCATTCAGGCCTTCTAGCGGCGTATCCCTTTTCGCCAGGATATGAATATGGCGGTCTTCTATACCGTTAGCTTGGAGTTCTTTGACGATTTTATGGGTAATTTGAATATTGGGAACTAAAAAATAAATTCTTCTCATCACATTCTCCTCATTATGATTACATTCACATACCGGACAAGAATCATAAATTAATTTTATTATTTTCCAATAAGTTGAAACACGTATTTTAAGAATGAATGGATAGACTATTCCCGGTGTTCGGCAGCAACGACCGTATTACTGAATAACGCATTCCCAACTTTAATAGGAAATATTTTAGCCGTAGCAGCCATGCCGGTTTTTTATTTGCAATGCCGCTTATGGTGCTATGATTCGGTTACGAAGTTTGTTTTAAATACTTATCCCACTCAAGAAAACCTATGAATTTGAAGTCGGAAAAAATAAATGGCTGCAACGTCCTTTTTATTAAGGAAGAAAGAATAGACGCCCACAATTCAGGCGAATTAAAGGAAGCGATTTTGCACCTGATAGAGCATGGCGAAATCAATATTATTGTCCAGCTGGAACAAGTGCGTTTTATCGACAGCTCCGGTTTGGGCGCTTTGCTGTCAGGGTTTAAAAACGCAGCGGCCAAATCGGGCAAGCTGGCTATAGCCAACATGCAGCAACAGGTGTTATCGATGTTTGAATTAACCCGATTGGACAGGGTGTTTGAGATTTATGCGGATTTAAACGAAGCTTTTGACAGCCGACTGTAGGGATACAGGAGGTAGGGCAACGCAGGGAGCGGTTGCCGAGAAACGTAGAGGTTATGTATGTGTAACTCGCTTATTCAGGTAGAGGTAATCATTCCGACGCAGACCAAATATCTGGATTTGATCGGAAGCATCGGTGAGCGCATAGCGAAAGAACTGGATAAGTTTTCCGGCGACCGGGAAGCGTTGGCTTATCATTTAAACCTGGTGTTAACCGAAGCGACCGTCAATGCGATCAAACACGGGACGCAGACGAACCCGAATGACACCGTCAGGATAACCATTCATATTCGGGAAAACGAACTGAATATCAAGGTCTATGATCACGGTCAGGGCTTCGACCTGGAGTCCGTGCCGCTGCCGGATTTTGAGCATCCGCAAGAAGGCGGCATGGGCATCTTTTTCATCCGCACACTAATGGATTCGGTCACCTATACCCGCCAGGGCGATTGCAATGTTTTGGAAATCATCAAATACCTAAGCTGACCATAATGCTCATTGGTATCTGATGTGTCAACACTTACGGACACAGGGTTAAGCCGCTTTGTACTGCTATTCCCGCTCAATACCGGTCTACTCTGGGATCTTTAATATTAGAAAAGCGATCGTGTTGATTTTACTACCATTGAAAATCAAGATGATAAATTTATCCCTTATCTTAAATTCTATCCCCAAGTATTTTTAAGCGCGATTGGCCTGCGCTACTCTATCGCTTGTGATAGTGTGTGCAGCGTTTTTAGCAATTCTTTATTGGTAAAGGGCTTAGCCAAGAAACCACAGATAATACCTTCAACTATGGCATGCCGAACAACGGGATCATCGTAATAGTGATAGCCGGAAACCAGCACTATGCGCGGCTTTTCGTGCAACAGAGTGCTAGCACGGCGTGCTACTTCTAAACCGTCCATATCCGGCAGTTTGGCATCTAAAAACACAATAGAAAAATCACCGTGAGTCAGTTTAAAACAGGCTTCTTCTCCATTGTAAGCCGTGATGACGTTGAAACCTTGGGATTCAATGATGTGGGAAATAGCCCAACACATATCAGGATCATCATCGACTATCAGAATAGGTGTATTCATGGTTTTAAAGTAACGGCAAGGTGACGATAATAGTAGCACCTTCACCGTAGCGGCTCTCCGCTTGAATAGAGCCAAGATGTTGCTGAATAATGCTATAGCAAATAGACAAACCCAGCCCTGTTCCTTGTCCTACGGGTGAGGAGGTATGAAACGGATCGAAGATTTTATCCAACTCGCCTGAGGGAATGCCGATTCCCGTGTCGGAAATACGCACAACTACCCTGTCTTCAAAGGTGTCGACAACAATGCGCAACACACCGCCCTCGGGCATCGCATTAATGGCATTGAGAAAAATATTCATAAATACCTGCTGCAATAAACCCGACACGCCCGACACCAAGATGTACTTTTTTTGCATGGGCAACAAAATCTGAATTTTCTGCACTTTAGCTTGATTAGCGACCAGATCAATGGTTTCTTTCAGTACCGCGTTCAGCTCGACTTCTACCATTTCGGTATCGAGCGAAGAACGGGCAAAGCGTAGCAGGTTCTCAATAATCGCCGAGGCTTTTTGAATGTTAGCCTGTATTTTTTTTGAGCATTCTTTGTGGAATTCAGCGGTGATATTGTCTTCCAGCAAAAATTGCGCGGCCGAAGAGCAAACGGCAAGCGGATTGCGAATTTCATGGGCGATACCGCCCGCCATGACGCCCAATGCGGTCAGCTTCTGCGATTGACGTAATTGCAGTTCCAGCTTGCGCCGCTCAGCCAAATCGCGGCCGACTACCACCGTACCTACTGTTTGACCATAATCATCTTTCATCGGTGAAAATACCCAAGAAATCAATATGCTGCCGCCGTTATTAGGCGTTAATAAATGGAATTCTGTCGTGTGCGATTCATTACTGTTCTTCATGCGCATGAAGATCAGTCGCACTGGCTGTTTTTGAGTAGTGTCGCAGAATTCAAAAAAGTATCGTCCATGAACTTCATGCGAGCTTAAACCCGACAGCTTTTCCGCAGCCGAATTCCACGTTAATATGCGCCCCTCAATATCGGTCGAAAGAACTATATCGCTGGCGCTTTCTACCACTGAAGCGAGGTGTCGCTCAACTCGACGCACTTCTTCAGAAAGACGGACTTGTTCGGTGACATCCTCCATTAGCAGCATAATCTGGTTAGTAGGAATCGGTAAAATAGAGTAGTAGTAAATTCGAATCGGTACGCCCGGAGCGCGATAGGTCATTTTCTGACCATTGACAGGTGATCCGCTACGAAATACATTGCGTATGCGTTCTTCAAGACCCGTATTTTCTAATATGACGGTCGGAAAGACTTCCGATAAAGGGCGGCCAACCGTATTCGCGTTGCTACGCTGGCTTTTCAGTAAAAAATTCTGGTTGACTGAAACTACATGTAGTTTTTCATCCACCATTAGTACGGAAGAAGGAATAGCATCCAATAACATGTTATACAGCAGTTCAAAGTGATTTTTGGACTTTTTTTTAAATGGATTATCTGGCATATAGGCTGTTGTTAATCAGTTAGCTGGCGAAGTTATAGGGAGGCCAAGGCCCGCTGATGAACCCTATATCTGTTATGCTGTCGGCCAGGGCATTTAACTTGTCGCGAAATGCCTGTAATTCGGTGCGAGGCACTAAATAGCTCAACAGGTAAGTACGCTGTCCATTAAAAACACTGATTTCCGCGCAGTGTTGTCGATACAGTCCTGTCAACGCATTGTTCAGCAGGGTAGCTTGCTGTTCGACATGTTCGGGGACAGCATAAGCGCGTTTCCGCCCCAGCAAATAGTCATGACCGCTAACTTGCGGCATGGTAACGGCATTATCCGAAGCCGAATCCAACGGTAGCCGTATACCCATTTCTTCACAATTCGCAAGCATTGCTAATCGTGTTCGGTAACCCTCCTCATGGTTGAGTAAATGCTGTGTTACCGCGTATTCGTCTGCTAACACACTGCCATAGCGCATAGGAATGAGCGCGGTTTGTTGATGAATGCGCATTACCTGTTCGCCAAAAGCCAGCACTACAGCCGACTCGTGACTGATTTCCGGTTCGCCAGATTTGACTATAGCAGCTAACTTCGCTGCTTTAATCAACTGCATCCCGTGTTCGGCTGCCAGCGGTGCATCTTCGGCAACAATCCCATACAGTAACAAGGCGCTCCTGGGCGTAGTCGAAGCCTGTCCTGAGCTTGTCGAAGTGGCCTGCCCTGAGCTTGGTCGAAGGGGGCTCATGACGCAACAAGTTGGCAAAAACTATAGGCTGCCCACGGGCCTGTCACTCGAAAACTAAAACCGTAGGTTTCATAGCGGTCGGCAATGTTAGTGACTTGCTGCTGAAACGCGGCGACCTTCTCCTCAGAGAGGAGATACGCCCAATGCAAAACTTTATCATCCAACAGCCGCCGTGAGCGAAAATCACGCATCAAGGGATGCAATTCATCTTGCAGCGAGGTCAAGCATTGTGCCAGCCAGTCGTTCAACTCAGTGGCTAAGGTGCGGCGTAATTTCTGTTCTTCCAGATGACGGCGGCCCGCGGCTTCAGGCAAACAAAAGCGGCCGGAGTGCAGACCTTCGGCGAATAAAGAATCAACCGCCTGTTTACGGTCCAGTGTTGCTTCCAGTGACCATTCTTGGCAGCCTGTTATGTGCCGCAACACATCTAACACTTCTACAGAGCGGCATTGCATTTCCTGCTCCAATGCGATCAAACTGGAAAACAGCGTACCAAATGGTAAAGGATAGACCGGACCTTGAACCATTAATCTGTCTGCAACTAGAGCATGCCTACAGGCGCGCGGCGTTAGCCATGCGACATTCTGTACATTGGTTTCACCGATTTCACCGGTAAAATCAGACAGCGGCACCGAACTGATCACCGCATTCAACCCAGCGCATTGATGTGTGCCAATCGGGTGCTGATTATCGACTCCCAAAATCGGCGGTGCGACTGAATTTGGCAAAGTAAAACCATACAGATAAATGGCTTGAGTGGTCTGCGCATCAGTGATCACTGTTATTCCCCTTATCGCCAAACATTTCTGCAATCACTTCGTCAAAATCGTGCTGTTCAATGCGTACAGTCAATTTTACTGGCTCCTCATCGCCCGTCGACTGGCTCAGGACAGCCTCTTTGCTTTGTTGCACTGCGCGGCGCAGTGCCGCTAGCGCTGCGCGGTTACACACTGCCGCCAATTCGGCACCACTGGCATCGTGACAACGCGCGGCTAAATCTTCGGCACAAATATTCGTGGCTAAAGGCTTATTACGCAAATGCACCGCCAGAATTTGCCGCCTCGCATCCTCATCGGGCAGGCCCAGTTCGATGATGTCATCAAAGCGTCCCGGACGCAGCATCGCAGGATCGATCAAATCCGCACGATTAGTCGCGCCCATAACGAAAACGCCTTTGAGTTCTTCCAAGCCATCCATTTCAGATAAAAATTGGCTCAACACCCGTTCAGCAACATGTGAATCGGTCGCGCCTTCACCACGAGCGGGGACGACAGAATCGACTTCATCGAGAAAAATAATGCACGGTGAAGCCTGACGGGCTTTGTGAAACAGTTCTCGCACCCCCTGTTCAGAATCACCGACATAGCGCGACATCAGTGCCGGCCCTTTGACTGAAATGACGTTAACACCGCTTTCATTAGCGACGGCTTTAGCAATCAGCGTCTTCCCTACGCCGGGCGGGCCCGCTAACAGCAAGCCTTTAGGCGGTTTCACGCCCGCTTGCAGATAGAGGTCGGGGTATTTGATCGGCCATTCCACGGACTCTATCAAGCGGCGGCGCACATCATCCAAACCGCCGACATCTTCCCAGCGCACATCGGGAATATCGACAAATAGCTCACGAATCGCTGACGGTGATACTTCACACAAAGCGGCACGAAAATCATCCATCGTTACCGTCAACGCCGCCAGACGGTCATAAGGTAATTCCGCGGCACTGAAATCAATTTCAGGCAGTAAACGACGTAAAGCGCTCATCGCGGCTTCGCGGCATAAGGCTTCCAAATCGGCACCGACAAAACCGTGGGTGACATCGGCAACTACGTTCAAGTCAACATCGGCATTGAGCGGCATTCCTGTGCTGTGAATTTCGATAATCTCGCGGCGACCTTCGCGGTCTGGAATGGGAATGGTAATTTCCCGGTCAAAGCGCCCTGGACGACGCAACGCGGGATCAATTGCATTGGGTAAATTGGTTGCGGCGATGACGATAACTTTGCCCCGGCTCTTAAGCCCATCCATTAATGCGAGCAATTGCGCAACGATACGCTTTTCCACATCACCGACTACCTTGTCGCGGCGCGGTGCAATAGAATCAATTTCATCCAGAAAAATGATGCTGGGCCCTTTGCGTCCTGCTTCCTCGAAAATTTTGCGTAAATGGGCTTCGCTTTCACCGTAAAACTTATGTACGATCTCCGGGCCGCTAATGGTGAAAAACTGTGCATCGGTTTCTTGCGCAATAATACGGGCAATTAGGGTTTTGCCACATCCCGGAGGGCCAGTAAGTAACACACCTTTGGGAGCGTCTATACCTAAACGTTCAAAGACTTCGGGATAACGTAACGGCAGCTCGATCATTTCCCGAATGCGCCGCACTTGACCTTTAAGGCCCCCTACATCTTCATAAGATAAACGCTGTGCGCTGTAGCCCGTATTTTTAGCCTCGTCTGACTTGCCGATTACCAGTGTAGTAGTCGGATTGATCAGCACTGCACCTGCGGGCGCGGTGCTGTCGACTTTGAAATCGGCAGAACGGCTGCCAAACAGATGTGCGCGTAACAGATCGCCTCTCTGCACGGGCAAGCCGTCGAGTAGACTGCCGATGTAAGCCAAATCACGCTGATTAGGCGTAATCGTAGTGGGAATAAGGACGATGCGCGTAGCGTGTTTGCATGAGACAGGTTCGATCTGCGCTTTTTCATCTATGCTCAACCCTGCATTGCGCCGTGTCAAGCCGTCCAATTGCACAATGCCTTTATCGCGCATATCGGGATAAGTCGGCATCAACTTGGCAATCCCCCTGCCTTTTTTGCTGTTTACCTGCACGATGTCGCCAACAGCCAAATTCAATTTAGCCATATCGGCGGGGTCTAAACGGGCGTAACCTCGCCCAATATCTTTGGGCAAGGCTTCAACTACTTTGAGCTTGAGTTCTTCAGACATCAACGCCTCACTTTCTTAGTTTGACTTCCAAAATGCCGTTACGGCAAGATCGTTCAATAGCCATGCTATCAAACGAACGCGGTAACACGATTTCTTTATGATATTTCTTGCTGCCTCTTTCAGCGTGAAGCATCAGGATGTCGCCGTTCAAGTCTAAGTGCACATCCTCATCGGCAACCCCCGGCATTTCCGCCAATACCAAAACATGATCGCTTTCTTCGATGACATCGACCAGCGGTTCAGACACTTCCTGCACTGTGGTTTCGCCGGTTTGCTCATCTCGGCGTACATTGCCGAACGGCTCTACGCGCGTTTCCTGGTTCTCATCCAAACCCATTTTTACGGAAAAACCGTAAACCGCCTTAGCACTTTTGCCGCTGCTCGTGTCGATATCGAACGCACCGCTACGCTTTATTTGTTCGCCGGTTTCCGCCAATTTTTCCACCAACTCGCCTAAGCCGCGTAAAATGCCTTCGACATTGCCCGCCACGTTACCTTTTTTGTTACTCATGATTTGTTTACCTCGGCTGCATTGATTTTTTTGAGTTTAGAATGCAGCGTTTTGTAGTCAATATTCAAACGCCGCGCCGCTTCCGCCTTGTTGTTGCCTGTTTTTTTCAGGGTGTCTTTAATAATAATACGTTCTATTTGATCAATGTTTAACTGGGTGATCTCTTTGAGGGACGACCCTTCGAGACAAAAATGCCACACAGTGTTTAGATGATGTTCTTTTGTCGGCTGTGACAGTTCTATCCCATTTATAACCAAAGCCAAGGCATCAGCAGCAATCTCTTTTTCGGATACTAAAACAGCACGACGAATAACAGCGCGTAATTCGCGCACGTTACCCGGCCACTGATAGCGTAGAAGCATGTCTTTAGCGGCAACAGAAAAATCGAGCGGTGTTTTGTCTAACTCAATGCAGGTTTCTGTCATAAAGCGATCGGCTAAAAATAGAATATCCTCATGACGGCTGCGTAACGGTGGGATACAAATGGTATATTCATTCAAGCGGTAATATAAATCCTCACGAAATTTCCCTTTAACCACAGCGTCCAGTAATCCTTCATTGCTGGCGGCAAGTACGCGCACATTGACCGGAATGGGATTAGTCGCGCCAATACGATAAACAACGCGTTCTTGTAGTACGCGCAATAATTTGGATTGTGCGGATAATGACATGTTGGCGATTTCGTCCAGGAATAACGTACCGCCGTCAGCAGCTTCAAACTTGCCCGCTTGTACGCGATCCGCACCCGTGTATGAGCCTTTTTCATGGCCGAATAATTCGTTTTCGATCAGCGAATCCGGTATAGCGCCACAATCGATGGGAATAAAAACGCCAGTCGCGCGTTGGCTGGCTAAGTGAATGTTTTTTGCGATCAGTTCCTTGCCTGTTCCAGTTTCGCCTTGAATAATAACTGAAAAGTCCGTGTGTGCCACGTTAATAACATCTCTGACAACAGATTGAATATTTGGGCTATTACCCATCATGGCAGCGATACGGTTTTTAGTATTTCTGCTGGCTTTGCAATTTGAATGGTGTTTACCGCCGCGCGTTTGCATAGCGCGGTTCACCAGCTCTAATACTCGATTGTTGTCGAACGGTTTGGGAATGTAATCCCAGGCGCCTGCTTTAATAGCACAAACGGCACTGAGGATGCCAACATTGCCGGTAATAATGATAACGGGGAGTTGCGGGTACAGCGCATGGGTATTGGCTAATACTGCCATACCGCTGTGTTTAGGGATAATGCTGTCGAGTAGCAGCACATCAGGTTCACGTTGAGACAATAATTTTATCGCCATGTCGCCGTCGTAACCTTGTTGGGTTTCATAGCCGGCTTTTTCTAGGAGATGCGACAGCAGATCACAAATATCTTTGTCGTCATCAATTATCAAAACATAGCCAGGATCAATGCTTTTCATTTAATAAATCCATTTGTTCAAGATGTGATGGTTAAGTGCTGAATTACTTACGTCATTAGGCTCTATTGCTAGTAATGGTTACCGCTTGCAATGGACGCGTAGAATAACACCTACGTTAAAACAGAGGGCAGAGAAAACATTGCCCGACTTCTTAATGTATTAAACTGGGGGCCAAATACTTAGCTTGAAACACCAAAAAAAGAAGCTGCTATGATGTCAGCAAAACCATCCGAAACCATAAATATTCTATATGTATGATATGTTAAGTATTCTGGCAGCTATTCTCTCCTTGCCTGGATGCCACCGGGTTTCCCCAATGGTTGAATGAGAACGATGTCTTTGGGTAACTTCGTTTCAATGTTGTGCATTAGTCCCAAAAAAAGTATCGCTAATTCGTCGTCTTGCAACGTTTCATTAATACGTTGAGCAATATAATCATCTCGCTGATCCAATAATGCTTGCGCTGTTTCCAAAGAAGATTCGGTTCGCTCCGTAGACTGTAACAATTGCGTCATTAAGGCATGTTCTTGTAATAACAATTCGGGGGATTCAGTTCCCACCAACATAGCCCCTTTATGCTGTAAAGCGAGTAATAACGTATAATTCTGACTACCCGACTTAGCGACATCCGCAACTATTTCATTTTCTTTTCCGCAAACAGGCAAACCATCTTGATAGATTTTCAACTTGGTATAATCCAGTCCTAAACCTTCAATCGTTGTTGCGATCATTGTCCAGAAATGTTCAATGGCGGCAAGATGCTCGTGTGCTTGTTCCTCAGTCAGCAAATTGCTTACCGTTCCGCCCAGTGATCCTAAATCCTTAGCGCTGTGAATAATGGGAAAATGAATCAGTGCACGCATGAAAAGGCAATCCTTATGTGTGTGTTTCTTCGATAACGGTCGGCATAGCTTCCAAACGAGCTTCCAGACGCTGTAGACGTTCTTCTAACTCTGTCGCGGGTAAAGATGATGCTATCCTGGCTCTGGAATCAAACGCAGGATTACCGCTCCACCAGTCTAACCCCATTTCTACCGCTTTATCTACCGAACAAATAAGCAGGCGAATTTCCAATGTCAACAATTCTACTTCAACCAGCCTGATTCGAATATCGCCACTGATGACGATACCTTTGTCCAGCAATCGTTCTAACAAATCGGCTACGGTAGTCGAATTGGTTGAGTGGGTTAATCTTTTGTTATCGCTCATGGTGTAAATCCTTACAGTAGTCGACCTAAAGGCCTCAAAGCCACATTTTCATCATTCTCACGCTTTGGCGTGGGGATACCGTCAGTAACGCTCGGCGTCACGCAACGCAGGAACTGTAGTGGTCAACTAAAACAGTACGCTAGCTATACGGTCGTCGTCATCGCTTGCTCAATTCGTTCAAGTACATTCAGCGACAGCCGTAACAAGCCATCCTGTTCGTAACCCCGGGAAATGCTCATCAAACTGGATTGAGCAGCTTCACTTTCCTCGCTGTCAGGATATTCCTCAATAATTTTTAGATACACATCTACCGCTTGCCATAGTTCATCTTGTTCAAACCAAGTATTGCCCATACGCAGTAGCAATCCACGCGTTGCTGCATTTATGTCGATAGTATTGTTATGCTTCACAGGATTGTTCATCACACTCGTCCTTATAGTAATCGGCCTAATGGGCCTAAGTTAAAATTCAAATCATCGTCTTTAAGATCAAAAACCTCTCGTAAATGTTCCAGTTCCTCGGCTTGCCGCATTAACGTCAAACCTAAGCGCTCAATTTCTTCATCGCTGAGCGAACCCGAATCCATACGCTTAATAGCTTGGCGTTCCAACAGTTCGTGCAGCAGTTTAACCAGTGTTAAAACGAGTTGCGCCAAACCATTACGAACGCGTTCACCATCGATTTCTATTTTGCGCTTGTTACCTTGAACATCCGGTTGTTGCGTTGTTTGCGGTGGTAAATCAACCCTGGAATAATCTGGAAACAGGTGATTCGTTGTCATTGTCTTACTCCCTGCCACGTAAACGTTTTCCTGTTTCTACAGAAGCGACTAAAGCTTGTAGACTTAAATAAATCAAATCAATATTAGCGACTGAAATGGTTACATCAGCAACAACAACCGCACCTTTGTTCAGAATGCGATCCAATGCCTCACACAGAGAAACTTGTTGCTGTTCATCCTGATACTGCCGATTCATAGACATAATGCATATACTCATAGTTTATAGAAACAACGCCGAACCCAAAGCCTTTAGCTCATCCAAACCCGTAGGCTCTATTTGCCGAAAAATTTGTGCTTGCGGCTGGTCAGGAAAAATGTCATGCGCGCGTTTGAGCTGCAATGATTCACGCGCATTAATTGCCTGGCACAATGCACAACCGCTGATGGGTGTAATCTGATTGATAAACAACGCTTTTGCCGTCATGCCTAGCCGCTGTAGTGCGCATAGCATTTCACTGGTTTTTTCTATCGCCAATTGAGTCGGAATAGTGACGGCATACACTTCTGTTTGTTCGATGTTTTGCAACAGAATGCGTAGTTTTTTTAATTCGCGTGAGAGCTGTACCAAGCGTTCCGATAAATGCGGCAACCGCATGACCTGGCGGTATTTTAGCAATAACGAGAAGAACTGTTTCAGCCAATCTCGAATCAATTCAGGCAATTCCAGTAAACGTAGTAAATGCCCGCTAGGCGCGGCATCTATTATTATTATGTCATAACGGTCGCTATCGAGATAATCAATAATTGTGGTCAATGCCATGATTTCATCCAGTCCGGGGGGAGCCAAATCGAGTAAGTGTTCCATCACTTCACGATCAAAGGTAATATCCAGATGCGGTAAAGCATCCTGCAAAAAATCTTCCAATTCTGCACGATAGTCCTGCCGAATTTTTTTGAAGTCAGCTTCCGCATTAATTTCCTGTGCATCGATTTCAACCAACTCCGTCCTGAGCGTAGTCGAAGGAAGCGTAGCCGAAGGGACTGAAGTAGGGTGCCGTTGTACGCTTATCCCCAAACAATCGCTAAGCGAATGCGCGGGGTCCGTTGAGAATAATAGAATACGTTTGTGCGGATATTCGCTATGCAAGCGCAATGCCGTGGCACAGGCCAAGGTCGTCTTGCCCACACCGCCTTTGCCGGCAAAAATCAATAGCCGTAATGTGCTGGCAGGCAGCTGAATGGGGTTTTCTACATGCAAGGGCAATTTATGACTATAGGCAGTAGTAGTTATGACTTCGTTTTCATCAAGTAAACGCACCTCTGACCACAGTGAGTAAAGTAATTTGCCGCTTGGTTCTGCGGCAAGTAAAGGCAGCGTCCAAAACAGGTGTCCCGGTAAAAGCTTAAGGGCGCTTTTAAGCGCGAGCATTTGCCTGCTGCGTTCAGCTAAACAGATTGGACAATCGTTTTTAGGAAACAATCGATTGACCACCAGATCGGAGATAAACACCCGCTGTTTATTCAAGGCGCTGACAAGATCAATACTTTCCTCCACACTCATCGTCTCCGCCAGCATTACTAAAATAAAACAACAACGTTCTGTGTCGGTCATCAGACTGTGCATGGCTTTTAGCGAATCACTCATGCCCAATAAAAAATTATCCAAATGATCCAATCGATTATCGCCGCCAAAACGTTTTCGCATGTAGCGGTGTTTGGCGAGCAAGGTATCCAAAGCCGTCAACCACCGATGAATCAGGTCAGGCATTTCCAAAAGCCGCAATGTATGCCCCGTAGGCGCGGTATCTATAATGATGCGGTAATAGGTATCCTGTTCAATCCACTCGGCTATTTCAAGATAAGCCGCCAATTCATCCATGCCTGGAAGCGCGGCGTCCATTAAGCCTTGAATGTCGTTTTTGTCAAGGAAAGTACCGCGATCAGCGATTTCTTTCAGGAGGGCATCGTGTCGCATTTTGAACTCATGCAAGGAAGCGGCGGCATTTAATTCGCGCACCTCCAGATTCTTGGGCAACACCAGATTGGAAAGAATATTTTTCAGGGAGTGCGCCGGATCGGTAGAAACCAGCAGAAAAAGATGCTGTGGTTGTTCTTGCGCCAGCTTTAAAGCGGTCGCACTTGCACAGGTGCTTTTTCCTACACCGCCTTTACCGCCGAAGAAGACCAATTTCAGCAGTGACGGCTGTAAAAATTCTGGATAAATCGCAGGTTTCATTTTGTCGCGTCCTCATTGTCCTCATCCTCGGCATCTCCTATCATGTCATCCTCTTCATCCAGCGCATCTAATCTATCGAGTAGTACGGCTTCCTGTTGTTCAAATTCTTCTTCGGTGATCTGCCCCGCTTCCAGTTGCATATAAAGCTCTGTCAAACTTTCACGAATACGATCCGCCTCGCCAGCCAATTCTTCTTCGGCCAGTTCGTGAATTTGCCGAAAAATCCACATAATGCCTTTAATAGGAGAAAACAGTATGTCATCGACCAGCAGCATGGTTTATCCTCAATCAGGGTGAACGCTTTCGCTCGGCAACGCTTTTTTCTTTGCTGTGGGGGCATGTAAATCCAGAGTAACGAAATTATGCGGCGCCCACGGACCGGTATAATCAAACAAATAAACGTTATCAAATAACTTTGAGGCTTGAAAAACGCCTTTGGCGAATTCATCCAGCCGTTTTCTTTCTACCAAACACGCCAGATTCATCACATCTTTTTCTTTTTTAACAGGGTTTTCAATAATGTCTTCGCAATAATCGAACAATACTTCTTTTACTTTTTCAGTCGATTCTTTTCTATCCGCGCTACGCAATGATTCATATAAATTACCCAATCGAATCTTCTCTTCGCGGCGATTACCGTCTCTGGAATCTCTATTCCAGATTTCATCACGCGTTTCGCTCAAGATTGGATGCAAAGCAACAAAATATTCATAAATATTGGTGACATCCCAAGAAACGCGTAAGCCCATTTCCACGCGCCCATTTAGACGTTCAAAATGTTCTCTGATGGTCTTCTGGTTGGAGGCCAGCAAATTTTGTACGGCTTCGGCATTGCGTGCAATGACGCCGAAACGCATCGGCAATACGGTATTTTCTTCCGTCAGCGAGTGTAATACAGCCTGATGCGCAGTAATATTGCGTCTTTCCGGGCGTAAACGGGTGCTAAGCGTATCACTGACCACGGCTCTTAAACCGTTTTTATCGATGGCATAAACAGACGCAGATTCCAGTCCGCGTATTTTGTAGTTGGGTTTTGAGTCGTCGGAAGCACAAAGAGCATAAAGCACTTTAGCACGATAACTTCTGGATTTATCGATGTTCACAATGCACTCCTTAGTAAAATGCGTTTGCCTCTAGTGTGCTGCATCTGCATGCGGTTTAATCGCCGATATTCTTCTGAATAAATACGTCCTAAATCGGCAAGAATTTGTGGCTTCCCCGTCATGTTGACGCAAGCGCGAAAACTCTTCGCCATATGCGGGGTACGGATATGAGCGAGGGTGCGAATTTTGTTCATGATGACCGCCTCAATATTTGATTCGCAGACCGGAAGATTTTTTCTTCTCAGTTGACTTTGATTTACCGTTGTCGTCAATCGACGCACAGGCAGCGGCTGCAAGCAACATTTCCTTTTCTTTGTCAATATCGGCTATACGGCTATCGATACTGGCTATACGCGATGAAGCGGCCTCACGTTCTCGTATCCGCCGCCAACGCTCCAATTCCAACGCACCGACCTGAAAATAGTCTCGGTATGTTTGGTGGTCACCGCTACCCCGTCCTGAGTGAGTTTTTATATCTGAGATTGTCCGAGGAGGACGCGTACTGATTGCCATGACTACTCCACCACTTTCATTTTTTGTGTGGATGTTTTGATTGTTGCTGGCCCCACTGGCGGACAAATTTTTCGAATAACATCATCGACCATTTCATGAAAGATCGAGTGTCCGGCTCGTTGTATTTTAGCCGTTTCCATGCTCAAAACATCGTAGCAAATAGAATGGAATAACTTGTCGCCATAACGCGGTTTCATTCCTTGCAAGGACAAGATGTTGGCAATGGCGATGCCTGCGCGTAACCCGTGTTTGGTTTCATGTTCATTGCCACGCAACTCCCTGACTATATCAACGATATATGCCGACTCGTTTAATTCCAAGTCAGAACGCGCATGTAATATTTGTAGTTCGGTATCCCGATCCGCAAGACCGATATTGATGGTAATCATTCGATCCATCAGGGCGTCTTGGGTCTTGTGCGTACCCGCGTATTCTTCTGGATTGGAGGTGAAAATAGCGCGAAAGCTTGAGTGTACATCCATATAACCCTCCCCGGCACCGCGTAAACCGGGCAAGTTCAAAATACCTTCGGACAACACCGATAACAGCACGTTATTGGTTTCCGCCTTCGAACGATTGAACTCATCATAAATCAGCATATCGCCATTGCGGCACGCGGTCGTCAAACGATTATCCACCCACATGCGGTTCATCTGCTCTTCAGTTTTAAGTACCGAATGAATGTAATTATCGACTAAACTGCTTTTGCGATAGCCAATGTCTTTTCCCGTCAAATCGGAACTTACGAACTCTTCGTTACCTTGCAACAAGGTGACGGGGCGACCCCATTGTGCAGCGAGATGAAATGCTAAAGTCGTTTTTCCTGTTCCCGATGGACCGGCAAAATGTACGGGATAGCCTGCGTGTAAATAAACCAACGCGCGATCTATAATATCTTTTACATAAGAAGTCAGCACAAAATGATCGCTCGCTTCTGGAACGACGAGATCATCTTCTACGGTATAATGTGAAACGGTATTTTGCTTAATCATAAAAATACTCCTGTACTAATCGGTATAGGTTCCCCACACTGGTGGGACTGAAGCTCTGGATAAATATCATCAGAGTTGTCTAGAGAAGATGTTCGGTCGATGCGACTGATAAAAGCACCACAACCAGACCTTTAGTGCCTAATTAGCGCTAAAGGTCTATGAAAAAGTTATTAGTTCAGTGAGAAACTGCATTCCCAATAACCTTATAACCTTGTTTCTTTCTATGTAGGCTGTTCATCTGCACACATGCTCTTTGTGAGCGACAGCGGCAATATCCCTATTTGCCTTTCTTCGCGCCAAAAAACTCACTAGGTTTTTTCTTAGGCTTTTTGATTTCACCCGCTTCTGTACGCTCGGAAGCAACGTCTATCGATCCAAAGTGCTCTGCATGTGGTGATGACGGCACAGCTGCTTGCTCAACGTCTGTTAGTACAGGTTGTACACTTCCATGTGCTTCATGTTGGCTTAACAAACCTTCAACACTTCCAGTCGGAGTCTCATTAAGATGAATGTCTATACTGGGAATGCTGTTTTTTTTTTAGACGTGGCTGTGCCGAAAAATACAGCATGAGCCCCGGCTCTGTCCTGTGCGGCATCTTTGATAAAAGCGGCAACATTGTTAGTCATGTCGGCAATGAAAACCGCTCTTTCTTTGGCACTGCGTTCAGCCATACTGTTACGATTAGCCTTAAAGCTGCCTAATAAATCTAGCGTCTTCTTTGACATATCGGTCAAGAAAGCGGCACGGTCTTTGCGGCCCTGCCGCCCCATCACTTGATGTGTATGCCGAAATTCATTCAGTAAGCGATTAACATCATTGGTATTATCGGTGACAAACGCTGCCCGCATGTGAGCATCTCGCACTCCATTCCTTGCCCGGGTAGCAGCAAAGTCAGCAATCTGTGCGTTTACACTGGAAACCCGCGCATTTTGTTGAGCTAAACGGGATTCACGACTATTGTCAATGTTTCTACGCAACTGCGCCATATCATCTGTTAAGCGTCCCATAGGTGTTCTCCTTAGGTCATCACTTTAGTAAAACCCCAATCAGTAAGCTTGAGGCGGTGGAAAGCGCCCAAGCCGCTGAATACTCAACGGCTGGTCACTCTTACTCTTTGGTTAATTAAGCTGGAGTAGCTGCACTGGCGGTAAGACCAATGGCTTCTGCGTATTTCAAATAAGTTTCAACAGAAGCAATCACAACGCGTGCTTCTATCGACAGCAATTCGATACCGACCAATGAAACCTTGACCCAGGCATCAATAACAATGCCTTTGTCCAGAATGCGGTCTACTACTTCAGCTAAACTAGAAGAGTCAGTTGATTTTTGAACTTTAGCCATGACGGCGTCTCCTAAAAAATGTTAATAAATTACAGATGTAATTGGATTTTATGTGCAACGATATGCTGCACAGTAAGAGTAAGGCAATTAGTACGCCAAACTTTCGGCGTTAGAGTATTCTTTGAGCTGAATAATTTGTTTTTTCGTATGGAATGTCTTGAGTGCACTGAACAATAAAGATATTTATTGTTTTTGAGCAGTGTAGAGCAGTATTGAATAAAATTTTTTTACTGTGAAAAGTTAGGCGTTTTTTGCTAACAATAATTGAAATTACCATGCAACTATGGTGTTAATTACTCAGTTAGGTAAGCTGCTCCCTAGCTTGCCGACCATAGATTAATTAATTTGAATTCGACATAAAAAAGCAGCCTTTTTAAAAATCTGAACGGCAAAATCAACTCAATTTTGTACTAACGGCGATGCATCAACTCTTTTCCAGCCACAACTATCGACTTCCCATCGTATGCTAAATACAACCCAAATACGAATGGAATGAAAACAAAGCATCTGTCAATCTCTCAAAACATGGTGTTGCATTCTTTACTTTTTACAACTACCGTATAAGCATGAACAGACCTAGCAAAACATGGCCGGCAGCCTTGCAACGTATCGCTGAAAGAGCTTTGGGCAAGCAAGCCGGTCACGCCTTGTGGCAGAAATACCATGCCACATTTTCGGCCGCATACCGGGCGCAGGTATCGCCGCGTTATGCGCTAAAAGATATGCTGTATCTCGACGAAGTCCTGGCGTCCTGCGCAATCCCCTCGTCTGCATCCTGTCGGCAGCGCATCAGCCTGCTGAGTCCCGGCAAAAAAACCGATCATTACCGGCTGCATTTTTACAGCCTGCAACCGCGCTATCTGGACGAATATATCCCGGTTCTGGAAAACATGCATTTACGGATCATGGATCAGGTGCAGTTTCCGGTTACGGTTGCCGGCACAACCTTGTTTATAAAAAGCTTTACGATCAAGGCCGCCAAAAGCCAGTGCGCTTCATTCGCCAAGTTAAGATGCCGGATGCTGGAAACCATTCAGATGATGATGGACGGCATGGTCGAAAACGACGCGCTCAGCAAGCTGTGTGTGCTGATCGGAATGACCTGGCAGGAAATCGACGTGCTCAGGGCTTACCGGAATTATTTCCTGCAACTGGGCCACCAAACGACCCGGGCCAGCGTTCATCATGCCTTGCTTAACAACCCGCAGGCCGCGCTGGGCCTGTTTAATTACTTTGAGGTACGGTTCAGGCCGAATCCCGACTGGGACGACCCGATGATTCGGGAGGAACAGGCTTTATTTCCGTTGCGTTTGCAGTTGCTAAGCAGCATTGCCTCGGTTTCCGATATTAATGACGACCGGATTCTGCGCACCCTGTTTAACCTGATCGACGCAACCATGCGCTGTAATTTTCATTTGCGCCGCGACCGGCCGGATTATTTCATCGCTTTTAAAATTAACAGCCTGGGCATCATCGATATGCCATCGCCAAAGCCGCAAAACGAGATTTATGTCCATTCGGTGGATATGGAAGCCATACATTTACGCAACGGAAAGATTTCCCGCGGCGGCATACGCTGGTCGGACCGGCCCGATGATTTCAGGACCGAAATTCTGGGCTTGATGCAAACCCAGATCAGCAAAAACGCGCTGATTATACCGACCGGAGCCAAAGGCGGTTTCGTGCTTAAAAAGAGCGGATTAAAGCACTCGTTGTCAAGCAACGGCCTGGACGTCAAAGAAGCGGCGAAAAAAGCCTATCTCACCTTCATCCGCGGCTTGCTTGATTTGACCGACAATTATGTCGACGACAGGATCGTCCAGCCCAACAGCATCGTCTGTTACGATAATCCCGACCCCTATCTTGTCGTCGCCGCCGATAAAGGCACGGCGCAGTTTTCGGACAGCGCCAATGCCGTTTCGGCGGAATATCAATTCTGGCTGGGCGATGCCTTTGCCAGCGGGGGCTCTCACGGTTACGACCACAAAGCGTTGGGTATTACCGCTCGCGGCGCTTGGGAATGCGTAAAACGCCATTTTCGCGAATTAGACAAAGCCGCCGCACCTGATCAGCCCTCTTACCTGCGTCCTGCCGGCAAAGACATACAACACGAAGCATTTACCGTCGTCGGCATCGGCAGCATGGATGGTGACGTGTTCGGCAACGGCATGTTGATGTCGCCCTACATCCGGTTGCTGGCGGCTTTTAGCGGATCGCATATTTTCATCGACCCGAATCCGCCCGATGGCGATGCCGCATTTAATGAACGCAAGCGCCTGTTTGAGTTGCCCGGCTCCAGCTGGAATGATTACGACCGGACGCTTATTTCGGCGGGCGGCGGCGTTTATCCAAGATCGGCCAAAGATATTCCGGTTTCCGCCGAATTGAAAAAATGGTTAGGCATCCGCTACAAAACACTGGATGGCGAATCCCTGGTCCGCTACCTGCTGACGGCTCAGGTCGAATTATTATGGCTCGGCGGTATCGGCACTTATGTCAAAGCCGGCACCGAAAAGAACGAAGAGGTCGGCGACCGGGCCAATGATAACGTGCGGGTGAATGCGGCGGACTTGCGCGCCGGCATCGTTGGCGAAGGCGCCAATCTGGGCTTTACCCAAAAAGCGCGCATTGAATACGGCCTGAAGGGCGGGCGCATTAACACCGATGCGGTCGATAACTCGGCGGGCGTCGATTCCTCCGATCATGAGGTGAATTTAAAAATCTTCCTGACCGGTCTGCAAAAAAAAGGTCTGATAGCCGACTATCAACCGTTATTCATCAGCATGACCGAGGAGGTTTGCCGTCTGGTACTGGCCGACAATATCGCCCAAAGCCTTTGCTTGTCGCTGGAACAACTGCGCTGCAAAGAAAACCCGGCGGTTTTTTTACAACTGGCCGAACAGTTGGAATCCGCCGGTTCTTTCGATAGAGCCGCGGAATGTTTTCCACACGTCAAAGACGTGATGTCCAGGCCCGGACAGCTTATTACCCGGCCTGAACTTGCGGTACTGATGGCCGCAAGCAAAATGCACCTGACCCAGCTGATACAGGATCAATCGGCCTTGCTGCAGGAAGAATGCTGCACTTGTTATTTGCAGGCCTATTTTCCGAAACAGCTTGCCACACAATACGCAGACCAACTTTCCAGCCATCCCTTGGCCGGTGAAATCAAAGCCACACTGATCAGCAATAAAATCATCAACCAAGCCGGTTGCGGCTTTTTAAGCCTGGCCGCCGACAGCGACGGCACACTCGATCATGTCACCTGTTACCTGACTTTCGACCGGGTTTTAGACGGCGATGCGTTGCGGCAGGCGATTAATGCGCTGGACCATAACGCGCCGGTCGATAAGCAATATCGCTTATTGATGCAGCTGGAAACTACATTGGCCGGTTTTTGCCGCTGGGCCTTAATGCAACGAAGAAAAATCCGGCCCAACGATCAGACCATCAACTGCTATAAACGTTATCTAAAAGGCTATAAGCAATATTTCAAGACCGATTGTTCCGAGTTTGCCGAGCAGTTGGCGCAATACCGGCAAGACGGCATCCCCGAGCAACTGGCGCTGGACATGGCGTTTATAGCCAGCCTTGACGATTTCCCGCTGATCGTCTCGCTGGCCGCCGAAACCGCCCAGGATTTTGTCACTACTTTGAAACTGTTCAATGAAATCACCGGCTATCTGGGTTTGTACCCGGTTTATGATCAGTTGGCGAAGCTACCGATGCACGATTATTGGGAACGAAAGGTATTGAATGAATTGCAAGAGGACATCAAACGCATGGTGGGCCTTACCATCAAGGCTATCCTCGCAAGCAAGGCCGAAAGCTGCACCGATTACTTCGACCGGCCGGACCAAAAACATAAAATCAGCCGATACCGGCGCATTTACCAGGAAATCAACAGCGCCGTGCCGGTTAACCTGTTTCCGTATATCGCCTTGGCTAAAGAGTTGCAGCATTTGGTTGGCGTTGATCCGGTAGCCGGCAAGAAATAATCTGTCCGAAACTTATAGAAGGCGCATTGCCGTGCTGTACGCTTAACCCTAAAAACCTAAGTTGAGCATTCCAAAATCCCGTTCGCCCTGAGCTTGTCGAAGGGCGAACGGGATTTTGGAATGCTCATGCGTGTGCAATCCGCCCAACTGCGGTTTTCAAGTTAATCAATTTTCAACACCTTCGCGCCGCGAATATTCCCTGTCTTCAGCTCAAGCAAGGCCTTGTTGGCCTGCTCCAATGCAAACACCTGAACCTCCGGCTGGAGCTTCATTTCCGCGGCCATGGTCAAAAATTCTTTTACATCGCGCCGGGTGATGTTGGCGACGCTCTTTAGCTCTTTTTCCTGCCACAGATGCAAGGGATAATCCAGGTTCAGCAGGCCGTGCTTGTCGCCTTCCTTGCGGATCGCATTAATCACCAGCCTGCCGCCGGATTCGAGGTTCGCCAAGGCTTCAACGACAGGCTCCCATGCCGGGGTGGTATCGATGATGCAATCGAGTTTATTGGGCGCCCGCTCCACGGTGTCTCCGCTCCACACCGCCCCCAGTTGCTCGGCAAACGCCCTTTCCTTCGCGCTTCGCGCAAACACATAAATTTCGCTGTTTGGATACCGGTGCTGCGCCATTTTCAACACCAGGTGCGCCGATGCGCCAAAGCCGGTCAGTCCCAGCCGTTGCCCGTCCTTCAGCCCGGCCAGGCGCAACGAGCGGTAGCCGATTGCACCGGCGCAAAGCAGCGGTGCGGCCTGTACGTCGGAAAATGTCTCGGGGATGGCATAGGCGAAATCCGCCGTAACCGTCATATATTGGGCGTAACCGCCATTGGCGTCACGACCTGTCGCAGTAAAAACCGGACACAGATTTTCATTGCCCGCCAAGCAGAATTTGCATTTGCCGCAAGCGGAAAAAATCCAGGCCACTCCCACCCTGTCGCCTATTTTAATACTATTTACCTTGTTGCCGACCGCTTCGACCCGCCCGACTACTTGATGCCCCGGCACTATCGGTAATCGCGGTGGAGGCGTCCGTCCCTCAATTTCGTCCAGTTCGGTGTGGCAAACCCCGCAGGCCGAAACTTTCAGCAGGATTGCCCGGTCGCCGGGAACCGGAACGGGCAGCTCCGTTAATTCCAGCGGAACCTGGTTTTCTTTAAGATCGCAGAGCTGTTTCAATACCATGGCTTTCATTGCTTCCCCCTCGTTTGATTCCGATTCTGCCACGGCTTTCCGCTCTAAGCTATCAGTAATGTCTCCAATTGAAAATACACCACCGTTATGTTGCAATCATGGTTCGTGTTGCTGGAGAAAACGGTCCCCTGCCCGCTTAACGATAATCCATCCCCGGAGCATAATTAATGAACGATCTGCAACGCATGTTGAACGATATTGAAATGGAAGTTAACCTGACCCGTCATCTGATCGGCAAGGATGCATTGGACGACAGGGTCATGGCGGCCATCAAACAAGTGCCGAGACATGAGTTCGTGCCTGCGGATTTCCGCTTCCTCGCCTACGATAACGGACCCGCGCCGATCGGTTCGGGACAGACCATTTCCCAGCCCTATATTGTGGCGCTGATGAGCGATTTATTGAACACCAAGCCCGGCGATACCGTCCTGGAAATCGGCACAGGTTCCGGCTATCAGGCGGCCGTTCTTTCAAACTTGGTTAAGCAGGTTTATTCGCTTGAAATCATACCGGAGCTGTCCGAAAAAGCGCGCCGCCGACTCAAAAAGCTGGGCTACGGCAATATCACGGTGCGCACCGGCGACGGCCACTCAGGCTGGCCGGAATATGCGCCGTTTGACGGCATCATCGTGACCGCCGCCGCACCTTATATTCCACCGGCCCTGATCGACCAACTGCGCCCCGGCGCCCGGCTGGTCATACCGGTGGGATTGCCTTACAGTTACCAGGAGCTGATGGTTTTAGAAAAAAAAGCCAGCGGCGAGACTGAGACCCGCACTATTCTTGGCGTCAGTTTTGTGCCGCTGACCGGCGGAGACGACGAAGAAACAAACGCCAGCGCCGCCTTAAATTCAGGACACAGGTGATCAGTACCATGAATATCCACCATGACATTAAAGACTCTTCGCTGGCCGATCAGGGACGCGAGCGCATTGAATGGGCGCTGACTGAAATGCCGGTACTGCGCATCATCCATGATCGTTTTGCCGAAGAACGGCCATTGGCCGGTGCGCGGATCAGCGGCTGCCTGCACATCACGACGGAAACCGCCAACCTGGCCCGCATCCTGAAAGCGGGCGGCGCGGAGCTGGTGTTATGCGCCAGCAATCCGCTCAGCACCCAGGATGATGTCGCCGCCGCGCTGGTGCGGCATTATCAGATCCCCACCTTCGCCATTCGCGGCGAGAACAGCGACACTTATTACCGGCATATAGCCAGGGCGCTGGATCATCATCCGCAACTGACGATGGATGACGGCGCAGACTTGGTCAGCGAACTGCATAAAAACCGCAACGACTTGTTGGCTGAAATGATCGGCGGCACCGAAGAAACCACCACCGGCGTAATTCGCCTGCGCGCGATGGCGGCGGACAAGGCGCTCAAATTCCCGGTCATTGCGGTCAATGACGCAATGACCAAACACCTGTTCGACAACCGTTACGGCACCGGACAAAGCACGCTGGACGGCATTATTCGCGCGACCAATATCCTGCTGGCCGGCAAGACCTTCACAGTTGCAGGCTACGGTTGGTGCGGGCGCGGCATCGCAATGCGCGCCAAAGGCCACGGCGCGCAGGTCATCATCACCGAAGTTGATCCGTTAAAAGCGCTGGAAGCCGCCATGGACGGCTTCCGCGTGACGCCCCTGCTTGAAGCCGCCGCTATTTCGGATTTTATCGTTACCGCAACCGGCGACAAGCATGTGCTGGATCACGCGCATTTTGAAGTCATCAAGGACGGCTGCGTGATCGCCAATTCCGGGCATTTCAATGTCGAAATCAACATTCCGGCACTGGAAAAACTGGCCGTAAAAAAACACCGCCCGCGCACCAGCGTCGAAGCCTATCAGCTTAAAGACGGGCGCACCGTCCGGCTGCTGGCCGAAGGGCGGCTGGTCAACCTGGCGGCTGCGGAAGGCCATCCGGCAACGGTCATGGATATGAGTTTTGCCAATCAGGCCTTGAGCGTTGCCTATTTGTGGCGGCACGGCGCCGGCCTTGAGCACACCGTGCATCCGGTGCCGGCGGATATTGACCAACGGGTCGCCGTCATGAAACTGGCGGCGATGGGCCTCAGTATTGACAGCTTAAGCCCGGAACAACAGGCTTATCTGTCGTCCTGGAAAGAAGGCACCTAAGGAAGCGCTGATTTAGTCCTTCGACAGGCTCAGGACGAACGGTAACGTATTGATTCCGTTCGTGGTGAGCCTGTCGAATCATGAACGGAAGCATTTTGTTCAGCGCTTCCCTAATTACCGCATCGGAGCGCCCAGGGGACATTCCTGCGCCGAAGCGTGGGAATGATAGTAATTAAACCGGGGGAGTCATAAAGATGTCATCAAATCTTAATATCCTGAAGTGGTTATTCGCGCTGGTTCTTATTTTCGGCGGGTTTACCGTTTACAAGATTTTCGGCGTTCTGGCTGTCGACCTCGGCAGCAAAGAATACGCATGGATACTAAAAATTATCTCTGAGTTTGGCTTATTCACGTCGGTGGTCATTTCAGTGGGTTTTTTCCATCACTGGATCATTGCTACCGAAGAACGTAGAGAAACCGAAAAGATATTTCACAGCGTACTGACCCGATATATCGATGGGACGGTTATCAATGCCAAGAAACGGGGGTTTTTAGGCATAACCGAGAAAGAACTGGATTTTTCAGAAATCATGCACAGTCTGTATCCCGGCGATTATGTTTATTGGTTAATCATCTTTGATCCGCGTTACAGGCATTATTGCCGGGAGTTTGAACTCGCCATTAAAAGGGGCGTTCATTTCAGGATGCTTATTTTAAAGGATTGCCCCACGCCGGAACTCTATGCGAATGAAATAATAGGTTTCGGCGTCGAGGAGTTCAGACAATATAACCGCTTGTTTTTAACATCGCTGAAAGATATAGCAGGACGCATTAATGAGAAGGACAGCGGCACATTGGGCGTTTTTGCCTATGATTACGATAATTTACCCAGTGTTCCTCTGTTCTTTATTCTTCGCAAAAAATCAGAAACCCTGGAGGTTTTTAACAGTTTTTACCTGTCCGAGCCGATAGGAAGAATGCCTTATTTGCATTGGCAGTCTGAACTGAAACACGACACCAGTTACTTTTTCGAGTCGGAAAAGTGGAACATGCCGGATCTTTTTTTAGACTATTTTCAGCGCCGCTGGATCGTCGAAAGACATAAATCCTGCGAGACCGATAAAGAAAATTCAGCTTGCAAAGATTTTCTGTACGCGCCGGCTTCAGCCAGGGAGAAATGCATCCGCCTCAATTCCGAATCGGATACACTGAGTAGCCCCGATACTTCATGATCTTGAGTACAAAATGAATCTATAGAATAGGTGGTCTGACTTTCATCCATTGTATAGGCCTGATTGACGATATTTTTAGAACGTTACATCGAATGTAGTTTCCTTTTTTAAAACCATTTACGAAAAGTTTTTCATATTGATCTGGAGAATAACGATGACTGAAACAAACCAACAACAAGATGTTAAAGACGCCGTCCGGGCAGCGGTTAAATCGGGAGATGATGTTCATCAGCAAGTTAAGGATATAACCCTGAAAGCGCTGACAAAGCGGCAACTGGATATTGAAAATATCAAAAGTGTCACTGAAGCGGTCATTAAAGGCACTAATGAGGGCATGACCGATCATGGCAAGCACGGCAAAGAGGTCTTTATGCAGGCGGCCACAGCATTGGACGATGCGTTGGCGACTGCCGCGGAAGCATCGGCATTGGCTGTTGAAGAGGCCGCGTCCAAAGTCGCCGAGTATTCCGAACATGATTTTAATGATGCCATCAAAGACATACAGGATATGGAGGGGATGTTTATCGACACCCTGGAGAAAGTCGCCAAAGACAGTAATCAGGTTGTTGCCGACATCATCGGCGATTTTATCGCCCATACGCGGCAAAACGGAACGTCAGTCGGCGAACAAACTTTAATTGCCTTGGATGCGCTGAAAGATTTGCCGAAAATAAGCAAGGACATCATCATTTCAAGCACGGTCGCCACAACGTCCACTTTGGCGCAAATAGGCAGCGGTATTTTATTGGGCATCGCTGAAAGCCTGAAGCCGTCCCATTCCAACAAATAAGGTTCAACAGCGCAGCATGTTATGGGAAATGTTAAACGCGGCGAGGGACCTGGGCAGGATTCAAGATATTGCAACCGTATTAATCCGCTATGGATTCGGCAGCTTTGTTCGCAGCCTGGGGATGGGCAAGGTATTGGAGAGCGCAGGCCGGGTGCTGCATTGGCAGCATGCCGAAGAGTTTGCAAAGCTCGACACGCCGCAGCGCGTGCGCCGCGTACTCGAAGAGCTTGGACCTACCTTCATCAAATTAGGGCAAATTCTTGCGACGCGCGTCGATTTATTCCCGCCTCAATATATTGCCGAATTTGAAAAACTTCAGGATCAGGCGCCCCCCATCCCCTTTGAAGAGTTGTTGCCCCAGCTTGAAGAAGATCTCGGCGGCAACATTGACGAGTTTTTTTTAAGCGTCGAGACACAAGCCCTTGCGGCGGCATCGATTGCCCAGGTTCATAAGGCTACGCTGAAAGACGGGACGCTGGTTATCTTGAAAATCCGCAGACCCGGCCTGCGCAAAATCATCGAAGCCGATTTACGCCTTTTACAGCGCATTATCGATATTGCCGAATCCGAATCAGAGGAAGTCCGAAGGTTTCATCTGAAAGAAGTCCTCCGCCAGTTTAACCAGTCCTTGCGCCGGGAACTCGACCTTGCCGCCGAATGCAGAAACGCGGAACGGGTAGCCGTCAATCTGGCCGGCGATCCCAACATCAAGATTCCTACTGTCTATTGGCAATGGACCGGCGAACGGCTCAATGTACAGGAGTATATTCAAGGCATTCAAGGCAGGGATCTGGCTGCGCTGGACCAAGCGGGACTGGACAGAAAACTGCTGGCTGACCGCGGCACCCGGGCGATCATCAAGATGATCATAGAAGACGGCTTTTTTCATGCCGACCCGCATGCGGGCAATGTGTTTTATCTGCCGGATAACAAGCTCGCATTCATCGATTTCGGCATGGTCGGACGCCTGACCGAGGAGCGCAGGGAACAGGTTGTCAGCCTGTTGTACGGCATGACCAATCACCTGCCGGTTAAAGTGGCCGAGATACTGGAAGACTGGTCGGACAATATTTATACCGATGAGCAAGTGCTCACCATTGAGATAGAAGCCTTTGTCGATCAATACAGCTCGCTGGCGCTGAAGGATTTAAGCCTTACCGCGATGATGGGCGACTTGATGGCGCTGCTAAGGGACCATAAACTGATATTGCCCGCCGATCTCGCCCTGCTGATCAAGACTTATATCACCCTGGACGGTCTCGGCAGGCAGCTTAACCCGGATTTTAATACGCTGGTCTTTTCCGCGCCCTATGTCCAGAGAGCCATGATGGAACGTTACAGGCCGGAGGCGCTTGCCAGACGGGGCTGGCGCAACCTGGTCAGCGTCGCCGATCTTTTATCCAGCTTGCCGAAAGACCTGCGTAAACTGCTGCGTGCCTCCAGAAAAGGGGCCGTTCAAGTCGATATTACCGTCAGGCGTCTCGACCAATATGTTCATAACATTGATAATGCGATCAGCCGGTTAACCATGGGCATCGTGACTGCGGCGCTGATTATCGGTTCCTCCATTATCATGACCGTAAAAGGCGGGCCGGAGCTATTCGGCCTGCCTGCCTTCGGATTTTTGGGCTACTCTTTTGCCACGATCGGAGGCATCTGGCTGCTGCTTTCCATATGGAAAAGCGGGCAATGATTTTTCAGACCACGCACCATCCAAGCCAATAAGCGGTTTTTTATTTCATGTCAGAGGAGCTTGCACTCCAAATCGACATATCCCCGCTTGCACCGTTGTTCAATTCCCGGAATGAAAAACCGTGCCATTCGCTGAAAGGTTCTTGAAAGCTTCAGGCAATACAATGCTCCCCGGTAGCCGTTCATACCTCCCCCTCATGACGGTTCTGGAGTGCAGCCATTCTTCCCCTCTCGACGGGTAGATTTTCGATACTCCAGGATTGGACGGTTACCGACCGTTACTCCCACGATGGGAACGGCGTCCGACATTCCGCCCCGCAAAGCCGCGTAGGGTACGCCCACATATCATACGCAAGTTCTACGGGGCATTTTTCCTTGATCAATTTATACTCCATCCCCTTTTCACCCATTATTCGTTATAAATCTGGTCAACCAAATTCTTAAACCAGCGCGGGCGGAAAACCATCACGAACAAAATCAGCACCTCCAATATCGGCAGCGGTATGACGTGTAAAATGATCAATATTATCAAGACTAAAATGCAAACGAGCAGCCTTGGGAAAAAAGCAGTTTTTGTCATGGCGAGACTCCTGATGTAGTGACCGCGCTGATAAAGAGGTTGATAACGATTTTATATTCAAATGTACCTAAGAGACCGGAAGGGGCAAAATATCGGCCGCCATTACCTTTGATTCCGGTAAAAAAGCGGCGCGCTTTATTCTAAAAACCGCGCAAGCGCAACAAAATACGCCAATCAGAGTATATTGATTTTACTACCAACCCGCACAGGAAAATCGTCATGACTGAAACTCGCGGATGGGCCACGCACGGTCCCAAGCAAAAACTCGAACTTTTCTCATACAATGACGGGCCGCTGGGTCCCGAAGAAGTTGAAATTGCGGTCGAATATTGCGGCCTTTGCCATTCCGATCTGTCGATCATCAATAATGACTGGGCAATATCGCAATATCCGACCGTTCCCGGCCATGAGGCCGTCGGTAAGATTGTCGGCATCGGCGAACAAGTCAAAGGCCTAAAAATAGGCCAGCGCGTCGGCGTGGGCTGGAATGCCGGCAGCTGCATGCACTGCCATCAATGCATGACCGGCAACAACAACCTGTGCGCAGAAGCCGCGCCGACCATAGTCGGGCATCATGGCGGTTTTGCGGACAAGGTTAGAGCGCATTGGGTCTGGGCAATCCCGCTGCCGGACGCGCTCGATATTGCCGGAGCGGGCCCGTTGTTATGCGGCGGTATCACCGTCTTCTCGCCGCTGCTGACCTTCGGCGTCAAACCGACTGACCATGTCGGCGTCGTCGGTATCGGCGGCCTGGGTCATATGGGCCTTAAATTCGCCAACGCCTGGGGCTGCGAAGTAACCGCTTTCACCTCTAATCCCGCCAAGACTGACGAAGCCAAAGGCTTCGGCGCTCATCGCGTCGTGTCGAGCCGCGACAGCGGGGACATGCAAAAAATCGCAAACTCACTGGATTTGTTAATTGTGACCGTCAATACGCCGCTGGACTGGCCTGCGCTATTGAAGACCCTGAAACCCAACGGACGCATGCATGTCGTAGGCGCGGTTCTTGAACCGATGCCGATTGCCGCCTTTGACCTGATTTCCGGGCAAAAAAGCGTATCGGGATCGCCGACCGGCGGCCCCACAGCCATAGCGACGATGCTTGAGTTTGCCGCGCGGCATCATATCGTCCCGCAAGTCGAACATTTCCCGATGAGCAAAGTGAACGACGCGCTCGAACATCTGGCGTCGGGTAAAGCGCGTTACCGCATAGTGCTTGATGCGGATTTTGTTTGATTGAATTGACCGAAACACACCATGCGGTGCAATACGGCTAACGCCCATTGCACCCTTGCGACTCTCGTTGATAATCGCATTTCACTGTCTTAAAACGCGTACTTAAGGCCCATCGTAATGCCGAACTGCTGCGACCAGACATTGACCTCGTAACCGGAGCTCTCATCCTCGCCAAACACGGTATTCACCCAGCGATGGGAACCGGACGTGTCCAGCTTCAGGTAGTCCAGATCGAGATTCGCGCTGAGCTGCCGCGTCAGGCCGACGTCCAGCCCCAACGCAGCATGCCAGCCATTACCCCTCGTCTCTTCGTAGGTGAAGCGTCGGCCCTCCCTGAGCATGTGATGGTCCTCGTTTTCTCCTATCACATAAGCCCAGTCCAGCTGCATCCGTACCCCCAGCCTCGAAACGTAAACCGGGTTCCGCCATTCATAGGCTGTCTTGACCCCCAAAAAGGTTTGCCAATAGGTCTGCTCGAAGCGTATCCCGTCGCCGGGCAGCGCTATCGGTGGCGTGGTGTCTCCCGGCGACGGATAAACCTGGAGGCCGTCATGGCTGACAAATGAGAAACGCTGCCAGCGCCCCCCAATTACCGGACGCAGATCGAATCCCGAGGGCAATCCGACCCAATCCGAGATCTTCAGATCCACGTCGGCCCGAACCGAGTAGCTGGGATCGAGGCGTAAGTTCGATTCGGAATAAATCGTCTTAACCCCCGGCCTGGCGTCATCATCCCAATCCGAATCCTTGAACGGGCCGTCGGCCGCACCCGAGATATTCCGCATGGCTTCGATGCCGACAGAAACCCTCGAAAAGCTCCGCCTCGCCTCGAGGCCGGCCCACCACGAATCGAGAGGAAACTCCAGACGGCTCAGGGGGGCTTGATAAGGGGGGAAAGGGTTGCCGAATTCGTAGGAGGTGTGGCTGCTAAAATCGTTCCTGACCTTCGGGTTGACCGACCAGGGTGTGTCCGGGGAATCGCCCGGATCCATAGCAGAGGAAGCCTGGGTCGCCGAAACAGCGGTCAACAGGATTAAAATAGCCAACAAACGTTTCATGGCGAATGCCCTCTTCTTTCGATGGACGAATAATTATTTAAAGTGAATATCTCACAACAACGGCGCAATCAACAAGGCGATAATGTTGACTATTTTCATAATAATATTGACCGCAGGGCCGGCAGTGTCCTTGTAGGGATCGCCCACGGTATCGCCGGTAATCGAAGCTTTATGCGCAAGAGAACCTTTCCCGCCATGATGCCCCGCTTCAATAAATTTTTTAGCATTATCAAAGGCCCCGCCGCCCACACTCATCGAAATGGCAAGGCACAGGCCCGAGATAATCGAACCTATCAATACGCCGCCCAAGGCTTCTTTGCCCAGGGTAAAGCCGACGATGACCGGAATACATACCGGCAACAAAGCCGGAACCAGCATTTTTTTGATTGCTGAAATCGTCAGTATATCGACGGCCCTGGAATAATCCGGCTTGGCCGTGTAATCCATAATGCCGGGAATTTCCTTAAATTGGCGGCGAACTTCATTCACAATATCGCCGGCGGCTTTGCCGACGGCTTCCATAGCCAGTGCGGAACATAAATAGGGGATCAGGGCGCCGAGTAACAACCCGAGAATGACCCTAATATCGCCCAGATCGCAAACCAGACCTCCCAGTTCAGTGGTATAGTCAGAAAACAGCACCAACGCCGCTAATCCTGCACAACCCAAGTCAGATCCCTTGGTCACGGCTTTCGTGGTATTGCCAACGGCATCCAGGGCATCGGTCATCTTGCGTATTTCTTCAGGCAGTTTTGCCATTTCAACAATGCCGCCCGCATTGTCGGTAATCGGTCCGTAGGCATCCATGGCGACTATCAGGCCCGTCAACGACATCATGCCGACGGATGCCATCGCAATTCCGAACAAACCGGCGAGTTGATAGGATAACCACATGCTGGCGCATATCAGAATAATCGGCGCCGCCGTTGCTTTCATCGATACGCTGAGTCCGGCGATCACATTAGTGCCGTGACCCGTGGTTGATGCTTTTGCGATATAACGGACCGGAGCGTAATCGCTGGAAGTATAGTAGACGGTCACCGGCATCAACGCGGCCATTAAAGCCAAACCGGTAATTGCCGAATAAAACAGGTTTATCGACGGCACGGTCTTGCCGCCGATAATCAGCGTCTCTCCGAGCATCCATTGAGTAACGGGATAATAGATCAGGACCGTCAAAACAGCCGTCACAATCAATCCACTGTACAACGCAGCGATGATGTTTCCATTAATGCCTATCCTGATACAGAAGATGCCGACGATGGACGTCAGGATGGAAATGCCCACTAACACGAGAGGGTATAGCTGAATGTTGTTACTTCCAGTCACCAGAATATCCGCCAATATCATGGTTCCGATTATCGAAGCCGTGTACGATTCGAATAAATCCGCGCCCATGCCCGCGCAATCGCCGACGTTATCGCCGACTTGGTCGGCAATAACGGCCGGATTGCGAGGATCGTCTTCGGGAATTCCGGCCTCCAACTTGCCGACCAGGTCGGCGCCGACATCGGCGCCTTTGGTAAAAATACCGCCGCCGAGGCGGGCAAATACAGCAATCAAAGAGGCCCCGAAAGCGACCCCGATCATGGCTTGCAAGGGTTCGTGGACGCCGCTTGCAAGCAACATTTCGTAGTAGCCGCTAACGGCCAACAGTCCCAGGCCGGCAACCAGCATCCCGGTAATAGACCCACCCCTGATTGCGATCAAAAAGGCCCGGTTGATACCTGTGTAGGCCGCCGCCTGGGCAGTACGGGCATTTGCACGCACGGAAACATGCATGCCGATAAAACCGGCCATTGCTGAAAACGTTGATCCTATAACGAAACCGCCTGCGGTTTCCCAGTTTAACGAGAATGCGATTATCGCGAACAGAATAATGCCCACCAGCGCGATGATCTTGTATTGTCTCGATAAGTAGGCTTGGGCTCCCTCCTGTATCGCGGCGGCAATCGCCTGCATTTGTTCGGTACAGGCAGGTTGGGCATTAATCCACTTAATCGAAATAAAGCCGTACAAAATCGCACAGATTGCTGCACCGGGAGCGAAGAGCGTAAGCCAATGCTCCGGCAAAAAAACGGAATAGGTGTTGTCAAGCATAAGGGTTCCCGGTTAATGATTTCACGCAACCAGCAGTTCCAGCACACCATGCTCAGCAAATGCCGGTTGCCTCAATATCGCGGGCGCGGCCCGCTCCTACGGAGTCATTGTGCTTAACTCAATGGCATTGAATCTTTATCCAGGTCGGTCATAAATTCTGTCAGCACTTTCCGGTCTGCATGCGGCATCACCACAACATGCGCATACTCCTGTTTTTGATGATTAATGTCCAAATGCATGGTTGCCAGTGAATATTTTTCCACAATCCGGTCGCTGGGCTTTCTAAAAAAGATAGTATTGGATCGATCGTTAACGCGTGTGGGTTGCAGGTAGGAAAAATGGCTTTGCATCTGTTCCATCAGGTAAACCGCGTTCTGCAACATGGACCGCGCGTCTTCAGCCAGTTTGTCCATCGCCGACGGCGTTGAAAAGAAATAGAATTCCGCCGGTTTTACGGCATCCCTGGAGCAGGTTATCGTTCCCGGCACATGATGGATATATTCGGGATTATGAATTTGACTGAAAAGCTCATTAAACTCGTCGAAATGGCTTTTCGTGGTAATGAATAATCCGGCGGGCGATGGAAAACCGAAAAATTTATGACAGGAAACGGCTATCGAATCATATCGGGCCAAAGCCGGGTTGCTCTGGGATTGGTATGACACTTCCCCGGCATGGGCGGTAAACGGCAGGTAGCCGCCAAATAATGCCGCATCCAGATGCAGGTGACTGGTATAGCCTTTTAACGCTTCCTGAATGCGGTCAACCTGATCGATAGCACCTTTAAAAGTGGTCCCGATCGTCGCTATGACTAAAGCCGGATGAGATGGATTATCGGCCAGCTTCTGCTTCAGGTCATTGGGGTCCATGCCGCCATCCGGCAGCGTTTCGATCAAAACGGTTTCAAGCCCCAGCAAGTCCCGCAAAATCTGTATCGAATAATGCGCTTCTTTGGTGAAATAAGCTTTCGGCAACACGCCGGTACGGCCTTTTAACAGGGTCCGCCCCATGTACATGCCGTGCATGTTGCTGTCGGTCCCGCTATGTGAAAGAAAGCCCCAGGTATTACCCGGAGGAAATCCGTATAACTTGCCGAATCTCAGGATCAGTTCTTGTTCAAAATCGTGGGTATTGTTTGGGATAGCGCTGTCTTTGAACGGATTGCCGACGTTATTGTAGGCAAACGTATTGATTCCGGCATCGAGCAGTTGCCGCCGCCAAGCAAAAAAATCATCGGACAGCGTATTCATATTGACCGGATACCCCAGCAAAAGATTTTTCTGCGTTTTGAGCTTTGCCTTGTCTGCCAGCGACAGGTTTATCTCTGGGGATGCTTCCGCCTGATTTACCACCCAATCGAGATGTTGCGGTCTACAGCCGCTGGAAACGGCCAGGATCCCTGCACCACCATAACCTAAAAAACGACGTCGTGTAAGCATGGCGAACTCCTTTTAAAATCTGACGATCTTTTGAACTTGGTTTTATTAGACAGGTTCAGCTTCTCAAGTCCATTCATATAAGTCAATGGAAAACAGAGGCGCTTAAAATTCAGCTTCTTTCATGTCAGCAAGATGTCCCACCTACGCTTACCTCGCTAGAGGAACGCAACGACAAGATTGAGCAACGTGAGCACCAGGCTTCCCAGCAATGCGGGTCCAAACCCCTGAACGCGGATGCCCGGAACGATTGCCGCAACCAAGCAAAGCATCAGCGCGTTGATCACAAGAAGAAAGAGCCCAAAGGTCAGCACAGTGAGCGGCAACGTCAGAAGAACCATCAGCGGCCGCACAACCGCATTCACGAAACCGAGCACAAGCGCGCCGATGAACGCGGCTCCCCAGCCCTCCACCTGAACGCCGCGAACGAGGTTGGCCATCAGCAGCAACAAGCCTGCCGACAAAATCAGATGAGCAAGGAACGTGAGCATAAATACCTCCGGTAAGGCTTGAGTGTCCTGTGAAAACTTAAGCTTTGTAGGGTACGCTGTGCGTACTATTTTTTCAATCGCCACAAAAAATACCGTAGCGTGCAGAGTTTCATCGAATGCCAACATTTCGGTATTTGATGATGGAACGGTTGCGGGCAAACCCGAAACCTACGCATATTGAAATATAGAGGCGCCAACATAAATAGCACTCCACACAGGACTTTTTTTCCGGCAAATAGTCGAGATTGCTTGATACCGATATTGCAATGTCTGTACAAACGGCGCACAATTAAACCCATTGGTTTAGGAGATTCCCAATGAGCGCAACAACCGTCAAAGAAAATCGTCTCAACATACGATGCGATAATCACGCCAGACAAATGCTTAATAAGGCTGCTGCCTACGCGCATGTCAGCGTTTCAGAATTTATACTTTCTCATGCCTTGGCTTCAGCGGAACAAGTAATTCAGGCGCATGAATCGATCACTTTAGATCCGGCAGATTTTGAAGCGTTTCTTGCCGCCCTTGACAACCCCGCACAAGCCAATGACGCTTTAATCCGTGCATTCGATCGCCATAGTGAACAGGTTGAACGTTGACGAGCTATATAATCCGGGCTCACGATGGAAAGTTTGATGCAAAATCGTTTAGTTGCGGACAATCCGCACTTGATGATTATATCCGCCGCTATGCTTCACAGGATATAAAACGCGATCTTGCAAGAGTCTTTGTCGCTTCGCCGGCGGATGATTTAGGTTGCTTGGCCGGTTTTTTTACGTTAAGTGCGGGCAGTGTCAATTGCTCGGATTTACCCGAAAAACTGGCGCACAAACTGCCGCGATACCCTGTGCCGGTGGCTTTAATAGGGCGTTTAGCCGTCGACCAAGCCTTTCAAGGCAAAGGGCTGGGTTCAATCTTGTTGGCCGATGCTTGCCAAAAGGTAAGACGGGCAAGAGATACTTTAGCTGTGGTTGGTATCATCGTTGATGCGAAGGATGATTCTGCCGCCGCGTTCTATCGGCATTTCGGATTTATTGAACTTTCGGGTCAACCGGATCGTTTATTGCTGCCTGCTGCGGTTTTTTGCCGATGAAAATAAGGCGCGCGCAGCACGCCCTACGGATGACCGATAAAACTTGTCTGGATAGTTATAGCTTCCGCCTTTATAAAACTTCCAGCATTGCCCGCAAGGCCAAGGCATTAAAAGGCGCGGCGCATTCGGCGTCATTGTCGAAATAAACATGCACTTCCCTACCCTCATTTAACCACTCAGTAATACGCTCAGCCCAATAGGCCAGTTCGGGGTTGCTGTAGGAAGAGGCGTAAGTTCGCGCATGCCCGTGCAGGCGGATATAAACCAGATTTGAGGTGACACAATCCCACATCGGCCAGGTTTCGGCATCGGACATACAAACGGCGATTTCCGCTTGGGCCAACTTGGCTGCCACTTCATCATCAAACCAGGAGACGTGCCGGAATTCTATGCTGTGGCGCACTTCGGGCCATTGTTGCAAGGCGTCGATAAAACCTCGCAGCCGGAGCAGATCCTTTTTCAACAGGCCGGGCAGTTGCCACAAAACAACGGCCAGTTTTTCTCCCAGCGCTACGGCATGATTTTTCTCGATCAGAATTGATGCTTCCGGGTCGAGCAGTTTCTTGTTATGCGTTAAATAGCGGTTGGCTTTTAATGCGAACTTGAATGTTGCCGGGGTTTCGTCAAACCATTTTTTAAACGTGGCGGGGCTTTGCAGGCGATAAAAAGTGCCGTTCACTTCCACTGCGGAAAAGCGTTCTGCATAGAATTTAAGCCAGTCTTTTCGCGCGACGCCGGTGTAAAAACAGTTTTGCCAGTGCTGATAGCTCCAGCCGCTGGTGCCGATGAAAATCATAGGTCTATACAGTCCTGCCGGGATAACCAACAGCGTAGAAACTTTAGCGGGACACCCTTTTCACCTTTCACCTTTCACCTTTCACCTTTAGCCTTTAGCCTTTAATACAAATCACCGGCTCCAGTCTGGCGACTTTTCGGGCCAGGCCGGCCCGGTCGGCAATATCCACCACCGCACTGACATCTTTGTAAGCCAAGGGCGCTTCTTCGGCGACGCCGCGCATCGACGGGCTGCGGATAATAATGCCTTTGGCCGCCAGTTGGTCGACCAGCGTTCTGCCCTGCCATTGCTTGGTGGCCTGCGTGCGGCTCATCGCCCGTCCCGCGCCGTGACAGGCCGAGCTGAATGCGCGCTGTTCGCTTTCTTTGGTGCCGCACAACACATAAGAACTGGTACCCATCGAGCCGCCGATCAACACCGGTTGACCGACTTCTTTGAATGCAGCCGGCAAATCGGGATGGCCGGGGCCGAAAGCGCGGGTTGCGCCCTTACGGTGTACGAACAGCGATTTCTTTTGGCCGTCAATCATGTGCCGCTCCAGCTTGCAGGTGTTGTGCGAGACATCGTACAGCAAACCGAGGTGGATGCCAGGGAACACCGTCGCCACGGCCTGCCGGGTCAGGTGGGTGATAATCTGGCGGTTAGCTAATGCGCAGTTTATCGCGGCCCGCATCGCGCCCAGATATTGTTTCCCTAAAGGTGAATTCAGCGGCGCGCAGGCCAGTTCGCGGTCCGGCAAGGCGATTTGGTACTGGGCCGCCGCCATCGCCATGTCTTTCAGGAACTCGGTGCCGATTTGGTGCCCTAAGCCTCTGGAACCGCAATGGATGCTGATCACCACATCACCAACCCGTAAACTGAACGTTTTGGCGACAGCCGGGTCGAAAATCTCCGCGACCCGCTGCACTTCCAGATAATGATTGCCGGAGCCCAGGGTGCCCATTTCATCTTGTTGCCGCTCCCTGGCCCTGGGGGAAACATAGTGCGGTTCGGCGCCGGCCATGCAGCCGTGTTCCTCAATGCGCTCCAGATCCCGCTGTTCGCCGAACCCCTGGTCAAGCGCCCATCGCGCGCCGCCTGTCAACATGCCGTGCATGGTTTTATGGTTCAGATGTATCTTGCCCCGGCTGCCGACACCGGCCGGCACCGTGCGGTACAACGCATCCGCCAGCGCCTGTTTGTGCGGCTGCAGCTGATCGATGTTAAGGCCGGTATGCAAAGTGCGGACACCGCAGGAAATATCGAAACCGACGCCGCCTGCCGACACTATCCCGCCTTGATCGGGATCGAAAGCGGCGACGCCGCCGATCGGAAAGCCGTAACCCCAGTGCGCGTCAGGCATCGCATAAGCGGCCTGAACAATGCCCGGCAAGGTCGCGACATTGGTGATCTGCTCGTAAACTTTCTGGTCCATCTCCTGCAATAATTGCGCGTCGGCATAAATAATCGCCGGAACGTGCATTGCGCCTTTAGGCTCAATTTCCCAGCAAGTTTCGTCTCGTTGTATAAATTGACCGGTATCCATTGATTCTCTCCTTTAAACATCGACAACGCATTGGGCAACCCACATGCCGTCAGCTTGCCGGTAGACGTGCAGCCCGGTAAAAGTAGCGCCTTTGATTTCAACGGCGGGCTGATGTTTTTGCCGGTCAACGGCTACGCCAAAAGCAGTCGCCGTTAATTTGCCGCCGTCGATGGCGACCCGGTAGCGGTTGAACAACCAGCCGTGCGCGGACATTTCATAAACCAGCTCATTGATCCAGCTGACCAACAGCAGTTCGTTGTCGGGTGCTTCGCATTTTATCGGCACGGCTAAGGCATCCGAAACCAGCTCGGGATCGGTCACCACGGCGGTCATCGCGACGGCGGCTTGTTCGAACGCCTGCTCAAGCGTTGGCGCAATACCGCGTATGCCGATGTCGGCTTCGTGTTCGAAATGTTCCCAGTGAGGCATGTTCATCATCTTATAACAGCTCCGACGGGCTTCAACAATAGATAGACGCCAACCCCGATCATCGCCAAACCGCTGATTAATTTAAGCAGGCGCCCTTCTCTTTCCTGGAGCCGCCGTTGGCTCAGCGTGACGATGCCGATGGCTAAAACAATAACGTCATCGAACATATAGGCTAGGTTGTACAGCAGCAAATAGCCGTAATAGCCGAGACTATCGGGCTGTTTCAGCGTTAGAATCCGTGTGTACAACGCCGGAAAACCCGAGGTGCACATGAATTCGACAATCTGCACCAAAACAGCCAGCACTACCGCACCGATCAGCGCGCCGGTCAGATTTTGCGCTTGCAGAATTTTGCGCATCCGGGCATAAATATCGGGTTTGGCCGCATCGGGGATCGTTAATGACACGCCTTGTCGATAAAACCGAAAATCCTTCAGGTTAATCGCGCCGACCAGTAAGGCTATAACTGCAATGGCGATTTCCGAAACACGGGACAGGCCGATCAGCAGAAAGAGGTTGAGCCAAGCCGCCATGAAGATGAAATAGACCAAACCTTCCACAGCGACGAATGTACCGGCGATCATGAACATCCGCATCCGGTCTTTCATCGACGCGAGCAACGAGACCATCAGCAGCAACACCCATATCGAACACGGATTGAACCCGTCCAGCAGACCGATTGCCAGCGTAAACAGCGGCAGACCCAGCTGATCCAGCGATAGCCTGTAACCGAAAAAGTCGATGTCTTGCGCCGCCTCGCAGGACAAGGGCGCCTCAATGGTGCAGCTGCCCGAATCATCCTGTTTTTCCGGTATGCGGACTTTAGCCAGTAGGCTGCGGAGCAATTGATCTGTGCCGGCCTCCTCCGAATAACCGGAAATCAATTGCCCGCCCACTTGAAAAGCGGGCACTCTTACTGCATTGATACCTTGGTTTCTGGCGATCAGCCGTAATCGCTCCAGTGCTGAGGGCTCATGAACGACGTCATGAGTGGCGATGCTCAGCGTGGGCTGTTCGCGTTTAAGAGCCTGTAAAAACGCCAGCGCATTCGCGCAGTGCGGGCAACCCTCTTGCACAAAGACCTCAATATCGGCTGGCTGCGTAATCGAGTTGTCGGCGCTTGCCGGTAAAGAATCCATTCTGCCGGCAAACGCCGTCGGACTCAGGCCGAAAGCCGATAGCCAGACAAAAACCAAAAACCACCGGATAACAGATAATCCAACTATCATTTTCAAGGATACCTCCTCTTAGGATTTGGTTAAAAATAACTTTCCTAAATCACTGTCTTCTATCGTCAAGCCGTTCGTGCAGCCCCTTCGACTACGCTCAGGACTAAAGGCCTTGTCGAAGCATGATCGGCTTGACGCGGTAGGCCGAAATTTTTCCGTCCACCCCATTCGACAAGCTCATGACAGGCTTGGACAAGGCTCTCCTGAGCGTAGCCGAAGGGCTCAGGGCGAACGGAAGAATTTTACCCGATCCATATCGGGAAGTTATTAATGACCGTATCCTTAGTCTGTCGTTCGCAACCCCAATTATTTTTCTCGCTCCCTCGTGCGGCTAATCGTTGCAGCAAGTTTTAAAGCCTTTCTCACTCTTGCGGCGCCGTTATCAATTGCTGCACATCATGGTTTGTCTCACTAGCATCATGCACTACAGAACGCACATGGATGTCCCGTTGCGGAAAGGGAACTTCTATGCGGTGCTCTCGCAGGGCTTTTTCAAGCCGGAAAAGTAAATCATGCGTCACCGGCAGCCGGTTTGACAGTTCGCAGACAAAAACACGAATGGAAAAATCCAGCGAACTCTCGCCAAAACCGACCATCAATACACTCGGCTCAGGCTCTGCAAGCACCAGCGGCGTTGATTTTACGGTATCGACCATGACTTTATGCGCCAGTTCCACATCGGAACCGTAGGCGATGCCGACAGGAATCACCACGCGGGTTACCGCATCGCTTAACGTCCAGTTGATAAGCTGGCTGGTGATAAAGGTTTTGTTCGGCACAATCAGGTCTTTCTGGTCCATGTCTATCAGCGTAGTGGCGCGCATATGAATACGGCTGACTTTACCGGTAATGCTGCCTATGGTTACGGTGTCGCCGACCCGGATCGGACGCTCGAACAATAGGATAATGCCCGACACCATGTTGGCGAAGATCTCCTGCAAGCCGAAACCCAAGCCGACACTGAGCGCCGCCACCAGCCACTGAACCTGAGACCAGCTGCCGCCCAGTTCATTTGCGACGCTGATAAAGCCTATCGAAAATAAAACATATTTAGCCAGCTGGTTAACCGCGTAACGGCCGCCCGCCTCTATCGGCAAGCGCCTGAATACCAATAATTCCATTACGCCGGAAAAGTTTCGTATCGAGACCACCGCGATAAAAATATACAACCCGGCCAACAGCAGATTGATCAAGGTTATCGGCTGATAACTCTCCTGGTTGTCGATATTAACCAGATGATGCCAGAGTACAACACGATCCAGAAATGAAAAAGCCGGCAAGATGTTTTTCCAGATCATCCAGAAACCGATCACCACGGTAAAACCGATAAAAACGTTCAGCAGTTTTATCGTTTGAGCGTTTATTTTAGGTATATCGATTTGTTGCTCGTCAACCGGCAGTATCGGATCTTCCGATCCTGCCAGAGGTTTTTCGGCAATCGCCGCGGTTTTGCGTTTTTGTCTGGCATTGCTGATGGCCAGCTGTCTGTTGACCAACGTTAACCAGCGAAACACCAGCGCATGAATAATGATGACCGAAAAAATCAGCCTTAAGGTGACAACCAGTTTTTGCTGCAACTCCAATGCACTCAAATAATAGCCTGCCACAGCAAATCCGATGATAACCAACGGTATCGCGATGGCCGCCGAATACCAGACGTAGCGCAGCTTGGCTATCCAACCGTCGGCGTTTTTGTCGATATAGCCCCGCAACAAACCGCTGGAGGGTTTTAACACCCGGCCCACAAATACAGTCATGGCAATCATGTCGATAATCAGCGCCAAACGGCCGATGCTGTCGCTGTGTGCGGAAAACTTTGATGCGCCGGTACTGCTGATAATGAATACCCCCGGCACGACAATAAAACGTATCCAGGCGACCTGTGTGCGTAAAAGACCGACTATCGTTTTTTGCCATTGAAAATGTTTGCGCGCTATGCCATCGGCCGCAAACAGGCGGTAAAAGAATTGCAGGAAAAACAGCGGCAGCGCGGCTCCCTGCAAACCTTTACCGAGCGCTTGGGAGAAATCGTCAACGCCAATATCCATACTCAAAAACCAGCCCAGGTACTCAAAAAGCAACGGCAACGGCAAGACTATAATCAAGTTGTAGGCCAACGCTCTTAAGGTGTAATAAAAGCTATCGGTAGAAATCCTTTCAACCTTGCCGGAAATGGCTTGCAACTGTAATTTCGCCCAGTTTCTGGCAAACTGTAGACCGACAAAAAACAATACCGCGACAAACGTCAGAAACAGGTAATTCCAGGCCAGCTTAACCGTATCTTTAATCAGCGCCATCCAGTTAAACGGCGACAGCAGCCATTGTGCGGAATGATATAAATCGGCGATATAATTCAGGTTAATCGGCTCCGAACTGGGCACCCACAACAAACGCTCGTCCAGATAAGTGGCGAATTTACCGGCCTGAGTGATCATTTGTTGCCTGGCAAAATCAAGGTCGCCTAAGGTGTGCAGGTAGCTTGTATAAGCAACGGACAACTTGTTGAGCAGCTCTTTCTGATTGTTCAGCAACACCCTTAACTCGGCCTGTATCATCATGCGCTGATCGGCAGGCAAGGCCGGATCGACCTGCCGTCTCATCATGTCCTTCAGCGTTGCATCAACATCGGCCAGCCGCTCCAGTTTGTCCTCGACCTTGAATTGCGCAAGACTGGCTATTGCAGTTTCATTCTGAATAACCTGGGATTGCTGCTCAAACTCATTCTGAATCGGTAAATTGCGCCGCTGTTCGCGCAGTATTTTCCCCAGAGCCGGACTTAAACCCGCCAGGCTGATTTTCTTTTCAGCGCTTTTAAAGTCGGTTTCAATTTCGCCGGCTTGAGCATCCACCCTGGCTTTTTGTTCGGTGTATCGCTCAATTCTTGCGGTAAAGTCCTGTAAATCGCGGCTGTATTGAATATTTTCCCGCGTATTTTCCTGGATAAGGGCATGCTTACCGGAAGCCGCTTTTTCCGCCTGGCTGAGTGCATCCTGCATTTGTTTCGCTTCCTGCTGGCGTAAATCGAGAGCAAGACTCTCGATTGCAGCAACAACCGAGCTCAACGCCGCTTTTTGCATATCCAGCTGCTGAAACTGGGCTTTAAGCAATTCAACCCGGGCCGGATTGCTGATGGCTTCAACATCTAGCATTTTCAACTCGGCCGCGCGGGAATCAATCGATGTTTTCAGCTGCGCCTGCCGGGCTTCGACTTCCAGTTTTGAGCCCGATTTATCCGCCGTCATTCCCAGTTTTTTTTGCGCCGTCTCTATATCTTGCTGCGCAGCCAGCATTTCTTCGCGAATAAATTGCGGGCGGCTACTTTGCACCGCAAGCTCATCTTCAAGTTTCTTTAGCTGCTCGTCCAGATTACTGAGATTTCCTTTCTCAATAATAAGACGCTGCTCAAGCTCCTCGACCGGTATCCGGCTAAAATCTTCCGGTTTTTGCCTGGAAGCTTTTAGCGAAGCCTGCTCAATTTCCTTTTGCAGCCTTTTGGTTTGTTCAGGCGCTTGCTTCAGGGCCGCCTTAAAATCGGCGGTCTGCGCCTTAAACTTTTCGATATTGGCCAAATTATCTTCGGCCGTTTGATAAATTGACAGCAACTTGGATTTTGTTGCCTCATCAATGCCCTCCCGTGTATTGATGGCGTCTATTTTGGCTTTTAGCGTGTCTTTATTGATCTGAAACACCGGGTTTTTCTGCCCCGCATCCGAGGCTGCACTTTTAGCCCATGCCCCGCTTGAGCCCAAGGCGACAACCAGCAATAAAAACAACAGGGGATGAATCCTAAATTGAGTAAGAGGCAAATTAATGATTTTCATAGATTATTCAAAGCACAACTGGGAATGGATAGCAGCGTTATTGTAAACTGTTTTTGCCGGTTTCGAAGCGGGAAGCGTGAGAAGGATGCGAATCTCCGGCACTGCGGCATAGATGCATTCTTTACCGGCAAGGATGCAGGCAAGATGCGGCGGCTTTCAGCGCAGCCTGGCATTCACTTCCGCCAACACTTTTGTTAACAGTTCCGGTTCGCCGGTCTGGAAATTTGCCGCGTCGGTTTCCCGGCGCAGCCAGGTAAACTGGCGCTTGGCCAGCTGCCGGGTGGCGACGACGGCTTTTTCGGTCATGGTTTCAAGATCATATTCGCCTTGCAGATAGGACCAGGCTTGGCGATAACCGACAGCCCTGATCGACGGCATTTTCTCGGTTAAATCGCCGCGCCGATAAAGCGCTTCCACTTCATCGATAAATCCCTGTTCCAGCATTTGTTTAAAGCGCCGGGCGATGATGCCGTGCAGTATGGCCCGGTCTTGGGGGGCGATAATCAGTTTTATCCGTCGATAGGGGATGTCTTTCGCCTGGGCTTCGGTGAAAAAAGACGTTAACGGCTTGCCGCTGATTTCGTAAACTTCCAGGGCGCGTTGTACGCGCTGCGGGTCATTGGGATGGATTCTCGCCGCCGCCTCCGGGTCGATCCCGGCCAGCCGGCTGTGCAGGGTCTCTTTACCCAATTGTTCCAAATCCCGGTCGAGCCTGGCCCGGATAGCCGGGTCGGCTTCGGGTAGTACCGCAAGCCCGCTGTTCAGGACATTAAAATACAGCATCGTGCCTCCGGCCAGTATCGGAATTTTGCCGCGCCGGGTTATGTCATCCATCAAGTCCAGCGCCTGTTTCCGAAACTGACCGGTAGAAAACGATTCGGCGGGATCGAGTATGTCGATCAAATGGTGGGCAACGCCGCCTCTTTCATCCAACGTCGGCTTGGCGGTGCCTATATCCATGCCTTTAAACACCAACGCGGAATCGACGCTGATGATTTCTCCGTTAATCGCATGGGCCAGTTGTACGGATAGCGAGGTCTTCCCTGAAGCGGTAGGCCCCATCAGGAAAATGGCCGGAGGATTGGGGTGGTTTTTCATAATTGAGGTGATGGTAACTAAAATGGAACACGGATGACGCTGATTGGATAGATTAATACGGATAAAAAGGCAAAGGGCGAAAGGCGAAAAAAACACCTTTCGCCCTTTGCCTTTCGCCTTGTACCGATAACATTATTGCCCGCGCAAGAAGAATTTATCCAAATCACCGGTCGATAATTCTATCCATGTCGGTCTGCCGTGATTGCACTGCCCTATTCTTTCGGTTTGCTCCATGTCCCGCAGCAAGGCGTTCATTTCGTCGATAGTCAGGCGGCGGTGCGCACGCACCGAGCCATGACAGGCCACCGTGGCCAATATTTCATTGGATTTTTCCTGTATCCGCCGACTCATGCCGTGTTCGGCCATGTCGGCCAGCACATCCCGAATCAGGGTTTCCATGTCGGTATTGCCCAATAGAGCGGGTATCGAGCGCAGGACGATGGTTTCCGGTCCGGCACGGTTAAGTTCAAAACCCAGGGAAGTGAAAAACGCTTGCTCCTGTTCGGCCAAATCCGCCTCCGCCGCACTGACCTTTATTTTAATCGGCAGCAATAAAGGCTGACTGGGCACCGCGCCGTTTTGGTATTGCTGTTTCAAACGCTCATAGGTAACCCGTTCATGAGCGGCATGGGCGTCGACCAGGATGATGCCGGCCGCGGTTTCGGACAAGATGTAGATGTTGTGCAAATGCGCGATCGCGTGGCCCAGCGGCTTCGCTTCCGGTTGAACCTGCGCTACCGGCTCGGGTTTTGGATACAGCGACGCATAGGCTTGTACGGTTTCTTCCACATGCAAGGGTAGCGGCGGTCTGAGGCTGTAGACCGGTTTATTATCAAAACCGGGCGTTGACTGTTGGGTTGCGCTATCGTTTTGCCAACCTACATTCTGGACAACTTGTGTTTGCGGCGGCGATTCGGTGGCCGACTGTTGGATTATGCCATGCCCCGGCCTTAAATCGGCAAGCGACCGGTGCAGCGCAGAAAACAGAAAATCATGCACCAGACGGCCTTCCCTGAATCTGACTTCAAGCTTTGCCGGATGTGCATTGACATCGACCAGCGCAGGATCGAGCGTCAGGTACAAGACAAAAACCGGGTGCCGTCCATGAAACAACACATCCTGATAAGCCTGCTTGACCGCATGAGAAACCAGCTTATCCCTGACCAGCCTGCCGTTGACGTAGAAAAACTGCATGTCCTGCTGGCTGCGGGAAAAAGTCGGCAAGCCGACCCACCCGGTCAGTTGCAGGCCCGATGCCGCAAAGTCGATTTTTATTGAATTTTCGATAAAGGCCGTGCCGCAGATACCGGCAATCCGCTGTTCCCGCTCGGTTTCCGTTGCCGCCGGCTTCAGGTTGAGCATTTCCTTTTGGTTGTGCGACAGCGTAAAGCCAATATCGAAACGGCTCAGCGCCATGCGTTTGATCAATGTTTCTATGTGGACATATTCGGTTTTTTCGGTTTTTAAAAACTTGCGGCGGGCCGGGGTGTTGTAAAACAGGTCGCGCACATCGATCGTGGTGCCGGGAGGATGCGGGTCGGGTTGGGGATCGAAATCCTGCTCCGAGCCGTCGGCAACAACCTTCCAGGCGCAATCGGCGTCGCTGATGCGTGAAATCAGCGTAAGCCTTGAAACCGAACTGATGCTGGGCAAGGCCTCGCCGCGAAAGCCCATGCTGACCACCTGCTCCAGATCCTTTAAGCTGGCGATCTTGCTGGTCGCATGCCGGGACAAGGCCAACGGCAAGTCGTCTTTGATGATGCCGCAACCGTTATCCCTGATTTTTATCAGCCTTGCGCCGCCCTGCTCGATTTCAATGGAGATTTGACTGGCCCCCGCATCAAAACAGTTTTCAACCAGTTCTTTAACCACGGACGAGGGTCTTTCGACCACTTCGCCGGCGGCAATCTGGTTAACAAGTTGAGTGGGGAGGGAACGGATACGCATCAGCCAGCCTAAAGCAAAAAGCGTATTTTATATGATGGGGGTAATTATTCACACTGCCTTGTAAGAAGCCGACCGGCATCCTGCAAGGTTAAAGCTTTTTCACATCTCTAAAGCCGCTACGCTGCTTCCCTCTGGGGAGGGTTTGTAAGGAGACGTCGTATCGAAATAATTGCGCACGCCATCAAAAATAGCGCCGGCTATTTTCGCTTGATGCGCGGCATTGACTAACCTAAGCTCTTCCGACGGATTGGAGATAAACGCTGTTTCAACCAAAATAGACGGCACATCGGGCGATTTCAGCACCAAAAATCCGGCCTTTTGCACCGAAGCGTAATGCAGTTCGCCGATGCGTTCGAAATTTTTCAACACCTTGCCCGCAACATTCACGCTGGCGTCTTGAGTAGCGGTCTGCGACAAATCCAACAATACCGAAGCCAGCACATCCTCTTTATCGTTCAGGCTGACGCCGCCGACCAAGTCCGATGCATTTTCGCTGTCTGCCAGCCAACGCGCGGCTTCGCTGGTTGCTCCTTTGTTAGACAAGGTGAATACCGAAGCGCCTTTGACTGTCGTATTCTGGAAGGCGTCGGCATGAATTGAGATGAATAAATCGGCCTTGGCCGCCCTGGCAATCTGCATTCTTTTCCTAAGATCGACGAAATAGTCGCCTTTGCGAACCATGACGGCCTTCATGCCCGGCTGTTTATTAATTAAATGCGCAAGTTTTCTGGCAATTTCGAGTGTGATCTTTTTCTCTTCGGTACCGTTGGCTCCATGTGCGCCGGGATCGTTTCCGCCGTGTCCCGCATCAACCGCAATAATGATGTCTTTGTTTCGTTTGGCCGTTTTTGTTGATTTAACCGGCACGACCTCTGCCTTTTCAGCTTCTTTTGTTGATTTAACAGCTATCGCTTCAGACTTTTCAGCTGCTTTCTTTTGCAATTCCTTAACCGGTTTTTCTATTTGTTGCTGGCTGTCCGCCGCTTTGAGGGCCGCCGGTTTAGAGGCAATAGGCTTAATATCTGCTTTCTGCTCAAGCTTCGCGTAGCTATTCGGATTCTTATCCAGCAATTCAATAACCAAACGCTTGCCATTCAGGCTATTGGTTCTTAGTGACGTGCTTTGTGCGCTAATTTCTCTTTTTAAATCGACTACAATTCTTATATCGGTCTTATTTTTTGCTGCAACGCGTACTTGAGAAAACAGCGGATGGGATGCGGGCGGCTGGCTTAACGCCTGCTTTAAATTAACATTGCGCATATCAATCACCAGACGCGCCGGATTCTTCATCAGGAAAATACGATGTTCCGGCGAAGCAGTCACATCGAACAGCATTTGAGTCTGGTCAGGCGTATTCCAATAACGCAATGAACTCACATCGATTTGTTGCGCGTAACCGGGTACCACCGCCAATACCTGTAATCCAATAACAAACAAGAGCTTCCAGTAACTTCCCATCGGCATAACTCATAAAGTAATAATCTGGATTAGATTATAGCAGTATGTAATTGTTTTTCTAGGCCGGTTATATAACTATTTTTTTAACTTTGTGAGTTGCCGTGTAATTCCAGTGAGCGCCCGTTCCCGTCCGTAGCCAAACTGATGACCCTATCCGGCTCGGGTAAAAAGCCTTTGCCCATATCCGGCCACTCAATAAAACACACGCAATCCTGATCAAAATAGTCTCTTATGCCTATCCATTCCAGCTCTTCGGGATCGGCGACCCGGTACAAATCAAAATGAAATATCTTGCGCCCCGCTATCGTATATTCTTCGACCAGCGTATAGGTCGGGCTTTTAACCGCGCCGGTGTAACCTGCCGCCCTGAGAAAGCCCCTGACCAGCGTTGTTTTTCCTGCGCCAAGATCGCCCTGCAAAAATATCACGCATTTTGTCGGCAACTCCGCCCAAAGCTTCGCGCCAAACTGTTCTGTCGCTTCGGTATCCTTTAAATATGTCTTCATTCATTTACCAATTGTCTGAGATAAGGCATTAAATCACCGGCCAGCAAGCCTCTTTCCCCGTCTTTTTCTACGGCCAAATCCGCCGCCAGACCGTGATTATAAACCCCTTGCTGCGCCGCATCCTTTAAAGACAAGCCCTGAGCCAGCAATGCGGCAATCACACCAGACAGCACATCGCCCATGCCGCCGGATGCCATACCCGGATTACCGGTGTTGGAAACGGCAAGTTCGTGTTCGGACGCAATCAATGTGCCTGCGCCTTTAACAATCGCAACGCCGCCGTAGCGAACCTGAATGGACAAGGCCGCCGCAAACCGGTCTTGCTGTATGCCCGCAGTCGTGCAGTTTAACAGTCGACCGGCTTCACCCGGATGCGGCGTTAAAATCCAGTCCGGCTTTGCGGTTGGCGAAGCGGCCAAGAGATTCAAGCCGTCTGCATCGACTATCATCAGTTTTGCTGAACTTATCACGGCATTAAACAGCGCTTTCGCCCAATCGCTTTGCCCTAATCCCGGCCCGACCACGACAACATCGGCTTTTGCCAGCAACGCCGCCAACTGCCCGGCTGTTTCCACGCCATGACACATTAATTCCGGCCTGTTCAGGTTCATCAACCCGGCATGCCCGACCCTGGTCGCTATGCTGACCAAGCCTGCGCCGACCCGCAACGCCGCCTCGCCGGCCATCCGGGCCGCACCGGAATACCCCAGTTCGCCGCCTATTATCAGCACATGCCCGCAACTGCCTTTATGCGCGCAACGGTCGCGGCGCGGCAATGAGGTTTTGACTACACGCGTCGCCGAGGCTTTAAGCCCCATAAACACATCTTCGGGCACGCCCAGTTGCGCATAGCATATCTCGCCGCAATACTCGGCTGCCTGTCCGGTAAACAGTCCCTGTTTCAAACCGATAAAAGTAACCGTGCAAGCGGCTTTTACCGCACAACCCATCACGTTGCCGGTGTCGGCATTTAAACCGGACGGAATATCCACGGCGATCACAGGGGACGGATGGGCATTGATGGTCTGTATCGCTTCGGCGTAAAGCCCGGTAACCGGCCTGTCCAATCCGGTACCCAGCAGCGCGTCAACCAGCACATCGGTGTTGATGGCTTGCCCGGCCTGAAACGGCATAACCGCGCCACCGGCTGCACTGTATTTCCGGTAGGCGGATAATGCATCGCCGGTCAGTTTATCAGGCTCCGAAACCGCATATACGCAAACGTTCAACCCCGCTTCCACTGCCAGCGCGGCAATAATATAACCGTCGCCCGCATTATTGCCGGAACCGCAAAAAACGGCCACCGACCGGGCGTCCGGCCATTGTTTTTTAATGCGCTGGAACGCTTCATGCCCTGCCCGGCTCATTAATTCAAAACCGGGAATGCCGCGTTCTTGTATCGCGATTCGATCCATTTCCCTGACCTGCGCGGCGCGATAGAGTTTTATTGGTAAATTTTGCATGTCTTGTGATGTTGTTTCGTAGCGGCAACCGGCAGGTCCTCTGGGTAGCACCGAGAAACCTAAAGGAAACGCCGATTTAATCCTTCGACAGGGCTCTCCTGAGCGTAGCCGAAGGGCTCAAGAAAACGGTAACATACTGATTCCGTTCATGGTGAGCCTGTCGAACCATCAACGGAAATGATTTGCTCAACGCTTCCCTACAGGTTTTATTGGCTGGATTTGATTATAACGCAGTAGTAAAAAGCTTGGCTGAAAAGTGAAGCGCATCATCTCGCGAATGATGCGCCTCCTATCGTCGGCACATCCTATAGCCTGAGTATTTCGTCGAGTACCGCGTATTTTTAAATGTTGACTGGGTCTGTTGTTCTATAGCACTTGGCGTGGTATTTTAATATCTTATTAAGTACCAAAAGGAGTATAAATATGAATACCATCCCTGCACAGGAGATCAAGCGGCGCGGGATTGCCGCCGTAGATGAGCTCATTACCAAAGGTGATGTCCATGTCATACGAAACAATCAGCCGCAATATGTGGTGCTTTCCGAGGCTCGCTATCAGGCGTTGCTGGAGGCGGAAGACGAAGCGCACACGGCGCGGGTAATGGCCTCGCTGGAAGATTTGCGCGCCGGGCGGGTGCAACGCGGCACGGCGGAGGAGTTGCTCAAGGAACTGGACATGGAAAGCTGAGCTATGTACACCCTCGTTTGGACGGCAGGCTTTACCCGCACGGCCGGTAAATTTCTAAAGCAGCACCCGGAATTGAAGGAAAAGTTTGCTGCGATTCTCGGCGATCTGGAGCGCGATCCCTTTCAACCGTACCTCAGGTATCACTCGCTTGGCGGCAAGCTAAAGGGCGTACAAGCAGTCAGTATCACTTCAAGCTATCGTCTTACCCTAACCCTACTGTTTTCGGATAAAGAAATCATCCTGCTAGATGTAGGCAGCCATGACGAGGTGTACCGGTAAGGGGCATATGCAAGGTTATAGTGTTTGCACTTCAAAATTCAGTTTTTAAATCTCCTCTTCCCAACCCTCTCCAGCAGGAGAGGGCGCATAGATGCCGAATTTTGAAGCCCGATGAGTATAGTTCCTTTAGCAGTACAGGATTCGCAATCCCGTCCCTAACGCTGCATTTAAGCAAAGCGACTACATTTAACGTTTCGGCTTATTAATCAGTTCCATTTCATCTACATTCAATCCTTCGCCTCCCGTCGCCCGCTATGGACATCAATAACCAACAAATGACTACCCTCGCCGTGCAAATCAAGCAATGGGGACAAGAGCTGGGCTTTCAACAAGTGGGCATCACCGACGCCGGTTTGCCGGAAGCGGAAGCCCACCTGCAAAACTGGCTGAACAATGGCTTCCACGGCGAGATGGACTATATGCAGCGCCACGGTCTTAAACGCAGCAGGCCCGAGCTATTGCATCCGGGCACTGTGCGCATTATTTCCGTGCGCATGGATTACCAAACCGAATCCGCCATTACGATGAATCAAGTGCTGGCTGACCCGGCTTCCGCTTATATTTCCCGCTATGCGCTGGGCCGCGACTATCACAAACTGATACGCAACCGCCTGCAAAAACTGGCCGACAAGATTCAAGCGGAAATCGGCCCCCTGCTCCCGGACTCCATGCGGGCTTTTGTCGACAGCGCTCCGGTGCTTGAAAAGGCCCTGGCCGAAAAAGCCGGATTAGGCTGGATCGGCAAGCATTCCAATGTCATCAGCCGCAAAGCCGGATCGTGGTTCTTTTTAGGCGAGCTGTTCACCAACCTGCCGCTGCCGGTCGACAGCCCGGCCACAGCGCATTGCGGCGAGTGCCGCGCCTGCCTGGATATTTGCCCAACTCAGGCGATTGTCGCTCCCTACCAAGTCGATGCAAGGCGCTGCGTGTCCTACCTGACTATCGAACTGCACGGTTCGATACCGGAAGATTTAAGGCCGCTGATCGGCAACCGCATCTACGGCTGCGACGACTGCCAGATCATCTGCCCATGGAATCGCTTCGCCAAACTGACCGGCGAACGGGACTTTAACCCCAGGCATCGGCTCGACACCCGGCAATTGCTTGAAGTGTTCGCATGGACCGAAACGGAATTCCTGGCAAAAACCGAAGGCTCTGCGATACGGCGAATCGGCCATCAACGCTGGCTCAGGAATATCGCCGTTGCCTTGGGCAATGCTCCCGCCTCGCCGCTTATTACCGATGCTTTAAAGCCCATGCTCGACCATCAATCCGAGATGGTCAGGGAGCATGTAATATGGGCGCTGGCTCGGCAAGGCCCTAACGATTCAGCGGGATAAACAAGGCGAAAGGCAAAGGACAAAAACCACCTTTCGCCTTTCGCCTTTCGCCTTTCGCCTTTCGCCTTTCGCCTTTCGCCTTTTCTAGCCTAATCCGTAATTTAAATGACGCCCAATCAGGATTGTTTGTATGATCCCGCCAAAACCGATCGATAGGGACATGCAACTATGAAAAAGATATTTTTTATTTTATTGATCCTGGGCATTTCATCCGCCTACGCCGAGGTTTTTAAATGTCAGTTGAAATCGGGCAAAACGGTTTACCAGTCTACGCCCTGCCAATCTGCGATAAAACAGCAAGCTATCGAGATCCCAAAACCCGACCCGCGCAAGATTGCCGAGGAAGAAGCCAAACTCAAAGCCTGGAAGGAGGATTTTGCGGCGCGCGAAGCGGCAAGAATCAAGGCCGAAAAAGAGCTGCAAGCCGAACTGGACAGAAAAGCCTCTGTTGAAGCGTTGAAAAAAAGCGCCGAATATCAACAGCAGCAAGCCTATGAGGCAAAACGGCAGGCCGATGCGCTGGAGCGGCAAAATATGCAGCCTCCCCAATTTTACCCCTATTATTATCCGTCTTATCAATCACTCCCGGCTTATCCGTCCCGTATACCGCATCAACATCAAAAAACCGGCAAAGACAATGACGGCAGCGGCCGCGCAAAAATTATTTTTAACTGGAAATAAACGATATATTAAAAGTATCCTCATTGAAACCGCGCCGCATCTGTAGATTATTCAAAATAAACTACAATAGGCGCAACATAAACCCTCACACCGTAACCGGAACCTATGGAAGCTAATACAAAAACAATAAAATCTTTGGGCGTGCTGTGCAGCGGCGGCGATAGTCCGGGCATGAATTCGGCGGTACGCTCGGTAGTCAGGACGGCTATCGGCCTTGGCATTGAAGTTTACGGGATTTATAAAGGCTATTCCGGTCTGCTGGAGGGCAATATCCACAAACTCAGCCTGTCCTCCGTCGGCAATATCATCCAGCGCGGCGGCACCATTCTCGACACCTCGCGCTGCGAGGAGTTCCACACCCCTGGAATCAGGCAGGAAGCCGCGCACATTCTATCCAGAAAACATATTGACGGCTTGGTTGTGATCGGCGGCAACGGTTCGTTTGCCGGCGCGATGACCTTGCACCAGGAACATGACATCCCGATAATCGGCATACCCGGCACCATTGACAATGACATTTCCGGCACCGAATACACGATCGGCTTCAACACCGCCGTACAGACCGCGGTCAACGCCGTAGACAACATCAGGGACACCGCTTCGGCGCATGCGCGAACCTTCCTGGTCGAAGTCATGGGCCGCAGGTCATCCTTCATTGCGCTGCAAGTCGGCATCTGTACCGGCGCCGAGCATGTGGTGCTGTCAAACCAGGCGATCGATTACGAGAAGATTGTCAACGACATTAATAAAGGCACGGCTCGGGGCAAAACATCATCGATTATCATCGTGGCCGAAGGCGAAAAATCCGGCTTATCCTACGAAATAAAAGACACACTGATGACGCAGTACGATCTTAGCGTCCACGCCTGCGTTTTGGGGCATATCCAGCGCGGCGGAAGACCTACCGCACTGGATCGCCTGATTGCCTCGCAAATGGGGTATGCTGCGGTGCAGGCGCTTCACCAGGGACTGCGCTGCCATGTCACGGCTTTTAATAAAGGTGAAATTGAAATGGTGCCGTTATCGGAGTGCATACGAGGAAAAACCGAGTCTACCGAGGCGCAACTTGAATTAATCCGCGCTCTGGCTATTTAAGCGAGCCGACGATGAAAGCGCAAATAGGCCGAAAAACCCCGCCACTATCCGTTTCCTGCTGGGTTCAGGGAACCGAGACCAATTTTGACCGGCTATCAGGCCAAGTCGTACTGGTTGAAATATTTCAGGTCAATTGTCCGGGCTGCTTTTTATACGCCTTGCCCCAGGCAATAGACCTGCACCAAAAATATGCGCAGCACGGTTTATCGGTATTGGGCGTCGCCACCGCGTTTGAGGATTTTGACAAAAACACCCTCGAAAACCTGACCCGTCTGGCTGAAAACGGCGAGGTGATCGGCGAAACGTTGAGTTTGTTAAGTCAACATGGCGAGCTTAGTGCAGAAGGCCGACTGCCCTATCGCATCCCGTTTCCGCTGGCGATGGACCGCTTGAACAAACGCCAGGCCGAAACAACCGAGCATGACATCGAAAACTTCATCAAAACCCGCATCCTTAATTTCGAGCAGCGGCCGGAAGCCGATCAGCAAAAGATCAGACGGCAGGTACGGCATTATTTTCAGTCGCTCGATTACCATGCGGAAACGTTTGAACGTTTCGATTTAAAAGGCACTCCCTCGCACATCCTGGTGGATAAACAAGGCATTCTCAGGGATTGCGCATTTGGCGCGTATCCCGAATTGGAGGCGCGGATATTAGGACTATTGCAGGAATAAAATAAGCAGCTTGAAGCAGGCGGGGCCAAAGCCGAAAACAGGCCCGCCTTAATGCAAACCGGGAATTAAAAAACAATCAACAAGGACTCAAAATGCCGATCCATGTCAACATGCCCCATCTCTCCAGCCGCAAGACAAAAATCATTGCCACACTGGGTCCGGCTTCGGATACACCCGAAGTTATTTACGATCTTATTAAGGCCGGGGTCAATGTTTTCAGGTTGAACATGTCCCATGGCGAACATGAAAGCCACCGCAAGCTGTACCGGATAATCCGGGAATCGGCCGAAGCACTGCATCAACACATTACCATTTTTGCCGATCTTTGCGGCCCCAAGATCAGAACCGGAAAATTTAAAAACGGCAGCATTATCATCAACAATGGCGATCAGGTTGTGGTAACGACACGGGATATACTCGGCGAGGCAAATCTTATCCCCTGCCAGTATCATGCCTTGGCTGACGATGTAAATGCAGGGGATCGTATCCTGCTGGACGACGGCAAATTCGAGCTCAAAGTTATTAAAAAAGACGCTCAAGACATAAGCTGCGAAGTCATTCACGGCGGCGAGTTAAAAAACAACAAAGGCATCAACCTGCCCGGCGTCAATGTTTCCTGCCCTTCATTAACCGACAAAGACCGGGCGGATGCGTTGTTTGCATTGGATCTGGGCGTTGATTACCTGGCCCTGTCATTCGTCAGGAAAGCCGAGGATATTACCGACCTGCGTCAATTGATTACCTCAAGCGGCTACGACACGCATATCATCGCCAAAATTGAAAAACCGGAAGCCCTAACCAACGGCCAGGACATCATTAACGCCGCCGATGCGATCATGATTGCCAGAGGCGATTTGGGCGTCGAGTTAAACCCGGAAGATGTGCCGATTGCGCAGCACCAGCTCATTAAAACAGCAAGGGCGTTGAACAAACCGGTCATCGTCGCCACCCAAATGCTGGAATCGATGATAGAAAACTCCAGGCCCACGCGCGCCGAAGTGACCGATGTTTCCAATGCGGTTTATTCATCCACCGATGCGGTGATGTTGTCGGGAGAAACAGCGGCGGGACACTTCCCGGTTGAAGCGGTTGAAATGATGTCCAGGGTCATCTATCAAACCGAGGCGTTCATGAGAGAACAGGATGTTTTCGGCAAACTGGCGCACCGGGATAATGAACAAAAACCGCTGCCGTTCGGGGACGCGTTCGCCGACGCGACCGCCCAACTTTGCTTTGACCTGCATGCAAAAGCCATCGTCGGCATTACCAGCGGCGGAATGTCGGTTGTTACGTTGAGCTCTGCAAGGCCTGCCGCGCCGCTGATAGCCATCAGCGCCAATAAATGGGTTTGCCAACGGATGAATCTATACTGGGGCGTTATACCGATACACGCCGATGATGCCGGTCATGCCCATCCCAATAAACTGGCCCGACGCCATGCCATTGAAACAAAACTGGCAAATGAGGGCGATAATGTCATTGTCGTGCGCGGTTTTCATCAGGATGGCCAGTTGAGTTCGCCGACCATAACGATGCTGACAATTTGATATTTTGGACATCCATGCGGTGCAATACGCTACGCTATTGCACCCTACGATTGCGCCTTACCGTATAAACCTGCAACCCCGCCACCCGTAATAAGCGATGTAGCAATAACAAAGCACCGGGATAAAAAACGCCTGTTGAATGCCGATCCAATCGGCGAACAGCCCCTGCACAACCGGAAGCACAGCGCCGCCGACTATCGCGGCGCATAAGATGCCCGAGCCCTGCCCCGTATGCCTACCCAAACCGCTAACCGCGAGCGAAAAGATGGTCGGAAACATGATCGAGTTAAACAAGCCGACAGCCAGAATCGCCCACATCGCAACGTAGCCACTGCCGAGCATCGTCATTAAAACCAGGACCGCCGCGGTTACCGCGTTAAATGCCAGCGCTTTGCCGGGCTGGACTTTTTGCATGGCTACCGCCCCGATAAACCGCCCGACCATAGCGCCGCCCCAATAAAACGACACATACTTTCCGGCCTCTTGTTCGGCCAATCCGGCAATGGAAGGCTCGCCCAGAAAATTGATCAAAAAACTGCCGATGGACACTTCGCCGCCGACGTAAACAAAAATCCCGATTGCACCCAACACCAGGTGCCTGTAGCCCCAGGCGCTGTCATGAACATCCTCTTCAAGGCCTGAAACCTGCGCTTCGGCGGCTTCAATTTTGGGCAACTTGATCAGCGCAAAAATCACCGCAATAAAAAACAGAACCGCAGCCAGTAACAAATAAGGGGTTTGTACGGCGGCAGCCTGCGCCGCTTGATAAGCCGATAATTCGTCCACGTTAAGCAGCTTGATTTCATCCGCCGTTTTAACCGCAGTCGCAAGAATAAACAGCGCGCCGAAATAAGGGGCAATCGTCGTACCCAGCGAATTAAACGCCTGAGTCATGGTTAACCGGCTGGAGGCCGTTTCCGGGTTGCCTAAAATGGTCACATACGGGTTTGCGGCAACCTGCAGCAAGGTGATGCCGGATGCCAATACAAAAAACGCCGCCAGAAATAACGGATAGGAATGCGAACTTGCAGCCGGATAAAACAGCAGGCAGCCGATTCCAGCGACGCTTAACCCGGCAATGATGCCGCCTTTGTAATCGATTTTTTCAACCAGATACCCGCTGGGAACGGAAACGACAAAATAGGCGGTAAAAAAGCAAAATTGAATCAGCATTGCCTGGGTGTAATTCAGCGTGAACACCGACTTTAAATGCGGGATCAAAATATCATTCAAACAAGTGATAAAACCCCAGATAAAAAACAGCGAGGTTAATATTATTAACGAGCCTAAATAGGATTTTTTATCAGAACCATTCGTCGAATCGGCAACATTGATCATAAATTATCGATATGTCAGATTAAAAAGTTTAAAAGCTTATCACCACGGAGCCACGAAGGACACGAAGCTTTTTAACTTAGGAACGCGCACGAAATAACTTGAGCAAGTTTTGTATTTATAAGCTTAATCTTCATGATCTTCATGGTAATTGCTTAAATTAATTTATGCATGTTCCTTAGCTTTTCTTCGTGTCCTTCGTGGTGAAAAAGACTTTCAATCGCCTGGTTTAAGCATCATTTCGTCACCGTAAAACCGACCGTCTCATTGCCGACCATCACCTTGAAATCCCCCGGCTCCACAATCCGCTTAAGATCAACGCCAATAAACGACAAATCATGCGGCGTTAAGGTAAAGCTTAACGTTTCGGTTTGCCCCGGATTCAGCTCGACTTTTTTAAAGGCCTTGAGTTGCTTGTTGGGCCGGGTTACCGAAGCCGCAACGTCATTGATATAAACCAGCACCGCTTCCTTGCCTGTTAACGCGCCGGTGTTTTTGACGTTAACGTTCACAACAATATTTTCGCCCTGATTAATCTTGTCTTTGTCCACCTTCAAGCCGCTGGTTTCAAACGTGGTGTAGCTCAAGCCGTGGCCGAACGGGTACAGCGGATCATAAACATTCGATTCAAACGACTCGATAGGTTTGTAGTCATAAGGAGTAATGCCATTGGTGTTGCGCGGATAGGAAATCGGCAGTTTGCCGTTGGGGTTGTAGTCGCCGTATAAAATGTCGGCAATCGCCTCGCCGCCTTCCATGCCCGGCAGAAAGCCCAATATAACGCCGGAAGCCCGTTCCGCAATCGACGTGATAATACGCGGACGGCCGCCCAGGGTCAGCAAAATCACCGGCTTTCCGGTCGCCATCGCGGCATTGGCAAGATCGACCTGGACCTGATCGAGATTTAAGGTCTCAATATTGCCCGGCGTTTCCGTATAAGGATGTTCGCCCAGACCGAGCAGGATAACGTCGTGATTCCGGGCCTCATCGACCACCTTTTGAACATCGATAGGCGCATCAAACGAACCGCCGCCGACATAAGTCACTTTGCCGTCGGATTTTTCCTTGATGGCTTCCAGGACCGTCAGTTTTTCCTGAGGATATAACTCCTCGGCGGCACCCTGCCAGGTAACCGTCCAGCCGCCATTTAGCGTACTCAGCAAATTGGCGGTGGGTCCAGCCACCAGAATATTGGCGTCTTTTTTCAGCGGCAGGATGTGGCTGTCGTTTTTGGCAAGGACTATCGACTCCCTGGCCGCCTGCCGGTTGGCTGCTATCGCCTCAGCCGTGGCGAAATTGCCTGCTATCGGCAACAGCGGCTTCGGATCAAACAATCCGGCCTGATACTTGACCGTCAGTATCCTGGACACCGCTTCATCGATGCGAGACATCGGCACTTCGCCGGACTTGACCAAATCAATCAGCAAATCATAAAAAGAAAAATCGAACGGCACCATGCTCATGTCGACACCGGCCATCACCGCGATTTTTACCGCTTCTTTTGGGGAGGCAGCCATCTTGTCACGGGTATACAGGCGCTCGATGTCCGCCCAGTCGGACACGGCAATACCCTTAAAGCCAAGCTCTCCGCGCAGAATCGTGGTCAGGTATTGGTAGTTGGCGTGTCCCGGAATGCCGTCGACTTCGGCCGAATTTACCATGACCGTCGGCGATCCGGCTTTAATGCCCGCTTCAAACGTCGGCAGAAAATATTCGCGTAGCACTCTTTCGCCGATCCAGGCGGGCGTCCGGTCTTTGCCGTTCAGGGGATAGCTATAGCCCACATAATGCTTCAGGCAAGTAGGCGCTTTATCGGCTGCGGAAAAATCATCGCCCTGATGGCCTTTAATATAAGATGTGCCCATCACCGTCGCCAGATGCACATCTTCGCCGAAAGTTTCCCACAAGCGCGGCCAAAGCGGTTGACGGCCAATATCCATCACCGTGGAAAAATTCCATTGCAGGCCGGAGGCGCGCACTTCCCGTGCGGTGATTTCACCTTCCTTGAAAGCCAGTTCCGCATTGAACGTCGCCGCCATGTTGATGGCTTGCGGAAACAATACCGCGTTTTGCGTGTAAGTTGCGCCATGAATCGCGTCGATCCCGTAAATGACTGGGATTTTGAGGCGTGTTTTTGCCGCAGCCTCCTGCACCGTGCGCATCATTAGCCGCCAGGTTTCAATGGATAGCGCTTCGTTATTGGGCGTAAAAGGCGCATTAAGAATGGAGCCGACATGGCGTTTTACTACCGCCTCTTTCAGCTTGCCCGGATCAATCAGTTCCTCGGCGCGGCCATGCTGTTTCTCGATGTTGCCGATGACCTTGATGTCAACCTGCGTCATCTGGCCTACTTTTTCTTCCAGCGTCATTTGAGACAGCAGAGTTTTGACTTTATTTTCTATTGCCTTGCTTGTTTCTTGTGCGCTCACAGAACGCCCCGAAATGACGGATAGGATGATAATTAAAATGATATGTAAGGTTTGCAACTTAGTATTCTTCGCGTGTTGATTGTTTAAGGTTTTGCTTACGCATCGGCTTATTTTAAGCTGCACCGCAGTTTTTCTACAAAAAACATTCCCGGCCTGTTATCGGGTTAGACGATTACCCGATTGGCACACGCCACTAAGGATCGTACATAAATTAATTTAGGCAATTACCATGAAGAGCATGAAGACTTAAACCTTTCATGCCGCTTCATGTCCTTCATGGTTAAAAAATGAAAAATAAAACTTGCTCAAGTTATTTCATGCACGTTCTTAAATTAAGCTTTGTAGGAGCCGATAAGGCCGGCCCGGAGAGCGAAAACCAGGGACGGTTTCGTAGCGGAAAGTAACTCGCCTTCGGCTGAGAGAACCCGATTCAAATAACCGTCGCGTTAGCGACGCCTTTCCGCAACCAATAAAGACTGCGTAACATCAGTTAATAAAGTTCGCGGGTATAAATAAAATTATTGTTGCCTCTGAAAATACCAAAAGTGCCGCGGGCGCTTGGGTTATCGTCGAACAGGTCGCCATCATCGCCCTGATCCAAACCATCCCAATTAAATTTCAGCCAAGCCGGAGTAGAGGTAATGACCACATCGGCGAAACCGCCGTGCGTCACGCCGGGAGCGCTTAGAGTAAAACCCGCATCACCGGATACCAAGGGGTTGTTCAACGTAGCCGCCGTCGTCCCGCTATTGGCGAGGTTAAGCGTCAAGCCGTTTCCTACCGTAGGAGCGGTTAGCGCGGTGCAGCTGTCCGCTGTATTCACAACCCAAGCACCGCCATTCCAATATTCAGCCGTCAACGGCATAGGCAGGGCCAGCAATTCGGAGCCGGCGGCATTTTGCAGACTGAGGCGGCCGAAACGGATATTTAACGGACTCCCGGTAAATTCTTTGTAAGTAAAAACACTGCCGCCTGCTGCTTCAGGGTTCATATCGGCGTCCTTGACCTTGGGTACTGTCGACACATCGTTATCATTGACCGTCAGGCCAACATTCAAGGACTCGAAAGAACCCCATGTAGCATCGGCAACGTTAGCCCCTGGCCGCATGAACGTACCGTTTACGCTCGTCAGCGTGTAGACGCCGGAAGCCCAGCCGCCATTAGTGGAAAAAGTAAGGCGCGAAGACAAATTCGTCCCATCGTCGCCATTCTCGGCACCGAAAGCGATCGTACCGGGCGCGTAAGCTCCGGCGTAATTCTGCGTCACGCCATTCGCCGCGTTTTCGGCTTGAGCCACAATGGCGGTAGACAGCGGAATAGGCTGCCCCATGTAGGTATGTTCCTCATCCGTACAAGCATTATCTACCGCAGCAGAGACCCTAAAATGATCGGGCACGAAACGGCCAAACGCTCCCGCTGCGGATGATCCGAACTGGCAGGAATATCGGCTGTTAGACAACGTATTGCTAAAAGATGACGTGCATTCCCCTTTTACTGAGTCCACCTCGGCAAAGGTATCGTCATAAACTGCGTACTGAGCAAGACTGAAATTCCCCACCTCGGAGTAGGTCAGGCTGCCTGCCCTGGCAACGCCATTCTCGGCGGCTTCAAATGCAGTGGAACCAAGAACACCGACATGAGCTAATGTTGTCGTGGTCATTCCCGTGTTAAGGTTCAGCTTGGGTATACCGGTATAACCGGTGGTCGTGGTTGAACCGTATAGCGCTGTCGCGTCCAACCAGAAGGTATCCGATCCCGCCCGAAACACAGGAGCGCCGCTGCTGCCTGTCTGCGTGGCGTTACTCGCCAATGAAAAACCCTGGGGCCGGATCGCAAAGTTGTCCGACGAGCATGAATACACGGGGCCGGAAGTCGTTAAGCGCACCTTAACATTAGGCGCGGCATTGTTGTAGGTAAAACTGAATGTCTTGCGCTGATTACCACTGAAGCTGAAACTGCCGCCGGTCACTGTCACCGGCGATAATACGGAGGCCGGACTGGAACATGTGCCGCTGCTAAGATCCACCAGTTCTATAGCGGTCAATGTCTGGCTGGAAGAACTCCTGGACAATACATCCAGACTGAAAGCCGTATTCGCCATCTTGGTATAAATCGGCGTAGTCGCGGCGGCTCCGACCTCGATCGCGTCAAATCTGCAAGTGGCGAAGGTCAAAACGCAGGTTTCCGTCGCGCCGTTGAAACACTGCGTCGCGTTACTCGCAGTCGGCGAAGTTCCGGTTGCGCCCAGAGTATCCGAGCGCGAAGCGCCGTCTGTCAAAGTGACCGTCGTTTGACCGCCGCTGAAAGTAATTGGCGATGTGGGTGACCATGTCCCCCCCGTCGTGGTCAGCGTGGTCGTCACGCTGCCCATATAAAGCGCATCGCAATTCGCATTGGCGCAAGCCTTGATTACCACAGTCGCAGCATTGGCCGTACAGGCCGTTCCCCCATGTTCGATTTGAATATGGTGAAGGACCGGGCTGGCAAGCCCCTGAACGGTACAAACTTTCAGCGAATCAATTTCGTGTATGTTGTTTGCGCCGCCGGTGGAGCCGGTAAAGGACAAATTCCAATAAGAAGGGACCGCATTCTGGCTATACCCAGGGTCCTTGACATCGAAAGCCGTGCAACCGCTGGCTATCCCCGGCGGGCAGCCTATCAGGGTCGTATAGGCCGTGCCTCCGCCGGTGGTGTCGCGCTCCACTGAAGTCCAGGCGTGAATACCGTCCGTGTGATCGACAACGACCCGGTAGCGATGAGGAGGACTCGCATTATTGTTGTCGTCAAGCTCAGGACTCAGCGTACCGGTTCCCAGTAGGTAACGATAACCGGACATGCCCGAACCGGAGCCGCGCACGGCTATTGCTTGTGAGATTCCTGTCGCATAGCCGCCGAAGCGGCCCTCGGTATTGGTCGAATAGTTGCCGAATTCGTCTAGCGCAATTCCGAGCCAGCCGCCTGCGAATCCGGGACAACCGCCGACCGTCGTACAATCGGAACCTGGGTTGCTTTTTTGGGCATAGCCGAGAGATCCTCCGAAAGCGCCGGCCTCGGGCGCCACGGAGGCATCGGACAGAACCACGGCAACGCCGTCGCCGCCGTTCCCGCCATAAGCGAAGAAATCGAATTCTAAAGTAATCTTGTTGCCCGCTCCCGGGAACAATCTTTGCAGCGTTGCCCAAGTGGCGGCAGTGCCTGAAGCATTGGTCAGCCGCAGCCGGTTACCGTAAATGACTGGGTTTCCAAAAGTCCCGCTTTGGTAGCCGACTGACCAATTGCTTCCAGGAGAAGAGCCGTTCGCGCCGGTAAACGTATCGTTAAAACAGTTGTTGGTGGAAATTTCGCCGACGGCAAATTCACCAAAAACGGTAATGCCGGTAGCCTGTGTGGAGTAAGCGTTCTTGGTGCCGACGGTCTTTGTCGACCAGATACCCGCGTTCTTTTGCGCGACGATAAAACTGCCGGTGTTGGCTCCCGTATCGACTTCGGTAGCCGTGCATGAAGCGGAGTTGGCGCAAAACCGGAAAGTCGCGGAATAACCGGTCGTGGTTAATGTCCCTGCCGTTAATGTCCAGTAGTGGTTTGCGCTTTTTGTCTCGTCGATACCGGAAGCTCCGGCCAGGGTATCGGGATGATCGTAAGCATCGGCGCGCCCGGACAGAGTACCGGCGACGCTGACAGCGATATTTACCGTGACCGGGGAGTAACCGATACTGTCGCCGACATGGTAGATACACGTGCTGTTTCCGGCCGGGAATGTCAGCTTCAGGTTGCCGACAACGTAGCCGCCGGTGCGGGTCAGACTGCCGTTTCCTCCGCCGGATGTACAATTTCCAGCCAAGGTTAAGGTGTTCGTGCCTGTAGTCAGCGTGTTTGCATCGAGCGCCAGCGTGCCGCTCAGCGTGGTGGTAACCGAACTGCCGCCGAGAGTGACGCCGTTGGTGTTATTGACCGTCAGATTATTCAGCGCCGTGACGTTGGCGGGTACGGTTACGCCGGTCGAACTGCCGCCGAAAGACAGGCTGGAAGACGACGTCGCCGACAAATTAGCCGGCGTGCCGGCAATCGACGGGCCATTGAGCGTCAATGTGTGCGCCCCGACAGAGAATGTTCCGCTGGTTAACGTCAATGTACCGGAAACCGTAACGTCATTATTCAGCGTAAGACCTGCGGCGTTGTTTAATGTCAGGTTATTGAAGCCGGTAGCGCCGGTCAGCGACTGCGCCGAGCTGCCCGAAAATATCCAAGCGCCGGTACCCGCAGTCAATGTGCCGCTGTTACTGAAATTGCCGGTCAGCGTAGTCGTGGCGCTGCCCGCGGAATAGCTGCCGGTGTTGGTGAAGCTGCTTCCGAAAGTAACAGCGCCGCTGCCGCCGGAATAGGTGCCCGCATTGCTGAGCGCACCGCTGAGGGTGATGGCGTTGCTGCCGGTATTGGTCAGGGTGCCGCCGGAATTGATGGTCAACGTAGTCAGCGTAGGCGTGTTGACATTCAGCGTCACGTTATGGGTGTTTGCGATGGTCACACTGTCGCCGGCCAGTGGAATACCGCTACGGCATTGCGTCCAGGTTGATGGCGCATTCCAGTTGCCGGTAGCTTGGCTGGTGCAATTGACAGGAGCGAGCTCCCTGATCCGCAAAATCACCGATGCGCCTGTTGGGCTATAAGAACTCGCACTTCCTGATCCTGTCATGCTATAGACGGGAGCAGCAGTGGCGGCTCCGCCGGTCACGGAATGCTCCGAGACGACGAGCGCCATATCGTCTCCGGTACTACTGTTGGTATCGTTTCTCTCGGTAGTAGCTCCGAAAGTTGCGCCCGCGGCGGAAATGGATTCAGTCCAGCTGTTGATCCTATTCCCGTTCACCGAGCTTCCTACAATCAACACGTCCCCGGAAGTAATCCCCGGATTAGCTGCACCGGTGACAGACCATGAAGTTCCAGCCGTATTATCGCTCCCGTTCGTGGCGGCATAACTCCAGGTCGCACCGGAGGCTTTGGTATACCGAAACATCCGCGCCATCGAACTGTTGGCGGAACTGAGCGTTACCGAGAGATTGCCGGACTCGGAACCGAGCGCTTCTTTGACAAAAACGGTGTTGTAGACTGTCCCTCTATCGCCACCCGCTGAACCAAGTCCGCCCGATCCTTGGCCGTTTGCAACCAATGTCCAGCCGGACGGCGTTGCCGGACCATTGGTGGGATACTTATTGCCGACGACCAGCACCAGCAAATGACCGGCTGCGATGCCGCTTGGATACGAAACCGATAGCGATGTACTGCCGGTAGCGGCGCTGCCGCTAGCCCCATACGCAACCGCAGCCATTGCCGCATTTTGAGACGATAAAAGAATTGCCATTGCAACAAGAATAAGCACGCATCTTCTTGCAACGGATATAACGCTGTAGCTTTGCAGAAAACGGAATACACTGAAACAGACTCTATTTTTCCAGACCATCATGCTATGCATTTTTTACTCTCTCGCTTGTTCCGGCTTCGTCAATTGTGCTTTGTCATTTCGAGTTCGCGATCGATGCAGTTCGCTCCCCCCGCGTACCTTGTTATTTTACCTGCGATGCGGTCAAGCCGCCCCCTCCCGGCAATCATTTTGATACGGTTGCGGTTAATCGACGTTCAACGCGGTAGTTTCCGACACCGGCGTTAGCCCCGGTGGCGGTAATTTGGTACACATTGAAAGCAGTTGCGCCTTCAGTCCATGACGTCAGCGCACACGCCACTGCCACGGTATAATTAACCGTGCTTTGAGGAGTCGTTGCGGTCATCGGCACTGTCAATGGCAGGGTGAATTGGCTGAGCGCCGCACAACTGGTGTTTTGAATAGCCTGATAAACGCCCCACTCAATCCCTGTGCGGGCCGCCTGATAGGCCATCGCTCCTTCCTCATCCAGTGCGCTGCTGTGGTGTTGCATCGTAGACACCCGGCCAACCAGCACGGCGATACCGCCTAAGACTACAATGAGGAAAATCGCCATGACCAGACTGAATCCGCGCTGTTTCATATTACGGCACATTTTGGACATGAACCTGATGCAGTAAGGTCACATTGTCTAGCGGATCGGAATTATTGGATAGCGTGAGGCTGATGGTAACCAAACCTGAACGTTGGGCGGACCCAGGCGCATAAGTAAAGCTGCATGCCGTCACCCCCGATGCCAATAATGCGTTGCTTCCCCCAACCGGCACTTCCGCGGCCGGCGGCGCAATGGGAAATCCTGCGTAACGGATGAGCCTGCCTGTCGTTAAATCGCAAAGGTAGCGTACTTGTTCATGGACAATCTGGAAGCGCTGCGCGGGCGATTCGTGCGGCAGCGGATTGGTTGAAGTAATTGACACATTGGCAACCGTTCCGGTAACCGAAGCGGCGCGGCGGACATGTGTGCTCAGCGTATTACCCTCGTAGGCGTCCGCTCCGGGATCGTCCAGGTTAGACACCACAATCTGGTCTCCGGCCGCGATAGTTACGGGGGGCCCCAGTACATCGAAGCTGGTGTCGGCAGCGATAAAATCGAGAATATCCCCCGCCCCCGCATCAAGTGCGGCACGATAACGTCCGCCGCCGGTGGTCGCCAAAAAATCAAGGTAGCGGCTGTTGCCGGAAATATTTATTCTTACGCTGTTCGGCAGCGCCAGACGTATATCGCGCGCCATGCGCCGTAAAGCGGTATCCGCCGTATCGGACAGGTCGGCGCGGTTGAGCGTATCAAAATAGCCTTCTAAGGGCCTGACAAAGCCGGCGGCTAATACACCGATTATTCCGGTAATCACTATCACCATGACGGCTTCAATTAGGGTGAAGCCGGATTGGCTGCGGTTGCGGGATAGCATCACATCGACTCCTGCGGCGTATAGCGGGTGCGGTAACTTTCCAACACCACGGTTGTATCGAGGGGACCGGTGACAGTGACGGTGATGTGCAAGGCCGCGCCGCTGGCGAGTGCGATGCTGCTGTCGACAGGTCCCAAATCGCTGGCAGCGACGGCCACACTGGCCGTGTATCCATTCAGCTCTGGAATTATCGTACCGGTGATGTCGCGAATGCTCGCTACCGGACAGCCGGGGGTTGCCATGCAGTAACCGTTGTAATCATTGACATTATCGAAGGGGGTGAGGCCGCTACGTGTCTCGCCGGGTTCCGGCGCAGTGTTGTTCTCTGACAACGCGGCGCATTCAGTATAATTGCTTGCCGTCTCGATATTGGCGTCGTCCGGGTCACACCAGGTAAACGGCATCAGTTCGATTTCTTCCAGCAACGCTTCCGCAATGGCCAGCGCCTGCTTTTTAGCCACCGGGTCGGCTGAATGCTGTACGTTGTAATTGATCGAAGCAATAACCCCCGCCATCGCCACGCCGACGATGACCATGAATATAACCAATTCTATCAGCGATAAGCCTTGTTGACGGTTAAACACAGTTTTCGACTCCCTGATGCACATAGCCCGTTTCGGGCTCCAGGCAAACATAGCGAACCACATCACCGCCGGATACGGTAAAAATTCTGACGGATGTCATGGGAGTTATCGTATCCAGAAACGGCTGCCCTAGTCCATTGAAAGTCACGTTGCCGGGATTAGTCAAGTCTTCGGGATTGCTCACGCCGCCGGAATAAGCGACGTTAACGCCGGTCAACGCCGGGTAGTTTTCGCCGCCGACAGTCACTTCGCAAGCGTCGCCCACGTTGACCGTTACCGCGCTTCGTTGCGCAATCGCCAGCTTCTGAGCCATTCTAATGGAGGCTTTGACGGTCTCAACGCAACCGGCGGCCGAATGACTCGTAAAATTAATCCGGGACGAGGCGTAGGCCGACAATATACCCATGATAACCATGATCACGATCAATTCTATCAGCGAAAAACCGTTGCATCGCTTACTCATGGGACACCGATTCAAACAGTTTTTGCGCCGATTTGGATTTCGGACGCCTATCCATCAGTATCTTGGCTTGCTCGATCGCTTTGGCGTGCGCTCCTACAAAATCCAGACAATGCACGTATTCGATTTGAGCCAGGTCCGAATTCGGTTGCTGACTTTTGACGTAATTGATCCAGGCCATGATGTCCCGATGTGAAGCCGGTTGTTTAAGCATGCTTCCGTATTGGCGATGCAGCGCTATTTTCTCCAGCAAATTATTGACTTCAAGCTTGTTAACTTCAAGTCCTTGGCTAAAAACAGCATTACTTTTTTCCAACAGGTCGGGCCTAGCCTGGGTAACGCCAAGATCCCGCAAGATGACACCCTCTCTCCAGTAATAGCCTGCTTCACGCGGCTGTAAAAGCCGCGCAACGCCATGCCAATACAAGCCGTTCTGCGCGTCACCATGCAGCAGTCGATACAAGCCAAAGTCCGCAGAAGCCGAAGCAAAAGCCGGTAATCCCAGCCATAGCGTCAAACCAATCACCAGCATGTTGCCGATAAAGCCGGAACGCAAACCTAAGAAATGTTGCGCCGATATTTTCGGCAGCTGCAAATGAGTTGCGCTCATGTCGACAACACACTGATTGATAATGCCCAGATAAGCGCCAAAAACAGCCAGCAACACTGGAATATACAAAGGGTAATCCACCAACGCATGAGCCAATATCGAGGTAATGGCCGCCGCAGACAGAATAAGCGGCAAGCGCTGCTCCAGCATTGCTTGCCGGCGGAATTTGAACAGCTGTCCATACAGCGCAACAATCAGCAACAAAAACAAACCTAAGCCTAATAAGCCGATTTCCAATGCAAATTGCAGGTAGTCGTTGTGAACGAAAAAAGTGCGCCCATCGAGAAATGGCGGCACTTTATGAGCTTCAAAATAATAGCCGAAGTTAAAATAACCGATCCCCAACCACAAATGTTCGGCTAGGCCGCGCCAGGCGAGTTGGTATATTTCCCAACGGTTTGAGGAATCGCCATGACTGAGCGTGGCAAAAACCGGATCCATGCTCCAGCTGGCCAGCCCCAGCCAGGCATAAAACTTAAAAAACGTTACAACGGCGAGAAATCCGACCGCTACTGCCCGGTAACGCCGCCACTCTGCAACAACAGAGGTTTGTCCGGCATAGGTCATAAAAAACAAAATGCCTGACAATAGCCCCAAGTAGCCGCCGCGGCTTTGCGTTGTGAGCAATCCTGCAAACAACAACAACGTCAACCCATACACACCGCGCCCGCCGCGCCCCAGCAGGTAAAAGCCGAGAACCGGCATCAAGCCTAGATTGAGCGCCGTCGCCAGGGTATTAGGGGTTGCAAACAACGCCAGGGAACGCGCGCTTTTTTCCTCAAGAAAACCCCGGCCGGACAGCCATTGCACCAGCGCCCACAGAGCAATCAGGGCGATAACAACACAAAATATCTTAAAGCCTGTTTGCGCCAGCCAGACAGGGCGGTACGAAGCGACCAGGAAAGCGAGTAACAGCGTTGCAGGGAAATAAATGCCTTCAGCATGATAGACTGAATTGAGACGTAGCGCATTAGTCAACAGCATCAGACAAAAAACGATTAATGCGGCGCTAATCCATGACAGCGTAAAAAGCCGTTCTCGTTGCAGCCAAGCCAATGCTATCAATAAGCATAAGCCCAACCACCAGAAAAAAAACGCAAGCTCCCGCGATGCCTGCAATAAGCACAGCAAGCCGGTAAAGACAAAAAAGGGCGCGAACGCCCTTTTTGAAATCGAAACGAATGTCAAGACAGTTTAGTTACTACAAACAGAACCATCAAGACTAAAAGTTCTAGTTTGACCGCCACTGCTATAGGTAACTACTCCGCTACATGCTGCTGTTGAAATAGTTACGCCAGTCGGCAAAACGACTTGAGCTTGTATAGCTGTGAACGAATTGGCTGTTTTCGTTTTGGCATAAGTAATTGCAGCCGCCGATTGAATTGCAGCAACGGACCCATCTAACACAGCTAATTTGGCATCTTCATCCAAAGACTGCAATTTAGGCAACGCCGTCGCCGCCAGAATACCCAAAATTACGATAACGACAACCAGTTCGATTAAAGTAAAACCTGATTGAGCTTTTCTAAATTGTGTGTTCATAATTATCTCTTATTAAAAAAGTTAAGGCCTCGGCCTATAGTCTTAGAGCCGCAGCTCTTGTGTTAGTGTAATGTAATCACTAAAAATTTACAACTTTTCTACCCCCCTTCTCCACAAAATAAATAACACCTGAGCGCGACAAAAGTATATAGACTGGCGGTCAAGATGCATGCACCGAAAAGCCGGTGGTAGCTAAATAAAATCCGCTCGATAAAATGATGATTTCTGTTGAGCCAGGACGACGCATGTTCTGTACCAATCCAGCGATTGGCCGATGCCTCAATATCGCGCAGCAGACTGGGTTTGCTCAACACGATACCACCAATCAGCGCCGCCAACAGGCTACCGATCAGTAGTAATGACACCAGAGCATCCGACAACCACCAGTACTTCTCAGGTATCAAAGTTGAAATGACTCTAAGATTGTAGCGAAACAGAAAAGTATGCAACACAAATAGGCCCCCGATCAGTACACCCGCCCCCATCAGACGATGATGCCGGTAAATAAAAGGCTCTATCCGCCGCCGACAATCAAGCTGCACGGCGATTTTTTCAGTGCAGATCCAGCGGGAAACCTGCTGATTCAAACGCATCAACTGTTCAGGCTTAAGCAGCATTGCTACTCCCACCAGAATACCCGTAATGCTGCCACCGAAGAAAAACATCAGCGATGATTGCAGCAGAACTTGATTCAATATGTCCATGGCGTTAAGGATATATTCGGTTTAAAAATCCACACAGCCTCTCGGTATTTACCGAGAGACAATAAACTAACATCCTGATGTGGTCACAATACTGATAACAGGGGCGGCATTAGCAACGGGTTCGGTGTAGGTAAATGAGCAGTTGGCCGGAGAACTGCCGCCGCGAACTTGAAAAGTCGCCGTCGTTCCTGACACCGTGTAGTCATAACCTTCTGCCTGCAATTCTGTCAGACTTGGATTAAATACGGTTGTCAGGCCTGCGGCAGTCAATATGCCTCCAGATGTACCTATTGCGGTAACCGCAGGGTAACCATTAACCAGATTAATAATGCCTGCCTCACTACACAGAGTACCTGTTCCACTGGTAGAGTTGTTAGCCGTACCGCCGCCGGCAGGGCAAGCCGCCGTATCGGCTCTACCGTTGCGGGCAAACAAGGTGGCATGAACCATAGCCGAGGTGGCCGCAACGCTGCCGCGCGCCGCATTAAGCTTGGCAATACGGGCATCAAGCTGCAAATTGGTCAATCGCGGCAACGCTACCGCCGCCAATATGGCCAGGATGACGATGACAATGATCAGTTCAACCAGGGTAAAACCTTTTGATTTAAACATTTTAGTTATTTTCGCAGAGTTCGACATATGGAAATTCTACACCTTACCGTTTGTGTCATATAGTTTTTTTCATGGGTTTAAACGTTGTTATGCAGCAATTTAAGATTTATGAGGCTCCGCCCCCTCTTAATCAGGCGCCAAATCCACCCCGCCCATTGCTCCCTGTGAAGCGCGATTAAGCTTGGCGGTACTGGTCAATCGGTAGCGTACTTGACGGCCATCGCTAAAAACATACACTAAGCGCTTGGCTTTAGTATCGAAATACCAGACAGATCGAACGCCCGCAGGCGCTTCTGCGAACTCGCCGCTATAATTGTTCGGACGCCCGCCCAACAACAGCAGCGGATTGAGATTTTCTATCTCGCCGGCGGAAAACGATTGCCCGGTCGCATTACGGTGAACCCACAGTTCGCGCAACTCCCAACGCATATTGGCCAAGTCGGCTTCCATCGTTATCGTCTCGGCTCGGCCTTGCACGCGATTAAGAGCAGACGTCAAACCGAAGGTCAGCATGGAAACAATGCTGATGTAAATTGCAAAGCCAAAAAGGCTTGCACCGGATTGCGATAGTTTTATTTTCGGTTTCATAGCTAGGTTTTGTGCAACGACGCTCTGCCAAGATCCCATATCGGCAGAAAAATACCTAAAGCCAGAATAAGCACGAGCACACCCAAAAATATGATCATAATCGGCTCTACTCTAGCCCCCAAAGTTTTAATTTCATATTCGACATCGCGCTGATACATGTCGGCAATTTCTTCCATCAAATCATCCAATGCACCCGATTCTTCACCAACGGCAATCATTTGCAGTACCAAGGAATTAAAGATGCCGGCATTAGTCGCTGTACGCAAAATCGTTTCGCCACGCTCGACGCCTTGGCGCATTTGCTCCACTTTATGCGCGATAAAGTCGTTATCGACGGTTTGCGCCACCAGGGTTAATGTGCTCATGATCGGCACGCCGCTTTTACTGGACAGCGCAAAGGTTCTGGCAAAACGCGCCATGCTTGCCTTGTGGATAATTGCACCGGCAATAGGAATTTTTAATTTAAAGCTGTCCCATTGATATTTACCGTTAATTGATGTGACATGGGCGCGAAAAAGCAATCCCGCCACCACGATACCTACCAACAAATACGGCCACGAGGTCACCATAAAATCAGAAAAGCCCAACAAAACCCTAGTCATTAACGGTAACGCCGCCCCCATATTTGCAAACACTTTGGCAAATGCGGGAATAACGAACAGGTTAATGACAACAATCGCCACAACCATCGCCGCCATGACAAATGTAGGATAGCGCAACGCCGCCTTGATCTGCTCCCGCATAAATTTTTCAAATTCCAGGTAATCGACCAGACGCAGAAATACCCTGTCCAGCATGCCGGTAGTTTCGCCGACGCGTATCATGCTGATATAAAAACTGTTGAATACTTTCGGATGCTGGTTGAGCGCGGCGGATAACTCGTGGCCGCTATCAAGACTCGCGCGAACCTCGGAAATCACCTCGACAAATGCTTTATTTCTGATCGATGTCAGCTGAACATTCAGTGCACTCATAATAGGAATACCGGCCTTGAGCAAGGTGTACATTTGCCGGCAAAACATCATCACATCAACCAGTTCTATACTCTCTTGAAACAGATTAATCGACAGATTGCTCTCGGGGGAAGGCGCTGAGCCGGGCAGGATTTCAACCGGAGTAATGCCGAGATTGAAAACCTGTTTTGCGATTGCACTACGATCAGGCCCCTCCAACACGCCTTTAACCAGCTCGCCTTTATTGTTACGGCCTTTGTATGAAAAAAATGGCATATAGTTTTGTCAGTGATTGGCTAATGTAGAAGGAACGATGCCTCAGATGCAATAAAAAATACCGAATGAGAAAGCCGAAACACACAATAGCGTATTAGTTTAGCTTATTTTCCATATGATCACTCCGGTAGTCGATGGAAAAATGATATTTAAAAACTTCCCCCTCAACTTAAGACGTCTTTCGCATCAAAGGAACATCCAATTTAGGCGCACTCAACCACCCATTCATATCCACACCGGACAGGACTGGAAAAATCAGTAGAAAATGCACTGATTCCGGTCAGTTAATACGGATGAACTGCTATTTTTGGTGCAAATGCTACATGAATAATTACCAGAAATAGCTCAACTTACTGAAATATAAAGATATAATAAATTGGCATAGTTAATGCTTATTCATTTACAAGTTTAGTAGCTTCTCCTCACCTCTTTCCTGAGTGTTGTACCTTCAGCGCCCTATTTTCTCGACTAGGGCGCTTTTTTTTGCCTGATACTTTCAAGTCACCGGATTAACTGATCCTGACAAAAAGCTTGATATTTTTTACTCTCCCTGGACTTTACTTTCCAGCATGAGTAAACGAAAAAAGGGATTGTGACCAATCACAATCCCTTTTTATATCCTTAAGCCGCTCTTTGTTAAGAACGGCAATAACTGCGGATTATTCCGCGTCGACTTCCTTCATACTCAATCTGACTCTGCCTTGACGGTCTATTTCAAGCACCTTGACTTTGACCACATCGCCTTCATTGAGCCTGTCGCTGACTTTATCGACACGTTCGTCCGAAATTTGCGAGATATGAACCAAGCCGTCTTTACCGGGAAGGATGGTAACAAAAGCACCGAAGTCCATTAATCTGACGACTCTGCCTTCATAAGTTTTACCGACTTCAACTTCAGCGGTGATTTCTTCGATCAGCCGGCGCGCTTCTTCGCCGGCAGCCTTATCAACGGATGCCACTTTCACGATACCGTCATCAGTCAAATCAATGCTCGCTCCGGTCTGCTCGGTGATGCTGCGGATGGTTGCGCCGCCTTTACCGATAACTTCGCGGATTTTGGCCGGATCGATTTTGAAGGTGATGATACGCGGTGCGAAATCGGACATTTCTTCACGCGTGGTGGACAAGGCTTTATTCATCTCGCCCAGGATATGCAAACGACCGTGTTTTGCTTGGTCCAGAGCCGTTTTCATGATTTCCGCGGTGATGCCATCGATTTTGATGTCCATTTGCAGCGCGGTAATACCGTCTACTGAACCGGCGACTTTAAAGTCCATATCGCCCAAGTGATCTTCATCGCCCATGATGTCCGACAATACCGCAAAGCTGTCGCCTTCTTTAATCAGGCCCATCGCGATGCCGGCAACCGGCGATTTAATCGGCACGCCAGCATCCATTAACGCCAAGCTGCTGCCGCAAACCGAGGCCATAGAGCTTGAGCCGTTGGATTCGGTGATTTCGGAAACCACGCGGATGGTGTACGGAAATTCATCCATATTAGGCAATACGGCGGCAACGCCGCGTTTCGCCAAGCGGCCGTGACCGATCTCGCGACGTTTTGGCGAGCCGACAAAACCGGTTTCGCCAACGCTGTACGGAGGGAAATTGTAGTGCAGCATGAACGGCTCTTTGTACTCGCCGGCCAATGCATCGATGATTTGGGCATCACGCTGTGTTCCCAGTGTTGCAACCACGATAGCCTGAGTCTCGCCGCGGGTAAATAATGCCGATCCGTGGGTTCTTGGCAATACGCCCGTTCTGATCGTAATCGGCCTGATTTTGTCCAAATCGCGCCCATCGATACGTTTACCTTCGTTAAGAATCGCGTTGCGAACAATGCGGTATTCCAGGTGTTCGATAATGCCGCGTATGTCGTTTTCTACATACTCGCCGTTAGCCACCAGTTTTTCAACCACGACATCCCTGATCTCTTTCAGTTTTTCCTGTCTGACCAGTTTCTCGGCGATTTGGTAAGCAGCTTTAATGCCCTCTTCAACTTCGTCAGTGACCAGTTTTTTAAGTTCGGTGTTAACTTCAGGGGCCACCCACTCGACAACACCTGCACCGGCAGCATTTGCAAATTCGTTAATGGCGTTAATCGCAACCTGCATTTGCTCGTGGCCGAATAAAACCGCACCCAGCATCACTTCTTCCGACAAATTGTCGGCTTCAGACTCGACCATTAATACCGCATGCGCGGTTCCCGCAACGACCAATTCCAGTTGCGACTCTTTTAATGCGTCAGGGCTTGGATTTAATAAATAGCCGCCATCTTTATAACCTACTGTGGCTGCGCCTACCGGACCGTTAAATGGCAATCCTGAAACAGCCAAGGCGGCAGAGGCGCCCAATAAAGCGGGAATTTCGGGATTAACTTCAGGATTCAACGATACGACGGTTGCAATGATCTGGACTTCATTGGTGTAGCCCTCTGGGAAAAGAGGACGGATAGGACGGTCAATCAAACGGGACGTTAAAGTCTCTTGTTCACTGGGACGACCTTCTCTCTTGAAAAAGCCGCCCGGTATTTTACCGGCTGCGTAAGCTTTTTCTTGATAGTTAACAGTCAATGGAAAAAAGTCGCCGCCACTTGCCTGTTTTTTACCGACGACGGTAACCAACAGCGTTGTACCATCGACGTCGATCATAACAGCGCCGTCTGCTTGACGCGCTATTTCACCAGTTTCTAATTTAACGAGTCGATCGCCGTATTGAAATTCTTTCCTGATAGGATTCACTATAAGGTTCCTTTGCGAGGTTAGTTGAGGATTGTTTGTCGGGCTACGCTAATCGCTGTTGAGCGCTAGGGTAGGCCCGACCTACAGCAAAAACGGCACCGAGGTTGTGCCGTTTCTTTGTACTGTTACTTACGTAAACCGAGACGTTCAATCAGAGAACGATAACGGTTGCCGTCTTTATTTTTTAGATAATCCAGCAATTTACGACGCTGATTAACCATGCGCAACAGACCGCGGCGCGAATGGTTGTCTTTTTTGTGTTCCGCAAAGTGCGGCGTCAAATGGGTGATATGCGCTGTCAATAAAGCAATCTGTACTTCAGGCGAACCCGTGTCGGTTTCGGACAGACGATATTCTTCTACGACCGCTTTCTTTTGTTCTGCAGTAAATGGCATTTGTAATCCCTATTTAGATTAAAAATTAAAAAAATAAAGCCGCCAACCGGCGACTCCTTATGTACACTGTTTCCGCGATAGGGTGTAGAAACAGGTGTATTCTTTCTGCCTGGACGTATAGATCAGGCAGGATCGTTGCTCATATTGAACAACTTCTTCGGCGCTAGTTTACCATCCAAACGCATTTCTCCCAAGCCTAAAAATACGGCGTCGCTGTACATGCGCACCGTACCTTGCTTCGTTTCCGGGCTTGTGCTTGGCAGCGCCAAAAGGTCGAGTGTCTGACCGTGTTTTATGCAGATTGTCTGTTCACCGGACAACTGCACGGAGGGAAAAGCTTCCAGCGGTTTATCGACATTAATCAGGCATTGAAACAAGCTTTGCTGATCCATTGCCGTCAGCTGCTCGATGGTTCTGGCATTTTTAATACTGAACTGGCCCGCTTCCAGCCTGCGCAATTCCTTTACCGTGCCGCCGCAGCCCAGATCGTGGCCGATGTCTTCGGCCAGCGAACGGATATAAGTGCCTTTTGAACAAAACACGTCCAACGTCAACCGATCTTTGGAAAAATCCAGCAGCTTAAGTTCGAATATGGTGATGCGCCTGGCTTTGCGCTCGACGGTTTTACCTTCCCGCGCCAGTTCATACAGCTTTTTACCGTTCTGTTTCAAAGCCGAATACATCGGCGGAACCTGATCGATTTCGCCGGTAAACTTTTCCAGACAAGCCAGAACGTCGTCTACCGATAGCTCAGGCACCGGCTTGGTTTCTATCACCGCGCCTTCGGCATCGCCGGTATCAGTCATGATCCCGAGTTGAACAACGACTTGGTAACGCTTGTTGTCGTCCAGCATTAGCGCCGATACTTTAGTCGCTTCGCCGAAACAAAGCGGCAACAAACCCGTAGCCAGAGGATCGAGACTACCGGTATGCCCGGCTTTATTGGCGTTAAACAAGCGCCTGACTTCCTGCAAGGCTCTGTTTGAAGATACGCCCAAGCGCTTATCCAACAACACTATGCCGTGAATATTGCACCCGGACTTGCGTTTACTCATGCAGCCTAACCTTCGTCTTGCTTGTCCTGATCGGAATCAATCGGTTTATCCAAGTCGCTTAACAGTTCCGCAACGCGCATGCCGGTATCAAACGAATCATCGTAATAAAACCGCAATTCGGAGATATGCCTCAAGCGCATCCTTTTGGCTAATTGGTGCCGGATTACAGGCGCCAGCTCGTTCAGCACTTTAACATTAGCGCGCTTGCCCTGCTCGTCGACATTCAATACCGTGACGTACACTTTGGCAACGGCAAGGTCCTTGGTGACTACAACTTCATTGATAGTAATAAAGCCCAGCCTGGAATCATCAATATCACGTTGCAGGATAAAAGAAAGCTCTTTCTGCATCTGCGATGATACACGGGCGTTACGACCAAATTCTTTTGCCATGAGGTTTACAGTTCCCGCTTCACTTCGATACGTTCAAACACTTCGATCTGGTCGCCGGGCTGTACATCGTTGTAATTTTTTACACCGATACCGCATTCCATGCCCATTTTGACCTCGTTCGCGTCGTCTTTAAAACGACGTAAAGATTCCAATTGCCCTTCAAAGATAACCACGTTATTACGCAGAACCCGTATCGGCAGATTTCTCTTCACATACCCGTCAACGACCATACAACCGGCAACCGCGCCGAATTTCGGCGATTTAAATACATCGCGCACTTCGGCAAGACCGACGATCTGTTCTTTAATTTCAGGCGCCAACATGCCGCTGATGGCTTTTTTAACCTCATCGATCGCCTCATAAATGATGCTGTAGTAATGCAGGTCAATGCCTTTTTCTTCGATCAGTTTTCGTGCAGTCGCATCGGCCCGGACATTAAAGCCCATCAGAATCGCACCGGAAGCCAACGCCAAATTCGCATCGCCTTCATTAATGCCGCCGACGCCGCCGAAGACGACCTTGACCTCGACCTCGTCGTTCGACAAACCGACCAAAGAGCTGCGCAACGCTTCCAGACTGCCCTGAACATCGGTTTTAAGCACCAGATTGACACTGGCGATTTCACCGGTCGTCATTCTGGAGAATACTTCGTCCAGCTTAGAGGCTTGCTGCACCGCATGTCGGGACAGCTTCTTGCGGTCTTCGCGGTGCTTGGCCAAATCTTTAGCGATGCGCTCGTTTTGTACTACCAGGAATTCATCACCGGCATTCGGTGTGCCTGAAAGCCCCAGAATCTCAACCGGCGCACAAGGCCCGGCTTCTTTAATCGACACGCCGTTCTCGTTGAACATGGCTCTAACGCGGCCGTATTCATGACCGCACAGCACCATTTGACCGCTTTCCAGCGTACCTTTTTGAATCAGCACCGTTGCCACGACACCGCGGCCTTTATCAAGCCTTGATTCAATAACAATACCCGATGCCGCACCTTCGACAGGCGCTTTCAATTCAAGGATTTCAGTCTGGACAATCAACGCTTCGATCAAGTCATCGATACCTTCGCCGGTTTTTGCCGAAATTCTCAGGAATTGCACATCGCCGCCCCACTCTTCGGCCAACACGTTAATATTGGACAGTTCCTGCATCACTTTGTCAGGATTCGCGTCGGGCTTATCGATCTTGTTGATTGCGACGATAATCGGCACATTGGCGGCTCTGGCATGTTCGACCGCTTCCTTGGTCTGCGGCATAACACCGTCATCGGCTGCGACTACGACAATGACCACGTCGGTAACATCGGCCCCTCTGGCGCGCATTGCAGTAAATGCCGCATGACCCGGTGTATCTAAAAAGGTCACCGAACCGTGATCGGTTTTTACCTGATAGGCACCGATATGCTGGGTAATACCGCCAGCCTCACCGGCTGCAACACGGGTTTTACGGATATAATCCAGCAGCGAGGTTTTACCGTGATCGACATGCCCCATAATGGTAACAATCGGCGCCCTGGGCAATTCCACACGATTATCATCGTCTGCCTGCGCCTCAGCCAGCATTTCCTGCTCAAGATCGTCATCACTCTGCATGATGGCTTTGTGACCCATTTCTTCAACTAAAATAACCGCGGTTTCCTGGTCTATGCTTTGATTGATAGTCGCCATAATACCGAGCTTCATCAGATGCTTAATCACCGTGGCGGCCTTAACGCTCATCTTTTGCGCAAGATCGGACACAATAATCATTTCCGGAATGGTGACTTCTTTTATGATCGGCTCAACCGGCATTTCAAACTGATGTTTACCTTCTGGCTTCACATTGACGCGCTCAGTCTTCTTACCTTTTTTCTTAGCTTTCTTGGTGTCTCTGCCGCCAGCGCCGGCACGCGAACTTTCTTCCTGTTTTTTTCTATGCAGGATTTCTTGCTTGGCTGATGCCTGCTGCCTTACTTTTTCAGCGTTTCTTTTGATCGACTCTTCAAGACGAAGATCTTTTTCGTGTTGTTTTTTTCTGGCTTCTGTCGATTCTTTGGCTTTAACCAATGATTCATAGTCGGTCTCTGCTTCGAGATCCAATACCGGCGAGACTTCAGCTTCTTCTTCAACTGCCAGGGATGGCGAAAGTGTCTCAATCGGCTGGGAAGCAATATGTTCAACTTCAGGCTCGGCAGTTACTTGCTCTTCAACAGCAGGCGTAGCTTCCGGCGCAACAGCGGCTTCTTTCTTTTGCTCCAAAACAGTTTCTTGCGCCTTTACCGGCTCTTCCGCTGTAGGAAAACTTTCAGTTTGCGGCGCAACCTGCCCTTTAACAGCTTGCTTGGCTAACTCCAAGTTCCTTTGTTCGTCAGACTCGGTTACTTCGCTGCGTTTTATGTAAGTTTTCTGTTTGCGGATTTCAACGCTGATCGTTTTGGTAGTGCTGCCTGGTACGCTTGCCTGCTTAAGCTCACTGACAGTCCGGCGCTTTAACGTCACTCGTTTCAGCGAACCTTCGGCCGCACCTTCATCCTTACCATGGCGTTTGCGCAAATGCGCGAGTAGCTGCATCTTTTCGTCTTCATTGATGACATCATCAGGGGCACTCGCAGATAATCCTGCTTCTTTCAGTTGCTCTAATAATCGTTCCAGAGGTATTTTCACTACCTCAGCTAATTGCCGTACCGTTTTATTACTCATTTCAACCCCTTACCTACTCGCCTATTCCTCAGCAAACCAAGGCTCACGCGCCTTCATAATCAATTTTGCCGCCCGATCTTCATTCATTCCTGGAAAATTCAACAAATCGTCTACCGATTGCTCCGCCAAATCATCCATTGTAATAATACCTTGACTGGCCAGGTCATAAGCCAAATCCCTGTCCATACCTTCCATTTCCAGCAAGTCCTGTGCGGGCTCGGCCGTTTCTATTTTTTCTTCAGCGGCAATAGCGCTAATCAACAAAGCGTCTTTAGCACGGCTTCTGAGCGCATTCACCAGTTCTTCGTCAAAACCTTCAATTTCCAGCATTTCACTGACCGGAACATAGGCGATTTCTTCAACCGTATTGAAACCTTCTTCAACCAGAATCAATGCAATATCCTCATCGATATCCAATTGTTCGACAAACAACTGCTTTATCTTGTCAGCCTCGGCTTCGCTGTTTTCTTCCGCCTTAGAGGCGTCAATGACATTCAGTTCCCAACCGGTTAACTGTGTTGCAAGACGCACATTCTGTCCGCCACGGCCTATAGCTTGAGACAAATTATCCGAGCTTACCGCCAAATCCATGCTGTGCTTGTCTTCGTCAACGACGATAGACTGGATTTCAGCCGGCGACATCGCATTAATCACAAACTGAGCATCGCTTGCGTTCCAAAGAATAATATCAACGCGCTCTCCGGCCAGTTCATTCGAAACCGACTGGACTCGCGATCCTCTCATGCCGACGCAAGCACCGACCGGATCCAATCTTGGATCATTGCCTTTGACGGCAATCTTGGCTCTGGAACCCGGATCACGCGCAGCGCCCATCACTTCAATCAAGCCTTCACCGACCTCAGGCACTTCAAGACGAAACAACGCAATCAGCAATTCCGGTGCGGTCCGGCTGACAAACAATTGCGGGCCGCGAGGCTCTGAACGCACATCCTTTAAATAACCCCTGATTCTGTCGCCGATACGAATCGCTTCCCGAGGAATCATATCTTCTTTAGCGATATAAGCTTCCACATGTCCACCCAAATCCAGGTAGACGCAGCCTTTTTCAATGCGTTTTACGATACCGGTAATCAGTTCGCCCACGCGGCTCTTATAAGCATCGACAATTTTCTTGCGCTCAGCTTCCCTGACTTTGTGGATGATAACCTGTTTGGCGGTTTGTGCAGCGATACGTCCGAAATCGACAGACTCGATCTCTTCTTCGATCAAATCGCCGACTTTAACATCGGGATTATCAAGCTTTGCAACTTCCAGCAGTATTTGCGTTTCCGGAAACTCCACATCACCGTCAATTTGATTGTTGGCATCAACCACTTCCCAGACCCTATAAGTAACATAGTCGCCGGTTTTTCTGTTAATGCTGACACGGGCTTTGATTTGATTTGCGTGGCGCTTGATTGTAGCCGCTTCTAATGCTGATTCTATAGCCTGAAAAACTATTTCTTTTTCAATATCCTTTTCATTAGAAAAAACATCAACCACCAACAAAATTTCTTTATTTGCCACTGCGTCCTCCTTTTTCAATTAAATACTCAGGCACCAACCGCGCTTTGCTCATCGCGGCAAATGGAACCTCAAAAACCTGACCATTGTCCTGAAGCGTAACAATATCGCCTTCAACTTTTTCTATCAGGCCTGTAATTTTTCTGCGGCCATCGATGGCTTTAAATAAATTCACCAAAACCACGCTGCCGACATAGCGTTCGAACTGGCTCACTTTAAAAAAAGGCCTGTCCGCACCCGGTGAAGAAACCTCTAACTGATAATTCCCTTGAATGGGATCTTCGACATCCATGACCCCACTGATTTGATGACTGACTTTAGTGCAGTCATCAACAAGAATTCCGTTCTCGCTGTCGATGTAGATTCTTAACAGACCATGCCTAGGATGAGGATTATATTCAATACCTACGCATTCATAACCTAAACCTTCAACAATTGGCTCAATCAGACTAACCAAATGCTCAGGAGCCTGTTTCATTTTTTCCTCACTTACTTTCGCACAAAAAAAAAGAGCCTAAGGCTCTTCCATTGACAATCATCTACAGACTTCCAAATCACCAAAGCCCAGAAAACAAAAAACCCCAAAATGGGGTTCTCGGCAACCGCTTCATGCGGCGCTCTAACTCCTGCATCCATGCAGTCCTATGTGGTAGCGGGGGCAGGATTTGAACCTACGACCTTCGGGTTATGAGCCCGACGAGCTACCAAGCTGCTCCACCCCGCGATTGATTTGTGCATTATAGGGCATTCTCAGGATTTAGCAAGCTATTTATTACTTTAGCTTCTATATACTAATAATTACGCTGTCCCAGCCTGTTTAATTCCAAATTTGCGCATTTTCTCAAACGCATAATCCTCCAAAGCATTAATGATTTCCCTATTTACATTTTCGTCTCGGCGCAACTCATCTAATCGACTGAAATAATCATCAAGCACAATACCGGAACCCGTTTGACGCCTGCTTAACCGGCTAACACAAAACGCATTCCAGTTTTGCAGCTCATCAGCCCTCAAGGTTTCCGGGTAATTTCTGGCACGATACCTAAACAACATTTCCGGCAACCGGCTATCGATAAATTTGAATGTAGAGTCCGCTAATTGCCTTGGTTGCATATTTCTGATTTTAAACATTTGACCTTTATCGCTTTCAGAAAAAAAACCGCCACTGTAAATTTCCAAATCAGGATCGGAGCCCTGTTCGGCGTAGTTTTGGCCGCTAAAAACTGCCGCCACCTTATCAGCCAATCCGATAGCCGCTTTAATCTTATCGATGTTGGCATAGCACAGCGCCAGATCGACTTCCAGCCTCTGCGCATCTTCAGGCCTGATAACAGACACTGGCGCCAAGACAGGACATTTGTTGATATGCACGGTTTTTAGCGGAATTCTTGCCACATCTTCAGGCAGATCGGCGGTAGCCGTAAAAATTCTTTGCTGAATTTCCCCGACGGACAGCTCCAGCATAGGCCCGGGATCAATGGACAAATCATAGACGATCACGCCGTTAGTATTAGCAGGATGCTTACAAACAGGAAGCACTATGGCTAAACAATGTTTAGATGCGGGATATTTTCCTGAAACATGCACCACCGGCTTAAAACTGCCAAACTGAAGCAAGTTAAGAGCTTCGGCTTTGATCCGATGTTGAAGCAGAAACTGGTAGAGTTTAGGCTGCGCTTGTTTGACCAGCTTGGCGATCGCGATGGTTGCGTAGACATCCGAAAGCGCATCATGCGCCGCCTCATGGGTTATATTGTTAGCCTGAGTAAGCTGGTCCAACCTGAAACTGGGACCGCCTTGTTCGTTAACCGGCCATACAACACCCTCAGGCCGCAAGGCTCTGGCCGCCCTGACCACATCGATCAGATCCCAGCGGGAGTTGCCATTTTGCCATTCCCTTGCGTAGGGATCATAAAAATTACGGTAGAGACAATTCCGGGTAACTTCATCATCAAAACGAAGGCTGTTATAGCCAAGAGTGCAGGTATTGGGCTGAGCCAATTGCTGATGAATCAGGCGAATAAATTCGGCTTCGCAAACGCCTTTTTGCTCGGCTAACTGAGGGGTGATTCCGGTAATTAAACAGGCCTCGGGATGAGGAAGGCAGTCTGCCGCCGGTTTGCAGTAGACAACCAAAGGATCGTCTACGATATTGAAATCAAAATCGGTACGAATCCCGGCAAACTGAACAGGCCTGTCTCTTCTAGGATCCGTACCGAATGTTTCGTAGTCATGCCAATAAAAGGTTTGCGTACCACTCATTATTTTCGACCATTGCGGGCAATGAAACCCCAAGAGGCTTTAGGCGATGCCTATATTGCAGGAGCCGTTGCGCCCAGCTTGACAACCTTAATTGCTTGAAGCCAAAGCCCTTAAGACATCTGTACGACTGACAATTCCAACCAACTCATTATCCTGAAAAACAGGAAGACTTCTGACCGACGTCTGTTCAAACTTCTCAGCCAAATCGACAATACTGGCCTCGGCGTCGACACTAACGACTTCCGTGCTCATATAGTCGCCAACCTTGCCGCTCATACTTTGGTTGTAGACCGCCTCCAAAACAATTCTCATGACGTCCTTTTCCGAAAACATACCCAGTAACTGGCCTCTCTGGTCGACAACCGGAGCACTGGTGATTTTATGATCCAGTAATTTTTTTACGGCGTCGACTATATTGGCGTCCTTGGCAAGCGTAACCAATCTTTTCGACATGTAATCTGCAACAGCAATTTTTGCCAGCATCGTGAACTCCTGATTGTTGTTATAAAAACCGGAAGCTTTACAGCGTAGCCCAACAACCGAAAAAGAAGCACCGGATAGTTAGAGCCAGCCTACAATCCCTGATTTAAACGAGCCTCCGCATCCATTTTCTTTCTTTTATCACATTTTTCCACACAAACACAATCACCGCCGTTCGCCACTCCGCCGCATGACCCCTTAATAGCGCGTCTACCGAAGATAACACCTACCGCCATAATGGCAACAACAACAGCCATAAACACAAAAGTCACTAGAAAATAAGCCATGGTATCACCCCGTAAAGTTTGTAAAGGCCCACAATAAAAAAACGAGGAGTGGTACTAGCCGCACTCCTCGTTTGATTTGATGCTTCCGATTCTATCCTTGCGAAAAACAAGCTTTAAAAAAAAGATAGAATCTCAAGATTGCTTATCCGCCGAAATCATCCAGCAAGATATTTTCCGGCTCTACGCCATTATCCAACAGCATCTTGATCACCGCCGAGTTCATCATCGGAGGTCCGCACATGTAAAACTCGCAATCTTCCGGCGCCGGATGATTCTTAATGTATTCTTCAAACAGAACATTATGAATAAACCCGGTATAGCCCGTCCAGTTATCTTCCGGCAACGGGTCAGACAGCGCAACATGCCACTCAAAATTATCATTTTCCTTGGCCAGCATGTCGAAATCTTCTACATAGAACATTTCCCGCTTACTACGCGCACCATACCAGAAGCTCATTTTACGCTTGGATTTCAGCCTGCGTAATTGATCGAAGATATGCGAACGCATCGGGGCCATACCCGCGCCGCCGCCGATAAAGACCATCTCGTTTTGAGTGTCTTTAGCGAAAAACTCACCGTAAGGACCGGAAACAATACATTTATCGCCGGGCTTCAGGTTAAAGATAAAAGAAGACATGATCCCTGGAGGTACGGTATCCGGCGCGCCTGGAGGCGGTGTCGCAATACGCACGTTCAGCATGATTTCTTTTTCTTCAGGATAACTCGCCATCGAATAAGCGCGCAATGCAGGCTCTTTTACGGTAGAGACATAACGCCACAAATTAAACTTATTCCAATCGTCGCGGAAGCGTTCTTCGACATCGAAATCACTGTATTTGGAAACGTGCGGAGGACATTCGATCTGAATGTAACCGCCGGCGCGATAGTTGATTTCTTCGCCTTTCGGCAACTCCAGCACCAGCTCCTTGATGAAAGTCGCAACGTTATGATTCGATTTAACCGTACATTCCCATTTTTTGACGCCGAAGACACTGTCTTCGACTTCAATGTCCATGTTGTGCTTAATCGAAACCTGACAAGCAAGACGCTCTCCGTGAGCCGCTTCCCGTTTGCTGATGTGGCTTAATTCAGTGGCTAAAATTTCTCCGCCGCCTGAATTGACTTTCACCTTGCATTGCCCGCAAGTACCGCCGCCGCCGCAAGCCGATGAAACGAACAAACCGTTATCCGCCAACGCGGTTAATAACTTCGAACCTACAGGCACATGAATTTTCTTTTCGTCATTGATCAGAATTTCCACATCGCCTTCTGCGACCAATTTGTTTTTCGCACCGATTATGACAAATACCAGCGCGATAACAATGCCCGTAAAAAGAATAATCCCTAAAAGAATTTCAAGCATGTTGTGACCTGTTTAAAGTTGGATGCCAGAAAAAGCCATGAAGCCAAGCGACATCAGACCCGCGGTAATAAAAGTAATGCCCAGGCCTTGTAAGGCGGCCGGTATATCACTGTATTTGAGTTTCTCGCGTACACCCGCCATAACGGTGATCGCCAACGCCCAACCAAAACCACTGCCAACGCCGTAAGTGACACTTTCAGGAAAATTGTAGTCGCGCTCGATCATGAACAAGCTACCCGCCAAAATGGCGCAGTTTACTGTAATCAGAGGCAAGAAAATACCCAACGCGTGGTACAGGGCCGGAAAGAATTTATCTAAAATCATTTCCAGAATCTGTACTAAAGCGGCAATCACGCCGATACAGCTTAACAGCGCCAAAAAGCTCAAATCCACGCCCTTAACGCCCATCCATGACAGCGCGTCTTCTTTTAGCAGCGCGTGATAGATCAGGTTGTTCGCAGGCACGGTGATAATTTGCACCATCATAACCGCAATGCCTAAACCCATTGCAGTGGATATTTTTTTCGAGACCGCGATAAAAGTACACATGCCCAAAAAGAAGGACAGCGCCAAGTTTTCAATAAATACGGCCTTTATAAATAGGCTGATATAGGCTTCCATTAGTGATGCCCTCCTTCACCGTGAGCAATCGACATAATTTTAAATTCCACTTGTTCCCGTTGCCCCGGTTTCCATTGGCGCACCGCCCAAATAAGCAGACCGATTAAAAAGAATGCGCTAGGAGGCAACAACATCAAACCATTGGGTTGATACCAGCCGCCATCTTTTATCAAAGGCAAGATTTCAATCCCCAGCAATTTGCCCGAGCCCAATAGCTCACGGACAAAAGACACGATAATCAAAATCAAACTGTAGCCCAAGCCGTTACCGATACCGTCGATAAAACTTTCCAAAGGCGGATTTTTCATCGCATAGCCTTCAGCGCGCCCCATCACGATACAGTTGGTAATAATCAAACCGACAAACACCGATAATTGCTTGCTGATTTCATAAGCAAACGCTTTCAAGAGTTGATCCACCACAATAACCAAAGAAGCGATAATGGTCATCTGCACGATAATCCGTATGCTGCTGGGAATATGGTTTCTAATAGCACTGATTGCCGCACTGGAAAATGCCGTCACCATCGTCAATGCCAACGCCATAATCAGCGAAGTGGACATTTGTGAAGTAACCGCCAACGCCGAACAGATACCCAACACCTGCAAGGTGATGGGATTGTTTTCAATCAGCGGCTCGATCAATACTTTTTTAGTTTCGTCATTTAAAATTTCGCTCATGATTTCGCTCCTTTAACCGTTCTGACTTTTGCCAAATACGGCGCAAAGCCTTCTTTACTCATCCAATATCTAATTAAATTGGTTACGCCGGTGCTGGTCAGCGATGCGCCCGCAAGCCCGTCAACCTGATACTCAGAGCCTGGCTTGGTGTTATCAACCGCGCCCTTAATCAAGCTCAACGCAGGCTCACCTATATCAGCTTCTTCTATCAAGCCTTTCTCCAGGGAAGGCTGATCCGTTTCGGCATAGACTTTTTTACCTTTCCATAACGCACGCCAAGCAGGATTAACCACTTCACCACCCAATCCCGGAGTTTCCGCCTGATCATAGAAATTGATACTCTGTACGGTTTGACCATCGGGATCTAAAGATAAAAAGCCGTACAAAGTCGACCACAATCCATAACCGTTGATAGGCAAAATAATCGATTTGATTGCACCGCCCTCTTTCACCAAAAAGACTTTAGCGACTTTCGCCTTAACACGGATATGCGCAATGTCTTTGTCTTTAGGAATCGCGACGCTTTGCGCAGGATCTTTCGCCGCTTTGCGTTGGTCGTACTCGTCGGCGTTCATGCTATCCACATAATCGCCTGTTTCCAGATTAACCAGCTTCGATTCGATCCTTTCCGCAAAGGCTTTATCAATATCACTGCCTTCAGTCAGCAAACCGGCAACATCCAGGATGTTTCTTTTCATGTCCAGTTCTTTGTTATTGACTTGTAGCGGTCTTAAGGCAACCGCCGCCATCGATACCAATACCGCGCAAACCAAACATAATGCCACCGCAATGGCGATGGTTTTTTCTAGGCTATCATTGCTTAAGGCCAGAACCTTGACGCAGTAAGCCTTAAATTTTTGGTAATGCTCGCACTTATCAAGCGCCGCACGAAACTTTTGATAATGTTCACATTTCTCAAGCGCAGCGCAAAGCTTTCCTTGACCGGCATTTTGAGTATTTTCATTAAGCATGACGCTTCACCCTTCTTCTGATATTGGCCTGAATGACAAAATAATCAATCGTAGGCGCGAACATGTTGGAAAATAGAATTGCCAGCATAATACCTTCCGGGAATGCCGGGTTAACAACCCTGATTAAAACCGTCATAGTCCCGACCAAAGCCCCGAATATCCAGCGGCCGGTATCGGTCATCGCCGCACTGACCGGATCGGTCGCCATATAAACCATACCGAAAGCGAAGCCGCCCATCGTCAAATGCCAGTACCAGGGGATCGCAAACATGTGATTGGTGTCGCTGCCGATCACATTGAACAGCAACGAAGTCGCCACCATACCGGCAAATACGCCGCCCATGATGCGGTACGAAGCCACCTTGGTGTACAACAAAAATGCCGCGCCGATAAAAATAGCCAGTGTTGAAGTTTCGCCCAGACAGCCCGGTTCAAAGCCGAAAAAGCTTTGCATCCAGCTGTAATTAGCCGCGTAAACCGCATCAAGACCGCCGTTCGCCGCCAAACCTAAAGGCGTCGCAGCTGTATAGCCGTCAACCGCAACCCAGACGGCATCGCCCGAAATAGACGCAGGATACGCAAAATATAAAAACGCCCGTCCGGTTAACGCAGGATTCAAGAAGTTTTTACCGGTGCCACCGAATACTTCCTTGCCGATAACGATACCGAAAGAAATACCCAAAGCGACCTGCCATAAAGGCATATCGGGCGGCATAATCAATGTGTACAACATTGAAGACACCAAAAAGCCTTCGTTCACTTCATGACCGCGAACGGTCGCGAACAATACTTCCCACACGCCGCCGACAGCCAACGTAACTATATAAATAGGCAGAAAATACAAGGCGCCGTGAACCAGGTTGGAAAACGGATTGGCCGTGTTGTAGCCGAAGATCATCATCGGAATACGACGCCAATCCTGAGCTTGTTCCAAGCCCATATTTGCCATAGCTAAATTGGCCTGATAGCCGGTGTTATACAAGGCCATCAAAATACAAAAAAACGTTGCGATCACGACAAAAGTCATGGTTCGCTTCAGGTCATTACCGTCACGAACGTGCGTGGTGCCGCGCGTCACATCAGCCGGCGTATAGATAAAAGTATCGACCATCTCGTAGAGGCCGTAATACTTTTCGAACCGCCCACCCTTGGTGAAATACGGCTCCATGCTGTCTAAAATTTCTCTAGGCGACATTATCCTTCCTTCTCAATTTTAGTTAAGTTCGCTCTCAAAACAGGAGCAAAGTCGTGTTTACCGGGATCCACAAACGTAAATAAGGACACATCTTCCTCATCCAATTCCAAACAGCCTAATAATTGAGCCTGATCGGAATCACCCACAACCAACGCTTTTAACAGCGGTGTAGGCAAAATATCCAGCGGCATGACGGCTTCATAAACGCCAACAGGAACAATCGCCCGGTTGCTGCCGTTTTTGTCGGTTGTTAATGGAAACTTACGGTTCAACTTACGATCAACGCTGGATGTGTAAACATTGAGCGCCGAGTATTTGTTTTTGCCTGGAACAATCCAGCCGAATAACTCGCGAGCGCGACCTTCCTGCAATACTGAAACTTGAGTGCTGTAACAACCCAAAAAGGCCGCCCAATCCGCCGCAAGATGTCCGTACAGCACAGAACCGGAAATCACCCGGTTTTCGACTTCTTCCAATTGACCTGCAACCAAATCGTTAGTGTTGGCGCCGACACGGGTACGAATCAAGCGCGGTTTTTTAACCGTAGGCCCAGCTAATGAAACAACGCGTTCGACATTGATTTTACCGGTGGTAAATAATGCGCCGATTGCGATCACCGCCTGATAATTCAGGTGCCAGACAAACTTATCGATGCTGACGGGGTCAATCAAGTGAATATGAGTGCTTGGCAGTCCGGCAGGATGGGGACCGGAAAACTCGGCAACGGTTACCGGCGCATTACCGGTAGCAATATCGGCGCCGGTCGCCTTACAAACGTATGTCTTGCCTTCTGTCAGCTTGGCGATAACCGCCAAGCCATTGGCAAAATCATCGCCTCGATCCTTAATGATAACCGCAGGGTCTGCGGCTAACGGACTGGTATCGATTGCCGTAACAAAAATAGAACGGGGCTTGCTGTCTACAGCAGGGACTTTGCCGTAAGGGCGTGTGCGTAACGATGTCCACAGCCCCGACGCCAACAGGTTCTCTTTAACCTGCTCTGCCGACAAATCATTTAATTCGGAAGCCTTGTATTTTGCAAACGACTCCTGCGCCGTTCCTTTCAGTTCTATCACAACAGACTGCAAAACCCGCTTGGCGCCGCGATTAATGGACTTAACGACACCCGCTCCGGGCGAAGTAAAGTTCACGCCGGGATTCTTCTTGTCGGCAAAGAGTATCTGCCCAAGTTTGACCTCATCACCTTCGCTAACCAGCATTGTAGGCTTCATACCTACATAATCTGTTCCCAGAATAGCAACGGACTTAACCTTATTGCCATCCTCAATAACTTGTTCAGGCTCCCCGGTAATCGGTAGATCCAAACCTTTTTTAATAATAAATTGCATAGTTAATAGCCTGCTCTCCAATCAAGTTGCGGCGAAACCATCCTTTCATTTCAAATACAAATAAAACAAGAGGCGCATTAAGACGTAAAACGCTGGCATTAAACCACAAAAACCGGGCATTCTCAACAGCAGCGAGGCTTACCGGAAAGTCTTTTTAACAAATGCAATAACGCAAAAATCATGCGTAATCAATTCATTGACTTTTATCGCGATTACTTACAGGCATCGGCATTTTCTATTTGCGTCATCAACAGTCACGAAGATAGACCGTAACCTGTTCATCGCTCCGGCGCATCAAAACCAGGTCACGGACCAATAGATGACTCGCCCGCTAAGTAATTACGCTTATTGCTTGGCGACACCGATCCTCCTATGCTACAGACACTTAAATATGACAACAGCCGCTTTTTTAGCCGCGTCGGTTGTATAGACAGTAAGGAGCTTACGTGCCAAACAAACCCACCGAAATGGAACAACGGCCAAAGCTGCATACAGAGACCGGAGACCGGCCGGCCGGGCCGCCGTCTCATTCCGTAGAAGAACTGCTGAACGAGCTTCGGGCGCATCAAATTGAACTGGAGATGCAAAACGAAGAGTTACAGCGCATCAGAGCCGCCTTGGAAACAGCCCATAACCGTTACCTGGACCTTTATGAGTTCGCCCCCGTTGGCTATCTTACCCTCGCCCCTGACGGCAGGATTGTCGAGCTCAATCTTACCGCCGCCCGGCTGTTCGGACTGGAACGCAATAATCTGCTCAACTGCCAGCTCGCAACTTTGGTCGCGCATCAAGATAGCGACCGCTGGCGTCTTCTGCTCAAATCCGCCCTCCGACACGAGGGAGAACTGAAAAATTTTGAACTGCTGCTGAAACGCGGCGACAGTCACTTTCATGCCCATCTGGACTGCCTGCCGGTAATGACTGAAGACAAAACCCCGGCGCTACGCATTACGCTGACCGACATCAGCAAAAACGTGTATGCCGAAGAGCAATTGCGCCTAGCCGCCGTCGCCTTTGAGGCCCAGGAAGGCATCATGATCACCGACGCCGATAAAGTGATTTTACAGGTCAACCGGGCTTTCACCGACATCACCGGGTACAGAGCCGACGAACTGATCGGCCGGACGCCGCATATCCTCAACTCGGGGCGTCACAACGAGACCTTTTACGCCGAAATGTGGAACTGTATCAATCGTACCGGTTCCTGGCAGGGTGAAATCTGGGATCGGCGCAAAAACGGTGAGATCTATCCCAAATGGCTAACCATCAACGCGGTGAAAAACAGCGAAGGCGTCATCACTCACTATGTCGGTTTACATACCGATATATCCGAACGCAAAGCCTCGGAAGAAGAAATCAAGCAACTGGCCTACTACGACCCGTTGACTTCCTTGCCGAACCGGAGACTGCTGCTGGACAGATTACAGCAAGCATTGGCGGCCAGTTCGCGCAGTGAAAAATACGGCGCATTGCTATTCATTGACCTGGATAACTTCAAATCGCTTAATGACAATCTGGGCCACGATATGGGCGACATCCTATTGCAACAGGTCGCAAAGCGCCTTATTGCCTGCGTAAGAGAGGGCGACACCGTGTCTCGCCAAGGCGGCGACGAATTCATAATAATGCTGGAAGACCTGAGCGAAAATACAGAAGAAGCCACTGCAAAAGCCAAGACCATCGGCGAGAAAATCCTTATTTCATTGAATCAGTCCTTTCAACTCAGCAACCACGAGTACAAAAGCACCCCAAGCATCGGCATTACACTGTACATCGATCATCAGCATACTATCAATACACTGCTGAAACGGGCGGATACCGCCATGTATGGCGCCAAAGCCGCAGGCCGCAACACCTTGCGCTTCTTCGATCAGGACATGCAAGAGACGGTTACGGCTCGCGCCTCCCTGGAAGCGGATTTGCGCTTTGCACTGGAGAAAAATCAACTCAAACTCTATTTTCAGCGACAAGCGCGCCACGACGGCCTCACCATCGGCGCCGAAGTGCTGTTGCGTTGGGAACACCCTGAACGCGGCTTTATCTCGCCGCTGGAGTTCATTCCACTGGCTGAAGAAAGCGGACTGATAGAGTCTATTGGGCGCTGGGTACTGGAAGCCGCCTGCGCCAAACTTAAATTGTGGCAAGATCATGCACACACCCGGCATTTACAGCTTGCCGTTAACATCAGTGCGCGTCAATTTCATCACATCGGTTTTATCGAGCAAATATGCACCCTGCTGGACAAAGCCGCAATCGACGCAAACCGACTCAAACTCGAATTTACCGAAAGTCTGGTGTTCGACAACATCTACGACACCCTTACCAAAATGCAGAGACTCAAAGAACTCGGCGTGGGCTTCTCATTGGATGATTTCGGCTCCGGCTATTCATCACTGACCTACCTGACGCAACTGCCATTCGATCAACTTAAAATCGACCAGTCTTTCGTGCGCAACATCGGGATCAAACCTGCCGACACGGTGGTCGTGCAAACCATCATCGGCATGGCCAACAATCTAGGCATGGACATCATTGCCGAAGGCGTGGAAACGGAACAGCAACGCGCATTCCTGAAACGTCACGGCTGCCATGCCTATCAGGGCAACCTGCTCGGCAAGGCAATGCCGCTGGAGGAATTTGAGCGTTTTTTGGAAATTTAAAGTTTACGGAGGGAATTGCAGACGGCTTTAACCACTCCCAAAGACTTAATTTAAAACGGTGGCGCCCTGTTCGCATTACCTTCATTCACTAAGCCACCCACTTCCTGCCGTGACAGGCATAGTCTAGCATCAGGTAAAACACGTTGTCGCACTTCTCCCGGAATAACACCCGGTCGTAGCTTTCCGGCAGATTGGTGTCCAGCACCTTCTCGACAGCAGAGCGCACCTGCTTTTGGGTCTGCGTATCCTTATACCAATCCTGTACCAGCACCTTGGGATGCTCGTCTAGCAAACGGTGCAGCAAAGATTTGGCCGCCAACCTGACGTTCTGCGTTTCCTCCTGCGTCATTTTGTCTTTCTTCAGCAGATCGAACAGTTCCAATTCGTCTTCTGACAGGCCCTCGCGAATGTGCCGCTCGTCTTCCGTGCGCAAATCTTCGGTGAATTTCATCAGGTCTTCATAAGAGTTCTCGGTGGATGAGCCGCCTGAATTGTAGGTATCGATAATCTGTTGCAAGCGCTGAGCAAAGTCGGTGCGCGTCGCATTCTGTTGCAGCATCAGCTCCAGCTTGCGTTGCAGGAAAGCACGCAGGTCGGCGATTTCAATGTTCTTGTAGGTTGCCTGCTTGAACTCTTCGCGCAGCTTATCGAAGTTGATCTTGCTGAGATCCCAGGTCTTACCCTTCTGGATGATCCGGTATTCCGCGCTGTATTGCCGCACCTTGAATGCCTCCGAGTCGTTCACCACCACACTCTCATCCAGCAATTCGGCGATCTTCAAACTGATCTTGTCGATATCTGTCTGCTCGACGAGACTGTCTATCACCCCGCGCAAATACTGGAACACCGCAACCTCGCGCCCCTTGCCGCCTCCCAGCACTTCCGGCTTGCACGCTTCATACAATGATGTGATGGTGTTCTCGTACACGTTGAAACCCTTGCGCCATTCGTCGTTCGCCAGCAAGGTGTCGGCAAATGACTTAAACCGCCCGAGCTTGTTGAACACATCCTCGCTGTCCAAGACCTCGCGCAACGCAACCTCTTTCTCGTGACAGAACACCAAACCCTGTTCAATCGCATCGTCCAGCAGGCGGAACAGCTCCGCCTTTTCCTTGACCGGCGGATCAATCTCATCACCGCCTTGCGCGTAATCCTTCAGCGCCAGCTTCATATTGCGGAACACATTGTAGTAATCGATGATCTCGCCGTTGCGCTTCTCCACCCCGTTGACCTTCCTCGCCGTGACGCGGTTGGCGCGGGCGATGGTCTGCATCAGGGTATGGCCCTGCATCGGCTTGTCGAGATACAGCGTCGAAAGCGTCGGCGCATCAAAGCCCGTCAGCCACATCGCGCAGACGAACACCAGTTGCAGCGGATCATGCTCATCCTTGAAGTTGAATTCGATGTCGTGGCCGTGCTCCTGCTTGTTCATACGCTCGCGGTGCGGCTTGATGTTCAGCTTCTGATCCGCAAACTTCTTCTCCTCGTCCGCGTCTTCGCTGACCACCACCGCCATTTCCACCGAGCGCATGTACTCGACGGTCTGGCTCAGCCGCCTCTTCTCAATGTCATTGGCCGATTTACTGATGCGTCCTCGTAAGTCTTTAATCTCTTCCTTCCACAACCGCTGTACCTTGTCGTGCATCTTCACGGCGGTGAATTTGTCCACCGACACCACCAGCCCTTTGCCCAGATAGCCGCGCCGCGGGAAGTGATAGACGATGTCGCGCGCGATTTTCTCCAGCCTGTCGTCGCGCTTGATGACTTCGACCTCTTTGGCAAAACGCCTCTCCAGCTTGGCCTGCTGCGCCTCGTCCAGATCCTCGTCCTCCAGAATCTGGTAAAACTCCTCGCTCAAGCCCTCGTTCTGGTTCAGCACTTCCGGCACGCGCTTCTCGTAGAACAGCGGCACCGTCGCGCCGTCGTCCATGGACTGCTGAAAGTTGTATTCGGAAACGTAACCGCCGAACCAGGCATTGGTCTTGCGCTCGCGACCCAGCAGCGGCGTGCCGGTGAACGCCATGTATTGCGCGTTGGGCAAACCCTTGCGCATATTCTCCGCCAGCGACTTGTATTGTGTGCGGTGCGCCTCGTCGACAATCACGATAATTTCGTTGCTCGGCGAAAGCTCGGGATATTCTCTGCCCTTGTCCCAACGGAATTTCTGTATCAGGGTGAACACCACGCGCTTGTGTTGCCCTAGGAACTTGCGCATCTCCTCGCTGTTCTTGGGCTGCGCGGCTTCGGCCTCGCTGACCGTGCGCGTGTTCAGGAAGTTGCGATAAATCTGCCCGTCCAGATCGTCGCGGTCGGTCACCACCACAAAGGTAAAATTGCCGGTCTGCTTGCGGAAGATTTTGCGCGCATAAAAAATCATCGAGAAACTCTTGCCCGAGCCTTGCGTGTGCCAAAACACGCCCAGCTTGCCCGCCAGCTCATCGCGCCTGAGAAAGGCGTCGTAGGCCCGGTTCACGCCGATGAACTGGTGGTTCTGCGCGATAATCTTCGAACTGTCCTTGTAGTAGAGAATGAAATTCTCCATGTAATCCAGCAGCCTCCGTCTCGGCAGCAAACCTTCGATTACGCCTTCCAGACTGATGCCCTGTTCGCGGATCGCGGCGCGGTTGATTTTTTGCTTCTCGTCATCCGCGCGCAACCAGTTGAAGAAATGCTCCCACTCCGCCGTGATGCTGCCCACCTTGGTCTCGATCGCGTTGGACAGCACGCAAAAGGCATTGGTCAGGAATAGCTGCGGAATCTCCGCCTTGTAAGTCGTCAGGTTGTCGTCATAGGCGTTGCGCAACTTCACGTTCGAGTTTTTCAGCTCGATGAACACCAGCGGAATGCCGTTGACGTAGAGCAACACATCCGGGCGGCGGAAGCCGCGCTCGCCCTTGATCCAGAGCTGGGTGACAGCCAAGTAGCGGTTATTGTCCGGCGCGTTGAAATCCAGCAACCGCACCAGCTCCTGCTGCCGCACACCCTGCGCGTTGTCGAATTCCACCGGGATGCCGTCGCGCAGCAGTCCGTAGATTTCCCGGTTCGCGGCGATCAAAGTCATTGCCTGCCGCCGGTCGAGCAATTTTTCCAGCGCGCTGTCTATGGCCGCTTCCGGGATGTCCGGGTTCAGGCGAATCGCAGCTTCCCGCACCCGGTCGGACAAAATCACATCGCGTTTATTGGCGCGGTTCGAGCCGTCGTTCAAATCTTCCGCGTCAGCCGTGTAACAGTCGAGCGCGTCGAAACCGTGCAGATGCTGGAGCTTCTGCACCAGCGCTTGCTCGATTTGGTCTTCGGAAATGAAGTTAGGCATAAGAGCTAGAAGCCTTGTCTGGCTATGCCAGACCGCTTTGGCAAGGCTCTCCTGAGCAACATCGAAGGGCACAGGGCAGTCATGGTGGGCGTAGCCCACACTACGGTTACTTCGTCATTCATTATCAGCACCCTTCATCTCCGGCAACAACCTCAACTCCCGCTCCATCTCCGCTTTCAACTCTGCTTCCGTCGGCAAAACCAGCCGGTATTTCGACGCGAACAACTGCTCGCTCTCCTTGAGCACCGAGTAACGCACCACCGTTTCATCGTGCTGGGAGCACAGAATGAGGCCGATGCTGGGGTTGTCGTCAGGCTGACGTTTGAGATCATCGAACATACGCACGTACATATCCATCTGCCCAACATCCTGATGCGTCAGCTTACCCGCCTTGAGGTCGATCAGCACGAAACACTTGAGCAGGTAATTGTAAAAAACCAGATCGATGTAAAAGTGGCTGGTTTCGGTACTGATGCGAAACTGGCGACCGATGAAGGCAAAGCCCTTGCCCATCTCCAGCAGGAATTTTTGCAGGTTGTCCATGATGGCCTGCTCGATGTCCCGCTCCAAGGTTGCCGGACTTTCCGGGATGCCCAGAAACTCAAGCACGTAAGGGTCTTTGATGAAGTCGCCCGGCTGGTGCGGTTCGGATGCGCCCGCCGCTTCCAGCGCAGCCCGCTTATCGGGCGAAGTCAACAGGCGCTCGTAAAAATGCGTATTGATATTACGTTCCAAAACGCGCGAGCTCCAGTTCTGATCAGCCGCCTCGTTCATGTAGAAGTCCCGCGCCGAGGGATTCTCCACCCGCATGATCAGGCGATAATGGGTCCAGCTCAATTGGCTACGCAGTGCGTAGCCTTTTCCATAATCGGGATAGGTAAGGAAAAACTGGCGGAAGTTTTTCAGGTTGGAATAAGAAAAGCCGTTGCCGAATTCGCCGCTCAGGCTGCGCGACAATTCGCGCAGAATACTCGCGCCATATTCCGCGCGCTGCTGCCCTTGCTGTTCCTCCTCGAAGATGCGGCGGCCTATGTGCCAGTATGATTCCACCATGGCGAAATTGACTGCCGAATAAGCCTTCTGCCGCGCCTGAAAAAGAATGGCGCGAATATCGCCGAGCAAGTTGCCGCTTGCCGTCACGGGCTGTTGGTGGTCAGTGCTCATGGGCGAACTCCTCCATGCCGGGCGGGAATTGGATGTCGAGTTTTTCGACGGAGAGTTTGCCGGAGATGAGGCGGGGGAGCAACATGTTGCGAACTTTTTCAGCTTTAAGAATCGCCTGTTGCAACACTTCAATTTGTTCGTGGTTATGCTTAACAACGTTCTCGAATTCGACTTGCAGAGATTCCTTTGGAACCAGGACTTCTCTGTTCGTGAGATCAGTCCAGTGCCTCTTGTACTCGGTCGTTCTCGCCAAATCCTTAACGAGGTGAAAAAGAAAATAAGGTGACACTTTTGGCTTAGGCATAAATGGAATTACATTTTCAGCCAGAGAGAACGGCTTCGTCATCAAAACCATTTTGCAACTATGGTCGCCAAAAAGAATGATGGGGGAATCAGGGGATGCCATGTGTTGCGGCTCACCGTCATAGTAACCCAAGCAATCCGCACGCGATTGATCTATGACGATGACTTCCCCATCATCGGATAGCTCATCCTCACGATAGATGCGACCAAAGCCTTTTCGGACGACAATCTCTTTGACTCGCTTGGTATCCCAATCTGCTGGAAGACCTTTGCTGAACTTTGCATTTTCATGACAGGGGAAGCGCATGCGCACGAACCATTCGCGGTAGATTTCCTCGGCCATCTTTTCCAGCAGCGCGATGCGCCGCTGGTTGTTTTCGATCAGATCGTCATATGCGGTGAGTGTCGCCGCGATTTTTTTCTGAGTTGCCCTGTCTTCTGGATAAAAAACCGGGACGCGTTCAAGAATGCCAGTGTTGAGGTTTGGCATTGTGGCACCAACTGCCTGTCCTTCAATCCAACTAACCACTGCCTTCGTAGAAAGATAACGGTGAAGGAATTCATAAGACAAAGGTCCATTTCCAAGTGTTATCTTCAAGCACCCGGTTCCGCACAACCAGCCAACGTTTTCATCTCGAACCAGTGCTTGCCGCCCAATATCGCCACGCCTACCATAAACGATGTCACCTTTGGCTAACTTGTGTCGCTTCAAGCGCTCGACGTGATTCTCTGCTACTCGCGCAATTCGTGTAATGGCGACCTTCCCATCCGCTATATCGGCTGGCATAACGACAGGTGTGCCATCTGTACTATAGTCAGATCCATGTAGTTGCGAACCGAAAGGACCAGTCTGAATCCGGCCTCTACCTTTTCGGCAAATCTCACCAAGCGGCTCGCGAACCCACAGCATCAACCTTCTCCAGCTATCTGCGCGACGTTGTGGCTAATTACTTTTTCCAGCTCCCGAGCCGCATCATTCAGACTGAACAGCTCTTCGTTCATCGCCAGCAAATCGGCAACAAACTCCTCCTCAGTTTTTCCATCCTCCTCGATCACCACGCCGACATAGCGCCCCGCATTTAGCGAATATTCTTGCTCCTTTACATCCGCCGGGCTGGCAAGTTTGCACAGGCCGGTCACATCTTCGTATTCCGCCTTTGGAAAACGCTCCTGCAACCGGTGGATATGCTGGTAGAAAATTTCGGCGTTCTTCACTTCCTTATGCAATTCTTCCAGCGCGGTCTTGAGTACGCGGGTTTTGCGGTCGGTCGTGGCGCGTTTCCCTTCGGCCTTCGCTTGTTCGGCCTGTTGCTTCTCGTGTCGGCGCACGGTCTTATCCAGTCGTTTCAAACCTTCATGCAGCGCGGCAAAGAAAGGATCAAACGCCTCGCGCAATTGCTGCTGCGCCTTGTTAATGACGTAAATTTCCGAGTTGTCATTTCGGCCAACGGGAGAAATTTTGTATGGCGCGGAAGATTCCTCGCATGCGTTCGGAATGACAGGCAGTTTTTGTTGCAGATATTTCTCGTAACGGGTTTTAAGTTTTGCCAGCCCCGCCCATTGCTGCACCAGTTCGCCCACGGCCTGCTTGCCGCCTACGTCGTCCAGCACTTCGAGCAGTTGCGCGGAGACGGGTTCGACCTTGGTTTTGTTCTCGATTAGCCGTTCCATGCCTGCCGCGAAGTAGCGGTCTATCAGCTGAACGAATTTGTCGCGCCGCCCTTTGTGCAACTGGCTGATGATGGCGATATTCTGGATATGTTCTTCGCTGAATTCGCGGTGGGCGCGGTCGATCTGGGTGTAGATGTTGCGCGCGTCAATGAACAGGATTTTGTCGTCGGTCTTGGCCTTGTCGAAAAACCACAGCGTGGCCGGGAGCGTGACGGTGTAGAACATATTCGAGGGCAGCGTCAGCATCGCGTAGATCAGGTTCTGTTCGATCAGCGTCTTGCGAATGTCGGCTTCGGAGTGGCGCGCATCGGATGCGGAATTCGCCATGACCAGCGCGGCGCGGCCTTGGTCTTTAAGCGAGGTGGCGAACAGGTTGATCCACAGGTAGTTGCCGTTGGGCACGGTTTCCTTGCCTTCGTCGGCTTTCTTCACTTTCGATTTGTTGCGCGGGATGCCATAGGTGTTGAAGCGGCTGTCTTTCTCCACGCTGGACAGGCTCACGTCGTCCACGTTGAACGGGGGATTGGCGAGCACGTAATCGAATGCGCCGAAACTTTGGTACGGGTCTTCGTAGTAGGTGTTGGCCTGCTTGATTTCGCCGCGCAGGCCGTTGACCGCGAGGTTCATCTTAGCGAGGTTGACGGTGTCTCGCGTTTTTTCCTGGCCGCAGACGTACACGCCGCTTTCCGAACCTTTCAGCTCCTTGCGGTGTTCCGCGATGAACTGGGCGGACTGCACAAACATGCCGCCGGAGCCGCAGGCGGGATCGAACACTTTGCCGCCGTGCGGCTCGATGATCTCGACCATCAGCCGCACCACGGAGCGCGGCGTGAAAAACTCGCCGCCCTTTTGGCCTTCGCTGCGCGCGAATTCGGACAGGAAATATTCGTAAATCTGGCCGAACAAATCGCCGGTGGCATCGGCGGGTATGTCGGCGAAGGTGCGCAGCAGCGATTGCGGCAGGGTCTTGTCGGTGCGGGTCAGCGCGGCATATTCGTCCTTGGGCAGCACGCCTTCGAGTTCGGGCTTGTATTCCTCGATGAGCTTCATCGCCTCCTTGAGCGCCTTGGCGATGTCTTTTTCTTCCGGGAGGTTCAGCAGGTAGTCGTAGCGCGCATGGTCGTGCAGGTAAAAGCCGCATTTCTCGATCGCGATTTCAGAAACCGGTTTCTCGCGGCGGGAACCTTTAAGTTCCTGGTATTCGGCGATGATCTCCGCCTCATGGCGGCGATAGTTATTGTCGGCAAACTTGAGGAAGATCAGCCCCAGCACCGGGGTCGAGTATTCGCTGGCTTTGAGGTCTGAGTTCGCGCGCAGCTTGTCCGCCGCGCTCCACAAATCGGCTTCAAGCTTTTTGAGTTGGTCTTTGTTCATGAATTCCGTTTATTTTATTTGTCCGGTTCAGGCGATAAAACCGCAGGTGAATTATTTCAATAATCGATGCGAATATGCAGTCATCGCTTGGTTTGCCTTCTGTTCACAGAGGAATCATGAAGGACAATGCCTTATGTGTTTATATTTACAAAACTAACCAGGTATATCATCAATGCAATTCGGTTAAGACTTGTTCCGTTCGCCCCGAGCCTGTCGAAGCCTGCCATGAGCTTGTCGAATGGGGAGCGGAACAAGCCGTTAAGCCGCTCATGGTTCGACAAGCTCACCACGAACGGCTTAACTATACGGCATTGGGTATATCCTAAAACGGAATATCGTCATCGAAATCGTCGTAATTCGGCGGTGGCGGCGGCATGGAGCCGGGACTGCTTTGCGGCGCCGATTGCTGCGGCTGGCTGGCGGGTTTCGATGAAGGCGCGGAATATCCGCCCTGCGCATGGTCGCCGCCAAAATCGGAAGTGCCGCCGCTACGGCTGTCCAGCATGTTCATGGAATCGGCTACGATTTCGGTCGTATAGCGATCCTGGCCATCCTGAGCTTGCCATTTTCGGGTGCGGATATGGCCCTCGATATAGGCCTGACTGCCTTTTTTTAAATATTCGCCGGCAATTTCGGCCAAACGATTAAACATCACCACCCGATGCCATTCTGTTTCTTCGCGGCGCTCGCCGGTTTGCCGGTCTTTCCAACGCCTGGAAGTCGCCAGACTCAGCGTCGTAACGGCCCCGCCGCTCGGCATGTAACGAACTTCCGGGTCTGCACCCAGCCTTCCTATCAACATCACTTTATTAAGCATCTCTCTCCCCTTGTTGTCGCGATTATGCGTTGACGTATTGCGCGATCAAACCTTGCAATTGATCTTTATCCAGCTGCTGGTTATCGACTTTAAGATAAGCCAATGCTTCTTCATAATGCAGCGTGATTTCCTCTACACCGTTCAGTTTAAGCATTTCGGCAGCAAATTCGTTGGCGTCCTGCTCGCTGAGTTGTTCCAGCGCTATCAGCAGGTTCGCCACATAGCGCGGAGGCTTCATCCATAAGGACACCAGCAACCAGCTGAACGCGGCTGCGGCGCAAAATAAAAACACCGCAGTAACCCCGAACCGGCCGTTAAACCAGCCGCCGACAAGCCCGCCCATGAAAAGCCCCATGAATTGCGAACTTGAATAAGCGCCCATCGCGGTGCCTTTCAAATCAGCAGGCGCGGTCTTCGATATTAAGGAAGGCAATGTCGCCTCCAGCAGGTTGAAACCGCAAAAAAACAGCCACAAGAAACCGATAATCCCGGCCAAATTTTGTTGAACTGCCGACAAACCCAATTCAGCCATGACCAGCACCGCGATGGCGCCCAGAAACACCTGCTTCATTTTGCGTTTCTTTTCTGCCAGGATGATGAACGGCACCGCGAATGTCATTGAAATAACAAACACCGGCAAATAAACCATCCATTCATGCCCCGCCACTAATCCGGCCTTCCTCATCAATGACGGCACCACGACAAAGATGGCCATTAAAATCAGGTGCAAGGTAAAGATGCCGTAATTCAGGCGCAACAGATCAGGATTTTTCAGCACATGCAGCATTTCCTCGGGCACGACTTCCGCATCCCGGTGCAATTTGGACTTTTGCGGATCGGGTACGACAAAAATAATCGCCAAGATAGCCAACAAGGTCAGCACCGCAGTCACCCCAAACACGCCCTGCACACCGCCGAAGCCGGAAATAACGGGTCCGGCTATGATGCCGACGCCGAACGACGCGCCGATGCTGATGCCGATAATCGCCATCGCTTTGGTGCGGTGAACCTCCTGGGTCAAATCGGCCACCAAGGCCATAATGACGGCCGAAACCGCACCGGCGCCCTGGAAAGCCCGGCCCACTAAAACCCCGTAAATGGTCGTCGACAGCGCCGCGATCACGCTGCCGATCAAAAACAGCACCAAGCCGATAATGATCATTTTTTTACGGCCGAAACGATCCGACAACAGGCCGAAAGGGATTTGCAACAGCACCTGGGGCAAGCCGTAAATACTCATCGCCAGACCGATCAGCGCAGGCGTTGAACCTTCAAGCTGCTCGGCGAATAAAGACAGCACCGGCAAAATCATAAACAGCCCCAGCATCCGCAACGCGTAAATGCTTGCCAGCGACCATGTGGCGCGTTTTTCCGATGACGTCATCGAACTTGTAATGTCCTGCATTGTTGTCAAAACCAGCTTCTCCTTTTGAACCAGAATTATCAAGAAATGTTGGGCACGCCTCGCGCACCGTTTTCCAGCGTCAGCATAGGTAAGCACTGCGAACCTTACTAAGCCGGTGGTTTATCTCATTATTTTAATGGCGTACATTATAACAAGCTTTATTTATCGCACCCGCTCATTTGTGCTTTAACTAAACAGCGCTGTAATCTGCGTCAATAAGTCCAACCAGACGGCTTTAAAATTAACAGCTGAAATGTGACTGGCCCTCACCATACCGACAATACCGACCATAATCCAAAACACGTTCAGCAAGGTATAGGCGCTGTCCTTCTTGAGTATCGAGCACCAGGAAAGTATCACCGCATCCGTGGTGTTAAAAGCCCAGACAAACATAAACGGACTTTCCGGGCCCAACCAACTGACCAACGAGAAGCTGAAAATGCGCATCAGCACGCCGACCATTTCGATAAATCGAATATATTTGAAAACGAATGAATTTAATGTGTTGATCATTATTTAAAACCGCTAGTGTGCGCCGTTTGTGTTCATACGGCTTTGCTCGTATATTATACGGTTGTTGAAATTGCCGGACTTAATTAATGGATACGATTAGCATTCGTGGCGCCAGAACGCATAACCTGAAAAATATCGATCTTGACCTGCCCAGAGATCAACTCATCATCATCACCGGGCTGTCCGGTTCGGGCAAATCATCGCTTGCCTTCGACACCATTTATGCCGAAGGCCAACGACGCTACGTGGAATCCCTTTCCACCTACGCCCGCCAATTCCTGTCGATGATGGAAAAGCCCGACGTCGACCACATCGAAGGCTTGTCCCCGGCCATTTCGATCGAACAAAAATCCACCTCGCACAACCCGCGTTCCACCGTCGGCACCATCACCGAAATCTACGATTATTTAAGATTGCTCTATGCCCGCGCCGGTACGCCGCGCTGCCCCGAACATCATGTCTCGCTGGAAGCGCAAACCGTCAGCCAAATGGTCGATCATGTGCTGTCGCAAGCGCCCGACCAGCGCTGGATGCTGCTGGCGCCGGTGGTCAACGACCGCAAGGGCGAACATATCCAACTGCTGGACGACCTGCGCGCACAGGGCTTCATCCGCGCCCGGATTGACGGCACGGTGTACGACCTGGACGAGCCGCCGGTGCTGGATTTAAAAAAGAAACACACCATCGAGGTCATCGTTGACCGCTTCAAGATTCGCGACGACATCGCCTTACGACTGTCCGAATCCTTCGAGACGGCCCTGCGCATCGCCGACGGCATTGCGATCGCCGCCTGCATCGATGATGCGACCGAACTGATGTTTTCCGAGCGTTACGCCTGTCCTCATTGCGGCTACTCGCTGTCCGAACTTGAGCCTCGCATCTTCTCGTTCAACAACCCGAAAGGCGCATGCACCAGTTGCGACGGCCTGGGCGTGCGCCAGCATTTCGATCCCGAGCTGATTATCCATAACCCCGACATCAGCCTTGCCGGCGGCGCGATTCGCGGCTGGGACCGGCGCAACGCCTATTACTACCAGATCATCTGCTCTCTGGCCAAGCACTATAACTTCGACCCGGAAGCGCCGTTCTCGGAACTGTCCAAAGAACATCAGGACATCATTCTGTACGGCAGCGGCCATGAGGAGATTGAATTCAAATTCATGGCCGGAACCGGATCGGTCAAGAAGAGACGCCACAGTTTTGAAGGCATCATCGCCAACATGGATCGGCGTTACCATGAGACCGATTCGCTACTGGTGCGCGATGAACTGGCCAAATATCTGTCCAACAAACCCTGTAACGCTTGCGAGGGTGCAAGACTTAATGTTTCGGCCAGGAATGTATTTGTTGAAGACTTACCGCTGCACCAGCTGACTCGTTTCCCGATCCGCAAATCATTGGATTTCTTCTCGCAGCTTAACCTAAGCGGAAAGCGCGGCGAAGTTGCGGCAAAAATCGTCAAGGAAATCCAGGAGCGACTGGAATTCCTGGTCAATGTCGGCCTCGACTATTTAACATTGGATCGCAGCGCGGACACGCTTTCCGGCGGCGAAGCGCAGCGTATCCGCCTCGCCAGCCAGATCGGCGCGGGTCTGGTCGGCGTGATGTACGTGCTGGACGAGCCGTCGATAGGCCTGCATCAGCGCGACAACCAGCGCTTGCTGAACACTTTGTTCCGCCTGCGCGACCTGGGCAACACCGTGATCGTGGTCGAGCATGACGAGGATGCGATCCGCTCGGCGCAGCATATCGTCGATATAGGCCCCGGCGCAGGCGTGCATGGCGGGCAGATCATTGCCCAAGGCACGTTGGAAGACATCATCAACAATAAAGACTCGCTAACAGGCCAATATCTATCGGGGAAAATCGGCATTACCGTTCCCGAAAAACTAACGCCCGTCGATAAAGACAAACAGATCGTTATCCGCAATGCGCACGGCAACAACCTGAAGAACGTCGATATTACCTTCCCTATCGGCCTGCTGACCTGCGTCACCGGCGTCTCCGGTTCCGGCAAATCGACGCTGATCAACGACACCTTGTACTGCCATGCGGCGCGGTTAATCAACCGCGCCGGCGTCATTCCCGCGCCTTGCGACGCAATCGAAGGGCTGGAGCATTTCGATAAAGTCGTCGATATAGACCAAAGCCCGATCGGCCGGACGCCCAGATCGAATCCGGCCACTTATACCGGCCTGTTCACGCCGATACGCGAATTATTTTCGGCGACGCCGGAAGCGCGTTCGCGCGGTTACACGCCCGGCCGGTTCAGCTTCAACGTCAAAGGTGGCCGCTGCGAAGCCTGCAAAGGCGACGGCGTGATTAAAGTCGAAATGCATTTTTTGCCGGATATTTTCGTCCATTGCGACAGTTGCCACGGCAAACGTTACAACCGGGAGACGCTGGAGATACGCTACAAAGGCAAAACCATCAATGAAGTGCTGGACATGACCGTCGAAGATGCGGCCGAGTTTTTCAAACCCGTGCCGGTGCTGGCCCGCAAATTACAAACCCTGGTCGAGGTAGGCTTAAGCTATATCACCCTGGGGCAGAATGCGACCACCCTGTCCGGCGGCGAAGCGCAGCGGGTCAAGCTCGCCAAGGAACTGTCCAAACGCGATACCGGCAAGACCTTATACATCCTGGATGAGCCGACCACCGGCCTGCACTTCCACGACATCAAGCAATTGTTGGGTGTGTTGCATACCCTGCGCGATCACGGCAATACCGTCATCGTCATCGAGCATAATCTGGATGTAATTAAGACTGCGGACTGGATCATCGACATGGGACCGGAAGGCGGCGATGGCGGCGGAACGCTGGTTGCAGAGGGGACGCCTAAGCAGGTTTCTGAAAATACGGCTTCGCATACGGGGGAGTATTTGAGGCGGTTTTTTGAGTAGTAGTTATGTGGGTCGGGCATGCTGTTTATGCCCGACATTTCCGTTTCAAAAAAACAAAGATTTGAGGTTTATCTATAGCCCTCCCGTAATCGAACACCTGAACGTCGGGCAACGAAAAAGCTGTTGCCCGACCTACTCGACTTTGCCCCATCACCGGATGCCGAAATGCAGGAGACGAAACAGTTACCTAATCTACTCGGCTAACGCCTATCTAACCTACAGCGCAGCCATAAACTCGGCTACTGTCAAACCCGCCATGCGAATTAGGCTTCTGAGTGTACCCTTTGCGACCTCCCGATGATCGGGAATGGACAAAGTGATTGTTTCTCCTTCTTTGACCATGATGATATGACTTCCACTCTGCCGCGCAACCCGCCATCCCAATGACTCGAACACGAGGACAAGTTCGCGTCCCCTTAGAACAGGTAGCGAAGGCGGCATTATGCTGCGACCTCAATTTGCCGAGTCTCAATAGTCAAAGGCAATCCATGTTCAGCGCGAACCTGGAGGCACTGGTATATTGCATCCTGGATATTTTCTAACGCCTCATCCTTAGTCTCGCCTTGGCTAACACAACCGGGGATGGATGGGCATTCGACAACCCAAATACCATTCTCGTCACGGTCGATTGTCACATTAAATTTCATATAGTTTCTCCAGGTTTTTTTGTTGACCCTTAAAGGTAGTCCTGTCGGACATGCCGTTTATGCCCGACATTCAAATGTTCAATATACCAGCATATTTCGGGTTTACCCATAGCAGGTTCATCATCGAATGTACGAAATATTGGGTAACGATAAAAATTGCCCAACTTACCGCACCACGGATTGCACCTTACCGCGTTTCATGTCTAGTACGCAGTCATTCTTATTTTGTCAGGTAAAAGTAAATCCGTTCGTCCTGAGCTTGTCGAAGGATGAGCGGATTTACGCTGAGTTGAACGATTTTTACTCGACAGATCAATACTGACTGAGTACTAGTATCTATACCCCGGACAGAGTTGCAACTCAGTCCAATCCCCGTCACAATCTACCAAGTTCCTTGGAAACCAATTGATCTACTTATATTTTAACTATGTACTCAAAGCTTTCGTTTATATGTAATAAATGCCATACAAAAATCGATAAAGAGATTTCTGTGCCAGATACAAACATGGAAGAAAGTGAAGGAGCTTTCTGCGAAGAAAGTCTTGATTGCCCTACATGCGGGAAGATATTTGACATAAACGTTAATAACAGAGGCAGTTTGGTTTTAGTAACAGTAGATGGTGAACCTCTAGAACATGGTGCGGCTTCAACGCCATATTTATTTAGTGACGGTTGCGTATCAGATGAAGAATGGCAATGCCATAATGATTATTGGTGGTACTCAACCATAAGTCAGCAGTCAGTCCACCAATATTTTTCATCGTCGATAGAAAGCCTTAAAAATATGCTATCAATAAACATCAACGACAGGCATCAAACCGAGGTATTTAACAGGATGCTTCTTGTTCAGAGCATAGCTACTATGGAAGCATATTTATCAGACACACTTATTTCACGCGTGATAACAGAACCATTACAACTAAAACAGCTATTCGAAATAGATAAGGAGCTAAAACAAGAAAAATACTCCGTATCTACATTTTTGAATGATAAAGATCTACCCAAAAAAAGAGCAAAAGAGTATTTATCAAATCTTGTATATCATAACCTTCCGAAAATAGAGGCGCTTTATAAGAAGGCGGATTCAACTCCGAAGTGCAATCTTAGTAATCATGCGGCATCCCTCTCTTGTTCAGGAAAAAAGACCTCATGAGGTGTTTTAAAATTGAGTG
>NZ_PTIY01000011.1 GCF_002934365.1 Methylobacter tundripaludum | reverse complement strand
TCGTCTTTGGTCGGATTGAAAAAAGCGTGAAACTATATCAGCTAACCTTTTTCTTTTCCGATTAGTGCCGATTGCACTTATGAGTTGAATCTAAGAAACATAAAGTTAACTATTTAATTCGTGTTTTACGGCCTTCCGAACCGATTGCGCAATATGGCCAACGTCAGCAGCAGCAAAACGCCGATCAGCGACTGGCTCAATATTACCGTCCATACGCTTTCTGTAGCCGGTAAAGGGCTCAACACCGGCGGCTGATCCGAAGCTTGCGCACCTTGCCCGCTCATCATTTTGGGCACGAAAAACGCCCGCCACCGGTCTTCAAATTGATTGACCGCTTCAATGTACCCGGCATAACGGGGGGCATCGATACCCGCCAGACGGTCGGCCGTCAACACGGCGGCAAGTCCGGGCGACAGCGCGGACCACCGTTCCATAAACTCAAAATGAGTCTTACGAACCTCGTCGAAACGATACATCAAAGGCCTCACCTTGCTGTCAAGCTCCAGGTTTGCGGGCAGGCCTGCAATCGCAAGGGATGGCTCTTTCACAGCCGAGATTTCAGGATGCGCCAAGTACCAGGCCGACAGCAATTCGGCCTGCTGTCTGGACGTTTGCGCCTGAACACGGCGAATATCGACAATCGCCGCCAGCCGCGAAGGCATCGGCTCCATGCCGTTCGCGGCCCAACTCAAGCCCGCCGGTACCGCAAAGGTCGTGATCAGCCACACGCCCAACAATCCCACCGCCGCCGCACCCGACGAAACCGGCAATAACAAGAACAGCCCGGAAATTGCAATCCATACCCCGGCAAACAGGCCGACAAAAACCAGCCAATGCGCTGCCGCGTAGAGGGTGGAACCGGAATCCGGCATAAACGCAAGCAGCGATGCAGCGACGGCAGGCATCAACACCATAACGAAGCGCACCGCAAGCGCCGCAAAGACCAACCGCCAGGGACGGGGCATTTGCGCGCAAACCAAGCGCCACACGCCCCGTTCCCGGTCTTCCTGCACCAAGCCGTAACCGAGGGCTATGACCGTCAGCGGCAGCAATAACGCAATTATGCTTGCAAAATCGAGCAAGCCCAGTTCGCGCAGCAACGGGTTGAACAGCTGGTCGCTGTTGCGGCCGTCGGTATAGCGGCTACGGGTCGAGATGCGCAATTCGGTACCCAGCAGGTCCATTTGCCGCACGCTCAATGCCAGACCGCCGAGCGCCGGGAGACGCACGCTTGTATTGTCAGCCGACTTGACTGTCTCGCCGCCTTTGCCGGCGACGGGCGCATCGTGCATTTCCGCCCGTACCTGGCTGTTGCCGGTTTGCTGTTGCGGCTGCAATGCTCGGGCGCGAAACTCGCCGGCGGCAAGGCCGGACCAAAGCGCGCTGGCCGCGAGCAATGCAAAGAACGCGGCAACTACCCACAGATTGACAGGGTTGCGGATAAAGCGCAGCCATTCGGCTTGCAACAAACCGGTCACGGCTTCAGCCTGTTCGCGGAAAACAACAGCCAGATCAGCGCTACGGCCAGCCAAGCCAGCAACACCAGCAGATCGGCCAGCGCATGATACAGCGCAAAGCCCAGCGGAGGCGGCGTATAACTGAATGCCTTAACGCTGCCCCAGTCGGCGTCATGGCCCTGAGCGCCGCGCTCCGCACCGTGACTGCGTTCTCGATCCCAGTCGTCGGTCAGGCCGATAAAATAATCGCGATACTGTTCGGCCTCATCCTCAAAATGCCGCTGATGCGCCAAATCCATGCCCGACAGCGCCATCGAAACCGAGCGCATCGCGATGCTCGGCCCAAGCAGCGAGGCGATATGGACGAAACGGCCCTGGCGCTCGAACGCATCCCTCAATCTGTCGAAATGCAGCGCGTGGACCCGTTCGGAATAATTGTCGTTAAAACTGCGTTTGAGTGCGGTATAGCCGACCGGCAAGTCTTCAATCCTCGCCACGCCGTACTGCTTTAGCACCTGGGCATTAAATGCGGCCTCGCGCGCGTCATGATCGCCATCGTTAGCCAAGCCCTGCTGAATGTCTTGTTTGATCGCCGCCCAAAACGCCGCTACGCTTGGCGTCGGAACCAGCATTTCTGCGGCTGTCGCACCCAGGCGCGGAGCAATCAGCACACTGCCCGTCCAGAACGCCAGCAGGACAAACAAAGCCAATCGGCTGCTTTTAAAATGGATCGACGTGGACATTGCCAAGGCCGCGAATACCGCATAATAAACAAACAACACGCCGCTCAATGCGGATAACCTGAGTATGTCGTCACCGGCGAGATCGAAGTTTTGATACAAAATGATCACAGCGATCAGCATTGCCGGCGTCAATACCACCACAAAAGCCAGCAACAAGCCGGTAAACTTGCCCAGCAACAGCTTGGTGGCCGATACCCCCAGGCTATGCAACATGCGCAAAGTGCCCTGCTCCCGTTCCTGGGTCACCGCGTTGAAGGCCAGCGCAATGACCAGCAGCGGAAGCAGCGCGTACAACACAAAACCGGCGCTGGCCTGCCCGAAACGGCCGGCCAAACCCTGATCGGCCGCCGGATTGAATCGCGCCTCGTTGCGTTTGTGCGGTTCCAGCCAGAGCGCCTGCCCTGTATATTGCCTCAATCCGGGATCTATCGACGCCAGCGGCGAATCCGGCTTGAATACATAAATGCCGAAATGCGCGGCTGCATGCGGGTTCTTGACGCCTTGCGTATCCCATTGTTCCTTCGCGGTTGCGCCGACTGCCCGCTTTTCCTGCTGCACCTGCCGGTGTTCGGCGACGGAAGCCAGAAAAAATCCGCTTAATACGGCGAAGACCGAAAAAGCCAACACCAGCAGCCTTCCGTCCCTCAGCACCGCCAATAATTCCTTGCGGATAATCGCTGCAATCACAGCGAGCCCCGCGCATGCGCCAGATATTTGTGTTCCAGCTCGTCATGCGCGACGGTGTGCGCATCGAACTCTTCGACCAGACGCCCTGCTTTCATGATGCCAATACGGTCGGCGACCTGCTTGGCATTAAACAGATCATGAGTCGCCATCAGCACCGCCATGCCCAAATCGGCGGCTTGCCTTACCCGCCGGGCGAAATCATTGGCCGCACTCGGATCAAGCCCGGAGGTCGGTTCGTCCAGCAGCATGACTTTCGCCTGCTTTGCCGAGGCGACAGCCAAACCGACTTTCTGGCGCATGCCCTTGGAATAAGTCGAAACGCGCCGGTCGTGGGCATCGGCTTGCAGGCCTGTATTCGCCAGCAAATCGTGCGCTTGTTGGCGGGAAATTCGGACATTGGCCAACGTACAGAAAAAGCTCAGGTTTTCGATGCCGCTCATGTAGTTATAAAGCGCGACATTTTCCGGCAAGTACGCCAGCTTGGCGCGAACTGCGGCCGGATTTTGCTCAGGCGACTCGCCGTCAATAAAAACATTGCCGTCGGTCGGCCTGTTGAAGCCCAAGAAGGTGTTAATCGTCGAAGTCTTGCCCGCGCCATTGCCGCCCAACAAGGCATAGACGCAACCTGCCGGAACCGACAAATCGAGCGCGTCGATCGCACGATGGTTTTTATAATTAACCACCAGTTTTCTGGCTTCAAGCAGGGGTTTATTTGGCGACATAATTAGTTTCGGCTTATCTCATTCCCACGCGCTACGTGGGAATGCTAGGCTGGACGCGCTGCGTCCTGTGTTTACACTGTATATGTTTTTAGGCGTTGCACATGACTCGCGGCGCAGCGCGCCTTTAACTGCATTCCCACGCAGCGCGTGGGAACGAGAAAAATTTACTCAGTCCGCGCGTTAAGCGCAGGACTGGCGTTTCCGGCGCTCCGCTTGCCGGAAACGCCCACCCTGGCTGTCGCCGGGCGGTCTTATTCCGGCCTACATCCAAGTCAACGTCCATGCCCAAATGACGCTCTTGAACGGACTTGCCCATAACGACGAGCGTAGCGCGTGGGAACGGGATAAAAATCCTACGCATCGACTACTCGGCAACAGGCTTTAATCGATAATCCTGCTGCTGGGCTTTCCAGGACAGATATATCTTTTCCCCGTCAGTCACCAAAAACGGCTGATCGCCGGTTTTGGCCGTTTGCGCAATCACTTCGGGCTTCGACCAGCTTTTGCCGTCGTCGGCCGACTTCATCAGCTTGATAACATTATTAGTACCGTCAAACTCCTGCCAAACCACATTGACCCGCGAACCGACAGCCAGTACATGCGGATGACCTGAACCGGCCTTGCCGAAATTGACCGGCGTGGAAAAATGCCGTCCGGCATCGGCCGAATAGGCATAAAACAGGCCCTGATTGGTTGGAGAATTGCTGAACCATACCGCGTGATAAATGCCGGATTCGGAAATCGACAGGCCGGGGCCGTGATGCGGACAGGCGTCGATTTTCCAGTTATCCTGGCCCAAGCGGTGGGTATCGCCGGGCGTATTCCAGTCATTGAATTTAACCAGCGCATGATCGCGGACGCCGCCTTCGAAAACGTGCCGCCAAGTAATGACCGGCGTGTTGTCCGGCGCTATCGCGGTATCCAGCCGACAGCACTGGCAGGTATGGGTAGCGATTCTTTTATTGGGATAAAAATGCTGCCCGCCATCGTCCGACCAACTGTAATACAGCGAAGAGCCTTCAAATTTCTGACCGGCTTTTTTTGCGGCTTCAACATCGCGAGCATCCAGCCAAGCGATAAAAATTTCGCCGTTTTTGCCGATCGCCATGCTGTCGAAGCGGTGGCTGATGATGTCCAGATTATCGTTGACGGTAACCGGCGCGGAAAAATGCTCGCCGCCGTCGGTCGAGCGGCTAAAGCGGATGTGGCCGCTATGTTTACCCTCCAGCTTTAGTGTCCAGGTTAAATAAATATTACCCTTGGCGTCCGGCTTTATTTTCGGGCGATATTCGCCTTTGGCTTCTATTTTTTCGGCTGCGGCATTGACCATCACCGGCGAGGTAAAGCTTAAGCCCTTATCGTCCGATGACTGCACATAAACGTGATCATTGTTTACCCAAGTGATCCATAGCACACCGTTGCCGTCAAAAGCGGCGCTGATCGTTTCGGCGCATTGATTCGAGGGCGACGCATTGGCATCGGCGCAAACGCCTTTTGTTTCCGCACCGTGATGATGCGCGTGTTGTTTGGCGTCGTCTGCGGGTCTTACCGTCGCATCATTGGCGCAGCCGGAGACTGCCAGCGCAGCGATAAATAGTAAAGAGGCACGGGATTTCATGGGTTAAACCTGCTTATTTAAAGAATCGAGCGGAATTATAAAGCCGTAGGGGCGCATTGCATGCGCCCCTACGAAAGGCCTAATAATTATACTTTAACTGGGCAAAGTAAGTGCGCGATGGAAACGGGTGATATAACCAGACCTCGCTGTTGTTGACGTTATCAATACCCACCGAAGCGCTGACTTGCTTGGTGACTTGATATTTGGTGCGTAAATCGACAATGAAGTAAGAATTGCCGCCCGACGCATAGGTAGCCAGGTTGGTATCGCTGTTGTTCAACTGGCCGAACTGCGGACTGCTGTAACGGCCGCTGACCGAAGTGACCAACTTGTCGGTCGGACGATAAGCGATAGTCGCACTTGCGCGCCACTCGGGAACCCGTGGCTGGCGTTTGCCGGTTGACGGCTGAGTCGCATAAGGGTTAGCGGCGGTGTTGCCTGCGGCCAGGGCCGCCGCATCCGCCACATCGTTCTCGGTGATTCTGGAGTCAGTCCAGGTGGCGTTACCGGACAGGTCAAGCCCTTGTATGCCGACATCGCTGGCTTCGCCCGCAAACTCGACACCGTAGGTTTGAACTTCTCCGACATTTTGCGCGGAATTAACCGTACCGCCGGTGGCTAAAAAGCCGCGTTGGGTATAAATGGCGTCCTTTACGCGTTCCTGGAACAAGCTAAGACGCAATTTGCCTTGATCCAGGAAATATTCGCCGGACAGCTCGGAAGACAGCGCTTCTTCGGGTTTGAGGTTCGGATTGCCGTTGGCAATATTGGTTACCCCGCCCGTAGTCACTGTAGTCGATTGAAACAACTCGGTTACGGTAGCAAAGCGATAGGCCTGGCCGACGGCTAAACCGGTTTGCACCCGCTCCATTGGCTTCCAGGTCAATTTGGCCTTGGGTGAAAACTCCAGTTCGTTGCGATCCGCCTGGTTCAGCGATTTCAGTGAACCGCCAGTCAAACTCTGATTTAAGCCGTCGTAAGCGTGCCAATTTTCCACGCGCCCGCCCAGAGTCAGGTTCCAGTTCTTGGCAAAGTCCCAGGCGTCCTGCATCCAATAGCCTTCGGTTTGGGTCTTGCCTTGCGAGTTGGAGTTAATGGTCCCGATGTCGCTCGATTGCCAGTTGGCAACGGTATATTGCGGATTATCCAAATTATACAAATCATGATGGAAACCGAAGCTGACTTCATGCTTGCCCAGCAGGTCGACGCCGGGACGCCATATACCCTTGGCATCGGCAGTATGCCAACCGGTTCCAGTCAAACTGGTCACCGTGCCGGCGCCGTTGTTGGCGGCTAACGCAGGCGCCTGTGTCGATGTCCGGCTAAGATCGGTGCCGTATTCGACGACGCTGCCCGACAAGTCCCAATCGAATATGCCGCCGGTATCGGATTTAAGGTTCATGCCATGCGACCAGTGCATCTGCTCGGCTCTGGTTTCTGCGAAAGTACTGCCAAGATCATAGCGCTTGCCGCCGATATTGACCCTTCCGCTATCGACCACATTGCCGGCGCTGTCGCGTAAAAAACTGTTGAAGCCCGCATTATTGTCGTTCTGCCATAATCCGAGCGTATACGCTGCATGAACGGTCGGGGTGAAGTCATAACCCAATTTCCATTTGAAATTATCCTGCACCGTGTGATTAAGGTAGCCCTCGCCCAACACCACGGCAGGAACGCCTGCGCCGTTCAGGTTGGAGACGGCTCCCGTCACCACTTTGTCCGCAGCCGTTGCGGCGGTCGTTGAAACCAGAGGATTATTGAACGTTATCGGCTGGCTATGGCTGTCCAGATGGCTGGCGTCAAAACGGAATGAAAAATCTTTGTAGCGGTCGCCGACATTGAAAGAATATTCCTGGCTGTCGAACATCTTGTTTTTGCCGTAGAAACCGTAATCCTGCCAAGTCGATTTGACGTCGGCGCCGGCCTCGAATTTTTCCGGCATTTTCGTCGTGATGTCGATCACGCCGCCGATAGAGTTGCCGGCATGGGCCGCCGAAAACGGACCGTACATCACATCGACCCGCTCGATTTCCGAGGGTGCCACCATGTTCCAGCGCGGCGAACCGGTGTTGCCGTTGTTATTGCCCAGCAAGGACGACAGCAGGATGCCGTCGGCATAAATCAGGCCCCGGGCGCTGGCGCCTGTGCCCGAAGTACGCCAACCTACCGGCGCATTGGTGTCGCCGATATAACGTTTGCGCACTTGGATGCTGGGCAGGTATTTAATCGTATCCTCGGCCGTCATCGCATTGACGGTGCTCTCTATTTTGTCGCTGGTAACGCTTTCCGTCGTCGTCGGCAGCCGGTATCTTTCCTTGGCGGTAGGCGTCTTGGCCGCAGGTGTTGCTGTTTCGGTGACCTTCATTTCCTTCATCACCGGAACCGCTTTGGCGCTGCCGGCGGCTTTCTTTTTATCGGCATTTTGCCCGGTTTCTGCCGCAACGAGCGGGGACGCCGCCATCAGCAAGCAGATCAGAGCCCGCCTGGCGTTGAGCGGATAAGGTGGTTTGAAATGAGTCATCGTGTCCTCCTAAAATAATTATTTTTATTGTATGTGGCGTTTAAAGGCGCACATCCTTGTGCTGATCAATAAACTGTTTTATCCGTTGCGGCTAATATTTCAGCGATGCGCTGACAAAATAGGTGCGCTGCGGATAAGGGTGATTTTCAAAGGCATTGGCACCGAACACGTTATCGATCCCGGCTGTAATCGTGCTTTTCAGTTTTGGATTGATCGGCAATTGATAAGAGGTCTTTAAATCGACGAAAGTCGATTCATCGGTGCCGCCCATGACATTTGCCGCAGTATCGGTGTTGGATAAAGTTTGATACGAATCGCTGCGATAACGGACGCCCACAGACGCCGCCCACGGCCGAGTAATATGATAAGTCGCCGAGCCGTTGATTTGCAGGCGGGGTATACGATCCCACAGCTTGCCCGTGTAGTTGGCGCTGTTAGTCCCGATAGGATTGTGCTCGATAATGCGCTTGTCCATTATCGTGGTGTTAGCCATTAAATCGACAGGCAGATTAAACACCTCGTTCTGTTGATAGGTCAAATCCACGCCAATGGCTTCGGTTTTGTCAATCGGCTGAAAGGTTGTGGTCGTCTGGCCGTTAATGGTTACCGAGGTGCTGTTAATCTCGTTGTGGATCTGGTCAAAAAAGATGTTGGCCCGGACATAACCTCTGGGAATATCGTACTGGGTCATGAAGTTATGAAAATAACCGTCCTCAGGCCCCAAACCGGGAGCCGCCGTAGTAATGCTGTTCAACCTGGACAAACTGGCGAACATTTCTTCGGCAATCGGGAAGCGATACGCCTTGGAAAACGAATAGCGGAAAGTCCATTTGTCCGGCGAATATTCCAGCGAGGCTTTAGGCGAAATACGGGAAGCGTCGCGATCGGCATAGTTTTGAATGTTGTTGGTCGCGCCGAAAGTCCGCACATGTCCGTCGAGAGCTTGCCAATGATCGAATCTGCCGCCGGCCATGATGCTCCAGTCCGGCAAGAATCGCCATTCCAGCTGCGAAAACGCGCTGTTGGTTTGGGTCGCGCCGCCGCTGTCGTTGGTGCGGGCGCCGACCGTTCCGGCCGTGTAATTATTGGTGTCGTACACATCCAGGTTCAGACTGGCATGGTTGAATTGATAGCCGCCCATAAAGGACAAATCGTTTCTTCCCATAAACTTGTCGGTCGCCAATTTCAGGTCGTAAGTCGCCCACCAGGGTTTTTCATCGGAAATCTGGCCCTTGTTTTGATTCAAAGGATGGCTTGGATTAAGATTCGAGCTGATCGTTCTGTCCTTGAACGCATCGTAAAAGCTGGCGGTGGTGTCGATGCTCCAATCGTTCGAGATTTTTCCTTTTAAGCCCAAGCCGTAATTTAGCGCCTGGCGCTGTGAATCGCTGACCGAAAAGACCGAACCGGGCACCGCAAACCTTCCGGCCGCTGTTCTGTAGTTGGTGCTGGTTGAGAGACCGGCTGCTGTTCCGCCGCCCCAAACCTTGTTGCCCGCCGCATCTCTTAACAGCGTGTTCGGGTCGTCAACTTTGCCGACGCGGTCTTCATAGGCAATGGTAAAACGTCCTTGCAACTCTTCGGTAAAGTCGTAAGCGAATTTGGCCTTGAACAGATCCGTCGTTTGTTGGGCGACGCCGATATCGCCGTAGGCAATCGCCGGAGCACCCGTGGTTGTCTGGTAACCTTCACCGCCGGTGACCGCCGTTCCGCCGGCTGCCGTGCTTAAAGCCGCCGCATTGACGGTCTGCGGTTGGCCTTCGTTTTCAAAGCGGTTATAAGAGGCCCAGACGCTGAACTTATCGAACCGGTCGCCTGCTGAAATAAAGGTTTTGTAACCCATTAAGGTTTCATTGCGCCCTGACCTGTGCATAGTCTGAAACATGCCGGTGGCGTCCATTTGGGCTTCGAATTTTTCCGGCATTTTAGTGATCAGGTTAATCACGCCGCCCATCGAGTTGCCGCTGTATTGCGATGAGAACGGCCCGTAAAGCACTTCGGCCGAATCGATTTCGCTGGGCGACACCATCGACCATCTGGGCGCTCCGCTGTAAGTGGTGCGCAAAGGGTTATGCAGCGGCATGCCGTCTGCGTAAACCATGCTGTGCGCGGTTTGAAACGAGTTTGAGCTGCGTATGCCCAGGGTGCCGTTCGGGTCGCCCATAAAGCGTTTGCGTATCAGTACGCCCGGAGCGTATCGGATAGTATCCTCAACCGTTGTCGCGTTGACTTTTGTTTTGACGTCTTCCGCATTAATCGTATAGGTAGGCGTCGCCTTGGCCGTATTGGGAAACCATTTATAAGCCTCTGCTCCCTCGTTTTGCCCCTTGATGACTTGAGTCGCCAAAACCTGCGGCTGATTTGTGTTTTTTGCCGTCTCTTTTTTCTGTGCCGGTTTGACAGCCTTCACTGGCTCGGCAGCAACTCCGCTGCCTAAATAAATTGTTCCCAGTAACAGTAGATATTTTTTCATTGTTTTAGTTTTTATAGTTGTGGGCGGTCTGCCAGTAAAAGCACGTTGCATGCCAAACCGCTGTCTTCGCAACAATATTGACTATCGGGACCGTCGCACTTAAATTCCTTATCTTCGGTAATCAATTGCTTACAACTAATTGTTTAAACGTTTTGTACCTTTAATGGATTTGCCCTATCGCGGCTTGCGTAACATATCTTTAATATAAACAAGTCATATGACGCACTTTAGCGCGTTAAATAACATAGTTTAATTTGACCGCAACGTCGCCGTCCGGCTAACGCAATTGACAAAGGGACGGTACGAGACTGTCTTTAGCTAAAAAATATAACTGGATCGGGTACTTAGCGGAAGATAACGCATTCAAGAATTCCGTATGTCCCGAGCCTGTCGAGGGACGGGCGAAAGTTGGATAAAGCAGTGAAACCGGCGGGATTGAAGCCGCATCAATCCCGCCGGTTCTGCTTTTTAGGGTTTGTGGTGCATTAAATGGCCGGGCATGGCATGACGGGCGTGATCGCTTAATTGAGCGTCGAACCATTGATGAATGGCTTCAATCAATTTTAGATCATCCGTTGAATAATCGATCTCGGCTCCATTAGGCAGCTCCTTGTAGGTAATTTTGATCCGGCCTGGTTTAGCCGCTCTCAATTCCGCCAAACCGGGCATGTCTTCGCCATGAATCTTAGCCGGATTGGAAAAATCGCCTTGCATAAATTCGTTTGAAATCTTTGTCAGGTGCTGACGGATTAACTTGATTTGATCGGCATTGGAATTGTCTTTGACCACGACCTGTTGCAACCCGCCTTTTCCGGTTTTTGAGAAAACATGCGTCGTCTGCTCCAAGTCGAACGGCATCACATGCGAACCGCGCCGCACAACCTCGTCAAGCCGCTCATCGCCCGCTCTTTCCGCCGCCTGGAGCGATGCCGCTATAAACAGCCACATTGATAGGCATACGACTAATCGTTTCATTGCTTAATTTCCTTTGCTCAGCTGGAGCGACTCTATTCCGGCATTGGCGATTGCATCAATGCCGGAACAAGACCGCCCAGTGCTTGTTAGTAGTTTACCGTCATGCCGACATTGAATGAACGCCCCATGCCGGGAACGGCTATTCCGGCCGTGCTTACTTCGCCGATATAAGTACCGCCTAAAGGCAGCGCATAATTTTTATCGAGAATGTTGTCTATGCCGCCATCGACGCGTAAATGCTTCCAGGTATAGCTGCTGCGCAGGTTGAGCAGTGCGTAACCTGCGGTTTTAGGCTCTACCCGGACGGTTTGCACGTCTGTTTTAGATGCGACCAGTTGGGTTTCAATCGTATTCGACCAAGCGCCGCGACGATGCTCAAGCGCCACCGTCGCATTGAACGGCATCTGTTGATACAGGTTGCCGCCGGTGTCGTTGTTCTGCCCCCTGACATAATTTAAAACGGTTTTACCGGTCAGGCTGCCGTATTTAGCGGTATCCAACAACAGCTTGGACCCGGAAACATCGACGCCGAACAGGTGCGCATCGTAGTTGCCCAGTTGCAGAAAATTAAAGCCCCCGGACGGGCTGACGCATGTCTTGCCGTTCGCTGTCTGGCAAAGACCGGCATCGATATAGTTCTCGACATGGGTGTAAAAGGGCGTGATTTTAGTTTCCCAGTCTTCCTGATTCGCGTCGTGCCAGTTTGCTGTCGCGCTGACGGTGTGGGCGACTTCCGGCTTAAGGTTAATGTCGCCAACATAGCCGTTGGCGTCGCCGACCCAGTTATTCATAAACATAGCCATTGAGCCGCGTGACCAGGCAAAGCGCTCGTAAAGGTTGGGCGAGCGGGATTTTCTGGCGGCCCCCAGCTCATAAGTTTGCATGTCGTTGAAGGTGTAGCGCACCAATGCCGTCCAATCGATATTAATGTCGGTTTGCTTCTTGTTTTGACTGTTAACAGTCCGCGCTTCCGACGTAACCATGCCATAATCCATCACATTACCGGCGTTCATTTCCACACCGCCAACACGCGCGCCTAACTGCGTCAGCCATTGCTGGCTCCAGCGGCCTTCCCACTCGGCAAACAGATCTACGCGATCCCGTTGTCCGCCATTGATATTCCAGAATGGCGCGGGACCTCGCATCATATTTTGCATCATTGTTGCTGGCGGCGGCAGAGTCGGACCAAGCGGATCCCACCAATCATCCAAGCGATAGCGCTGATATTCCCCGCCCACGGTCAACAAATGTTTGTCGGTAATATCGATGTTGGCTTTTACCGACAGGCCCTGGTTAACGCCATAGGTCTCCATCGGCATGCTGCGGGTCGGCGTGGACATTTTGTCCGCCAGGAAGTTCATCTTGTGCTTGGCATCCTCGTGATAAGCCCGCGTTTCCAGATTACCCCAGTTGAACTGGCTTTTAGTGAAGATATTGGCGAACCAGCTGTCGTCCCCGGTCATATCCATACGCACGTTGGGGAAGGCCTGATAAGGGATGTTTTGCTGCCCGACCTTGATCACTGCCAGATGGTCGTCGTTGCGCAAGGCCAGCGACAGCGATTGGTTCTCGGATTTATACGCCGAAGAACTCACGACATCATTGCTGTTTTTTGTATTTCGAGTAGTGAAATCTCCACCCGCCTTGTAATTACGGGCCTGCACCGTCGAACCGGTGTACTTAAGTTCGGCATATTCGTTCGCTATCGAGGCCGAAATATTGCCTCCCCGCGCATCGCCGTTGCTGCGGTAAAAAGTCGAAGCCTGACCTTTTATAAGGGGACCCGCGCCTGCTTCAGCAAATTCGGGATCGGCGGAGTTAACGCGAATCGTGCCGCCGATGCTGTCGCCGCCCATGCTGACCGGCGTGATTCCGGCAAGCACCTGGGCGCTCAGCACGCTGGACGGAGCAACGTAAGACAGCGCCGGATTCATATGGTTGGCGCAAGCCGAAATCAAATTCATGCCATCGACTTGAACCCGCAAGCGATCATCCGCCATGCCGTGGATAATAGGCCGGCTGGAAATGCCGCCGCCACCGGAGAAACTCATGCCGGGCGTACCTTTAAGCATTTGCGCGGTATCGCTGGTTGCCGTTCTGGACAAGACTATATTGGAATGGTCGAGATAACTGCCGAACGGCTGGTCGATATTGGACTTTTGCGCCTTGATGGTCAGCACATCCAAAACCGGCGGCTCCGCTATCTTGTTTGCGCTCTCTTTTTTTGGGCCGGATTTGGCATTGATTTTTTCCGTACCCACAGGCTCGGCCGCAATTGCGCTGCCTAAATAACCGACCCCCAACAATAGTATGTATTTTTTCATTCTCTTCTCTAACTTTTTGTCTGCGTAATAATATTTATCAAAATTTCATGACGCGCAAACTAAAGCACATTACATGCCAAATATTTAACCCATTGTAAATAAATAACTATGTGGCCGCGCCGATCCGAGGCTTTAAAAAAGTGCGTCATATCCCGCACTTTTAATAGGTTAAATAACTCGTTGCGCAGGCTGGCCGGGATTGCACTTCGAAGTTGAATCCGCTCTTGGGAATTTGCGCGACTAAAGAAACCATCGCACCCGTTCAAGTTCATATTGAAACGCCGATTAACGAGACTGCGGCGCAAGCAGCCGCACCCGGTGTGTTGGGTCGCAATTTGAAGATCGTTGCCGCGCCGAATAATTTCCGTTTCGGCACGGCGAAAGAAGCCCCAGATCGGCTAATATTTGACTGTTAGGCCAACGAAAGCCGAACGCCCCATGCCGGCGACGTTTCTACCCCAAGGCGGTGTTACGTCTGGCGTAGTCGTCGGATTCATGCCATAGCGATCGCCCAGATAGGATCCTCCCAATGGCTGGTAATACTGCTTATCCAGCACGTTATCCAAACCGACATCCAAGCGCAGCATTTTCCATTCGTAACCGGTACGGGCATTCACCAAAATGTAGGACGGCGTGGTGGTTTCGTTCCTGATGGCTTGCACGTCGTCTTTGCTGTCAACAAACTGCATTTCCACAGCACTATCCCAACCCTCCCGCTTGTGATCCAGACTCAGCTTCATATTGAACGGCATCATATGGTAGAGGTCGCCGCCATCCATGCGTTCACCCCGCACGTAACTCATAGCGGTGTGAGTGGAGAAATCCCCGTAGGTTTTATCGCTGAACAAATCCGCGCGGCCGGAAACGTCCATACCCCACAAACGCGCGTCGTGGTTGGCATATTTAAGGTAAACAAACCGTTGAGTCGCGGTCTGGTTGCCGGCGTCACAACCGCTAGCCGCATTGGTAGATCCCGAGCAACGATCCGCATCGATAAAGTTATTCACATAAGTAAAGTACGGGGTCGCCTTGACTTCCCATAAACTGTTTTTCGGCTCATGAAATGCAGCGGTAAAACTGACGGTATGCGCCGTTTCCTCAGTCAAATCCATGTTGCCGATATAGCCGTTACCGTCGCCAAACGCACCGTTCATGGCCATATCCATTTTACGGGCGCCCCAGGTATAGCGTTCGTACAAGTTCGGCGCACGGTTTTTACGGGCATAACCCAATTCGTAGTCGCTGAGGTCGTTAGGCTTGTATTGAGCTAAGGCGGTAACATCGAAAGTATCGGTGTTGCGTTCGTGGTCTCTCGCATTGAAGGCATTGGCCGCATTCAACGAGAATCCCGCGCCTGCGGCCGCAGCGCCGCCCAATAGCCTGGGATTGTAAGGCTGTACAGCCCCGGTATCGGTGTTGGTATGGTCGTAACGCAGCCCCAATAAGGATTTCCACTCTGGAGACCATTTCGCCTCCCATTCTCCAAAGAAACCGACCCGATCGCGCTCGGCATTGTTAAGATTGATGAAATTTTCCGGCGCCATCATCCAATAGGCCGCTCGCGCATTTGCCGGCTGGCTTGCCGGAATAGAGGTGTTGTTATGTACCGCCGGCCAAAAATCATTGATCCGGTTGCTGTGAAATTCGTTACCGATTTTAAAAGTGTCGCGTTCGGTGAAAGGTATTTCCGCCTGAATCTTGTAACCCAGGTTCCGGCCCCTGCTTTCCATCGGCATGTAGTCATTGGGCGGCGCAAAGCTTCCGCCGCCGGCTGCATTAAGATAACGATTATGCTTGTCTTCGCCGATATTCATGCTGTGTTGAGTGCTTTCGAAGTAAAAATTGCTATCCAGCAAACCCCAGTCGAATTTGCCCTTGTGCGTGATATTGCCAAAAATGCTGTCATTGTTGGTCAAGTCCATACGCGCATTAGGAAAGTTCTGATACGGAACATGCTGTTGTCCGCCTTTAATAACCACTAAATGGTCATCCGTCTTGAACGACAAGGAAGCCGCGTGATTCTGGTTGCGATAAGAACTGGACTGAACATTGTCGCCATTAGCATCGTTGTAGTTCATGCTTTCGGTATGTGAGCCGGTATAGTCCAAGCGCACGTTTTGATTAGCGATGCCGGCGGCAATACTGCCCCCAAAGGCATCGCCGTTGCTGCGATAAAAGCTCGACGCGCTGCCGTCGATCAAAATATCCTTGCCGGGTTCGGCAAAAACCGGATCGAGCGACTCAACGGAAATGGTGCCGCCTATGCTGTCGCCGCCCATGCTGACCGGCGTCACCCCCGACATGACGGTGATTTTGCCGATATTGCTGCGATCAATATAAGACAGCGGCGGATTCATGTGATTAGCGCATGCGGAAGTAATCGTCATGCCATTCACGTTAATCTTAACCCGGTCATCATTTAAGCCGTGAATGACGGGCAGACTCGACACCCCCCCGGATCCGTACAGACTAACGCCAGGCGTATCTTCAAGCAGTTTTGCCGTATCGCTGACAGCGGCCTGTTTGGTACGGATTTTTTTATCGTCTATCTCCGTTGTATTCAAAGATTCGGAGATTGGAAGCTTATGAGTCACCGTAATAGGTTCCAGCGTTACAGCCGAACCGGATGGCTTGGTATTGTTGTCTGCGGCCAGTACAGCGGGGGCGAAGCATAGCGGTATTAATGCAAGCATTTTGCTATGGCATAAATTTCCGCCAATAGCATTTTCACCCTGCGTTTTTTGAATGTTTTTTTTCATTCTCTTCTCTAAATTTTATTTATACATAAGAATTAATCAGTATTTCACGATATGTTAATAAAGCACGCACCATGCCAGCTCGCTAACCCATTGTAAGTACTGACCTACATGAATTCATTCGGCCGGCGCTTTGGAAAAGTGCGGCATATGACACACTTTTAGTGTGTTAAATAACATCGTTTAATAGATTTCCCACGAATGACTGTTCGAGTCCGGCAAAACGCCGGATTACCCCCTACTCAGTGCGCAACACAGGCATACCGGCTTGTCCATGGCAAGAACTAACAAAAGCCGTTTAAAATCGGTTAAAATAATAATTTCCGACAATAATCCTGCAACGGGTTGATAGCTTTCATGCATACAAAATATATTACTGATGACTTGAGGATTTGCGCGACTAAAGAAGTTATCGCACCGGTTCAGGTTCATACTGAAATGCCGATTAGCGAGGCTGCGGCGCAAACGACAGCACTGGCCAGACTGGACATACACAAAGTTCTGGCGGGACAGGACGATCGGCTGGTTGTGGTCGTGGGGCCTTGCTCGATTCATGATCCGGTAGCTGCGCTTGACTACGCCCAGCGTTTGAAAGCGGTTAAAGACGAGTTAATCGATGACCTGGTGATCGTGATGCGGGTCTATTTTGAGAAACCGCGCACGACGGTGGGCTGGAAAGGCCTGATTAACGACCCTGACCTGGATTCCAGTTTTAATATCAACAAGGGACTTCGCATCGCCAGACGCTTGTTGCTGGACGTGAACGAAGCGGGCGTTCCGGCCGCAACCGAATACCTGGATTTGATCACGCCGCAATATGTTTCCGACTTGATCGCCTGGGGCGCAATCGGCGCCAGAACCACCGAAAGTCAAGGACACCGGGAGTTGGCTTCGGGCGTGTCCTGCCCTATCGGTTTTAAAAACTCCACCGACGGCACGATAAAAATCGCCATCGATGCGATAGGCGCGGCAATGAGTCCGCACCACTTCATCTCGCTGAATAAAGCCGGACATTCGGCTATTTTCTCAACCACCGGTAATGAAGACGTGCATATCATTTTAAGAGGCGGTAATGATCGTCCTAATTATGATGCGGTCAGCGTCGAGCAGGTCGCCGAAGGCTTGGTGAAAGCAAATCTAAAACCGAACATCATGATCGATTTCAGCCATGCCAACAGCTTGAAACAATGCCAGCGGCAGTTGATCGTCGGCGACGACGTCGCCCAGCAAATCGCCAACGGCGACCACCGGATCATGGGCGTGATGATCGAAAGTCATCTTAAGGCAGGCAATCAAAAGGTTGTTGAAGGACAGCCGCTGGTCTACGGACAAAGCATTACCGATGCCTGTTTGTCCTGGGACGATACCGTTCCGTTGTTAAAAGAGCTGGCGCAAGCGGTGCAAAAACGCAGAGCCGTGGACACCAGCCGGAGTTTAAGCAGATGATAGTTTATGTAAACGGCGAAACCCGTGACTACGCTGAAAACAGCACGGTTGCCGATGTGGTTAGCGATTTGGGCTTGACCGGCAAAAAAATTGCGATTGAATTGAATAAAGAAATTCTGCCGTTTCAACAATACGATACACAGGAATTAAAGGCCGAAGATCGCCTGGAAATTGTTCACGCGATCGGCGGCGGACAGGATGATTCTTTCCTGCTTGCCGGGGTCAAATATCATTCAAGACTACTGGTCGGCACCGGAAAATATAAGGACCTGGAAGAAACCCGTCTAGCGATCGAAGCCAGCGGCGCACAAATTGTGACGGTCGCAATACGCCGCACCAATATCGGCCAAAATCCGGGCGAGCCTAATTTGCTGGATGTCATTTCGCCGGACAAATACACCATCCTGCCCAATACCGCCGGTTGCTATACCGCGGAAGACGCGGTAAGAACCTGCCGTCTGGGCCGGGAACTACTCGGCGGCCACAACTTGGTCAAGCTGGAAGTGTTGGCCGACCAAACCACCTTGTTTCCCGATGTCGCGGAAACTTATATCGCCGCCGAATTGCTGGTCAAGGACGGCTTTGACGTGATGGTGTACACCAATGACGATCCGATTGCGGCCAAACGGCTGGAAGAAATCGGCTGCGTGGCAGTCATGCCGCTGGCCGCGCCGATCGGTTCGGGCTTGGGCATACGCAATCCCTATAACATAAGGACCATTGTCGAAAACGCCAAGGTGCCCATTTTGGTCGACGCCGGTGTCGGCACCGCGTCCGATGCAGCCATTGCGATGGAGCTGGGTTGTGACGGGGTATTGATGAATACCGCGATTGCCGCCGCCAAGAATCCGGTACTGATGGCCTCGGCCATGCGCAAAGGTATCGAAGCCGGCAGGGAGGCGTTCTTGGCGGGACGCATGCCGCGTAAGCGTTTTGCTTCAGCGTCATCGCCGATAGACGGCTTGTTTTTTTAATTTTTAGGGTCAGCCGCTTGCGTCAATACTGTTGATTTAACCCTTTCTCCGTTCGCCCTGAGCTTGTCGAAGGGCAATACACGGATGACTTAAGCCGCTCATGCTTCGACAAGCTCAGCACGAACGGCTTAAGTCAACTGTATTGAACCAGCTCCTACCATCGAAAATCATTACACCTTTATGCTCGCTCCTGAACAAACTCCCACACACAGAATCCGCAGCTTTATCCGTCGCCAAGGACGCATCACCCAAGGCCAACAATTGGCTTTGGAGTGTCATTGGGACAAATATTGTCTCGACCCTGCTGTCGACTACGATTTCAGCCAGGTTTTCGGCCGCACAGCGCCGTTGATTGTCGAAATAGGCTTCGGCACCGGCGACAGTCTGGCGAAGATGGCGGCGGCCAATCCCGAAAACGATTATATCGGCATTGAAGTGCATAGGCCGGGCGTCGGACATTTAATGCTGCTGCTGGACCAACAAGGCCTGACTAACGTCAGGATTTATTGCCACGACGCGATTGAGATTATTGAGTGCAAGATCGCCGACAACAGCTTGGCCGGTGTGCATTTGTTCTTTCCCGATCCGTGGCCGAAAAAGAAGCATCATAAACGGCGTATCGTCCGCCCCAGTTTTGTCGATTTATTAGTTAGGAAGTTGCAGCCGGGCGGTTATTTTCATGCGGCGACGGATTGGCAAAATTACGCGGAACACATGCTGGAAATATTGTCCGCCGGAGCGGGACTTGGCAATACCAGCCCTACCGGCGACTATTGCGAACGCCCGGAATACCGGCCGTTAACACGATTCGAACAGCGCGGTTTACGCTTGGGACACGGCGTTTGGGATTTGATTTTCAAAAAAAAATGAAACCTATCCTAATTCAATGTTTATACGATCGGTTCCGCGCTACTCGCGAATAACTCCTGCATCCATCCTACGAGCTGTGAACATCCAGCTGCATCGCGTTAATAATGATAGCCAACTCGTCGCGCCGCCGTTTCAACGGCCCGAGTTCCGCTTCAAGGCTGGCAATATTTTCAAGAATGCCGTCTTTGGATTCGTTAATCTTCCTCAGCATTTGCAAGCGGCCTTCGATCTGTTTTTTATGATCTTTGATTTGATGCATCAAAGGCGTTAAAACCCCGTTACTCCAGGTCGTGGCGTCTGCATGCGCCTGTTTGAGTATATTTCTGGCCTTGGCGATCAGCGTGCTGTAAAGCTTGTTGATAACGATGCTTTGTTCCGACATCGTGGTTTTGGCGCTGGAACGGAAGGCTTCGCCCTCATCGAAAATCTGCTCCAGTTCAATCTGGTATTGTTTGATCGAAAACAGTTGCGGCTCGATCTCCTTAAAACCGTATTCATCCTTGAATTTTTTGTGTATCGCTTTGACCAGACGCCGGGTTTCATTGGTGCTATCGACGGAGTCCTGCAACAGGTCGCGCAATTCATCGAATAATTTACGGATATTCTGCTTCATGCCGTAGGTGGTCAGGCTCTTCGCCATGTCGTGCTTGGTGGTTTTGATGATCTCGTCGACTTTTTCTTTGGCGAAGGAGTCAATCAACGCCTGGGCTTGAACGGCAAAAACCCGGCGGCTGGCTTGGAAATTCTCGACATTGGTCATGTAAAGGTTTTGCCGGTCCCGCGTCTCGGCCATCAACTTATCCGTCATATCCCGATTCTGAAAGTCGATCTTTTTGAATTCCTCAAGCTGGGCAACGGCATTCGACAATGACGTGTTGATTAAATTGAACGACTCTTTAACCAGAAAACCGATGTCGCGGTTAACGGTTCCCAGCAGAATATTTTTGCGCTGTTTTAAAATATCGTTGGCAAGATAGCTTTCCAATGCGGTCAGGCGGCTTTTGGTCAGCAAATCATCATCGGCTTTAACCTTGGCAAGCAGGGCTTGTTTGGCTGAAACCGGAAAAATGACATTTTCATTGATTTTTAACGTCGTCGCCGACGTTTTTATCTGCGAATGTATGGAATCGTCGTAGCCGTTTTCGCCGGCAAGATCGTCCCACATCGCATCGATTTTATTCATCACCACGGCTAGACCCTGCTTGCTGCCGCCGCGATTATGGCAAACATGGTTATGCCACATTTCCAGGTCGCTTTTGGTAACGCCGGTATCGGCCGCGAGCACAAAAATAATGGCCTGGGCGCTGGGCAGCATGCTTAAGGTGAGTTCCGGCTCGGTTCCCAGCGCATTTAAGCCGGGCGTATCCAATATCGATAAGCCTTGTTTTAATAACGGATGGGGAAAGCTGATCAAGGCATGGCGCCAGCAGGGAATCTCCACTTTTTCAGGCTTGATAACGCCCTGCTCCGCCGCCTCGCGTTCATTCCACAGGCCCAGTTTGTCGGCAACATTCCGGTCAACCAGCTTGGTAGCGACCAACTCCTTAAACGCTTCCTGCATTTGCGTGGGCGAGTCGTAGTCAAGGTCTATCTGGGTCCAGCGCTCAGGATTCTTTTTAAATTCAGATAGCGGAATATCTTCAAGCCGACTTTCGATATTCAGCAAACGGATATAATTGCCGCCGTTTTCATCATGAAAAAGCTCCGTCGGCGACATCGTGGTGCGCCCCGGCGAAGACGGGAGTAATCTGACGCCTGTTTCGGCAAAAAACAGGGCATTGATCAGTTCGGTTTTACCGCGGGAAAATTCGGCGACAAAAGCCAGCGTGATCTTGTCCGATTGCAGGCCGCTAAGAATATTTAAGATAGTATCAGTGCTGTGAGAATCATTCATGCCATAGCGATTACGCCATTGGTGATACATTTCTATAGCTTGAACCAATTTTGCACGCCATTGCGAATATTGGTGCATTTGATCTTTAAATTCCATATTCCTCATGGCGCGCCTTTTGTTGCTAACATGGTTTTAATAAGCTATAGAAATGTCGGCAACCGCTTCATGCGGTGCACTCCCCCCCTGCGTCCCGGCAGTCGTCAGGTGACGGTAATTTTCGGCTAATTGTAGTCTATATCTTAAGAACTGTTAGCTTAAGACGTTTATTTATGTGCGTATCAGACGCCGTAAAGACGCTGATAGTCTTTTATCGCATCAAGCAGAAGCGGCGCGTTCAACGCTTCGGCATTAGCGGTCAGATACTCAATAATATTCGCCAGAGTGATGATGGCAACGACCGGCATTGCAAACCGGTCTTCAACTTCGGAAATAGCGGAAACGTCATTTTGGCCTTTTTCCTGCCTGTCCAGCGCGATTAATACGCCTGCCGGTGTTGCATGGGCATTTTTTATGATGTCTACGGATTCCCTGACCGAAGTGCCGGCGGTAATCACATCGTCAAGAATGAGCACCTTGCCCTGTAGCGGCGCACCGACCAGACTGCCGCCCTCGCCATGATCTTTCGCTTCCTTGCGGTTGAAAGCGAACGGAATATCCCCGCCGGTTAGCTGGGCATAGGCAATCGATGTGGCGCTGACCAGCGGGATGCCTTTATAGGCGGGACCGTACAAAATATCCGGTTTAATGCCGGATTGAATCAGTGCCTGGGCGTAAAACTGCCCCAGTTTTCCGAGTTGAGCGCCGGTATTGAATAAGCCGGTATTGAAAAAATAAGGACTGGTGCGGCCCGATTTCAACTGGAATTCGCCGAATTTTAGTACGCCGCATTCCAGTGCATAGGAGATAAAGTCTTTTTGATAATCAAGCATACGGTTCAAGGTTCAAGGTTCAAGGTTCAAGGCTAAAGGCTAAAGGCTAAAGGCTAAAGGCTAAAGGCTAAAGGCTAAAGGCTAAAGGCTAAAGGCTAAAGGCTAAAGGCTAAAAATTGAAAACGTTCTAAAACCGCAACGCAAACTTTTTTGCCCTTCGCCCTTCGCCCTTCGCCTTTATTATTTATTTCGTGTTTTTCGTCGATCAGCCGCCGTTTTCAGGAATGAATTTCTCTAAAATATTGTCCAGAAAGTTCCAGCCTTGTTCCGAGCAATAATAGTGATTATCTTGCCGGGCAAGCAAGTTTTGTTTCAAGCAAGCCGATAAAGCAGGCTCCAGCGTGGCAGGCTCAAGGCCGGTGGCGGCTTGATAAGCGTCCAGCGTAAACCCCTGCTTCAGGCGCAAATGATTCATGATAAATTCCAACGGCAGCTCCGGCACGGCAATCGCATCGGCTCCACCGCTTTGGTCCGGGTTGCTTAAATACTGCTCCGGTTTTTTAGGCTTGAAACTGCGCATAATTCGATCGGGCAATGTCTGGCTGATTTTGCCGTGAGCGCCCGCGCCTATGCCCAAATAATCGCCGAACCGCCAATAATTCAGGTTATGCCGGCATTCCCGGCCTTGTTTGCTATAGGCGGAGACCTCATATTGCAGGTAGCCGTGATCCGCCAATAGTTGCTGGCACCGTTTTTGTGTGCCGAAGATCGTTTCGTCATCCGGCAGTTTGGGCGGAAACTTATGAAACCAGGTATTGGGTTCCAGCGTTAACTGGTAAAAGGAAATATGCGTAGGATCAAGGCTTATAGCCGTTTCCACGTCTATTTTGCTGCTGTCAGGACCCGCGCCCGGCAAGCCGAACATCAAGTCCAGGTTGAAATTATCGAAACCCGACTGGTGGGCAATCTCGGCCGCATGGATAGCTTCCTGCGCCGAATGAACCCGTCCCAAGTTTTTTAATATCGAATCGTTAAAACTCTGTATACCGATCGATAAGCGATTGACGCCCAGCGCCCTGAATTCAGCAAATTTACGGCTCTCAAAAGTCCCCGGATTGGCTTCCAGGGTAATTTCCAGGCCGTCTTTAAGTACCAGCTGTTGTTCTATGCCGCGTAATAACCAGTCAATCGATTCAGGAGCAAACAAACTGGGGGTGCCGCCGCCGATAAAAATACTGCTGATAGGCCGGGTGATGTTATAGCGCTGTATGTCGCCGGCTAAATCAGCCAGCAGCGCTGTGATATAGGCCGATTCCGGCGTATCGGCTTTAATCGCGTGTGAATTAAAATCGCAATAAGGGCATTTTTGAATGCACCAGGGAATGTGAATATAGAGACTAAGCGGCGGCAAGAGATTTTTTGGTATTTAGTTTAGAATGGCTTAATCAGGTTCGCATCGCGTACCTTTTGAGCTTGGAGTGACATTAAGAAAATGGTACGCGATGCGTACCCTACCTGTCTACATGCCTTTTTGTTGATGGCAAACTATTTTTAAAGCGAGAGTATATGCGACTGTTACTGGTTGAGGACGATGAAATACTGGGTGATGGACTGGTCGAAGGCCTGAAAATGGAAGGTTATGCGGTTGACTGGCTAACCAACGGCAAGCTGGCCGACGAAGCGCTGAAAATTAACAGCTATGAATTGATCGTGCTGGATCTGAACCTGCCGGACATGGAAGGCCTCGATATTTTAAAGGCGTTGAGAGCCCGCAAAGATGAAACGCCAGTGATGGTGTTGACCGCCAAGGATACCGTTTCCGATCGCGTGCTGGGCCTGGATAGCGGGGCCGACGATTTTGTGATTAAACCGTTCGAGCTGGACGAGGTTTGCGCACGATTACGCGCATTGGCGAGAAGAAACGAGGGCCGCAGCGTGCCCAATATCGAGTACAAAGGCATTGTTTTGGACCCGGCTTCGCACCAGGTGACCTGGAACGATGAAAAAGTCGATCTGTCGCAAAAGGAATTCGAGATATTGAGCTTTTTAATGAGCAATATCGGCCGGGTTATTTCCCGCGCCCGGCTTGAAGAAAGCCTGTACTCATGGGATTCGGATGTGGAGAGCAATACCGTCGAGGTCCATATCCACCACCTTAGAAAAAAACTCGACCCGTCAATTATCCGCACCGTCAGGGGTGTGGGTTATATTATCGATGAAGATTAGGATTAACTTTAATAATGGAATACGAATAAAAAAGGCGAAAGATGAAAGGCAAAGGGCAAAAAACACTTTTCGCCCTTTGCCTTTCGCCTTTCGTCTTGTGCCTATCAGTATTTACCAATCTAACCCACATTCCATTTCCCTAATTGCCAAGCAATCACACCGAGAATTAATGAATTATTCGCTGCGCCATCTGCTGTTGTTTAGCCTACTCTCCGCATCCATGCTGATCTGGGGAGTGACGGCCTACATGAGTTATAAAGTCACCCGCGACGAAGTCGCCAGCCTGTTCGATGCGGAACTGGCGCAATCGGCCAAAGTGCTGCATGTGTTTGTGGAAAGCCTGGTGCGGGAAGGTTCATTATCCAAGCATTGGGCGCAAGCGCAAACCGACGACCGGCTGCACGTCAACACCCGGCGCAAGCGCAATACGGAAAGCGCTTTTCAGCTCTGGGCCAAAGGCGACGGCTTATTGCTGCGCTCGGAAAATTCGCCGGAATTTGCGGTTCTCGGCGTCAACAAAAAGAATATTGACGATCAATTATGGGATGTCTTCGACGGGCTTTTGGAAGCCAGCTCGTTAGGCCATAAATACGAACGAAAAATCGCTTTCCAGCTGTGGTCCAAAAACGACGGCTTATTGCTCCGTTCGGAAAGCGCGCCGACCTTTGCCTTTTCCTCTGCGGCTAACGGTTTCAGCGAAACCAATATCGATGAACATTTGTGGCATGTGTTCAGCATTTCCAGCTCAAACGACGAATATATTATTCATGTCGGTCAAAAGGAAGAAATTCGCGCCGAATTAACCGATGAAATATCGGCGCAATTGGTCATGCAATTCCTGGTCGGACTGCCGATTTTAGGCATCGTGATCTGGATTATTGTCGGGCATTCGTTAAAACCGCTTAACCGGCTGGAAATAGCGTTATCCAGGCGGGAAGCCAGTTTTCTTAAGCCGCTATCCAGTAAAAAACTGCCCAAGGAAATCATCCCCGTCGTCAATGAGATCAACAACCTGTTTGCCCAGCTTGAGCAGGCTTTCGAACACGAGCGCCGGTTTACCGCCGATGCCTCGCACGAATTAAGGACGCCTTTGGCCGGACTACTGACCCAGGCCCAGGTCGCGCTGCGTACCGGCGATGAAACGGTCCGTCATCAGGCTCTCAGGAGGATTGAACAAGCCGTTAACCGCATGACCTACATGGTGCAGCAGCTGTTGACCTTCTCGCGCATTGAATCGGGAACCGAGTATTTAGCCAAAGAAACAACGGTGCTCAGCCGTGAAGTGGTGCGAATCATTGCGGAACTGGACCCCGAAGCGCATAAAAAACGGATACACATGGAATACGATGAAGCTAACGCGGTACCCATCGTAGCCAACACCTTGCTGATCAATATTTTGATCCGAAACATTATCGACAACGCGATCAAATATACGCCGGCTCACGGAATGGTAAGGGTCAGCTTAACGGGCAAGGAGCATTGCGTGGAGCTGTGCGTTGAAGACTCGGGGCCCGGCATCGCGCCCGATCAATATGAAAACTCGCTAAAACGCTTTCACCGCTGCGTTGAAACCGCCAATAAAGCGCAAGGCACCGGCCTTGGTTTTTCGATCGTGCAGCGCATTGCAACGATACATGGCGCCGAACTGGTTCTGGACGAGTCCGAATTCGGCGGCTTGAAAGTGACCGTCGTGTTCCCGTTACCGGCCACCCGATCTGTCGTTAAAAAGAATGTGGGTAAATTAAGTTTTTTTACCATCAAGAAAAGCTCTTGAGGGGCATGTTGCCCGGTTCGAAATGTTTTAGTGCGGCAGACCTCCCAAGAACGTTATGGACGCGTTTGGCAGCAGAGCTTATAGTCAGGGACGCAAGCTTTGCTTGCACAGGCAGGCGCAGGCCTGCACTCCTGCCGAATTCACGCACCAATGACCTACAAGCCGCCCTAAACAAAGAGGAGTAAACCGATGAAAAAAACTATTCTGCTAGCCGTCCTGGCTGGAATCGCCGTATCCGCCCTGTCCTTTTCCTGCATCGCTCAAGCTGAGCCCGACAACAACCTTAAGGTCGTTATAATCCGGCATGGTGAAAAGCCCGATCCCGGCGACAATCTGTCATGCCAGGGCGAGAATCGCGCCCTGCAACTCCCGGCGGTTCTGTACCAAAAATTCAACATCCCCGATTATACTTATGTCCCTACGCTGGGGCTGGGCAAAGCGACCAAACACGCCAGAATGTTCCAGACGGTTAGCCCATTCGCCATTAAGTATAATCTGACGGTCGACAGCAAATACGAGGAAGACGATTATTCAAAAGTCGCCAAAAATGTACTGGAAAAAACCGGTACGGTTCTGATGGTCTGGGAACACAAGGCGATTCCGCATATTGCCGAGCAGCTGGGGGTAAAAAATCCGCCTTCCTGGCAAGGTCAGGATTTCGACAGTATTTGGGTCATCACTTACCCGGAAGGAAAGGCCGAATTGTCTATCGACCAGGAAGGACTCAAACCGTCGGCAGACTGCAACTTTTAAAAATAAACCACGAATAATCGATCTCCCTAAGTTTCCAAAACAACAATACGATCATCGTCATCCGCAATTTTGCTTCAAAGTCGTCATGCTGCGGGGATTAGCTCCTTCCGCATGGCGGCTTGGCTAACATCAACCTAAGGAAGCGCTGAACAAATCGATTCCGCTCATGGTTCGACAAGCTCACCACGAACGGAATCAACAATTTACCGTTCGTCCTGAGCCTGCCGAAGGACTTAATCAGCGCTTCCCTAAATCATCCGGCTCCTCAATAACCGGATTGACCAGCGTCCCGATACCCTCAATTTCAATCCGGGCGGTTTGCCCCGGCAGCATATAGCCGCGCGGCTTCATTTTTACGCCAACCCCGGCCGGCGTGCCTGTGGCGATCACATCGCCCGGCTCCAGTGTCATCGCTTGCGACAAATAAGCGACCATTTCATAGCAGTTGAAAATCATGTTCCGGGTATTGGAGTTTTGCCGCAGTTCGCCGTCTATCCAGGTTTTTAGATTCAGGTTATGCGGGTCGGTAATTTCATCGCCGGTCACTATCCACGGACCTAGCGGGCCGTGGGTATCGAACGATTTGCCCAAGGTAAAGGTCGGCGAACGAAACTGCCAGTCGCGCACCGAAACATCGTTGGCGATGGTGAAGCCGGCAATGACTTGATGCGCCTTATCGACCGGCACATGGCGGCAGCGGGTGCCGATCACAAACGCCAGCTCGCCCTCATAATCCAGCTTATCGGAGACTTTGGGCCGGTGTATCGCATCGCCGGGCCCGATCACGCAGGTGCTTTGCTTGGTGAAAAAGCTGGGGTATTCCGGCTTATCCAGGCCGGTTTCGTCGATATGGTCGGCATAATTCAGGCTAACGCCTAAATACTTGCCCGGCCTTGGCACCGGCGCATGCAGCTTGACCTGCTCCAGCGCGATACGGCCCAAGCCGCTGTCGATCTGCTGCCGCATCGCATCCAGCGCGTCTGCGCCTGAGCTTAGAAATTCAAGCATCGTTGCCGGGATTTTAGTATTATTTTTGCCGTCAACGACAAAGCCTTCAACGACAGCGCCTACACGGGTTTCGTGATTATGAGTAAAGGTTACCAATTTCATAAGTTAAGCTTATCCGTACAATTTTAAATGCCGCTATTGTAAACGTAAGAGTTTGTGCAAAAAAAAGATATAATTAATAATTTTTTAACGCAGAGGATCAGAAGATGAACGAAAACTGGATTGCTCCATCCATCCTGTCAGCCAATTTCGCCAAACTGGGCGAAGATGTCGACAATGTTTTAAAAGCGGGCGCGGATATTGTGCATTTCGATGTGATGGACAACCATTTCGTACCTAACCTGACCATCGGGCCGTTGGTTTGCGAAGCGCTGAGAAAACACGGCGTAACCGCGCCGATTGACGTGCATTTGATGGTTGAGCCTGTCGACCGCATTATTCCCGACTTCGCCAAGGCCGGCGCCAGCATTATCACGTTCCACCCCGAAGCCTCCGTGCATATCGACCGCACCCTGCAATTGATTAAAGATTGCGGCTGCAAGGCCGGACTGGTATTCAACCCAGGTACGCCGCTGCATCATCTGGATTACGTGATGGATAAACTGGACATGATTTTGCTGATGTCTGTTAACCCCGGTTTCGGCGGCCAGTCATTCATCCCTTCAGCGCTGGATAAGTTGCGTCAAGTCAGAAAAAGAATCGACGACAGCGGCTTCGATATTCGCCTGGAAATCGACGGCGGCGTTAAAACCGACAACATCCGTGCGATTAAAGAAGCCGGTGCCGATACTTTCGTGGCAGGTTCGGCGATTTTCAGCCAGCCTGACTACAAAAAAGTGATCGATGACATGCGCGCTGAATTGGCTAAAGCAGGCTAAAGACCAACAATGCGCAGGGTGGATTGCCTAACGGCGAATCCACCCTGCGCATTCATTCTTTAATGTTAAAAATGGCTAACAAAAGAGCTACAAAAATGAAAACAACGCTTTATCCAATCGAAGAGCTACACAAGAAGCCATGCAATTTATTAACATTAAAACAAAAACTAAAGTTATTGCATTGGCGTTACAAGAGTTAATTAATAAAAATAAAGTTGCAGAACTAAAATTTTATAAAGGTAAGGTAAACCTCAATTTTGACCTTGATTCGCTTAGAAAGCGCAATACACATCCTGATGATAGTTCTGTATTTTAAAAGCGGCCTCACTTGCCGAACTCTATATAGCTGAATAACAAATGACTCCTGAACAATTCAATCACTATGCCCTTCAGGGCTACAACCGCATCCCGGTTTGCCGCGAAGTGCTGGCCGACTTGGATACGCCCTTGAGCGCCTACCTGAAACTGGCCGACGGCGCTTATTCCTATTTATTTGAATCGGTGCATGGCGGCGAGCAATGGGGCCGTTATTCGATTATCGGACTGCCCTGCAAGACCATCGTCAAAATCACCGGCAATCAAATCCGCCTGGAACAAAACGGCGAACTGCTGGAATCGATCACGCACGACAACCCGCTGATCTGGATCGAGCAGTTCAAGGAACGCTACAACGTTCCCGACATCGACACGCTGCCCCGTTTTAACGGCGGACTGGTCGGCTATTTCGGCTATGAAACCATCGGCTATATCGAACCGAAGCTGCGCAGCACCGGCAAGCCCGACCCGCTGGGCAATCCCGACATCCTGCTGATGGTGTCCGAAGAAATGCTGGTGTTCGACAACCTGTCCGGCAAAATGCTGCTGCTAACTCACGCCGATCCTGAACAAGACGATGCTTATAACCGAGCCGTTGCGCGGGTCGATGATTTGGCCGCCAAACTGCGCGAACTGCAAGCCAAGCCGGTAAAGAATCACACGCGCAACAAAGTCGAAGAGTCCGATTTCATCTCGGGCTTTACCCAGCAAGGCTTTGAAGATGCGGTACTGAAAGCCAAGGAATACATCACCGACGGCGACATCATGCAGGTGGTGCTGTCGCAACGCATGTCGATCCCTTACAGTGCTTCGCCGCTTAACTTATACCGGGCTTTGCGCTGTTTGAACCCTTCGCCGTACATGTTTTACCTGAACCTGGACGATTTCCATATCGTCGGTTCGTCGCCGGAAATTTTGGTCAGGCTGGAAGACAACATGGTCACGGTGCGCCCGATTGCCGGTACCCGCCGTCGCGGCGAAACGCCGGAGCAGGATCTTGAGCTGGAACAAGACCTGCTGGCCGACCCCAAGGAACTGGCCGAGCATTTAATGCTGATCGACCTGGGCCGCAACGATGTGGGCCGGGTCGCGGAAATCGGCACCGTGCAGTTGACCGACAAAATGATCGTCGAACGCTATTCGCATGTGATGCATATCGTCTCCAACGTCACCGGACAGTTGCAGCAGGGCGACAACGCGTTCGACGTGCTGGCCGCGACTTTCCCCGCCGGTACCGTCAGCGGCGCGCCGAAAATACGCGCAATGGAAATTATCGACGAGCTGGAACCGGTCAAGCGCGGCGTTTATGCCGGCGCAGTCGGCTACATAGCCTGGTCCGGCAACCTCGATACCGCCATTGCGATCAGAACCGCCGTGATCAAAAACAACATGTTACATATACAAGCCGGTGCCGGCATCGTTTACGATTCGGTGCCCAGAAACGAATGGGATGAGACCATGAATAAAGGCCGCGCAATTTTCCGCGCCGTGAGTATGGCCGAAGCGGGTTTGGAAGGGGAGCAGTCATGAGCGCCGTCAAAGTCGTCATGGTCGATAACTATGACTCATTCACCTACAACCTGGTGCAATATTTCGGCGAGTTAGGCGCCGATGTGACCGTGGTGCGTAACGATCAGGTGACCGTAGCAGACATCGAAAAGCTCGCGCCCGATAAACTGGTGATTTCCCCCGGCCCCTGCACGCCCAAAGAAGCGGGCATATCGGTTGAAGCCATTTTAAAACTTGCAGGCAAACTTCCTATTCTGGGCGTTTGTCTCGGGCATCAAAGCATCGGCTATGCATTCGGCGGCAATATCGTCCACGCCAAAAGCATCATGCACGGTAAAACCTCGCTTATTTTTCATAAGGATCAAGGCGTATTCAAAGGGCTTAACAACCCGTTTACCGCCACCCGTTATCATTCGTTGGTCATCGAACAGGCGACCCTGCCCGATTGCCTGGAAATAACCGCCTGGACGCAGGATGCGGCGGGCGAACTGGATGAAATCATGGGCGTAAGGCATAAAGAGCTGGATATTGAAGGCGTGCAATTTCATCCCGAGTCGATTCTGACCGAGCATGGGCATGATATGTTGAGGAATTTTTTGGAAAGGTGATACACCTACGCACCAACGTCATAGATACCGACACATAATTAAGACAATAACACATCAACTGAAAGCATAAAAACCACGAAGGATACGAAGAATAAACTTCGTGCCCTTCGTGTCTTCGCGGTTAATCAATCAGGAGTGCATCATGAGTCGTATCGTCTGGCTATTCTTAAGCGCCGTATTGTTTGTATCAGCCACTCAGGCGAAGCCGTTAACCCCTGAACAGGTACCGGAACCGCTCAAACCCTGGATAGCCTGGGTATTGCAGGACAGCCCTGAACCTCCCTGCCCTTTTATCTACAACAGCTATGAGCAAAAACGCTGTAGCTGGCCTACCCAAACACAGCTGGATTTAACGACCGGAAAAGGCGTTTTTTCGATGATCTGGACGGTGTACCGGGACAGCTGGATTAGCTTGCCGGGCGATAAAACACACTGGCCGCTTAATGTGACGGTTAACAACAAGACCGCGCTGGTCATGGATAAAGACGGCACCCCCTCGATAAAGCTGACTGCGGGCTTGCAGCACCAAATCAAGGGCGAATTCTTGTGGACCGGCATTCCTGATAACTTAAAGATCCCTGACGACACCGGGCTGATTGATCTGCGCATTAACGGCGCGACCATACCGACACCAACCATCAAAGACGGGCAGCTGTGGCTAAAGGAAAGCGAGATAGGTCTGAAGAAACCGGAAAACCTCCAGAACAACCTCGATATTCAGGTGTTTCGAAAAATCACCGATGACGTACCCGCCGAGGTTCTAACCCGTCTGGTGCTGGAAGTCTCCGGCGAGCAACGCGAGGTGAAATTGCCCCGACCTGTTCCAGACGGTTTTATCCCGCTGAGCTTACAAAGCCCATTGCCCGCCCGACTGGAACCCGACGGGCAGCTGTTGATCCAGCTGCGCCCCGGTCACTGGCAAATCGACATACTAGCCAGAAACAGTCAAGAACTGAATGCGCTGCCGCTCGCTCTCGTTCCCAAGCCGGAGCTTGGGAACGAGCAATTACAATGGCCGGAATCAGAAATCTGGTCATTCGATGCCCGCCCGCAACTGCGCGTCGTTGAAATCGAACAACTCAGCGCGATCGATCCCAGCATGACCAACTTGCCTGACGAATGGAAAAACCTCCCGGCCTATAAAATCAACCAGGGACAGGCTATGGGCTTTAAAACCATACGCCGCGGCGACCCGGAGCCTGAACCCAATCAACTTAATCTATCCAGAAAGCTATGGCTGGATTTCGACGGCGAAGGCTATACCGTCAATGACACGATTACCGGCAACATGACCCGCGGCTGGCGGCTGAATACCCTGCCGCAAACGCAATTGGGAAAAGTCACCTTAAACGGCGGCAACCAGTTTATTACCCAGGACAAATCCGGCAAGCAAGGCGTGGAAGTCAGAACCGGCTCGATAACGCTGGATGCCGACAGCCGTATCGTCGGCGCTGTCGGTTCCACCAGCGCCGTGGGTTGGGAGCAGGACTTTCACACCGTCCACGCCGAACTGAATCTGCCGCCGGGCTGGCGTTTGCTGGCGGCCGGCGGCGTCGATAATGTGCCCGACAGCTGGATTTCCCGTTGGACCTTGCTGGACCTGTTCCTGGTGTTAATCGCAGCGCTGGCGACAGCCAGGCTGTGGAATCCTTACTGGGGAGCCCTTAGCCTGATAACGCTGGTATTGATCTGGCATGAGCCGGGCTCACCTCATTTCGTCTGGCTGAATATTCTGGCCGCAACGGCATTGATCAAGGTCTTGCCGCAAGGCCGGTTTTTAAAATTCATGAGCTGGTATCGCACTGCTTTCTGGCTGGCGTTAATCATGACGAGCTTGCCTTTTATGGTGGAGCAGGTGCGCACCGGCCTTTATCCGCAACTGGAAAGACCCTGGCAATCGCTCAATATGCCCATCTTCCAAGATCGCGGTATTGTTGGAACAACCGTCGAAATGACCGCACCGGCCCCCGTCTCTGAAGCGCTCAGCGAGATGAAAGCAAAGGTGTTAAGAAAATCGATGCCGTCCGATTCATCCTATTATCCGGCCTCGCCGGTCGATTTTGACCGCATCGACCCTAAAGCCAAAGTGCAGACCGGCCCCGGCTTGCCGCAATGGCAATGGAACAAGGTGCGGCTATCCTGGAACGGTTCGGTCGATGCCGGGCAACAGCTGCATTTATGGTATTTAACTCCGACACTGACCATGCTGCTGAACTTCGTCCGCGTGATTCTGGTCGCGGTGCTGGCTTTGCTGATGTTCGGCGTTGCGGAAAAGCTCAGCTTTAAAAGCTTGCGATCTTCGACACCGTTGCTGCTGTGGTTCTTGCTGTTGCCTCTGCTGTCCATGCCGTCGCCCGAAGCGTATGCCGAGATTCCGGACAAAGCCGTACTGGAAGAACTCAGAAACAAACTGCTGGAAAAACCGGTGCCGCCGGACTGTATGTCAAGCTGCGCGCAAATTCCGCAGATGAAAGTAACCATCACCGACAAGGAACTGGCGATTTCGCTGCAAATTCACGCCCACCAGTCCGTGGCCGTTCCTTTACCCGCCGAATATGAACAATGGTTTCCCAACCAAATCCTGGTTGACGGCAAAACAGCGCCGGGGCTTTACCGCGATAACAAGGACTTGTGGATTAACCTCGGCGCAGGCGAGCATCAGGTTGTACTGAGCGGGACTGCACCTTTGTTAAGCAAATTTACCCTGCCCTTGCCGTTAAAACCGAACTGGGTCGGCATTCAAAATACCGGCTGGCAAGTCATCGGGCTACAGGAAAACGGCGAGGTTGACGATCAACTGCAATTTAGCCGGATAAACCGGGCCGAGCAGCAGAACGCAGCCGAACTGGAGCCGGGCGCGCTGCCGCCGTTTGTCAGGGTTGAGCGCACTTTGCAACTGGGCCTCGATTGGCGGGTTGTCACCCGGATCGTTCGCGTTTCCCCGGCAGACTCCGCCGTGGTCTTGGCCGTACCCTTGCTGCCGGGCGAGTCGGTAACCAGCGCCGGTATTCGGGTCAAGGACGGCAAAATCGAGGTGAATATCCCGGCCCAGCAAACCGAGCTGCAATGGGAAGCCACGCTGGAAAAATCGGAAAAAATCGATGTTGTCGCTACTCAAACCGAGCAATGGATAGAAGTGCTGAAAGCGGATATAAGCCCGATCTGGCATGTTGAAACATCCGGCATCGCGATGATCCATCTGAATGACGGCGGGCAATGGTTGCCTGAATGGCGCCCCTGGCCGGGCGAAAAAATCACCCTGCAAGTAACGAGGCCCGAAGCGGTCGAAGGACAGACCCTGACCATCGATAACAGCCGGTTAAGCATCAAACCGGGACAACGCAGCCGGGAAGCCGAACTAAACATCAGTTTAAGAAGCTCGCAAGGATCGCAGCATACCCTGATCCTGCCGGAACAAGCCGTATTGCAAAACGTCGCTATTGACGGGCAGAACCAACCGATCAGGCAAGATGGGCGAAAGCTTACCGTGCCGGTTAACCCCGGCAAACAGCAGGTCTCTGTCAGCTGGAAGGAAGCTGCCGGCATAAGCACCGTCATGACGACGCCGCAGGTAGACTTAGGCGCGGCCAGCGTCAACACAAACATCAATATAGGCCTGGGCCAAGACCGCTGGGTATTATTTGCGATGGGACCGAAGCTGGGGCCCGCGGTTTTATTTTGGGGCGTGCTGATTATTATTTTTATGTTGTCGCCGGGCCTCGGCAAAATCCCGCTGACGCCATTAAAAGCCCGGCAATGGTTTTTATTATTGGTGGGGCTTAGCCAGATTCCCCTTGGATCGACAGGCGTTGTTATTGCTTGGTTAATGCTGCTGGGCTGGCGTAAGACGCAACAGGCTTCCGGCTTGCGCTATTTTAACGCGCTGCAAGTTGTTATCGGCGGCTTAACCGTGGTATCGCTGGGCCTGCTGTTTTTAGCGGTCGAGCAGGGTTTGCTGGGTTCGCCCGATATGCAGATCACCGGCAACCAGTCCTCGGCGTTCAACCTAAACTGGTATCAGGATAGAAGCCTTGCGACTTTGCCGATAGCGACGCTGGTCTCGGTGCCGCTGATAGTCTATCGATTATTGATGCTGGCCTGGTCGCTCTGGCTGGCGGTGTCTTTGCTCAACTGGCTGAAATGGGGCTGGGAATGTTTTTCCAGCAACGGGCTTTGGCATAAAGCCGCAAAGAAAGAGAAAGCGGCAGCCGTCGAACAAGAAGACAAGTGGTTAACCGATAATCAGAAAGATAAATAATTAACCACGAAGACACGAAGCTCTTATTTTCGCTTTCCTTCGTGTCTTCGTGGTGCATTAATCAACCTGCTACATTTTTAGGCCCAATAAAACCGCCATGTCAACCTTCCACTTCCAGCAATTTTCCGTACTACAACAACACTCGGGCATGAAAATATGCACAGATGCCGTGTTGTTCGGCGCGATGGCCCCGGTCACTCCAGGCGACCAGGTGCTGGACATCGGCACCGGCACCGGGGTGCTTGCGCTGATCGCGGCCCAGCTGGGCGCGGCGAAAGTGACCGCCGTGGAATTGACCGAAGAAGCCTTTAAAGAGGCCGACATCAACTTCAACAACAGCCCGTGGGCAAAAAGCCTTGAAGCCGTGCACCAGGATATTCAACGCTTTTCCTTAACAGGCGGCCGCCAATACGACTTGATCATCAGCAACCCGCCGTTCTTTGAAAATCACAACAAAACTACCGAAGTCCTCAGAAACACCGCCCGGCACACCGATCAATTGCCCTTTGCCGATTTGATCGGCATAGCAGCAGGTTTATTAGCCCCACAGGGCTTGTTTTATCTGCTGATTCCCGCTCATGCGGTCGCCAAGTTTTCCGCCCAGGCCTTAGCCGCAGGGCTTTATTTGATCAATCAAACCGATTTTCGGGGCTATGCGCATAACCAAGCCAAAATATCCGCACTGACCTTCAGCCGCACAGCAGCTTCGATTACGGTAAAATTATTGACGATTTATGAATCCCACAACGTTTATAGCCGGGACAGTGAAGCTTATTTGGCGGATTTTCTGTTGCGGTTTACCAATGGCCGGCAGCCAAACCTGGAAAATAAGTCAGCATAGAAATAGCGGATCGCCCCGTGGAAACGAAAGCATTTCCCAATAGCCAACGTTTATCCGGCTATAAAGACCGTTTTGAAAAGAGGCTATATCCTTACACGATTGGAAACCAATCGTTAATCAGTTTATGATTACATATCAGGATGGAATGCCTGATTTTCTTAACGGCGGTTTACACGGAACATTTCACTCTTCATATCCGATACTTTTTGAAGGTGAGGTTTCCACGTTGATGACTGTAAACATAATTACAATTAAACGCAGTATCTAAACGAAATTAAGGATCTTATGGAAGAACTATTCATCGGCTGGCTAAAGGAATACGGTTACGCTATTTTGTTCCTCTGGAGCATACTGGAAGGAGAAATGGGGCTGATCATGGGGGGAATCATGTCTCATACCGGGGACATGCAATACTTTGTGACGATTTTTGTGGCGGGACTCGGGGGATTCACTGGAGATCAAATCTATTTTTACATTGGCCGCTTTAATAAGGGGCTTATACAGCGCAAACTGCATAGCCAGCGGCGCAAGTTTGCGATTGCGCATTTGCTTTTAAGAAAATACGGTTGGCCCATCATTTTTATGCAGCGCTATATGTACGGTCTGCGCACCGTCATCCCGATGTCGATTGGCATTACCAAGTATTCGGCAAGAAAATTCGCATTGATAAACCTTCTCAGCGCATGGGTGTGGTCCGCTATTACGGTAACGCCGGCTTATTTCTACGGGGAGGAAATATTGAACTTATTGGCCTATGCTAAAGAGCATTGGTATTTTGCGCTGCCGATAGCAGGGGGATTTCTTTATGCAATTCATGCCTATTTCCAAAAACTGGAACGTCATATCTTGCAAAAGCGGAATAACCGTTTTTCGAACGCCGAGACACAGGCGTTGGCCGACATACAAAAGATATAGCGAACGTCGGGCATGCTTTTGATGCCCGACATTTCAATGGGAGCTAGCCGCCCGTAATCCGGGCAATGAAACAGATATTGCCCGGCCACATTTGGAGTGGTTTTTGAATGTTGACCCGGTTAGTTGACAACGCGATGTCCGCGGTTTCTCATACAGTTGGAATAAGCCCTTTTATATTCAGATTCCGCATCAATACCTTGTTTAGCGCCGCCACCGATACCGCCTGCCGCCGCGCCTATCGCTGCTCCTGTTCCGGGACTCCCGGTTATAGCGCCTATAGCCGCGCCGCCGGCCGCGCCGATTAAACCGCCCACGCCTGCGCCGATAGCCGCTTCCTTTGCAGTTCCGCCTGACGCATGGCTTGCAAGGTCTTTACATTCAGCCATGTCCTGACTGATTCGGCCGGCATTAGGATCGTTATAGGTATCGACGGTTGGCGTCCATCCGGTTTGACTGGCGCAAGCCGAAAGTAAAAGGCCGCCTGCAAAAACGAAACTGGTTGTTAGTTTTTTCATATTGATTACCTCTGGTGGAGTTGTTTTTTTTCAGGATAGCTAATTGTTCATGAATAAAATATGAACGCATCGGCACTATTGTACTTAATAAATTAATTAGCGCTTTATATATGTTTTCAGTATGGCGCGAGTCAATACTTTCAATCAATAAGTAATATCACTAACCGGTAAAGTCCAAGCTGTTTTTTTAGGGCTACAAATCCCTTAAAACCTGAAGTGGCGGCTTGTTAACCACATTTCTTACGCCCCAGCAGCCCGCCAAGCCCACAAACAAAGCGCCAGTTAACGGCGCTATGCCCCATAAATAGAAATTAGCACGGTACTCCATATGCATGACTTGGGTGTACAAAGCGTAGAGCATGGCCTCCGAGATGATGACAGCCAACAGGCCGGAAATCAATCCGAGCAGACTAAACTCGATGATGTGGGTTTTCCGTAGAAACGTGCGGTTGGCGCCCAGCGTCCGCATTAACGCCCCCTCATAAATACGGCTGTCCAAGCTTGCATATACGGCGGCGAACAATACGGTAAATCCGGCCATCAACGCAAAGTACAGCAGATAGTTTATCGCTTGGGTCAATTGCGCCAGAATGGTTTGAAATTGGCGCAAGATTAAATCGACTTCCAGAACGGTGGTGCTGGGATATTTTTTGACCAGCGCGTTTAAAACATCCTTTTTGGCTTCCGGCAAATAAAAGCTGGTGATAAACGTGCTGGGGAACGCGTCCAGCGTACCGGGCGAGAAGATCATGTAAAAATTCGGCTTCATCGTATCCCAGCGCAGCTCCCGGATGCTGGAAACCGCCGCTTCAAATTGCTCGCTGCCGACGGTAAACGTCAAGCGGTCGCCCAATTTTATTTTCAGGCTCTTGGCTAATTTCTGCTCGACCGAGACTTGTCCGGTTTGCGCATCCGCCCACCAGCTTCCGGCAGTGATGTTGTTTTCCTCCGGCAGCTCTTTGCTCCAAGTCAGGCTTAATTCCCGATGGGTGGCGTTTTCACCTTGCGAGTCCTTGCTGACGATTTGTTGCACCGGCGTGTTGTTGATCGCTACTAGACGGCCTCTGACTACCGGGTAAAACCGGCTGCCGTCGATTTGTTGCTGTTGCAGGTCTTGTTGAAAGCCTTGTTGCTGATCGGGAAAAATATTCAGCGCGAAATGATTCGGCGCATTAGCGGGCAACTGTTTTTGCCAATCCTCGATCAAATCGGTACGCACAATAAAACTGAGCACCATCGCCGTCAACGTAAGACTGAAAGCCAGTATTTGGCCGACGCTGCTCCCACTGTTTTTTAACAAGCCCTGTAAACCGAAACGCCAAACCAAGCCAAGATGCGGCAACAGCCTCCGGCTAAACCGCAGCAGGGCAAAAATAAGCACACCGAGCAGCAGCAACGCACCTAGGCCTACGCCGATAATGGTCACGGTCATTTTCAGGTCATCGGTATAGCGCCAGATCAATACGCCGATAATACCGGTTGCCAAGCCGTAAATCAGCCATGCGCTGCTGGGCAAAGGTTCCAGCTCGCGGCGCAATACCCGTAACGGCGAAACTTTTTTAAGACGCAATAGCGGCGGCAGCGCAAAACCCAGCAAAACAGCCATGCCGATAATAAAGCCGAAAAAAACCGCCAACAAACCGGGGCTGGCGACCTGCTGCGGCAATAGCGATCTTAATAAATGAAACAGCGCCTGCTGCGTAAACCAGCCCAACAGACAGCCTATCGCGCTGGCTACCAACCCCAAAACGACAAACTGGCTGCCGTAAAGCCGGAGTATTTCGTTCTGCTTGCAGCCCAGACAGCGCAAGATGGCCGTGGCGTTAAAATGCCGTTCGATATAGCGGCGGGTCGCCATCGCTATCGCCACGCCGGAAATCAAGATGACGACAATGCTGGACAAGCCCAGATAACGTTCAGCGCGTTCCAGCGCCGAACCCAGCTCCGGGCGGTCGTCATGAATGTCCATGATGCGCTGGGACGGATTCAACTGCGGTTTGATCCAGCGATTAAATTCGGTTAACGCCTTACTGTCGCCGCTGAACTGGAAGAAATAATGCACATGGCTGCCCGGCTGCAAAACGCCGGTTGCCTGTAAATCGTCCGCATTAATCATCACGCGCGGGGAAAAGCTGTACAAATCGCCGCGTTTGTCCGGTTCGTAGGTAATAATATTGCTGACGATGAGCTTAAGCTCGCCCACCGTTAACATGTCGCCGAGATTAAGTTTAAGCGCCGACAGGACGCGTTTTTCAACCCAGGCGGTTCCGGGTTTTGGCCCGGTGTGTTCGACGGACTCAACCGGCCCCTCACCGATAGTTTTTAAAAAACCGCGCAACGGATAAGCGGAACTGACCGCCTTAATTCCAGACAGCAACAGCTCGTCATGCTCAATCAACACGCTGGAAAACTCCAGCGTTTGCGCTTGAGCGAGATTGAGTTGCGCCGCCTTGGACAGCCATTCGGCAGGAATCGTGCTCGGGCTTGCAATCACCAGATCGGCCGCCAGAAATTCCGCCGCCTGCGTGGTCATCGTGCGTTGCAGGCGGTCTGCAAACAGCGATACCGCAGTTGAACTGGTAACTGCAATGATCAAAGCCAGCCCCAGTATCGTCAACTCGCCGGAACGGCTGTCGCGCCATAACAGCCGTAATGCCAAATTAAAACGTGTCATAAGTGTGCCTATAAAATTTATGCTTGGAATTCACCACGAAGACACGAAGAACACGAAGGTTTAAAAAGCTTTTAGTCAGGTTATTAGCCTTTCGATAGCCATCGAGATACTTGGCTGTAGTCATTAAGACGCGCCTGGCAACTTCGTGTTCTTCGTGTTTTCGTGGTGAAGCTATATAAAAATGCGCCCTGAATCCAATTTAATAATGCGTTGACAGCGAGCAGCCAGGGCTTGGTCATGCGTCACCAGGATCAACGTGGTGTGATTTTCCTGATTAAGCTCGAACAGCAAATCGATAATATGCGCGCCGGTTTTGCTGTCCAGATTGCCGGTCGGCTCGTCGGCAAACAAAATAGCGGGCTTGGTCACAAAAGCCCTAGCCAGGGCCACGCGCTGTTGCTCGCCGCCGGAAAGTTTCTGGGGCGTATGCGATAAACGATGCGACAGGCCGACCCTGCCCAATAATGCGGCAGCTAAGGCTTTGGCGTTTCTGTCGCCGCTTAATTCCAGAGGCAGCATCACGTTTTCCAGCGCGGTTAATCCTTGCAGCAATTGAAAGGACTGGAACACAAAACCTATCAGTTCGTTGCGCATCGCCGCCCTACCGTCTTCGTCCATCGCGGTTAATAATTTCCCGTTCAGGCTGATGGTTCCCGAGGTCGGCATATCCAACCCGGCCAGCAGGCTGATTAAGGTTGATTTGCCCGAACCGGACGCGCCGACGATCGCAACACTCTCACCGGATTTGATTATCAAATCTATGGATGACAAGATATGCAATAATCCATCGGACGTAGTAACCGATTTACCCAGGTTTTCCGTTACGATAACGTCAGAATCCTGTTGGGAGCCGTTGTTCAATGATTGAGTTTGCATAATGACCCGTTTTTTATTTGCCGTGATAATTTCGTTGATGTCGATGACCGCTACGGCCAAGTCCATTGTTGTATTGGGCGATAGTATCAGTGCCGGTTACGGAATTGAAGTCTCGCAAGGCTGGGTGGCGTTATTGCAGCAAAAACTGGATCAACAAGGCACAGGCCATATCATCCATAATGAAAGCATCAGCGGCGACACCACCGCCGGCGGCTTGGCGCGGATAGACGCCGCCCTGACCTTGCACAAGCCGGCCGTCGTCATTGTTGAACTGGGCGCCAATGACGGCTTGCGCGGTTTGCCGCCGACTCTGATAAAAAATAATCTTGCCGGAATTATCCAGCTCGCCCGGCAAAACGGCGCGAAGGTGCTGTTGCTGAGCATGAAAATTCCGCCCAATTACGGCAAACGTTATATCGATTTGTTCTACACTATTTACCCGCAATTAGCTACGGAACTGGGCATCCCGTATGTGCCTTTTATTATGGAAGATGTCGCCCTGACCCAGGATATGATGCAACAAGACGGCCTGCATCCGAATGCCAAAGGGCAACCGGTCATTGCAGATAAAGTATGGCCGCAGCTGCTGCCTCTATTAAAATAATAAAACTTCAACAAGAAGAGAACCGCAAATGAAAACATTAACACTTGAAAAAGCCAACATCATCATCAATACCGCAACCAACAAAGCCCGCAAATTACACATGGCGCCGATTACCGTGGTGGTTTTGGACGAGGCCGGACATTTAAAGGCCATGCAGCGGGAGGATGGCGCAACCGTCATCAGACAGCAGATTGCGACCGCAAAAGCCTGGGGCGCGGTCAGCATGGGCATCTCATCGCGCAGTCTGGCCAGCGTGGCGGAAGAAAGACCGGGCTTCATGAACGCACTGATAAACATAGCGGATGGACAAATCATGCCGGTTCCGGGCGGCGTCTTGATTCGCGATACCAAAAATCATGTGATCGGCGCAGTCGGCATCAGCGGCGACAGTTCCGACCAGGACGAGCGTTGCGCGATTGCAGGCATCGAAGCGGTGGGATTTATTGCAGGGATTTGAGTTCCTGAATATCCAAAACTTATCTCCCGCTCTAAGCCGGGATAACTAACCAAGCTGTCTGAAGATTTAACAAAAGAACGGAAAACCTATGTGCTGGAGCGGGGAAGCGTCAACTGTATTAGCGACTATCGGATTATCGAGCACCGCTTATTTTTATTATAAAAAAGAACCGGCCCCGCTTTGCTACGCCTTGGGCTTCTTTTCGTTAATGGAAGCCTTGCAGGCCTATACCTATACGGTGATTGACGATTGCGCCAATCCCGGCAATCAGGTGGCAACCTTGTTGGGCTATATCCATATCGCGTTCCAGCCGTTTTTTGTCAACGCGGTGTCGATGTATTTCATTCCCGAAAAAGTCAGGGATAAGATTTCCGCATCGGTTTATTTTATCTGCCTGGTGACCACGGTCTGCCTGTTGATACGATTGTATCCGTTCGAATGGGCGCCGTTCTGTTACGAGGTTAAAACCCGGTTTATCCTGTATGCCGAGTCGTTCAACGTGCCTTTTTGCGGCAGGCGGATCTGCTCTACGTCCGGCGACTGGCATATCGCCTGGGAAATCCCGGCGACGGCCAATCTGGTGCTGTTCAATATGTATGTTGTCGCGGCATTTGTGATGCCTATCTTCTACGGCTCCTGGAAAATGACCGCCTACCACATTGCTACCGGACCGCTGCTGGCTTGGATGACCACCAGCAATCCCAACGAATGGGCGGCGGTCTGGTGTTTGTATTCGATTGGGTTATTACTGCTGCTGGTCAAGACGCCGATACGCAATTATCTGCATGTACGCAGCTGGTTTTGGTGGAAGTATCTGAAAGCCTGAAAAGCTCTATCAGAGTAATTCTTAAAAGATTATCACCACGAAGACACGAAGAATTAAAACTTCGTGTCCTTCGTGTCTCGGCAACTGCTCCTGCGTTGCTCTACCTCCTGTATCCCTACAGTCGTTCGTGGTGAATAAAAAAACTTTTATTCACCTGTGGGTAATGAGAAGTTACATATTCGATAACAATAAAGCTTAGTCCCGCGCCGGTCTTCGATCCGTACCACCGATTCCGGCTGCCAAGCCGGTACCGGGAAGGATGAGGAGATAAACAAGCTGCCGGGGCGCATTTCACGCCTGACTTTTTCGCCCAGTTCAGCCATGACCGCCGGGGAAAGAAACGCAAACACCACATCGTAACGGGCAAGATTGCAGTCCCAGAAGCTGGCGCGTTTTACAGCCGCATTCGGCAGCTTGCGGCAACGCCAGACGGTGATAAGCCAAGGTAGCGGCGCGCGTTCCCAGGCATCGACCTTCACTGCCGGCTGCTGCGCCAGCGGCGCCGCCACCGAGCCGACTCCCGCGCCAAGGTCGGCGAATACACCGGCATGTTCCCGTTCGACAATCGCCGCCACCGCATCCGCTACGGCGTTTGAGGACAAAAACAGCGGCACATCGCCCTTGACCGTGCCCCAGAATACCAGCGCCAGCAGCAGCACGGCCGACAGATACAGCCAGGAAGGCAGCTGCAAGGCGAGCATCGCGATTGCGATGGGCAGAAACAACAAGTGAATCGGGAACCACCAGTACGGCTGGCGTAAAACGACAGACCACAAGGCAGCTGTCGCGCCTTGTGCCAGCACCAACCGCCAGACGCCGTGAAACAGCGCCGGCGACATCCAGGCCAGAATCATCGTAAGCGCCAGACCCAGCGCCTGCGCGGCCAGCGCTTTGGGTAATGTTGTCAGGCTTCTTGCCCGCGGTTACTTTTTCGGGGAATCCGGTTTGGTCGCAGGAACATCGGGCACCGGCACAGGAACCGGGGCGGAAGCCGGAGCCAAGATTTTGGACACAGCGTCTTTAGCGGCCTGTTCCTCCAGGGCTTTTTGCCGGTTGCCTTCGCCAAACAGCGTAGCGGAAACCATAAACAGCACGGTCGATATAACCAGGACTAAAAACCTGTCCGGTTTTTTCAAAAAGAATAAAGGCCATTTAGGCTTAATCATTCCGACAACAAAAAAAAGCAGGGTCCAGATCCCTGTATGAAAAGCGGCGGTTATCAGCATTATAATTACCCGTTAACTTACATTTAGATAGATTTATATTATTATTAGTCGGGCGGTCGCGAGTCCATGCATGCAATGCAACACTGCCCGGCGGTATTTTAACGGTTTTACTTTAATTGTTGGCATTGCTTTTTTTCAATCGGTTGAAGTCCGGCACATCCCGTGTCAAAAAATCAGGGGGTTTTATGGGTGGTTTTGTTTTAGCATTTTTGGTTTTCGCTGTCTTGATGGTATTTATGAGCGTCAAGTCGGTTCCCCAGGGCATGGAATACACCGTCGAGCGCTTCGGCAAATATACCCGCACACTGACGCCCGGCTTGGACTTTATCTGGCCTATTTTTGAGCGCATCGGCAACAAGATGATCATGATGGAACAGGTGATGGACGTGCCGTCCCAGGAAGTGATCACCAAGGATAACGCGATGGTGACTGTGGACGGGGTGGTTTTTTACCAGGTCATGGACGCCGCCAAGGCCGCTTATGAAGTCAGCCAGCTGGGCTGGGCCATCCTGAATCTGGTGATGACCAATATCCGTACCGTGATGGGATCGATGGATCTGGACGAGTTGTTGTCGCGCCGTGACGACATCAATGCACGGCTGCTGTCCGTGGTAGACGATGCAACCACACCGTGGGGCATCAAAGTCACCCGTATCGAAATAAAGGACATCGCCCCGCCCAAGGATTTGGTCGAAGCCATGGGCAGGCAAATGAAAGCCGAGCGCTTGAAACGCGCCTCGATTCTTGAAGCGGAAGGCTTAAGGCAGTCCGAGATTTTACGCGCGGAAGGCGCGCAACAGGCGGCCATCCTGGAAGCCGAAGGCCGCAAAGAAGCCTCCTACCGCGATGCCGACGCCCGCGAACGGCTGGCCCAAGCGGAAGCCAAAGCGACATTAATGGTGTCGGAAGCCATCGCCAAAGGCGACGTCCAGGCCATTAACTATTTTGTCGCGCAAAAATACATCGAGGCGTTAAAAGACATAGGCTCCGCCAACAACAGCAAACTGGTTTTTATGCCGCTGGACTCATCAAGCGTGATTGGCGCCATCGGCGGCATTAGCGAACTGGCGAAAGAAACCATGTCCAATAGCGCTAAAAAGAGCTGACATGGATCAATTAACAATTGTTTTCTGGAACTGGTGGGTACTGGCGCTCGGGCTGTTAGTCATAGAGCTGCTGGTCCCCGGCTTTTTCTTCCTGTGGATGGCGGCATCCGGCTTTGTCACCGGCTGCCTGCTGTTGCTGATACCTGTGATCGGCACGGACTTGCAGGTATTGATTTTTTCCGTCCTGTCGATTGCCGCGATCGCTGTCTGGAAGCTTTACGGCAAAAAACATCCGATAGCGACAGACCACCCCTTGCTGAACAAACGCGGCGCTCAATACATCGGCCGAGTCTTCAGCCTGTACAAACCGATAGAAAACGGCGAGGGAACAATAAAAGTCGATGATTCGATCTGGAAAGTTCATGGCGAAGATTGCGATATATCCACCAAGGTAAAAGTCGTCGCGATTCGCGGCACGGTGTTTGACGTGGAAAAGGCTAAATAACGGTAAAGACGCGGTTGCGCCGGTTTGTTTACGATTACGCCGGCCCAAACCGCCTCAAGTAAACCGCTAAAATCCACTGCTCCCCTCCCCTGTTTCTACGCGCCACGTCCAACGCAAAATCAATCCTCCTGCCTCGTCTATTTTGACGATCCCGGCCTTATAACGCCGATAAAAGCAATTTTCTGTGCCGTGACAATGAAATGAGACAAAGAATAAGACGGGACGATTGCAAATAAGCTTCCACTGTATGCGTTACGCTGGAATAACGCTTAGGAACGTGCATGAAATAACTTGAGCAAGTTTTATTTTTCATTTTTTAACCATGAAGGACATGAAAGGTTTAAGTCTTCATGTCCTTCATGGTAATTGCCTAAATTAATTTATGCACGGTCCTTAGCTGAAACCGCTGAATTCAAGGACCCGGTAGCGGAAAGTGAAACGGATAATATCTTCTAATTAGATACAAACATCTAATATTGTCGTTTTATTAAATATAAAATTCTCTTTAAACTTCCCGCCAACGTAATCGATACATTTCAACTTCGATAGTGAGTATTTCATGGCGCTTAAATTAGAAAAAACATATAGAGATCCGCGAACAACTGAAATCGCAAACCAGATTGCCGCCATTTTACAAGAGATTAAGTTCGGTTCGATTGAAATTACCATTCACGAAAACAAGGTTGTACAAATCGAGCGTAGGGAGAAACTACGCTTTGACAATAAAAAATAATTTTCTATTTCTACCGTAAAAAACGGCGAAAGCATTACCACATCATAAATACAAACCGACCGGATCACCGGAAGTTACTGTACCCAACAGAGATTTTAGGTGAACATCATGAAGCGTAAACTCGTAAATACCGCGTCGGTAGCCGGTGCCTTGGGCCTGTTGCTGACATGGCCCGGCTTGGCGAATGCCGAGGATTATTACCGTAAGACTAAAGGCTATCGCGTCGAACCGGACACCGATCCGCCGGCTTATGTGCGAAATCTGAGCAAGACCCAATTCAAGCAGTTCCGTGATGTGGATTGGCTGGATGTGGGCCTGGACTTCCGCACCCGCTACGAGTACCGGGAAAACGATTACCGGCGCAGAAACGATTCCACAACCGGCGCTACGTTATCCACTTATCGCAACGATCCCGACAATCTATGGCTGTTGAGAACCCGTGGCTATGTCGGCGTAAAAGACATTCTCGACCCCTTGCGCTTTGCGGTCGAGTTTGAAGACGCCCGCAGTTACAACGGTTTGTATGAAAAGACCGATTCCGATGTCAACGAGTTTGAAATAATTCAGGGCTATGCCGAGTTATACTTTGACAATGCGCTCGGCCATAACCGGCCGTTAAGCATCCGCGCCGGCCGCCAGGCTTTGGAATTGCTGGATCGACGTCTGGTGGGCAGCAACCAGTTCCGCAACACCACCAATAACTTCGAGGGTTTCCGTGTCCGATTCGGCAAGAAACAAAACAACTGGGATCTGGACACCTTCGCATTCCAACCGGTTCAGCGTTTGAAATACGACTTCGACCAACCCGATGAAGATACCTGGTTTTACGGCGGCGTGCTGAGTATCCGGCAATGGTCGGATTACATCACCATCCAGCCCTACTTTATGGGGCGCAAGGTCAATGGCGATCCTTATAATAGGATTGTTGCCGACCGCAAGAACAGTATGGATATTTTTGCACCGGGCTTACGGGTTTACGGCTTGTTCGGCGACAGCGGCTTCGATTTCGATGCCGACATCAACAAACAGTTCGGCCGGTTTGGCTATACCAGAACGGGCGTGGCCAAGGAGCTGGAGCTTCAGCACGATGCACTGGCTTACTCTTTGGAAACGGGTTACACCTTTGACCATGACTGGAAACCGAGAGTCAGCGCCTATTACGGTTTCGGTACCGGCGACAAGGATCCCAATAGAAATGCTTCAAGCGGCTCGAACGAAAAATTCGATGCATTTTACGGCTTCAACCAGCCGTGGTCGCGCAACGACTATTTCTCCTGGGATAACGTGCATGCGCCCAAAGCCCGCCTGGAGTTCACCCCGCACAAAGATGTCCGCCTCGACGCCGGTTATGGCGCGTTCTGGCTGGAAAGCGAAACCGAGGCCTGGAACCGGGCTAACCTGAGGGATACAACGGGCCGAAGCGGCAGTTTCCTGGGCCATGAGCTCGACTTCCGCATGCGCCACAAACTCAATCCGTATGTCGACTGGAGCTTAAGTTACGCCCGTTTCGAACCAGGCAGCTTTACCAGGGCGCAGGCCGCACCGAGCGGTCCTTTCACCACTGAGGCCAGCAACTTCTTCTACTTTGAAGTCAGCTTGAATGCATTTGGCGATGGCAAGCCCAAATTATAACGAGGTCGGCGCCGAACAACTTGATTCCGTTCATGCTTCGACAGGCGTCTCTCCTGAGCGCAATCGAAACACTCAGCACTAACGGAATCAATGCCTTAGCGTTCACCCTGAGTCTGCCGAAGGGCTCAATCAGCGCTTCTCCCTCGTCCTACCGGGTTTTCCGGCCTTGTCCTCCTTTGCTCCGGCAGATGAAGGATGAGGCAAATCCGATAATGCACGACAAGACCGCTGAGTATTCTGCCCCAGGCTTATTATCTAATTTTTAGATGTATGCATCTAAATATATCGTTTTTGTTGCCAACCTAATTTGATTACCATGCTTTCCATGCGGATCGTTATGACGCTTAAATTAAAACGATGCGGCAAAGCAAATAAAACAGCTTCCATTAAGGAGAAACCATGAAACTCACCAAACCATTAAAACATCTGCTGTTCGCGCTAACCCTGCTTTCAAGCGGTACGGCCTTGGCTGAAAGAACCATTCTCAATGTGTCATACGACCCGACCAGAGAGCTGTATCAGGACTACAACAAAGAATTTATTAAATACTGGAAAGAAAAAACCGGAGAAGACGTCGGTGTACAACAATCGCACGGTGGTGGCGGCAAGCAGACACGGGCGGTAATCGACGGCCTGGAAGCGGACGTAGTCACTTTGGCGTTGTCGCACGATATCGACCAAATTGCCGAGCGGGCTGGAGTGATTCCTAAAGATTGGCAAACCCGCCTGCCCAATAACAGCTTGCCTTATACCTCCACCATTGTATTTTTGGTCCACAAAGGCAATCCCAAAGGTATTAAAAACTGGGATGACTTGGCCAAAGACGGCGTCTCGGTGATCACGCCCAATCCTAAAACATCGGGCGGCGCGCGTTATAACTATCTGGCTGCCTGGGCGTTTGGAGAAAAAAAATTCGGCGGCAAGGAAGCCGCCAAGGACTTCGTAAAGAAAATTTACAAGAATGCGCCGGTTTTGGATTCCGGCGCGCGCGGCTCCACCACAACCTTTATTCAACGCGGTATCGGCGATGTGCTGATCACTTGGGAAAACGAAGCGTTTTTGGCGGTTAACGAACAGGGCGCCGGTGAATTCGAAATCGTGGTGCCGCCGGTCAGTATCAAGACGGAAACCCCGGTCGCCGTGGTCGAGAAGGTCGCCAAAAAGAACGGCAACCTGGATTTGGCCGAAGGTTATCTGCAATACCTGTATTCGCCGATTGGGCAAAAACTGGCGGCAAAGCATTTTTACCGCCCTTACCAACCCGAACACGCCAATCCTGAAGACTTAAAACGCTTTCCGAAATTGGAGCTGTTTACCGTCAGCGAGAAGTTCGGCAGCTGGGCGCAAGTGCAAAAAGAGCATTTCGATGACGGCGGCCTTTTCGATCAAATCTACAAACCATAAGTTGTCCTTCCTGTGGGAGCGAGCGCCTCGTTCACTCCCGCTTTTTTACGTTAAAAACACATGAAACAGCTGAGAAATATAACACCTCTGTTTTAATGTAACCGGAAATTACTGACATGCCGCAAAGTAACATCATGCCGGGATTTCGCCCGGCCATAGGATTTACCCTGTTCTATCTGGCTCTGATCGTGCTGATTCCGCTCAGCGCGATGCTGTTGAAAACGTTACAGCTTAGCCTGAACGAATACTGGGCGATACTGACCAATGAGCGTGTACAGGCTTCTTTCAGGCTAAGCTTTGGCGCGGCGTTAATTGCCGCCGCCGCGGCTGCGATATTCGGCTTTATCATCGCCTGGTCGCTGGTACGCTACTCATTTCCCGGCAAACGCCTGTTTGACGCCCTGATCGACCTGCCGTTCGCCTTGCCGACCGCCGTAGCCGGCATCGTGCTGGCGGCGATCTACGAACCTCGCGGCTGGATCGGCAAGCTGGTCATGGACAGTCTCGGGATCCAAATTGCCTACAAACCGCTGGGCATTGTCTTTGCCTTGATCTTTATCGGCTTACCGTTTGTGGTGCGCACCATCGAGCCGGTGCTGCAGGAACTGGATACCGCAATGGAAGAAGCCGCCGCCAGTCTCGGCGCTACCCGGCGGCAAACATTTGTCAAGGTCATCTTGCCTAATATCCTGCCCGCTACGATTACCGGTTTTGCGCTGGCTTTTGCGCGAGGCATCGGCGAATACGGGTCGGTCATTTTCATTGCCGGCAATATGCCGTATATCTCGGAGATTGTGCCGCTGTTGATTATCACCAAACTGGAACAATACGATTACGCTGGGGCAACCGCAATTGGCTTGACCATGCTGATCCTGTCGTTTGTACTGCTGTTACTTATTAACGGGCTGCAATGGTGGGTACGCCGCCGTTCAGGACAACTGTGAGGAATTCGTGATGAGCGCCGTTTCCGCAAACTCCTTCATTACTTCAAAAAAACTCACGCTATCCGATCCCAACTGGGTTCGATATGTCTTGATCGGACTCACCCTCGGTATTATCGGTTTGTTTTTGCTTTTGCCGCTGTTAACCGTGTTGGTTGAGGCTTTTGCCAAAGGCTGGACGGCCTACAGCTCCAGCCTGACCCACCCCGATGCGCTGGCTGCGATGAGACTGACGCTGTTCATTGCATTGATCACCGTGCCGCTGACCACCGTGTTCGGCGTTTCCGCCGCCTGGGCGATAGCCCGGTTTGACTTTCGCGGTAAAAGCCTGCTGATTACCCTGATCGATCTGCCGTTTTCGGTATCGCCGGTGATTGCCGGTTTGATTTATGTGCTGATTTTCGGCGCGCAAGGATGGCTGGGCCCCTGGTTTTCCGAACATGACATCAAGATCATCTTCGCCGTGCCGGGGATTGTTCTGGCGACCCTGTTCGTGACTTTCCCGTTCGTTGCCAGGGAGCTGATTCCGCTGATGCAGGAAATTGGCCATGAAGAAGAGGAAGCCGCGCTGTCGCTCGGCGCCAGCGGCTGGCAAACCTTTTTCAGAGTCACCTTGCCGAATGTCAAATGGGGCCTGCTGAACGGCGTGCTGCTGTGTAACGCCAGGGCGATGGGCGAATTCGGCGCCGTCTCGGTGGTGTCCGGCCATATCCGCGGACTGACCAACACGCTGCCGCTGCATGTCGAGGTCAGTTACAACGAATACGACTTTGTCGGTTCCTTCGCCGGCGCTTCGCTATTGGCGGCCCTGGCCGTGGTAACGCTGGTGTTTAAGACCGTCCTTGAGTGGAAGCAAAATCAAGATAAAAAACTAAAGGCTAAAGGCTGAGTGGGACAGGAAATATTTTCGCCCTTCATCTTTCCCCTGAATTTAAAATATTTAGAGAAATCCCATGAGTATTAGCGTAAACCATATCAGTAAACATTTCGGCTCGTTCTCCGCGCTGGACAATATCAGCCTCGACATTCCCGAAGGCGAATTAGTCGCTTTGCTGGGGCCGTCCGGCTGCGGAAAAACCACGTTGCTGCGCATCATTGCCGGTCTTGAGCAAGCAGACCAAGGCGATGTGTTCTTGAAAGGCGATAAGGTCACCGATAAACCGGTCAAGAATCGCCAAATCGGTTTTGTATTTCAGCACTATGCGCTGTTCCGGCACATGACCGTATTCGAGAACGTGGCGTTCGGCTTAAGAGTCAAGCCTCGCAGCGAGCGGCCGGGCGAAGCGATTATCCACAAGAAGGTGCATGATTTATTGGGCCTGGTGCAACTGGACTGGCTGCACGACCGTTATCCCGATCAACTGTCCGGCGGACAGCGCCAGCGTATCGCGCTGGCTCGCGCGCTGGCTGTTGAGCCTTCGGTATTATTGTTGGATGAGCCGTTCGGCGCGCTGGATGCCGGCGTGCGCAAGGACTTGCGGCAATGGCTGCGCAACCTGCATCATGACCTGAATGTCACCAGTATTTTTGTCACCCATGACCAGGAAGAAGCCATGGAAGTCGCCAGCCAGGTTGTGGTGCTCAACCACGGGCGCATCGAACAGCAAGGCGCGCCCGGCGACATTTACGATCATCCGGCCAATGCTTTCGTGTCCCGCTTTATCGGCCAAACCAATGTTTTTAACCTGGAAGAACACGACTCCGATTGGTTGCAGGCAGCGGGATTACCGACAGCACAACACTATGGCAAGATTGCTCACGTCCGCCCTCATGATATTGTTATTGAAAAATCGAGAGCCGACAGCGACGCCTTTGTAACGCTGAAAGACTGGCAACACCTGGGCGCCCTGATCCGCATCGAGTTGGTCAAGAACGGCTCGGCTGCAAGCGTTTATGCGGAAATGCCCAATGATCAGTTCAGGCGTCTGCATCTGAACAAAGGCGACAAGGTTGACCTGCGGATACGCCATGCGCATTGGTTTCATTAATAGAGACCGTCAGGTTGCGCGCCGGGTACTTGAAACTAAGGATCGTGCATAAATTAATTTAGGCAATTACCATGAAGAGCATGAAGGACATGAAGACTTAAACCTTTCATGCCACTTCATGACCTTCATGGTTAAAACATGAAAAATAAAACTTGCTCAAGTTATTTCATGCACGTTCCTAAGTAGGGCGCGGGGACAAAAGCCGCACCCGAATTTTTTATAGTGTTATCCGCGGGCATCTGTTTAAATCCGCGTCATCCATGTGCAATCATTAGATAGGACATCTTTAATAAATGAATTTAAGCCAAATTGAATTACTTCGCGTTCTTCAAGAAAATGATTTCAGCCTTTCAAAAGCGGCGGAAAAAATGCACATCGTGCAATCGGCGGTCAGCCGGCAATTGCAGCTTTTCGAGGCCGAGCTGGGGTCCCCGATCTACGAACGGCAAGGCAAGAAACTGATAGGCTTGACCTCCCTGGGCCAACGCATCATGGCAGAAGTCGCGACCATTAACATGGCCAAGAACAATATCCAGACCATAGCGGCCGACTATATCGACAGCAACCAGGGTGTGCTGCATATTGCGACCACGCACACCCAGGCCAAGTATTTTTTACCCAGCCCTATCCTGCGTTTTAGGGAAAAATATCCGGGCGTCAGGATTTATATGATCGAAGCGTCGCCCGAACAACTGATTAATAAACTGCACACCCGGAAAGCCGATATTGCGATCTGCACCGAGAAGGTCGACGAAGATGCCGATTTGGTCGTCAAACCCTGCTATGAATGGCATCATGCGGTCGTGGTGCCAAAAAATCATCCGCTGAGCGAGGGTGACATTTCTCTTAAACGGCTCGCCTCTTATCCGATACTCACCTACAGCTTCGGTTTTACCGGCCGCTCAAATATCGAGACCGCCTTTAAAAACACCGACATGGAGCTGGACATTATTCTGGCCGCCGCCGATACCGACGTGATCAAGACTTATGTCCGCCTGGGCATGGGCGTCGGCATTATCGCCGGCATGGCCTATGATCCGGCGATGGATCATGATCTGGTGGCGCGGGATTTATCGCATCTTATTCCCAGCTCAAGAACCAAGATCGCCTATTTAAAAAACAACTACCTGCCTTTATATACGCAGCACTTCATCGACGAGCTGCTGGTTGCGGCTAAAGAGCTCGGTGTCGCTGGGAGAGAGATTTAATATAGTCTGCGGGATTCGTATATGCGCTGGAGACGGTAAAAGCATTATTCACCACGAACGACTGCATGGATGCAGGAGCAATTACCGAGACACGAAGGACACGAAGTTTTATTAAGGAATGTGCATGAAATAACTTTTGCAAATAGCATCGCCACTATCCCCAGACCTGGCGGGTTTTAACTTGTGAAGTGATTTTATCCGCACTCCTATAGACATTTCTCTTCGTGTCCTTCGTGTCTTCGTGGTTATTCTTATGCTGTTTTAAAAGAGATTACGGCATCACATCCGTTATTTCATTGGGGTAAATCTGGACAAAAACGATGCGCGGCCCATTCATTTTTCTGACCACAACTTCGAACTGGTTGAATTCAATCTTTTGGCCTTCTACCGGAATGTCACGCAGCTTGGCCATGATGAGGCCGCCAATCGATACCTCGTCTTCCAATTCAAGCTCTTCGTTCTCGACATCGATTCCCAGAATCCGTTCCAGCGAAAATATCGGCAGACTGCCCTTGCCGATCAGCGTGCCGTTATCAAGCCGGGTCCAGTCATTGTTGTTTTGACGGAACTCGTCGCGTATCTCACCGACCATCGCGCTTAACAAATTATCCAGCGTGATGAAACCTTGCGGTTTTTGGCCTTTTTGCCCGATGATTGCAAAATGCGATGTTCCCATGCGGAATTGACGGAACAGTTCCAGTGCCGGTGTATGCGCCGCTATGTATTGGATAGGCCGCAGGTAATGAGTCAAATCCTCAATCGCGTGGCCTTCCTGTTGGGCGAAAAACAAATCCTTCAAATGGATCACCCCTAACACATCAACACCGTTAGTGTCGAAATAGGGATAACGGCTGAAGCGTTTTTGAGACACGGTTTGCAGGTTTTTTTGCAATGACTCGTTGCGATGCAAGGCAGTGATCTCATGGATCGGGCGCATCAGGTCGGATACTTCGAGTTCGCTGAAATCCAGCGTTTTCGCCAGAATATTCCATTCATCGCGGGTAAAGCGGTCGTCCGGGAAGTTGCTGCGTAAAATAAGCTTAAGCTCGTCAGCCGAGTAATGCGCATCATGGCCATGAACATTACCCAAACCGAACAGGCGCAGTACCAAATTGGCGCTGGAGTTGAGCAGCCAGATCGCCGGATACATCAGCCAATAAAATCCGTAGAGCGGAACGGCGCTCCATAAGCCGATTTTTTCAGGATTACGAATCGCCAGAGATTTCGGCGCAAGCTCGCCGACGACGATGTGCAGAAACGAAATGGCGGTAAAGGCGAACGCGAAGGATATGCCGTGTATCATTTCCGGTGATGTGACGTCGAACCTGTCGAACAGGGATTCCAGCAGGCTGGCAAACGCAGGTTCGCCAATCCAGCCCAGACCGAGCGAAGCGAGCGTAATGCCCAGCTGGCAGGCCGATAAATAGGCATCGAGTTTTGCGTGCACCTTTCCCAGAATGCGTCCGCGCCAACCTTTCGTTTTAACAATCGCGCGGATGCGCGTTTGCCGCAGTTTGACCAGACCGAACTCTGCGGCCACAAAAAAGCCATTGAGCGCGACCAGCAACAGCGCGGCAATGATCAGAAAAAGATTATTCATAACACTTAAGCTTTAATGGAAAGTAGTATTGGCATCGTCGATCAAGTTAAGGGCCGGCACAATTATGGGTAGTATACACATAGCGCCCCCAACGGACATTGATCGGCGTTAAATTGCACGCTTTTCGGGACAAAACTGCCGGGATATAAGGCTTATATGGCGCTCTTGTTTTTTTGGTTATGCCGTTTTTTCAACAAGAAGAGAAGCCCAATGACAATTTACACCCCCCTGACGAAGGAGAACTCAATGGAACGACCGCAACCCGTGAGCTTCGGCGAAGCTTTCCGCTTCTGGCTCAAACTCGGCTTTATCAGCTTCGGCGGCCCTGCCGGGCAAATCGCGATCATGCACCAGGAACTGGTCGAGCGGCGGCGCTGGATTTCGGAAAAGCGTTTCCTGCATGCGCTGAATTACTGCATGTTGTTGCCGGGGCCTGAAGCGCAGCAACTCGCGGTTTATCTCGGCTGGCTGATGCATCGCACTTGGGGCGGCGTGGTCGCCGGATTGTTGTTTATCCTGCCGTCTCTGTTGCTGTTGATCCTGCTGAGCTGGATTTACCTGAGTTTCGGTCAGGTTCCGGCGGTGGCCGGGCTGCTTTACGGCATCAAACCCGCCGTCACCGCCATCGTACTGTTCGCGGCGTATCGCATCGGTTCGCGGGCTTTAAAAAACGGCCTATTGTGGACGCTGGCGGCGCTGGCCTTTCTCGCGATTTTCGCATTGCATGCACCGTTCCCGTTGATCGTGCTGGTCGCGGCCTGTCTCGGAGCCGTCGGCGGGCGCATCGCCCCTGACAAATTTGCGGTGGGCGGCGGCCATGACGCGGCCAAACAAAGCTACGGCCCCGCGCTGATCGATGACGATATGCCGATTCCCGACCATGCCCGGTTCCGTTGGCCGCACCTGCTTAAAATCGCGGCGGCGGGATTGATTTTGTGGGGCGGCGTGATCGGATTTTTGTGCGGGCAATACGGCTGGAACGGTGCGCTCACACAGATGGGCTGGTTTTTCACCAAGGCGGCGCTGCTGACTTTCGGCGGCGCTTATGCGGTGTTGCCTTATGTGTACCAGGGAGCGGTGGAACATTACCATTGGCTGAGCGCCACGCAAATGATCGACGGCCTGGCGCTGGGCGAAACCACGCCCGGCCCGCTGATCATGATTGTCACCTTCGTCGGCTTCCTGGGCGGCTGGAGCCAGTTGCCTCTCGGTTCCGATGCGTTATTGATAGCCGGTGTGGTCGCGGCGGTCGTAGTCACCTATTTCACCTTCCTGCCCAGTTTTCTGTTTATCCTGGCGGGCGGCCCCTTGGTGGAATCCACCCACGGCAATTTAAAATTCACCGCTCCGCTGTCGGCAATTACCGCCGCCGTGGTCGGCGTGATTCTTAATCTTGCCGTATTTTTTGCCTGGCATGTGTTCTGGCCGCAAGGTTTCGAAGGTCGTTTCGACGGCATTGCCGCGCTGATCGGGGCGACCGCCTTGCTGACCTTGTTCCGTTACAAGGCGGGCGTCATTCCGGTCATCGGCGCTTGCGGCGCGGCGGGACTGTTGCTGTTGTTTATCAAGCCCTGGCTTGCCCAGCAAGGGATTTTTTTATGAATACGATGTTCGATATGGTCGCGGATTCTACCCCTGTATGCCGGAATATTGGGCAACAAAAACGATTACCCAACCCGTTTAACAAGCCGCCAGGAAGCCTTTGCCTGACGGCCTCCAACCCCCTTTTGGGTCGGATGTTAGAATCAACAGCGCTTAAATGGGTAACGGGCCGATGCGTCCTGCCTGTTCCCTGCCCGCCTTGTCGCCATAAACCATCCTGATAATTTCCCTTCTCGCTTCCAACCAGTCGCGCAGTTCGTTTCCCGGCTTAAAGGCGCGCTTTTCCGCTTTGTAATAGGCCGCCTCGGCGATCATCGATTTAAGACTCTCGTCCAGCTCGTATGCAGGAACAGGTTCCGGGTTTGCCGAGGTAAAGCCGAACTTTACCAAACCGAAAACGGTTTGCGGCGAGCTGTTTTTAATGCCGATTTCCAAAGGCTCCCGTTCCGCCAGCGTGCCGAACAGGCGATCCCATATCGAAAACACCGCGCCGTAGTTGGTATCGTGCTCGCTGCGCTCCGTCGAATGGTGCGTGCGATGCAGATAAGGCACGATGATGACCCGCCCGAAGTGCTTTTCGCCGGGAAATGAAATATTGCAATGATGAAACATGATGAACAAGGTCAACAGGGTTTCATTAATAAGCACCAGCATTTGATCCACGCCCAACAGGATAATGTAAGCCGCTTTCAGCACGGTGATGATCAGCAGCTCGACAACATGCAGACGGAATGCGGTCGACACATTCAAATAAGGGTCGTTGTGATGCACTTTGTGGAACATCCACAAGCCATCGAAACTGTGACTGATCCTGTGCCAGCAATAAAGCATTAAATCGAGCAACAGGAACGACAACAGGGCTTTCCAGCCCGGATTGTCGATGTGGCTTAACAGCCCCCGGTCGGAATAACGTTCGGCCAGCATCAATAAAGGCGTTGCAGACAGCAACGAAATAACGATGCTGTTAAACATAAACAGGCCGATATTGGTTTGATAAGACCGGCGCAACTGTTTAGCGGGCAATCTGCGTTTGGGGCGGAAAAACTCAAGAGCCGATAAAGCGACAAATACAATAAGCAAGATAAATGTCGCCAATTTTCCGGGCATGCTTGATAGCCAGATTAAATAGCTTTCCACAAAAGTGATTAATGACATAATTTCGCTAGACATTGTCTTCTCCTTAATACAGCTTAGTGCAACGACATCTTAAGTAAAGACGGTGACAATTTGATGAAAAAAGGCTGAGGCAATAATTCCGATAGGCTCGGCTCCTTTACTTAAGAAAACGCCTCGATTATATCAAAGCAAAATCCGAGCCACAAACCGTTTACAGCCGGAAATATCACAAGAACACATAAAAAATAATTATTTTTCATATACTTGCATTATGCGGATTGAAAATAACATGAACGGCCGACTGAAAGAATTTTGTTTTTTTAAGCCGGCTGACTGTATCAGTCCGGTGCAACTGCTCTGTTGCATGCACTGTTTACAACATTTTTAAGCGTAGTTGAAGCGAGCGCAGAGAATCTTACGGTCATACTCAGGAGACGCCTCCGTACACTTGAGCCGATTCATCGCGAACCGAGCATTGGAATGATCGACTGCGGCTATAACAGCAAGGTATCAGCGCAAAATCGCTTCTTTACAAACAGCGTATCAGCAGCGCCTGCTGGATTTTCAGCACAACGGGGGCGTGTTGCGGAAGCGCTCAGCTTTTTTTATTAGCAAAGACAACACTGCCGAGTCCTCAACCGTCCCTGAGGGAAGCGCTGATTTAGTCCTTCGACAGGCTCAGGACGAACGGTAACGTATTGATTCCGTTCGTGGTGAGCCTGTCGAACCATGAACGGAAGCATTTTGTTCAGCGCTTCCTAGCTCATCACAACCCGTTGGTCTGTCTTTTTGCTCAACGCATCACCGGTTCTTCATATTTATTTTTCCATCTACAATCCCAAGAGAATTTCATGCATAGATCGGTATATTCGGCTGTCGGCTTGACAGTCGCATTGCCCAACCGAAAGTCGTCAAATAAACGCCAGGGCAAATTAGCCTTACGGGCTGCTTCATCCTGACAGTATTATCCACCCGCGATGACGCCGACAGCCTGTTGATTGACAGGCGGCATTTGCGCTACTGCCGCTGATTTTCTAGCGGTCAATAGCAAATCGGAAACAAAAAACAGCTGAAAAAACAATACTGTAAACCCCCGCATAACGCTTACTGAATTTAAAATGCGTATTTAAATTTAAAATTTCAATTACAATTGCCAAACATCATTACTACGCCTGTTTCGATCAATTTGCCTGCATGCCGAACCTTAAAATCAAGCCGGAAAAAACCCGCATCCGGCTGTTAACCGCAGCCAGCCGAATCTTCGCGGAAAAAGGCTTCCAGGACGCGACAATAGCCGAAATCTGCGGGCAGGCGAGCGCCAATATCGCCTCGGTCAATTATCATTTCCGCGACAAGGAAACCCTCTATCTGGAATCCTGGCGTTTTGCATTTAATCAGGAACTTGAGCTGTACCCGCCCGACGGCGGCCTGACAGACGACGCACCGGCGGAACAACGGCTGGCCGAATGGATTAAATCCCTGGTCAGGCGCATCGGCGACGAGAATTCCTATTCGTTTGCGATTATTCATAAGGAAATGGCGCAGCCTACCCGGCTGCTGGCCGATATTCTGGAAAAGGAAATCAACCCTCAGCGCCTGCAAATGTTCGCCTTGCTGAAAGAATGCCTGGGACAGGCGGCCAGCGAACAGCAAATCCAGTACTGCCACGCCAGCATCATGGGCCAATGTTTTCAGCTGTTGCGGTTAAGACACATGCAAGGCGCCCGGCCGCATCGCAAACATCCCAGCGACTTAAGCAACCTCAAGGCGTTTGCCGAACACGTCGCGCAATTTTCGCTGGCCGGTATCCAAGCTATCCGTTCCCAAACCCTTAATTAATAACGCCCGTATGAGTCAACACAATCGCCGCACATTACTCCCGCCCGCCAACCGACGCCGGGCTTTTTTACTGCCCGGATCGCTGATCGTGCTGGCCATTATCGCCGCAGTCTTTTATTTCCAGCATGCGTCGTCGCCGGATGGTGAAAAATCCGATTCCAAGCGCGGCAAACGCGGCCGCGACAATGACGCACCGGTGGCGGTGTCGGCGGAAACCGCCGGCAAAGCCGATTTTCCGGTCTATCTGAACGGCCTGGGCACCGTCACCGCCTTGCGCTCCGTGACCGTGCGCTCCAGGGTTGACGGCGAACTGATGCGGGTGGCGTTCACCGAGGGCCAAATGGTCAAGGAAGGCGATTTGCTGGCGGAAATCGATCCGCGCCCGTTTCAGGTGCAGTTGCAGCAAGCCGAAGGCCAGTTGCTGCGCGATGAAGCGCTGCTGAAAAACGCCCAACTGGACCATGAGCGCTACCTGACCCTGCTCGAACAGGACTCTATTTCCGCCCAGCAAACCAAAACCCAGGAAGCCCAGGTCAAACAGTATCAAGGCATTGTGGAAATGGATAAAGCCCAGGTCAATAACGCTAAACTCCAGCTCAGCTATGCCAAACTGACCGCCCCGATCCCTGGCCGGGTCGGATTGCGCCAGATCGACCAAGGCAACATCCTCCAGGCCAACGATGCTAACGGCTTGGTCGTGATTACCCAGCTTCAGCCGATCAGCGTGGTGTTTACCCTGCCCGAAGACAAGGTGCAATCGGTGGTGAAGCGTTGGCGATCCAACGAAGCGGTTAACGTCGAAGCCTATGACCGGGCCGGTAAAACCAAGCTGGCCGACGGCAAATTGCTGGCGCTGGACAACCAGATCGACCCCACCACCGGCACGCTGAAACTGAAGGCGCAATTCGACAATAACGAAAGCACACTGTTCGCCAACCAGTTCGTCAACATCAAAATGCACCTGGAAACCTTGCCCGGCGTGACCCTGGTTTCCAGCGCCGCGATCCAGCACGACACTCAGGGCCCGTTTGTCTACGTGGTCGGCTCGGAAAAAACCGCGCAAGCGCGCCGCGTCACCCTGGGGCCGACCGAAAACGACAAGGTTGCGGTGCTCGACAACCTTGCCGCCGGCGAAACCGTGGTGGTGGATGGCGTCGACAGGCTGCGCGACGGCAGCCCGGTCGATATTGCCAAAAAAGACGGGATAGCCGTGGCCGCCGATCCGAATGCGCAGACCAAGTCCGAAGGCAAGTCGCGTAAAAACGATAAGCGTCCTTGACTATGATTCCAGCAAACCACGCCCTGCCGAATTTCAACCCGTCCCGGCTGTTCGTCCTGCGCCCGGTGGCGACCTCGCTGCTGATGGTGGCGATGTTGTTGGTCGGCATCCTGGCTTACCGCTTGTTGCCGGTATCGGCGCTGCCGCAGGTCGACTATCCGACCATCCAGGTGATCACGCTGTATCCGGGCGCCAGTCCCGAGGTCATGACGTCGGTGGTCACCGCGCCGCTGGAGCGCCAGTTCGGCCAGATGCCCGGACTCACCCAGATGTCGTCGACCAGCTCCGGCGGCGCGTCGGTGATTACCCTGCAATTCAACCTGAACCTGGATTTAGACGTTGCCGAACAAACCGTGCAGGCGGCGATTAACGCCGCCGCCAACTTCCTGCCGAAGGATTTGCCGCAAGCGCCGATTTACAGCAAGGTCAATCCGGCCGACACGCCGATCATGACCTTGGCGGTCAGCTCCAAAGGCTTGCCGCTGTTCAAGGTCCAGGACCTGGTCGACACCCGGTTGGCCCAGAAAATCGCCCAATTATCCGGCGTCGGCATGGTCAACATCAGCGGCGGCCAGCGTCCCGCAGTGCGGATACAGGCCAACCATAAAGCCTTGGCCGCATACGGCATCAGCCTGGAAGATGTGCGCAGCGTGATCGCCGCCGCCAACGTCAACCAGCCCAAAGGCATGTTCAACGGGCCGATGCGTTCGGCGATTATCGACAGCAACGACCAATTGCGCTCGGCGGCGGAATACCGCGATCTGGTCGTGGCTTACCGCAACGGCGGGCCGGTGCATCTGTCCGAAGTCGCCGAAGTGGTGGACGGCGCGGAAAATGTCCGCCTCGCCGCCTGGGCGAACAAAGAGGCGGCGGTGATCGTCAACATCCAGCGCCAGCCCGGCGCTAACGTGATCGAAGTGGTCGACCGCGTCAAGGAACTGCTGCCGAAATTGCAGGCGTCGTTGCCGCTCAGCGTCGACGTGCTGCCGCTGACCGACCGCACCGTAACCATCCGCGCCTCGGTGCGTGACGTGCAGTTCGAGTTGCTGCTGGCGGTCGCGCTGGTCGTGATGGTGATTTTCCTGTTCCTGCGCAACGTGCCCGCCACGATCATTCCGGGCGTCGCGGTGCCGCTGTCTCTGGTCGGCACCTTCGCGGTAATGTACCTGGCCGAGTTCAGCATCAACAACCTGACGCTGATGGCGCTGACCATCGCGACCGGCTTCGTGGTCGACGACGCGATTGTGGTCATCGAGAATATCTCCCGCTATATCGAGCGCGGCGAATCGCCGTTGAAAGCCGCGCTGAAAGGCTCCGAACAAATCGGCTTTACCATTATTTCGCTGACCTTTTCGCTGATCGCCGTGCTGATTCCGCTGTTGTTCATGAGCGACGTGGTCGGCCGGCTGTTCCGGGAGTTTGCGATCACGCTGGCGGTGGCGATCCTGATTTCCGCGGTCGTATCGCTGACGCTGACGCCGATGATGTGCGCCAAACTGCTGCATTCGCACCCGGAGCCTGCCGAAAAGCCGGACGACTGGTTCGACAAGCTGATTGCCGCTTACGGCCGCAGCCTGGAATGGGTCATGCAGCGGCAAGGCCTGACCCTATCGGTGTTTTTCGCTACCGCCGCGCTGACCGTGGCGCTGTACGTTTTCATTCCCAAGGGTTTTTTCCCGGTCCAGGATACCGGTATCATCCAGGGTTTTTCCGAAGCCCCGCAAAATGTGTCGTTTTCGGCGATGGCCGAACACCAGCAAAAACTGGCCGCGCTGCTGCTTGAAGATCCGGCTGTGGAAAGCCTGTCGTCGTTCATCGGCGTCGACGGCATCAATACCACGCCCAACGCAGGCCGTTTCCTGATCAACCTGAAACCGCAAGCCGAACGCAAGCTAAGCGCAAGCGAGGTCATAGCGCGGCTGAAACCCAAACTGTCCGGGCTGACCGGACTTAGCCTGTATTTACAGCCGGTGCAAGACTTGACGATGGAGAACCGGGTCAGCCGCACTCAGTACCAGTTCACGCTGGAGACACCGGACATCGATGAATTGAACCTCTGGACGCATAAGCTCGTCGATGAACTCTCCCGGCAGCCCGAACTTGCCGATGTCACCAGCGATGTGCAGGACCAGGGCCGGCAAGTCTATGTCAACATCGACCGCAGCACCGCCAGCCGCCTCGGCGTCAGCACCGCCGCAATCGACGAAACGCTGTACAGCGCTTACGGACAGCGGCTGGTATCGACTATTTTCACCCAATCCAACCAGTACCGGGTGGTGCTTGAAGTCGATCCAAGCGCGCAAAATTCCCCGGAAGCCTTGAACGATTTACGGATTCCTTCCAGCAACGGCACGCAGGTGCCGCTGTCGGCGATAGCCCAATTATCGGAACGGCCGACACCGCTGTCGATCAACCATCTCGACCAGTTCCCGGTCGCGACCTTATCGTTTAACCTCGCACCGGGCGCGGCGCTCGGCGATGCGGTAAAGACTATCGACCGCATCAAACAGCAAATCGGCCTGCCTGCCGCCATCCGCACCGATTACCAGGGCGCGGCGCTGGCGTTCAAAGCCTCGCTGGGCAATACCCTGTGGCTGATCCTGGCCGCCATCGTCACCGTTTATATCGTGCTCGGCGTGTTGTACGAAAGCTATATCCACCCGATCACTATTTTGTCCACGCTGCCGTCCGCCGGTGTCGGCGCGCTGCTGGCGCTGATCGTTTCCGGCGGCGATCTGGGCATCATCGGCATCATCGGCATCATCCTGTTAATCGGTATCGTCAAGAAGAACGCGATCATGATGATCGACTTCGCGCTGGAAGCCGAGCGCAAGCAAGGCATGTCGCCAAGCGACGCGATTTTCCAGGCCTGCCTGCTGCGCTTCAGACCGATTTTGATGACCACGCTGGCCGCCTTGCTGGGCGCTCTGCCGTTGATGCTGGGCAGCGGCGTCGGCTCGGAGCTGCGCCATCCTTTGGGCATCACGATGGTCGGCGGCTTGTTGCTGAGCCAGTTGTTGACCCTGTACACCACGCCGGTGATTTATTTATGGATGGACGGCCTGGCCCGGCGCGTGTCCGGCCGGCTAAAGCTGAATCCGGCTGAAACCATCGAAGACGACGGAAGCTTGCGATGAATCTATCGGCGCTGTTCATTTACCGGCCGGTCGCCACCAGTCTGCTGACCCTGGCCATATCCCTGGCCGGTATTCTGGCTTTCCTGAACTTACCGGTGGCGTCGTTGCCGCAGGTGGAATTCCCGACCATCAGCGTAACCGCCCAGTTACCCGGAGCCAGCGCTGAAACCATGGCGGCCACGGTGGCGACGCCGCTGGAGCGGGCATTGGGCCGGATCGCCGGGATTGCCGAAATGACCTCCAGCAGCCTGCAGGGCGCGTCCCAGATTACCCTGCAATTCGATCTGGACCGCGACATCAACGGCGCCGCCCGCGATGTGCAGGCGGCGATCAATGCCGCCGCCGGCATGCTGCCCAGCGGCATGCCCAATCGCCCCAGTTACCGGCTGGACAACCCTTCCGACGCGCCGATCCTGGTTCTGGCGCTGACCTCGGACACTCTCGGCCGCGGCCAGATGTACGACGCCGCCTCGACTATCCTGGCGCAGAAAATATCGCAGATTCCCGGCATCGGCTTGGTGCAGCTCGGCGGCGCGGCATTGCCGGCGGTACGGGTCGAGCTGAATCCCAACGCACTAAGCAAATACGGCATCGGCCTGGAGGATGTCAGGAACGCCATCACTCAAACCAACGTCAACCGTCCGAAAGGCGTGCTGGAAAACGGCGGTCAACGTTGGCAGATCCAGGCCAACGACCAGGCGCGCAAAGCGGCGGATTACCTGCCGCTAATCGTCAGCTACCGCAACGGCGCGCCGGTCACCATCGCCGATCTCGGCGAGGCCGTGGATTCGGTCGAGGACTTGCGCAACACCGGGTTGAAAAACGGTAAACCTTCGGTGCTGCTGATTCTCAGAAAGCAACCGCAGGCCAACGTGATTGAAACCGTCGATCAGGTTCTGGCCATATTGCCGCAGCTGCGCGCTTCCATCCCCAGCGCGATCGACCTGTCGGTGGTTATCGACCGTTCGATGAGCATCCGGTCTTCGATTACCGAAGTCGAACACAGCCTGTTGATTGCGATGGCGCTGGTCATTCTGGTGGTGCTGCTGTTCTTGCGGGATATACGCTCGACACTGGTGCCGATTATTGCGGTGCCGGCTTCGCTGTTCGGCGCCTGCGCAGCCATGTATTTTTTCAACTACAGCCTGAACAACCTGACCTTAATGGCGCTGACCATCGCCACCGGCTTTGTGGTCGACGACGCGATCGTGGTGCTGGAAAACACCAGCCGCCATATCGAGAAAGGCGTTCCGCCGTTCAAGGCCGCACTGTTGGCGACCAAGGAAGTCAGCTTTACCGTGTTGGCGATGAGCGTGTCGCTGGTGGCGGTGTTCCTGCCGATTTTGCTGATGGACGGCGTGGTCGGCCGCCTGTTCAGGGAATTCGCGGTGACGCTGTCGGCGGCCGTGCTGGTGTCGCTAGTGGTCTCGCTGACCGTCACGCCGATGCTGTGCGCACGCTGGGTCGGCAAGGAAAATCCGCAGCATGGCCGGCTCTATCAAAGCATCGGCAGGGCTTTCGACCGGGTGCAGCATTTTTACGGATGCACATTGCGCTGGGCGTTGCGCCACGGGCGCATCATGATGCTGATCCTGCTCGCCACCATAGGCCTCAATATTTACCTGTACACGGTGATCGACAAAGGTTTTTTCCCGACCCAGGACGGCGGCAGAGTGCATGGTGAAATTCAAGCCGATCAAGGCACTTCTTTTTGGGCTTTGCAGAAAAAATTTTTCGAGGTTACCGAGCTGTTGCGGCAGGACTCGGCGGTGTCAGCCGTGGTCGGGTTTGCCGGCAGCCAGCAGAGCGGCAATAGCGCCAGGGTCTTTGTGGTGTTAAAGCCGCACGACGAACGGGGTCCTGTCGATGAAGTGATGAAGCGTTTGCGGGACAGGGTGAAACGCGTTCCCGGCGTCGACCTGCATATGTTCGTGGCGCAAGAACTGCGTATCGGCGGCCGGCCTTCGTTCGGCTCTTACGACTACGCGCTGCAATCGGACGACCTGGGCCTGCTCCGGGAATGGATGCCGAAAGTGCTGGCCGCGTTGTCCAAACTGCCGGAACTCAGCGACGTCAGCACCACCCAGCAAGACAAGGGGCAGCAGATCGGCCTGGTGGTCGACCGGGATATGGCGGCGCGCTACGGCGTCAGCCAAGCCATGATCGACGCCAGCCTCAACGACGCTTTCGGACAACGCCAGGTTTCGGTGATCTATAACCCGCTGAACCAGTACCGGGTCGTCATGGAACTGGCTCCCGAATATTGGCAAAGCCCGGAAGCCCTGAAACAGGTCTATATCAGCGTACCCGCCAAGCGCTTGCCGACCGGCGAACAACCGGGCTCGCTCCAGGTGCCGCTGTCGGCGCTGGCCAGTTTTGCGCCGACCAATACGCCGCTGTCAGTCAACCATCAAGGCCAGTTCGCCGCCGCCACGCTGTCGTTTAATCTTCGGCCCGGCACTTCGCTGTCCACCGCCACCGAACTGATCGAAAAAACCATGCGCGACATCGGCGTACCGAACGGGGTTCAAGGCAGTTTCCAGGGTTCGGCCAAAGCCTTCAAGGAGTCGTTACGCAACCAGCCGCTTTTAATCCTGGCCGCCTTGGTCAGCATTTACATCGTGCTGGGCGTACTCTACGAAAGCTATATCCATCCGCTGACCATCCTGTCCACCCTGCCCTCGGCCGGGGTCGGCGCGTTGCTGGCGCTGATGGCCTGCAACAACGAATTCAGCATCATTGCGCTGATCGGCGTGATATTACTGATCGGCATCGTCAAAAAGAATGCAATCATGATGATCGACTTTGCGTTGTTTGCCGAACGCGAGCTGGGTCTGGATTCGCGCGAGGCGATTTTTCAAGCCTGTTTGCTGCGCTTTCGGCCGATCATGATGACCACGATGGCGGCGCTGTTCGGCGCATTGCCGTTGGCGCTGGGCAGCGGTTACGGCGCGGAACTGCGCCAACCGTTGGGCATTTCGATCGTCGGCGGGCTGATCTTCAGCCAGATACTGACCTTGTACACGACGCCGGTCGTCTACCTTTACCTGGATCGTTTCCGGCTGTGGTTTCATCGCCGCTTTTTTAACCGCGCGGCTTCCGAAGCAAATAAGCCTGTTTAGGAACGTGCTTGAAACAACTATTTTTTAAACCATGAAGAACATGAAAAGCATGAAGGATCTACGTCTTCATGTCCTTCATGCTCTTCGTGGTGATTGCTTAATTTATTGGTTAAGTTCGACTACTTTACTTAGTCATCACAGAAACATTGGGGACGACTCATACGCATCAAGCTAAGGCGTAAAACCATGAAGAGCATGAAGGACATGAAGAAAAATGAGAGTGAAAACTTCGTGTCCTTCATGTTCTTCGCGGTGAATTTTAAGATTTTTTTGTTAGCCACTTATTTCTGAGACTTACATGACAGAGCGCATTACCCAACCTTTGATTTATGCCCTATTAACCGCGCAACTGGCCGGATGCACGGTAGGCCCGGATTATGTCCGACCGGAAGCAAAAATCCCCAATGAGTTCAAGGAAAGCAAGGGCTGGAAACAGGCTCAACCCCGCGACACTATGCTGTCCGGCAAATGGTGGGAAATCTTCAACGATCCACGGCTGAATAAACTGGAAGAACAGGTCGCGGTCGCCAATCAATCGATCATCCAGGCCGAGGCGCAATATCGCCAGGCCCAGCATCTGGTGCAATCGGCGCAGTCGGCGTTTTTCCCGATACTCAACCTTACCGGCACGACGAACCGTTTCCGCGCCGCCAGCGGCCAAAGCGTGGCGGTGTCGGGCGTCAGGAATCTGTTCGGCGTCGCCGGGGCGATCGCCTGGGAGCCCGATTTATGGGGCAGCGTCAGCCGCCAGGTCGAAGCCAACACCGGCAGCGCCCAAGCCAGCGCCGCGACCTTGCAAGCGCTGCGGCTATCCAGCGAAGCGACCTTGGCCGACAATTACTTTCAGTTAAAAACCCTGGATGCGCAAAAAGCGCTGCTCGACGAAACCGTGGTCGCTTACAGCAAAACCCTGCAAATCATCAAAAACCGCTACGCCGTCGGCATGGTCGGCAAGAGCGATGTGATGCAGGCCGAAACTCAATTGGAATCGGTGCGCGCCCAGGCTATTAATATCGGCGTGCAGCGGGCCAAACTGGAGCATGCGATTGCGGTCTTGATCGGCAAGACCCCGGCTGACCTGTCCTTGGCGGCTGCGCCGCTGGATGTGCAGCCGCCGCCGATTCCGGCCAGCCTGCCTTCGGAGCTGCTGGAGCGGCGTCCCGACATTGCCGCCGCCGAACGCAAAATCGCCGCCGCCAACGCCCAGATCGGCGTCGCCAAAGCCGCCTATTACCCGAGCCTGAATCTGGCCGCCACCAACGGTTTTCAAACGTCCACCCTGGACAACCTGTTCAAATCGGCCAGCCGCTATTGGGCGCTGGGTCCGGCCGGTGCGGCGCTGACCTTGTTTGACGGCGGCGCCAAGCATGCCCAGTACAAACAGGCCATCGACGGTTTCGACGCCAGCGTCGCCGCTTACCGGCAAACGGTGCTGACCGGCTTTCAGGAAGTGGAAGACAATCTGGCCGCCTTGCGGATACTGGATGAACAAAAGCAGGTGCAGGATAAAGCCGTAACCGCAGCCAACCACGCACTGACGCTGATCACCAATCAGTATCAAGCCGGAACCGTCAGTTATCTGGATGTGATGACCGCCCAGACCGTGGCCTTGTCCAACCGGCAGACCGCTGTACAGTTGCAGGGCCAGCGCTTAACCGCCTCGGTGCAGCTGGTCAAGGCCTTGGGCGGCGGCTGGAATGTGGCCATGCTGCCGAGCGAAGATCAGGCGGGCGGCGAAGTCAAATGGACGGATTATTTGATATTTCCGGTGGATTGATTTTGCTGGTTCTCACATAGCGAACCAGCGTCCAATCAAGCCGGAAAGAAAAACTGCCGCACACCCGACCGCTATAAGTATTAAACGCCCCACAATTGTCAGCGGTCGAGAGTTAAACATCAGGTAATTATCAAGTTCCTGAATTTCGCTCTCGAGCGGCATGCGCTGATTCACGAGCAATAGCCGGGCAACGTCCCCCATGTCTGGATCGGGTTCCGGCAAGTTGTCGAGCGTGTTCTGGAGTTGATCTCGTTGCGCCTTCAAATCAGCCAACGGCGTCCGATCACGTATGCCACGCTTAACGGATTGAAGTTTGGTCGTCAGCGGAAGGAGCTCTCTTACAAGTTGATTTGTCTCAACGTCTTTATTTGTAAGTACCGTTGCCTTGTCAGCAACTGCGATCTCCAAAGCATCGCGCTCTTTGGCTAGCGCCTGAATCGACTTTCCGAATATCGACATAGTAGTTGCCTGTCCTAAGTTCTAACGTAGCTAACCGGGAGCGGTCAGGAGAGCAGAAAAACAAAACAACATAAACCGCGCTCCGGTTGAGCGTTATTAGGCATGCAGCCACACCTTTAAAACAGTTCTAGCGTATGGCACTACTATTGAAATAACACACCAAAACAACGCAAGCTTTGCTGCAAAAATAAACCAGCCTATGAAAATATATCTGCTATGAGACTGCCATTCCGAAAGAAATCTCGGGCCAACAAACACAAGCCAAAATGTAGGCGCCATGATTAGAACAGCTATTATCCAATCTGCTGGTGTACTGGGCTCGATATATATAATACTCAGCGCAATGCTAGCTGCTACAAACCGAAATCCAGAAAAGCTCGGCTTATAGAGGGGCATGTTTAAGGATTTATAGGTCTGCTTCATACTAAGGCCTAACTCATAATTATAAAGTTTCCGTATATCTTCCCTATTCTTAGCGTTTAGGGCAACAAAGTTGTAATGTCAGTGCGGTTTGCTCAATATATGTTATCCGGGACTATATTGAAAGAAATTGACTGGCTGGTTTTGCCGTTGTTAGCAGTTTTAAATTTGAAACGGCAAAATTGATGTCCCCAATCGACTCACTTTCATAAAACCAAGCCTAACAATAGACATATATAACAATAAAAGGGAAAAAACGATGAACTATTCGAAATGGGCTAGGCTAATTTTGCTCATCAGCACCCTGGTGTTTGCTGCAAGCTGTTCCCAGGTATCAAAGCCCGGCAATACCGCCGATCTCGCAAACGATCGGCGCGAAGCGCGTTTTTCGATTTTGCAGGTTAACGATTCCTATAAAATCGAGGGCATCGAAAACGGCAGTATCGGCGGCTTTGCCCGCTTGCGCACGCTGCGCAGGCAGCTTCAGGAAGGCGGCGAACAGGTATTGCTGCTGCACGGCGGAGACTTTCTGTTTCCATCGGTCATGAGCAAGTATCTAAAAGCCGATGCGATGATCAAGGTTCTAAACCTGATGGATGGTAACGAATCGGCATTCGATGACAATATGATGGTCGTGTTCGGCAACCATGAGTTTGACGACGCCGATCCCGGCGTGTTGTTAGGGCGCATCGCCCAGTCGGATTTTGCCTGGATTTCATCCAATACCCGGTACCGTTCTTCTGAAATGGCGGCGGGTTCCCCCTTTTCGGATCGGCTAAGCAATGTCCACGATGTACTGGTCAAGAACATCAATGGCGTCAAGGTCGGCTTGTTCGGTATCACGCTGGATTTTCAGAAGCAATCCTACGTCAGTTTCGATTACGCGCCAGACCTTCGCCGTGCTGCGATCAACAAGGCTATCGCCGATTTGAAGGCGCAAGGCGCCGCCGTTATCATCGCGCTCACGCATCAGGATTTCGACCAGGACCAATGGCTGGCGCGCGAGTTTCCCGATGTAAACCTGGTTGTCGGCGGTCATGAGCATATCTATCTTGAGAAACGAATCGGCAAGACCTGGATTACCAAGGCCGACGCGGATAACCAAAGCGCCGTGCTTCATGATGTTCGCGTTTTAGCGGACGGCGCGGTCGAAACGAGTCACCGCAAAATCGACCTGGACGGCAAGGTTGAAAAAGATGCTCAGGTGGATGCCGAAGTGGGCAAACAATTGGCCAAGTTGGCGGAACAAATCAAGAAAAAGAACAAGGATCTGAACCAAGTCTTGGGATATAGCCGATATTTACTGGAAGGTGTTGAGCCGGCAGTACGCAGCCGGGAAACAGCGTTGGGCGACTTTTTGGCCGATGTGATTCGCGAGCGGATGAAAGCCGACATTGCCTTTACCAATGGCGGCGGTATTCGCATCAACGACAATATTCCTCCCGGTCCGATCACGGTTTACGACATGGAAGGCCTGTTCTATTACGACAATGAACTGGTCAGCTTCGAACTTTCCGGTGCGCAATTGCTGGAGGTCCTGAAAAACTCGGTTTCCAAATCCCATCTTGGCAACGGCCGATTTTTACAGGTGTCGGGACTTCGTTTCAAGTACCGCGCCAAGGAATCGAACGGCGTTTATTCCTATGCCGTCGAACCCGCCGATGTTGAGATCAAAGCGCGAGGCGCTTCGGTTTACACGCCGCTGGACACGAATAAAAAATACCGGGTCGCCACCATCGATTTCATCTGGGAAAAAGGTTTTAGCGACGGCTATGAAATTTTTTCCCAGGGCGCGGGAAAATCCAGTCCGCCTCGCCTGGACAACGGTGCGGCGGTCAGTTTCCGCAAAACCACCGAGGAAGCGATTGACAAGTTGCCTAACAAAACCGTTACCAACCGGATAGAGGGCAGGATAATCCGGCAAGTGCAGTAATCGTTGAACAACCGGCCCGACAAATAGGCTAGTCAGACAAGTAATATTCTACGGTAGACACGACGCGGATTTTCTTGATGTGCGGGTTGTTTTTATCCCTCGGCTCGATAGTAAACTGCCCCTGGGAAGCCTGTTTGATCTTTCCCAGTTTGCTATTCGAGTCTTCAGCGAATTTTAAAGCGACCTCCCTGGCTTTTGTGGTGGTTTCCTGGATCATTTCCGGTTTGATTTTATTCAAATCAGTGTAAAGGTATTCGGTCTGATTTTGAAAGTCCTCGCCTTTAAAGGCTATCCCGCTCTTGCCTAATTCGGATAGCTCATTCATTGCTTTACGGACGACAGCGACATTCGATGAATAGACGGTAACCGTTTGAGCCGCCACATATCTAAAAGGAGCCTTCTCGCCGTTGTTAAATTCCTGGGCTGCTTTGTCGGTAACCGAGGGCAAGGAATACGATATTTCGGTTGCCGCTATGCCCTTGGAAACCAGAAACGCTTCAATATTCTTTTTACCGGTTTCAATCGAATTATAAAGAGCGCCCAGGTCGTTGTTGCTCTCGGTGAAAGCGATCGGCCAAATCACTATATCGGCCGCCAATTCCCGCTCGGATAAACCTTTAACGGAAACGCTGCGCTCGTATTCTTTAAAGTCGATAGCGGCCCGGCCAAGGAGATACCCCAGTGCAGCCAGTCCGAGAAAAATCGATATGCCCAAGATCAGGGCGCTTGTTCTATTTGTTGGGTTCATGCTTCAGCTCGCTCTATTTGTCCAGGTGGGGATAGTTTATAGGAGGCTTAGATCTGGCACTAATAAAACCTTATTTCTCCCGTTCTATGCGACTCGGTAACACTTAAAGCCATCGCGCAAATGGATGATGCCGCGTTGGCAAACAAGCCGCAGCGGCATCGGAATTTCTGGAAGAACAGGCGCAAACCCCGGTGGCACAGTGAGCGGTTTTAAAGTCAATGACATCCCGGACAGCTCTTACCGCCTGATCCCTGATGCAACAAAACCCGCCGTAATCAAATATAAACCTGAATCGGTAACGGCTGATACGGGCGGCTGGGAAGCGTTTTAACTGATAATTTTAGAATCCATTTGGTTCAGCCGGGATTTACCACATCCCTGTGGCTATGTAGAGTCCATAAAATGGCCGCTCCAGTATGACCTGGAAACGTTAACAGAGCGTACATGGCTGCTGGGTTGTGGGACAGTCAGAATCGTTTGCTTGCTTTTTGGCGGTCTTATCGCCGTAAACCATCCTGATAATTTCCCTTTTTGCTTCCAGCCAGTCGCGAAGCTCATTTCCAGGCGTGAACGCGCGTTTTTCCGCTTTGTAATAGGCCGCTTCGGCGATCATCGATTTAAGACTGACGTCCAGTTCGTATGCAGGCACAGGCGCTGGACTGTCCACAGTAAAGCCGAATTTTATCAGGCCTGAAACGGTTTGCGGCGAGCTGTTGTTAATGCCGATTTTGACAGGCTCCAGTTCCGCCAAGGTGCCGAACAGACGGTCCCATATCGAAAACACCGCGCCGTAGTTAGTGTCGTGCTCGTTTCGCTCCGTCGAATGGTGGGCGCGGTGCAGATACGGAGAAATAATGACCCGCCCCAGCCGTTTCTCGCCGCGGCATGAGATATTGCTGTGATGGAACATGATGAACAGGGTCAATAGAGTCTCGTTAGTCAGCACCATCGTCTTGTCTACGCCGAGCAGGACAATGTACGCCGATTTCAGCGCGGTGATGATTAACAGCTCGACAATGTGCAGCCGGAATGCGGTCGAGACATTCAAATAAGGATCGTTGTGATGCACCTTGTGGAACATCCACAGACAATCAAAACGGTGACTGATTCTGTGCCACAAATAAAGCATCAAATCGAGCAACAGGAACGACAGCAGGGCTTTCCATGCAGGATTGGAGATATGGCGCAGCAGCCCCCAGTCTGAATAGCGGTCGGCCAGCATCAATAAGGACGCTACCGACAGTAACGAGATGACAAGACTGTTAAAAATAAACAGACCGGCATTGGTTTGATAAGACAGAAATAACTGTTTAACAGGCAGTCTGCGTTTAGGGAAACTAAACTCGAAGGCCGACAGTACGACAAAAGCAATCAGCAGGATAAATGTCGCCAATTTTGTTGACATGCTTGAGAGCCATGTTAAATAGGATTCAACAAAGGTGATGAATGACGTAATTTCGCTGAACATTGACTTTTCCTCGATGTAAGACAAAACAATCTTTGATCGCGGCTTAGTAACGCTGTTTAGCGCATAAGCTTGTTTAACCAAAGCATTCATGTTTTCAGGTGTTGGAAAACAGCTTAGTACGATTTACATATTTAATAAAACGATATTATTCGATTTATATGTCTGATAAATAGATAAGGCAAGCTGTTGTTAGCGTGTTCGAGAGAATGCAAATATGCGCCTTGACAGAGCGTAACGACTTAAAGTACTTTATAAAAAAACGAAAGCCGACACAGCTGACCGGACAACCGGAAGCCAGTGAGCCCCTTAGGGGCCACTGGCTTTTTTTTGGCCAAAATTTAGCCCCGGCAATTAGTTCGCAACTCGCACAGGAGACTCTTATGTCACATTGGTACGAAGACAATTCCCACTCCATCGGGCAAACTCCGCTGGTGCGGCTTAACCGCATCGGCGACGGCGCGCCGGTTACCCTGCTGGCGAAAATAGAAGGCCGCAATCCCGCTTATTCGGTCAAATGCCGGATCGGCGCGGCGATGATATGGGATGCCGAGCGGCGCGGCTTGCTGGGTCCCGGCAAGGAACTCGTCGAGCCGACCAGCGGCAATACCGGCATTGCGCTGGCGTTTGTCGCGGCGGCGAGGAACATCCCGTTGACATTGACGATGCCGGAAACGATGAGCCTGGAGCGCCGCAAGTTATTGATCGCCTATGGAGCCAAGCTGGTGCTGACCGAAGGCGCCAAGGGCATGAGCGGCGCGATAGCGAAAGCCGAGGAAATCGCAGCCTCGGATCCCGAACGCTATGTATTGCTACAACAGTTTAAAAACCCTGCCAACCCCGCTATTCACGAGCAAACCACAGGGCCGGAGATCTGGAACGACACCGACGGCGCTATCGATATTCTGGTGTCAGGCGTCGGCACCGGCGGGACGATTACCGGTATTTCCCGTTATATCAAGCAGGCGCAAGGTAAGCCTATCATTTCGATTGCGGTCGAACCTGCGGCGAGTCCGGTACTCAGCCAGCGCCGTTCCGGGGAGCCGCTAAAGCCCGGCCCTCATAAAATTCAGGGTATCGGCGCGGGTTTTGTGCCGGATGTGCTCGATTTATCGTTAATCGATGAAATCGAGCAGGTCAGCAATGAAGAAGCTATTGCTTTCGCACGCCGCCTTGCCAGGGAAGAAGGCATGCTGTCGGGTATTTCCTGCGGCGCTGCGGCGGCTGTCGCGGTGCGGGTCGCCAAACGCCCCGAGAACGCCGGTAAAACCATTGTTGTGGTGCTGCCGGATTCCGGCGAACGCTATTTGAGCTCGCCGCTGTTCGAAGGCGTTTTCGACGCAGGCGGTTTTGCGGCATGAGCGATTTAAGCTATCAAAATGCCAGGCAGGACTGGGGCGTCGATGAGCTGGTCATTAAATTGCGCCATTTGCGCGTGCAATCGCTGGAGACCCGGCAACGGCGCGATAAACCGCCGAAACTGCCGTCGCGCAAGGAACTGCAAAAAATCCTCGACGGCCTGGGCGCGGTGTTGTTTCCCAACCGCTTGGGCCTGCCCGATTTGAACGACGAGGGCATTGATTACTTTGTCGGGCATACGCTCGATACGCTGTTGCGCGAGCTGTTCAAACAAATCCGCCGCGAACTGCACTTCGTTTCAGGACATGCGCCTGCCGAAGAGACTTACCGGCAGGCTGTCGCTATTACCCGTGAGTTTGCCGCGCGCTTGCCTGAGGTCAGGAAGCTGCTCGACAGCGATATTCAGGCCGCCTACGAAGGCGACCCGGCGGCCAGAAGCTCCGACGAAGTGCTGGTTTGTTATCCGGGCATTACCGCGGCTATTCATCACCGGCTTGCACATATCCTTCATCAATTGGGCGCGCCGCTGGTGGCGCGCGTTATTTCCGAGATTGCCCATTCAGCGACCGGCATTGATATTCACCCCGGCGCGCAAATCGGCGAGAGTTTTTTTATCGACCACGGCACCGGCGTGGTCATCGGCGAGACGGCGGTGATCGGGCGGCATGTTCGCGTGTATCAGGCGGTTACCCTGGGCGCCAAACGTTTCCTGAAGGACGACGACGGCATCCTGGTCAAAGGCAATGCCCGGCATCCTATCGTTGAGGACGATGTGGTCATTTATGCGGGCGCGACGATCCTGGGCCGTATCACCATTGGCCGCGGCTCGACCATCGGCGGCAACGTCTGGCTTACCCATAGCATACCGCCCGGCAGCAACATTACACAGGCGCATGTGCGCAGTGAATTGTTTCAGGATGGGGGCGGGATATAAACGAAAGGTGAAAGGCGAAAATATCCGCTGGTTCCGCTCGTTCCCAAGCTCCAGCTTGGGAACGCCGTCTTGGAAGCTCCAGCTTCCCGAAACATAGAAAGCTGGAGCTTGGGAACCCGTATAACACTCCAGCGTTGCGAAACGGGACGCCGGAGCGTCACTAACTGCATTCCCACGCTGGAGCATGGGAACGATACTACTAATTACACCAACCACAATAGGAAAAAGTCATGTCCGATATTCACGAAGGCCAAACCCATACCGCGCTGGGCGATGTTGCTGCGCGTACCTTGGCAAACGCCACCAAAACCGTCCCCATGTTATCAACCATCACTCCCCGGTGGTTGGTGCATCTGTTGCAATGGAAACCCCTGGAAGCCGGTATTTATCGAGTCAACAAGGTTAAGAATGAAACCGGCCTGCTGGTCGATTGCTCCAGCCTCGACGAAAAAGAACTGCCGCAAACCTTTGTCGATTATGAAGAATGGGGCCGCGAGTACCGCTTGAATGCCGTTAATACGGTGCTCGACGTGCATACCCGTATTTCCGATTTATACAGCAGCCCGCACAATCAAATCCATGAGCAGCTGCGTTTGACCATAGAAACCATTAAAGAACGCCAGGAAAGCGAACTGATCAACAACGCCGAATACGGCCTGCTGAATAATGTAGCCCCAGGCTTTAGAGTACAGCCGCGTACCGGCGCGCCGACGCCTGACGACTTGGATGAATTGATTTCCCGTGTCTGGAAAGAACCTGCGTTTTTCCTGGCGCACCCGCTGGCAATCGCTGCATTCGGACGCGAATGCACACGCCGCGGCGTGCCTCCCGCTATCGTCACCCTGTTCGGTTCGCAGTTTTTAACTTGGCGCGGCCTGCCTTTGATCCCATCCGACAAAGTTAAAGTCGTCAACGGCAAAAGTAATATTCTGCTGTTGCGCACCGGTGAAAGCCGCCAAGGCGTGGTCGGTCTTTACCAGCCTAACCTGACCGGCGAACTGAGCATGGGGCTTTCCGTCCGTTTCATGGGCATCAATCATAAAGCGATTGCCTCTTACCTGATCTCACTGTATTGCTCGCTGGCGGTATTGACTGACGATGCGCTCGGCGTGCTCGAGAATGTCGAAGTGGGCAAGTACCATGAATACAAATAACGGCGATTTTTCACAAAACGCAACATTGCCGGATGTAGAGCAATTGACCAAACTCGCCAATGAGCTGTTTACGGCCTTACCCTGCGACGGATCGCGCATCGCCGCTGCCTCTTCGGCAGTGCCGGGCGGGTTTACGTCACCGTTGGCGGGTGCGGCTGGATCGGGAATACCGCAAGGTTTCGGCCTGCCGGGGGAAGCCGAATTGCAAAAGCTGTTTGCTCCGCGGCAACCGTCTTTAGCAAGCGTTCCTGACAGCCTTGATACGGGCTCGGTTTTCGGCAACCCGTCTGCGGCGGCAACATCGCCGTTGGCGGGTTTGGACAAATCCGTGCTGGCGGGTGTTTTGCCGCACAACTTCGGCCTGCCCGATGAAGCGCAATTGCAACAGCTGCTGGTTTCGCGCGTACCCTCAGGAAGCCACATTCCCGGAAGTATCGAGACAGCTTCAATTCCTGCCGCGCCGTCTTCAGTGGCGGGCCACGAATTGACAGCCGAATCGCTGACTGACGCCGAGCAATTAGCCAAAGTGGGTACTTCACCTCAGGCTTTTGAAGCGGAATTGCAAAAGCTTTTCGCTGAAAATTCAGCGGATAAAAGCGGTGGGCAGAAAAGCGTTGCCCACCCTACCTTTGATGCGTCATTGATAGCGGGACTTTCGCCTCAAGCCTACGGCCTGCCGGGCGAAGCTGAGTTGCGGGAGCTGTTCGGTTCGTTTTCTAAGCCTGCTGCCGGTATTCCGGCAAGCCCCGAACCGGGTTCAACGCTTTATTTTCTCGATGAGTTGAAACACGGAGGATTTAATGCGCAAGCGCCGACCTTGGTTTCTGCGCATCCGGCTTTTGATGTACAGGCGGTGCGCCGGGACTTTCCTATCCTGAAGGAACGGGTCAACGGTCAGCCGTTAGTCTGGTTCGATAACGCGGCGACGACTCAAAAGCCGCAGGCGGTGATCGATAGGGTCTCGTATTTTTATGAGCACGAGAACTCCAACATCCACCGTGCGGCGCATGAACTGGCCGCGCGGGCGACCGACGCTTACGAAAAAGCGCGGGATACCGTTGCCAAGTTTATGAATGCGTCGTCTTCTGCGGAGATCGTCTTTGCGCGCGGCACGACCGAGGCCATCAACCTGGTTGCGCAAAGCTGGGGGCGGCAGCATATCAAGGCGGGTGACGAGATCGTGATCACCTGGCTGGAGCACCACGCCAATATCGTGCCGTGGAAACAGCTGTGCGAAGCGACCGGCGCAACATTGCGCGTCGCGCCGGTTGATGACGACGGCCAGGTATTGCTGGGCGAATATCAAAAGTTGCTGAATTCTCACACCAAGCTGGTATCGTTCACGCAGGTCTCCAACGCGCTGGGTACGGTCACGCCCGCCAGGGAAATGATCGAGATGGCGCATCGGGTCGGGGCACGGGTGCTGCTGGACGGCGCTCAGTCGGTCTCGCATTTGCGCGTCGATGTACAGGTGCTGGATTGCGACTGGTTTGTGTTTTCCGGGCACAAGATATTCGCTCCCACCGGCATCGGCGTGTTGTACGGCAAGGCGGAATTGCTGGAATCCATGCCGCCGTGGCAAGGCGGCGGCAACATGATAGAGGATGTGACCTTTGAAAAAATCGTCTATCAGCCCGCACCGGCCCGCTTCGAAGCCGGTACCGGCAATATCGCCGATGCGGTAGGCCTGGGCGCAGCCCTTGAGTATCTGCTGAAAATCGGTATCGATAATATCGCCCGTTACGAGCACGAGTTGCTGGTCTATGCGATGGATGCGCTGAGGAGCATATCCGGCTTGCGTTTGATCGGCACGGCTGCCGAGAAAACCAGCGTATTGTCGTTCGTGCTGGAAGGACACAGCAACCAGGATATTGGCGTCGCATTAAACCGCGCCGGTATTGCGGTACGCACCGGGCATCATTGCGCCCAGCCTATCTTGCGCCGTTTCGGCCTGGAAAGCACCGTGCGCCCGTCACTGGCGTTTTACAATACGCATGAGGAAGTCGATCTGTTGGTCAGCACCGTCAGGCGGATCAAGAGCGGTCAGGATTTTTAGCAATAAAGGATTTTTGCAGGGGCGGCTTTAGGCAAAGCTGCTCCTGCAATTTAGAATTTTTCTCGATCTGGCACGCTACGCCACTATCATTGAGTTAATGCGCTGCAGCCGGGCTGCCGCGCCGTTGTATTTAACTTAGGAACATGCATAAATTAATTTAAGCAATCACCATGAAGGGCATGAAGACTTAAATCCTTCATGTCCTTCATGCGCTTCATGGTTTAAAAATAAAATTTGCTCAAGTTATTTCATGCACGATCCTTAGGATATGTTCAGTAATAACTTCCCGATATTGAACGGATGAAATTTTTAATCAAATCCTTAATGGCATTGCCGCGCTACGTTCCGGGAAGTGCTACAGCCCATCGTATCGAATCACGTCATAAGGCTGACGCGGTAAGCCGAAAGCACCGTAATACGCCAGGGATTACCGGAATGACGATGCTTTTGAAGCGGACAGATTCAATCAATCCGTACAGCCAAGTCAATAAAGCGCGCCGGCGGCCTCGGCCAATTCCGGTAAAAACGCTGAAGCCGACAGGCGTTCGTAATAACTGCCCTGCACCAGATCAAAACCGGTAGTGCGCGCCAGCGACTCGGATTTTTTTTGATCGATTTGTTGCAGGATTGTTTGCCCGCCGGTTGAAACAACCAGCGCTTTTAAATCATGCAGTTTTTCAAACAGGGCATTGTCGCGCACCTGCTCAAGGTGCCGCGCCGATAAACTGACGTAGTTCGGAGACAGCTTGGTAATCAGGTCGAACGACTGGCTTTCCTGCGCGACATACTCGAACTTAAGCGCGATTTGATAACCCCGGCGCCGGTAATTGTCCAGGCCGGTAATCAGTTCCTGATAATGCCGGGCATAATGGCTGTTTACCGACATAATAATCACGACATTTTTGGTTTCCAGGCCGCACTGCCCGATAACCTCTTCAAAATAAGCGCCATGATCCTTTTTAACGCCCAGTATATGCCGCGGATCGACTTCCAAGAATAATACGCCTTGCAAATGAGTTATCGGCAGGTAGTTGAGCATATGGACGGTGCGGGACAAGCGATCGAAATTGATGATAGATTCAAAACCGTCGGCTTGGTGCGGATGATTGCTCAGCAGGTTTTCAATTTCGTCGGAGTACAGGTACTGAACTTCATGGGTTGAAACTTTAAGCTTCGAGGCATGTCCGATAATCTCGGCGGGTTTTAATGCTTGCCGTATTGGCGAAAAAACGCTGCCGATTTTAATTTGGCCAAACAGCGCGCTTATGGCGCCGTCTTCAAGCAGGAAGGGACGAAAACTTGACCTATGCTCCTGCCCGAACCGGTCATTGAAATAGTCGACTAAATTTTGTAATGGCATTTGTTGTTCCTCATATCAGGTAAAAGTGCATGCCGCGGCGGAATTTCCGCTTCCGGTTACGTTGAATGGTTGTATTGTGTAATGAGGGAAACCGTAGAAATTTGTACCTTTCCCGACTTAAAAAAGAGGCGGGTCGAAACCCGCCCAAAAAAACAATCCCTGTTTTATAGAGAGGTACATAAAAAAGTGACATCACACACGCCGTAAACAAAGCCGCAGTATTTTTACGGCAGTTCGTTGGTTGGATATAGCTTAGGGGAATTTTTATTTTTAATAAAACGATATTATTAGATGAGAAAATCTAATAAACAGATAATACAGCGCTGTTTACTTTTCTTTAACAAAGTCCTTTCGGTGCTGCATTTATTCGATCCGCGATACAGCATGGGGTGTTATATGCCCTAATTTTTCCGAGCGAAATGCCGTGTTAATTTGCCTAACCGTTTTTTCAAGCCCTGCCGCCGCGCTATTTTGACTCGCTTTTCATCGCGCAAACCAAAGTATTAAGCATTTAGCGCGCCATTTGTGGCGGCATATTGTCGCGCGACAATCGGCCGCATTTTCAAGGTTGATTTTATTGACTAGAATCCCTGCAACTCTTGTTTGCGCTCCCTTTCCTAAAGGGCTTAGAGTTCAGCTGTTCTTCCTCTGTGTGCGGTCAGCAGCCCTGGCCGCATCTTTTTAGCCTGTGGGTGGAATCATGAAACGGAATTACCAAACTGATGCATCCTGCCCCCCCGTAAACGATCAAGATCTTATCGGGCGAATCGCTTGCCATAAAGCCGGTCACGCCGTCTTTACAACAAACAAAAAGATATTGAAAGCCATTGAGCGTTTGGCCGGCTATCTTTTCAAAATTAATACCGCCAAACCTTGGCGTATTAACGCGGCATAAACCAGCCTGCAAAATCGATTTATTAGATGTTTGTTTCGAATAATATCGTTTGTTTATTACTCATTGGCTGCACTAAGCTATTTTCCAGCAATACATTTGATAGGAGGACATGTACATGTCGGCATTAAAAAAAGCAGATCATTTCAACACTAGCCTGGCTGAAGAGATGGACTCGAGTTTTCAGCTGCATAGCCCATTCGTTACCCGCCGCATTCAACTGAACCATGCATCATCGCTGCCTCAAATAGGCTCATCCGTATATCAGTGCTTTTTTGAACATTCATCGGACGCCATGTTGATTGCTGACGCCGATTGTAAAATCCTGCATGTCAATCCGGCCTTTGTCGCCATTACCGGCTATACGCTTGAAGAATCGATCGGGCAAACGCCGCATTTGCTCTGTTCGGGAGTACACAGCGAATCGTTTTACGATCAGCTTTGGGAATCCCTTAATCAAAAAGGCTACTGGCGCGGAGAGCTGGTCAACAAACATAAAAACGGCGATGCCTTTTCAATCTGGCAACGGATCAACGTCATTGAAGATAATAACCGGCAGGTGCTTTATTACATTTCCGCGTTCAGCGATATTTCGATCATCAAAAACACCGAGCGGAAATTATGGCAAATGGCGCACCTCGACTCCTTGTCCGGCCTTGCCAATCGCGCGTTATTTGAACAACGTCTGCTGCAAGAGCTATTCGCCGCCAAGCGTTCAGGACAATTCGGAGCGGTTATTTTCCTGGATTTGGACGATTTTAAAAAAATCAATGATTGTTTAGGCCACAGATGCGGCGATCTATTGTTGCAGGAAGTCGCCAAACGCCTACAACTCAATTTACGCACCGAAGATACCGTAGCGCGGTTAGGCGGCGATGAATTCGTTATTTTGCTCTCAGGATTGACGCATAAGTTGGACGACGCGGAAAAAACCGCCGGCAACGTGGCTCAAAAAGTGCTGAATGCACTGCTTGAGGTTTACCTGATTGAGGATCAGGAACTGCAAATATCGGCGAGTCTGGGGATTACCCTTTTTTCCACAGCATTCGACGAAAGCACCGAGAAACTGCTGCGCCAAGCGGATGTCGCCATGTATGCCGCAAAAACCGAAGGCAAAAGCACTTACTGTTTTTATCATCCCGACATGCTGGAACAGGCCAATAAACGCCTGAGCATTGAAAACGAATTACGCTTTGCCTTGCAAAATGACCAGATCGTTTTGTTTTATCAGCCGCAATATGACGCTGCGCGTCAGTTACTGGGTTTTGAAGCCTTAGTCCGCTGGCAACATCCTGAAAAAGGTATGATTTCTCCGGCTGATTTCCTGCCGGTTGCCGAAGAAACCGGCATTATCATCGAGCTGGGCGAGCGTCTTTTATACATGGCTTGCCGGCAACTTGCCGCCTGGCATTCGCAAGGCTTCAAAGTACCGCACCTGGCGATCAATATCAGTCCCGTGCAGTTTACTCATTGCAATTTTGTCGATTCCGTCAACTCAGCAATGGAGCTAACCGGCGTAAATCCTGCCGCTATCATGCTGGAAATCACCGAAAACCTGATCATTAAAAACATTACCGAGGTCATCGAAAAAATGCGGCTGCTGAAGCAGCGGGGCATTCGTTTTTCAATCGACGATTTCGGCACCGGCTATTCCTCGCTGGCTTATTTACGACGCATGCCGATCGACCAGTTAAAAATTGACCGCTCTTTTGTGCAAGACATCACCCACAACGAAAACGACGCCGCGATTGTCAATACGATTATCGCAATGGCGGGCAGTCTTAATCTGGACATTATTGCCGAAGGCGTCGAAACCCCGGAACAGGTTGCTTATCTTGCCGATTGCGGCTGCAACGCATTTCAGGGCTATTGGTTCAGCCGGCCGCTGCCCGGCGCTGAAGTCTTATCGATATTGGATAAAGGTTAATACATCATAGAAGCCTACATGGTGCGTTGGGCCTGACCGCTTCCGAAAACTTTTATGATATGCGGCTCAAAGCTTATTCGCTTATAAAGAGCCGCTAAAGTTGCGACAGCGGGTGGAAAAAACTTATTTTTCAACATCTTGATAACGCCAGTCCGGTGCAACTGTTTTTTTGCGCAGCGTTTGCAATTCCGATAGTATGGCTAAGAGGCGGAACACCCGCGCTTTACTTCAAAGAGGAGCTTGCCGTGCCTAAAAGCAACTTTGATCGCATCATAGACTGGCCTTATCACGCGCAAATAATAATGGCCGCCGGTTTTGTTTGCGCCTATGCGATGACGATGCAGGGCGATAGCCCCATCTGGGCGGCGCTGATTGTTGCGGCTTTTGCCGCGCCGCTGGTCGGATTCCTATTATTCTTGCCGTATTTTGTCAGCATCTGGATTCTGGCTGTGTCGGCCTCGCTGCTTGAAGTCATACAGTCAATGCGTAAGTAAACCGGCGCCGGGGACGGTGAGCGCGCAAGCAACATTTCACCATCTCAATCATTAATGGGACAATACGCCATGATGATTAACATAACCCCGCCCCTGCAATCCTTTGTCATCATCCCGTCTCAATTTTTAAGAGACAATACGTTATATTGACTAGCCCGGATAAGATTAACCATGTCGCCAACTACCGTAAAAACCGCAGCCAATTCCACGATCAGCATTCCCAGAGGCTACCGGGAAATTCCGTTCAACTACACGTCCGCCGACGATTGGCAGGTCGTATCCTTCCTGCTGGGCGCCGAAATCGCGCTGATTCTGGAAGAATTGCGCGACCGCCGCGTCACCGGGCGCTCCGCCCGTTTGTTGATGCGCTTTTTCGGGGAAATCATGATTTACCGCCGCAACCCCTACCTGTTTCAGGAGCTGGTGACTTCGGCCGGCAGGCGCAAACGCATGTTCGAGAATGCCGAAAAGCACTTGAAGATCATCGAACAGAATATCGGCGACGAATCCAGGGTACATAAAGTGCTGGTCGCGTCCCGGCAACTGCTGGACGATTTTCGCAGCGACGTCGAAAAAACGCCGGGGTTGCGCAAACGCATGAAAAGGGAGCTGGGCGCTATCACCGGGGTTGCCAACGTCCTGTTCGACCCGTTCTCGCTGGTCTCCCATGCCACCGATGCGACCGACTGGCGTTTGTTTTTACCGGTCGCGGTCGTGATGCCGGACAAGGAAGCACAGCTCGCGCCGCTGCTCACGGCGATTGCCAAAATGGGCCTTAAAGCCGTGCCTCGCGGCGGCGGTACCGGACTGACCGGCGGCGCGGTTCCGTTGCGCTCCGACTGCGTGGTGGTCAACACCGAAAAGCTCGACCGTATTCGCGGCACGCGGGACATGGAATTTAAGCTTAGCGACGGGCAGACCGCAACGGCCCAAGTGCTTGAAGTCGAAGTCGGCGTCATCACCGAAAAAGCCCATCAATTCGCAAGCAACCGGGGCCTGGTCTTTGCGACCGATCCCACCAGCGCCTGGGCGTCCTCGATAGGCGGCAACATAGCCGAAAACGCCGGCGGAAAATGCGCGGTACGCTGGGGCACCTGCATCGACAACCTGATTTCCTGGCGGATGGCGATGCCCGGCGGCAAGCGTTGGGAAGTGCGCAGAATCGACCATCAATTGCGCAAAATATTGCCGGAAGATAACGTAACTTTTGAAGTATTGGACCAGAAAAGCGGCGAATCGATCAAGATCATTGTCTTGAAAGGCAGCGAGATCAGAAAAAAAGGCCTGTGGAAAGACATCACCAACAAGGCCTTGGGCGGCGTTCCGGGTCTGCAAAAGGAAGGCACCGACGGCCTCATCACCTCGGCGGAATTTATCCTTTATCCGAAATTCGAAGCCACGCGCACGATTTGTCTGGAATTTTTCGGCCATGATATGGAAGAAGCCAGCCGCGTGATTGTCGAGCTGTCCAAGGCGTTTCCGTTTCCCGACCGGGGCGAAGACACGCTGGTGGCGCTGGAGCATTTCGATGACGAGTACGTGCGCGCGATCGACTACCAGGTCAAATCGAGCCGGTTTAAAACGCCGAAAGCCGTGCTGCTGATCGATGTTGCGGGGCATTCTTTGGAACAGGCGCAGCGAGGCATCGATAAAATCCGCGCGATTCTGGAGCAGTATCCCAACAGCGAACTGTTCGAAGCCCACGATGCGGCCGAGGCCGAACGGTACTGGGCCGACCGCAAAAAATTCGGCGCGATTGCGCGCCGCACCAACGCCTTCAAGCTGAATGAGGACGTCGTGATTCCGTTGGAAACGCTGGCCGAATTCGCCCGCTTTATCGACGAAGTCAACGTGGAAGAAGAGCGCTACGCCCAGCTGAAATTCCTGGACCGGGCGGCCGCATTATTCCGCGAACCGCCGCTTGAAGACAATAACGATTCATTCGACGCCCGGTCAAGCGTTGCGCTGGAACTTGATGCAGCCGCCAGAAACGCGCTGGCGACAGCCGACGAAAAAACATTGCGCAGCCTATCGGTCATCAACGAGTTCAGGCAGCAATTCGCCGAGCTGGCGCGCGGATTCCCCAAAATTATCGCCGCCGTAGAGCTGGCTCATCAGGAAGTGCGCGACCGGCGCATCGTGCTGGCAACCCACATGCACGCCGGGGACGGCAACGTGCATGTGAACCTGCCGGTGCTGTCCAACGACAGGGACATGCTGGAGCGGTCGGGCGAAGTCATCGATCATGTGATGTATAAAGTGGTCGAACTGGGCGGCGTGGTTTCCGGCGAGCACGGCATCGGCGTGACCAAACTGAAATACCTGGAACCGGAACGCCTTGCGGCGCTGAGCGCCTACCGCAGCGAAGTCGATCCGACCGGGCTGATGAATCCCGGCAAGCTGAATGATTTTGATGCGCTGGAACATATCTTCACGCCGTCGTTCAACCTGTTGGGTCTGGAAGCGCGCATCCTCCGCCACGGACAGCTGGAAGAGTTGGCGAACAAAATCGCCCATTGCGTGCGTTGCGGAAAGTGCAAACCCGATTGCGGCGTATTCCATCCTGCGGGCAGCCTGTTCTATCATCCGCGCAACAAGAACCTGGCGATCGGCGCGATTATCGAGGCCTTGCTGTTCGACGCCCAGCGCGAATATTCGACCAAATTCGAGCTGCTGCAATGGCTGGAAGAAGTGTCGGACCATTGCACGACCTGCCACAAATGCGCCAAGCCCTGTCCGGTCGATATAGACTCCGCAGACGTATCGGTGCTGGAGCGCCGGATTCTGGCCGATTGGGGTTACAAGCACACGGCGGCGGCGACCAAGATGACGCTGCGCTATCTGCACAGCGATTCGCCGATGTTCAACAAGGTTTTCCGTTTCGGCGTTCTTCGGGCCGGTTTTGTCGGCCAGCAGCTGGGCGCTGTAATAGCCAAGCCGCTGCAACCGAAAAAAGGCCAGTCCAAGCATTACCCCTTGCAACTGCTGAGCTCGCCGATGCCGACCGTGCCGTCAAAAACCTTGCGCGATTTGCTGCCCAACTGCAAGGAAGATCAGGTTTTGGTATTTGAACCTGACGAGGAAGCCGAACGCACCGTATTCTATTTTCCGGGCTGCGGTTCCGAACGCATGGTGTCCGACATATCGATGGCGGCCCTCCATGTCTTGATGGGATTAAAAACCCGTGTGGTGTTGCCGCCGCCGTTCCTGTGCTGCGGATTTCCGGCCTACGCCAACGGTCAAGCCGAAATGCATTCGCAAAACGGCTTGCGCGTGACCATTCTGCTGAACCAAATCCGCGACATGTTCACCCATCTGGAATTCGACGGCTGCGTCGTGACCTGCGGCACCTGCCGCGAGGGGCTTAACGAAATGGAAGCGGCCAAACTGTTCGGCGGCAGGCTGGTCGATATAACCCGCTATGCGCTGGAGCGGGACTTGCAATTGGCAGGCACCGGCAGCGAGAGCTATCTGTATCACGCGCCCTGCCACGACTCGCTGGACGGCAAGGCGCTGGACGTGCTTGACCGGCTTGGCGGATTCGGCAGCGTTACGCCCGTGCCTAATTGCTGCTCCGAGGCGGGAACGCTGTCCTTGTCCCGTCCCGACATCTCCGCCGCGATGCTGCACCGCAAACGCGAGTCGTTGGCGGAAGTCATGCCGGAAAAAGGCCGGGCCACGATCCTGACCAACTGCCCGTCCTGCATCCAGGGCTTGGGCCGGAACAAGGGTATGGGCGTCGATCCGCAGCATCTTGCCGTTACGTTGGCTGAGAAAATGTCGGGAAAATCGTGGTTGAAGCAGTTTAAGGTGCAGGCAGCTAAGGCTAAGGCGTTTAATTTTTGAATTTTGTAGGTTGGGCATGCTTTTTATGCCCAACATCGCAATGTTTCGATATGGCGACGGATTTTCCCTTCACCGGAAGCCGAAATGTTGGGCAACGAAAAGCTGTTGCCCAACCTACACGACTAAGGCGTTTAATTTTTGAGATTGGTTGTGTAGGTTTAGCATGCTTTTTATGCCCAACATAAGTATGCGGAGCTTTAGTTAGTAGTCCGCGTCGCGACCATTTTTCTAACAAATGTAAATGAAAAAGGTATAATATCTATTGAGGCCGCATAGTTATGCGTTAGATGTTTATATAAATATGAGAAAAGCATTGCAACCACCTGTTGAACATATAACTGATGGCAGAGAAGCGTGGAAACTTGGATTTACTGGCTTCTTTGTACGTAGTAGGGGAATTGTTTCAAGTTTGGTATTTATCTTTTTGACAGCAACTGGGGCTCCCTGGTGGTTTACAACCCAATTGATTCAGATTGATTTGATTTATTCAATTGTATATTTCTTATTCATTTTAGGTTTTTCTACTGGTCTCGGATTCTTGTACTTACGAGACCGTTCTATTCGTTCTTTACAAATAAAATATTACTTACACCGGCTTGCACATTCGATCAGGGATGAACAAACAAAAATAATTGACAAGTTAAATCATCATGATAACAAATTCGAAAGATTGCCTAAAAATGAACTTGAGCTGTATTTAAAGGAAATATGCGAAAACTTAAAACAGTATTTCATTTTGCTTACAAATGATCGACATATTGATGTAGCAATTAGACTTGCAGTATTAAAAGATAAAAATATTGTATATAAAACATATGCAAGGACAAAAGGTTTAAACCCTAACAGGGAAAAAACATCTGAGGTTATCTCAATTAATGAAGGTGTCCCAAAGATTCTTAGGAATTATGATGCTCAAGGCGTACTGATTTATCATGATTTTATAGAGGCGGAAAAATTAGGTTTGTATAAGACAACTAAAAATGATAGAAAATATCCAAGTGAAGTTGTAACGGCAATGATAGCTCCAATGAATGCTTGGGGTGGTAAAAAGCAGGATATGATCGGTATTTTATTTATCACATCAAAAAATAGAAAAACTTTTTCAATTAAGCATGTCGATTCTGTTGCATTTGCTGCTGACGTTGCCGCAAATGCAATTTCAAATATTATTTGCTTAGGGTTTAGGAAAGAAACTGTTAATCAAAATAACATTAAGAAAATCTCATGAATAAAATAATTAGATACTTTTATTTAACACCGAAAGATATAGGTATTCAAACATTTGAACTAGATGAAATGGTAGAGTTAATGAAGGCAGATTCTAACGATACTGAAGGACCACTTGAGTTTGCCAGCACAATTTATGATATTTTTGAAAGCAAAAAGAAAAATGTTTGGGGCAAGAGAAATGTTTGGAGTCAGAGTAATTCTAACGTTAAAGGCAACAGAGTGCGGTATCAGAAAACTCAAAAGTTAGATAGAGTATAAGCTAGTAGCCTGGATGTAGCTTGCGGAATCCGGGGCTTCGCGACTCCGATCATCCCGTATTCCACTAGCTACTCGAATATGAAGGAATATAAGCAGCGGTCCGATTGAGCGCAATGTCAGGCATGAACCTCAACGAACGAACTTGAAGAATGCGGCATCGGAATGCATTGGCCTTCTTCTTTAAGCCCCTCGATGTGAAACTCGATAGCTTCCTGGATAAGTTGCAGCGCCTCTTCTGATGACTCTCCTACTGCTATACAGCCAGGAAGATCGGGGACATAGGCGCCAAAACTTGTCGGGCCTTCTTCAATGACAACCATATAACGCATATAAACCTCTACTGCTTGAGGCCCGCTTGTTTCAGAACACTGATAAGCGTTCCGGGCGGGACATCTACGCTGGGCTTGCCAGAGCAATTGTGACCGTACCGGATTTGATGGAATGATGGAACTGACGATGGCTTCCTCTTTGCCGCACCAACTGCCAGCCATCCGACTCAATCAAAGCGATAAGATCTTTAACTTTCATGCCGGGAGTTTAGCACAGCCTTTTCTTGAGGCTCAATCAGCAACACGTCTAACGTACATGACAAGGTGTCGCTGGCAGCATTCAAATCCAACCAAGCCGCTTGCAAGCGCCATAGACGAGATACACGCCAAGACCGCAAACAAACAGGCCGAAGATAAGCCGAAGCTGCGGCCCCGCCATTTGATTCGCGAAGTAAGCGCCAATCCACGAACCGAGGAACATGGTCGCGGCCAGAATGACGGCGGCCTTAATATCTACGTTTCCGTGCCGGTAATATTCGAATGCGGCGGCGAGACCGACCGGCGGGAGCAGCAACGCAAGCGTCGTTCCGGTCGCCATGTGCTGAGAGAAACCGGCCCAATAAATAAGCGCCGGTACGATGATAATGCCGCCGCCGATGCCGAAAAGCCCCGCCGCGATGCCGCCGAAAATACCGATAATCACAAACATGAGCCATGACGGCATCTGGATTCTCCTTTCAAATAAGACCGCGGCGGCTTGCTCTACCGTAGCATCATTTTGCTGGGTCACGTCATTCAATAGAAACGCCTGCCGGGCAAGGTTGAGCTATAGATACCCTCCGCCCCGTTCGCCACTCATCGGTTCCCGATGCTTTGCAAGTCACTTACAAAAATTACCTTTGCTGGGAGGCTTCGCACAGTTCTTGTCTGTAATTTTCAAGCCGGTTTTCCAGGGCGCGCTGTTCGGATAACAGCTTGCGAGAGCCTGTCCTGCGGTTGCATAGGGTACGGCGGTGAACCCTGCGGGCAGAGTAAAGCTGAAACCAATGCAGCCGCCTCGCGGGCAATCGTTCAGATAGACGCCGTCCGCGCTTTGACCGGTCGTCCTGCTACTCCAATAATTACAGACGCTCTTGATAGACTCCTTCAAATCAGGCTCAGGGAATGTGTCCGACACCGTGCATTTCTGCGGATTATTTCCCGGTTCGATCTGGCAGAGATTCGACGGGAAACAGGCATCCTCGGGAGCGGCGCTGGTTGGAAAGGCATAATCTGAAGCCACGGTGCCGTTATCCAGCGTCACGGTCAGAATGCCCGATGTGCCGTCATAGCTGCTGGACCCGTAGCTACTGCTTACAGGAGCCGGAGTAACCTGCAATCCGTTATTCTGGACATGAGGATCTACACGCACCCATTGCCCGCTGCCCGGCACATAATTAGGCCCGACATAGACCTGGTAGGTCGTTTTGCTGTTGCCGGCGGCATAAAGATGGTGAATCAAATAGCTTGCGCCAGCCGTGAAGTTTGCATTCACGAAGGGGGCCGGAACGCTGCCGTTCAGGGCTGCCGCATTGGTATCGATATAGTAAGTCCCCTGATTCATGGTGAGTCCCGGCGCCGCTCCAATGCCCGCGCCCATAAAGAGCGTGCTGCGCCGGCAACAGGGGGTAACGCCGACGCCGCAGACTTGAGCGTTGGTGCTGCAACTGTCGCCGGAGCTGCCGGTTTCAAGCTGCCGGTACACCGGCACTGCGGGGTGGCTTTGACTCCACGTTGTGTCGGTGTTCGTGGCGGAACCGCCCGCCGTCACCGGCGCCTGCAATTTGGTAATGACGGTCGTAACAAAATCCTGGGGGATGGTTTCCGTGCCGAAGGAGTTGCATTGCGCTACTTTAAAAGGCGCGTCATAAAAAGCATTGTTGCTAAGCCCCGATGTCCGCGCGCCGCCGGTTGATGGCGCCATACCGTTGAGGCTGCCGTCCAGATCGTTCAATATCGTTGTCGAATCGATCGGTGTAGCCCCCATATTATTAACGGTGTTGGATATTGGCGTGCCCCATAACTGGCCTTGGATATAGTAAGCATATTGATCCAAAACATTGTGGCGCTCAGTTGTAGAATCAAAGCCGGATTTGCGGAACGCAAAAGCCGGAGGATAGTAAAAACCGTTGGGCTGCTTCCAGCCTATCGCCGCATTGATGACGCTGTATTGACTCAAGGCCGGATTCTGGATGCTGGACGCCGTTAGAGGATAAGCGGGCTGGTTGGTCGCATCGTAAATAGATGTACCGGTCGCATAAGGCGGCGTTGAACCGGGCTGTGTCTTGACGCCGGAATTGGACGTATTCACTTGCGTGAAGATATTGCCCTCGGAAAAAAACGGCCCGTCATAAATGGTGATCATCCGTTTGGAGTTAAAACCGCCCATGTACAAACCGGTACCGTCTTTCTGGAAATAGCAAAACGGCATCGGTTGAGTTCCATTGTTTTGTGAGCATATCGCATTGCTCATGTCGGGGCCGTTTTGGCCCGCGTATTGATCTGTAGGCGCAATACTGCCGACAAAAAGACTGTCTTTCGCTATGGCCAGCTGGCGATTAAGAACCTGATCCCAGCTGCCGCCGCTGACAAATCCCAGGCCGCCGAATAACTGGTCGGTTATCGCGCTATTGCTGAACACATAACTCCAGGGGCGCAGCCATACCGAGCCGAAATTGGTCTGAGCCCAGTTGAAAGAGGTGGTAAACCGGTCTATTACCGTCGCCACGCAATACTGGCCGTTTGTACTGGCTTGACCGGGGCCATAACCCGAAGCGCAGGTAGGGTTCGTATCGGGACTCATCGCATATTTGATGCCGTAAAAATTGCTGGCGACAACCGGAAGCATTGACGTTGCAATCGTGTATGGATTGGAGGCTACGTTAACCGGAACAGGAGAACTCGCGGTTGGAGGGGTAGCGGGCGGATTCAGTGCAGGGGTAAATGCAAAATTGCTTGCGTCCGGTTGCAGGGAGGCGCGCTCCGTCATCAACGCATAAGCTGCGGTGGCGCAGCCATTGCCGCGGAATCGCTTAAACGGCGCCTGTCTCGCCCCAGCTTGGTTAAAATTTGCGTAGTCCAGCTCCGAATAGGTCTGGTACGTGGGTGCCGCCGCATTATTACGAGCCCATGTCATCGTTGCGCTCGGCCCGCTGACCGAGGAGCTGAGCGGCCAGTAACACGCCCCGAAACCATGCACCCCGACCGACTGGTTGCCGACAAATTCATTATAGGCATTCATGATCCAGAACATGGTCGGATAAACGGCGTCGCTACCCTGAACGGTTTGATCGTTCATCGTATTTAAAATCGGAGGAATGAAGCGGTACTCCGGGCTTGTGCTTTCCTGGCTGGTAAAATAATCGGTCAATGCGGCGCGCGCGGAGACGCCCAGGTTCTGGCAAAAAAGATTGTTGATTTCGGAACCGTCCTCAATGTAAAAACCATGCCCCATCGACAGATAGCCCACATTGCGCGACACCTCGACATTATGCGTGGCGTGAACCACGACAAAGCGGGTGTTCGATTCCCAGATCGAGCTGTCTTTAACGAAGGCATTGGTGTAGGAGGCGTCTTTTACCATGTGAAAATGCACCGGATAGCGCCCCATCCGTCCGCCCTGCCCCATCTGGTGAAATTCCACGCCCTGTACCTGGAACTTCGCAAAGCCCTGGCGCACCATCATCTGAGCGCCGAAATAACAGTCGGGGTTATTTGCCGCGGCGGCGCAATTTGCCGACGCGGGAAAAGGATCCGTAGCCGTTGCGCCGAGAGATTGAATCGTGATGCTGCGCGTTAACAATCCAATAGCGGCGCGGTTTTCCACCTGCCCATTCGGATTGCCGGTGCTTGTTAACAACGCGGAAGGCACCGTATAAGCCGCGCCATTATGCGGGTATTGCAGGGCTGTATTAAGCGTGGCGATTGTTTTGGTCGTATCAACGGCGCTGACGGACGCAAGCTCGGAATGACTGGCAGACCAGTCGGTAGTCCCGACGATCAATTGGTCGCCCGGCGTCCAGTCGACGGCGCGATCCAGGGTCAGGGTAGTGCCCGCACTTGAAGCGCCGGCGCGCGCCCAGCTGTTTCCGGTTAATGCCGCCCATTGCGTAATGTCGTTTTGATTGGCTGCCGCCGGGACGGGGCAGGTAGCGGTTCGAATGCTGGGGTCGGTTCTGAATTGAGCCGCTACGCCCTTGCTTCCGAACAGCTCCAGGCTTCCGCCGTAGCTGACCGCAAAAACTTTATAGCCGAAAATGGAATTATCCCCGTCTTGACCGGCGGCGTAACCTTCAAAATAGCTGTTATCCTGGGAATGATCTGTTGCCAATATCGCCTGACAGGGATCCGCCGGGTTAAATGTGCCGGAATTGAGACAACCTTTGCCCACGCGCGAACTGTCGTAACAAGTATCACCTTGGCAGCCGATCGGCGAATAATCCGGGTTCGGGTTTGTCGCAATATTACCGGGACCTGCTCCGTATAGCCCAATGATCAATTTGCCGCCCGCTGTACCAAACGGCACGTCATACGACCCTGCTTTGATTGAGCCGCCTTGCTCTACTAAAATCGATTTGGCATTAAAGTTTATGGTGCCGCCGTCATCATTAAATATAAGCTTGCCGCCGTTGACCACATGCAGATATTGGTAAGTATAAGTACCCGAACCGACGGTTTGGCAATCGCTAATGTAGTAGTCATCGCTGGAAGATGAACTAGGCAGCGCGGAACATGTTTCAGTCGTTGCGATCGCCTCGTTGGCGCTTGCCGGCGTGGTCAAATAAGCAACCGATAAGAAAACTATAAATACTAAAGCATAACGTTTCATACACACACCATGTTCTTGATAGTTATTTCGCCGGACGCATGATCACGGACGAAGAAGGGCAATAGTCCCGGACCCCGGAGCTGCATGCCGTGGGCCGCATTTTCTTGTCGAAACAAAGGCGGACCTCTTGCAGATATTCGCCTTTGCAGGCGACGGCCATCTGCAAGCCCGGATTCGAGTCTTTGAACTGTTTGCGGATTTTTGCGGTCGAAGTGTTGACCTGACGGCTCGGATCGGTGAAAGCATCCGGGATTTTGATGGCCTGGAAAGTATTTTTGATCAGCTTGAAGTAATCGCCGACCTGTTCTCCGCTGCATGTGCCGTGCTTTTCCCATTCGTGCCGGATCAGCTTTTCGCTGGGCATGATCGGCAGCATTTCCTGCACGACCGCTTTGGGAACGGCAGGCGCCGTGGAGCAGGAATCGGGGTAACCTTTATTGTATTGCGGCCATAATCCATGCACGACGAATCCGTAATGTTTCCCGCCGTCGCACTGAGTCTTATCGCCCGGCGCTTCCGCGCAATGCTCGGGCGACCAGGAAAGGGTCAGCAGGTAATAGTCGAACTTCCCCGGCTGGCCGTCCGCATGAGCGGAAAGACTCAAGACCAGCATCAATGCGATGGCCGCGTTGCCGATTATTTTGATATAAGACATCGTATTATCCTTTTGTTTAAATTCCGGTTTCTGCATTGCCCCAGGCGATTGAGGCTTGCCCGTCCGGCCTTAGCCGCCAGTTTGCGTTCCGACCGTTACCGGCTTGTTGCCGGTGCCCCGCAGGTTAACCAGTTTCTGCAACAGATCGAACCAAAACGGCGCGCCGAACAGCGTCGCCGATGCGGTGACCAGCCAGCCCGCAACTTGAGTCCCGCTGATTGAGGCCGCGCCGTCCGGCCAGCCGATAGGCAAGGCCATTAACGTATCCCATGAAATGGCCGTCGGGTGGTCTGCCGCGCTGATCCCGGCCGCAATGGCGGGGTGCAGCCAAAGCGTCGAGAACAGATGAAAAGTATCGATGTTGAACAGGGCCGCAATGGCCAAGGCGATCATGAAGCAATAAAGCTGGGATTTGCGCTTATAGTTGCCCGACAAGCGGTTCATTCCGGCATCGAACCAGGCCGCCAGCTCGGTATAGACGCCCTCAATTCCCGAGGCTCGTGCGTAGATGCCTTGCAACAGCTGTTTCAACTGGGGGTCGGGGATTGCGTCGATGTCCTTGCCCAGCTGTGCGACATCACCGGTTTTGGTCTGTATGCAGTCTATAAGGGCGACAGCAAAATGCTTGGGATCGATATAAGAGGGTTTATTGTCAAGGTCTTGCGCGCTCTTGGCATTTCCCTGGCCTAAATGGCTGACAAAACTATGGTTGTAGACATTAAGCGCAAGCCCGTCAAAATTCGGATCATTGAGCATCGATTTGACGCCTTCCAACAGCGTGTTGGAACGCAGATTAAACAATGATGCAATGGCTTCGTTAATCGAGCTGACAATAAGCGCGACGGACGCGTAACAGAAGACTAGCCCGATTGCGACTTCCAGGGTGGTGCTGTTAAACATGGATATCCCCTTCTTTGTATTTGCCCGGAACGCGGCCGGGGTTCTTTGTGTGTGCGTGTTTTATGATCCGGCGGCAAATTAAAGCGGCTACCGGTTCGGTTGCTTGCGGATTAAATACCTCAATATCGTTAAGTTAAGGCTTCAGGCCATTGGAGTGCAGGCTTCGCCTGCTAACGCAAGCAGAGCTTGCACTCCGGCAAACGCTCTTTCTTATATGAAATAAATAATCGCTTAACTTAAGGAAGCGCTGATTTAGTCCTTCGACAAGCTCAGGACGAACGGTAACGTATTGATTCCATTCGTGGTGAGCTTGTCGAACCATAAACGGAATCAATTTGTTCAGCGCTTCCTTAACGGAATATCGTTCCCTGGGATTTAATCCATATTGAAGAACGCAAAACGCCGCCTAAACGGCAAGGCGGCATTGTGGAGTAAAAAGTCACCGGCGTATGTCAGCAAAAGCTGATCTTTTTGTAATCCTCGGCAGATTGTATATACGCTCGACTCTGCGGCCTGTGCTAAGCGGTGGAGAGTCAAACTAACTTGCCGGCATAATTCCGTTCGCCAAACAACGCGGTGCCGATTCTGACGATCGTCGAGCCTTCGGCTATCGCGGCTTGTAAATCCCCGGTCATGCCGAACGAAAAGGTATCCAATTCGGGCCGCCCCAGCTTTGCAACAGCCTGATACAGCGTTTTATAAGGCCGGCGTTGCCGCTCAAAATCGTCTTGCGGGGCCGGAATCGCCATTACGCCGCGCAGCTTCAGCTTGGGCAGTTTTACGACCTGTTCGCACAGCTCCGGCAATTCGTCCAGAGTAATGCCGGATTTGCTTTGCTCATCGCTGATATTGACTTGCAGGCAAATATTCAGCGGCGGCAAATGGGCCGGGCGCTGATCGCTAAGCCTCCGGGCTATCTTCAAGCTGTCCACGCTGTGCACCCAGTCGAAATGCGTCGCCAACGCCTTGGTTTTATTCGATTGTATCGGGCCGATAAAGTGCCAGGTAATATCGTAGGCCCCCAATGCCTGCTGTTTGCCTAATGCTTCCTGCAAATAATTTTCGCCGAAATGGCGTTGCCCGGATTGATAGGCGGCGGCAAGATCTTCGGCCGGCTTGGTCTTGCTGACGGCCAATAACAGCACCGAGCCGGGCTGGCGATTAAAGGCGAGCTCCGCATTACTGATTTGGGAGCGTATTTGTTTGAGTCTTTGAGTTATGGTCATTGCTTGTCCGCGTTCAGTTAGCTATCAATCTATCAATTATTAGGGAACCTCGAAAAACCTCGCATTTCGACAAGCTCAATACGAACGGCTCTAGGAAAACCAAGCTGTTCCGTTCGTGCTGAGCTTGTCGAAGCATGAACGGAACAGGTTTTTCGAGGCTCCCATTAGACAATGGTTTTCACGAAAAACTAACACAACGGCAACATTCAAAAAACAAAAAGATGAACTATGGTATAAAAACGATTTTATTTTTGTCTTCACGAGGATGTTATGGATATTGCCGAATTACTGGCTTTCTCAGCCAAAAACAAAGCGTCGGATTTACATTTGTCGGCGGGGCTCCCGCCTATGATCAGGGTTGACGGCGATATTCGGCGCATCAATATTCCCGCATTGGATCATAAGGAAGTGCATGCGCTGATTTATGACATTATGAATGACAAGCAACGCAAAGATTATGAGGAATTCCTGGAGACCGATTTTTCGTTTGAATTGCCCGGCGTCGCCCGGTTTCGTGTGAATGCGTTTAATCAGGAGCGCGGCGCGGCGGCCGTTTTCAGGACCATTCCATCGACAGTATTGAGCCTTGAAGACCTGAAAGCGCCCCGATTTTTTGAAGAACTCTGCCAAAAACCGCGCGGCCTAGTTCTGGTGACCGGCCCTACCGGCTCCGGCAAATCGACTACGCTGGCGGCGATGATCAATCATATCAACTGCAATGATTACGCGCACATCCTGACCGTCGAAGATCCCATCGAGTTTGTTCACGAAAGCCAGAAATCGTTGATCAACCAACGCGAAGTCCACCGCGATACCCACGGCTTTAACGAAGCGTTGCGCTCGGCGTTGCGGGAAGATCCCGACATTATCCTGGTCGGCGAAATGCGCGACCTGGAAACCATCCGGCTGGCGATGACGGCGGCCGAAACCGGCCACCTTGTGTTCGGCACACTGCATACGACCTCCGCCGCGAAAACCATCGACCGTATTATCGACGTATTTCCCGCCGCGGAAAAAGACATGATCCGGGCCATGCTTTCCGAATCGTTGCAGGCGGTCATATCCCAAACCTTGCTGAAGAGAACCGGCGGCGGCCGTGTCGCCGCGCATGAAATCATGGTCGGCACACCGGCTATCAGGAACCTGATCCGTGAAGCCAAAGTTGCGCAAATGTATTCTGCGATTCAAACCGGACGCAAGGACGGCATGCAGACGCTGGATCAGAACCTGAAAGAGCTGGTGGACAGAGGCGTGATTACCGCAAAAATAGCAATGGAAAAAGCGGTTAACAAGGATATGTTCCGCTGATTTACGCGCCTTGCGGGAAACCAACGAATCACCTCAAACATAATCAAAGGAACAACGTGATAGCCATTTTTTTAGCCAGTGTTTTATTGGGTACAGTCGCAGGATTAACGGCGGGGCTTTTCGGGATAGGCGGCGGTTTGATTATTGTGCCGGTTTTAGCAATGTTGTTTGCGGCGCAAGGATTCCCCACCGAACTGGTCATGATCATGTCGGTCGCAACCTCGCTGGCGACCATTATTCTTACTTCGATCTCTTCGGTGCTGGCGCACCATCGTTTGGATTCCGTATTGTGGAATAAAGTGCGTATCCTGGGACCGGGAATCATGATCGGCTCGGCTGTCGGAGCCGTGGTCGCGGATCACGTCAGCGGCGGCGTATTGCGGTTCATATTCATCATCTATTTGATAGGCGTTGGCGTGCAAATGGCTTTGCAGTTAAAGCCCAAACCGGGCCAACAGCAACCGTCCAAGGAGCTGGATTTGGCTGCGGCAGGCATCATGGGGCTGCTGTCGTCGCTGCTGGGAATAGGCGGGGGTACGCTGATAGTGCCTTATTTAGTGCATTTTCAAACGCCGATGCGCAATGCGGTCGCCATAGCCAGCGCCTGCGGCTTGCCGATAGCCGTGGTCGGAACGGTGGGCTACGCCCTGCTGGGCAAGGATGCGTCCCAGCTGCCTGACTGGAGTTTGGGCTATATCTATGTCCCCTCTTTTCTCGGCATCGTGCTGACCAGCATGTACACCGCGCCGATCGGCGCAAAGCTGGCCCATAAACTGCCCGCGGAACAATTAAAACGCTATTTCTCGCTGCTGCTGTTTGTGATGGCGGCTAAGTTGATATGGTTTTGAGGGTAATTTACTTCAGTTTTATCCCGTCAAATTTGCGATACCACGCAGTGTCGTAGGCTGAGTAGAGCAACGCGAAACCCAGATTTATGCCCGTCGAGGCTGGGATTCATTGCATTCAACCCAATCTACCGAACTATGGTTGGCTGTTTACCGCTACATAGCCGACTGTTACCGCGATAAAAAGAAATTGTACATCGTCCGACACGGAAAGATACACAGTTAGTGTCACGATAAAATACCGGAGCTTATTGCCCAGAGTACGGCAATCAGGGATGATATACAGAAACCATATAATTACTTGTTAGGCTATTGCGAGGTAACTTCATGACACGCTCAGAGCGAGCAATGCAGATTTGGCAAATTTTGATAAGCAAAGCAGACAATCAAAGCACTATAACCTATGGGGAGTTAGCGGATTACCTCGGTTTTGCTGGGGCTGGTGTATTCGCTCCGCTTCTCGATTGCATCATGCGTTACTGTGATAAAAATGGGCTTCCACCACTTACAAGCTTGGTTGTAAATAAAACCACAGGGGTGCCCGGTGATGGATTAACTACTATCAAGAACCTGCCTCTTGATCAGCAGGCTGTTTTTGAGCACAAATGGTTTGCAATGTATCCTGTTCAAATTACCGATTTTAAAGAATTTTCATAACATTGCACTCAATAGAATTGCGTAAACAATGACATACGGCAAATCAAAGTACGGGGTAGTTGCTGTCGAAGCGGCTTGCTTTGCAAGCGAAGGCGTTGATCCAATTGCTGCATGGAAAGCATCTGCCGCGAGGATGTTCCCCGATAGTCCTTCCTGCGAACATAAGGGGTGCCCAAAATCCACCTTTCTTGGGCTGGCAGAGTCCGGTGAAATTGCTGGCGTCAAATCAGGAAAATACACGAAGTCAATGGACAATAGAACATATGCCGAAACAGCATTAAAGCTACTTCGCGAGAACGAATCATGGGCACAAAGCCCGCGGGAACTGTGGCTGCGCGTTATAGAAGGCTCTAACAAAAAGCACAATAGCCAGATGGATGTTGTTATTGCACTATGGCGTGCAAAAAAATTCGTTGGTCAAAACTTGTAATATAGCGATGTGTTAAATATTTGTAGTTTATTACCGTCCCATGTGGGCTTGGTGGGTATTGCCTGGCCTAACAAGTCAGTCAAAGGGACGCGCCACCCGTTGGCAGTTTTGAAGTTCGGTTTTTTATCAAGGTTTGGCGGCTTCGTTTAAGCTCAGTGAGCGGCGCGCCCCTTACCGTAACGTTAGCCATTCAGGAGGCTCCATGCTTACCGAACACAAAGCGAAGGAATTTGCCGAGCACTGGATACAGGCATGGAATAACCATGACATTGAATCCATTGTTTCTCACTATGCAGGTGACGTTGAATACTTCAGTCCATTCCTTACACGGCTAGCCAACAATCCCCACGGAACACTCCGCGGAAAATGGGCGTTAAAAGAGTATTTGGCAAAAGGGCTGGCAGCGTATCCCGATCTTAATTTTGTGCTAAAAAACGTATTATTCGGGGTGCGTAGCATTGTTATTCAGTATCAGAGCGTAAATAATCTAAACGCATCCGAGGTATTTGAGTTCGATGAAAACGGACTTGTGAGTCGCGTCCAGTGTCATTATGACAAGTGGTAAATGATTAACCCTTCGCGGCGCACGCTGCAATCCGTAGCGTGTGCGTGAGATCGAACTCGGTTGCACCTATTTTCTTGTCACTAGAGTAGAAAAAACTAAAGCAATAAAGGAACCTTGATGAAAACAGAATATCCAGATTTTATCTATGCAGCCGACGCGCCTTTGCGTACAAAGCCCTCCGTTTATCCTCCGATGTTGGCTGATCGAGTAAAAGGACGCGAGAAACGTCTACTAGGGGATGTTTTCGGATTAACCAATTATGGAGTCAACCTGACGCGCCTACCTCCAGGCGCAGCGTCGTCTTTGCGCCACGCGCACGCTAAGCAGAATGAAATCGTATACATCTTGGAGGGACGCCCAACCCTGCACTCCAACAATGGCAAGACACAGTTGTCGCCTGGCATGTGCGCAGGATTCAAGGCCGGAACGGGCAATGCACACTCCCTCATCAACGAAACAAAAGAAGATGTTCTCTATTTGGAAATTGGCGATAGAACAGACGGCGATGAGGTCAGTTATCCTGATGACGATTTATGCGCGAAATTCGTAAATGGAGCATGGGCATTTTTTCGCGAAGACGGAACATCTTATTGATCTTGTGTATATGAAACGAATGACATGGCTAACAAAACGCTCAAGCCGATCCGCTCCAGCGGCCGGCTTAGCTCTACGTTAAATACCTAGAGGAAGTTATGTCAGAGATTGCCAATACACCTGAACCTCCATACTACGCGGTGATCTTCAGCAGCTATCGCACAGAGGGCGACAATGGTTACTCTGAAATGGCTGAACGAATGGTGGAATTAGCGTCAGAGCAACCAGGTTTTCTGGGCATTGAGTCTGCTAGAGAGAACGTAGGTATTACTGTGTCGTACTGGGTAAGCCTTGAAGCAATCACCAACTGGAAGAAAAATACTGAGCATCAAGAGGCTCAGAGACTTGGCCATCAGCAATGGTATTCCAGTTTTCGGGTTAGGGTGGCTAAGGTTGAGCGTGAGTACAGCATTTAACCAGTCGGTCAACCGGACCGCTTTTACGCTGACGCTTCAAAGCGTCCGCTTAGGTATATCAATGAAAAAGGAGAAATCGCAATGAAAGCTAGCTTTCTGCCTCTATTGGCTGTAGTTGTTTTAATGATCAGCGGGTGTGCTGGCACTACGCCGATCAAAAATTTGGCCTTGCCGCCGGTAAGCACAATCGAGGGAAATATCACGCAACTTGGTGAAAGTGGATTTACCCTGGTGGATAATTCCGGTTCAATCCAGGTCAGAGCCAAGCTCTTAGACAACAAAGAACTCGATCTTTCCATTGGTGAGAAAGTCAAAGTGTATGGAAATTTGCAGGGCGGGCAGGAAAAAATATTCGATGGGTATGTAATTAAAAAGTCCTCTGGGGAGCAGATCATTGTAAGCAATCCGACTCCTCACTTCGGCTTCATTATTCAGAGTTCTTTTGAGTAATGCCGAACAACGCCATCAACTCATTGGTCCGAAATAGGAGGACATCATGCGTACAGCAATAGCCATTGTCTTATGCGTCCCCCTCGGACTTCTTTCCGGGTGCGCCATTAGCGAACGCTACTATGGCAACGTCTACGAAGGTTTAAAGACAAGGGAATCGATTGTTCGCCCTTCGGTAGAGCAAAAATCGGCTGACAAATTCATCTCGTATCAGGAGTACGAAGCTGAACGAAAAAAACTGCTGGAAAGCAACGACAAAAAATGAATGCACAGCACACATATCAAGCCTGACATGGCGGTCGAGAGGGACGCGCCAAAAGCGGCGCGCCCCTCAACTTTACGTTAAATGACCGTTATCGAACTTTCACCTGCCGTTGATGTAGAATTATTGATTGACCGGTTTTGGCCCAGGCTGTGTCAAAACGTAAAATCACCCATGTCGGTGGAAATAATCAACCTACTTTTGCTTGAATTACACTCCAAAGTGGGAGTAGTCATTAATAGTTAATCCTGTTTTTACAAGTAAATGGAGTAATTTCTATCTCTGAAGGTTTTTTGTGTGTTTTGACACAGCCTGGGCCGAACCCTGTCATTATCAGTTGCGCGTGTAATCCAGTTTATATCGATATAAACTGTCCTGATGTAACAAAAAATTCATGGAGTGTAAAAATGAAAGCGTCAAAGTTAATCCTAATCGCTACAATGCTGATGCCAATCTCAGCTAACGCCGGTTTCAATGCTTTTATAAATGGCCAGAAGCTTCACGACAAGTCAACCGCCTATAAAAGCGGTGATATAGACAATGCGGAGCTCTATGATGCCGGGGCTTATGTTTATTATGTAATGGGTGTTGTTGACGCAACTATTGGGTCGGGTTTATTTTGCCCACAAAATATCACTTCGGATCAAGCTGCAAATGTTGTGTCTAAATACCTAAATGAGCATCCAGAATTATGGAGTTCAAGTGCCGAGTCACTTGTTAAAGCTGCACTCATGAAAGAATGGCCTTGCCCGAAGTAATCGTGGATGTACAAGTCCTTTATTTATGGGCATAAATTCTAAGAAGATGTGCGCTGGTTCCCAAGCTCCAGCTTGGGAACTCAGTCTCGGAAGCTCCAGCTTCCCGAGCAACTCACCATGACCGAATCACCTCAATCAACCCTTTGACCGGCATAATTGCGCGCACTGGAATATCGCCAATGTTCCGGCTGATCTACTTAGCCTCGCTTTACGGGATTATGATGAATGTAATCCAGCTTCTGCCGCATAACCGCCTCAGATTCGATGATTTGCGGATGATTGCCTTCTTCCCAAACCTGATAAGTGGTTTCCTGCTTATGAGCGCGTTTAAAAAATGCCAGCAACTCCAACAGCTTGACCGAGCGGCGTTGTTCCAGATGCGCGATGATTTGCTTCGCCGTGTAGGATTTAAAACGCTGCATGTCATGACTCAAATTCTCCGAAGCGGCGATAATATGTAGATGATTTTCAAGGATGACGTAACCGTAGAGTCGAAACCCTGCATCCCGCTGTAAAAAACGCCAGGAATCCAGAATGATGTTTACGGTTTCAGGGCGGGTAAATAACGGCTGCCAGTGGTTTACCGCTGCAGTCAGGAAGTGTGGGCACGGGTCGCATTGGACGCGGTAGCGGCTTCTGGGCATGGTTGTGCTCCTGTATGGTGAAAGTAGACGGGAAGCTGGAGCTTCCGACACTGGGTTCCCAAGCTGGAGCTTGGGAACCAGCGAACCAGCGGATTTTTCTGTTGTAACGGCTTTATTCTGCCAACAGTGCGGCAATAGCTGACTTGGCATTACACTGTGCTATTGCTTCCGCCAGCTGTAATTCATTCAATTTATGTTTGATCGCTTCAGTGCCGTTGAAGTCAAACGCTTGATAATCCTTTTTGGCAAAGGTAACGATTTGGCATTTCTTAAAGGGTTGGTTTTCAAACGGCATTTCTGCAAAATTCAGATTTAATGGTGCAGTCCCTTCCGAACTGGGAGCATAAATCAAAAATTCGCCTTTCATCGCGAGTACGGCACGATATTGATTTACAGTGGTCAAATATAAATAGCCGACTTCAACCTCTTTTTCTTTTAATCTCATCTTGCTTAATTCCTTGATTTAATAATGCCTGTGTAAATTTTACCATTTAGACATATGCAAACCATAGCCATGCTGCCTTTAAAACATTCCCCTGTCCCGTTTGCCCGAAATTTACTTTATTTTTACCTCGTCAAATTTGCGATAATGCGCAGTCATTTTATTTACAAGGGTTCCGTTGCACATGTGGTTTAAAAATCTGAGCATTTTCCGTCTTACTGAAGATTTCACGTTGACTCCGGCAGAGCTGGAAGAAAAACTTGCACAAATGGCGTTCCGCCCCTGCGGCAGCCATGAAGAATTTACTTTCGGCTGGACCTCGCCGCTGGGTAAATCGTCCGAACAGCTGGTGCACAGCGCGAACGGCTTTTTGATGGTCTGCGGAAAAAAGGAAGAACGAGTCCTGCCTGCGTCCGTCGTCAATGAAATGATGCAGGAAAAGATTCTTGAAACCGAGGAACAGCAAGGCCGTAAATTATCCAAAAAAGAACGCACGGCTATTAAGGACGAGCTTATCTTTGAGTTGCTGCCCAGAGCTTTCACGTTCTCGAACAAGACTTACGCCTATATCGATCCCAAGGGCGGCTGGCTGATCGTCGATGCGGCGTCCGCCAAAAAAGCCGAGGATTTGCTCAGCAGTTTGCGCAAATGCCTGGGTTCGCTGCCAGCCGTTCCGCTGAATACCGTCGAAAAACCGGTCAAAGTCATGACCGAGTGGCTGGTCAACAATCAGCCCCCGGACGACATCACCATCGAAGACGAGTGCGAATTGCGCGCACCGGAAGAGGAAGGCGGCATCATCCGTTGCAAACGCCATGACCTGAGCCTGCCGGAAATCAAAAACCACCTGGATACCGGCAAGGAAGTCATCAAACTGGCGGTCAATTGGGCCGACCGCATTGCTTTCATTATCGACGAGAATCTGGCCGTTAAGCGCCTGAAGTTTCTTGATTTGATCCAGGATCAGGTGGCCGATATTGATACCGCTTCCGAAGCCGAGCAGTTCGATGTCGATTTCTCGATTATGTCGCTGGAACTGGCTAATTTCCTGCCGCGTTTGCTGGAGTTATTCGGCGGCGAGAATAAGGCATAATCGTAATTCATCATTAATTACGATTAAAACTATCACCACGAAGGACACGAAGTTTTATTTCTTCGTGTCCTTCGTGGTGAATAAGAGGCTTTTCACGTTTCAGGCTAAATAACGCACATATACCCAGGTTTTATGGGGCTTGCAGGGAATCTTTGATCCGCTTACACTGCGGTTTCAGGCTTTAACAATCCGCGAACTCTGAAGGAGATTCCCATGTTAGAAAAACACCAACAAGCCCCGCTGTTCAGCTCAAAAAATCAATTCGATGAAACGGTTAATTTGTCCGATTACGCCGGGAAAAAGAATGTCGTTTTGTATTTTTACCCCAAAGACGACACGCCGGGCTGCACCATAGAAGCCAACCAGTTCACCCAGCTTGCCGGGGAATTTGCGAAGGCGGATACCGTGGTTATCGGTGTGAGCAAGGATTCCTGCGCCAGCCATGTGGATTTCATTAAAAAATTCGATCTGAAAGTGGATTTGCTGGCCGACGTCGATGGCGAACTTTGCGAAAGCTACGGCGTATGGCGGGAACGGGAAAAGAACGGCGTTAAAAGCATGGCCATTCTCCGCTCCACGTTCATCATCGACAAACAAGGCGCATTGGTTGATGTGGAGTATGGCGTCACGCCCGACGGCCATGCCCGGGACGTATTGGAAAAAGTAAAAACCCTGCAATGAGCCGATCGCAGTTGGATTTTCGTCCGCACTTTGGAAGAGAGCTTAATGTCAAAATTTAATTTCACCCTGCATCATGCCAGTCTGGTTGTTTCCGATACGGCGGCATCGCTGAAGTTTTACTGCGATGTTCTCGACATGCAGCAAACCGACAGGCCCGATCTGGGCTTTCCCGGCGCGTGGCTGCAACTGGGCGCGCAACAGATTCATTTACTGGAGCTGGAAAATCCCGACCCGACAACCGGACGCCCCGATCACGGCGGACGCGATCGGCATGTCGCCTTAAGCGTGCCGGACCTGGAGCCGGTTCGGGAGGCGCTGGACCAAAACGGCATTGCCTACACCCTGAGCAAATCAGGGCGAAAAGCGCTGTTTTGCCGCGACCCGGACGGCAATGCGCTGGAGCTTCTTCAGCGGGTATAAGGCTTAGCCCTGTTTTGAACAAGGCGCTTGATCCTAAAAATGCAGCCGGGTATTTCAACATCCCGTTAGCCCTGAGCTCAGCCGAAGAGAGCGGGTACACGCATCGTCAATCCCTGGAAAACCAAATATCGCCGTAAAAGGCGGTAACTTGCTTGCCGCTGTTGTCGGTATCGGTCATCAGCGCCACCGCATCGATAATGCGCAGGTCCTCGCCGAACAGTGTTTGCAGGTCGGCCCTGACATTGCGCTTTTCGCTGTACCAGCGGTTCAACGCCGCTTCCGGGCCGCGCAAAGCCAGCATCATCGCATGGTCGCCGGCAAACGCGTTGGGCCAGATACTGTCTTTTCCGCTGCCGCCCGCCCAGACGTAATTAATCGCTTTGGTCTGCCAAAACGCCAGGCCGCCCTTAATCACCACATAAATGCGGGCGGCATAATCGTCTCCGGCCTTGCTTTGCTCGTTCAAGCCGCTCAAACGGTTGGCAACGCGCCAGGACCAATTCAGAAACGGCGTTTGCTCCAGATCGATGCGCTGCTCCTTGAACAAGCCGGAACCCGCTGCGCGGCTGTCGGCCTTAAGCACCACGACACCATCCAGGTTTTGCAATTGATAGCGGGTTTCGCCTTTAAAACTTTGCCGCTCCCAACCGTCGAGCCGGTTGCGGCTGAATTCGCCCAGCATCGGCTTAGACTCGGCAGCCGTCTCCGGTATAGCTAAAACCGCCAATAACATGATGATTAACCTTCTCATGCCAATTCTCCGCTCACTCGTTTGCCCTGTGTTTCAGCCATATAGGCAGCGGCGACAACACCGTACCGCCCGGCAGGCTTAACGCGGTGGACAGGCTGTAACCGATAGCGCAAGCGATCAACATCAACAAATAGTACCGGTCGGTAAAGTCCATCAAAGCCTGCCGATGCTCGCGAATATTGTCCAGGCTTAACATTTGCGAACCGTCGAACAGAAAGAAGGCGGCTATCGCGATCGGCAACAGCCGGATCAGAAGCTTTTTGTACATATTCCCCCCATGTTGCATAAACGTTTATGCGTTGATTGTGACTGGTTTTGTCGGCGGTTGACAGCCGGAAATCGACGCTTATCCGGCCGTTGAGCGGCAACGATCCCAGCAGCTTGTAACCGCCATACCGCGGCTCGGCGCAGCCTTTCCCAGACGGTGTCTCCTTGGGCCAAGGTACTGAGGCGTCTGATGTTCGCCATGTTTATTCCTCATATAGACCGGATGCGATTTACAGCTATCCTGATAAATTTATCCCGCTCGCCTTACAGCGGATGGACTTCGGTTTGAAACGGCAGGGAGCGTTTTAACAACAAACGCCGTAAAGCCGCCCTGTCTATCGGTCGGAGCCGCCCTGAATTCCTTACAAGCGTAAGATACTATGGAGCGCCTAGAATGCACTCAATTCGCGGCGCAGCGCGCCTTTAACTGCATTCCCACGCAGCGCGTGGGAACGAGAAAAAATACCGGAGCTTTCACCGGGAATAGCCCGTAAGGCGCTATTGGGATACTGCGCGTTGCCAGAGGGGCCAAGGATGGCCCTTCGCCCCCCGGCGAAAACGAGGAACGCAACCCTTACACCGCATTCTCGGTTCAGGCGGCGCGGGGAAACGCATGGCAGGGAGGTTTTATCTAATTGTCTCTGCACGGTGAAATGCGCCGGGAGACGCGCCCAAACAGCGCTTGAAGGCTTTGCTGAATGCAGGCACGGATTCGTAGCCGCAGCGCTCGGCGACGCGCTCCACCGTCATCCCGGTTTCTTTTAACCAATGCGCCGCAATTTGCATGCGCCAAAGAGTCAGATATTCAATCGGTGATGCGCCAAGGTACAAGGCAAATTTTTCCGACAGCAGGGTTTTTGATATACCGGCGTGGGAGCAGAGTTCGGCGATTGTCCAGGGCTGCCAGGGCTGCTGATGAATCAAGCCCAACACGGTTGCCAGCCGCCTGTCCTGCATCGCCGCAAACACGCCTTGCCCTACCAAACCTTCCTCTATGCAGTAGCGGATCACCAGCACGAACAGGCTGTCGCATAACCGTTCCACGACCGAGTCGCTGCCGAAGCGCCGGCCGGAAGCCTCGCCGATAACCAGCTCGATCAGCTTGGCCAGTATGTCGCCTGCCTGGTTCTTTTTGATCACAATCTCGGCGGGCAGCGCCTGCCACAACAATGAACGGGGCGTAGCCAGCTCGATTTCCCCGCAAACAAATCCCGACTCGCCGCCCTCCCAGCCGGTCAAACGGGTGTCGGCCGCATCGCAAGGCAAATGCTCGGCGCTGTAGGACAAAAAGTGCTTCGGCGCATGCGGCAGAAACAAAATCAAATCGCCGTTTTCCAACGCCAGCGGCGTTTCCCGGCTCGGCGAATGCACCCAGCCTTGCCCCTTGCTGACTAAATGAAACCAAACCGACGTATCGGAATTGTGATCCATCAACCAGCGCCCGCAAACGCCGCCCGAATAAACCAGTTTGGCGCGCAAGTTCAGCGCGTTGACCAGCGCCGTTAAAGCATCCACATCAATCTCCCGGACAATCGGACAACAATCCCGGAGTCCCGAGCATGGGTTCGGCAAGCCGAATTGCTTAACCTATCCCCGTCGAAATTTTTCAGTGCGTAGACCGTGAAATGAACGTTTAGCCCAAACCCTTGCATAACAAAACCCATCCAGATTAATCGAAAAACAGGAGATATAGTATGTCCCAATTTAACATTTATTCCATCCCGAAAGCGCCTCTTGCCGCCCAGTCGTTGCTCGAAGGCGCTCAGCAAAATTACGGCTTTGTGCCGAATTTACTGGGCGGCCTCGCCGAATCGCCCACGGTTTTACAAGCCTATCTAAATCTGGGCGCCATCCTCGACAAGACCTCGCTGACGCCGGTGGAGCGGCAAGTGGTGCTGCTTTCGGCTAGCATCGAAAACCACTGCGCTTACTGCGTAGCGGCGCATTCAATCATTGCCAAGCACATGGTGAAGGCCGATGCCGCTATGGTGAATGCACTGCGTGAACAGCAGCCGTTGCCGGACAAGAAGCTGGACGCCTTGGCGACGTTCACCCGTGCCGTTGTCAAGCAGCGGGGCATGGTAGTCGGCAAGGCGTTGGACAGCTTTATCGCCGCAGGCTATAGCCGCGCTCAGGTATTGGAAGTGGTGCTGGGCGTGACCATGAAGACCCTCAGCAACTACGCCAATCATATTATGCACACGCCGCTGGACGCCCAATTCCAGGCTGAAGCATGGGAGGAACCGGCCCAGTGCGGCAAACAATGCGCGTAATCATCCTACGCTCAATAACCACGGCCGTTCAACTCAATCGAAGGAACCCTATATGAATGCAAAACAGACCGCAATCGTCCTGCTGGAATTACAGAACGACTTTCTCAGCGAGGGCGGCAAGCTGTATCCGCTCTTGAAACCCGTGCTCGAAAAACACCAAGTCATCGCCAATCTTAACCGGCTGATCAACGGTGCGCGCGAACAAGGCATGCTGATCGTGCATACGCCGATCCAATTTTCCCCCGATTACCGGGAGATGGGCCATGCGCCTTACGGCATCATGGCAACGGTGAAAGATGCGGGCGCTTTGGTCAAGAAGACTTGGGGCAGCGAAATCGCACCGGTCATCGACCGCCGGGACAGCGATATTGTTATCGACGGAAAATCCAGCATCGATGCGTTCGCCGGAACCAACCTCGACTTCGTATTGCGCGCCCACGGCATCACCACCATAGCGCTTGCGGGCCAGCTGACCAATATCTGCATCGAATCCACAATGCGTTCCGCTTACGACAAAGGCTACCGGGTGTTCGGCATCACCGACGCCAGCGCGACCATCGGTCTCGAGCAGTACCGCATTTCCGTCGAGAACAACTGGCCGATGTTTTCCTTGCCGGTGACGCAGCGGGAATTTCTTGAGCAGGCCGCAGGATCATGCTGCGTTACCAGTCCCGGCTCATCCTGCGGCCAGTAAAAATACGCGTTTAACAACACAACCACAATCATTTTGACAGGAGAAACACCATGCCACTCGTACAAATCAAAGGTATCGGCGGATATTTATCGCTACAACAAAAACAGGAAATCATCAGCAAGGTCACCGATGCGATCGTCTCGGTAGAGGGCGAAGGCTTAAGACCGGTCACCTGGGTGATCATCGAGGATGTCGCTTCGGGCCAATGGGGCGTCGGCGGACAAGCCGTCACCACCGATGCCATTCGCGCGATGAGTCAGGCGTCAGGGTAATTGACTCGTAATAACTTGAGCGTTTGTAGGTGCGGATTTATCCGCGCCTACAAACGCCACAGAAGAAGCGTTCTCTTGACAATAAAGGCGGACTCAATTAAGTTGGCTAGCATTAGCCAATTTAGCCCCGGTGTCCTCGATGCAAGTCAACATACTCGAAGCCAAAAACAACTTGTCCAGCCTCATCGTTGCCGCCGAGAGAGATGAGGAAGTCGTGATCGCCCGTAACGGCGTCCCCGTCGCCAAACTTGTTAAATATACGGCCAACAAAGTCGCTCCCCCCGGTGCCTGGAAAGGCCGGGCCGCTTATGCGGCGGACTGGAATTCCGCCGCAACCAACGCCGAAGTAGAACAATTATTCACCGATAGCAACAATGCGCCTGCTGCTTGATACCTGCATTGTTTACGACTGGCTGATGGGCGAAATCAAGGACCGCCCGATCATCGAGCGGATTCAGGCTGAAGGCGCATTGGTCAGTTCTGTTACGGTCTGGGAAATGGCGATCAAAAACGGCTTGGGTAAAATGCCCTTGCCCTCGGAACACATCGCCGAAGATATTGAAGCGCAAGGTTTTCAATGGCTGAATATCACGCCTTACCATGCCCAAACCGTTCTCGAACTGGATGATCGTCATAAAGACCCGTTCGATCGATTGTTGATTGCCCAAGCCAAGTACGAGAAGCTATGTATTGTGACTTACGATGCGGTGTTTCGGGATTATCTTGATGATGTGCTGGTTATTAAAAAGTAAAACGTGGCGGCTACCGCAATCACCGCACAAGACTAAATACAACGGATAATAAAACCGCTTGAAACAATCCGAGCGAGAATCAGATTAGCTCTTCCCGGCTATGGCGGTTTGCTGTCGCGAAACCGCCTTACAGCTTTACGAACCTGTCACCGTGGCGCAGGGGCAACCCCTATCGACACCGCGCGAGTTAATAGCGCTGGCTTATTCCCCGCTTTTTTGTTAATTTCCAAAAGACAAGACTCACTGGGCTTTGCGAAAACGCCCCATCCGATAGACGTGATCAAGATTTGTATATGCGCCTGAACCTTTGAGAGTGATATTCTCGGAAACCTTGGTGTCTTTCTACTGCACCACCACGTATAAACATATTAAATAAATGGGCTTAAAAATGAGCTATGCAGAATTAATCGAAAAATTACAGCAACTTCCCGAAGCCAAACAAGCCGAGGTTTTCGATTTTGTTGAATTTTTGGCTGCCCGCAATCAGGCTGAACATGGACAAGAAAAAACCCTTGCGCAATCGTCCCTGGCTTCTTTGATAACGCACCCGCAGCTTGTCGCCGACTTTACCCCTTTAAGCCGTGAGGAAGCTAATGCCCGCTAAAGTCTTTGTCGATACCAATATCTGGCTGTATTCGCTGATTCGGAGAGCGGAAGAACACGATGACAGGCATCGGCAGGCTGCCGGCTTTCTCCTGAACTTGGCTCGTCCCGTCATTAATTCTCAAGTTATCCGCGAAATTTGCAGCAACCTGATTAAAAAAGTGAACATGCCGGAAGAGCAAATGCGCGTCTTGATCCAAGGCTGGTATCAAGACTGCGAAGTCATTACCTCGAATGCATCCCAACATTTGCTGGCATCCCGTCTGAGAAAATCCTATTCGCTCAGTTACTGGGACAGCCTGATTGTCGCCGCAGCTATCGATGCCGGCTGTGCAACTTTGTTCAGTGAAGATATGCAACACGGGCAAACGATTGAAGGTTGTTTGACCATCGTCAACCCGTTCCGTTCGGCTGCGAATCCGTCATTTTGAATTACGTCCAGTCCGTCTAAATCAAACCGTCATGCAGAACGTCAGCCTGGCTGACGTTAGCTTTTACTATGTATTTTTGGATTTACCATGTCAGAACTTGCCCTGCGGCTTATCGCCGAAAATAAAAAGACCCGCGCCACTTTTCTTGATTTGGGTAATTGCGGCTTAACCGAGGTGCCGGATGAAATTGGAGAGTTGGTTTGGTTGGAAGGTTTGTCGTTTGCTGGTGAATGGAGAGATGGCAAACAAAAATATGAAAGCCAAAACACCGCATCTAAAAATAACATCGCCTGGCTCAGTGGTGGTTTTAGGGGGCTTAAGCAATTAAAAAGACTTTTTTTAAATGGCGTCATTTTCGGAAGACACGACTTGATTGACCTGAGCCCGCTAGCGAGCCTGAACACTTTGCAATTGCTTGATATTAACACTACAGAAGTTGCTAGTTTAAGCCCACTGGCTAATCTGACGGGATTACACCGGCTTGATATCGGAGGTACCCAAGTTACGGACCTAAGTCCATTAGTGAGATTGAGCGGTTTGCGACAACTGATTATTAGCCTTACAGAAGTTACTGATTTAAGACCTCTGGCTACTCTAGGCAATTTACAACAACTTGATATTCTCGGCACCCCCGTCACAGACCTAAGCCCACTAGCAATTCTGGGCAGATTGAAATACCTTGAAGTTAGTAACACACGAGTTGTTAACCTAAGCCCCTTAAAACGCCTAAGTAGTTTGCAACAGTTTTATGCTCTCTACACACAAATCGCAGACTTAAGTCCATTGGCGAACCTGAGAGGTTTGAAGCAGCTTAATGTCAGCGGCACACAAATCATGGACCTCAGCCCGCTGGCAAACCTGGGCGGTTTAAAGGGGCTTGATGTCAGCTACACAAAAGTCACGGACCTCAGACCGCTAGCAAACCTGGAAGGTTTACAGCAGCTTAATGTCCTCGGCACACAAGTCACGGATATCAAAATATTACTGCGTCTGATTGAGAAAGGTCTTGAGGTAAAGTGGAGTTCAGATTATTGGAATGGCAACGGGATTTATGTCAAAGGCTGCCCGCTGATCAACCCACCGGTAGCGATAGCCCAACAAGGCAATGCCGCTATTCTGAACTATTTCCGTGAAAAACAAGCCCAAGGCACAGACCATATTTATGAAGCCAAGTTGCTGTTGGTCGGCGAAGGCGGCGCAGGCAAGACCAGTTTGTTGCGGCGCTTGTATCAACCCGCATTACCCTTGCCCGAAGAGAACGAAACCACCAAGGGCATTGCGATACACCGGCATGAATTTGAGGTGCGCGACGCCCGTTATCCGAACGGGCGCATGTTCCGGCTGAATGTTTGGGATTTTGGCGGACAGGAAATTTACCATGCGACCCACCAATTTTTTTTAACCCAGCGTTCTTTGTATGTATTGCTGGACGACACTCGAAAGGATCATAAAACCTTGCTGGACGAGGGCTTTAAATATTGGCTGGAAGCCGTGGATTTGCTCAGTAGCCATAGCCCGGTGCTGATTTTTCAAAACGAAAAAGGCGGGCGCAGTAAATCTATCGATCTGGCCGGTATTAAAGGCGGCTTCGATAACGTCAAGGACTGTTATCGGGGCAATCTTGAGCAACAAGACGTGGCGGAGCCTTTACGCACAGCCATAGAATTTTTTGCCCAAAACTTGCCGCATATCGGCGAAGAGCTGCCCGCACGCTGGCTGGACATACGCGCCGACATCGAGCAATTAGCCGAGTTGCAAGCCACCATCACCCAGAACGAATATTTTGATCTTTACCGAAAACATCTGCCGTTCGACCGTGACAAGGCGCTGCATTTAAGCCGCTATTTACATGACTTGGGTGTGTTTTTGCATTTTCAGGACGACAAGTTATTGGCACGCACAGTGATTTTGCAAAACCAGTGGGCAACGACGGCAGTTTTCAAGATGCTCGATGATGAAACTGTTAAAGCGCAGTTAGGCCGTTTTACTGCCGGTGATTGCGCCAGACTGTGGCAGGATTCGGACTATAGGGATATGCACCCGGAGCTGCTGGCTTTGATGCAAAAATTTGAATTATGTTATGCCTTGCCCGACACCCGACCTGAAACTTGGCTGGCTCCGCAATTGTTGCCGCCGTCCAAACCCGAGGTGCTAAACGACTGGGCCAAGCCCGGCGACTTGGTATTGCGATTTTGCTACGAGTTTTTGCCCAAAGGCATGGTCAGTCGGCTGATGGTGCGCCAGCACTATTTTGTGCAGCAGCCGGAATTAGCGTGGATGTCGGGGGCATTATTCGAGCGTGACGAAACCCAAGTGCTGGTGGAAATTCCGCCCAAAGGCGGCGAAATCGTGTTACGCGCCAGAGGTGTTGAACGTAAGGAATTATTGAGTGTGCTTGCGGCAGATTTGGATAAGTTAAACAACACTTTTAACGGCTTGGCGGAAAAAGTGACCAAGTTGATTCCTTGTCATTGTAAAAGTTGCCGTCTACAAACAGAGCCGGAGTTTTTCGGGCAAAAACAACTATTGAAACGTAAAAAAGACGGCAAATTAACTATCGAATGCCCTGCCAGTTATGAGGATGTACGGGTATTGGAGCTGTTGGATGGCATCCAAGTCCACAAGATGCCGGACTGGGGCCAAGCAAAAATTTTACCGAGCATTTTTATTTCGTATTCCAAACACGACAATGATCATAAAGACACGTTAATCAAACATCTTGCCGGATTACGAAACAACATGATCACTTGGAACGATAGGGATTTGCTCGCAGGTGAAGAATGGGACACGCGCATCAAACAAGAGCTACACCAAGCCGATATAGTGCTGTATTTGGTATCTCACCATAGTATGGCAACCGATTATATTCAAAATGTGGAGCTGCCGTTGATTGAGGAGCTTTGTAAAAACGACGAATGCAAACTTGTCCCAATCATTGTCGATTTTTGCCTTTGGGAAAAATTGGACTTTGCTAAATACAATGCATTGCCGAATAAAGGCGAACCGGTAACCAACACCCAACATTGGGTTAATGAAAACCAAGCATGGTTGGAAGTGGTAAAGGGAATTGAGCGATTATTGAATTAATTAATCATGGTTTGCCTCACTGCCATTAAATTAAGCATTGTAGGAGCGGGCCATGCCGCGATGAAAGCACTGCAATCGTCGCCCAAATGTCGCGGGCGCGGCCCGCTCCTACGCTGTCATTGTCTTATTAACTTAATGGCAGTGATGCTTCGCCTGTCTATACAAGCCATAATACCGGCATCAATTCCCCAGCCATATCCCCCCAGCTTTTTCAACGCCCGTTCCAACCTATCATTCCACGGCACCGCGCAACTAAGCCGGATAAAGTTGCCGTATTACTTTTGGGTGGCCGAAAACAGCGGCCCCGGAGCGATGTGATGTGAGTTTTATTTTTAAACCATGAAGAACATGAAAGGCATGAAGGATTGAAGTCTTCATGTCCTTCATGCGCTTCATGGTCATTGCTTAAATCTGTACCGAACAAGATTTTTTAGGCCTATTGACAGAGACTGGCTACTGGATGCCCTATCCTTCCTAAACCGATCAATTCAGCGACAACTCCGCCCGCAAACGCTCTGCCATCATATCGACGAACGAACGGATTTTGGCCGACGAGTGGCGGCCTTCGCGGTGCAGGATGTGGATCGGCACCGGCGGGCTTTCAAACTCGCTGAGCACGATTTTCAGTTTGCCTGTCTGTAGCGGCTCGGCAATTTGGTAGGACAGCAAGCGGGTGATGCCTAGTCCGGCCAGCGCCGCGCCGGCCGCCGAGTCGTTGTCGCTGACGCTCAATATCGGTTGTAACTTGACCGTCTGCGGCAGGCCGTCGCGCACAAAGCGCATCTCGTTGACGGGATTTAAGCCCCGCGCCAGGATAATGTCGTGCGCCGGTAAATCTTCCGGCGTTTGCGGGATGCCGCGTGCCGCCAAATAGTCGGGCGACGCGCACACCACTCGCCGCACCGCGCCGACCCGTAGCGCCCGGTACGACGAATCCGGCAAATCGCCGATGCGGATCGCCATGTCCACGCCTTCCTCCAGCATGTTGACAACCCGGTCGACGAACAATGCGTTGACTTCCACCGCCGGGTAACGGCGCAAATACTCGACGATGCCGGGCATCACGTACATGCGGCCGAACAAAACCGAGGCTGTGACGGTGAGTTGGCCGCGCGGTTCGGCGTTGATGCCCAGCACTGCGTTGTCGGCTTCATCGGCCAAGGCGATGATGTGTTTGGCGTCCTCGTAGTATTTCTGGCCGGCCTCGGTCATCCGCACGTAGCGGGTGGTGCGGTTCAGCAATTTGACGCCCAAGCGCTCTTCCAACGCCGCCACCGCACGCGTCACAGCCGGTGGCGACATGTGTAGCTTGCGGGCGCCGCCGGCAAAGCCTTCCGCATCGACCACCGCGACATACACGCTCATTAAATGCAGACGACTCATTGATAGCTCCAGTTATCGGAATAGTAAGTTGATAATTTTAGCTATTCTTTAATATTTTGCAATAAGACACACTGTACCCGCCTGCTGAATTTCACCCAGGCGACTAACAAACCCTTTCATTATTTGGAGAACTATCATGAGCCGTATTACCACCGTTAGCAACGAAAGCGCCAACACCGAACAACTCAGCCTGTTGGATGCGATTCAAAGCCAGTTGGGCATGGTGCCTAATTTCTTGCGGGTGTTCGCCCACTCGCCGGATGCCCTGAAAGCCTTCCTCGGCTTGCATCACATCGCCAATCACGGTTCGCTGGACGCCGCCACCCGCGAACGCATCGCGCTGGCGCTGGCCCAGCAGAACGAATGCGAATACTGCCTGTCCGCACACACCGCCATCGGCCGCAAAGCCGGTTTGAACGGGGCGGAAATCGAAGCCAACCGGGCCGGTTCCAGCCAGGACGCCAAGGCGGCGGTGGCGGTTAAATTCGCCCGCGCCCTGGTCGAGCACAAGGGCGAGGTCACCAACGCCGAGTTGCAGGCCATGAGTGACGCCGGTTTCAGCGAGGCGGACATCGTCGAGGTGATCACCCACGTCGGCATGAACATAATGACCAATATCCTGGGCAAGGCCAGCCGGGTTAGTATCGACTTTCCGAAAGTGGGGCTAAAACAGGCGGCCTGATATAGGCGGCGTAATTCATTAAGATACATTGATCTGCAACTCACGGGTTCGCTCGTTCCCAAGCTCCAGCTTGGGAATGCAGTCTTGGGAAGCTCCAGCTTCCCGACTCGCGAAGCTGGAGCTTCGCTAACTGGGTTCCCAAGCCGGAGCTTGGGAACCAGCGCAACAGCCCGCGAATTTCAGCTGGATCACCCCCTCTCCAGCAGGAGAGGGATAAGGCGCTTCGTGCTGAATAGTTATGATTAGACTTCTATATTGAACCGGGCCAAGTTCAGACTTGCGCCCGGATTCTTACGCTGAATGGAATAAACTATTGCAGATTATGGCTATTCAACGCGGCTGGCGGCTGTGTCACAGTTAACGCCAATGTTTCAACCCCAATCAGGAGCAAGGTCATGGCCCGAACTTTTGCTAAAATCAGTTTCACTCCCGACGTGCAAGCGGTGCAAACCGAAATGGGCAGCCGCATGGCGTATCGGGCGGCCGAACTCGGCGAGGCCGAGGAGGTGGCGCTGGGCGCTGCCGAGCAAGCTTTTATTGCCGGGCGCGACAGCTTTTATCAAGCCACGGTGAGTCAAACCGGCTGGCCCTATGTGCAGCATCGCGGCGGGCCGGTGGGATTCTTGAAAGTGTTGGACGACCGGACCATCGGTTACGCCGATTACAGCGGCAACCGCCAATATATTTCGGTAGGCAATCTGCGCGGCGACGACCGGGTCAGTTTGTTGCTGATGGATTATCCGCAACGGCGGCGCTTGAAAATCTGGGGCCGGGCGCGAGCGGTGGACGAACACACCGAGCCGGCATTGCTGGCGAAACTGGAATCGCCCGACTTTCGCGCTCCGGTCGAGCGCGGCATCGTTATCCAAGTCGAAGCCTTCGACTGGAACTGCCCCAAGTACATCACGCCGCGCTACAGCCAAAACGAAGTCGAAGCGCTGCTCGTTCAAGCCCGCCAACAACCGGCGGCGGTGGCGCGGCAAGCGCCCGGCGTTTTGGGTAGCGGCGCATTGCCGTTAACGATTGCCGGGATTCGGCAATTGACGCCGCGCATTCGCGCCTATGAATTGCGCCATGCCGACGGCGAACCGCTGCCTGGCTATCGGGCCGGGGCGCATATCCGCGTGCCGATTGCGCTGCCCGACGGTAGCGTTACCAGCCGCGCTTATTCGCTGACCGACGCGCCGGATGATCCTGATTGCTATCGTATTGCAGTGCTAAGAATGGACGATGGCGAAGGCGGATCGTCGGCATTGCACGACGGCTGGCAACTGGGAACCCGCATCAACGTCGATGCGCCGAACAACTATTTCCCGCTGCACGATGACGACAGCCCGGCATTGTTGATCGCCGGCGGCATCGGCATCACCCCGTTAAAAGCAATGGCCGAAGCATTGGCCTCGCGGGGTGCGGATTTTCAATTGCATTACAGCGGCCATGCGCCGCAAGAAATGGCCTTTGTCGAGGACTTGCTGCGGCATTTGCCCAATCGGTGCCGGTTTTATTTCAGCCGGGCGCACGCCCCAACCCGGCTGGACGTGTCGGCGCTGCTCGGTAACGCATCCGCCGATGCCGTCATTTACGTTTGCGGCCCGACCCGCCTGATCGACGCCGTGCGCCAAACCGCCCGCCGACTCGGCATCGCCGAACAGCGGGTGCAATTTGAAAGTTTTATTTAACCGAAGGGGAACAGGATGATAACGCTATACGACATGCCGCTGTCCGGCAACTGCCACAAAGTCCGATTATTGTTAAGCTTGCTGGCGTTGCCGTACCAAACTCGCCCGGTGGATTTGCGTGGCGGCGAACAACGCAGCCCGGACTATCTGCAACGCAACCCGTTCGGCCAAGTGCCGGTGCTGGATGACGACGGCCTGATCATCCGCGACAGCCAAGCCATTTTGGTCTATCTGTCCAAACGTTACGGCGGCGAACAATGGTGGCCCGACGACGCCTACCGCTCGGCGCAAATCGCCGCTTGGCTATCGACCGCCGCCAACGAAATCTTCCACGGCCCGGCCATGCTGCGCGTACATCATAAATTCGGCCGCGCCATCGATACGGAAAAAGCCCGGCAGACCGCCGAAAAAGTACTGGATATTATCGACCGTCACCTGGAAAGCCGCGATTGGCTGGCCGGCGACACGGTATCCATCGCCGACATTGCCGCCTATCCTTACTTGGCGCTGGCGCCGGAAGGCGGCATCGACATCGGCGCTTACCCGAATATCGTTACCTGGTTTCAACGTATCCGCGCCTTGCCCGGCTATGTTCCGATGCCGGGAATGTGGCAGGCGTAACTCACTCACCCTTCAATAACGGAGAAACATCATGACCGAAGAAATCAAAGCCCCCGTCCCGCCCTTTACCGCCGAAACCGCGGCTCAGAAAGTGCGCATGGCCGAAGACGCCTGGAACTCGCGCGACCCGGATCGGGTAGCCTTGGTCTATACCGAAGACACGCTATGGCGCAACCGCGCCGAATTTCCGCAAGGCCGCGAGCAAGTGCGGCAATTTTTGCAACGCAAATGGGCCAAGGAGCTGGATTACCGCTTAATCAAGGAACTATGGGCGTTTACCGACAACCGCATCGCCGTTCGCTTTGCCTACGAATGGCATGACGGCTACGGTCAATGGTTCCGCAGTTACGGCAACGAAAATTGGGAGTTTAACCGGCAAGGCTTCATGCAACGGCGCTTTGCCAGCATCAACGATTTACCGATCCGGCAGGAACAACGCCTGTTCCACTGGCCGCTAGGCCGCCGTCCAGACGATCACGCCGGTTTGAGCGATTTGGGGTTATGAATAGCCGCGCGGAACTGATGGCTTAGGAACATTTAAGCAATGACCATGAAGCGCATGAAGACTTCAATCCTTCATGCCTTTCATGTTCTTCATGGTTTAAAAATAAAGTTATTATGCGCATTCCTAAAAATGCGCCCAGTTAGACCTTCCAGGTAAGACGACTGCCATGGATGGCAGACCCTCCCTTTATCCCGCCATCAAATCCCCAGCCATATCCCCCAGTTTTTTCAACGCCCGTTCCAAACGGTCATTCCAGGGTACGGCGCAGCTGAGCCGGATGAAATTGCCGTATTTCTTTTGCGTGGCCGAAAACAGCGGCCCCGGCGCAATGATGATGCCTTCAAGGCTCGCTTGCCGATGCAATTCCATCGCATCGACATGTTCCGGCAATTCGACCCACAACGCGAAACCGCCTTCCGGCTGGGTCACCTTGGTCCCCTCGGGAAAAAACCGGCTCACGGCCTTGACCATGCGCGCCACGCTTTGCGCATAGTCCTGCCGGACTTGGCGCAGGTAGCGGTCGTAACCGCCTTGCTCCAGCAAATGCGCAACGATCAGTTGATTTAATGTCGGCGTGGCTTGGTGCAGCATGTATTTGAGGTTTTCCACTTTTTTCATGTGCCGGCCCGGAACCAACCAACCGACGCGCAGTCCCGGCGATAAGGTTTTGGCAAAAGACGAGCAATACAGCACCTCGCCGTGTTGGCTCCAGGCTTTGGCGACGGAAGGCCGCTTTAATCCGAAGCCTAAATCGCCGTACACGTCATCCTCGATCAGCGGAATGCCGTTTTTTTCCAGCAACCCGACGATGTTCTTTTTCCGTTCGTCGGACATGCAGGAACCGAGCGGGTTGTTGTAGTTGGAGATCAGCAGGCAGGCTTTGATCGGCCATTGTTCGATAGCCAGTTGCAATGCTTCGATAGAAACGCCATCGCGCGGATGGGTCGGGATTTCCAGCGCTTCCATGCCGCAGGATTCGATGACCTGCAACAAGCCGTAAAAGGTCGGCGATTCGATGGCGATCACGTCGCCCGGTTTGCAGACCGCCATCAACGCGAGCCGGACCGCATCCCTGGCGCCATGAGTGATGACTATATCGTCGGGACTGACGGAGCAGTTCAATTCGACCATGCGCTTGGCGATCTGGCGGCGAAGCTCCTGATTCCCCAGCAATTCATCGGTGTCGAAACAGCGTTTCTCAAACAGGCGCACGACTTTTTGGGTGGCTTGTTGCAGAACCCGCGTCGGTAAAAAGGCTGGGGAAGGCACCGAAGAGCCCAGGTTGATCTGGTAAGGATCTTTTGCCGCCAGCAGAATTTGCCGTGTCAACGATTGGCCCGTGACTCGGGAAGGCATCGTCGGCGGTTCGGAAATGTCGGGTTCGGTGATGGCTAGCCGGTGAACGGTGCTGACGTAGTAGCCGGAACGCGCACGCGCCTGGATTCGGCCTTGATCCTCCAGCAGCCGGTAGGCTTCAAGCGCGGTCGATACGCTGACATTCATCTGGCTGCTCAAACGGCGTATGCCGGGCAAGCGCTCGCCGGAGCGGTAAACGCCCTGTTCGATATGGGCGAGGATATTCTCCGCTACGGTTTCATAAAGATGTTTCATTGGTTTTGGATCTCTGCGGGTTGTCTGTCCGGCAAATTTAGCATAACTGTACCGCTCAATGGTTTGATTTTTTCATATTGTATCGCTCCCGCTCGCTCCGGCCCTATGCTATATCGTTCGCTAGTTCCCAAGCTCCCGCTTGGGAATTCAGTACGGGAAGCTCTAGCTTCCCGACTCGCAAAGCTGGAGCTTTGCTCACTGGGTTCCCAAGCAGGAGCTTGGGAACCAGCGCAAACAGTACGGCACTCGGATGAAGCCGACGCCGGAGCGTGGGAACGATGAATACGGGTTTTTCCATAACAGTTATCCGGTTTATTGGGCAGGACAGATCGCATTAAATCGCAATCTGTACCCTAAAAATCGTTTTTTCCTGAATCTGTCAGCAACATTGCCTCCTCCGTAAACTATCTCCCGTCAGTCCCCCTCAATGATTGACAGCCCTAACTCCCCCTGCATCGCCCCCTGATGCAGGTTTTTTTTACTTATTACAAGGAACATTCCATGCCGGCAGTTCAAAAACCAGCTCACGCCAACGGCGATTTTTTTGTCGATTACGAAGAGAAAGTATTCGAGGACGTTAAAGCCCAACCCGGCGAAAAGGCCCTGGTGAAATTCCACACCGTGGCTTTTGAAGGCTCCATCGGCTACGTGAACCTGTTGCAGGCGACCCGTTTGCAACGCAAGGGCTTTGAAACTTCGATCCTGCTGTATGGGCCGGGCGTGACTTTAGGCATTCAACGCGGCTTTCCGCGCTTGGGCGACGAGGCTTTTCCGGGGCACCAAAACTACACCAACCAAATCAACAAATTCATGGCCGAAGGCGGCAAAGTCTATGCCTGCCGGTTCGCGCTGCAAGCCTTGTACGGCCACGGCGAACCCAGCCTGATCGAAGGCATCCGCCCGGTCAGCCCGCTGGATGTATTGGACATCGTGCTGATCCATCGCCGCGAGAACGCTTTCATTCTGGATACCTGGACAATGTAAATCATTTTTAGCCGCGGATAAACCGGGTGCTGATACAGCACAATGTTTATAACTTGTTTTTATTACCATGAAGGATACGAAGCGGGACGAGGTTTGGATGACCGGTGTTTTATAAACCGTCTCAATACACACGTGAAGTCAATACAGTAATGTCTTCAAGTCCTTCATGCGCTTCATGGTAAAAATAAATGACATTTTTGGAATCAGCACCCGATAAACCTGATCCGTGTTCATCCGTGGCTCAACCGCTTTTTCATGACAGGAGTACAGATTGTGACATCGAAAAAAATCGTCAGGGCGGCAGCGGTACAGATTGCGCCGGTGTTCGATTCGGCCACCGGCACCGTCGACAAGGTTTGCCAAGCCATCAGCGACGCGGCCAAGGAAGGCGCTCAGCTGGTGGTGTTCCCGGAAACCTTCGTGCCTTACTACCCGTATTTTTCGTTCGTGCTGCCGCCGGTCGCCGCGGGCCGCGAGCATCTTAAACTTTACCAACATGCGCCGACCGTGCCGGGACCGGCCACCGATGCGGTGGCCGCCCTGGCCCGTTCGCTGGGCGTGGTCGTGGTGCTGGGCGTCAATGAGCGCGACCACGGCAGCCTTTATAACACCCAGCTGATTTTCGACGAGAGCGGCAACCTGGCTTTAAAACGCCGCAAGATCACGCCGACCTATCATGAACGGATGATCTGGGGCCAGGGCGACGCGTCCGGCCTGAAAGTGGTCGAAACCGGCATCGGACGGATCGGCGCTTTGGCCTGCTGGGAGCATTACAACCCGCTGGCCCGCTACGCACTGATGGCGCAGCATGAGGAAATCCATTGCAGCCAGTTTCCGGGCTCGTTGGTCGGGCCGATTTTCGCCGAACAAATCGAAGTGACTATTCGTCATCATGCGCTGGAATCCGGCTGCTTCGTGATCAACGCGACCGGCTGGCTGAGCGACGAGCAGATCGAATCGGTGACGCCCGATCCCGGTTTGCAAAAAAATCTGCGCGGCGGCTGTTGCACCGCGATCATCTCGCCGGAAGGCCAGCATCTGGCCGAACCGTTGCGCTCCGGCGAAGGCATGGTCATCGCCGACCTGGATATGTCGTTGATAACCAAACGCAAACGCATGATGGATTCGGTCGGCCATTACGCCCGGCCTGAATTGTTAAGCCTGAGGATCAACGACAAACCGGCTGCGCCGATGTTCAGCGATGAATTAAATGCAATAAAGCCCTCTCCAGAGGGAGAGGGTTGGGTGAGGGGAAATGAGAATAAGGAAGAAAGTTTATTTAATCCCCCTCATCCCAGCCTAATCATGCCGGACTCTCCTGTCCGCCACCCTATGGGCGAGTGCAAATCCGCTCCCGGCGGATTTGTCCCTCAGGGAGAAGGAGCAAAAAGCACCTTTTCCCCAAAGCAGCGGGCAACCCAGCCATGAATAGAGCCGAAGCACAGCTGATTACCGAGCTGCAATCGTTGGGATTGCGGCTGGAGGACGCCGAGTCCGGCCTTGCCGTCCGTCGAGGCGGCGCCGGTCCGTCCGATCATAAAGCCGTCACCATTGGCGGCAAAACCGTGATGGTACCGATAACCATAGCCGGGGCTGCCAAATCGCCGTTTACCGCCTCAGCTCCCGATGAACAAGGCATCAGCATCGTTCGCCGCGACGGCCGCGCAATCGATTCGATTGCATTCCCCCGCCAGCCGCGTTTTTACGGTTTGCAAACTTCGGACGGCGTACCCTATTCCCATATCGCGACCTTGCATGCGGCGGATGTGCTGGCCACGACGGTACTGCAATCCTGCATTCGCTACGGCAACCGCAAAAAATCCTGCCAGTTTTGCGCAATCGAGCAATCTCTGAAAGCCGGAAAAACCATCCTCCGCAAAACGCCGGAACAATTGGCCGAAGTCGCCCGCGCGGCGGTAGCGCTGGACGGCGTCAAGCACATGGTCATCACCACCGGCACGCCGAATCTGACCGACCGCGGCGCGGAGATTCTCTGCGAAAGCGCCCGCGCGGTGAAAGCCGCCGTCGATTTGCCGATTCAAGGCCAATGCGAACCGCCGGATGACGATATTTGGTTCGGACGCATGAAAGAAGCAGGCATCGACAGCTTGGGCATGCACCTGGAAGCCGTCACCCCGGAAGTCCGCGCCCGCATCATGCCCGGCAAGGCCGGTGTGCCGCTGGAACGTTATATGGACGCTTTCGACGCGGCCGTCGCGGTGTTCGGCCGGGGCGAAGTCAGCACCTACATTCTGGCCGGGCTTGGCGATAGCGCGGAAGCGATCCTGTCCGTTTGCGAGCAATTGATCGGCAAAGGCGTTTATCCGTTCGTCGTGCCGTTTATCCCGATCACCGGCACGCCGCTGGCCGATCATCCCTCGCCCGACCCGCGCTTCATGCAGAGCATTCTGCAACCGTTGGGCGCGATGTTGAAACAAGCCGGGCTGCGCTCCGCCGATATGAAAGCCGGTTGCGCCAAATGCGGCGCTTGCTCGGCCCTTTCCAGTTACGAGGCCTGACATGCTGAACGAAGCTATCAACCGTTTTGTGCCCAACGAGTACCTGGTCAAATGGGTGACTCAGGATTGGGAACGCGAGCAAATGCTGCGCTTGCGGCAGGCGGTGTTTTGCGAGGAGCAAGGCGTTTTCCAGGGCGATGACCTCGACGACATCGACCGGATCTCGACGCCGATTGTCGCGCTTGCCTGCGTCGGCGGCCTGCCCGATGAAGTGGTCGGAACCGTCCGCATTCATCAAGCCGAACCCGGTGTTTGGTGGGGTTCGCGGCTGGCGGTCGCTGCCGACTACCGGAAACAGGGCAACTTGGGCGCGGCGCTGATCCGTCTGGCAGTCACCAGCGCCCATGCCCAGGATTGCCATACCTTCCTGGCGCAGGTGCAAAGCCGCAACGTGCCGTTGTTTCGCCGCCTGCATTGGAATTCGCTACAGGAAATCGAACTGCACGGCAGGCCGCATCATTTGATGCAAGCGGATTTAGCTTGGTATCCGCCCTATGCCGATGGCGAGACCGGCTTTATTGCGACCGGCAGGATTGCGGCATGAACGATTTAGCCCGGCTGACTCAGCACGTAAAACAAAGCATCGGCTTGGCGCACAAGCGCGACATCGCCGCCGTGACCGGCCTGCTTAACAAGTGCATGCCGTCCGGCACAATCGCGCTCGGCGACGACTGCGCCGCGATACCCGACCGGGACGGATTTTTGTTGTTCGCGGCCGAAGGTTTCCTGAACGAGTTTGTCGCGACCCAGCCCTGGTTTGCCGGTTACTGCGGCGTGATGGTCAACGTCAGCGACATTTACGCAATGGGCGGCCGCCCCATCGCCGTGGTCGATGCGATCTGGAGCGACGGCGAGGAACAAGCCAAACCGGTGCTCGAAGGCATGGCGGCCGCCTCGGAGGTCTATCGCGTACCCATCGCCGGCGGACACAGCAATCTTCGCAACGACCGCCCGCAACTGTCGGTCGCTATTCTCGGCCGCTCCAATACATTGCTCAGCAGCTTCGAAGCAAAAGCCGGACAAAAGCTGCTGGCGGCGGTCGATTTGCGCGGGCGTTTTCGCGAACCTCATGCCTGGTGGGATGCCAGCACCGGTTCGCCGCCGGAACGATTGCGCGAGGATCTCGAACTATTGCCGCAGCTTGCCGAAGCCGGGCTGTGCGGAGCCGCAAAGGACATCAGCATGGCCGGTTTGGCCGGCACGGTGCTGATGTTATTGGAGTGTTCCGGCTTGGGCGGCGTGCTCGACGTGGCCGCGATACCGCGCCCGCCGGATATTTCGTTAGCGCGCTGGCTGTGCTGTTTTCCCAGTTACGGCTTTGTGCTGAGCGCGGAAGAGAAGCACACCGGAGCCGTCATCGAACATTTCTCCCGGCGCGGCATAAGTTGCTCGGTGATCGGCGAAACCGATGCGTCCGGCTGTCTGCGCCTTGCCGATGCCGACGGAGAGGAACTGTTATGGGATTTGCATGCAGAACCGTTGACCGGATGCAGCATAGAACTCAAACCGGAGGCTTAGCCATGTCCCTCCATTCCACTCATCAAAGAGGAATTACCCATGCCTGAAATGCGTTTTCGCGTCCGTTGGCCGGACCGATCCACCAGCCTTTGTTATTCGCCGTCACAGGTGATCAAGGATTTTTTTAATCCGGGCGAAACTTACGAACTGGAAGATTTTCTGGCCCGCAGCCGGGCGGCTTTACAGATTGCCGGCGAGCGGGTTCGCCAAAAATACGGCTATACCTGCTCCAGCGCAATGAGTCAGCTGGACGAAATTGAAACTGTCGCCGCGCGGTTTTCTGAAATTGAAAACCCGAAGGTTTTGGTGGAAGAGTTCATCGGCTAAGGAGTAGGCCGGTTCGAACGGTAGCGAGAACCGGTGTTTCCGACATTCCGCTTGCCGGAAACACCCGCCCTTGTTAGCACCGGGCGGGCTTATTCCGGCCTACTTCCGGCGCTAGATGAGAAACCGGACGATAGCCGGAGCCTCCAGATTTTGCGCTAGTCCCCAAGCTCCAGCTTGGGAATTCAGTGGAGGAAGCTCCAGCTTCCCGCCTCGCGAAGCTGGAGCGTGGGAACGAGAGCAAAAACAGGGTGAGCTTCCGACCCGGCACTCAGGAATCACAAACCGCTACACAACAATAAAGAGAGAAGCCCATGAATAATCAACAAAGCAACCAATACCCGCATTACCAAGTCATCATCGTCGGCGGCGGCCAAGCCGGTTTATCGGTCAGTTATTACCTGCAAAAACTGGACATCAGCCACATCGTTTTTGAAAAAAACCGCGTCGCCCACTCCTGGCGCAACGACCGCTGGGACAGCTTTTGTCTGGTAACCCCGAACTGGCAATGCCGCCTGCCGGATTTTCCATATCAAGGCGACGATCCACAAGGCTTCATGCTGAAAGACGAGATTGTCGAGTTCGTCGAAGCCTTTGCCGAAAAGATCAACGCACCGCTGAATGAAGGCGTGGCCGTGACCCGTGTCCGCCGGGGCAAACAGGGCTGGCTTGAGGTGACGACCAGCGTCGGCGAATTCACCGCCGATCATTTGGTCGTGGCTACCGGTGGCTACGATATTCCGATCGTGCCGGATTATGCGCACAGCCTGCCCAAACATATCGCCCAGGTTCACTCCGTCAATTACCGCAACCCGCAACAGCTGCCTGAAGGTGAAGTATTGGTGGTCGGCTCGGGCCAATCCGGCGTACAGATCATGGAAGACTTGCACCTGGCGGGCCGTAAAGTGCATCTCGCGGTCGGCAGCGCGCCCCGTTCGCCACGCCTGTATCGAGGCCGCGAAACCACCGAGTGGCTGTACGATCTGGGCTTTTACAACTTGACTGTCGATAAGCACCCGCTCGGCGATGCGGTTTGCCATAAAACCAACCATTACCTGAGCGGACGTAGCGGCGGCCATGAAATCGATCTGCGTAAATTCGCGTTGCAAGGCGTCCGCCTTTACGGCAGCATGAACAGCATTAACGGCACGATGCTGGAGTTTAAGCCGGACCTGACCCGAAACCTCGACGAAGCCGACGAAGTGTATGTGCGGATACGCGAGGAAATCGACCGCTATATCGCGGAAAACAACATTGATGCCCCTGAGGAACCGGCATTTGAAAAACTATGGGAATGGAAATCCGAATCGGGTCCCGTGCGTATCGATGCCGATGCCGCGGGCATCACCTCCATCGTTTGGGCAATCGGTTTCCGCCCCGATTACAGCTGGATCGAACTGCCCGCCTTCGATGGCAAGGGGCATCCACGGTTCCGGCGCGGCGTATCGAATGCCGAAGGACTTTATTTCATCGGCTTGCCTTGGTTGAACACCTGGGGTTCCGGGCGCTTTCTGGGGATTGCCGAAGATGCGCAATACCTGGCCGGAGTCATTCACGATAAGCTGGAGGCTGTGCAGAGCCAAACCTGCACTTCGCGCAGGCCCGCCGTGGCCTGATTATTACAACCCTATCATTATTCCGATCAATCAAACCTTAACCAAGGAGTTTTATAATGAACACAACTCATGAAGAATCACGTCCCCCGTTTCCGCCCTTTACCCGTGAAACGGCGGCCCAAAAAGTACGCATGGCCGAAGACGGCTGGAACGGCCGTAATCCTGAGAAAGTTGCCCTGGCCTATACTATCGACAGCCAATGGAGGAATCGCGCCGAGTTTCCGGTAGGCCGGGAGCAAATTATCGAGTTTCTTACCCGCAAATGGGCTACAGAGCATGAATACCGATTAATCAAGGAACTCTGGGCCTTTGAAGGCAACCACATTGCCGTCCGCTTTGCTTACGAGTGGCGTAATGACAACGACCAATGGTTTCGTTCTTACGGTAACGAGAACTGGGAATTCGACCAAAACGGTTTGATGCAACGGCGCTACGCAAGCATCAACGATTTGCCGATTAAGGAATCCGAACGGAAATTCCATTGGCCGTTGGGCCGCCGTCCCGACGATCATCCGGGACTGAGCGATCTTGGGTTGTAACTATTCAACGCAAGCTAATTAACCATTGGTACCCCCGGCTCTGCCGGGGGTCTCATAAAGTTTGACATTTAGGGGAGTCATTGTGACCTCCCCTCCCTAATCTTTGAATTGTATAAAGCTCAAGAATTGATGAAATACTGGTTAAAAATAGCCCTATGCAAGGATACTCGTAACAGTGCATTTCGGATTGCGATTTTTGTCGGCACTGTGCTTGCGTCTATTAACTATGGCGATAGATTTCTCGAACTTGTTAGATTGATGCGTGTAATTCCGTCTCTGAAAAATCTCACCTGCATTGGTTTGGGCATGAAAGAATTGCTGAAGATAGCGTTGACGTATCTGGTGCCGTATTGCGTATCGACCTACTGTAGCGTCCAGTCATACAGAAAATTCAGGAATCGATAAGCTTAGCCATGACTTTACTGTTAAGACCCTTATTTATCGAAGCGCTACAGCATTTATCTCAGAGCGGAACTTCCGAGAACACTCTGATTTATATGAAAATCAATCATGCGCTTCAGGTAGCCAGTTTATTAGGCGGCAGCATAGTTGAACAGCAACTTTTTAACGCCGTTCAATCGTTGATATGCAGCAAAGTCAAACATCTGACAGGTTTGATGATTAGCCGGTTAAGTAATAACGGCTTCGGCATTATTGCTAATTTGTCTATTGAGGATAGCGTTGACGTAGCCGAAGGACTTGCCAACCTGCTTGACCAACAAACGATCACCATTGGCGATCATAGTTTTTATCCCAAATTAATTATCGGAGACAACAATGAGAATTTATGATTTTGAAGGCCTTCCTAATCCAGCGCGAGTAAGAATCGCTTTAGCCGAGAAGGGGATCACTGATAAGGTTGAGTTTATCACCATTAATGTTCCTAATGGCGAACACCGCAAGCCGGAATTTTTGACTAAAAATCCAACTGCCGCGATACCAGTACTCGAACTGGATGACGGCACAACCATTTCCGAATGTACGGCCATTACCGAATATCTGGACCATATGTTTGATGGAATTTCTTTGACCGGCAAAACACCTAAGCAAAGGGCAATCATCCACATGATGCAACGGCGTGGGGAACGAAACCTCCTGGATGCAGCGGTAGACTATTTTCATCATGCAACGCCAGGGCTTGGGCCTGAACTGGAAACCTATCAAAACAGGGAGTGGGGAGAAAAACAGCGCGAACGGGCGTTAAGTGGTATGCGTTATTTCAACACGGTGCTCAGCGCTCAACCTTATATCGCAGGGGATTCGTTCTCGATGGCTGATATTACCGTTTTTGCGGGGCTTGCATTTGCAGATTTCGCCAAAATAGATATCCCGCTAGACCTGAAAAACCTACGCGTATGGCGGGAACACATCGCCAAACGCCCCAGTATTGCAGGGTAGCTGCATCGACTCGGAAATAGTCATCGAAATACTATTTCCGTTCTCCTTCAATTAAGCTTTAAAGAGTGAAAAATCATGAAAATCAATGCCGATTTTGCGCAAAGAGTCGTTGTTCACGGCAAGGAAATGGCTTGGAAGGATTCTCCTATTGCAGGAGTCGGACGCAAGATGTTGGATCGGATCGGTGATGAAGTCGCACGGGCAACCACGCTAGTGCGCTATGATCCGGGCAGCTGGTTTTCAGCGCATGTTCATAGCGGCGGCGAAGAATTCATTGTTGTCGAAGGCGTTTTTGAAGATGAGCATGGCATCTATCCTGCCGGTTCTTATATTCGTAACCCACCACTGACGCAGCACACACCCGGCTCGGTAAAGGGTTGTACGATCTTCGTCAAGCTATGGCAATTCGATCCCGATGACCGCAATCCTGTCCGGCTGAACATCAACAGCATGAAAGCAAAGCCAGTACTTGAACGACCGGGGGTTTCAGTCATCCCACTCTACCAGGATACTCACGAAGAAGTGCGGGTAGAAGTTTGGCAACCGGGGGCGAAAGTCAATATCACCGCAACCTGGGGAACAGAACTTTTTGTTTTAGAAGGCAGTTTTGAGGAAAGCGGCGATCACTTACAAAGCCAGTCCTGGCTACGTGCTCCGATAGATAGCAAAATCGTGGCAACAGCGGGTTCATTCGGTACACGCGTTTGGATTAAAACCGGACATCTTCGGTTTGTAAACGCTCCAAACAACTAAGAACCTCCCGATTAAATTTTCTACGAACTCAAGATGAAAGGTAAGTGGTGGATCTTATTCATGGTGAAATTGTCGAGCCATGAATGGAATCAACTTGTTCAGAACGCCCCCTAAAATCATAAAATATGATTCAAGTTTTCACGCACAACGCCAATTCCACCAATGGCTTTTGCCGGTGGACAAATACGGGGCGACATTTTCAATCAGTTGATTTAGCAACGGGTAATCTATATCCATCATTAAATCGGCGGGGCTGCCTTTTTTATGGCTGGGTTCAAGCTGTAAGGCATGGTCATGTTTTTCGGCCAAGTGAAAGCCATTGCCGCAAACCCGGCAATACACGGCATCGCCTGCTTTTTGTTCGCGTTTAACCACGACCACAGGCCCGCATATCGGGCAACTATGTAATGGAATACCGGCATCGCTATGTCCGACAATAGCGTTCAATTCCCCGGCACGACCCAAGGCAATAAACCGTTCGCCCAGTTTTTTGTCAAACTGCCGACCTAAATTTATTTCGATTTGCTCCAATGCAGCCACTATCGGCATACCGGCACGATACGGGCGGCTGCTGGTCATCGCATCAAACGCATCCGCCAAGCCGACCATTTTCGCCACCTGTGTGATTGCGCTTTCGGTAATACCGTTAGGATAACCGCGCCCATCGATGCGCTCATGGTGACTCAGCACCGCATCATGAATAAGCCCGGTCAGCGGATGCCCGTGCAACACACGCACGCCAACTTCAGGGTGGGTTTTGATAATCGCGTATTCGGTATCGGTCAATTTATCCGTTTTGTTCAAAATAGCATCCGGTACGCCGACTTTGCCCAAGTCATGTAAAAAACCGCCTAATGCGGCTGTGGCGGCTTCTTTACGCGATAATCCGGAAGCTAGCGCTAAACGCCCGGTCAATTGCGATACCCGCCATAAATGCCCGCCGGTATAAGCATCGCGCGCTTCAACCAAAAAAGCCATGGTGTAAAGCGTTTGCAAAAAATCATCGATTTTAGTTTTTGATAGCATGATAAAACCCTAACCCTTTTTAACAACAACCCGATGATGCACAGTCCGCTTTATGGGCTGCGCCTTTGGTTTCAGCCGCAGGCCTTAATGCACCCGGAGCATGGTGCCAGTTTTGCGGCGATTGTTCCAGCACGGGGGCAATGCCGATAAAGTGGTCGGCATACGCTCCGCTGGTCAGCAATTTACAACTGCGTTCACAAACAGCCATGCGTTGCCCTCGATAAAAAACATGGCCTTCATCGTCATACACTTTAGAAAAAGGTCCGCGATAAATCACCGCATGACCTTTGTCCAGACAGGGTTCGGATGATGGTTTGGTGGCGGTAATGGTAACCGAACGAAACTCAATGCCTTCAACCACCTGCCAGGCCTGGCTTTCCCATTTGTCATAAGCCACCGCCACAAAACCTGCGGCAACAAAAGCCTGTAAAAACTCATGTTCTTGCAACGCCCCTGAAATACAGCCGCTCCACAAGTGGGTATCGGCTTTTAAATGCGGCGGCACCAGTTCGTCGCTGACAATATCGGAAATGGCGACCCGTCCGCCGGGTTTAACGACGCGAAAAATCTCTTGAATCAATTGCTCTTTGTCGCTGTCATGCACCAAATTGAGTACGCAATTGGAAACCACCAAATCGACTGAATTGTCGGCGATTAAGGGCGATTCTTTGCGCTGTTTTTCCTGCCAGGCGCGTAAATGAATCACGTCTTCGGCAGTCGCAATCGGATTTTCGGCTAAATGTTGATTCATCGCGGCTAAATCCAAGGCTAAATCCTGAATTTGCCCTTTCACAAATTCGACGTTAGCCGAGCCTATTTTTACTGCCATCTCAACTTGATATTTACGCGCTAAATTGAGCATATCGTCATTCATATCCACGCCGATGACTTTGCCGCTATCGCCGACCAATTGCGCCGCCATGTAGCAGATTTTGCCTGAGCCTGAACCCAAGTCCAGCACCACATCGCCTTTCTGTACATAACGCGAGGGATCGCCACAGCCGTAATCCTTATCGATAATTTCCTGCGGCAATAGCGCCAACAATTCACGGTCATAATCAACAGGGCAGCACAATTCGGGTTGCACAGCTTCCGCGCCTTCTGAATAACGCTGTAAAACGCCTGTTTCGATAGTCATAGCTTCTCCAAATAAATAAAAAATTAATTAGTTTTCTTACCTAGTTCCCACGCGCTACGGTCTACTGTTCAACGCGGCGCATTGAGACGCCAGACGCTGATCGTGCTAGTTCCCAAGCTCCTGCTTGGGAATTCAGTACGGGAAGCTCTAGCTTCCCGGCTCGCAAAGCTACGACTGCAAGGATGCAGGAGGTAGAGCACCAACAGTAGGCGCTTTAGGCGCAGCTTCCGCTCCTGCTCACGCTAAGTACCTACATCCATGTAGGCAACGCAGGAGCGGTTGCCGAGAGCTTTGTTCACTCAGGGCAATCGCGCTTAATTTATTCCGATGACACGAAGTGAATAATCATTCGCTCTCGTTCCCACGGGCTCCGTGGGAATGCAGTCAAGGCGCTCTGCGCCGCGAATCACGATCAACGTCTGGCGTATACGGGACGCAGCGCGTCCTGCACTGCATTCCCACGCGGCGCGTGGGAACGAGAAAATATTTCGTGTTTTTCGTGCCTTTCGTGGACATTAAATCGCGCCCGTACAACTACTGCCTTGCCCTGCGGTGCAGGCGTAGCAATGTTGCAAGGTGTTAATAGCTTTGCCCGTTAAGTCCGCAACTTGGCGAATATGGGTTTTGTTATCCGTCCCTAACGGCAGTTTCAGCATTTGATTAAAATCGCAATCATAAACCTTACCCTGCCAGTCAACGCTCAAGGTGTTTTTACACATCACCTTGTCCAAATTGGGGGCCTGAAAGTTGTTTTTGAGTAAGTTCATGTAATTATCAAATTGTCCCGTACTCAGTAAGACACTGCCAAAACGCTGCACAGGCAGGTTGGCGAGGGCAAATAAATGGTTAAACACAATGCCGAAATGTTCGTATAAATGCTGTTTGTAATCGCGCTCAAGGGCTTGTTGCTCCGGCGGCAAGGTCGCGCCTTGCGGATTAAAAACCAGATTGAGCTGTAAATCGCTATTACCCTGGCCATAGCCCAGTGCATTCAGCTTTTGTAAAGCCGTTATGCTGGCATCGAACGTGCCTTTACCGCGCTGCTTATCGACGTTGTCTTTCAGGTAACAAGGCAAGGAAGCTACGATTTCAACCCGATTTTTTGCCAGAAAGCCTGCCAGCCATTCAAAACCCGGTTCCATTAAAATCAACAGATTACAGCGGTCGATGACTTTTAAGCCTCTGTCCAGGGCTTGCGTCACCAGATAGCGAAAATGCGGGTTCATTTCGGGTGCGCCGCCCGTTAAATCCAGGGTATGGACCGCATGACTGTCAATGAACGTTAAAATCTCATCCATCGTGGCTTTGTCCATTAATTCGGTGCGTTTCGGGCCGGCATTGACATGGCAATGCGTACAACTCAAATTGCATAAATAGCCCAGATTGACTTGCAGAATTTCAAGCTTGTTGCGGCTAATCGCGGGAAAATCGGAGTTTTTTAAATAGGGTAAGGAATCAAGCATAAAAACCTCAGTTAGTTTCTGCGCCAAGCGTGATAACGCTGAACCCACACCAATAATTTTTGCGGCGCGTGATTGCGTTTCCAAACTCCCGCAACATATTTGTTCGCCTCCGCCATCGTCGGGTAGATATGGATAGTTCCCAGCACTTTATTCAGCCCTAAACCGTGTTTCATCGCCAACACAAACTCGGCAATCAAATCGCCGGAATGTTCGCCAACAATCGTTACGCCCAGAATTTTATCTTTATTCGGAACGGTTAAGACTTTCACAAAACCATGCGCTTCACTATCGGCAATCGCCCTGTCCAAATCATCAATGCCGTAAATGCTGACCTCATAAGCAATGCCTTGTTCTTTGGCTTCCTGTTCATTCAAGCCGACTCTGGCGACTTCGGGATCGGTAAAGGTTGCCCACGGGATCACCGAATAATCGGTTTTAAATTTCTTGAAACAACCAAACAACGCATTGACCGCGGCGTACCAGGCTTGATGCGCGGCGGTATGGGTAAACTGGTAAGGGCCTGCGACATCGCCGCAAGCGTAGATGTTCGGGTAATTGGTTTCTTGAAAGGCGTTAACCAAAATGGTTCTACGTGGCGATAAGGCGATGCCCATTTCCTCAACGCCATAGCCTGAGATATTCGCTACGCGTCCAATCGCTAATAAAACTTCGTCGAAGGCAATACGGACTTCTTTGCCGTCATGTTCGGCGATCAGGATTTTCTCGCCATTTTCAACGATAAACTGCTTGGCTTTATGTTCGACTAAAACCTTAATGCCTTCCTTGCGAAATTTAGCCGTCACCAAAGCCGATACTTCGCTGTCTTCACGCATCATAATCCTTGGCAGCATTTCAACTTGGGTGACTTCAATCCCTAAGCGGGCAAAGGCTTGCGCCAACTCACAGCCAATAGGGCCGCCGCCTAACACCACTAAGCGTTTAGGTTTTTTGCGCAAATTCCAGACAGTATCCGAAGTCAGGTAACCGACATCATCCAAGCCGGGAATCGGCGGCACAAAAGGACGCGCGCCCGCGGCAATCACAATCGAGCGCGTGCTAAGGGTTTGCACGCCTGTTTCGGTAGTCACTTCCACTTGCCAAGGCGAAACGATTTTAGCCGTGCCGGTTAACACATTCACGCCTAATTCACTGTAACGCGCTATCGAATCATGCGGTTCAACGGCTTTAACGACATTTTGTACACGCTCCATCACCTCGGCAAACTCGAATTCCGCTTGAGCGCTCTTAATGCCGAATTCAGCCGAGCGGCTGACCTGCGATAAAAACTTGGCCGAACGGATTAACGCTTTAGACGGCACGCAGCCGGTATTTAAACAATCGCCGCCCATTTTATGTTTTTCAATCAGCGTGACTTTTGCCTTAACCGCAGCGGCAATATAAGACGTGACCAAGCCGCCGGAACCTGCACCGATAACGATTAAATTGTTATCGAAGTGTTTTGGCTTAAGCCATTTTTTAGCGACTGATTCAGACATCCGACTTCCTTTGTTGTTGAATAAATTCAATGGCTTTTTTTGCCATCAGTGGAAACACTCCCAACAACGCAAAAGACCCGACAACAAGGGGAGATAAAATGCCGGATAAAGACTCCAGCTTGCCCAGTTGCGTACCGGCATTCACATACACCAGCGTTCCGGCCAACATGCCTATTTGGCTGACCCAGTAAAAGGTGCGGACCTTTATCGAGGTTAAACCCATTAACAGGTTGATGACAAAAAAAGGAAACAGCGGCACAAGTCGTAACGTGAACAGATAGAAGGCTCCATCCCGCGCAATGCCGTCATTGATCGCTTGCAAGCGGTCGCCGAACTTGGCTTGGATACTGTCCTTAAACAAAAACCGCGCCGCTAAAAACGCCAGTGTCGCACCGATGGTCGAGGCGAAAGAAACAATCACCGTCCCCCAGAACAAACCGAATACCGCCCCGCCGGCCAAGGTTAAAATAGCCGCGCCGGGCAACGATAAACCGGTCACCGCAATATAAATCAGCCCATAAACCGCAATCGCCGGTATCGGATGGTCATCACGAAAAGCCGCAATACCGGCGTACTGCGATTTAAGCATCGCCAACGTCAAATACTGCTGGCCGTTAAAGTAAAAAAAAGCGGCGATGGCGCCGGCAATCACCAGCAGTAAGACAATTTTGGGTGTATTCATGTTGCTATTCCAAGGGCTATAACAATTATTCGCCGGCACTATTAAGTGACCAATCGTAGTCAATATCGGCTTTGATAGCGGATTTTGATAATCCGCTGCGATGTTGACGGATAAACGCCTCAATGCCGCCGACCGCTTTAAAATCGTTGTCAAACCAGTCGAAAATTTTTGAAACGTGAATCACCTTGCCGTCATCGTTCAAGCCCTTTTGGGCGTTGTTAAGAAATAATCCGGCTTGATCGTCTAACTGCGCATTAAGCTTGTCCGCGCTATAAGGTTCGGTGCGTAAATCGGGGCAACTGACTGAAGCGCAGACAATGGCAAAATGAATGCGCGGTTCGCCCATCGGCCTTAACACCTCGTTTTCAATCGCATCCAGCGAGACTTCTTGTCCGCCAATCACCCCCGCTGTTTTCTTCCAAACGGGACTTAACAGATTTCCCACGTCTTTAATGCTGTCTACAGGCCAATGATCCAGCACCATTTTCAGGGCAAGAATATTGTAGGCGTTGATATAGAACGCCAGTTTTTCTTCTCTATTTGCCAATGTTTCAACGGGAAAGGTGTTGATGAGCTGATAAGCCGCTTCCAGTTGTCCCGATTTTTTCAAGGCTGAATAATCCACCAGATTAAGCGGGGTATCGTGTTTTTTACCGGATTTGACCGTTTGTAAAGTTTCGGCGTACACGCTCCAGTCAGGCGAGGCGGCAAAAGCAGCGGCTGAGAGCATTAAATTCAGCGCCGCGGCAAGTAATAAGGATTTAGTCAAACGCATGATGTGTACCTTGTTATTTATGTATGATGCTATTAAGTCGCACGAGAAGGCGAAACCTTACACAATTGCGCGGTGTTAAGTAACTTGAGCAAGTTTTATTTTTAAACCATGAAGAACCCGTAAATACAGGCGCTAAAAAAAGCCGCAATCGGCAAGGTTAATACCCATGACAACACAATCTGAGAAACTACGCCGACATTCGCTTGCCGGGTAATCGCGCCTATGCCGAACACAGCGCCGACCGAGACGTGCGTCGTTGATACCGGAACGCCTAATTGACTGGCGAAAATAACCAAAAAAGCGGTCACCAGGTTGGCGGAAAATCCTTGCCCATGATTCAGCGGGGTGATTTTCTTGCCCATCGTTTCCGCGATTCTACGCGAATGCAATAAACCGCCTATCGCAATCGCAGAACCGACCAACAACAAGCCGGATTGCATTCCCAAGGCATGAGCGGACATTAAAATAGCCATGATTTTAGGCGTGTCATTCAGGCCCCGTGCAAAACAAACCGCCCCGGCACTCAGGTAATGAAAAACATCCAATAATTTTTGGCTGTTGATTTTCCAAACCGTGCCGACATAGCGCTGCCGACAGACAGCTTCGCTATCAATACTTGCTTCAATGCCGGTAACAGTGGTCATGGCAAAGCATGAATCAGGCCGCGGGATCGGGACGATGGTTTCCGTTTGTCCAACGCAGACGCAGTATTCTTTGTTTATGCCCGATTGAATGCGTACCGCTCTAAATACAAAATAAACCCCGGCGCCCAAGATAACCGCGATTAAGGGACTGACCAACAAAGGGATAAAAAAAGCCGAGCCCAACACGGAAAGATTAATCTCCGTACCGACCGCCATCAGTCCCGCACCCACTAAGGCTCCTGTTAAACCGTGAGTCGTGGAAATAGGAAAACCCTTTAAGGCGGCGACTAAAACCGTTATGCCTGCACCCACTGAGACGGCTAATAAAAATTCAGGCGAGAGTGCGACCGCATCGGGAACCAGGCCTTTACCCGAAAAACTTTTAAGCAGTTTTTCGGCTAAAAAAATGGAACAAACAGAACCGGCGAAAGCCGTTAGGGTTGCCCAACCGATAGCATTGCGGTAACTGCTCGTGCCGCTGCCGAACAAGGTGGCAACGCCTTTAAAATTATCATTTGCGCCGTTGGCATAAGCCAGGAAACAGGTAGCAATGATTAACAGGCTTAAAAAAATCATTTTAAATCCTCGTAAAAACTCGGTTTTTAACTTTATTTCCGCACGATAATCGTACATCCTGATCCTTTAACAAAAACAAGGCGATACATGCCGCCAGCATCGGCCACGCAGTGAAAAACAATAAATTCCCCGCTTCATAAGGCGATAAATATTGTTTGAATGAAGACAAAGTTGAAACGGCATGAAAAATTAACACGGCTCCGTAGCTGTATTTTTTATAAACACCGCACACAAATAACAACAGAACGATGAGTTCAACCGCCGCGAGTGCGTACATAAGCTCATGCCCCAAACCTGAGAGAAAATAAAACTTTTCATAAACTTTTGCGGCATGGCCGGGATTAACCAATTTATCCAGCGTCCACATAAGCATGACTAAAAACACACTTAATCTTAATAAAACCAGTGACAGTTCTAACTTTTGTTTTTGATTAATCATCCGCCGCCCTGCCCAAAATAGCGCCTTGCTGCATTAAATCCGTCAAGGTTGCAACGCCAAAAGTAAACAGCGCGGACGGTTCAGGGTGTTGTAACTCGGCGGCGATTTGTTCTATTGCTTCGCGGACGGTGTAGGTATTATCAGTGTTATGCAAAATGTCTACCAGCCGCGCCGTTGCAGGGTTTAATTCAATAAACTGCACGGTATCATCTCTATCCCGAAACCCTAAAATATGCGTTGCCTGTTCCGAGGGCGTAGCCGGTTGATAATTTTCATCGATGCGCTGTACCGGATAGACATAATGCAGTAACTGCAAGACCGGCGCGAAAACGGGGTGGCATGCCAGCCAATCGTTAACCGCAGTCTCGTTCTTAACAACGGGTTCGGCATCGGTAATCGCCAATATCAGCCCTACCCATTCGAAATGCGCCAGTTCCAGCAAATAAGGCAGTCCGGTATGATCGACCCATTCGGTCTGCAAATACCGGATAAATTCATCGGGGATTTGCCGGTAATAAGGCGACCGGCAACGATGTTCGGCGATAAAGTCTTTCAGCAGCCGCTGCCAAGCCGTTTCACCCAAAATCGCATACGTTACGGGGAAGCAGGCAGTCAGGCTATCGTTGAATTTGTTGTACAGCAAGTCAACATAAATCGCCACATCCTGTTTGACAAACCCCGAGGGCAAAGGTTGTTGCACGGGGTTGCGCAAATGCGCTAAAAATTGCCGTTGTACCTGTCGAAAGGCCATCATGCGGTTTCCCGACCGGCTTGCACTGGCAAAAGAGGTAGCCACCCGGCGGCGCGAGGCGCAATGCCGTAGCCGTGATGCCGTTGCAAGTCGGCGATATGCCCGACTTCCACCAACAAATCGGCTAGCGGCGGTATGTTGAAATCCCGTTCCAATAAGGTCGGGAACACGCCGAATGTCCGGTAAGCCAGTTCCAATAATTGCCAGACGGGGTCGCAAGCCGCTTGCCCGTGCGTATCGATAATCACTCCCGACTTATCCAAATCATGCCCCGCAACATGCCCGTAAACAATCCGCTCCCCGCACAGCCCGGTTAAAAATGCGGCGGCGTCGTAGTTGTGATTAAGGCTGTTGACGTAGATGTTGTTCACGTCCAAATGCAAGGGGCAATCGGCTTCCGTCAGCACCGCATTGATAAAGGCCAGCTCGTCCATTTCAGCTAACGGCGGCTTGACGTAGTAGGAGGCGTTTTCCAGCGCAATCGGGCGTTCAAGAATGTCTTGCGCAAGACGAATGCGTCCGGCGACATGGCGCACCGCTTCCCCGGTGAACGGGATCGGGTAGAGGTCGTAATGATGCCCCTCGTCGCTGCAAAAACTTAAGTGTTCGGTGTAGAGCACGAAGTTATGTTCATCGAGAAAGGCCTTCATGCGCCGCAAAAAAGCTATATCCAACGGCGCCGGGCCGCCTAAAGACAGCGACAGCCCATGCGCCACGAAGCTATGGCGTTCGGTATAGCCGCGAAAGATCTTGCCCAATCTGCCGCCTATATCTATCCAGTTTTCCGGCGACACTTCGAAAAAGTCAATCGTTCCGGGAACGCCCGATTCCAACGCCGGTAAAAGCTCCCGTCGCAGCCCCAGCCCGGCGCCGTTAACAGCAAAAGTTTTCATCATGCTTAGCCTATTGAACAAGCTTAGGTAGGGAAAATATCGGATTCGACCCGCAAACCGTCCAGCAGCTTGTTAAAGCCGCTGAATAAATCGACCACCGCCATAAGCTCCGTTATCTCGGCATCGCCTAGGCCCAATTTCTTAAGCACGGCGGTGTGCGCGTTGATGCAATATTCGCAACCGTTGACGGTAGAAACCGCGACCGCAATAATTTCCTTGGTTTTCCGGTCCAGTTTTCCCGGCCCCATGATGACTTTATAGCGATTCCAACTGGCTTCCAGATAGGCCGGGTTATTGGCCATCGCCTTGAACATGCCGGGGACGAAATCCATGCCGAATGTTTTCTTGATGTCGTTGTAAATGGATAAGACCGGTTCGGCGGCTTCAGCTTCATCGATTAAATTTATGTTTGCCATGTTTATTCCCGATATGGGTCAGATGCGATTACAGCTATCCCGATAATTTATCCCGCGTATGCAGGACGCGCACGGCGCGCCCTACAGCGTCTGAAACAGAAAAATTGCGGACGGCCATTAAATACCGCCTATGAATTACAGGCGGCTTTCTTTAGGGCTGCTACATTTTTCCGCTGCAACCGCCTTCTTTGATCTTGTCTCCGCATCCGCCTTCTTTCATTTTCTCTTCCGGCTTAGCAGCACCGCTGCAACCGCCCTCCTTCATTTTATTTTTGTTGCCGCCGCATTTGCCTTCACCGCACTTGCCTTCTTTCAATTTGCCGCTGCAACCGCCTTCGTTCATTTTTTCGTCGGCTGCGGCAAGCTGTTGCGAAGTATTGATGTTGGCCATTGCAAACGGATTCTCACCGGCCTGAATGGCGGGGGACATGCTTAAAAAAGAGGATGCAATCGCGCCGCCCAAGGTCAAAGATAAGGTTTTTTTATTCATATTGATTACTCCAAAAGTGATTGATGAATGTCAGGAAAGCTTTAACGGCATATGCTGTAAAACCTTCCTGCCTCATCAGTCGGGGGCAATCCGTATTCCTTACAAAAACTTTTTGGGATAACTGAATTTTTGTCGAACCATCGTCCAAACGGAGGATGATTTTGAAGTCTATGAGCCCCTAAAAACCATCATTGGACACAGATTTCACAGATAAGAGGGACCACCTTCGACACGCCTCAGGACAAGCCTTTACTACATTTCCACACGGCGTATCACCGCCATTAAGTCAAGGAAACGCCATTAAAAGTTCTCGCCGTAGGGCGCGCCGTCTCGATGCTTGAAAAATCTTGGCGAGAAGGGCCGGCATATCACGGCGTTCATCCGTGGCTTAGGATAGTGCCTAAATTAATTTAGGCAATTACCACGAAGAGCATGAAGGACATGAAGACTTAAACCTTTCATGCCGCTTCATGTCCTTCATGGTTAAAAAATGAAAAATAAAACTTGCTCAAGTTATTTCATGCATGTTCCTTAACTGAGTTTTCGGGACGATTCATCACCCGCAACAGCCCGAATGTTTGCCGTGCAGCTGAACCGGAGGACAGGCGACGCTGCCATAGGAACAGAATACGCAGCAATCGCCGGTTTTGGGTTTTAGCAGACTATGACAACCCTGGCATTCATAGAACCATTGACAGGCATCCGAGGGCATTGGCTCGGTTTTGCGGTAACCGCACTCAGGGCAAACCAACGCGGATTCCAAAATGACGTTGTTCATGGCAATCCTTAATTTACGATTTGTTGTCTAACCGGCTTTGCAACGCGTCGACATAGCGGCGCGCCGCCTTGCGGATAAACCGACTCTGGGATTGGAAATTGCGGCAACGGGTACACATCATCAGATGCATCCGCACTGCAAAACGCTCGCGCAAACTCAATTTTTTATCCATTCCCTGAGAAACCAAGGCGGAAATGTTTCGACAACTACGCATGGCGTTTATCCTGTAGGGTGTTGTTAAACCAGCGGATTTCCAGGCATTCGCGCAGCCTGAGCCGCGCCCGGTGCATGATGACCCAGTAATTGGCTTCGCTAAGCTCCGCTTCCCGGCACACTTCATCGGCGTCAAGACCGACCAATTCGCGCAACATGAACACGTTAGCCATTTTCGGCGGCAGGTTGTTTTGACAGACCTCGTAGATCGCCCAGAATTCCTGCTGCTTTAACGCAGCCTCGGGATCGGCCCAGGCTTTGGGGCCGCCGTTCCAGTGGCCGCTGCTGATGAAATAATCGTCTTCTTCCGCTTCGCCGTCGTCAGCCCGGTCAACGTCCGGGGCAACGGCTTCACGGGCGCTACGCCGCCAATGGTCGGCGATTTTATGTTTAAGGATGCCGATCAGCCATGTGCGCAAGCCCGCCTTGCCTTCGAAGCCCGCCGCCGATTGCCAGGCGGCCAGCAGCGTTTCCTGCACGGCGTCGTCGGCCAACGCGCTGTCGCGCAATTGCAGCAGAGCGTAGCGGAACAGCACCGGCCTTTGCGCGGCCAGCGTCTGTTCAGTCAATAATAATGAGGCTGTCACCGCTTAACAACACGCACCGTCGACCGCAGCCGACTCGCCTTGTTGCCCCGGCGTGCAGTCGAACAAGCCGAAGTGGCGGGATTTACCGCCCAACACCTGAAAATACCCGGCATAGCGGCTGGCCGCGAGCATGTCGGCGGTGTTGCCGCACACCCGTAGCGGCCGACCGGTTTCGAAATGATGGTGGTCGTCCAGATCGAAGGCATGCCGATGTTCGGGAATGCCGCCAAGATAGCAGGCTACTTGGCCGTAGTCCTCGCAACGGTCTTCCAGCGGCAGTTTGAAAGCGCGGACGGTCGCTGAGCGGAACTTGACCATGCCGATTTTGTCGGCGACTTCGGGATCATCGAGACTAATCGGATTTTGTTTGACGACGCGCACGTCGGGGCAACCCAACTCCTGCAAAATCCGCCGAAAGTCTTCCCAATACAAAGCGCCGCCCAGGCATTCGCCGAGCAGCACCGGGTCTTGACGCAAGGCGTCGGGAATGCGTCGGTCGGCGAAGACGTCGGAAAAATACAGTTCGCCGCCCGGCTTCAGCACCCGGAATATTTCCGCCAGTACCCGTGGCTTTTCCGGCGACAGGTTGATCACGCAATTGGAAACCACCACGTCGATGCTGTTATCGTAGATACCGACAGCGGCAAGGTTTTCGATATGCCCGTGCAGGAATTCGACATTGGCGTAACCGAAGCGTTCGGCATGCCAATCTTGATACCGCACGGCGACTTCCAGTTGCTCCGGCGTCATATCGACGCCGATCACCCGCCCCGCAGGGCCGACCAGTCTCGACAATAGATAGCAGTCGCGGCCTGAGCCGCAACCCAAATCCAGCACGGTCTTGCCTGTTAAAACCGGCGGCAGCGGCGAACCGCAACCGTAAAAACGTTCCAGTACTTCAGGATGCACGTCGGCCAGCAAGGCTTTTAAGTGATGCGGCATCGCGTCGATGCTGCAACAGGCGCTGGTTTTCAGGTCATTGCTGGATTGCAGAACCTGTCCATAATAATGGCGGACGGACTCGCTGATTTCTATATTGACAGTCATGAGAGATTTCCAATGTTTCAGATTAAAAACGACCGCTACCGGCGCATAACGGTTGAACATAGCCATGTCGGCAGCCGGGGTAGCGCAATTGATACGGTTACTTCGGCACCGGCCCTGCCGCCGCAATTGTGATCATTGGGTTCTCCTTCGCCGAACTATATAAATAGTCGTTAAGAGGACAAGAATCCTTACAAAAAATATCCGGCTAAGCTAATTATGCTTTTTTCTTGCCAACCATATTACGGATCTTAACGAAAAGTATCGATGCGGCCAGCAACAGTGTAATTGCGTTGGCAAATATAATCGCCTTATCGGCGAGATAAATCCCATAAATAAGCCAACATGACACGCCCAGGGTAAAAGCGCTGTACATGCCGAAAGAAAGGGATTCGGTGTTTCTTGTTTTTATCGTCAATACCGCCTGGGGTACAAACGAGGCGGTAGTCAGTGTCGCGGCTATATAGCCGATAATTTCAACGTGCGTCATAGCGCCACTATTTTCCTGATGCGGATTTTTTCAGTTTTTTAGCGATGCTTTGCCCGATCGCGTTCGCAAAATCATCAACGTTCTCATAGCCCTGTGTTTGGGCAAAATCGACTAAGGCCATGACCAGCTTTTTAGTTTCCGCTATTTCTTCGCGGGATCGGCCGCAGCCTTCGCAATGGGTTCCTTCGTAAGTACATTTATCAATACATGGATTAAATTTCATAATCTCTCCTCTACGTGTTTGCAGACTTGTTCAAAAGCCAGGGGTTTCATTCTAAAAGAATCAATTGGAACGTGCGGAAACCGTTCGTTCGTGCTGAGCCCTTCGACTACGCTCAGGAGAGCCTTGTCGAAGCATGAGCGGATTCCACTCCTCACCATTTGGAAGACTCAACTGATTTTTTAGGGTAATGGGAAGATAGTGCGGCGACCGCCGCCACTTCTCCTGGCGAGATTTTACCACACGGAAAATCAGCCGTTACAATCCTTGCCCGCGCCGACGCGGGGATAGTGCAATATAGGGGGGAACCGAAAGCGGGCGCTTTAAGGCGACGCAAAAAAAGTAACTCGCTTTCAGCCGCGAGAACCGGATTCAAATAGCCGTCGCGTTAGCGGCGCCTTTCTGCAACAAATAAAGACCGTGTAACGTCGGTTAGTGTTACTGCGATCTGTCGACGCTCAACATGATGTTGCCAAAATCAATGGCGCCGTCAACGATTTGAAACACGCCTTTGCCGCGTTCTTCGTTATTTTTCCAAATCGAGTTGCCGATCTGAATCTCCACGCCGCAATGGACGGAGTCTTCAACAATAACCTGGACGTTCTCGGCCAGCGTCATTTCCGACAGCAAATGGGCGCGTTCGGTATGCAGCCGGGTACAATCGGCCTCAACTTTTTCCCTGGTATGCAACGCTTTGTTTAACAGCCCGTTTTTATCTTTTTCGGGATGCGCCAACACAAAGGCGATAATCTTCTTGAGGTCTTCCAGCTCCTTTTCACTCACGTCAATCTCAAGCTTAAGCTTGTCCAACTGCGCCTGAAGATAAGGGTTAAAGCCCGCCTTGATCTTGGTTATAAAACCGGCGTTTGAACCGATTATGGCCGCTTTTACCAGAACTGACGCGCAGGTAATGCCGCCGATGATGCGGCCTTTTTTTCCGCCTGATTTTCCGACCAATATCCGGTTAAGCGCGGTCAGATGGTTATGCATGGAGAATTCTTCGATAATAATATCGGTGCCCGCTTCCATGCAGACATTCTCGGCGAAGCGTGCGCTGATTGAGCCTTTGCTGATAATTCTCGCATTAAAGGTAGGCGTTTCGTTTGAGTCGCCGCTATGTTCGCTGTGACCGATCACGCCGCCTTTGACGACAATATTTCCACCCGCTTCAATTTCCGCCGCTTCGACGATCCCGCCCACGAACACGTCTCCCGACGCGCAAATTCTCATCCCGTCCTTAATATCGCCTTTGATATTAATGGTGCCGTCAAAATTCATGTTACCGGTTGAAAGATCCACCCGCGGCAGGTCGATGGTGGGTTCCACGATAACGCCGTTAGGAACCAGCTTGGGTTGACCGGCAATCACAGCCAGCAATAACGTATTATGATCCGGGTCAAGCTCCGCATTCGAATCAATCTCTACGCCCTGCAATCCCGATGCAAACGGCGTATCCTGTCCTGGTTCGGGCATCAGGATTTGTCCGGTAATGTCCCGCCCTTTTTTGCCTTCGGTGGGCGGGGTGCGGAACATCAACGGATCGCCGGGCCTGACGACAATAAGCTGCCCAAGATCGCGGTAGTTGGCGATGCCGTGTTCGTCCACCCGAGGTTTCCGTTCCCTTATTTCAGGTATCAGGCTTTGAAACCGCGCGTCAATACCCCGCACCGGAGGCAGTCCTTTGGCAATGACGCGCTCCTTGGCGTAACCTTCCTTCAACGCGGCTTCAATTTCATTTTTCATGATGCCGCTGACCACTCCTTTTTCCTGTAAGGCAAGCTGGATTTGAAGCAACCCGACTGGAGCGCCGCCGTAAGGAGGGGTTAAGGTAAGACTGGCGGTCATTTTGTCATCGGCAATGTGGATCGAGCATACGCCATCGCGGCGCTCGCCTATTTCCAGCACAAAGCTCTCATTAAGACTGTTGTATTGCTGTACCAGATTCGAGAGTGAATTTTCATACAGAAACAAGCTGGATAAACCTTGCTTAGCCAGGGCCATCTTGATCGCCGCCTCATCAACGGGAGGCTTGCTTTCACACGGTTCAAATGCGGCAAGCAGCTTGCCGTCATCGCTCAGCTTAAACGTCAACACATCGGTAAGTGACGCATCATTCACGACTTGCTCCTTGGAGAATTATTGCTGCTTATCAGCGTTGGGAATATACAACATGAACCCTGCCCTATCAATTTGAACGTCATCGCCCACAGTAGGCGAAACACGGGAACAATGTCTGAAGTCCGACTTAAAGATAGCACATTATTAAAGAAGCGCTGATTTAGCCCTTCGACAGGCTGCTGAACAGCGGGATTATCTGTATAGGCCGGAGTTTGCCGGGGTTTTTCTTGCTCGACTAGAAGCTCGCGGCAACGCTCCTCGTCGTTCACACCGAGCGCGTTTTGCCGATTTAAAAAAAATCCCAGCACACGAGGATGTACTGGGATTAAAGATCGCCGCCTGCTTGGTTGGCGCTGCACTCCATCCTTGGCAACGTCCTGTTAAAACTGATTAAATCCGTCTTCTGTTTTGGCGGCGCGGCTATTGTCCCAGAAAACCCCCTTGAAAAAAGCCGGTCAAGGCTTAACTTGGCGTACTCTTGAAATGACGCCGTGTCGGCTGTTATGGCATGTTTGAGCGGCATCGACACGGTACGGATAACTTCAGTTGCCTGTCATTTTCCAATCGGGACATTTCCATCGGCCGCCATGAATAACAAACACTGCAAAATCTTGCTTGTCATAGTAGAATGCCGCAGTCACCAATATTAATAATGCAAACATGGCTCAACGTACTGCGGAAGTAGAGCGGAATACGCTCGAAACTCAAATCAAAATCAAAATTAACCTGGATGGATCGGGTCAATCCTCGTTTTCAACCGGCGTCCCTTTTCTCGAACACATGCTCGATCAGATTGCCAGACACGGCTTGATCGATATGGATATTGAAGCCAAAGGGGATTTGGAAATTGATGACCACCACACCGTTGAAGACATCGGCATTACCTTGGGCCAAGCGTTTGCCAAAGCCACGGCGGACAAAAAAGGCATTTATCGCTACGGGCACGCCTATGTACCGTTGGATGAAGCCTTGTCGCGCGTCGTGATCGACTTTTCCGGCCGACCCGGCCTGTTTTATGAAGTCAAATACCCGAAAGCCATGATCGGCAGTTTTGATGTTGATTTGTTCCGCGAGTTTTTTCAGGGCTTTGTCAACCATGCCGGCGTAACCTTGCATATCGACAGCCTGAAAGGCGCAAACGCCCACCACGTCGCTGAAACTATTTTTAAAGCCATGGGCCGGGCCATCCGCATGGCGATTACCGCCGACCCGCGTATGGCGGGCATCATGCCGTCAACCAAGGGCAGTCTCTAACTTTTAATCTTAATCCTGTATTTCTTATGTCTTCTGTCGCTGTAATTGATTACGGAATGGGTAATCTGCATTCAATCGTAAAAGCGCTGCAACATGCAGCGCCTGAAGTCGAAGTTGTTTGTGTCTCCGACGCCGATTCGATCCTTCGCGCCGACCGGGTGGTTTTCCCCGGCGTCGGCGCAATTCGGGATTGTATGCAGGCCCTCAATCACTCGGGCTTGTCTGCCGTTATCCAACAGGTTGCCAAAAGCAAGCCTTTACTGGGAATTTGCCTAGGCATGCAGGCGCTGTTGACCGACAGCGAAGAAAACGGCGGCACCCCCTGCCTGGACGTTTTTGCCGGGCATGTCGTGCGTTTTCCCGAATCATTAAAAGACAGCGACGGAAATTTACTCAAAATTCCGCACATGGGCTGGAATCAGGTCCATCAGCAACAGCAACATCCGCTATGGGAGAATATCCCTCAGGACAGCCGCTTTTATTTTGTACACAGCTATTATGCGCAGCCTGACGATGCCGCAATAACGGCGGCGACTACGCAATACCCGGATGCATTTACCTGCGCCTTGGCGCAAAACAATGTGTTTGCCGTACAATTTCACCCCGAAAAAAGTCAGGCGGTTGGTTTGCAGCTACTGAAGAATTTTTTGCATTGGGATGGACAAGCCTAGTTACTTTTGACTGATTACACGCCATTGAGGACTCACTGTTTATGTTGTTAATACCTGCAATCGATTTAAAAGAGGGAAAATGTGTTCGTTTGCGTCAGGGACGCATGGATGATAATACGGTTTTTTCCGATGACCCTGTCGCCGTAGCAGGCAAATGGGTTGCCGCGGGCGCAAAAAGAATCCATTTGGTTGACCTGGATGGCGCGTTTGCCGGAAAACCAAAAAATGCCGACGTGATTCACGCCATCGTCGAAGCCTACCCCGATGTACCTGTGCAGATAGGCGGCGGCATTCGCGATGAAGAAACGATCCAGGCTTATCTTAACGCCGGCGTGGAGTACGTCATTATCGGCACCAAGGCGGTTAACGAGCCGCATTTTGTCAGGGATATGGCGCTGGAATATCCTCGCCACATCATCGTCGGGCTGGATGCAAAAGACGGCAAGGTGGCTATTGACGGCTGGTCCAAACTGTCCAAACACGATGTGGTCGATATGGCCCGGCATTTTGAGGAATACGGTGTCGAGGCCATTATCTATACCGATATTTCCAGGGACGGCATGATGTCCGGCGTCAATGTCGAAGCCACTGCGAGACTGGCGCGCGCGATTCGGATTCCGGTCATTGCGTCCGGCGGCATCACCAATATGGATGACATCAAAGCCCTGGGCGCTGTCGCAGGCGACGGCATTATGGGCGCGATCACCGGCCGGGCGATTTACGAAGGCACGCTGGATTTTGAAGAAGCCGAAAAATTAGCAGAATCATTTGAGTAACCATGAGCTTAGCCAAACGCATTATCCCCTGTCTGGATGTCGATAACGGCCGCGTCGTTAAAGGCGTAAAATTTGTCGACATTCGTGACGCCGGCGACCCGGTAGAAATCGCCAGACGCTATGACCGCGAAGGCGCGGATGAAATCACGTTCCTGGATATTACCGCCACGCACGATAATCGGGACACCATTGCCCATGTCGTCGAGCAGGTCGCCAGCGAGGTTTTTATCCCGCTGACGGTCGGCGGCGGCATCAGGACCTTGGAAGATATTCGCCGCATGCTGAATGCGGGCGCCGATAAAGTCGGCATTAACAGCGCGGCGGTTTCAAATCCTGAGTTTGTCCGCGAGGCGGCGCAGCGTTTCGGCTCGCAATGCATCGTGGTCGCCATCGACGCAAAAAAAACCAGCCTCCCCGGCGAAACCAGCCGGTGGGAGATTTTCACCCACGGCGGCCGCAAGCCGACCGGCATCGATGCGATAGCCTGGGCGAAAAAAATGGTCGACTACGGCGCGGGGGAAATCCTGCTGACCAGCATGGACAGGGACGGCACCCGTGAAGGTTTTGATTTGCCGTTGACCCGCGCCATCAGCGAGGCGGTATCGGTGCCGGTCATTGCATCCGGCGGCGTCGGCAATCTCGACCATCTGGCTGACGGCATTATCGAAGGCAAGGCCGATGCGGTATTGGCAGCCAGTATTTTCCATTTTGCCGAATACACCATTGAGCAGGCCAAACAACACATGGCCTCGCGCGGCATCGAGGTACGGCTGTGAGCGCATCCTGGCTGGACGAAATACGCTGGACCGAAGACGGACTGGCACCGGTTATCGCTCAGCAGGCTGACACGGGAACAGTGCTGATGTTCGCCTGGATGAACCGCGAGTCATTAGCCTTAACCGCCGCCGAAGGTTACGCGGTTTACTGGTCGAGATCGCGCGGCAGATTATGGCGCAAAGGCGAGGAATCCGGGCACAGGCAGAAAGTGATCGGCCTGTTTCTGGATTGCGATGAAGACGTGATTTTACTTAAAGTCGAGCAGGAAGGCGGCATTGCCTGCCATACCGGCCGCGAGAGTTGTTTTTATCGCAAGCTGGTCGACGGACAATGGCAAGCCGTCGACCCGGTTTTGAAAGATCCCGCAACTATTTATAAAAAATCATGAGCGACGTATTACAACAACTGGCGCAAATTCTGGAACAGCGTAAACTGGAGTCTGCCGATAAATCCTATGTCGCCAGCCTGTATGCAAAGGGACTGGACAGCATACTGAAAAAAATCGGCGAAGAGGCGACTGAAACCGTCATCGCCGCCAAAGACGGCGATAAAAAACAGATTATTTATGAAACCGCCGATTTGTGGTTTCATTGCATGGTGTTGCTGGCCGATCAGGGACTGGGACCCGATGACGTATTGCAGGAACTGCAACGTCGTTTCGGCTTGTCCGGTCTGGAAGAAAAGGCGCAACGTAACAAGTAAAGTCCTTCACCATTGGAGTTTAAAATGGGCCTCAGCGTTACTCACTTATTAGTTGTATTAGCCATCGTCGTTGTCGTGTTCGGCACCAAACGCCTGCGCAATATAGGCGCAGATCTGGGCGGAGCCATCAAAGGCTTTCGCACGGCCATGAAAGAAGGGGGAGAAGACAAAGCCGCCGAAGATAAAGGCGAAGCCATCGAAGGCGAAGTCACTTCCAAAAAAAACGATAAAGATTAACGCCCATGTTTGATGTCGGCTTCTCGGAGCTTTGCCTGATCGGTTTGGTCAGCCTGCTAGTGATCGGCCCCGAACGATTGCCGAAAGTAGCCCGAATTGCCGGGTACTGGCTGGGCAAGACACGCGGCATGGTGGCTTCGGTCAAGGAAGAAATCAAACTGGAGCTGCAAGCCGAAGAAATGCGCCAGATATTTAAAGAGCAGTCCGCTCTGCACGACGACGTCCAGCAAATGCTCGACGAGACGTCCAACTCGCTTAAAGCCACATTCGACCCGACGCAGGCGGCAACAAAAACGCAGAACGACGACATCGTGCGATTACCGTCAGATAGCGCCGAACAGCATGAACCCAAATAAATATAACGAGGGCGAACAACCCTTTATCAGTCATCTGATTGAACTGCGCAACCGCCTGTTGCGAGCCATTCTATGCGTGTTGATCGTGTTTCTGGGGCTGGCGTCATACGCCAATGAAATATACAGCTTCTTGGCCGGCCCCTTGCTTCAGCACATGCCGAAAAACAGCACGATGATCGCTATTGACGTGGCCTCCCCTTTCTTCACGCCGTTCAAACTGGTGTTGATCGTCTCGGTTTTTATTTCCGTTCCCTACATTCTTTACCAGTTCTGGGCGTTTGTAGCGCCAGGCTTGTATAAGCGCGAACGGCGCATGATTTTACCGCTGCTGATTGCCAGCACCCTGCTGTTTTATATGGGCGTAGCCTTTGCCTACTTCGTGGTTTTTCCGTTGGTTTTCGGCTTTTTGACCGCTGCCGCACCCACTGGCGTAGCGGTCATGACCGATATTGCCAAGTATCTCGATTTCGTCTTGGCGCTGTTTTTTGCGTTTGGCGTTTGTTTTGAAGTACCTATATTCACCATCGTATTAGTCTGGACCGGAATGATCACGCCCGAAGGTCTTGCCGACAAACGGCCTTATGTGATCGTCGGCGCGTTTATCGTAGGGGCCGTTTTAACGCCCCCCGACGCCATCTCGCAAACATTGCTGGCGGTGCCGATGTGGATGCTGTTTGAGCTGGGCCTGTTATGCTCAAGGCTTTTCGCACCCAAGCCTGACAGCCATTACCCCGCCCCGGATGACGCCGAAACGGAAGCCCGGCTGGATCAGATTGAACACCAAGAAGATGAATAAGACATTGGGAAGCGCTATTTACAAAACGGAACCCAGTTCCACGCATAACTGACCGATTAGCTGCCGGTTAAAACAGCCAAAGATCCGGGCATCAATATATCGACAGAGAGCGCCGACCCGACAACCGGCAAAAGTAGGCTCTCAGCAGGCAGATTGCGGATGACAGTATCATAAAAAAGACAGTACAATACGCTGCGTCAGAAAACAGATGTTGAGTTAAGGGATTCCTAAATTATTAGGTTGTCCGGTTATCAATGTTGTAGTTCTGTGTTAACCGTAAGTTTTTATTTTAGGAGTTTCAAAATGGCAACAGGCACCGTAAAGTGGTTTAACAACACGAAAGGTTTTGGTTTTATCGCACCGGCTGACGGCGGCGAAGACGTTTTCGTTCACCATTCAGTTATTCAGGGCGAAGGCTTTAAAACCCTGACTGAAGGCGAAACAGTCACTTTTGACATCGAATCAGGTCCCAAAGGCTTAACCGCCGCTAATGTGCGTTCTAACTAAGAATGTCCTGATCTAAAAAAAAGCCCTTGTGAGCCGACTCACAAGGGCTTTTTTTTATCTCTCGTTTTGAAAACTATTTTAAAGGGCGGCCTTTGGCGTCTTTATTGATATGACCGCCAAAAAGCAGAGCGCCTTCTAAAAACCCCCACAACGCGGCAAATCCAGGCAGTCCGGTTACATAAAGCACCACAGTCAACATTAACTGGGCAAAACCAAGCCGGTAAAAACCCAGGTAAAACCGGTGCACGCCTGTCCAACCGAAAACTATTCCCAACACGGCGGCCAGGTATTTATATTTAACGGCTTTAGGCGGCTCCAAATACGCGCCGACCAAGTTAATATTGCTCGCAATTGTTCCGTCAGCGTCAAAGTTAACGTCATCGCCCTCATCGGGGGGTACATCGGCGACCCAATCCTCCAAATGAAACGTAAACAACCCACCCTCATTTTTTATCACCCCGGTTTGCTTATCGGGATCATAGCTTTCAATCTGTCCAATCATTTATCATCTACCTTTAAAATAGGATGCCGCATCGGCCATCTTCGCCCTGTGAACATTACAATACCGATATAATCCGGCTTTCAAGATCAATCATCATACAAACGCACGGCTAAAACATCGCACCGCGCATGATGCAGCACTCCGTTTGCGGTCGACCCCAGCAACAAGGCGAAGCCATGCCGTCCGTGCGAACCGACTACGATCAAATCTGCATTGTTTTCTTCCGCAACCCTGATGATTTCCAATTTAGGGCTGCCCGTTTCCAGCCACCGGCAATCTTCAGCAATATTCAATCTTTCTGCCAAATTGGCCAGTCTCTTTTTTGCCGCCGTCATTAATTCTGCGGTTAAATCAAGATCAAAAGGGATCGTCGAACCATAAGCCGCATCGGCAATCAGTAAATTGTCCATCACATGCACAATACCCAGTTTTGCCTGATATTTCCCGGCCAAATCTTTTGCTCTGTCGGCAACGGCCTCGCCGTGCTCGGAAAAGTCGGCCGCCAGTAATATATGTTTATAGCTTTCCATCATTTCTCCTATTCAACGCCGGCAACTTCAGGAAACAACAAAGCCATCACCTGATATGATCCGAATATGTATAAAAACGCCAAGCCTAAACTAAAAACCAAGGTTTGTCCCAGCGCATCGCGAATAATATGCCCGGTAACGGCCCAATGCCAAATCATTAAGCCCATTGTCACAATAAATGCCAATAAAGAGCCTTGCCCGATCACCATTGAGCCCATTGCCGGCAGCGCAAAAAAACTGATTACCGCATCGGCGCCTAATAAGGCGCTGGCGGTTTGATAAAATCGCCCCCGCTTTCGGGCAAGATATAACAAAACCCAGCTGAATACGACAATCAGCAAGACTGAAACAAGGGCCTGTAACAGCGAATCAAGCCACTTCGTACCGAGACTGACCATTAAAAAGCTGACGATAACGTCGGCAACGGCCAACACCCGCAACAACCATAGGGAATACGGCAAATCCTGCGGGCCTTTTTTAAACAGGCAAATATCGAATAACAGCTTTATGATTTCAAACATGATTTCCCCGGTCGCCCCTGCACCATTATTTAGCCACTTCGATCTTTTCCTCGGCGTCCATCCAGGCCGCTTCCGCTTCATCCAGCGCCTTATCGATTTTTACTTTCCGCTCCATCAATTCTTTTAACCGCTCTTTTTCCGATTCGGCATAAATCGCAGGATCGGCCAATTGCTGCTCCAGTTGCCGCTGTTCATTATGATATTTTTCCACCGCAGCTTCAGCTTTTTTCAGCGCATCGAACAAAGGCTTGTGTTTTTGCCTGCGTTCTGCGTCCAGCTTTCGCTGGTCTTTCCGCGATACGGTCTGAACAGTATTGGCAACGGTTTTTTCCTCGCCTTTTTTCTGCTCCGCCAGCCACATCCGGTAATCGTCAAGATCGCCATCGAAAGGCTGCACCTTGCCGCCTGACACCAATAATAACTGATCGGTCACCGAGCGCAATAAATGCCGGTCATGCGAGACGACGACTATCGCGCCTTCATAGTCCTGCAAGGCCACACTCAAGGCGTGGCGCATTTCCAGGTCCAGGTGGTTGGTCGGCTCATCCAGCAGCAACAGGTTCGGATTTTGATAAACCAGCAGCGCCAAAACCAGCCGCGCTTTTTCGCCGCCGGAAAAGGGTTTGACGACTTCCAACACCTTGTCGCCGCAAAAATCGAAACCGCCCAGAAAATTGCGCAGATCCTTTTCGGTCGCCTGCTTGTCCAACTGCTGCAAATGCCACAATGGGCTTTCATCGACGCGCAGCTGCTCCAGCTGGTGCTGGGCGAAATAGCCGATTTTTAGCGCTTCCGCTTCATTCCTGTTGCCGGATAACGGCTGCATATCGCCTGCCAGCACCTTGATCAGGCTGGATTTGCCCGCGCCATTCGGCCCCAGCAAGCCGATACGGTCGCCCGGCGATATGGACAAGCCTGCCTGCTTGATCACGCAGGTTTGCCCGTAGCCAATATCGACCTTATCCAGCGTTAACAGGGGATTCGGCATTTTTCCCGGCTTGGCGAAACTGAAATCGAACGGTGAATCGACATGCGCTTGCGCAATTAGCTCCATCCTTTCCAGGGCTTTGATCCGGCTTTGCGCCTGTCTCGCCTTGGTCGCCTGCGCCTTAAAGCGGTCGACAAAGCTCTGCATATGGGCGATTTCCCGTTGCTGCTTCAGATAGGATGATTGTTGTTGCGCCAGCTTTTCGGCACGCATGCGTTCAAAGGCCGAATAATTGCCGGTATAGATTTCGGCCTTATTCTGTTCAATGTGAACGATATGATCGGTGATCGTATCCAGAAAGTCCCGGTCATGAGAAATCAGCAATAAAGTGCCGGGATATTTGCACAACCAGTCCTGCAACCAGATCACCGCATCCAAGTCCAGATGATTGGTCGGTTCATCAAGCAGCAATACGTCCGAACGGCACATCAAGGCCTGGGCCAGATTAAGACGCATCCGCCAGCCGCCGGAAAACGAGTTGACTGCATTATTTTCCTGATCCGAACTAAAGCCCAAGCCGTTCATTAACCGTGAAGCACGGGCCTGTGCGGTATAGCCCCCGATGGTGTCCAAGGCCGCATGCAATTCGGCCTGCTTCAAGCCGTCTTCGGCCTGTTCGGCGGCAACCAATTGGGCTTGCAAGCGTCTTAACGGCTGATCGCCGTCAATGACGTAATCGATCGCAGAGCGGACGACGGCCGGAGTTTCCTGGGCGACATGAGCAATCTCCAGCCCCGGCGGCATCGAAAAATCGCCCTCATCCAAATGCAGCTCGCCCCTGACCAACGCAAAAAAGCTGGACTTACCCGCGCCGTTTGCGCCGGTAAAGCCCACTTTTTGGCCTTTGTGAATGGTGAAAGAAGAGTTGGCAAACAACACCCGCGCGCCGCGGCGGAGGGTTATATTTCTAAAATTTAGCATTAAGGCTCAAGGTGAAAGGTAAAAGGTGCAAGGTGCAAGGATTCTTTGCAATCCGGTTTTACATAAATTATGTTAGGTACTTTCATTAAGATTTAGAATTGTGGCCATAACTTCTTTATGTACCTATGGCTGTGTGCAATATTGTCAAGTGTTGGCATAAGATGGTGCTTAGTAATATCATAATCGAATAATATTCTAAGTAGTTCATCGGCTTGCGAAGAAGGAAGTGTATATTTTTTTAAACTCCCGCTACTATTTTCTTCACAGATAATATCTTCAAGTGAAGGCCAACTTCCATTTTTAATAAAATAAGAATTCGCCGTTGGAATATAGGTGAACAAGCCTTTTTGTTGCCGTAAAAAATTGTTTCTATGTCTTGCTGCTTCTACTTGGACAATCTTGTTTGAGCGTGAGAGCGTTACTACATTGAAACAAAAGATAGCTATATTGGCTGAATTTTCTCGTTTCCCATCTGATACTAAATTTGAGGCACCATATGCGGCAAAAAAACAAGCAATCAATGGCGATTCAGTCCAATCAATTAACCTGGTTGGGATACCATGATGCTGAGCTAACGCTATTCCTTCAATTATCGCTATAGGTGGAAAATCTTGTTGTGAATTTTCTTCTTTGTCGCCATAGATATTGCTATCTATAGCTTTTATGGTTTGAAAATAATTAATTGGTGTTGTTATTCCTAATTTGTCAGCGGTATTTAAAAACTCCGACACAGACCAAAGTTCTGCATGTAATTGTGATTGTAACCATTGATGTTTATCTGTTGTCTTTTCGTATATACCGGGTAGTTGTGCCGCAAAATCACTTAATGGATGTGGCGGGGCAGTGAGGTTTCGAAACACAGCGGGTACTATTTCCCAAGTGGAATCTGATTGCCCTCGAAAAATATGCAATCCTCTACCAACAGTTGTGGCTTCAAATTTTCCAGCAGTTCTAAAGCTTTCACTTTCATTACTTTCAATAAAATCTACTAATTCTTTAGCAGTGTCAAAATGCCTTTCGTCGTAGCACATAAAATAATCCCTTTTGGGCTTGCTTTACCTTCGCAGTGCAACTCAAGCCCTGTAACAGGCAGGCATGCGGTATATAGCTAATCTAAAATTTAAGCGCCTCAGCAAACGCAAAAAATACAATATTCAGCACGGCCAAGCCGATTAGCAGGTAGATTGTTATCTGCATGCCCAATACTCTTTTCTTGAAGTCCTTTGCGGGAAGACCCAGAGCATGAAGGATTCGCCCAATTAATAATGTCGCGCCCAATACATGGATAAGTATCTTCGGCGCTTCGTTTAATTCCAGCGTTAACAAAAGCATCAATGCTATAGGAATGTATTCCACTGCGTTGGCATGAGCGCGAATTGCCAGCTGCAACGCCTCATTTCCGCCGTCGCCGACACTGACGCGGTTTTTTCTACGCAGCTTTATTACCGAAAGCGCAAGTTTCACTATTAATAAGGCCGATAGCGATGCATATATTGATGTAATCATGGCTTTTACCCCGTAAGGCAAATTTAAAAAGAGTTAAAGCTTCCCTGCTACACGTGTCATGCCTTCTATGCAAACCGTTCAATCATCTTTTCCGCCTGCTCGGCAAATTGTTCAAGATTGCCTCTTTTGACGGTTTCCACCGGAATAACCAACGCGGTGCTCAGATTAATATAGATATATACATAGCGTTTGCCGTATTCGACCCGAACCAGGTCGCTCCAGGCCATTTTATGCTTGCCGCTGGGCGACTTCTCCAGCAGGTAATTAGGATTGGCGGGGTCTATGGTTAAAACATAGGTGCCGAACATATTGTGCTTTTCTTTATAGGTATAGTTCTTAAGAATCTGCCTGCGCAAATCCAGCATCATGATCTTGGGCGACAGCAACGCCCAGAGTATCGCAATAACGACGATGTAGCCCGATGAAGTCATATCGCCGTAATAAAAATAATAAAACGAACCGATAAGCCCCATGACGCCCGGCACTATCCAGCGGTTTTTTCTTATATTGCTCTGTATCTCTTCATTTCTCATGAATTGTATTTCATTAAAATGAATTAAATCTTCTTCGCGGAATTCGTATTCAATTTCAAACATGTTTTTGGTCTTGGTCAATAATGATAAAAAAGTAACTACGCAGGCGTAGGTACATAAAAAATTTTAATGCATTTTAATTTTTGCATGGGCGCTGCGCCGGAACAGGTTGGAAAGCGTCAACATCGCCGTCCTGAAATAGCCGTGTATCGCCACCTGATGCATTTTGTACAGGGACAGATAAACCACTCTGGCGATAAAACCGCCGATACTGACAGAACCCATCAGGTTTCCCATCAGGTTGCCGACCGTGGTGTATTTGCCGAGCGCCACCAGCGACCCGTAATCGAGATAAGTGTATTTCACCAGCTTTCCGCCCTGTAAGCGGTTGACTATCGATTTACTTAACGTCGATGCCTGCTGATGCGCCGCTTGGGCTCTCGGCGGCACATTGCCGTCGTGTCCGGGCCACGGGCAGGCCGCGCAATCGCCTATCGCAAAAATGTTATCGTCGCTGGTTTTTAAGGTTTCATCGACCACCAGCTGGTTGATCCTGTTCACTTCCAGGCCGTCCAGGTCTTTCATCCAGTCCGGCGCTTTAATGCCCGCCGACCAGACTTTAAGATCCGCCGGTATTATTTCGCCGTCATGGGTATGCACGGCGTCCCCGGTCACTTCAACCACCCGGCGGCCCAGCTTAAGGTCAATGCCCAGCTTGACCAGCTGTTGCTGCGTCGCCTGAGCCAGCTTGCCGGGCAATGCGGGCAACAATTGGGTGGCCGCTTCGATAATGGTCAGTTTTACATCGCTGGATTCATCCAGGCCGTAAACCGCCAGCAAATCGGTCACCTCGTGCAATTGCGCCGACAGCTCGACGCCGGTGGCTCCCGCGCCAATGATAACGATAGACAAGGTCTTGTCGGCGGCTGTGCCCGCATGGCTTTTGATATACGATTCGACCAGTTGCTTTTGAAACCTGAAAGCCTGCGCGGTGGTATCGAGGAACAGGCAGTGTTCCGCCACACCCTTGATATTAAACGTGTTGCTGATACTGCCGACCGACATCACCAGCGTATCGTAACTGAACGTGCGCCGGGGGATTAATTCTTCGCCGCTGTCGCTGAACGTCGGGCTGACATAAATTTCCTTTTTCTGCCGGTTCAGGCCTTCCATCCTGCCCAGCCTGAAGCGGAAATGGTTCCGGTGCGCCTGGGCCAGATATTCAATCTGCTCGGACTCATCCAATGTACCGGCTGCAACCTCATGCAGCAGCGGCTTCCAGATATGCGTCGGCGAAGCGTCCAGCAACATGACCTCAGCCAAGCCTTTTTTACCTAATTTTTTACCCAAACGGGTGGCAATCTCAAGTCCCGCCGCCCCGCCGCCAACAATCACTATCTTGTGTTTTTCATTATTATCAGTCATTGTCATCCCCCTCAAAAAACATTATTTTTCTGCACGATAGCATTATATCGAATCAACCCCGTTGTGACCGATTTTACTCAGCACGGATTGGGGATGAGCTGAATTTTGATGGGGGGCGCCTGATTTAGCATAATCGCTTGAAGCCGGAGCGACTCAAATCAGCAGACAAACCGCCAGGCCCCGTTAAGCACAATCGCATTCGCCGATGTCTTCAAACCAAAGCTGCGGCGATTGCTCGATAAAGCGCGACATCAGCGCGATACAGTCGGGATCGTTCATTTCAACAACTTTCACCCCGGCTTCTTTGAGCCAGTCCAGGTGGCCTTCAAAGTTGACCGATTCGCCGACCACCACGGTGCCGATATTGAATTGCCGGATTAACCCCGAGCAATACCAGCAGGGCGCCAACGTCGTCACCAAAATCTTGTCGCGATAATGGGTTTGACGGCCGGCTTTGCGGAAGGCGTCTGTTTCGCCGTGAACGGAGGGATCGTTATCCTGCACCCGGCGATTGCGGCCGCGTCCAAGCAGGTTGCCGTCAGCGTCGAACAGCGCCGCGCCGACCGGTACGCCGCCTTCATCAAAGCCGGTTTGCGCTTCGGCAAGCGCCACGGCCAGCATGTTTGCATAGTTCATCGAGGGTTCTCCTAAGGTGGGCATATCGTTGCAAAACGGTTATACAGGCATTTTAGCGCCAAACGCAAAGTCATTATTCATAATCCAGAACAACATATCTAAAAATCAGCACTACTCGCCTGTTATAATGCCTGTCTTTTTAGACGCATTAAAACAAGGGTTGGTTTTATGAATTGGGGATACACTTTTTCCGGTCTTGCTGTAGGTCTGTTGGTGGGGTTGACCGGCGTGGGCGGCGGTTCGCTGATGACGCCATTACTGGTTTTCCTGTTCGGATTCAAACCTTCCGTCGCGGTGGGTACCGATCTTTTATTTGCCGCCATCACCAAAACCGGCGGCGTATGGGTGCATCACAATAAACACAGCTCGGTAGACTGGAAAATCGTCGGCTGGTTGGCGCTGGGCAGCATACCTTTTGCGCTGGCCACCTTGTTTGTACTTAAACATTTTATGGAAGTCGGCAAGGAAACCACGGGGGCGATTACGTTTACGCTGGGCATCGCGCTGGTGCTGACTTCGATCTCACTGATCGTGCGCAGCGTGTTATTAAACAGGGCGGCGAAACTTAAACCTATTGATGACGAGCACAGCACCCCCGAGAATGCCGGGCGCTTCAAGCATCTGCAAATTCCCGCCACGGTGCTGATTGGCGCGGTGCTGGGCGTATTGGTCACTCTGTCGTCTGTCGGCGCGGGCGCGCTGGGTACCGTTGCACTGTTATTTCTCTATCCCAGAATGACCACGCTGAAGATTGTCGGCACCGATCTGGCTCATGCCATTCCGTTGACCGCAGTCGCGGGACTGGGCCACCTTAGCCTGGGCAATGTGGATTTGATTTTATTGGTCAGCCTGCTGCTCGGCTCGTTGCCGGGCATCTGGATCGGCAGCCACCTGAGCGCAAAGATTCCGGAAAGATTTTTACGCCCGGTTTTAGCTTGCATACTGATGTTGATCGGGCTTAAATTCGTATTGCAGTAAAAATCCGCATTCACGCGCCGCCGAAAACGCCTGGAATACCCCATGACCCGGAAAAAATAGCGCCGGCTTACAGCATTGACAGCCAATGGCGTAACCGGACCCAATTTCTTAGCGGCCGCGACCGGATTGTGCAGTTTCTAAAGCAAAAATGGGCCAGGCTACTGGATTACCGCCTGATAATAAAGCTTATATTCGGCCAAGAAGGCACTGCGGCTTCGCGGCTGCCATAACAGAAAAAATCAACAGGCAGGTGTATCATGAATGAAAATTCAACTGATCAAACCGATCTTGAAAAATCACACGACTTGAAACGACTGGCGGCGACCGTCTATCTATGCCAGGTACTCTCTTTCGCATTTGCCGGGTTGCCGTTGCTGGTGGGGGCGGTTATAAACTTCATGAGGCGGGATGACGTCCGGGGAACCTGGCTGGAATCCCATTTCGACTGGCAAATCAAAACCGTCTGGATAGCTCTGGCCGGTATGGCGTTGGCCGGATTGACTTTTGAGTTGGGCATCGGCCTGTTTATCCTGATTGCAACCCTGCTACTGATGATATACAGAATCGTAATCGGATGGATGGCCCTGAATTCCGACCGGCCGGTTAAAGAGCCATCGATTTGACTTAAACCGCCTGGAGCTAAGGAGTTTAACTCCAGGCGGTTTCAGCCGCATACGGCCGGAAGCCCCCGCATTTAATCCTTTCTTAATATTTCCCTGACTATACTTTGACGCTTGTAACACTACTCGCAGCTTATGACTATGCCCAACCAAGGAAGCCTGCCCACCGTTAAAAAAACCGCCCTGCCGCTGACCCTGATAGCCGGATTAATACTGCTTAGCGGCTGTCAGACGCTATCGTCGCTTTTTTATCAGGAAACGGCAAGCCATCAGATTCCTCAACCCGAAACCATCGCCACCCACGAATTCGACCTGTCTGACGGCGAAAACATGGTCGGTGCGATTGCCGCAATCGATAGCCGAGAAAACGATACGTTGCCGGATATTGCCCGGCATTTCGGCCTGGGCTATAACGACATCAGCATAGCCAATTCCGCTGTCTCCCCCTGGACTCCCACGCCGGGCAGTCATGTTTTGCTGCCTTTACAATTTATACTTCCCGACTCGCCTCACAAAGGCATAGCCCTGAATCTGGCGAATATGCGGCTGTTTTATTACCCCCCAAAACAACCCGGCAAAGTCTACACCTATCCGGTAGGCATTGGCCGCCAGGGCTGGAATACGCCGATGGGACTGACCAGCATCGTCGCCAAAAACGCCAATCCCAGCTGGCGCGTCCCCGAATCCATTCATCGCGAACACGCCGAAAAAGGCGATTCACTGCCCGCGGTAGTCGATGCCGGACCGGACAATCCGCTGGGGCTTTATGCAATGCGCCTGGGCGTCCCCGGTTATTTAATCCACGGCACCAACAAACCCTACGGTATCGGCATGCAGATCAGTCACGGCTGCGTGCAGCTTTATCCCGAAGATATTGAAGCGCTGTTCAAAAAAGCGACGGTCGGCATGCCGGTACACATCGTTCACCAGCCCTATTTGACCGCATGGCGTCAGGACATGTTATACCTTGAAGCGCATGAACCCTTACAAAAATGGACCAAGGATAAAGCCAAGCTGAAAAAACAGGTCATCAGGCAGTTACATGAAATCGGCGCAAAAAAAAGCGTCGCTGTCGATTGGGAAAAAGTCGAACGCATACTCCGGCGCTCAGACGGCATTCCCACGCCGGTGCTCATGCACAGCCCCGATATAACGCAAATATCGGCAAACGCCTTGCAGTTGAAACATCCCGGCCGGTTCTATGACCAACCGGTTATCCAGGAGCTAAAAGACAGCGACTGGTCCGTTTTAGTAGCCCGCTTTAATGACGAAACGCAAGCGCAACAACTGGCAACCATGCTTAATCACCAGGGACCGGTCATACCCGCCCGTAAAGTCCAAAAAGACGATGCCTACCAAGTTATCGCCGGACCTTTTAAGAGCAAATCGGAAATGAAAGCCGCCGTAAAACGCATCAAAATGGATTTTGAAATTGATGCCGAACCGTTAAAACCCCGTTCAACATCTGTGAATTAAATCAGCCCCCATCCCCATCAAGTTTTCTGTGTATCGGCAGCGTGAAATAAAAAGTGGCGCCTTTTCCGGGCGCGCTATCGAAACGCAACGTGCCGTCATGAGCTTCGACCAGAGAGCGGCTGATCGGTAAGCCCATGCCCATGCTATCGGTCTTGGTGCTGTAAAAAGGCGTTAATATTTTTTGTTGCTGGTCCTCATCGAGTCCCGGCCCATTGTCTTTCATCCTGACCTGTATGCCGTTATCCCCCACCAATCCGCTATGGATGGATAACTGGCGCTGCTGTTTCGGCGGTAAGTTTTGCAGCGCGTCAACGCTGTTTCGGATCAGGTTGATGATGACTTGTTCGATTTGCACATAATCGACATAGATAGGCGGCAGGTTGCTTTTCAGCTCAAAGGTCAGCCTGATGTGGTTTCGTTTAAGTTCGGCGCTACACAGGCCGGCAGCGTTATGAATTAAATGATTAACATCGGCCGTTGAACGGTATTTTGCATGCGCTTGCACAAACTCCCTCATGCGATGAATGATCCACCCCGCCCTCAACGCCTGCTGCTGGGTTTTATGCAATATCTCGGTGAGCTTTACCAGATCGGGGTCTTCCGTGTTAATCAGGTTTAAACTCACTTGCGTATAGCTTGAAATCGCAGACAGGGGCTGGTTGACTTCATGGGCGATGCCCGACGCCATTTCGCCCATCAATCCGCGGCGAGTGACATGAGCGAGCTGATCCAGATGATCCTTGTCTTGCTGCTCCCGGTACTTACGCTCGGTGATGTTTTCATGGCTGAGCACCGCCCCCCGGCGAGAACCTCGCAATGGCGACACGTTCATGTAAAACCAGCGTTGCTGATCGGATAAATGACACGAATACTCCAGCTGAAATGTTTCCAGCTCGCCGGCCAGAACCGCCGCAATGCCGATATGAGCGGCGGCTCCCTGATCGCCATAAGATTGATTGAGTCCTCTTTTACAAGCGTCCAGATAATCAAATCCCGGCATAGCTTGACTGCCGTTTTCCTTGCCAAACCGCCGCCACGCCTTGTTGACCGCAACGATAACGCCCTGCGTATCCAGCACGGCGATCTGAGAGGTCAGGGAATCCAGTATGCAGGCCTCAACGCTATCGGAAATAACCGCAAGTTTATTCTCCGCTTGCTCCGCCTCAGCTTGAAGGTGTGTAGCGCCGGAGACAGACAAGATGCGGGGAATAAGATGCAGCCTCGGCACAAGAATCGCGACAGAGAGCGCCGCCGCAAAGGCTTTAAACAGGCCGTCCAGCCAATATAAAGGCAGCCAAATCATGATAACCGACAGTAAGTGCGTGGCGCCGCAGGCGACAATAAATCCGGCGAACAAGGCAAACAGCCACGGATAGGGTAAATTTTTACGCTGCCGGATAAAACGGACGACCCCCAGGAAAACGGCATAAAAGGAAAGCGTGATCAGCAAATCCGAAATAACGTGCAGCCAAAGCAATTCCGGGCTACAGCTCAGACAATAGCTATAAGGGGTCTCGTTTTTAATACCAAAAAACTCAGTCATACGGGAACATTGCAGGTATCGGATAAAATGAGGAAATGCACCGTCATAAAAAACCGGAGCCCAAAACAGGTCTGAGAGTCAACGCCCCTCGATAGCGCCGTTTACATGCAGCCGACATCATCAAGGCCGACAATGCCGCACGGGTATGTTTAAAATAGAGAATCGAACGTTTGCAATCAATAAGTACGGTTACTTATCAATAACGTAAAGGTTTTAGGTGTTTTTGGGCGATTATCCTTACCCGTGAACCCCATCCAACCGAGTTATGAATGAGGGTGGCGCCGTTTCGCTCCGGTGGAGCGGACTCAAGCCTTGCCCAAAATAGCGTAACAAACCGGCGTCAGTATCAGGCTGGCTGCCATGCCCAGCAACAGGCCCGCCGACAGGGACAAGGTCATCGGAATCAAAAATTGCGCTTGCGGGCTGGTTTCCAGCAGCGCCGGCAGAAATCCGACGAAATTGGTCAGGAAAGCCAAAAAGATCGGCCGAAACCGCGAGGTGCAGGCGGCGCAAATCAATTCCGTAATCGGCTTTTCCGGGTCGTGGTTCTCTTTCATATAATCCAGCAGCACCAGGCTGTCGTTGACAACCACGCCGCTGGCCGCGATCATCCCGACCAAGGATTCCATCGACAACGGCAAACCCGCCAGCCCGTGCGCAATGACCGCCCCGCACCAGGCGACCGGCGCGGCCAACAGGAAAATCAGCGGCTTCAGGTACGAGCGGAACGGCACCGCAATCAGCACATAAATCACCAGCAGCGAGATCAGCGTGTTTTGTTTCAGCGCCTCAAGCATGGATTGCTGTTCCTGGCGATCCTGGCCGATGGTTGCGCTCAGGCCGGGATGATTCAAGCGCAAGTTTTTCAGCTCGCCGGTTTCCAGCCCCGCATAGATCGCGTTGACATCGGCTTTTTGCCGGTCGACCCGCGCCTGCACTTTCAACACCCGGCGGCGGTCTTGCCGGATCAGCTTGGCGACGCCGGGGGTTAATGTCACTTTAGCTAATGTGCCCAACGGCGCATGCTGGCCGTCAGGCAGTTGCACCGGCAGCGCCGCCAGGCTGTCCAGCGACTGGCGTTCGTCGCGCGGATAACGCACCATCACCTTGACTTCATTACGCCCGCGCTGCAAGCGTTGCACTTCATCGCCATAGTAGCCGTGACGGACTTGCTCGGACAAATCTTCAAGGCGCAATCCTAAGCGTTCCGCTTCCGGCTTCAAGGTCAAGCGGATTTCCGGCTTGCCCGGCTCACTGGAATCCACCACATCGTAAACGCCGGGATAGCCTTCCAGTGCGCGCTTGAGCTCAGCCGCGGCTTTAGGCAGCATCTCGGAATCGGTCGCGCCGAGATCAATCTCGATGTCGTAAGGCACGTCGCCTTCCTTGTACAGAAAATCGATCTTGGTGCGGCCCAGGTCGCCGATACGTTTACGCCACTCATTGATAAAATCTTCGACGACTATCCGTCGCCGGCCTTCCTCCGAAAATTCGGTCCAGAAACCGGCGCTATGCTCCCAGATCATGGTTTCCAGTCCGACAACGACGCCGGCTTTCTTGGGATCGCGGTTTGCTCCGTCCAGTTCATCTCGCAGCGCAAAAAACGCCTGCTCCACCTGTTGCGCCCGGCCGCGCACTTCGCTGTAAGGCGCATCCTGCGGCGATGCCAGGGAAACCCAGAAACTGTCCTTGACCACATCCGCCTGCAGGGACATGCGCAGCCGTCCGCTGTCCAGCCATGCGCCGCACAGGAGTATCAACACCATGAAACCGGCGACGCACAGGTAGCGCCAATTCAGTGCGAATTGCAGAAACGGGCGGTAGTAACGCTCGACAAAGCGGTCCAGGCCGGCATTGAGCTTGCCCCGTAAACGTTCCAGCCGGGAATAAGCCGTTACCGCGCGATTGGGCGCGGCCAGATGCGACGGCAGAATCAGCAAGGCCTCGATCAGCGAAAACACCAGGGTCAAAATCATCACCAGACAGATCGGTTTCATCATCTGCCCGGCCCATCCGGGCAGGAACAGCCCCGGTAGGAACGCCACCAAAGCCACCATGACCGACAGGATCACCGGCAAGGCCACCGCCTGTACGCCGCTGATCGCACCGGCAAGACTGGCCTCGGCATCCTGCCCGTCCTGCTGATGCGAATGCACGCTTTCGCCGATAATGATCGCGTCGTCGACCAGAATACCCATCGCCAACAGAAAACCGAACAACGACAGCATGTTCAGCGACACATCCAGCATCGGCATCAGCCACAACGCGCCCAGTACCGACGTGAAAATACCGACTCCGGCCCAGACCGCCACGCGCAAGCGCAAAAACAAGGTCAACACCAGGCATACCAGCACGAAGCCGCCGAGGCCGTCTTCCACCAGCGTGCGCACCCGCTCCTCGTAAGCCTGCGAATCATCCCACCAGGTCGTCATCGCCAGACCTTCCGGCAGTTGCGGCTGCATGTCGGCGACATAGTCCTTAACCCGGCGCGCCACGTCGACAGAACTGTATTTGGTATGGATTGCCCAGCCCTGGGCGGTCTCGCCGTTATAATGCCATTCCGACAGCCGCTCTTCGAGGCCGTCGCGGATCACGGCAACCTCGCCGAGACGCAAGCGCGTGCCGTCGGCATGGGTGCGCAGCACCAGATCGCCGATACTGGATGCGTCCTTGGCTTTGCCCTTGACCCTGAGCTGCAATTCGCCTGACGGCGTTTTCACCAGTCCGCCCGACTGGTCCAGCGAGGCGCGACGCACGGCTTCGGTGACATCGTGCAGGGACAGGTGGTATTGATTCAGTCTGGCCGAAGACACCTCGATAACGATTTCATAAGGAATTTCGCCATAATTGATTACCCGGAACACGCCGGGGATTTGCTCAAGGTCGGCGCGAATGCGCTCGCCGAAACGTTGCAGCGTCAGCGGATCGGTAGGGCCGTGCAAAGCCACCCAGATAACGCCGTCATCGCCATTGCGGGTGGCCGGTTGCACGTCGATTTTTTCCAGGTTTTTCGGTAGCCGGGGAATATTTTGAATGCGTCCGCGCAGGGAACTGATAACCAGATCCTGATCGTAATCCGGCAACACCCAGACCTTGACGGTGCATTCGCCCTCGAGAATCACGCTGCTTTGCCGTTTGATCCCCGGCATATCGCTGATCGCCTCTTCGATGCGCACGCACACCGATTCTTCGATTTCCAAAGGCCCCGCGCCCGGATAATTTGCAGTAATCTCGATCTGTTGCAGGTTAAAACGGGGAAACACCTCCTTGTCCATCACCTTAAAACCGACGATGCCGCCGATAATGATCAGTATCATCAACAGGTTGGCCGCCACCGGATTGGAGGCGAACCAGGCTAAAAGGCCGGTAGAACGATAGTGTGGTGAACTATTCATGAGTTAGAAAAATACGGCTTGCATGGACAGATATTACCTCGTTCCCACGCGCTACGTGGGAACGCAGTCTCGGCGCGCTGCGCCGTGTAATCTGGACAGGGTGTAAAGCCTTGTGACCTATGATTCGTAGCATTTCAGGACGCTGTGCGTCCAAGAATTTTTTTGCCTTTCGCCTTGCGCCTTTTACCTTAATCATTCGACCCTGACCTTCATGCCTTCCACCGGCACATGAATACCGGACGTCACAATCCGGTCGCCTGCGTTCAGGCCGCCTTTCACCAGAATACGATCCGGCTCATTGCGCAGCACCTCAAGGCGGCGGATATGCAACCGCAGTTCGGCGTCAACGACCAAGGCCTGCTGCGAGGCGTTGATTGCAACCTGCGGCAGCACAAACAGATTTTGCTGTTCCTTGCCCAGTACCTGCGCCTGCACAAACAGCCCGGCCAGCAGCGGTGAGTTCCGGTCTTTTCGGCTATACGGATTGAGCACTTCGGCCACCGCATAGAGCACGCCGGTAGTGTCATCCAGCTTGCCTTCGCTGCGCACGATACGGCCTTCCCAGGTTTGCACGGTTCCTGCGAAGTCGGCGGTGAATGTCACTTTGGGACAGGTCTCGCCGCACTGCCCTTCTCCCAGCGGCAAATCCAGATAGGCCAGCTGATCGGTCGGCAACGGCAACCTGATTTCGGCCAGATCGGTCGAATAGATGCGCGCCAGTTTTTCGCCGGCTTGGATGGTTTGGCCCAAACCGACCAGCTTGGTTTGCAGGCGTCCGGTAAACGGCGCGCGCAATTCGCACCGGCTGCGCTTGGTCTGGGCTTGCAGCAGACTGGCTTCGGCGGCTTTAAGTTTGGCGCGGGCTTCGGCCAGTTGCGGCTCATGCATCGCCAGCGGCGAGGCCGTTCCTTCGCCCAAGGCTTGCCATTCATTATGCGCCTGCTCGGCCTGGGCCTCTTCCATCGCCAATTGCCGTTTGGCTTCGGCGATTTGCGCCTGGGCTTGGGAAATAGCGTAGTCATAATCGCGCGGATCGATAGCCGCCAACAGGTCGTTGCGGACAAAAAAACCGCCTGCGACAAAATCGGGATGAAGCTGGATGATTTTACCCGAGACTTCCGGTATCAAATCGATTTCGTTGCGCGGCGTGACGACGCCTTGAGAATGGACATCAAGCCGGAGCGATTGCGGTTCGACCTGAATCACGGTAACCAGCGGCGCTTCAGTGTTCGGCGTTTGCAGCGTCATTTGCGGGCGCGTCGCAATAACCGCCCAAGCGCTGGCGATACCGGCCAGCAACAAGACAACGGGCAGCAGAATTTTCAATCGGCTTTGTACAATCATTAAATAACGTCTCATAAATGTTTTTTTAGGCGAAAGACAAAGGGCAAAAGGCGAAACACCTAAGCTTCAACACGGCCCCCTTCGCCTTTCGCCTTTTGCCCTTCACCTTAAACCCCGCCCCCCAAGGCCAGATAAAGATCAATCCGGTTGCTGAGCAATTGCCGTTGCACGGAAAGATGCGCGCTTTGGGCGTTCAGGGTGCTGCGGTAACTGTCCAGCAATGTCAGGATTTCGATCAGGCCTTGGCGGTACGAATAGATAGCGAGCTTTCGGCTGGCTTCGGTTTGCTCGACAGCTTCCTTCAGCGCCCGCTCCTGCTCCCTTAACCAGGATTCCGCAGCCAGCGCTTGTTCCACTTCGCGAAAGGCGTTAAGCGCCGTACTTTGATATTGATTAAACGCTTCTTCGGTGCGCGCCTCATTCAAATGTATTGCCGCCGTCAGGCGGCCTCCGGTGAAAATGGGCTGCACCAGTCCCATAGCCAAATTCCAGGCGACGGCGCGGGGGTCGATCAGCTCAGTCAGCGCCGGGCTGCCTGTGCCTCCGGCGGCGGTCAGGGTGATCCTGGGCAACAGCGCTTTTTTCGCGCTTTCCACGCGGGAATCCGCCGCCCGCAGCCGCGACAAAACGGCGACCAGATCGGGCCGCCGCGCCAACAGTTCCGAGGGCAAGCCTGCGGATAAAGCGGCCGGCGGCGTCGGCAAGGCTGAGCGCTTTTTAAAGCTATTGCCGGGATAGCGGCCCAGCAACACTTCCAAACGGCGCGTGACGATTTGCACCCGATTGCGCGCACCGGCCAATTGCGCTTTGGCATTCTCCAGATCGGTCAACACCAAGCGTAAATCGAGGCCGCGGGTCAAGCCACGGGCAAACCGGCCGCGGACCAGATCGACGATGGTTCGGCGATCCTTGGTCGATTGCTCGGCGACCTCGGCCTGGAGGTTGGCTTCGATCAATTCAAAATAGCTTTGTGCGGTGCGCGCCGCCAGCGACAATCCGGCGCCGTGATAATCGGCGGCCACGGCTTCGGCATCCTGTCCGGCTGCTTGCTGGGCGGCTTTGATGCGCCCCCATACATCGATTTCCCAGCTCATCGCGAACAGCGCTTCAAACGCGCCGCTCTCGCTGTTCGTTATGGTCGCGCCGTGCCGGTATCCCGCGGCAAAAGCCAGCTGCGGCCAACGCGCCGCACCGTCGATCCGCGCCTGCTCCCGTGCTGCATAGACGCGGGCGGCGGCGACTTTCAGGTCATAGTTATGGTTCAATGCATCATGCACTAATGCGCTTAGCTCCGGGTCGGCAAAGGCGCTTAACCATTGTGTCGCAATGGGCTTATCGGATGCATTGGCGGCTGTCCATTGCGCCGGAAATGGGGTCATGTCGGTTGCATTGCGCTCCGGCGTCGTAGCGCATGCGGTCAGCAGCATCACCGTGCAACCTAGAACGCACAAACTTACTGTACAAATCCTGCCGGGCAAATTACTGCTCCACAGTCACAAAGGCTATTTTGGCGATCCCCGCGTGCTGCACCGTCGCCATGACTTCGGCAACCTTGGAATAAACAACGTCCTGGTCGGCGTATAAATGCAGTCCTATCTCGGGGTTTTGCGCGAGCTCGTTCTTCAACGCCGTTTCCAATGCGGCCAGATCGGCCATCGGCAGCTTATTCAGCGTTATCGCCCCCTGCGCATCAATGCCGAGCTGTAGCGGCTGATCTTTGGTATCCGCCGTGGTCTCGGCGGTTTTCGGCAAAGTCACGCGCACCGATTGTGTCAGCATAGGCGCGGTCACCAGCAAAATAATAACCAGCACCAGCATCACATCGACCAGCGGCGTGACGTTAATCTCGCTCATCGCTCCTTCATCTTCCGATTGCGGTTTAAAAGCCATGTGTCTATTCCTTAACTTTACTGTCTGTGCCGAAGACGATATGCAGAAAGCTGGCGACGAAGTTTTCCAAGCCGGCACGATGCTGTTTGACCCGGCGCAGGAAGAAGTTGTAGGCCAATACGGCCGGTACCGCGACGGCGATACCGATTGCGGTGGCGACCAACGCATCGCCGATCGGGCCGGCCACGACGTCGAGGCTGGTCGAGCCGCTGGCGGTGATCTCATGCATCGCGTGCATGATGCCCAATACGGTGCCGAACAGGCCGACGAACGGCGCGGTGCTGCCGATGCTGGCGAGCATGGTCAGGCCGCTCTCCATCAGATGTTGTTCTTTCTGCATTTGCTCACGCATCGCTTGTTCCAGCAGGTCAGCTTGGGCGCCGCAATATTTAAGCTGCTTGCCGTCGGACAGACGGCTTTCATTGAGCCAGGTAAAGCCCTGTTGCGCAATCCGGGCCTGCGGGCCTATCGCTGTGTCTGCCGGAACCGATTCGGCTTGCGCCAGATCGCCTGCATCCCAAAACGCGGCGTGAAAACGCCGGTTACGGTAACTGTTATTGGCAAATTCCCAGATTTTAAAAAGTATCACCGTCCAAGTGGCCACCGAAAAAATCAGCAGTGTGTACAGGGTACCGTCTATGATGACTTCCGGTGAAATATGAGTGGGCATTAATATCTCCTTTTTTATTTATTAATTGAGGTTAAGCGCTGTCCACGAAAGACACTCCAATTTCGCACTGTCCATTGGACTGTGCATATAAGTAAGCAAAAGTTTTTTAACCAAATGAAAAAACGTTTGTCTCCTTATTTACCATGAAGAACACGAAGATCATGAAGAAGAAAAATAACTTCACGCCCTTCATGCTCTTCATGCTCTTCATGCTCTTCATGGTTACGTTAAAAGACTTTTGAACGTCTACTTATTAGTTATTCAAAACAAAGTTAATGGGTACGATAACCGAACTGGCCACCGGCGTGTCGCCCCGCTTGGCTGGAATGAATTTCCATTTTTCGACCGCTTCGATGGCGGCCTC
>NZ_PTIY01000010.1 GCF_002934365.1 Methylobacter tundripaludum | reverse complement strand
TTCGGACGTTTGTGTTTATTTTGATTACTCATATTCACCTCTGATGACATTATAAATCTGTCTTTAGAAGTGTCCTGTTTAATTAGACCATTTCAATCAGCCTATTTAGCCGCTTAGTTTTGGCTTTTCAGTCAAGTGAAAAACCTTTCTTCATTGATAAAAAACATCAGGCTGTTTCTAATAATATAAGCTAGTGGCTTGCTTAAGAATTGTTTAACTTTATTATTTGTATAGAACATATAAGTTTCCTTAGGCATGAATCCCGCGCACAATTCCACAAAATACGTTACAACACATTTGAAGAATTGAACACGAGAACCCATAACCTCTTAATTTAAGTTATGGGTTTTTTATGCTTGATTGATTGACATAATCAAGTTTCGAATATCTTCGACTTTCCAGGCTGTTGTTCGTTCTCCCAGCTTTACAGGCTTCGGATATTTGCCGCTTTTAACGCCATTCAAGAACGATGTGCGGCTTATTGGAATAAGTGCGGGAATGTTAGTTTTTTTGTTGCCTACGATATGCCAAATTCGTAAAAATCCGGTTTCTGGTAGTTGGTTGAATGATGTAGCCATGCTTTAAACCTCATTGATTAATAAGGTTGCCTATTATCAGCACATTTTTTAGCATTCATAGCTAGAACAGTTGCAATAGTTTGCAACTTTAAGGGTGGGTAGGTTCTCTACAGGCCTTGTGTTATATGGTTTTATGGGATAGGTAGGTTTTTTTAATTTGAAGAAGGAGCGCCGCCATTTTTATCTGGATTTAGCAAGGTAGCAATCCGTTTTTTAGCTTCCATTGGTAATGTCTTGTGGTTGGTTTCTAGCCAGTCTTCTATCAGTTTCTTCCTGCTGCCCTTCTTCGGCTTTTCAGGGTTGCATTCAAGAACTTCATTCCATGCTTTAATTGCAATATTTAATTCCTCACTAAACATTGGGTGCGTTTGGTCAAGATATGCGGGTTGCATTAATATGATGTTACGTTCAGTTTCTGTTTCATTTATCGGCGCATCATCCCTCGCCTGACTTTCTATAATTTCATCCTTTGTATAAGTTTTTGTCTTTTCAATGATTGGTCTATTGTCTATATTGAACCTTTGTTCACCTTTCCGTTCATCACATAAGATAAAACGAGGCTCATCAATTGGTTGAGTGTGATACTCCACGAACCTTATTCCTTTGCCGTCTGAGCGTATGCATTCCAATAGATAGCTAACTGTAGTTTCGCCTAGAAATTCAATTTCTCTTTCTGCATCTTCTGGTAATTCAAATACATTACATACTTTTATGAAAGAACCTTTGTCTATTGTCTCTCGCATTGTCTCCCCATCAAAGGAGTCCATGCAGTCATATTCCCAATAACCCCAACCCGAATAAAAAACCGACATAAAAAATAATCTTGTTAAAGTGAAGCGGTTAAAAAAGGAATAACCGGAAACAGGGGACGAATCCTGCTTATTGCCCGCTAAGGCTATCCGGTTAAGTTATTGTATTAGGAGTGATTTTAGCAGTTCTTGGTTGTTAGCGTACTTACCCGATCTTCTTAAACGGTAGTACTTGAGCGCCATTCTTTAGGCTGTCCAGGTAGTCAGACCATTGCTGCATCATTCGTCTACGTTCATCAAGATATTGCGCTCGATTATAAGCGGCTCTTACTTGATCTCGTGGGGTGTGCGCTAATTGTCTTTCGATTGCGTCGGGACTCCATCCTTGTTCATTTAGAAGTGTTGATGCTGTGGTTCTAAATCCGTGAGCAGTCATTACATCCGATTCATAACCCAGCGATTTGAGCGCGGTTCTTATTGTGCCATCTGACATGGGGCGGCCATCACCGCGACTCGACGGAAAAACATACTGACTGTTACCCGTAAGTGGTTTTATATCTGTCAGTATGGCGATTGCTTGATTTGATAAAGGCACAATATGATGGAAGTCGGTTTTACTGATATAAGGCCGCCATTCGCGCGCTTCTAAGTCAATGTCTGACCAAAGTAATTGGCGTATTTCGCCGGGGCGTTGGAATACTAATGGCGAAAATCTAAAGGCTGACTGAACTACAAAGGTTCCATGATAATTATTTATGTCTCTAAGTAACTGACCAAATTGATTTGGGTCGATGATAGCAGCACGGTGTTTTACTTTTTGGGCGGGTATCTGCTTCGAGACGGGTTGAGCCGGGTCATAGTCGGTAAAGTTATGGACAATGGCATAGGCAAAAATTGAACTTATTTCACTGTGTAGCCGGTGCGCGGTCTCAAGTTGTTTTTTGTCGATTATCGGTTTAATAACAGCCAGTATTTCAGATGACTTAATTTGATTGATTGCAATATCGCCAATCATAGGAAAGGCTAGGCGCTCAAGTCTTGAGATTTTCTTGGTTTGCGTGGTTGTTTTTGTCAGGTGTTCAATAGATTCTAGCCACTGCCTTGCTATATCGGCAAAGCTGTTTAGTATCGGCAAGCCATCAGCCACGCGCTTAATATTTGAATTTAAAAGCTGTTGTACTTTTTTCTTTTCGCTTCTGATTGCCATAGGGTCAATACTATTGGCGATATTGTCGCGGGCTTCTTCTGCTTTACGCCGGGCTGTTTCTAAAGTAACACTAGGGTAGGAACCTAAGGCGAGTTTCTTTTGTTTTTTGTCAAATGTGTAAATAAGCCGCCACAACTTAGCGCCGTTTTTACTAACAAATAAATACAGGCCTCCACCATCATTAAGCATGTAATCTTTTTCTTTAGACTTGGCCGCCTTGTAGACCACATCTTTATTGATATTCTTAGCCATTTTACACCTCTTTTTATGTCCTTTTTTTAAGCACTATAGCAAAGGACATAATAAAGGACATGCTTTTAGGTGAATATCGCTGTATTTGGCTGCATTTCGTTGGACAATAAAAAACCCGCGAAGCCTTATGACTTGCGGGTTTTCATAGTTCTTTGCACGGCTCTGAACCAATGTTTGGTACCGAGGGCCGGAATCGAACCGGCACGATGTCACCATCACCGGATTTTGAATCCGGCGCGTCTACCAGTTCCGCCACCCCGGCAAAGAACGGACATTATAGGCAAATGTTATAATCGATGCAAATCTTTTTAAAGATGTATTCGAAAGCCTAACCTGATAATATCACCGCTATGAAAAAAAGTGATTTTAACTACCAGTTACCCGAAGCATTAATCGCACAAAAACCGTTGGCAGAGCGCGATGCAAGCCGTTTGTTGTGTATGGATCGTCATACCGGACGGATAACCGACCGGCAATTCACCGATCTTATCGATTTGATTGATGAGCGGGATCTGCTTGTTTTTAACGATACCAAAGTGATTCCTGCCAGATTGTTCGGTAAAAAGCAAAGTGGCGGCAAGGTCGAGATACTTATCGAGCGTATCCTGGATGATCACTGCGCAATTGCTCATGTCAGAGCCAGTAAAGCGGCAAAAGCAAGTACTCTAATAGAACTGGATGGCGGCTATTGCTGCGAAGTGTTGGGCAGGTCGGACGATCTGTTTCAGCTGGAATTTAAAGGGGAACACAGTTTACTTTATATTCTGGAGCAAATCGGCCATATTCCATTGCCGCCTTATATTACCCGTGCGGATGACGAATCCGACCTGACCCGCTATCAGACGGTTTTTGCCAGAGAGGCGGGAGCTGTCGCGGCACCCACGGCAGGCCTGCATTTTGATCAAGCCATGATGGGAAAGCTTAAAGCCAAAGGCGTGCTAAGCGCTTTTGTGACCCTGCACGTCGGCAGCGGCACCTTTCAGCCGGTCAGGGTGGAAGATTTATCCGAACATTTAATGCACAAGGAATATTTTGCGGTGCTGCCGGAAACGGTGGCGGCCGTTCAGCAAGCCAGAGCAAGAGGGGGGCGGGTTATCGCCATCGGTACGACGGCGGTCAGGGCGCTGGAGTCGGCGTCCCAAAGCGGTCGGCTTGAAGCCGGTTTTGGCGATACCGACTTGTTCATTACCCCCGGCTATCAATTCAAATCGGTCGATGCAATGTTGACCAACTTTCATTTGCCGGAGTCTACCTTATTGATGCTGGTTTCAGCATTTGCCGGTTACGCGTCTATCATGAGCGCTTACAGCCATGCTATTGATCAATCTTACCGATTCTTCAGCTATGGCGATGCGATGTTTTTGGCTTAGCCCAATTGTGTTATTGGCGGCATCCTGTGGAAAGTGTGTCGCTGTGAGGCTAATGCTCAGCTTAATAAGCGCGTTCATTGAACGTTGATGCGCCTGCATATGGGATTTAGTTTGATCCTTTCCATTTCTGCTTCCGCGCTTTTTTCTTTGCTTCTTTCTGTTCGCGAATAACAACCAGTTCGGCCAGTTCCTGTTCCATCATAGCGGGGGTTTCCAGGCTGATTCTGCCGATAGTGCCGGCACGTAATTCAGATAACAGGATTTTGGAGACTTTATCCATCTCGATGTGTCCGCCAGAGCGGAGACATCCGCGTTTCTTGCCGATGGCTTCCATCAGCGGTTGTTCGCCTTCCGGCAGTTGGTCCAGCTGAAAGCGGATTTGCAGTAAGTTGGGGTAGTGCTGCAACAGGTATTCGGCCGCAAAGAAGGCAACATTCTCGTGGCTGATCGCTGTGTCTTTGATCGCGCCGGTGGTCGCCAGCCGGTAGCCGCTGTTCTTGTTTTCGACGTTGGGCCACAGCATGCCGGGCGTGTCCAAAAGGATAATGCCGTGGCCGATGTCGATGCGCTGTTGCGTCTTGGTGATGGCCGGCTCGTTGCCGGTTTTGGCGATTATTCTTCCGGCCAGGGTGTTGATCAATGTGGATTTTCCGACATTGGGTATGCCCATGATCAGTGTGTGGATAGGTTTGTCGCTGCTGGCTTTATTCGGCAGCATCTTGTGGCACAAATCAGGCAGTTGGCGCATTTTTTCCGGCTGCTCGGTGGTCAGCGCCAGGGTTTTTACGCCTTGTTCCTGCTCCAGATAGGTTTGCCATTGCTGTGTGATCTCGGGGTCGGCAAGGTCGCTTTTGCTGAGCACTTTGATGCAGGGTTTATCGCCGCGCAGGGTGGTGAGCATCGGGTTTTGACTGCTGAACGGAATGCGCGCGTCCAGGATTTCGATGATTAGATCAACCTGAGGCAGGATTTCTTTGATCTCTTTGCCGGCCTTGTGCATATGGCCGGGGTACCACTGAATAAGCATGATATTTAACTATGTAACCAAAATGGACTATTTAAGCACCATAACCCTATAATCAACAGCTATAAATATATAAAAGGTTTAATAGATGAAAATAGTTAATGTATCAGAGGCGCCGGTGGGCTGTACACGGAGTCAACAAAAACGGCAGCTCAGAAATTTCCGGGCGAGAATTACTCGGCCATTATTGAAGTAGTCGGTTGAATCATGAAAGAGATAACAAGCAGTTTTTACGCCTATTTATCAAGGCTCAGATGGATTAAACGCTGGGGGCTAAAGCGCAATGCTCATGATGAAAATGTGATGGAGCATAGCTGGGAGGTGTCGGTTATCGCCCACACCCTGGCTTTGATTAAAAACCGCTATTACGACGGCAAAGTCGACGCCAATGCGATTGCTACGGCGGCTTTGTATCACGATATTACCGAGGTGATTACCGGCGATTTGCCGACGCCTATCAAGTATCATTCCCCGGAAATCAGCGCAGCCTACAAGCGGATTGAACATCAGGCTGAAATTGAATTATTGGCGCTTTTGCCGGTGGAGTTGCGGGAGGATTTTCAGGCGCTGATTCATCACGACCAGATGCCGCCGGAGCATGTGCGGATCATCAAGGCGGCGGATAAAATTTCGGCTTATCTTAAATGTCAAGCCGAATTAAAGGCCGGCAATTCCGAGTTTGAAACCGCTGCCGAGCAATTGGCTGTGACGATTGGGGCGTCGGAGCAGCCGGAAGTGATTTTTTTTATGAAAACGTTTGCACCCAGTTGCGGATTAACGCTGGATGGGTTGATGAAAACTTATTAAGTGGCTTTTTTACTATGGACGTCTCAAGTTATAATACTTTTGTTTGTCAAGCAGGTAGGGTGAGGTTTTACGAAACTGCCTTAGCTTGTCAGAAAATAAAGCAAATTGCTGATCAATAAATTGGAATCTAGACGATATGAGTGGACACTTGGATAAGTTTACACGGTGCAGTACCCACGGAGAAGTTGTGAAACATCGATACAATATTGAACAAGCCAGAATATTGCTGGATATTTTAAAGTATCACAACGCATCAACCATGTTGCCTTCGTTTCACCAGGTAAAGCACGAAGCGCTTGATGAGGCGCTGGATAAGTTGAGGCTGGAATTGTCCGAATATATTGCAACGGATGACGGACTGGGCTTTATCGTCCCGATTAGGGATGATAAAGGCCTGATTTAGTTGCATTCAAAATAACATCGCACAGCGCCGGAAGTACCGGCGGTTCCGGTTTTTTAGCCGTGGGAGCCGGCGTTTTGGCTTCCTCTGAAAACCACCAGGCCAGCGATGCATCGCAACCGTCGCTTTCAGGAAGCGGCTCCTGTGCTGTGCAGTTTTGATTGTTCAATGGGCATTTAAGACGCACATGAAAGTGATCGTCATGGCCCCACCATGGACGGATTTTTTTTAGCCAACTATGGTCGGATTTACGTCTGCATAACAGGCGTTTGACGCTGGGGTTGACAAAGATGCGGTCTACTTCCGGCTTACCTGCGGCCATTTCAAGGATTTTTTCGTGAGCCGATGACCACTGGCGGTCATCGATAGCATCCGATTGAGCAGCAAGCACCGACGGAGCGCTCCAGGTTTCGCGCTCATTAAACGTCAGACTCCGGTTTGCGGCCTGTTGCGACAGCAGATACCAGATGTCGACATCGAGCCCGCTTTGATGGCTGCGATGCCCGCTTGGTGTAGGGCCGCCGCGCGGCTGCCCTAGATCGCCGATCAGCAGGACTCCCCAATGCCGTGAATGCGTGGTCTTGGCTATGCTTTCGATAAACCGTATCAAGTCGGGGTGACCGTATGACCGGTTTCGCGTGGGGCGCATCAATTGATAGCCGGGGCCATTTTGGGGTAGCGAGACGGCGCCACTTAAGCAGCCGGCCGTGTAAGAGCCAATGCTCTGCGCGCTGTCGCCGATCTGCACGGATTGTTTGATGGTTGCCCAGTTATTTGCGGCAGGGGATGAAGAGCATTCGGAGAAAATACCCAGCAACAAGATGAATAATGGAAATTTCATTTTAAAATCGGCGATCACAATATCACTCTCACTCGTCCGAAGCGCGCGAAATACGGACTGCTCACCAATCATCAAAGGGGCGGCCAGACCGGCCGCCCTGTGCATTACTTATTCTTTAACAGGCGCCGACAAATTTAGAAGGTGTTTGGAGTTATCGATAACCGGAGCTGAACCGTTACCGCTGCCGGTGGCTGTCGAAGCAGCGCCGTTAGTTTTTGCAACGTTCGTGCCTTCGGTTTCAGCCTCCAGTTGCAGCTCATCTTCTTCAGGCACATTGCCGTCGTGGAGCAAGTATTCGCGACGCTGCTGGTAAGAGTTTTTGATAAATGAATAGCGGTCGACAGAGGCTTCATCAACGATTTTTTCAGTCGGTATCAAATCGGCCCGGGTATCGGTCACATCGACGGATTTAGCGCCGGTATTGACCGCACTGATGGCAGCGCCGCTGCCGGCAAATACAAAGGTATAGGTGAGCGGGTTCAATAAAGCGTCGCCAACAGCCCCGGCGACTTCTCTAGGCGAACTGGCTCCCATAAACGGCACCACCAGATAGTTGCCCGTCGGAACGCCCCAGAAGCCTAGCGTTTGTCCGAAATCTTCATTATGCTTTGGCAAATCGATCATTTTTGCCACATCGATAAAGCCTGCGACACCGACAGTAGTGTTAACCAGAAAACGGCTGGCGTCCATACCGCCCTGTAGCATTTTAAGTTGTAGCAAATCATTGACGGTTACGCCGATGTCGTTAAGATTGCTGAAAAAATTGGTTATGCCGTCATTAACGAATTTGGGGGTTATCCACAAATAGCCTTTCGCTACGGGCTTGATAACGGCTTGGTCGAGATCGTCATTAAATTCTTGAGTGCCGCGGTTCCAACCTTCCCAAGGGTCTTTTTCATTGACTTCCTGCGTTGTCGCGCAACCCGCAAGTACACTAGATATAACAAGACTGCTCATGAATAAACGGGCGTTGATAATGGTTTTTTGCATACTCATGGCTTATCTCTACTTACTTTGCTGTTGAATTGATTGGGCGTCTGTATCGGACGGTTATTAATTCTGAAATTATACCAGACACAGTCCCTAAAAAACTCACTGATTTTGCATTTGCCTGAGTATCCAGTGTTGGCGTTTAAGTACATAACTTGATGGCTGTGCCGCCCGCAGCAGTATCGGGTTAGGCAGGGTTGCCGCCAATAATGCCGCTTGCGACCTGCTGATTTGATTTGCGTGGACGCCAAAATAATACTGGCTTGCCGCTTCTATGCCGAACAGATGGTCGCCGAATTCAGCGATATTCAAGTAAACCGTCAATATCCGATCCTTACTCCAGAGTAGTTCGATCAACACTGTAAACCAGACTTCCAGCCCTTTGCGGACAAAGCTTTTTGACGGTGTTAAAAATAAATTCTTGGCCACTTGCTGGGAAATTGTGCTCGCGCCCCTAAGCCGTCCGCCATCGATATACATATCAATAGATGATTGTATGGCATGCAAATCAAACCCGGAATGTTGGAAGAAACGCTGGTCTTCGGCAGCAATGACTGCCGAGGCGGCGTAAGGCGAGATTTTTTTTGCGCTGACCCATGAGTATCTAATAGTTTTGAACGAGCCGTCGTCAATCAAGTCTTCAACATGCCGATACACCATAAACGCCGAGGTGGGCGCCGGCACCCAGCGTAAAAATAGACACAGGCCGACCGATGAGGCCAGAAAGGTGAACAGCAAATAAAGCGCCGCCCTGCGCAGTATTCCCTTGAAGGATAATGAGCGAAAGTTGCTGCGGCTGGAGTAGCGGGATTGTCTTGCCAAGGTAAAAAAGAAGGTTAATGGTCGGCTTTTGTTTTGGTTGGGATTCTTGCAATACGTCCGGCCATATCATAAAGCCTTTGGGTCGGGCTGGATAGCCTTGGTCAATATGTCCATACAGTCAGAATCCGGCTGACACGGGTATAATAGTTCCTACCGTACACGATGCTGAAATAAGCGTATGAAATTCCGATACCTACTGATTGCTTTTTTACTGATTATTAGTCAAAGCGGCTGTATGCCGATGATTTATCCGCCCGGTGAAAAAAATAATGCGGCGCAACTTGGCGAGAACACATTCCTAACAGAAGACGGCGCAAGATTGCCATTACGGCGTTGGCTGCCGAAAACCGAACCGCATGCGGTTATTATCGCGCTGCACGGGTTTAACGATTACAGCCGTTTTTTCGAGTCGCCGGGGGAGTATTTCAGTAAGCTGGGTATCGCCTGTTTCGCGTATGACCAGCGCGGTTTCGGTGCCGCTCCGCAACGCGGTTTGTGGGCCGGCGGCGATGCCTATACCAAGGATTTGCTGGTTTTAGTGCAATTGGTAAAACAACGTTACCCCAAACGTCCGGTTTATTTGCTGGGAGAAAGCATGGGCGGCGCGATTGTCATCACCGCCATGAGTCGGGTAGATATGCCGGAAGTCGCAGGTGTTATTCTTGCAGCGCCGGCATTATGGGCTAGGTCAACCATGCCTTGGTACCAAACCGGGTTGCTTTGGACGCTGGCGCATACTATGCCCTGGTTGACACTGACCGGGGAGGGCGTACATGTCGTGGCGTCGGATAACATCGAAATGCTCCGCGCCCTAGGGCGCGACCCCTGGGTTATCAAGGCGACCCGCGTCGAAACGGTATACGGTTTGACCGATTTGATGGATGCGGCATTTAACAGCGCCGAGTCGCTGCACGGAAATGCCCTGATGCTTTACGGCGAGAAAGATGAAATTATCCCCAAGGAACCGACGTATGCCTTCTTGCAGCAATTCCTCCAGGCGGATACGATGGGAAAAACCGTGGCGATTTATCCGCATGGCTACCACATGCTGTTGCGCGATTTGCAAGCGCCCACCGCATGGAAAGACATCGCCGCCTGGATTAACGACGGTCCCGACAAGCTTCCGTCGGGTGCGGATAGTCGGGCGCGGGAATTGTTAAGCAGCCGATTCAAAGATTTTTAAACTGTGAATGGCTGCAAGTTCCGGGCGAGTCTGGCTTGGGCTGTAATTGCAGCGATAGTTTTACCTGAACTTGCCCAAGGCCAATGAGCGAGGTAAGGACTGTGCGGCAGGCCTGCTTTGAGCGGTAGCGGCCTTTGCTAGGCTGATGCGCTAGGTCACGGGTTGCATATAGTATGTGTTAGAATATTAAACCGATTTCTTTACGTTTTGCAGCCCAATATTATCAACGGGAAAATCCACATGACCAAGGAACCTTTTTTTCGCCTCAACCAAGAACCCGACGCCCTGAATGGTTTTTCCCGAACCGTCGCGGAAATCGAATGGTTACTGTTGGTTTTGATGATGTTTTATCTGGTGGTAGGGCATCTTGAGGAAGAGGTAAAAGTCTTTTTACTGGGCGGACTCTGCGCTTTTGCCAGTTTCGTCATGGTATTCCATTACTTCAACTTTTTTGCCAAAGCCAATGTTTGGAAATTGGCTATAGAAACCTGGGTCATGATCCTGCTGATCACTTGGTTCGTTTGGCATACCGGGCGCCAAAACAGCCTGCTGCTTAACCTGTACTTTCTACCGATCATCACCAGCTCTTTGGCTTTGGGTAAGCTGACTACCTTGCTGGAAGTGATATTAATCGGCACTTGTTATGTCTATTTGGGCAAAAGCGGCGTAACCGGCAATGGGCTGTTCTCCTTAAGCGAGGGCAGCGTCCTGCTGACCTGGCTGTTTCCGATGTTGTTGGTGGGTTACATCACGACCATGCTGTCTAACGACATCTACCACGCTTTCAGCCGTGTCAAAACTTCCGCGCAAACCGATGAATTAACCAGCCTCTACAACCGCGGCGCTTTTATGGAATTATTGGAAAAACAATTGCATCAAGCCCGGCGCGGCGGACGCACATTCAGCTTACTCTTGGGTGATTGCAATAACTTAAAAATCGTCAATGACCGATACGGGCACGAAGCAGGCAACCTGCTGTTGCGCTCGGTCGCCGACAACTTCCGTCATTGTCTAAGAGGCTGCGATTCCGCTGCCCGCTACGGCGGCGACGAATTTACGGTATTGCTGCCTGAAACCACCGCAGAAGAAGCGGAGCTGGTGGCAAAACGCATCAAGGAAACATTGGTTGCCACCAATTTTAACTACCGGGGCAACGCAGTCAGCACCGATATCAGCGTCGGTGTTGCTACTTATCCGCAACACGGCGATACCGCTGAGCTATTATTGCGACATGCCGACGAAGCCATGTATGCCAACAAGCGCGAAAGTAAAAGTCGGGCTGCGTAGTATCTATCTTGGCGCGTGGGTCTTCGAGGCCGATAGGACGATAGGACGATAGGATAATTCTCAGGGCCAGCTCATTAACGGGAACAGGCCGCAACTGCGTTGACTGGCTGTAGCGATCAAATAGAAAAAAGCTTGCAAAACAGAGGGGGTATAGATGCGCTCAGGTACAAAGCGCATCTATCGCGAAAGATGCGTTTCACTTTGTTCAGCGACTTGGGCGCCACATACTTCATTCGTACCTTGGAGCGCAGCAGCGATGCAGGATTTGGCTAACGCTGCTTGCGTTTACGCCAGATGTAAAAGCCTGCGCCCATTAATAAAAACGGTATGACAACCAAAAAGCCGAAACCGATCACGGCGACGCTGATCTGGCTCAGTTGCAGGCTTTTATCGGTTGCGATTTTTGCCGGGATGTCGATAAACCGGTCGTCATGAATCAGCCAGTTGACCATTCGCAGTCCTATGTCCAGGTTGCCGACATTACCGATATAGCTGTTGGACAGGAAATCGCCATCGCCAGTCACGATAATGCGCTGTTCCAAAGGTTCTTTGTCTGAGCTTGTCGAAAGAACCTGTCCTGAGCTTGTCGAAGGGCGGGTCAACGCATAGGCGAAGGCAAGCGGCCCTTGTTTTTCGTCGCCGTCGGCATCGAAAAGAATTTTCCCGGCTATCGGGCCGGTTTCCGTCCATGACTGCGATGCGCTTTTAAGCAGGACTACGGCCTGGAAATCCGTTTCTTCGCCGATTTCCAGCGCGGCGGCAACCGGGTAAACGGTGATGGTCTGAAAACCCTGGGTGACGGGATGGCGAATATAGTCGCTGGCGAGCACGAAGCTGGGGTCGTTAATGCCGTAAAGCTTGGAGCTGCTGTCTACGAGAGTTCCCGGAAGCTGGCGCAAACCTATGAGCTGTTGCAATGCGTCCAGATGGCGGTTGCCCGGATCGGTTAGCAGCAAAAGGTTGCCGCCTTGCCGGATATAGCGTTTGATCAGTTCAAGCTCGGCGGGCAGTAGCGGAACGGCGGGAGCGGTAAGCACCAGCAATGCGGAGTTGCGGGGAATGTCCGGCATTGTCGCCAGATTGATGGTTTGAGCCTTGATTTTACGGCGATCCAGTTCCTTGCCGAATTGGCCTAAATCGAAATTGGCGATGCCGTCAGGTGCGCGTTCGCCGTGACCGGTCAGGAAGGTGACCCAGCGTTCACCGGCGTTAGCCAGTTGCAACAGGGCATTAGTCAGCGATGATTCGTCGATAAAGTTCAGTTTTTCGCTGCGGCCCTGATATTCGACAATAACGGCGCCGGTTGCATCTATATTCAATTCGCGGGTTTTGTCCGGCTGCGAATCGGGGTCTATGAAGCTTAGCGTCAGATCGGCTTTATGCCGTTTGTAGCGGTCAACCAATTGTGCAATCTGGCTTCTTAATGCCGGTTCTTTTTTAATGTAGGCGGTCAGGCGTATGTCGCCGGGCAGCGATTCCAGCAGTTTTTGCGAAGCCTGGGACAGGCTGTTGCTGTTGTTGCCGGTTATATCGGTTTCCACTTTATAACGGTTGCTTAACCAAGCCAGCGTGCCGAAAGCGCACAATAAAGCCAGGACGATAAGTCCGTTTTTTAAGCGGATCTGCTGGTGTTTATGGCGGGATATTTTCATTTTTGCAAGCGGTCGTTATCCAGGCTGCGAATGCTCAGGGTGATGAAGGTGGCGGTAAACAGCACGAAGTAACTCAGGTCGGCCGAGCTGATCAGGCCGCTTTGGATATTCTGGAAGTGCCTTAAGATCGACAGGTATTCAAGCAGCTCGCTGCGTTGATCGTTCATGCCGGCAGACCAATCCAGAATCCACAACAGCAACAACATGCCGAAGGCGCCCATTGCGGCAACGGTGGGATGGCCGGCGACACAGGACATAAACAGGCCGATTGCGGTAAAAGCGGTAACCAGCAGCAGCAGCGCCAGGATATTGGCGAATAGTTTGCCGAAATCGAGCTCGGCGCCGGACAACAAAGATAACGGCATCAGGGTGATCAGCGCAATGATCAACAGCATCAGTCCGAGTAGGCCTAAATACTTGCCGAGTATGATGTCGATATTGGAAACAGGCGCGGAAAGCAGCAGGGATAAGGTCTTGTTGCGGCGTTCTTCGCAGATCAGGCGCATGGTCAATAACGGCGTGACCAGTAACAGAATGATGCCCGCGTTGCCGAACAAGGGCGGCACGATAATATCGGTCAGGCCGGGTGCGCCTTCAATCGAAGCCAGTTTGGGCTGGAGTGAGGTGAAGGCTTCAACCTGGGTTAAAAATAAAAACGCCAGGATGAATTGCAGGACGGCTAATATCGTCCAGGCCATCGGTGACAAAAACAGGCTTCTGAATTCACGGGAAGCAATGGCTAAAATCATGCTCATAATTCGCGATGCTCTTTGGTCAAGCTGATAAAAATATCTTCCATCGATCTTTTTACCGGCGTCAGTTCCTGCAGGCCCCATCCGGCGGCAATGATTTGTTCGGCAATGTGTTCGGCGGGATTGGCGGTGACGCTGTGGTGGATTCTGATCCGGTTTGCTGAAATGCTTTCGATAGAGTTGACGCCGGGGATGGCCGATAACTTGTTAATGTCAGACGGCAGCCGGGTGAGGACTTGCAAGGTGCCGGTATCCATTTGCCGGTTAAGTCCGGCTACTGTTTCGTTCAGTATCAGCTGTCCTTGATCGATGATCTGCACATGTGAGCAGGATTCCTGCACTTCGGTCAGTCTATGGGTAGACAGGATGACGCCGTGATCTTGTCCCAGTTCCCGGATTAAGGCGCGGATTTCACGGATTTGAATAGGGTCAAGTCCGACCGTCGGCTCATCCAGCACGATAACTTCAGGGTTGTGCAAGATAGCCTGGGCAATGCCGATGCGCTGCTGAAAGCCTTTGGACAGATTGGCGATCAGCCGGTCGGCCACCTCGGTTAAGCCGCAACGCTCTTGGGCTCGTTTGATTGAATCAGGGATAGAATTTTTGGCGATGCCGTGCAGCCGGGCGCAGTAAAGCAGGAATTCCTGAACCGTTAGTTCTTTGTATAGCGGCGGCGTATCGGGCAAGTATCCCAAGCTCAGTTTGGCGGCCTTGGGTTGATCCAGCAGATCGAAACCGTTGATTTTAATTTGCCCGGCGCTGGGAGCGAGATTGCCGCACAGCATTTGCATGGTGGTGGTTTTACCCGCGCCGTTGGCGCCCAAAAAGCCGAGCACTTCGCCTTTGGCTAAGGCAAAGCTGACATCGTTGACGGCGCAATGTTTGCCGTAATAGCGGGTCAGGTGTTCGGCTTCGATCAGGGCTGTCATGCCGTCGGTTAAAGTTGCTTCAACAGGATTTGCAATTCAGCCTGAATCTTTTTGCGGTAGAACAGAAATTTCCAGCGGGCGCCGCCGCAGTGCTTCCAAAGAATGGCCGAACGTATCCCGGCCAGCAGGCAGGCGCGTACTTTATTGACGACATCGGGCCTGGATAAATATTCCTGCTCACCATTGACCATGATTCTAGGCTGCATGGTGCTGATAGTGGTGTGATAAATGTTGCCGAGATTCGCCAATACATTTTCATGCAGCAGGCCGAAATGCTCGGATTGCGATTGGGCGCGTTCAATGCCGGCGAAAATGGTTTTCAGCATGGCGGGCTGTTTGGAAAGTTGATTTTCCAGAAAAACCAGCGAGGCTGCATAGCGGGCCTGTTCGGGGTTAGCGATTTTGAGACCGCTCATCTGATCGTTAAGCCGTTCAATGCCCAGTTTAAGGCCGGATAATCCGCCGTAGACATTTGCCACGCCATGTTCATCGCTAACGAAAAGACTGCCAATGCTGGCTTCAAGGGCCTTTGTGTCGGCGGCGCCTGTCGTTGCCAGTTGTTGAACCAGCGCCGCTGTCTGGGCAATGCCGGCAAGAGCGATAGTTTGGTTGGTGATTGTATTTAATGACATAGTTATTTTATATTGCCCATAACGTCTTTTGCCCAGTTGATGCTGTGAATATAAGTGTCGCCAATGATGGCTTGGTCAATATCCTTAAATGATATTGATGAAATATCCCAATGCTCGTAACTGATAACGCACTTAAGCGCTTCTCCGCCCAGCCCTTCTTTGTGCAATATCGCGGAAACGATATTGTCGGCCAAAGGCAGCTGGCTTATTGCTTCATCCAAGGGTATGTCCAGCAAACTGTCCAGATTGGACAAGATGCCGATCAGGAAGAAGTTGTCGGATTTGTTGCCGGTCAGGCTCGCCAATTCCTCACACATTTTGCCGCGTATTAACGCATTTTGCATGACAGCTTCCGGCTTGTTGGATAAGGACGCCAACGTCAATATATTTATCCAGCGTTTTATTTCCTTCAATCCCAGATAAGAAATGGCATGGCTAATGGATGAGATTTTATTGGGTAGGGAGAAAAACGCGGAATTGATGTAATGCAGCAGTTTATAGCTGAGCCCGACATCCAACGAGATTATCTTGGTCAGGTCTTCAAATTCAACGTCCGGGTTGTTGACAGTGTTTAACAATTGAATGGCTGCCGATTGATTAACGCTTATGCGTTTGCCTGAAACTATATTGGGTTTGTTGAAAAAGAAACCCTGGAAATAATCGCAGCCCAATTCGACGAGGTATTGATATTCGGCGTATGTTTCTACTTTTTCCGCAAGTAATTGGACATTGTAGGGCTTCAGCCGGCTGATCAGTTCGCGAGTCTTGGACTCGCCCATTTCCATAATATCGAGCTTGATAATATCGGCAAATTCCACCAGCGGCTTCCATTCTTCGGAAAAGACGAAGTCATCCAGCGCAATGATATAGCCTAGTTTTGACAGCTCTTTCAAGTTGGCGACAATTCTTGAATCGATTTCAACGTTTTCGAGCACTTCAATGACAATCCGGTCTTTGGGTAGGTGTAGCGGCGTCTTGTCCAGGATGTTTTGCGTCGTAAAGTTAATGAAGGCTTTGTGAGGACCTACTATGGTGTTGAGTCCCACTTCTAAAATGGTATCGGTAATGACTTGGTTGGTTGCTTGCGTTGCCCCGTCTTTATGATTCAGGTCGAAATCATCGCCCCTGAAAAGCAGTTCATAGGCGTAAATATTCAGCTTTTGGTCAAAAATCTGTTGTCGCCCGATTATTATGTCTGCCATTTAAAATTGTTTAAGGTGGTTTGTTAGAAATTTATAGGTAATCTCGGGCCAACACAACGATAATCACACATATAATATTTAATTTATACCATGATTATCGACTATCAGTCGAGTATGATATAGGCATTACTTAGAGAGGCCGCGCCTCTGTCAACAAAGGAGACTAAAATGATTGAATCCGTATCGTTAACTGTTACCGGCATGAAATGTGGCGGTTGCGAAGCCAATGTGACAAACAAGCTGAACGCTGTCGACGGCGTGTTGTCGGTTAATGCATCAAGCAAAAACAAGGAAGTCGACGTTGAATTTGATACAGAAAAAACCAGTTTGGATGTTATTACCGACGCTATCATTGATGCGGGTTTTACCGTGGAAACATCGTAATTAAAGAGGTGATGTTATGAGCGCCAAGACTTCCGATGAGTTGCGGTTATCTATCTTGGGTATGAGTTGCGCCGGATGCGTCAGCGTCGTTGAGGGCGCTCTGGCTGCGGTTGATGGCGTGACCTCGGTCAGCGTCAATTTCGCCGACCATTCCGCGCTGGTTAAAGGCGGCGCCGATCCCGAGCTGTTAAAGCGGGCCGTTAAGGAGGCCGGTTATGATGCAGCGGTGATGGAGGGATTTGAAGATCCTTCCGAGCAGGAAGAGCAAGAACTGCAACGTTACCGGCAATTGATGAAAAAAGCCGTTGTAGCGGCAATCTTCGGTACGCTGTTGATGGTAGGCGATCATTTCGGCTGGTTGCCGGAAATCGGTTCTCCGACAGGACTATGGCTCTGGCCGGAAATCGCGCTGATTACCTTAAGCATCCTGGTTTATTCAGGCTGGCATTTTTACAGCGGTGCGTACAAGGCGCTAACGTTAGGGCAGGCCAACATGGACACCCTGATTGCGTTGGGTACAGGCTCGGCGTGGCTGTATTCCTGTATTGTTATCGATTATTACGCCACCCTGCCGTCTTTGGCGAAACATGCCTATTTCGAAGCCGCCGTGATGATTCTGGCCTTCATTAACATGGGTTCGGGATTGGAAACATTGGCCAGAGGCAAAACCTCCAGCGCCATTCGTCAGCTGATCGGGTTGCAGCCGCGCACCGCCCGCGTGATCAGGAATGGCGAAGAAATAGACATCGCTATCGAAGACGTGGGCTTGGGCGAGACATTAAGAGTCAGGCCCGGCGAAAAAATCGCCGTGGACGGCGTGTTGCTGGAAGGGCATTCCACGGTTGACGAGTCGATGCTGACCGGCGAATCATTGCCGGTAGAGAAAACCGTGGGTGCGGAAGTGGTTGCCGGAACCATGAACCAGACCGGCAGTTTTTTGTTTACCGCAACCCGGATCGGCCGCGATACCGCACTGGCGCAGATTATTAAAAGCGTCCGGCAAGCACAAAGCAGCAAACCTGAAATCGCCCGTCTGGCGGATAAAATTTCCGGTGTTTTTGTACCGGTTGTCGTCGCGGTTTCGGCGCTGACTTTTTTGATTTGGTACGCTTTTGGGCCGGAGCCTTCACTGGGCTATGCCTTCGTCACCTCGATGACCGTTCTGGTTATCGCCTGTCCTTGTGCGTTGGGTTTGGCTACGCCTATTTCGGTGATGGTCGCGGTGGGCCGTGCCGCCCAATCAGGCATATTGATTCGTAAGGGCGAAGCCTTGCAATTGGCCGGTAAATTAACCTGTCTGATACTCGATAAAACCGGCACGGTAACCGAGGGCAAGCCGACTGTTTCAACGGTTGACGCCATCGGCGACAGTAGCGAAGAGCAGGTGTTGCAATGGGCGGCCAGTATTGAATCGGGCTCGGAACACCCGCTGGCGACCGCTATTATATCGGCAGCGGAAGCCAGGCAAATAAAGCTCGAAAAAGTTAAACAATTTGCCGCAGTTGCGGGCCACGGGGTCATGGCGACCATTAACGAACGGCGCGTACTGTTCGGCAACAAGGCGTTGATGGAAGAGCAAAGCGTTAGCTACACGCGCTTTAACGACCGGTTGGAAGAGCTGTCGGCTTTGGGCCAAACGCCGATGCTGCTTGCCGTAGACGATCAAATAGTAGGCATTATCGCCGTTTCCGATCCGATTAAAAAGGATTCTGCGCATGCGGTGCAAATATTGAAAAACCAGGGTGTGCGCATCATCATGGTGACCGGGGACAATCAGATAACCGCTAATGCGATTGCCAGGCAGGCGGGCATTTCCGAAGTGCGGGCGCAGGTGTTGCCTCAGGATAAGGCAGAAGTGGTTAAAGAGCTGCAACAATCCGGTGAAACCGTCGGCATGGTCGGCGACGGTATCAACGATGCGCCCGCCTTGGCGCAGGCCGATGTCGGTTTTGCAATCGGTACCGGAACCGATGTCGCCATTGAAAGCGCCGATGTGGTTATTTTGCAAGGCTCGCTGTTAAAAGTGCCTGAAGCCATCGAGTTATCCAAGGCGACGGTGATCAATATCAAGCAAAACCTGATCGGCGCATTTTTCTATAACACCGTCAGCATTCCGGTTGCGGCAGGTTTGTTGTATCCGCTATTCGGCGTGTTGCTAAACCCGATGATTGCCGGTGCGGCTATGGCATTGTCCTCGGTGACCGTGGTCAGCAACGCCAACCGCTTGCGTTGGATGAAGTTCGGCGAGAGCAGATAACTGTAAGGTGTGAATCTGTGAGAATAGTCTTATAAACTATTCTCACAGTCTTCTGGCTGAGTATTTTTATTATCTCGGCACGGAACCACAATAACCTGGGCAAAGCCTCCGCCGGGAGTGCGGAAATTAGTTGTTTGTCCCTGATAGAGGCGGGCGCTTATCAATTGTGTCCGGCCTTTATAAACGTAATGCCGCAGGTCAAGTTTGAAATCGACGATTTTGTTTTCCACTTCCAATTGACGTTCACTCGGTTGCACCAGCGTCTGTGCAACGTAATCGCCCTGCAATATTTCGCCAAAAACCCGCCGGGTTAGCTTGTCGCCGCGATAGGCGGCTTTGCTGCCGTAGCCTTTGGCGGGTTTAAAAAACAAATGTTTGCGGGCAGCCCACAGTGATTCGGCATCATCAGGATTGACCGAAACGGTGTGGGCGATACCGGTAAGAAGCAGGGTTCTGGTTTTCGCGTCAACGCCGAGATCCAGCAATGTCGCTTCGTCAGTCAGCAGCACCAGGTTTCTTTTGTCGGCATAAAGTGCGTGAGCCCGTGGGTGAGGGGTCACGACTACCGCTTTGGCCAAGTAGGCTTTTAATAAAGATTCGTGCGCCGCTGCTTCTAATCCGAAATCCGTCAGCCGATTGTAGATCAGGTCAATACGCTGGTTTTCGTGCCAAAGCGCTTGCTCATGAAATACCAGTTCAGATGGATCGCAAATAATGGCGTTTATGTTGTGTTGTTCAAACAGTTTTTTGAACAAAATAAATTCCGGCAGCATGTATTGGCTTTCCGGATTTTCATCGACAATAGCGATAGAACCTAAAGGCTGTTCCCCCCGTTCCGCTTGCCACTCTTCAAGAAACATCGCAATAAAGGCTTGTTCAGGATTATCGGCGCCTGTTGCGCATGTTATCTGCGCCAGTAATTCTTCCACGGCTAAATCGCAACAAGTTTTTTGCGTGCGCGCCACGATAGCATTAAGTAAAGCTCCGCCCGCATTGGTGTTGATTTCAATTAATTGCGGTCCTTCGGGGCTCAGGTGGAAGTCGTAACCGAAAAAAACACTGTGCGCCTTCGGTATAAATTTCGCCGCATCGGGAGCATACGCAAGGACGCGTTCCTGATAAGCGGGTAAAGCGATAACACTTTCTACGGCAGTAATGATCTCGCGCTGTTTTTTTATACTGCTGTCGGTAACAAAAACGGCGGATTCGGCAAAAAGATGCGGGCGTTCTTCCATGATCATTCGATACAGGTTGGTATCGTCTTGCGCTTGCCAAAGTTCCGCATGCATTGCTTCCCGGTTGAGCGATACGCAACGGCATTGGCTATTGAGTTGGTCGGCCTGCTGCTCGCAGTGATGCGTGTCGGTCGATTGGGATGGAATTGAATGGGGTGGGAGCGTCATTTAAATTTCATTTGTTGCGATAAAAATATTGTTGAATTCTGATTTAAGGAGTGGGTCGTCTGTCATTGTCAATTTGTGGGTGTTGTCGATATTAGCGGGGGCTAATCATAGAGCAAACTGCGGCTTATACCCATTACTTATTTTTGCAGGTCAAATGAAGGGGTGCAGAGCAATATAAGGGATATGGCGCACCAACTCATTAAACTATGTTATTTAACTTAGTTTAATGAGTTGGTGTGCAATCAATTCTATTTATTTTTAATAAAATCAGTTGCTTATAAATTGGCATTAATTGTGCTCTCTGTTTTGTACGTTTTATTACTTAATTGTATAGAAGAGGTGTGAAATATGAGTCAGCAAGCAGCATCCACAGAAGTTAACAAAAATAATAACGGCTCTTTGTTATTAGGAACCGGTTTAGTTGTTGCGTCGATGATTTTAGTGCCGGCTTTGGCTGTCAGGCTGGGTCTGGGCGCTAGTTTGACAGGGGCGTTAAGAATTGCTCTGATGAAGGCTTCAAGTCGGGCGGTGAGTGGCAGGGCTGATGTGTCTAAGGCAGCTTAAGTAATCCCGGAGTTGTTATTTTTTGCTCAGACATTGTATGCCAAAATATACAATGGATGGGTTATAATGGAACAGCTTTAATTTTTGCCTCAGCTCATTTGTTAGTCATGCTGCTTGAACGATGCAATTACCCAGTTAGCGATGTGAATAAGTCGTATGCTGTTGTAGGGAGATTCATATTTTGCTAGCATTGGCAAACAGGTTAAATAACATAGTTTAAGTATAATGACCGATACTAAAAAAGTGTGCGATCTTTGCGGATTGGATGTTGAAACACCGAGTTTTACATTGAAAACAAAAGAAGGCGATAAAGCGTTTTGCTGTGAAGGATGTAAGGGCATTTATCAACTGTTAAATGAAGATCAGATTCTGCCCGATCCTGACCAGGATTAATTGTTTGAATTATTAAGGGAAAAATCAATATGAAGCTCGCAGCTAAAGGGTCAATTGTTTCATCTACAGTACATACGGGGAGTAGACTAATGAGTAATGTTGCTAAACATCCGGTTCTTGTTTTCGGTATGGGCGTGGTAGCCGGCTATCTGGTCTACAAATACAGAAAAGAAATAATTTCCGGCACCACCAAGGCAGTAGACGCCGGTAAAGATTTTGTGCTGCAACAAAAAGAAAATCTGGAAGACATCGTCGCGGAAAGCAAAGAATAACAAACAGATTCTTCAGTCAACGTCGGTTCATTTCTTACAGAATAACGGGTGTTCTTCCTGTCTGCATAAAGCCAGGGCGCCCGTTTTGTTTTTTCAGGGGTTTTCTTAAGTTATGTCTATCCAAAAAGAGTTTGTGCTGCGTTATCGTGTGGACGGGCATGTAAGATTTCAAATACCCGCTCAGGTTTGCAATGTTGATGCAGCCAAAGCGGTGACGGATGGCATCTCCAAAATAGACGGTGTGTATCGCGCCAAGCTCTATCGTGGGCAGCAGAAATTATCTATTCGCTTCGATGAAGCGGTTTGCGATTTCAAGTCGTTGGCCCGGCAATTGTTTCAATTGCTCGCCGATCTGGAAAAAAACGGCGACTTAAATCCAAAGCCTGTTTCAAAGTCAATGCTGTGGAAGGAAAAAGTCAAATCGAAATTAGACGGTTTTAAAGCGACACGCTGGGCCAAAGAAAAATTTGGGGATGCGAAAGAAACCGTTCAGGCCGCTAAAATCATTACCAAGATGGGCATGAAAAAGCCTGCGGCTTTCATGAAAGACCCGGAAAAAGCCATCATTGATTTTTTAAACGATATTTTGGTGATCTTTCTTATCAGGCTGCACTGGAACAATATTACTCAACATTGGCTGGTAAGACCTTTTGCGCATCGTTATGAATGGATGGCTCTGTTTTATATGTTCTTTTTGTTAGTTCGCTCACGCAGACAAAAATAGAGAGAGGCGAAAGGAGCATGTTGACGATTGTTTTTTAGCCTTTCGCCTAATCCTCATCTCTCACTTTGTAGTGGCGAGTTAGGTTTGATACTGTTTTCGTTATACCCTCCTGCCCATACCTGAGAACTGTCGCTATGGATACCCAAACTTCTCATCCGGCTCCGAAAAATTTTCAGCTGGTTCACCAATTAACCCGACGTATCCGAATCATCTCGCCGATCTTGAAAAACGATCAGGAGCGCGGCTATATTTTCGAGATTCTTTTAAAAAAGCGGCCTGAAATAAAAAGGGTGCGCTCAGTATACGCGTTGGGCTCTGTGGTTATTCAGTTCGACCCGACCCGGTTGCCCAAAAAGAATTTACTGATTATGTTGGATGCGGTGCTGGGCAATATTGCCCGGAAACAGGCCGAGCAGCACGAACAACAAAAGAAGGTCTTTGAAGGTCCGGTACAGGAAGTCGATCTTGCCGTTGAAGGCATGACCTGCGCATCCTGCGCCTTGCTGATCGAAATGGTGCTAAAGCGCGACCACCGAATCAAGCAAGCCAGCGTAAACTTCGGAACCTCAACCCTGACCGTTCATGGTCAGTTAGTCAAGGATGACGTGAGCGCCAAGGTTGCGACTCTGGGCTATCAAACCTACGCGATGGATACCTTATCGCAACGTAAAAAACTGATCGAAAAAGAGCAGCAAAGGATTGTTGTCGCCAAACGCCGGTTTATCTGGTCCGCTGTTTTGAGTTTTCCGGTTGTCGTTGTCGGCATGAGCATGCCGACCTCGCGCTGGCTGCATTGGATGCAGTTTGCGCTGACCACGCCGGTGGTTTTCTGGTCGGGTTGGACGTTTTTTACCAAAGCCTGGCGCTTGGCAAAGCAACGAACAGCCAATATGGACTCGTTAATCGCTCTCGGCGTCGGCTCGGCTTACGGCTACAGCTTGCCTGCATTATTCAGGCGCAGCGGTCATATCTACTTCGAAGCGGGCGCGGCCATCATCACTTTTGTGCTGTTGGGGCGCTTTTTAGAGGAGAGAGCCAAAGGTAAAGCCGGCGAAGCGATACGCAAACTGGTCGACTTGCAACCGCAAACCGCAACCCTGATTCGCGACGGACAGGAAATAGTCATTGCCGTTGACGATTGCGCGATAGACGATGTGCTGCTGGTGCGTCCCGGCGAGAAAATACCGACCGACGGCATCGTCATCCACGGCGTATCGACGGTTGACGAGGCCATGGTGACCGGAGAAAGCCTGCCCGTCGTCAAAGACGTGGGCCACCAAGTGATTGGCGGCTGCGTCAACGGCAACGGCGCGTTGCGTATCCGCGTAACGGCGGTGGGCATGGATACTGTGTTGGCGGGCATAGTGCATATGGTCGATCAGGCGCAGGCGACCAAGTTGCCGATCCAAAAACAGGTCGATAAAATTTCCGCCGTGTTTGTGCCGTCGGTGATGGTTCTTTCCGGTTTAACCATGGCCGGTTGGCTGCTGGTAGGCGCGCCGTTCGGCTTCGCTTTCGGTAACGCGATCACGGTATTGCTGATCGCCTGTCCTTGCGCATTGGGCTTGGCGACACCGGCGGCGATTATGGTGGGCGCGGGGCAGGCAGCGCGCGAAGGGATTTATATCCGCAACGGGGAAAGCCTGGAGACGGCGGCGAAGCTCAATGTCGTCGTTTTCGACAAAACCGGCACGATTACCGAAGGCAAACCTAAAGTCACCGATTTGCTCAAACTGTCCCGGCTCAGCGAAGAAAAAATAATCCGGTTGGCGGCCTCGGCGGAACACAGTTCGGAACATTTTTTGGGCAAGGCGATTGTGACTTATGCCAAGGAACGGTCTATCGAATTGCAGGAATGCACGCATTTTTACAGCGAAACCGGCCGGGGCATCGAAGCGTCAGTTGACGGCAAAATGCTGTTGCTGGGCAATAAAGCCTGGCTGTTGGAGAAAGGCGTAGAGGTTGAGGGTTTGTTGGCTGCGGCAGGCGATTTTTCAGGGCAAGGTAAAACGCCGGTATTTATGGCGGTCAACGGCAAAGCGGCGGCTGTATTCGGCATTGCCGACAAGCCCAGGCCTCAGGCCGTACAAGCCATTCAGCACCTGAAAAAACTCGGCGTACATACGCTGATGGTAACCGGCGACACCGAAAAAACCGCAAATTATATTGCCGCTATCGTGGGCATTGAAACGGTTATCGCCAATGCCAAGCCCGAACAAAAATTGGCCATCATTCACCAGTTTCAAAATGAAGGCAAAAAGGTCGGCATGATCGGCGACGGCATTAATGACGCACCTGCATTGGCAGCTGCCAATGTCGGCTTCGCGATCGGAACCGGCACCGACATCGCGATTGAGTCGGCCGATATGACGCTGGTGCACGGCGACATCACCAAAGTGACCGAGGCTATCCAGTTAAGCACCGATACCATCAGGATCATCAAGCAAAACCTGTTCTGGGCGTTCGGTTACAACGTCGTTGCCATTCCGGTTGCGGCGATGGGAAATCTCAACCCGATGATAGCCTCGGCCGCGATGGCTTTAAGTTCGGTTTCGGTTATTGTTAACTCATTAAGATTAAATAAAAAATAGGAACGCAATGGATCATTCAACGATGGATCATGGCATGCAGCATGTCGTTGCCGCTGCCGGCGGATTTGATTACGGTCTGGCTTTTATGGCCGGTGTACTGGGCAGCGGCCACTGTGTCGGAATGTGCGGCGCGCTGGTTTCAGGGTGTTTTATGAAACCCGGCATGTCAAAAAGTTATTTGCCGTATTTCGCTTATCAGATTGCCAGAATATTCGTGTACACCTTGGTCGGATTTGCAGCGGCCACCCTCGGCGTCGTGCTGGTTTCCAGCGGGGTGTTCGGCCAAGTTCAAAGCATCCTGCAAATGATCATCGGTGCCGTTGTGATTGTTCTCGCCCTGGGTATTTTAGGCTGGATTCCCTTTCAAGGCTCGGTAAAGCTGTTGCCGATGAATGTGTTGCGCCGGGGTTATGCCGAATCGAGAAGCAAAGGCCCCTTGCTTGGCGCAACGATTGCCGGATTGTTAAACGGCCTGATGCCGTGTCCGTTAACCTTTGCGATGGCGGTTAAAGCGACATCGGCGACGACCATTATGGAAGGCGGTTTGCTGATGTTGACGTTCGGAGCGGGCACGCTACCTACCATGCTGTTTGTCAGCGTGGCGTTCGGCAAAATGAGCGCCCAATTTAGAGGCTTGATGTTGAAGTCTGCCGCGCTGATTATGATCGCGATGGGCTGCAACACGATCTATATGGGATTATCGTTCTATGCCGCAGAAAGCTTCCAGCAACATAATTTCATCCACGATATAAAAAATGAAATCGATTCAGTTATTCTGTTTCTGCAACAAATGCTTGAATACTATACCGGCTTGATTAAAAACATTCAGGGCAGTTAAACGTAACGCGTTGATTTTGTGCGCAGAGGCATGCTGATTCAGATTCAGGCGTGTGAACACAATGTAAAAGTCTGGATTCGATCCGGCATAAATGAAATCGAATTTGGATTTATGCCGATATTATCTAAAGATCAAAAATATGAATATCTGCTTTCGGCCATTTCCTGTCTTTCAAAGGATTCTGGAATGGCCGGTTTATGTTAGAAACTGCTCATTCATAACGCGAAGCTCCGCTGGAGCGTTGGCTTAAGCTACATTCAATAATTTACTTGCTAAATTCCTGCTCACCGTAGGAGATGGCAAAGGCTTCCCATCATTTTTGATAGTTTCAACCCATTCATTCACAATCTGACAAAGCTCGGTATAAACTTGAATCTCATCATCTCCATGACAGCAAGTATCAATTATTCCGGGACAAGAACCAACAAAACATCCATCTTCATCGGACCATTCAACAATTTTGATATAGCGGTCACTTTCTTTCATTATTTTGACTCCATAATCTTTCTCTTTGTCTCGCGAATTTGATAGGGTTTAGCATCATCTGAGAGTTGCCCAGAAATAGTAATGCGGCTACCGTTTGGGTGTTCATAGTTTCTATGGCTACCTTTTTATATTCCAATTATTTGCTTTTAGACTGAAATGTCGGGCAACAAAAGGCGGTTACCCGACCTACCCGGCTCTATAAGATCGAGTATATTGCTTTGTTTATTTCTACTTCCTTGTTTGTAAAAAATCATTTCTTTACTAGTTTTACCTGCAATACCCTTTAATTCAATCAGAGGAGTAAAAGGTAAATAATTTGCGCCGATTCCTTCGCAACAAATTATTTCTCCTTTTCTGGATAATGCCCATTTAGCAAGTTCTGTGTAATTAATCAATGCACTACTGTGGCGGTAGCCCATCCCAGGCTCGCCTAAATAGGGTGGGTCAATGAACCATGTTGCTTCAATATCAGGAGCTTCCGTAAAGTCTCCGCAGATGATTTCCCAATGCTTGATTTCATGCAAATGTTTGGCAAATACTCTTCTACTAATTTCCCAGTTACGAGCAAGAACTGGCGTTACCTTAATTCTTTTGAATGCAAAAGCCATTTTGGTTGCCGCGTGAATTATATGAAGAAACTCTGTACTTCTTTCCCCTGGCTGTAGGTCAGGAAGCGACTGTATGTCTCGTTCAGTTGCTTCGTGAATAAACCATTTCCAAATGTTGGCAACCTTTTCATCCTTTTCAATCAAAATAACTTTTTTAGCTATTGAATTATGATGAAACGAATATGCCGCCGCCCCTGCAAATGGCTCTATAATGACATCATAGTTTGGTATTGGGTAGTGCTTAGCAATCTGCTTTTTTCGACCATAGTAATAGAACATGTTTATCGTTCCAGAATAATCTTTAATTTAGCTGAATATTTTTTCAGATACATTTCTTTATCAAGTAGTAAAACCCATCCGCTACCCATTTTCTTTTTTCCTGATATTTTCATGCCAGTAACTTTAGTATTTCTTCCTGTTGTCCCGCTAATTTCTCCCCAGTCGTTTTCGGTAAGATCATTTGCATAAAATACCCCAGTTATAACAGGATAATATTTACCCTCATGTAAAGTTCCTGCAAAATCAATAGTAAGACCAAGTAGACTTTTTACCTCTCTATGGTGTGCTTGCCATGTTATTCCCGTTAATTGATTTATGCGTGGAGTACCAGGTTGTAAATTACTACCTGTTGATACGTTGCCAACGGTAACTTTAATTTCAAGTCCATCTGGATAGTTTCTCAGTTGTGCTTCAGTAGCGATGTGTCCAGAAGCGGGAATAATATCAGGATGCCCTTTTTCAATAGGATTGACAATTGCACCCACTTGTTCGGCAAGGTCACCTACAAATACTGCGCCAACAATAGCACTCAATGTTTTTAGGTCGATACTTTGGTAAAGGGAAAATGGGAGTAGTTGTAATTGTTCTGCAGTTGCATTTGACGCAGTCAAGATGTCTTGCCCCGATACTTGGAATCCACATTGAATTGAAAAATTGTCTTTAACCTTATAAACAATTTCGGGTTCTTTGATGGCTTTCGGAGATAAATAAGATTCAGAAAATAATGCTGCAATAGGAACATTAAGAGCATCAGCCATGATTTTAATATTTTGAAGGCTGATATTTCTTTTACCTTGTTCAACTTGACTAACATAAGTGCGATCAAGCTTACATTCAAAAGAAAAACTCTCTTGAGAAAAGCCCTTGCTTTTTCTAAGTTCACGAATGCGTACCCCAAAAATTTTTTGTATGTAGTCGGATGTTTTCATGAAACAATTCGACCACGTTGTTGATTATGAGTCTACGGACTATAAGTCACATTACAATGAATTTCAAGAAAAAAAGCAAAGTCTAACAAGTAATTAAATGGTTTTCTCTATATCATCAAAACTGCGTCAATAGACGTTTTTGGAGGTTGCTATGTTGGCCGTTCCCGAATCACTCAGTCAGGCATTCGAAGCTCGCTCAGTTGTAGGTCGAGCAACATCTTTTCGTTGCCCGACGTTTCAGTGTTCGGGCATGGGCAAATTGATAGTCATTTCCATATTCAACCATCGAAATGTTGGGCATAAACAGCATGCCCAACCTTTTTGAAGCCTTTCCCCCATCCATCTACTTGCGCTGCAACCTCAGGGAATTAAGCACTACCGAAATGGAGCTTAACGCCATCGCACCCGACGCAATCATCGGGTTGAGTTTGCCCAGGGCCGCGACCGGAATAGCAATCGTGTTGTAACCCAACGCCCAGAACAGGTTTTGCTTGATCACGCGCAAGGTCTCGCCGCTCAATTCCATCACATCGGCGACCTTGCTGATGTCGCCGCTGACCAGAGTAAGGTCTGCGGTTTCGATAGCGACATCGGTGCCTGTGCCGATCGCAAAGCTGACATCGGCCGATGCCAGGGCGGGCGCATCATTGATACCGTCGCCGATCATGCCTACTTTATTACCCTGAGCCTGCAACTCGCGGACAATTTCGAGTTTCCGGTCCGGTTTGGCGTTCGCAATGACGGTATCGATGCCTACCTGTTCGGCAATGTAACGGGCGGTTTGTTCGGTATCTCCGGTGACCATCATGGGCTTGAGCCCCAGCTTGCGCAGTCTTTCTATAGCCTCCCCGGCGTTCGCCCTTGGCTGGTCGGCGATGCCGAACAACGCGGCGACCTTGCCGTCCACGCTGACATAAACCGGGGTCTTGCCTTGTTCGGCTAAGGGTAGGGCGCGTTTCGCCAGGGTTTTTAAATCAACGCCCGATTCTTCAAGCCAGGAGCGGTTGCCGATCAAGACATCGCAACCGTCCACCCTGGCATGAATGCCGTGGCCGGGGACATTGGTAAATGCTTCGACCTTGACCGGGCTGACATGATGTTCTTGGGCATAAGCAACGATTGTTTTCGCCAGAAAATGCTCGGAGCCGGATTCGGCCGCAGCAACCAAGGTTAATATGCGTTCTTCGCTCTTTTTAGCAAGGGTAATAAAGTCGGTAACCCGAGGCTTGCCCTCGGTGATGGTTCCCGTTTTATCGAACACGATCGTGGTCAGCTTCGACGCCATCTCCAGGCTTTCCCCGTTGCGGATGTAAACCCCGCGCCGAGCCGCCTGCCCGGTGCCGACCATGATCGCCATCGGCGTCGCCAAACCGAGCGAGCAGGGGCAGGCGATCAGCAGTACCGCTACGGCATTGCTGAAGGCGATTCGAAAACCCACGCCGACCGACAGCCAGGCCAGGAAGGTAAGTGACGATACCGCTATCACGGAGGGCACAAAAACAGCGGAAATACGATCCACGGTTTTTTGAATCGGTAATTTGGACGACTGGGCCTGGTCCACCATATGAATAATGTTTGCCAGCACCGTATCCGTGCCGACAGCGGTGACGCGCATTTTTAGAACGCCGTTGCCGTTAATGCAGCCGCCGACAAGATGGTGACCGTGCTCTTTTACAACCGGCAGACTTTCGCCGGTTATCATGGATTCGTCGACCGTCGAAAGGCCGTCAATCACGATGCCGTCAGTCGGTATTTTTTCGCCGGGGCGAATCAGCAATATGTCGTTGACGTGAACCTGATCAACGCTGATCAGGACTTTTTTATTGCCATGCATGACGGTTGCGTTTTGCGGCTGCAAATCGACCAAAGAGCGGATCGCTTCATGGGCTTTGCCTTTGGCTTTTTCCTCCAGGTAGCGGCCGATCAGGACGAAGGCTATGATCCCGGTTGCGGAATCGAAGTACTGCCCCCGTTTACCGGCCAGCAGGGACGCCACGCTGTAACCGTAAGATGCACCCACTCCCATCGCAATCAGGCTGTCCATGTTGGTGGCCCGTTGCCGGGCCAGTTTTACGGCTTTATCAAAGAACGGCCATCCTGCCCAGAGCACGATAGGCGTGGCGAGCAAATGCTGCGTCCAGTGCCAAAACCGGGACGTGGGCGCGGTCATGCCGATAATCATGACAGGCAGACTCAGCACTCCGGCCAAAATGGCGCGCCGCCGGGCATCGATCAGGCGTTGTTTTTCGCGCGCGATCATAATTTGGCGCTGAGCCAAACTATCAAGATTTTGCGCTTTGTAGCCCATGTTCCCGATCAACATGCAGACGTTTTCTTTGGTGGTTCGACCGGTCACCGTAGCGGTTTCTGTAGCGTAATTGACGTTCGCCGACGAAATGCGCGGGTCCCGGTTCAACAGCATCTCGATTAAAAGTGCGCAGGATACGCAGCTCATCCCATCGACACTGAGATTGAACTCCTGTTCGGCAAGATGTTCATCGCCCTCGGCAGGTATTAATTGCGTAGCGTTATTGAAAACAGTTGTGGTTTTTTTGCCCAGATTCGCCAGTAACGCATCCAACAGGGAGAGCAGCTTTGTTTTCGGCAGTTTATCGGGATCGAAGTGGATGACTATGGAAGCAATATCGGGAACTGTGCGGACTTTTTCGATGCCTTCCCGCTTTTGCAGCAGGATCTCCAGAACGCATGCCCGTTCAGGATCTTTGCGCAGAATCGGGGCAATAATACGGACTCGCCGGTTCAGTGCATGAACTACTTTGCCGTGGGTTAAACTGCCGGTATCGGAAGCTTTCATTTCAGTGTCCATGATAGTGATATTTCAGAACTTTTACCGGCTATGCCTTAAGTAAAAGACTGTCAACTTTAAGGTGGCGGGATGCACGCCTCAAGGCTTAACCGCTTGCCTGAGCCTGTCATGAGCTTGTCGAATGGGGGCCGCTCATGCTTCGACAAGCTCAGCACGAACGGATTTTGTGCATTCCAACTGATCTTTTTAGGTTTATTCTTGTTACCGGGTTTCGTCGGAAGCCGAAATGATAGACTTGCGATACTTATAAATATAGTAGCCTGCAACGACACCGAGACCGAAAAGCGTCAAGGGATGTGTGATGATTTTTTTGATAACGCTTTTCCCGGCGCTGGAACCGGCGGATACGGCAACGCCCGAAGCAATTGCAGGCGTTTTCATCATCGATCCCATGCCCTCGCTCATCATTGAGCTCATGCTTCCCTCCATCATCGACCCCATGCCCATTTTTCCCATTGTGGAGTCCATCATTTTTGCCGTTCCAGTCTCGGCTACAGCCTTTGCTCCGTGTACATGTGCCATAATTTACGCTCCTTATTCAATGTTATTAACAGGGCTCAAAAGCTGAATACACATTTTGAGCCGGACGATAGTTTGCTCTTAACCGCTTATTCTGTATCCGTAAAGATTGCGATGAATCATAAAGCCGCGTTGACAACATGACGGAGTACAAGGCTAGCCTTGTACTTGTAAATTGTTCAAAGCCGGCTTTGAACTCCAGAACGTCATTATCGGCTTATCGCGCGCTACGGGATTACCTTATTTTGTAGTGTCAGTGTCTTCGGCATCCTGCAGGCTTTCCGCAAGGAAGTCTTGAAGATGTTCTTTTTGCTTCAAGACAAAATCCTTGCTTTGTTCGGCGGTTTTGCTAGTGAGCACAATAATTTCTTTACGGTATTTATGCGTCAGATAACCGGCAACAAAACCCATTCCGAACATCACAAGCGGGTGTTTGGCCAGCGTAGTCATGACGCCTTTGCCCGTTTCCAGGATTGTTGCCGCCGCCATGGTCGTTGCAACGCCCTTCACTACCAGCTCGCCTTTAGTCGAATGGCTTGCTGTCATGGCCGTTTTTCCCTGGTTCGGGGTCGAATGTGTTTCTGTAGATATGTGATTCATCGAATACCCTATATTGTAACTAAAATTTATTTAAGACAATTTTTATAATTAAGTCAATTAATATTCAGTTTTCTATGTCATTGCAGTAAGGATATTATCAAAAGCAGAAAAACTTACTGCCGTATATATAACTTGACAGTTTATTTAAATGTACTCCACTGAACTTCATTGTGCAATAGATCTGCTGGGTAAAAATAAACTCTTACTTGACCCCTATGCTGGGTATTTAATAAGCTATATCCGATTTACTTCAATAATCCTATTGTTAATGGATTTATTCTTACGGTTCTATGCCAATCCGAAGGATTTTACCGATGCTTAACATCTAATCATGAATAGTAACAACGAGAGTTTTCAACCTGATCCGGTTCATCGTCCTAACGCTTTGTTTTCGGTATTAAAAAAAGTCGTAGCGGTCACATTTGCGCTTTTTGGCATCGGCTTGATTCTTTGGCTCGACAGCTGGTTCATGAGTCATTCCGACATGCCTAAACTCAGTCGCGACATGAGTTATGGCCTGTTGATCCTGATCGGCTTCCTGACCAGCTTTCACTGCGTCGGCATGTGCGGCCCGCTGATTCTCGGTTACACGGCAAAATCGGCTACCAACGGACATAAATCCTACGCCACGCATTTTCTTTACGGTATCGGTAAAACGATTTCTTATACATTGATCGGCGCGCTGTTTGGTGCGTTCGGCTCAATCGTTGCGTTCACCCCTTACACGCAAGGTGCAGTCGGCGTCGCGGCGGGCGTTTTTCTTGTTCTGTTCGGATTGCACATGCTGGAAGTGTTTCCGTCGTTGAGCCGTTTTCAGTTTAAAGCGCCGAAGTTCCTGATGCGCTTTGTCGGCAAGGAGTACCGCAGGCACAGCAATCCATTTGTGATCGGCTTGCTGAACGGTTTGATGATTATTTGCGGGCCGCTGCAAGCGATGTATGTGATGGCGGCCGGCACCGGCAGCTGGTCGCAAGGCGCGGCGATTCTGTTCTTTTTCGGCATCGGCACTTTGCCGTTATTGCTGGGTTTCGGGTTTCTGACCAGTCTGCTTTCGACCAATCTGACGCCGAAACTGCTGAAAGCTTCCGGGGTGATCGTCATGGCGCTGGGCGCAATCATGCTGAACCGCGGCTTGGCGGTCACCGGTACCGGCGTTGATTTCAATACCCTGGTTGCCCGCGTGTCGCAGCAATTGTCGCCGACGGTCGCTGAAAGCCCTTCCTGCGAAACCGAACAAATCATCAACATGGATGTGATTAAAACCGGATTCAAACCGAACAAATTTACATTACGCAAAGGCGTTCCGGTCAAATGGGTGATCAACGCCAAGGAACTAAACGAATGCAACAAGGCAATCGTGGTGCCGCAGTACGGGCTTGATATTAAGTTCGAGCCCGGCATTCAGGTCATTGAGTTCACGCCCCCCGAGACCGGCGTGGTGCCGTGGAGTTGCTGGATGGGGATGATTTCCGGAACCTTTATTGTCGTTGACAACGAGCCTGAAGCGGGTAGGGCGGAAAAAACGCAGCCTGTGGAGCAGGAAATTCCGGCAACAGAAACCGAGCAGCAACGCTTGATTCGGGAGTTGAAGCAGTTGTGGCGCCGGGTTATGCCGGAATAATGGGGTCCAGCTGCCCGGCGGTTGCCGGGAACACGGATGGCGCGGATTTTACGGATAAACGCCGATAAAAAAGAAAATCAAATTCGTCCGGTTCTGTGCTTCCGTGTTTTAAAAATCCGGCCGGTCTAACTAATCTCTGCCGAATAGCTACGATCGGTTTAAATAAGTAGTTATTAAGGATATTAATTCTTTTATTAAACTGTGTTATTTAACGTAATTAATGTGGGATATAACATAGTTTAATTGGGTTTTTTTCGTTCTTTTTCTAATGTTTTGATTAATTTTAATTAAATATAAAAGGCATATATTGTGCTCTCTTAATCGAATCGCGCTTAGTGATATTTGAGTTTTATACTAAAGTTTTATAATAATCGAATATATTGTTGCCAGACCTGGATCATTTGCCGATAATTTAAAAGCAAGAGCAATTGAACCGCCTTTAAAAGCGGGTAATTCAGTTACCCATTACGCACAGAACAATCCTTGAACGACTGGCGCATTTTTGAGCATTGCCGATGAGAAATTCCTCGTTATTTTTTTTGTATTTATCGACCGGCGTTTTTTTTCTGGGTCTGCTGCTGATGCATGCCTCTTTTAGCGCAAAGGCGCAGCAGGAAAGCCTCGAAGAAAAATCGGCGCTGGTCAAGGCACTACAGCTTACCGATCTGTGCCTGTTCACCGAAGCCCGCTACACCCGGCATCTGTCGCAAGCCGATTTAAATACCGCGTTCCAGGACCATCCGCTGTCGCTGGAACACTTCCCGTCCGGTTCGTTCACCCAACCACCCGAAAGGATTATCGATCGCCCATGAGAAACTGGATTGAAAAACAACGTTACATTATCGATTTCACGATCTCCTCGTTGCTGCGCAGAAAGGTGAAAAACTTCGGCTTGCTGGCTTTATATACGCTGATCGTCTTTATTCTGGCCTCGACGATGTTCTTCACTTATGCGATTAAAAAAGAAGCCTCGCTGATCCTGAAGGGCGCGCCGGAAATTGTGGTGCAAAAAATCGTCGCCGGGCGGCACGATCTTTTTCCGGCCAGTTATATCGAAACCATTAAAAGCATCCGAGGGGTGGCCTCGGTCGAAAGCCGGTTATGGGGTTATTATTACGACAGTCTGGTTAGCGCCAATTACACGCTGCTGACGCCGCCAAGCAGCGACGCCGCCAAGCCGTCCGCGAAGACCACGGTGGTTGAAAGCGAATCCGGCGGACAGTCGGCCAGACCCTTGTATGAGCTCAATGGCGCGGTGCTCGAACCGGGAACGCTGATTATCGGCAACGGCGTCGCCCGTCTTCGCAACATCGGCAAGGATGATTACATGCCGTTTCGCGCCTTTGACGGCAAGGTGATGAATTTCAGGATCGCGGGCGTCCTGTCCTCGCAATCGGAACTGGTTTCCTCCGATTTGATGCTGATTACCGGCGAAGATTTTAGAAAACTGTTCGGCATCGACCAGAGCCATGTGACCGATCTTACCGTCGCCGTCAACAATCCCAGCGAAGTGGAAATGGTGGCGTCGAAAATAAAGAAACACCTACCCGATGCCCGGCCGATTATTCGCGACGAGATTCTGAGGACTTACGACTCCATTTTCAACTGGCGCGGCGGCATGATGATCGTCATTTTCTCGGCGGCGGTGCTCGCATTTGTTATTTTCGCTTGGGACAAGGCTTCGGGTCTGAGCGCAGGGGAGCGGCGGGAAATCGGCATACTCAAGGCGGTGGGCTGGGAAACGTCGGACGTGATCCAGATGAAATTTTGGGAAGGGGCCGTGGTTTCGCTGACGGCTTTTTTCAGCGGCGTGATTCTGGCTTATGTGCATGTGTTTTTTACCGGCTCCATTGTCTTCGAACCGGCGCTGAAGGGCTGGTCGAGTCTTTACCCGAATTTCGAGCTGACGCCTTTCGTCAATCTCGAACAGCTGACGACGCTGTTTTTCCTGACTGTGGTTCCCTACACGGTGGCGACCATTGTTCCGATCTGGCGGGCTGCAACCATCGACCCTGATTCGGCGATGCGATTTACTGGAGAATAGTCATGATCGAACTGGTCAATGTTAAAAAAGTGTTTAATGCGGGCAATCCGAGCGAGTTTTCGGCGCTGAACAGTGTCAATTTGCGTATAGCGGAAAACCAGGTCACCGTGCTGAAAGGCCCCAGCGGTTCGGGAAAAACCACGCTGCTCAGCATCGTCGGTTGCATGAGCCGCCCTTCGGCGGGGCGGGTAAAGCTGCAAGGACGCGAAATCACCAGCCTGCCGGAACGGTTCCTGACCGACATACGCCGCAAGACTTTCGGTTTCATTTTTCAGCAACCGAACCTGATTAAGGGTATATCGGTATTGGATAACGTGATGTTGCCTGCCTACCCGCTCGGGGAAAAGCGTTCGCATCTGAAAATCAAGGCGATGAACGGTCTGTCCGAACTTAATATCGCCAACAAGGCCGCTTCTAAGGTGGAGTGGTTGTCCGGCGGGGAAGCCCAGCGCGCCTCTATCGTGCGCGCCCTGATCAACGATCCGCATATCATCATTGCCGATGAGCCGACCGCCCATCTCGATACCAAGCTGTCGTACCGGTTCATGGAAATCATCGAGAAATTCAAGGCGGAAGGTAAAACCGTGATCATCACCAGCCATGATCCGCTGGTCTATGAATCTTCGATGGTGGACCGGGTGGTCAACCTCCGCGACGGCCAAATCGAGGGTTAGTTGTGATTCTGCATCCCACTGTTATCGCCAATCTGCTGGCCGCCTATATAGGCAGCGGTATGGTTTTGTATGCGGTGTTTTACGGCGTGCAAATCCTAAGACATTGGGATATACAGAGCGGCCACGAATTGCAGTTGGTGCTGGAGCGCAAAACCTACCTGATTTCGACGCTGCTCTCGTATGTTTTCGGCCTGCAACTGCTGTCGCTGTTTTTGTACATATTTACCGCCGACAGCCTGACCCCGCTGTTCGTCGGCGCAATGTGCGCCGCCGGCACCTTAAACGTCGACGGTTTCGGCTATCCGACGCTGGTACTGAAGATTTTCAGCTTTATCCTGGCCGGATTGTGGCTGGTTTTGAATTATGCCGACAACCAGGGTTACGATTACCCGCTGATCAAGAAAAAATACCTGCTGCTGGCGTTCATCGCGCCCTTTATTATCCTGGAGACGATACTGGAAAGCGCCTATTTTTTGAACATGGAGGCCGATGTGATTACCTCCTGTTGCGGCAGTTTGTTCAGCAGCGAGCGGGTAACGGGCATAGGTTCCGAAATTGCATCAATGCCTGCATTGCCGATGATGTGGATTTTTTACAGCGCCATGTCGGGTACGCTGCTTTGCGGGATTTTTTTCTATTTAAAAGGTTTAGGCGGCTATCTGTATGCCGCGTTGAGTCTGCTGATGTTTCTCGTCTCGCTGGTTTCCATCGTATCTTTCATCTCGCTGTACATCTATGAACTGCCGACCCATCACTGTCCGTTCTGCATCATCATGGAAGACTACAGCTATATCGGCTACCTGCTTTATATGCTGTTGTTCGGCGCAGTGGTGTCGGGTCTCGGCGTCGGCGCGCTGCTTCCCTTTCGCCAAGTGGAAAGCCTGCAAGCTATGCTCGGCGGATTCATCCGCAAACTGGCTCTGGCTTCCGTCATTTTATATGCCGCGTTTACCGCGCTGGTCAGTTATGAAATTGTTTCCTCAAGTTTGGTGATTGCCTATGAAGTTGTCTATTAAATCGGTTCCTGCACGCCCTAAGCCGGGAACGGGGATATATCCCAAAATAATGCTCGGGCTGTTTCTGCTGTTCAGTATCAACATCAGCTATGGCGACGAACCCACGGTTACGATCAAAAAAACCGACCGCTGTCCGGTATGCGGCATGTTTGTCTACAAGTACCCGAAATGGGTAGCCCAAATCATGTTCACGGACGGTTCTTACTATTTCTACGACGGCGCGAAAGATATGTTCAAGCATATCTTCGACACAGCAAAATATACGCCCGGAAAAGCGGCGGAAAACATCAAGGATATTTACGTTACCGATTATTACGAAGTGGAGTTGATCGATGCCAAATCGGCCTTTTATGTGCTCGGTTCGGATGTATTGGGTCCGATGGGGCATGAATTGCTGCCGTTCAAGGATCGGGAAGCGGCCCAGGAATTCCTGGAGGATCATAAAGGCAAATCCATCATCCGCTTTCAGGAGGTAACCCCCGCCGTTATCGAATCGTTGGATCGCAGGACATGAGCACGATCAACCCGGTGAAACTACTGCTGCTGGCCCTGCTGATCGCTACGGCGCTCGGCGGCTGCAATAAGCGGGCAGGCTTGCAGATCGGTGATGTTATCCCTGATGTCACGCTGACCGACTTTCAGGGGAAATCGGTGTCCTTGCCTAAAGACATTAAAGGCAAAATCGCGCTGCTGCGCTTTTGGGGTGTCGATTGTTGTTTTTGCGACAAAGAGATTCTGTTGTCGCTGGAACCTCTTTACCAAAAGTACAAAGACCGGGAATTTATGCCGGTAGCCATTAATGAAAGCCGAACCGACAAAACCGACGAGCGACTCAAAAAATTCGCTCACCTGACCTATCCGATGCTGATCGATGAATACGGATTGGTGGCCAAACAGTTCGGCGTCATCGGCTTGCCGACCACTTTCATTATCGACGAGGAGGGTATTGTCCGGGACAAGATCACCGGGGAAGCCGGCATCGAAGAATTTGAAAAACGCTTTACAACCATTCTGAATAAAGGAGTTTTTTATGAAAACGGTCATTAAAACAGCGTTCATACTGATGTTAATCCAGTTTACATTGCTGTCGGCCTCTGTATCGGCCGAAGAGGCGCACAAGCGTGAAAGTTGCCGGGTTTGCGGCATGTGGATCGACCAGTACCAAAAGAGCGCCGCCGAACTGGTCTACAAGGACGGCAAGAAGGAATATACCTGCGGCGTCGCCTGTATGCTGAGGGAAGTTGAGGATGCCGGCGGCATATCCGCATTTGAGTCGGTAAAAGTGCATGATTGGGTTTCAGGCGAGTTGGTGGATGCGCAAACGGCTACTTATGTGCTCGGCAGTAAGGTGATTCCCGATATGGTGCCCAACTACATTGCTTTCGCCAAGCGCGAGGAGGCCGAAGCGTTTGCCGCCAAGGAAGGCGGCGAACTGATCGATTTTAACATTGCCTACGATGATGTTTCGCCGGTAGGCACAACCGCACCGTTTCGTATCCGTACCGCGGTGACGCCGGGTAAAGGGAACTTCAGCGTCGGCATGGTCTACGGTTATACTCAAAAAGACAATCTCAAGATCGGCTCCAATGGCGAAGACCCGAATAATTATATTCGCAGCAACAGGGCCCAGCCGAAAACGCCGAAAGAAATGCAGGTGCAGCAACAAGCCTTGACGGTGAATTACTCGCCGACCGACAATCTCGCGCTGTTCATGAACGCACCCTGGTTTGAAAAAAGGATGACTACCCTGCTGCAACCTACAGCAGGAACATTTGGGGAAACGGTCGATAATACCAACGGATTCGGCGACATTACCCTCGAAGGGCGCTACAATTTATGGCGCAGCACCCGCTGGGATCAGTTCGCCACCGTCCTGCTCGGCACCAGCTTGCCTACCGGTCAATTCAACGCCACCCGCGATGCCGCGACCGGCTTGATTTCCCAATCACCGGGACTGCAACTCGGCAAAGGCACCGCGACCTTCACGGGGGGGATGCTCTATTCCCAACGTTGGAAGGACTTCTGGCTGCACGCCTCAGCCCTTTACAATGTCAACCCGGAAAATAGCGACAATTTTGAATTCGGCGACGTTGCTACAGCGGGTCTGGCCTTGCATTACACGCCAAACTACGACTGGATGATCGGTATCGAAATGGATGCCGGCTATACGGATAAAAATAAAGACCGGGGCAGCAAGATCGGCAATTCAGGAGGCACGTCCACCAATCTGGCGTTCGTTTCCGACTACCGGTTCCTGAATGCCTTTGGCGGCAACTTCAAGTTACGGGGGTCGGTCGGCTTACCGATTTACGAGGACCTGAATTCCCAAAAGACTAGAAACGCCAGAGGAGAGTACCAGCAGGTGCAGTTGGGTGACGGCTTCTTCGGTAACCTTTCCGTTATTTGGACCTTCCGGGCCGCCCCGGATTATTGACCATCGGTCGCTCTCAGCGGTTAGAAAAATAAGACATCCCGGAATTATTCACCACGAAGACACGAAGAGCACGAAGAAAAAATATAAACTTCGTGTCCTTCGTGGTGAAAAACAGACCATGATATGCTTGGGTAGATTCTTCACTGGACATCGCCTAAGGATATGGCCAGTAATAACTTCCCGATATTGAACGGATGAAATTTTTCCGTTCGCCCTGAGCTTGTCGAAGGGTGGGCGGAAAAATTTTGTCCCGCCGCGTCAAGCCGATCATGCTTCGACAAGGCCTTTAGTCCTGAGCGTAGTCTAAGGGTCAGCACGAACGGTTTGACGAGCGAAAATAGTGATTTCAAGAAGTTATTTTTAACCAAATCCTAATATTGAATTTCCCCTGCTTTCAATCTAACTCGTTGGAGAGCTTGCTTATGGTTAAAGCTGGAATCTTAAAACTTCTAATTTGCCTGATGTTCGGCGTTGCCGGTCAGGCGTTCGCTGCCGATTCGGCGGATTTATTGCCGGCCGAGCAAGCTTTTCAATTCACATCCAAGGTGAAAAAATCGGACAAGTTATTACTGTCCTGGGACATTGCGAACGGCTATTACCTGTATCGCAACAAATTCAAATTTGTCTCGCTGACTCCCGATATAAAAGTGGGAGAACAGATATTTCCACCAGGCCATACCAAACAAGATAAATTCTTCGGTGACGTGGAAATTTTCCGGGATCATTTAGAGGTAGAAGTCGCTCTTCAGCGGCAGGACCCAAAACAGGACAAGCTGGTATTGGAAGTCACTTTCCAGGGCTGCGCGGATGCGGGCGTTTGTTATATGCCCGTTCAACAAACCGTTTCTTTCGATTTGGCGGATGAAAGTTTCAATTGGTGGGGCATGACTTCCGGTTCCGATAATTTAGCTCCGTTTATCTCGGAACAGGACAGTATCGCCGCCTCGCTGGCGGACAGATCGTTGTGGCTGATTATCCTGAGTTTCCTCGGATTTGGTTTGTTGCTGGCGTTTACGCCGTGCGTGTTTCCGATGATTCCGATTCTTTCCGGCATCATCGTCGGTCAGGGGGCGCGACTGACGACCCGAAGAGCCTTTGTGTTGTCTCTGGCTTATGTATTCGCTTCCGCTGTGACTTATACGATTTTCGGCGTATTAGCGGGACTTTTCGGTAGCAACCTGCAAGCTTTTTTCCTGGAGCCTTGGGCCATTATTGCGTTCAGCGGGATTTTTGTTTTGTTGGCTTGCTCGATGTTTGGAGTTTTTCATCTGCAAATGCCTGCCTTTGTTCAATCAAGAATCGTGACTATCAGCGCCAAGCAACGGGGCGGAAATCTGTTGGGTGCGGCGGTTATGGGCATGCTTTCGGCGTTGGCTGTCGGGCCGTGCATTACGGCCCCTTTAGCGGGCGCGCTGATTTACATCGGGCAAACCGGCGACGCGATGTTGGGAGGATTGGCGCTGTTCTCATTGGGGATAGGTATGGGGCTGCCGCTGCTTATTATCGGGACTTCCGCCGGAAAACTGTTACCCAAAACCGGTGTCTGGATGAATGTCACGAAAGCTGTTTTTGGGGTAGGGCTGTTGGCCGTCGCGATCTGGCTATTGGGACGTGTCATGCCGGAGGTGGTTACCCAATCGCTTTGGCTGGCTCTGCTGATGATTCCGCTGATGTATCTGGGTTGGAAGAAGCTCTGGAAAGGCGCCGGGCTGGTGGCACTGACTTACGCGATCTTTTTACTGGTAGGGATTGCTACGCATCAGCAACGCGACGCTATGCAGCTTTTATGTGTCGCGGCAATCGCCTGCGCAGAGCAGCCGAAGCTGCCGTTTCAGCAGATCAAATCAGCCGACGAGTTGCAGCAAACGTTGGCAGAAGCTCATGCGCAAGGGCGTTGGGTCATGCTGGATTTTTATGCCGACTGGTGCGCCTTATGCAAGGAAATGGAGCTTTATACCTTTTCCGATCCCGATGTTAAGGATGCTTTATCGTCAGTTGTGTTAGTGAGGGCCGATGTTACGCAAAATTTACATGCCGAGCAGGCACTGCTGAAAAAATTTAATTTGCTCGGCCCGCCAGCGATACTTTTTTTCGGACCTGATCAGCGAGAACGCCAGTCATATCGGGTTATCGGTTATATGGAAGCCGAAAAATTTCTCGCCCAGTTGGGCATTGTCAAAAAATAAAGCGGTTGCCGGAATCCCGCTAGCAACAGGGTCGTTGATTCGTAGCCGCCAACGCCAACCGTTTGCGCAGGACAAAACGTGTCGAGCGCAAAGGAGTTAGGGGCTGACTTAAGCATAGCGCCGGACATACTCGCGGACGAATAGCCGCATCGGCGCGTTGCGTAGTTGATATTGTTGGTAAGCCTGATCAGCATCCACCGGCGTGATATGGGCATACACCCCAAATCCGGTTTTCGCGGCAAATTCATCACTTAAAATTTCGATAAACATTGTCCATGATGAATCTACTGTATTTGTGTTTTGCGTTGTCATTGCCGTACTCCTAAAAAAATAGCTAAACTAGATTCATTATGCACCCAGCAAGAAAAATGCCGTTTTCAAAATATTTTTGTAATACATTGCACTAGCGTATCTTAATGCGTTGCTTTTTGGGAGAGATGACAATAAACCGGCAATTCTTTTCCCTTAACTTGTTATCGGCAGTTAGGGTTGTTTTTAAAGAGATACAGAAAATTTATCAGGCGGGACTTGATAATTAATAAACACGAAGATACGAAGGGCACGAAGTTTTAACGTACTGAATATTGTCTTCGTGTCTTCGTGGTGAAAATCCTTTAGTTCTAGTGATCCCGCTGAATAATATAAAGCGACAAATCGCGCAATAAATCGGCCTCGCTGCCGAAAATACTCAGGTTATCCAGCGCTAGTTCATGCAGCTCCTGAGCTTTTTGTTTGGCTCCGTCCATGCCTAAAAGAGCAGGGTAGGTGGGTTTGTTGTTGTCCTTGTCTTTGCCCTGGGTTTTGCCCAAGGTCGCAGTGTCGCTTTCCTCGTCGAGTATGTCGTCCTTAACCTGGAACGATAAGCCTATGCACTTGGCATAATTATCCAGTTTCTTGGCAACATCGGGGTCTATATCGGCTTTAGCCAACGTCGCCATATTGACGCTGGCTCGGATCAATGCGCCGGTTTTATGGATATGCATGTTTTCCAGTTCAGGCAAGGTCAGGCTGGTGCCTACGGATTGCAGATCGATCGCCTGACCGCCGACCATGCCTTGAGAGCCGCTGGCTTTGGTTAAAACGCTGATCATTTTCAAACGGTTTTCGGCGCTTGCGGTGATGCTGGGATCATTGGCCAGTGTTTCAAAAGCCAAAGCCTGCAAGGCGTCGCCGGTTAAAATAGCGGTCGCTTCATCGAAAGCCACATGGCAGGTGGCTTTGCCGCGTCTGAGATCGTCATCGTCCATCGCCGGCAGATCGTCATGGATCAACGAATAAACATGTATGAATTCAACCGCGCAAGCCGGGCCATCCAATGTTTCGGGAGCAACACCCAGTGTTTTGCCGGTGCAATAGGTCAGCATCGGGCGCATCCGCTTGCCGCCGTCCAATGTGCTGTAGCGCATGGCCCGATGCAGTTTTTGCGGCAGTATGTTTTCGCCGGGAAGACGGGCGTCCAAAGCTCTTTCTACACGGTTTTGACAAAAATCAAGATATTCTTTTAACGCATTACTCATCGGTAAAGGGCTCCAGGGTTTGAGTGCCGTTTTTTTCAATCAGGATTTGAACTTTCTGTTCGGCCTCTTGCAGGGCTTTTTGACAGGTGCGGGTCAGGTTAACGCCGCGCTCAAATGACTTTAACGATTCTTCCAGCGAAATATCGCCTTGTTCAAGCTGGTTAACCAACTGTTCAAGTTCGGCGAGTGAATCTTCGAATAAAGTCGGGGTTTTCTTTTTCGGCATGAGATAAAAAAAATTTTAATGGTACGATGTATTATTAAGGCGAAGGGCAAAAGGCAAAAGGCGAAAAATTTTGTGCCTTTCGCCTTTTGCCTTTCGTCCAGCATTATATATGAAATTGAATTTTGAGTGATTAGGAAGTATGAGTAACGAATATAACGCGGCCGCAATCGAAGTTTTAAGCGGCCTGGAGCCGGTGCGGAAACGCCCCGGCATGTACACGGACACCACAAGGCCTAACCATTTGGTGCAGGAAGTCGTCGATAACAGCGTTGACGAGGCGATGGCGGGTCACGCTACGGCTATCGATGTAGTGCTGTATAAAGACGGCTCGGTGCTGGTCAGCGATAATGGCCGGGGCATGCCGGTCGATATACACCCGGAACAAGGTATTCCCGGCGTTGAGGTGATTTTGACCCAGCTGCATGCGGGCGGAAAATTCTCCAATAAGAATTACCAGTTTTCCGGCGGCTTGCACGGTGTCGGCGTCTCTGTTGTTAATGCCTTGTCGGCAAAGCTGGAAATAGAAGTCAAAAGGAACGGCAAGATTTATCAAATGGAATATGCCGACGGCGAAAAACAAACCGAACTGACCGAGACCGGCACGGTCGGCAAGAATAATACCGGCACATCTATCCGCTTCTGGCCGAATGAAAAATATTTCGATTCCAACAAGGTATCGGTCTTAAAGCTTAAGCATGTGTTGCGCGCCAAGGCGGTTTTATGTCCGGGCTTGAAAATATCGCTGAAAGTCGACCAAACCGACGAAGAATATTTCTGGTGTTATCAGGACGGACTCAAGGAATATTTGCTCGACCGCATCGGCGATATTGACTACAGCCCGGAACAGCCGTTTATGGGCAGCATGGCCGCTAATCATGAAGCCGTCGAATGGGGCATCGTTTGGGCGATTGAAAATCCGGCGGAAGTGCTGGCCGAAAGTTACGTTAATCTGGTGCCGACCGCGCAAGGCGGAACCCATGTCAACGGCTTGCGCGCAGGTCTGACCGAAGCGATGCGCGAGTTTTGCGACATCAGGAATATCCTGCCGCGCGGCGTTAAAGTCGCGCCGGAAGATGTCTGGGAAAACTGCCATTTTGTGTTGTCGGTAAAACTGGAAGATCCGCAGTTTTCCGGGCAAACCAAGGAACGACTCAGCTCCCGCGAATGCGTGGCCTTCGTGTCCGGCGTGGCGAAAGACAGTTTTAGTTTATGGCTGAACCAGAATCCTGCCGAAGGCGAGAAAATCGCCGAAATCATTATTTCCAGCGCGCAAAAACGGCTGCGTTCCAATAAAAAAATTATCCGCAAAAAAATCACCTCAGGCCCTGCATTGCCGGGCAAATTGGCCGACTGTTCGGCGCAGGATATAGCCCGGACCGAGTTGTTCCTGGTCGAAGGGGATTCGGCGGGCGGTTCGGCCAAACAAGCGCGGGAGCGTGATTTTCAGGCCATTATGCCGTTGCGCGGCAAGATTTTGAATACCTGGGAAGTTGAGTCCAATCAGGTGATGGCGTCGCAGGAGGTTCATGACATTGCGGTGGCCTTGGGCATAGAGCCGGGTTCTTCCGATTTGCAGAACCTGCGCTACGGCAAGGTCTGCATCCTGGCCGATGCCGACTCCGACGGCAACCATATCGCCACCTTGATCTGCGCATTGTTTTACCAGCATTTCAAGTCGCTGGTGGAAGCCGGTCACGTATTTGTCGCGATGCCGCCGCTGTATCGGATCGATGTCGGCAAGCGGGTGTTTTACGCGTTGGACGAAGCCGAACGCCAAGGGGTGTTGGACCGTATCGCCGCCGAAAAGCTAAAAGGCCAAATCAATGTGCAACGCTTTAAAGGCTTGGGCGAGATGAATCCCAGCCAGCTTCGGGAAACCACGATGAATCCCGACACCCGCAGGCTGGTGCAGTTAACGGTAGCCGAAGGCGATGACACCAACGGCCGGCTGGATTTATTGCTGGCTAAAAAGCGCTCGCAGGACAGGAAGGTGTGGCTGGAAACCAAGGGGAATTTGGCGGATATAGCTTGATGTAAGGCTTGTATAAATGCACCACGAAGACTCGAAGGACAGAAGAAAAATATAACACTTATTTCAGTATTCCTTCGGGCAGGACAAGCAACGCACATCCACATAATTTGCCGGATTCGCGTCGCTTAAAGCGACTATTTTTGAGTGTCCTAATAACAAGCGAATAGTTACAAAATAAAAAAACTTCGTGTCTTCGTGGTGAAAATCTCTTACAGGATTTCAGTATGATCGATTCGCTACCCTATTTAAAAAACTCCGATTTTCCTGCCATTACGCGCAACAAACTGGAAATTCTGCAAGTTAACTTGGGCTATTTATGTAATTTGAGCTGCACCCATTGTCATGTCAATGCCGGGCCTAAACGCACCGAGTCAATGGATAAAGCTACCGTTGATCAGGTTTTGGCTTTTATCGATAAGCATGCGCTTCATACGCTCGACTTAACCGGCGGAGCGCCGGAAATGAATCCGCATTTTCGTTATCTGGTGACCCAGGCGCGGGACCGATGCTTAAAGATTATCGACCGTTGCAATCTGGTTGTTCTGCTGGAAAACGGTTTTGAGGACATGGCCGGATTTCTGGCGGAAAACAAGGTTGAAATCGTTGCGTCGTTGCCGTGTTATTTTAAAGAGAACGTCGATAAGCAGCGCGGCAAAGGGACGTTTAATGCCAGCATCAAGGCTTTGCAATTGTTGAACAAGCTGGGTTACGGAAAAGCCGATACCGGGCTTGAATTAAACCTGGTTTATAATCCGCAAAGCGCACCTTGCCGCCCGAACAGCAGACGTTGGAGAGCGCTTATAAGCGGCATTTGCACGAGCATTACGCTGTCGCGTTCAATCATCTGTTTGCGATGACCAATTTACCGATACAACGGTTCGGCGCCGTCCTGCTCAGTACCGGCCGGTTTGATCAGTATATGCAGTTGCTAAAGGCTAACTTCCATGCGCCAAACTTGGGCAAGCTTATGTGCAAGAATACTTTGAGCGTCGATTGGCAAGGCTTTGTCTACGATTGCGACTTTAACCAAATGCTGCAATTGCCCCTGGGCGGCAAGCAAAATCTGCATTTGGTTCAGGTGCCAGTATTAACCGGCAAAATCATTGCCACCTTGCAACATTGTTATGGCTGCACGGCAGGACAGGGCAGCAGCTGCGGCGGGGCAATCGGTTAAAACCGGATTGCGCGGAATGACTATAGATGCCGAAGTTTTAGAGCGTTATTCGCAAGATGCAGAATAAATGCAGGCAGATAACGCGCCTCGTTGCTGGTAAAATGCTTGCGCGATAGATTCATCGTAGTGCGCCGTATGTTACAGGATAAAGTGTGAGCCCCGAGTTAGCAGAAAATGGTTTTGATGTTAAAGCGTTTTTAAAAAACCTGACCACCCGCCCCGGCATTTACAAGATGCTGAATGATCGGGCCGAGATTATTTATATCGGTAAGGCCAAGAATCTTAAAAACCGCGTTTCCAGTTATTTTAAAAAGCAAACCGCCGGGGCCAAGCAGCAGGCGATGGTCGCCAAGATTGCGAATATTGAAGTCACGGTCACGCATACCGAGGGCGAGGCGCTGTTGCTGGAATGCCAGCAGATCAAGCGACACAAGCCCCGCTACAATATCTGCTTGAGGGATGATAAATCCTATCCCTATATCTTTCTGTCCAGCGAACATGATTTCCCCCAGATCACGCTGCATCGCGGCGCAAAAAAACGTAAGGGCAAGTATTTCGGCCCTTATCCGGGCATCGGTGCGATCAGGGAAAGTCTCAAGCTGCTGCAACGGATTTTTCCGATCAGGCAGTGCGATGATTCCATTTACAACAACCGTTCCCGGCCCTGTTTGCAGCACCAGATAGAGCGCTGCACTGCGCCGTGCGTCGGCCTGATCGACAAGGCCGCCTATGCTCAGGATGTCGACAGCACGGTGTTGTTTCTGGAAGGCAAGGGCGGCCTGCTGATCGACCGGTTGATTGCCAAGATGGAACAGGCGGCGGCTAATCTTGAATATGAGCAGGCCGCAGGTTTCAGGGATCAAATCTTGAAATTGCGCTCGGTGCTGGAAAAGCACTTTGTTCACGGCGAGCGCGGCGATGTCGATATTATCGCCTGCGCGACCAAGGCCGGTGTGGCCTGCGTGCAGGTGTTTTTTATCCGTAACGGCCAGCATTTGGGTAACAAGGTATTTTTTCCCAAGATAACCGACGAGCACGATCCGGCGGCTATCGTCCAGGCGTTTATTCCGCAATACTACCTGGATAAACAGGCGCCTCATGAATTGATCGTCAGCCACCAGCCGGAAGAAGCCGAGTTGTTGATGGAAGTGCTGGCGGCCCAAGCAAAGCATGCGGTGGCTATTGCCCACAACGTCAGGGGCGAGCGCTTGAAATGGCTGCAAATGGCCGGCACCAACGCCGAAAATTCGCTGTTGAGCAAGTTGTCCGATAAACAGGGGCTTTATGCCCGCTTTCTCAGTTTGCAGGAAGAATTGGGTTGCAAGGAGCTGCCGAAACGTCTGGAATGCTTTGACATCAGTCATACCCAGGGCGATCAAACCGTTGCATCCTGCGTTGTTTTCGACCGGGAAGGGCCGGTAAAATCGGCTTACCGCCGGTTTAATATCGAAGGCATCACCGGCGGCGACGATTATGCGGCGATCCATCAGGCGGTGTTCAGGCGTTTTAAGCGGCTGAAACAGGGCGAACATACCGCGCCGGATATATTGCTGATAGACGGCGGTAAAGGCCAGGTGCATGAAGCGCAAAAGGCGCTGGCGGAATTAGACATAAACAATGTTATGATAGTGGGCGTTTCCAAAGGGCCGGATCGAAAACCCGGTATGGAAAAGCTGATACTGGTGGACCAGGATCAGCCGATAGATATAAAGCCCGGAGCCAGCGGTTTGTTGTTGATCCAGCATATCCGCGATGAAGCGCACCGGTTTGCGATAACAGGACACAGGCAGCGCCGGGGCAAGGCCAAAAAACAGTCGGCTATGGAAGCGATTCCGGGATTGGGGCCTAAACGGCGGCAGATTTTATTGAAACAATTTGGGGGGCTGCAAGGTATTTCACAGGCTGGAGTGGATGCACTTTGCAGTGTGGATGGCATAAGCCGTCAGTTGGCGCAACGGATTTACGAACTATTTCATCATCAAGATGACCATTGAATTTAACTTACCGACAAATCTGACGCTGTTAAGGATCGGGTTAATCCCGCTGATAACAGTGGTTTTCTACCTGCCTTGGGAATATTCAAATCTCGCCTGTACGCTGATTTTTATTATTGCGGGTTTTACCGATTGGTTGGACGGTTATCTTGCCAGAAAAATGAGTCTGGAAACCCCTTTTGGGGCTTTCCTTGATCCGGTTGCGGATAAATTGATGGTGGCTATGGTTTTGGTGTTGATCGTTCAGCAACAAGGTAGTCCTTATCTGGCTGTTCCTGCCGCGGTTATTATCGGCAGGGAAATAACGATTGCATCGTTACGGGAATGGATGGCGGAGATCGGCCAACGGGCGAAGGTCAAGGTCTCTCAATTGGGCAAATGGAAAACCACCGCGCAAATGCTGGCGATCGGCATGCTGCTATATCGCGATGATATTCTGGGTTTGCCGGTTAATTATTGCGGCTACGGTTTATTGTATGTCGCAGCCATCTTGACCTTATGGTCGATGGTTAATTACTTAAGGGCGGCACTGGCGGTGTTGTCCGCAAAATAAAATTGGGTCTATGTCTTATAGACCGTTCGGATTTTCACTAACACACAATACAGCGCATTGAATCAGCTGTTAAAGAAGAACATGGATCAGGAAATAGAAGACATTCAGACAAAATCTGAAGTGCAGGATGAAATATTGCTGGCGGCATTGCAATTGTTTGCCGGAAAAGGTTATTTCAATACATCGCTAATCGATATTAAAGAGGCGGCCGGCCTAGAAGATGTCGGCACAATCTATCGGCACTTCAAGAGCAAACAAATAATTGCCGCGCAGTTACGGGCAAATATTCTCGACAGTTTAAACATCTCTATCGATGACATAAGGCGCAAGAATGAAAAGCCATCCGAGCAATTGCGAAGCATAGTCGACTTATTATTCAGGTTAACCGACGAAGCGCCGGATGTGATGCGGTTTCTGTTGATTGTAAAAACCGATGAATTTTTACCGGAAGCGAAGCCGTTGCACGAAGCCGCCGCCTTTATAAAAATCATCAGGATCATCGAGGCAGGCATCAAGGCGGGAGAACTGCGCAATATCACCCCGCAGCTAGGTTATGCCCAGTTCTTCGGTATTATTGAGAACATTTTGAAACTGGTGTTGACCGGCTTTTTTGATAAGAAAGCCGATTTCTACCAATCGCAAGCCTGGCTTACGGCGTGGAATACCATCGTTAAAAAGTGATGTCTTGGGTCAGGCATTAAGTGCATTCATTTGGGACTGCGCTTTGCTTGTCTGTTATTGGCATTAAAACCGATTGCATGCCACTGGTTTCTTGTGGAAGCTTGTTTATTCCGCTTGGAGGAAAATCATGGGCGACGTGGTTCCATTTAAACGACCCAAACCATCTCAGCTGCATAAGGGCAATACCCTATGCAGCAGCGGCTTTCATAAATGGGAAGTCTTAAACGAAAAGCAGTTTGATGTGAAACAGGGTAAGTTGATCACTGTTTATCAATGTAAACGGTGCGGAAAGAGGAAATCAAAAGCGCTTTAGAACGTTTTTATCTTGAGGAGGATATGCTTGTGCGCATCTTCGATCTAAGAATGCGCACAGTTTTGTGTTCAAAGGGCGGCTAAAGCCGCCCTAACAGCATTATCTCGGCAGTTCCGATGTGCCCATCAGGAACTCATCGACCGCTCGGGCGGCTTGCCTGCCTTCGCGTATCGCCCAGACCACCAGCGATTGACCGCGCCGTCCATCTCCGGCGGCAAACACTTTGTCGACCGAAGTACGGTATTGTTTATCGGTGGCTTTGATGTTATTGCGCTCAAGTTCAACGCCCAGCTCTTTTAGCAAGCCTTCGTGTACCGGGTGAACAAAGCCCATCGCTAAAAACACGATGTTCGCTTCCAGCGTGAATGCGCTATCCGGCTTCTCGCTCATTTTCCATTGTCCGCCTTCTTGCTTCCATTCCACTTCAACCGCGTTCAAGTGGGTTATTTTGCCGTCTTTGCCGGTAACGCTTTGGGTGTTGACGCTAAAGTAACGCTTTTTGATGCCTTCATCGTGCGAAGACGTGGTGCGCAACTTGTTGGGCCACAGCGGCCAAGTCAGCAATTTGTTCTCTTTTTCAGGCGGTTGCGGCAGGATTTCGAGTTGCACCACGGATGCTGCGCCTTGGCGGATTGACGTGCCTATGCAATCGGAACCGGTATCGCCGCCGCCGATCACGACGACATGTTTGTCGGTCGCGGTAATCGCATCCTCTTCGGCTATGGCGTCGCCCGCGTTGCGCTTGTTTTGCTGGCGCAAAAAGTCCATCGCATAATAAACGCCTTTATAGTCGTTACGTCCGGGAACTTCCAGGTCGCGCGGCTTTTCAGAACCTACCGCTAAAACCACGGCATCGTATTCGGCGAGCAGTTTTTGCGCGGAAATGTCTTTGCCGATATGGCTGTTGGGCCTGAAGCTGACGCCTTCCGCCTGCATTTGCGCAATGCGCCGGTCAATCAAGTGCTTTTCCATCTTGAAGTCGGGAATGCCGTAGCGTAACAGGCCGCCGATACGGTCATTCTTCTCATAGACCGTGACTTCGTGCCCGGCGCGCGCCAGCTGCTGGGCGCAGGCCAATCCTGAAGGCCCCGAACCTATTACCGCAACGCGCTTGCCGGTGCGAAGTTCCGGGATTTGCGGTTTTACCCAGCCCATTTCCCAGCCTTTGTCGATAATCGCGCATTCTATCGATTTAATGGTCACCGGCTGATCTTGCAGATTGAGTGTGCAGGCCGCTTCGCAGGGCGCAGGACAAATGCGTCCGGTAAACTCGGGGAAATTGTTGGTGCTGTGTAAAATATCCAGCGCCTGCTGCCAATCGCCTCGATAAACACCGTCATTCCAATCCGGGATGATGTTATTGACAGGGCAGCCGTTATGGCAAAAAGGGATGCCGCAATCCATGCATCTTGAGCCCTGTTCAGCGACTTCGGAATCGCTGGGGGATAGCGTAAATTCATGATAATGCTGGATACGATCACTAGGAGAGGCGTAATGCCGCTCTGTGCGTGGTAGTTCCATAAACCCGGTTGGTTTACCCATCTTTAATACCTTCTACTTAAATAGTGTGGCTACTAACTTAACATGATACGTTTAAGGTTAAGCCGTTCGTGGCGAGATCTTCGACTGCGCTCAGGAGGGGCTTGTCGAACCATGAACGGTTTAACCGTTCGCCCTTAGACAGGTTTAGGGCAAGCGGTTAAGCCTTGAGTTGTTTTTGCGTTAAGTTGGTAGCGCCAATAGTGTCGTAACGATTATGCCGCCGCGGTAGCTTGTTCCGCCTGAATTTGTTTGAGCGCTTCTCGGTAATCGACCGGCATGACTTTAACAAAGCGAGGCAAGTAATCTTGCCAGTTATCCAAGATGTGCTGAGCTCTTGCACTGTCGGTATAACGCTTATGGTTTTCAATCAAATGCTTTAAACGCTGCGCATCATGCCGGGTCATATCGGACATAATGTTGACGCGTCCATGTGTTTCCATGTCGCCGCCCTGATGTGCGATAGCTTCCAGCGTGTCGTCTTCCTCCGGGATTGGTTCGAGTTCAACCATCGCCAGATTGCAACGCTTTTCGAAGCTGCGGTCTTCATCCAGCACATAAGCCACGCCACCGGACATGCCCGCCGCAAAATTGCGGCCGGTTTGTCCGAGTACGACCACTACGCCGCCGGTCATGTATTCGCAGCCATGATCGCCGACGCCCTCTACAACCGCCATGGCGCCCGAATTGCGCACCGCAAAACGCTCGCCGGCAACGCCGCTGAAATAGCATTCGCCGCTGATCGCGCCGTACAACACGGTGTTGCCGACGATAATGTTTTCCGCCGGCGTAATCGGGCAGTCCTTAGGTTGGCGTATGGCGATACGCCCGCCGCTCATGCCTTTGCCTACATAGTCGTTGCCTTCGCCTTCAAGATCGATGCTGATGCCTTGCGCCAAAAACGCGCCGAAACTTTGGCCTGCGGTGCCTTTGACGTGAATCGCAATGGTGTCGTCAGGCAAGCCTTTATGGCCATAACGTTTGGCCACTTCACCGGATAACATCGCTCCGAAAGTACGGTTAATATTGTGGATCGGCGTATTGATAACCACCGGTTGCGCGTTTTCCAGCGCAGGTTTGGCCGCTGCAATCAAGGTGTGATCCAGTGCTTGTTCCAGGCCGTGATCTTGGCTTTCGTGGTTATAAATAGCCGTTGCACCGTCAACTTCGGGTCTGTAGAAAACCCGGCTGAAATCCAGCCCCTGGGTTTTCCAATGGTTCAGCGAACGCTGCATGTCCAGTAAGTCCGAGCGTCCGATCATTTCATTGATGTTGCGGAAGCCGAGTTTCGCCATCCATTGACGCACATCTTCCGCGACCATGAAGAAGTAATTGACCACATGCTCGGGTTGTCCGGTAAAGCGTTTGCGCAGTTCGGGGTCTTGCGTCGCTACGCCGACCGGGCAGGTGTTCAAATGGCATTTGCGCATCATCAAACAACCCGACACGATCAACGGCGCCGTGGCGAAGCCGAATTCGTCCGCGCCTAATAATGCGCCTATGACGACATCGCGTCCGGTGCGTAGGCCGCCGTCGACTTGGACGGCGATACGTCCGCGCAGTTTGTTCAATACCAATGTTTGATGGGTTTCGGCAAGGCCGATTTCCCACGGCAAACCGGCGTGTTTGATCGAAGTCATCGGGCTGGCGCCGGTGCCGCCGTCATAGCCGGAAATGGTCACATGATCGGCATGGGCTTTGGAAACGCCCGCTGCCACAGTACCGACACCGTGCTCGGATACCAGCTTGACGCTGATCCGGGCTTCGGGGTTGACGTTTTTCAGGTCATGGATCAGCTGGGCCAAATCCTCAATCGAATAAATGTCATGGTGCGGCGGCGGCGAAATCAAGCCTACACCGCGTGTCGAATGACGCACTCTGGCGATAACCGCATCGACTTTATGGCCGGGCAGCTGTCCGCCTTCGCCGGGTTTTGCACCTTGGCTGATCTTGATTTGAATGTCGTCGGCGTTAACCAGGTATTCTGTAGTCACGCCGAAACGGCCGGAAGCGACTTGTTTGATTGCCGAGCGCATTGAATCGCCGTTGGGCAGAGTCTGGAATCGTTCTGGAAGCTCGCCGCCTTCGCCGGTATTGGATTTGCCGCCGATGCGGTTCATCGCAATAGCCAGGTTGGTATGTGCTTCGTAGGAGATTGAACCGAACGACATTGCGCCGGTTGCGAAACGTTTGACGATTTCCGCAGCAGGTTCCACTTCGTCCAACGGCACCGGTGTAGCACTTTCCTTGAACGACATTAAGCCGCGCAAGGTCAACAAGGCTTCGTTTTGCTCATCAATCAGGCGGCAGAATTCGGCATATTTTTCATAGCTGTTGCTGCGTGTTGCGTGTTGCAAGGTGCTGATGGTCGCAGGCGTCCAGGTATGCGCTTCGCCGCGTACCCGGTATGCGTATTCTCCGCCAATATCCAACGCGTCGCGGTATAACGGCGCATTGCTGAACGCAATACGGTGACGGCGAGTGGTTTCTTCGCTGATTTCAGCTAAACCGGCGCCTTCAACGGTGCTGGTTGTGCCTGTGAAGTAACGATCCAGGAAAGGTTCCGACAAACCGATTGCATTAAATATTTGCGCGCCGCAATAAGACTGGTACGTCGAAATGCCCATTTTGGACATGACTTTAAGCAGGCCTTTGGAGATCGCCTTGATGTAACGCTTGTGCGCTTCATATTCGCTGAGGTCGCTGATCTCTTGGCATAGCCCTGAAATCGTGTCGAACGCCAGGTAAGGGTTGACCGCTTCCGCGCCGTAAGCCGCCAGCAGCGCAAAATGATGGACTTCGCGCGCTTCGCCGGTTTCGACAACCAGGCCGACTTTGGTACGCAAACCTTCGCGAGTCAGGTAGTGATGTACGGCCGATGTTGCGAGCAGGGCGGGTATCGCGATGTGCGCAATATCCAGATCGCGGTCGGACAGCGCCAGGATGTTATTGCCTTCTTCAACCGCCTGTTTCGCAGCAAGACATAGCTTGTCTATCGCCGCTTCCATGCCGCCGGCACCCAAGTCGGAAGGATAGCAAAGCGTCAGGGTTTTGGTTTTGAATGCGCCGCCGGTGCGTGTTTCGATACGGCGAATTTTTTCCAGATCCTGATTGGACAAAATAGGCTGTTCCACTTCCAGGCGCATGTGAGTGCCGCCTTCGTCCAGGCCCAATAAATTGGGGCGCGGGCCGATCAGTGAAACCAGTGACATGACCAATTCTTCGCGGATCGGGTCTATGGCCGGATTGGTGACTTGGGCAAAGCCTTGCTTGAAATAATCGTACAGCATGCGCGAACGTTGCGATAACACCGCCAGCGCGGCGTCGATGCCCATTGAGCTGATCGGCTCCTGGCCGGTTTGCGCAATCGGTTTCAGGATGAACTCGATGTCTTCGCGGGTATAACCGAATGCTTGTTGCCGATCCAAAAGGGTATGCGCGTCCGGTGCCATGGCTGAAACTTCGGGCGGCAGTTCGGCGAGCAGGATTTGTGTTTTGGTCAGCCATTCAGCGTAAGGGTGGAGCGATGCCAAATTGGCTTTCAATTCCGCGTCATCAATGATGCGACCCTGCTCGGTGTCAATCAGCAGCATTTTGCCCGGTTGCAAACGCCATTTTTTGATGATTTTGTGTTGGGGAACTTCCAATACGCCCATTTCCGACGCCATAATGACGAAATCGTCATCGGTGACCAGATAGCGGGCAGGGCGCAAGCCGTTGCGATCCAAGGTCGCGCCGATTTGGCGGCCGTCGGTAAAAGCGATGGCGGCGGGGCCGTCCCAAGGCTCCATCAGGGCGGCGTTATATTCGTAAAACGCGCGCAGTTTTTCATCCATCAGGACGTTGCCGGCCCAGGCTTCGGGAATTAGCAGCATCATCGCGTGGGCCATTGAATAGCCGCCTGCGACTAATAATTCAAGCGCATTGTCGAAGCAGGCTGAATCCGATTGTGCTTCGTCGATTAAAGGCCACAGTTTGTGCATGTCGTCGCCCAATACTTTGGACGCAATAGAATGGCGACGCGCCGCCATGCCGTTAACATTGCCGCGCAAAGTGTTGATTTCGCCGTTATGGGCGATCAGGCGGAAAGGATGCGCTAGATCCCAGGTTGGGAAAGTGTTGGTTGAAAAGCGCTGATGAACCAATGCCAGGGCGCTGACCATGCTTTCATCGCTTAAGTCGGCGTAGAATGATCCGACCTGGTCTGCCAGCAGCATGCCTTTGTATACGATGGTGCGTGAGGATAAGGATGGGATATAAAACGCATGACCACCATCCAGCTTTAAATCACGGACGGCATTTTCGACTTGCTTGCGGATTACAAACAGCTTGCGCTCGAACGCATCCTGGTCTGCGCAATCTTCGCCACGGCCAATAAAAATCTGCCGGATAAACGGCTCGACCAGTTTGACCGACTCGCCCAGTGTGCGGTTATCGACAGGTACATCGCGCCAACCCAACAGTACGGCTTTTTCCCGCGCAATAATGTCGGTTAATAATTTTTCGCAAGTCGCTCGATTGGCTGCGTCACGCGGCAAAAACACCATGCCGGCGGCATAATCGCCTGCGGTCGGGAGGGATATGTCTAATTTGCCGCATTCTGCGCGCAAGAAAGCATCGGGCATTTGAATCAAAATGCCGGCGCCGTCGCCTGCATATATGTCAGCACCGACCGCGCCACGGTGGGTCAGGTTTTTAAGCAGTTCTAAACCCTGACGTACGATTTCATGGCTTTTTTGACCCTTTATATGAACGATGAAACCCACGCCGCATGCATCATGTTCGTGGCGCGGATCATATAAACCCTGTCTGGCGGGTAGCGTACTTTGACTCATTGTTACCTCTAAAAAATATTACAAAAGGGTTGCTAATCTGTAATTCAAGAACCCTCGTTCCGCGCTCGTTCTGATGCGTATATCAGAGGCGGCGATACGGCAAAACCAAGTAATTATACGGATTGCAGGCGATTCTGTCACGCAGTCTTTTGTTGTGTACGCCTGTAATTAGTTGATATGTGGTTCATAGTAGCAAAGTTGGTTGTGGTTTTTGTCATGTTGCTTATGATAGATGTGGTATCTTTCCGCTTTGGTTTTGATGGCTGATTGTTTCCATTGAATATCTCTTCGATTTTTGCAAGCGAACTGTGCTTTTTAGGGTATTGCAATAGTCCGAGTGAATTCACCTTAATATGATTTGGTTGATTATGAAAGAAAATTTTGATGTTGTAGTGGTGGGCGGGGGTATGGTTGGCGCTGCCGTTGCTTGCGGGCTCGGCGGGAGCCCATTGCGTGTCGCAGTGATAGAGAGCGCTCCGCCACAGGCTTTTGCTGCCGATCAGCCGCATGATTTAAGGGTTTCCGCACTCAGTATTGCGTCAAAAAACATACTCGAAACCGTCGGCGCTTGGCGTGGCGTCGCCAATCGCAGGCTTTGCCCGTTCCGTCGGATGCGGGTGTGGGAAACGGCGGGGGATACCGAGTTTTGCAGTGATGATATTAATTATCCCGAACTGGGTTATATCGTTGAAAATAGGGTGACTCAACTGGCGTTATTGGAGCGTTTGCAGGATTTTGATAATGTCGAGCTGATGTGTCCGGCTGCAATTAATAAAATCAATTATTCGGCTGGAAAATCGACCGAAGTGGAGTTGAATGACGGCAGGATTTTGTCGGCAAAAGTGCTGGTTGCGGCAGACGGCGGTCAATCCAGGGTCAGGCAGGCAGTGGGTTTGGGCGTAACCAGTTGGGATTACAAGCAGCACGCTTTGGTGATTTATATCGAAACGGAGTACGGGCAACAGGATATAACCTGGCAACGTTTTGTACCCAGTGGTCCGCAGGCGTTTTTACCGTTAACCGGGCATTATGGCTCTATTGTTTGGTATAACTCGCCGGATGAAGTGTGTCGGTTGAAAGCGTTGTCCAACGAAGATTTGCTACGAGAGTTGACGGCGGCTTTTCCCGATTGCCTGGGTCAGGTTAATGCCATCCTGGGGGCTGCGAGTTTTCCATTGAAACGCCAGCATGCGCAAAGTTATGTTAAGCCCGGCGTGGTTCTGGTTGGCGATGCGGCGCATATGATCAATCCGTTGGCGGGACAGGGGGTTAATATCGGTTTGCTGGATGCGGCGGCATTGGCCGAGGTGCTGATTGATGCAAATAAACAGGGGCTTGAGCTGGGCGATGTGTCGGTTTTAAAGCGTTATGAAAAAATGCGCCGCAATGAAAACTTGAAAATGATGACGGTAATGGATGTTTTTTACCGGGTGTTTAGTAATCGGGTGTTGCCGGTCAAGTTTTTACGCAACTTGGGACTGGGTTTGGCTGAGCGGATTTTGCCCGCTAAAAATAAAGTGATGCGCGGTGCGATGGGCTTGGAGGGGAATTTGCCCAAGCTTGCCCGAGGTGAACCGATTATTTGATCATTGTTTCCGGCGGTATCGGATGCTGGAATAATTAAATTTTTAAACTAAAATCTTTAAATTTGTGTGATGTGATAGTGGGTGTGGATAGTTATGGAAAGAAGGCTTTATCAACGGGTTCCAATACAGGTTTCTGCTATTGTCACTACCGAAGACGGTGTGCGCATTAAGGTGGTTGCGGTAGATGTATCCAGTGATGGGCTTGGTGTTGAGTGTAATATCAGACAACGGAATATGATTACGCCGGGTGGGAGTTTTGTTCGTGACGGTAAGCCGGTGTCTGTATTTGTTGATCTGAATCTGTTTGATGGGGAGGGGCAGTCGTCCAAAATCGCCGCGCGATGCCAAGTGGTTTTTTCGCGGCGCATGTCTAGCGATCAGTGCAAAATCGGGTTGCGCTATGCCGATATTGGAAGCCATGATCATGAGTGGCTGGTTCAATTTATTGAGAGAAGCGCCGGCATCGAGATGAGTTAATCGGGGGCTATGCAGAACACATGTTGGTGTCAGCTTGTTGCACCCAGCATTTTCAGCATCTCTTCGCGTATTTGCTCCTGTTTGGCGGTGTCCGCGATAGGTTGTGAGTGGTTGTCTGTAATGTAAAACATGTCTTCAGCCCGGCTGCCGATGGTGGTTATTTTTGCGCTGTGCAGGTGAATGTTTTTTTGCACAAACGCACGGCCTATTTTTGATAAAAGCCCGGCATGGTCCGTAGTGATGAGTTCAATGATCGTATGCCTGTTTAAAGGGTCCGCATGGAATTGAATGCTGGTGGGGATGGGGAAATGTTTGGCCTGCCTTGATTGGCGGTGAATATTTTTGTGTTTTTTCACTTCGTGATGCAGCAGGTTATTGCGAAGTGCGGTGCAGATATGCACTTCTCTGAACAATTCATTGATGGGGTCTCCCGATTGTTCAAGGACCAAAAAACTATTAAGTACATAGTCATCAGTGGTGGTCATGATTCTGGCGTCAAGAATGGTGAGCCCCAGTTGATCAAGCGTGGCTGTGCTGAGTGAAAAAATAGCTTCTTCATTTTTTGTGTAAACAAAAACCTCCGCGCTGCCTCGTTGGGTTTGCGGACGCAGCAAGACCAGGGGCAGCTCATCTTCCTTGGATGAGGCTATGGCGATGGTATGCCAGGCTATTTCATCCGCTGAATATCTTAAGAAATAATCGTCGCTGGCGTGTTGCCAGGATCTGATGATGACCGGTTCGGAGATACCGAGTTTTATCAGTTCGTCTTTTGCTTCTTTTTTATTTTCAAGCAGGCGGTCCGCTATTTTTACGGGATTGTGCAAGCCTCTGTGCAGGGTGCTGTAGGTCGCCGAATAAAGCTCTTTTAGCAGGGCGTCTTTCCATGCGTTCCAAAGTTCGGGGTTGGTTGCGCGAATATCGGCCACGGTAAGCAGGTACAGGTAGTTCAGGTATTCGATGCTGCCGACGGTTTGTGCGAATTGATGAATGATGTCCGGGTCGCTGATGTCTTTTCGTTGCGCGGTCATCGACATGACCAAGTGATTGCGCACCAGCCAGCATATCAGGTTGGTGTCGTGTGAGGAAAGTTCGTGCTGAATGCAGAATTCCCTGGCGATTTCTTCGCCAATGGCGGAGTGGTCGCCGTTCCTGCCTTTGGCTATGTCGTGGAACAGGCCGGCAAGATACAGTATTTCCGGTTTTGCAATCAGTTGGAAAATGTCATTGCAGAAAGGGAGTTCGTCCAGATGTCTTTCTAAGGCGAAGCGGCGTAAGTTACGGATAACAAAAAGAGTGTGTTCGTCTACCGTGTAAATATGAAATAAATCATACTGCATACGGGCGACAATATTGGCAAAGCAAGGGATATAGGCGGCTAAAATCCCGTAACGATTCATCCGTCTGAGCTGGTCGGTAATGCCTAAAGGTTGGCGAAAGGCTTCTATAAAAAGACGGTTAGCGGCTTTGTTGTGGCGAAATGCGTCGTCGATTAAGTGCAGGTTTTTGCGAATCAGGCGTATGGTTGTTGCCCGGACGCCTTTAATTGAGGAATTCTGTTCCAGGACTAAAAAGAGTTCCAGTAAGGCAAGCGGGTGTCGTTCGAAAAGGGTGTCATCAGCGGCTTCAAGGTAGCCGTTGATGACGACAAATTTGTCGTTAAGGGGGATGGCTTTGCAAATGGCCTCCCCGGAAACGAAGCGTTCATTAAACAATTGCAGCAGCATTTCATTGAGGCGCTCAAGTCCGAGTACGGTTTTAAAGTAAAACTGCATGAACTGTTCGACGTCCTGATTGTATTCCTGATGCTCGGTGCTGAAGCCGAATTGTCTGGCAAGATCGCGCTGATAGTCGAAAATAAGCCGATCTTCGCAGCGATTGGTTAAAAGATGCAGTGCGTAACGAATCCGCCATAGCACTTCCAGGGCGGCAACCAGCTCTAGATATTCGGATTCGGGCATAAAGCCGTATTTAATCAGCTCCTTGAGTGTTGATGAGTTGTAATGGCGCTTAAATACCCAGGCGATGACTTGCCTGTCGCGTAACCCGCCGGGTCCTTCTTTGACGTTGGGTTCAAGATTGTAGGCGGTGTCATGAAATTTCGCGTAACGCTGGCGCTGTTCTTCCATTTTCGCGGCAAAAAACTGATCTGACGGCCAGATTTTGTCTGAAGTGGTTTGTTGTTTTAGTGTTTTGTGCAGCTTTGCGTTGCCGATGATCAGCCGAATTTCCATAAGGCTGGTCATGATGGTTTGATCGGCTATCGCGGCGTCGATGCATTGATTGATAGTGCGGACGCTTTGTCCCAGTTTTAAGCCGATATCCCATAGAAAGGTAAAGAAATTTGACAATGCTTCCTGGTAGGCGGTTGTGTCTTCGGAATCCAGCAAGACAACCAGGTCGATATCGGAGTAGGGGAATAGCTCCCTTCTTCCGTAACCGCCGACGGCGCACAGCGAGAGCTGATCGGTGTGTTCGCCGAGAAAATGTTGCCAGCAGCAGATCAAGATTTCATCGATGAAATCGGATTTGTCTTGAAGTAGTTTGGCGACTGATTTGTGCGGGTTGAATTTTTGTCTTAGTTCAGCATCTTTTTGCTTTAACAGCTGTTTGAATTGTTGCAGGCTGTCTTTTTGGCTGAAAATCGTTTTATTCAAAGTGTTCACATTTCTTCTTGGCGTAAAGTCAGGATTTCATAGCCGTTCTGGGTTACCAGGATGGTGTGTTCCCATTGCGCGGATAAGCTTCTGTCTTTGGTTACAGCCGTCCAGCCGTCGGCCAACACCTTCATATGCCGTTTTCCGAGATTAATCATGGGTTCGATGGTTAATATCATGCCAGCCTCAAGGACTTCTCCCTCACCGGCTTTGCCGTAATGCAGCACTTGGGGCTCTTCGTGAAAGTTTTTACCGATACCGTGTCCGCAAAACTCCCTGACGACGGAGTAGCGATTGGATTCCGCATGTTTTTGTATGGCATGGCCGACATCGCCTAGTGTGGCGCCCGGCTTGACTTGTTGGATGCCTAAAAACATGGCTTCCTGGGTTATTCTAACCAGGCGTTTTGCATGCCGGCTTACTTCGCCGACGCAAAACATTTTACTGGTATCTCCGTGGTAGCCGTCTTTGATGACGGTAATGTCGATGTTGACGATATCGCCTGATTTGAGTTTTTTCCCGCTGGGAATGCCGTGGCAGATCTGCTGGTTAATTGACGTGCAAATTGATTTCGGAAATCCGCGGTAATTGAGTGGCGCAGGTACGGCGTTTTGGATGTCGACAATATAATCGTGACAGATCTGATCAAGCTCGTCTGTGGTGACGCCGGGAACGACATAAGGCTCGATCATCTCTAAGACTTCGGCCGCCAGCTTTCCGGCGATACGCATTTTTTCAATTTCACTTTCGGTCTTAATAATTATGCTCATAAAAATCAGGTGTAAGGCAAAAGGCAAAAGGCGCAAGCGACTGGGTTTTTAGTCATGAATTTCTCTTCTTGCTCCCGTGTAATAAAGCCATTTTAACAGAGATCAGCTTGTTGTGAATGGCTAATTATGGTATAAAGGGAAGTTCTTTTTTGAACTAATACTCACGCCTATCGTCACGTTTGGAAGGGTGCTGGTTACAAATTATTGTAACCGGTTTCCAATCGGGATAGGTGGAGGCGTAACCCAACTCGGAACAGCGGTTCCGAATTTTTTATCTTAGGAGAAATTAATGGCAGCAGTATCTATGCGTCAAATGCTTGAAGCGGGTGTTCACTTTGGACATCAAACTCGTTATTGGAACCCGAAAATGGCTACATACCTATTCGGCGCACGTAACAAGATCCATATCATTGATTTGGAAAAAACGCTTCCAATGTTCAACGACGCAATGAATTATCTGGGTCAGATGACAGCAAACAAAGGCACCGTCCTGTTTGTCGGCACCAAAAAAGCAGCGCGTAAAGTGGTTGCCGAAGAAGCAACACGTTGTGGCATGCCTTATGTTAACCATCGTTGGTTAGGCGGCATGCTGACAAATTTCAAAACCATCAAGAAATCTATCAATCGCTTAAAAGAATTAGAAGCGATGAAGGCTGACGGCACCCTTTATCAACGTTTCGGCAAGAAAGAAGCGTTGGGTATGGAACGCGAGCTTGAAAAGCTGGAACGCAGTTTGGGCGGAATTAAAGACATGAAAGGCGTCCCTGACGTGATTTTCATATTGGATGTCGGTTATGAAAAGAATGCGATTAGTGAAGCCAAGAAATTAGGTATTCCAGTCGTCGGCATTGTGGATTCGAATAATTCACCGGAAAAAATTGATTACATCATCCCTGGTAATGATGACTCGATCCGTGCCGTTAAACTCTACTGCGAAAGTGTTTCCGCGGCAGTCATGGAAGCTAAAACAGCTAGTTTGGGATTATCAGCAAAAGCGGATGATTTTGTTGAAGAAGCGGCAGCTGAATAAAATACGGTTTTATTTTTTTACAGGCGCTTTTTGGGCGCTTAGAAGTTAGGCAAAAAAACGCCTCCTCACGGGGGCGTTTTTATAGTGATGAACTAATGAGGAAAAACAAAGAATGAGTAATACTATTAGTGCTGCAATGGTTAAGGAACTACGTGAAAGAACTGGCTCCGGCATGATGGAGTGCAAAAAAGCGTTAGTTGAAGCGAATGGCGACATGGAATTGGCGATTGAAAATATGCGCAAATCCGGTTTAGCCAAGGCCGATAAAAAATCCGATCGCATTGCTGCCGAAGGCATCATCGGCGTAAAAGTCAGTGATGACGGCAAAACTGTGGCGATTGCCGATGTCAATTGCGAGACTGATTTTGTTGCCAAGGCTGATGATTTCGTGAATTTCGTCAATAACGTCACGGCGGCTTTGTTGAGTTCCGATGTCGAAACAGAAGAACAACTGCTGGCAATGAAGTTGGCCGACGGCACTATCGTAGACGAAGTTCGTCGCGGTCTGATTGCCAAGTTGGGCGAAAATATTACTGTCAGAAGGTTCCTGAAATACCACACCGCTACGGGTGGTACAGCTTGTTATTTGCACGGCAAAAAAATCGGCGTGATCGTTGAATTAGCCAAGGCTGATGACGAATTAGGCAAAGATATTGCGATGCATATTGCAGCAAGTAAACCGACTTGTGTTTCCGACGAGCAAGTGCCTGCGGAACTTATTGAGAAAGAAAAAGAGATTTTCTCGGCTCAAGCTGCAGAAAGCGGAAAACCGGCAGACATTATTGAGAAGATGGTAGTCGGCCGTATCAGCAAGTTTTTGGCCGAAATCACCCTGGTGGGTCAACCTTTCATTAAGGACGATAAAGTTACTATCGGCAAACTGCTTGCATCTAAAGGTAACAGCGTAGTCCGTTTTGCCCGTTTGGAAGTGGGCGAAGGTATTGAAAAGAAAGAAGAAAACTTTGCCGAAGAAGTTATGGCGCAAGTTAGAGGCAATTAATTCACTCTTCGGCTAACTCCGTAGAATACGCATCGATAATAACTACCAGCCCCCGATAATTAAAATGACTAAATTGATTTGCCAGAGAATTTTACTTAAGTTAAGCGGTGAAGCTTTAATGAGTGAGACAGGTGGCAGTATTGATGCAGATATTGTTAAACGTCTTGCTACTGAAATTAAAGAGTTATGCGATGCCGGTCTTCAAATTGGTTTGGTTATCGGTGGCGGTAATATATTGCGTGGCGCGGAAAAAGCTTCGGAAGGATTGGATAGAGTAACCAGCGACCAAATGGGTATGCTGGCTACCGTGATCAATGCCTTAGCCATGCAAGATGCGCTGGAAGCTCACGGACAGCAGGTCAGGGTAATGTCCGCGCTGAAAATCAATCAGGTTTGTGAAGATTATATCCGCCGCAGGGCGGTCAGACATCTGGAAAAAGGCCGGGTTGTTATTTTTGCGGCGGGAACCGGCAATCCTTTTTTTACTACCGATTCGGCAGCCAGTCTCAGGGCGATTGAAATCAATGCCGAGTTGATGATTAAGGCGACTAAAGTGAAAGGCGTTTATTCCGCCGATCCGCAAAAAGACAAGAATGCTAAATTCTATCCACGATTAACTTATGACGAAGCGCTGGATCAGCGCCTCAATGTAATGGACACCACTGCGTTGGTATTATGTCGGGATAATAATGTGCCAATGCGGGTGATGAATATTTTTGAGAAAGGTGCAGTAATGAGATTGATGATGGGCGAAGAGATAGGATCTCTTATTCAACGAGGAACAGATAATGATTAGTGACATTCAACAGGATGCTTCAACCCGCATGGGCAAAAGTATTGAAGCCTTGAAACATGAATTCTCAAAAATAAGGACGGGTAGGGCGCATCCCAGTTTGTTGGATCAAATCAGCGTTACCTATTATGGGACTGAATCCCCTTTATCATCGGTTGCCAACATAGCGGTCGAAGACGCACGTACATTGACGATTACACCGTGGGAAAAAGGCATGGTCCAGGCGATTGAAAAAGCCATTTTGAAATCGGATCTGGGTTTAAACCCTGCTACCAACGGCATGACTATCAGGATTCCATTGCCGCCGTTGACTGAAGAGCGCCGTCGTGCCTTGGTTAAAGTGGTCAAGAATGAAGCGGAGAATGGTCGCGTTGCAATCAGAAATATTCGCCGCGATGCCAATTCAGCAATAAAAGATGCCTTAAAGGAAAAAATGATTTCCGAAGATGAGGCACGTGCGGCCGAAGAAAAAATTCAAAAATTGACCGATCAATATGTAAAAGACGTTGAGAAATTGCTGGAAGCAAAAGAAGCTGATTTACTGTCAATGTAATTGGGATTTAAACAATGTCTACGGATGACTGTAACAGTTTGGAATCGGCCCCCACCCTCAATACAGGGATAAATAGCAACAATCCGCGCCATATCGCCGTTATCATGGATGGTAACGGTCGTTGGGCGCAGAAAAGATTTATGCCTCGCGCCGTCGGGCATCAGGCCGGGGTTAAAGCGGTTCGGAAAATTGTCGAGTATTGCGCGAAGCACGAGGTTGAAGTCTTGACTTTGTTTGCTTTTAGCAGTGAGAACTGGCGTCGCCCCGAAGAAGAAGTGTCATTGTTGATGGGCTTGTTCATGGCGACTCTGCAAAGAGAAATCAATAAGCTGGACCGTAATAACATCCGCTTGCGATTTATCGGCGACAGGACGGCATTTTCTGATAAGTTACAAGCCAAAATGGCCGATGGAGAGGCGCAAACCAAAGATAATAATGCCTTAACGCTGGTTATCGCGGCAAATTATGGCGGGCGCTGGGATATGTGTCAGGCGTTTCGGACAGTGGCGGCAAAAATTGCCGCCGGAGAATTGGAAAATCAGGACATTAATGAGCAGCTGATCAACCAGTACTTATCAACCGCGGATCTGCCAGAACCCGACTTGTTTATCAGGACCGGCGGCGAGCAGCGCGTCAGTAACTTTTTGTTATGGCAACTGGCTTATACAGAATTGTATTTTACCGAAACGCTATGGCCGGATTTCGACCAGAGTTCACTCGAAGATGCTATCAAGAGCTTTAAAAGCAGGCAAAGGCGCTTTGGTTATACCGGAGAGCAACTTGAATCAATTACTTTAAAATAACTGGCCGATTTTTTACTGAAAATTAACACTTAATTCCAACTTCATCATAATAATAATCAAAATGTTACTACAGCGAATTATTACCGCATTAATTCTGGTTCCTCTAGTTGTGCTTGCCGTTTTTCAGCTGCCTTCAGAGTATTTTTCATTGCTTATAGGGCTGATCACTCTTTTGGCGGCATGGGAGTGGGCTAACCTTATCGGTATCAATTCGCCGCTTAAACGCGGGTTGTTTTTGTTCGCGTTGATTCTGCCGATGCTATGGCTGCATTTTTGGACACAATTTCTGGAGCTGGCCGCCCAAGTATTGGATTGGCCTGATATCAGGGACTATTCAGGCGCTCTGGAGTGGCTGGTTATACCGCCGGTGCTGTTCTGGATACTGGTCATGATATTAATCAGGAACACGCCTGAGGGCGTTTTAAAGCTGGGAATGAGAGCCCGATATAAAGCCTTAATCGGATGGGGTATTTTGTTGGCGACATGGATGTTTTTAAGCAGGTTAAGAGCTTTTTACGGCTCGGAAATGACCTTGTACTTTTTGATTTTAGTTTGGACGGCGGACATTGCGGCTTATTTTGCCGGTAAGAAATTCGGTAAAATCAAGTTGGCGCCTGAAATCAGCCCAGGCAAGACGGTGCAAGGCATGTATGGGGCTTTACTAGCCGGCGCCGTTTGGTCCATAGCGTTCATTGGCTATTATAGCTATCGAGATGGTTTTGTCTGGATGAGAGTATCCGATTTTATAATGTTGTCTGTATTGACGGTGTTGATCTCTATTTATGGCGATTTATTTTTTAGCGTGGTCAAACGTCAGCGCGGCGTTAAAGATACGGGCTCAATACTACCCGGTCACGGCGGTATTCTGGACAGGGTTGACAGTTTGATTGCAGCCATTCCATTTTTTTATGCCGGCATATTATTGATAGGACTGATGTCATGAAAGGCATTTGCATACTTGGAGCGACCGGCTCGATCGGTGTCAGCACCTTAGATGTGGTAGCCAGGCATTCAAGTCTGTACAAGGTTGTTGCGTTAACCGCCAATACCAATATTGACACCCTCTACGAGCAATGTCTGGAGCATCATCCAGAGATCGTCGTTGTAGTGGATGAAGATAAGGCGCGAATCTTTGAACAAAAGCTTAAAGACTCGACGATAGCCGATATAAAAGTCCTGTCAGGCGCCAAGGCCTTGGAACATGTCGCCACACTGGACAACGTCGATTCAGTCATGGCGGCCATCGTAGGCGCAGCGGGCTTATTGCCGAGTCTGGCGGCGGCCAAAGCGGGTAAAACCGTATTATTGGCCAACAAAGAAGCGCTAGTGATGTCGGGTTCTATTTTCATGCAAGCCGTCAGCGACTCAGGAGCACAGTTGCTGCCGATCGATAGCGAGCATAATGCGATATTCCAGTGCATGCCAGCAGGCTATAAAACAGGCATGCAGGCGAAGCAAGCCAGACGTATTTTATTGACCGCTTCCGGCGGCCCTTTCCGGGAAATGCCGGTCGATCAGCTGGTTGCTGTAACGCCCGCCCAAGCAGTGGCTCACCCTAACTGGGATATGGGCAGAAAAATTTCCGTGGATTCGGCAACGATGATGAATAAGGGCCTGGAGATGATCGAGGCTTGTATTTTATTCGATATGGCCCCAGATCAGATACAGGTGGTTATCCATCCGCAAAGCGTTATTCATTCGATGGTGGATTATGTAGATGGAACGGTTTTGGCGCAAATGGGCAATCCCGATATGCGCATACCGATCGCTTATTCGATGGCATGGCCGGAACGCTTCGATTCGGGCGTTGAGCCGTTGAATATTTTCGATGTAGGACGTATGGATTTTCAGGAGCCAAGCCTTGAACGTTTTCCGTGCTTACGCCTGGCGTATGAGGCTATTGCTGCGGGCGGTACCATGCCGACTGTTTTGAATGCGGCGAATGAAATTGCTGTCGAAGCATTTTTGAATGAACAGGTTCGCTTTACCGATATTCCGGTTATTATTGAGCGCTGTATGGGAGAATTCGAGGCCAAGCCTGCCGATACGCTGGAAATCATTTTAGATACGGATCAGCAGGCCCGGTTAACGTCTAGGCAGATTATTGAAGAGCTTAATTATTGATGGATTTGCTGCATACACTGTTTTATTTCCTGGTCGCCATCAGCGTCCTGGTTTCATTTCATGAATTCGGACACTTCTGGGTGGCGCGCAAAGCCGGAGTCAAAGTACTCCGGTTTTCGGTCGGTTTTGGCAAGGTTTTATGGTCGTACCGGAAAAAACCAGGTGCGACAGAGTATGCCATATCGGCAATCCCACTGGGCGGCTATGTCAAGATGGTCGATGAGCGGGAAGGGGAAGTCAGCGAAGCCGATTTGCCGTTTGCGTTTAATCGCCAATCTGTATTAGCCAGAACGGCCATCGTTGCGGCAGGCCCCCTGTTTAACTTGGTGCTCGCAGTCGTGTTGTTCTGGAGCGTGTTGGTCATTGGCGAGACCGGCATAAAACCGATACTCGGCGCGGTAGAGCAGGGTACATTAGCCGCAGCCGCAGGCTTTGTTGAAGGCGATGAGATCGTCTCGGTTAACGGCAAGACGACGCCAACCTGGACCGAGGCCATGAGTGTATTAGTATCCTCGGGGCTTGATGGAGAACACAGCATAAAGGTTGAGGTAAGAAACTTTGATGGTCAACAAGCTATCAAGGTGCTTGAGCTTGCCGATAAAGACAGTGAAAGCCCTGATGTATTGTATCAACGCTTAGGCTTTAAGCCTTGGTCGCCAAAATTGCAGCCTATCATAGGAAAAGTGCTCCCCGATAGCGCCGCACTGGCAGCCGGATTGCAACAAGGCGACCTGATTGTCAGCGCTGACGATACGATGATCAAAGACTGGATGCAATGGGTCGACACTGTAAAACGTCACCCCGATGTCGCAATCAAACTGTTGATTGAGCGGGATGGTGCGCGTTTGACCTTAAGTATTACGCCGAAAAGCGTCAAAGTGGGCGATCAAATTGAGGGTAAAGTCGGTGCATCGGTTTACATCCCTGAAGCACTGATGAAGTCGGTGAGCGTTGAATATGCGTTGTCGCCTCTGGCAGCGATTCCTGTCGCATTTGAAACTACTTATTATTATTCCGTCACCAGCTTAAGAATGATGGCGAAGATGCTGATCGGCAAGGCCTCCGTTGAAAATTTAAGCGGCCCTATCAGCATTGCCCAATATGCGGGGCAGTCCGCCACGATGGGCTTGACTCCTTTTATAAAGTACATGGCCTTGGTTAGTGTTAGTTTAGGCATATTGAATTTATTGCCAATACCGGTGCTGGACGGCGGGCATTTATTGTTTTTTGCGATAGAAGGCATTAAAGGCAGCCCTGTTTCAGAGAGGGTGCAAATATTCTTTCAACAAATCGGTATTGCATTACTTGTGTCGTTAATGGCATTGGCTATGTTTTTGGATATTGGACGATTATTTCAATAATTCAGGAATAAGCGGTTTGTCCCTACTCAATTTAAGGAACATTATGAAAAAAGTTATTAAGATTGCCGCAGTATCGCTACTCGGCCTGGCTTTCTCCGTAGCGCATGCCGATGAAAACGCAATCAGGCAAGCGTTGGGCAAAGCCATGCCATCGGTCACAGTGGGAGCAGTCAAACCTTCTGAAATCAGCGGACTTTATGAAGTAACAGTCGGCGGTAATATCGTTTATGTTTCCGATGATGGCAAGTATTTGATTCAGGGACACTTGGTTGATGTTGCAGCGCGTACCGACTTAACCGAAGAAAAATTGGGCGGCGCTCGTAAACAGGCGTTAGAGAAACTCGGTCAGGATAAAATGATCGTGTTCAAGCCTAAAACAAGCAAATATACGGTCAGCATCTTCACCGATATTGACTGCGGTTACTGCCGTAAATTGCATTCGGAAATCGATCAATACATGGCTGAAGGCATTACTGTCCAGTATTTGTTTTTCCCCAGAGCCGGTAAAGGTTCCGATTCATACCACAAAGCCGTATCGGTCTGGTGCGCCGATGACCGCAAAGCGGCTTTGACGGCGGCGAAAAAAGGCGATACACCGCCGGCTAAAACCTGCGTCAATCCGGTTGATGAGCACATGCAATTGGCCGAGGATTTTGAAGTGAAGGGAACGCCGATGATTGTTACCGAAAAAGGTAATATCTTCCCCGGTTATCTGCCTGCAAAGCAGCTGGCTGAAGCGCTGGCCGATGAGCAAGGTAAAAAATAAGCCAACTGCTGGTAGTGTGGGGGCGGCTTTAGCCGCCCTTGTATAGCCTAAAATTACACCTTCCCCTTAAGCCTATAAAGCAACTCCCAAGCCTGCTTCGGGCATATCTTCGAGCAAATCTACGCCAGAGGGTACGCACAGCGTACCCTACTTGACTATAATCCTTTGTTTCGTAAAGAGGCAAGAAGTTCTGGACAGTAAAGCAGTTTGGCATCCTCACTCCAGGTATTAAGCCAGATTAAAACGGCACGTAACGTATCGGTATCCAGGGATTCGGCTTTGACGATGAATTTGAGGAAATATATCGCATCGGCAGCTGTCGCATGGTCGCGCAACCAAGCACAAGGATAGGGCAATATAGCCGGAGGCAGTGTTTTATCAGCCTTACCCAAGCGCTGTAGATAAAGTCCGCGCCTTGGGCCGTAGCATTATTGCCGTGGGCTAGCCAACTTAAAACCGCGTCTTCGATAATGCTACGTTCGCCATGAGCGTTTAACCAAGTGGTGTATATGTAATTGGCTTCAAAACTGAAGCGGTTTTTAACCGCTTTCAGCCAATGCGGCGATGGCAGGCGTGAGCGGGAGAATATTTAGGCCAAGCGACTCAACGATGTCTTCCATGTAAGAGCTTGGCGTATGTTGCGTTGGCAACACCAGCCGATTTTTGCGAAACAGTAAGGCGATTTCCCAGAAGCTAATTGCAGCACAGGCCAGATTGCCTTCTGCTCGCCCGCTATCCAGTGCTTGTTGCGCAACAGCCGTTAATCGATCCTGACGATCCGCCCAAAATAATAGGACATTGGTGTCATAGATTGTCAGCATCGCCCGTCCATTCTTCATCCGACGGTGCAATAATATCGCCGACGATGACGGTGCCGCGCAATGCTTCCAACCGTTTTAACGCGGCTTCGCGTTTGCTTTCATTGCGATCGGGCACGATGCGGGCAATGGTTTTGCCGTGCAGCGTAATTGCGATTTCTTCGCCTTGCTGCACTTGTTTGAGATAATCGGGCAAATGCTGGCGTAATTCGGTGACATTGACTGAGTTCATATCCGCTCCTCATTCTGTACAGTATTAATGTGCATTGTAGGCTTTTATCTTGGTCGGGCTAGCGGTTATTTTTGCCTATGCTTTCACGAAGGAGACGCGACTTCAGTCGCGCACGAGAAACAATAATCACGATACTCTCAATATCGGGCGCGACTGAAGTCGCGGTTTCGGAATAGATCATGAAAATATTTAAACATTTGCATCATTACAGTCGGCTAAACGCAGTCTAGTTTGTCACGTTCAGGACTCAAGACAGCTTAGATGCCTACTTAAATCAGCTGATTGGTTCCGACCTTGAAATGTCCAAAAAACAATGGCGAATCGATCAATATTTGGACAAGTCGCGCGAAGGCGCTTATTTGTATGGCAACATGATTTGCCTTTTGGCGGCATACCTTAAAAGCCTTGAGTCCGATTTTTACGATTTAATCGCTTTTAGCATTATGCCTAACCATGTACACCTTCTGTTTACCCAAAAAACAGGGCTGTCTTGCCTTATGCAGAAACTAAAGGGCGAGTCTGCGATACTCCTAAATCAAGCGTTAGGAAGACAAGGGAAATTCTGGCAAAAGGATTATTACGACAAACAAATATGCGATGAAAGACATTATTGTATTGCTTACGAATACATCAAAAACAACGCGCTTAAAGCTGGATTAAAAGATGCTGATAAGCGCTTTTACGGCATTCACGAGGAACCGCAACTTTAGCTATGCAGATCGGCGCTTTCGACATCGGGCGCGACTGGAGTCGCGGCTCCTTGTACATTTGGGTTTTATTACACCATCCCCTTAAGTCGGTATAGCAAGTCCAATGCCTGTCTCGGGCTCAAATCATCCGGGTTCATGTCTTCGAGCGCCACCACCGCCGGATGGCATTCCTTCGATGAAAACAAATCCAGCTGGTTAACCCCGGTTTCCGCCTGTTGTTCAAGATAGGCGTGGTCTTCCAGATGTCGTAACTTGGCTTTGGCCTTATCGATCACCGAGCGAGGCACGCCCGCCAAAGAGGCTACCTGCAAGCCGTAACTCTGGCTGGCCGGGCCGTCTTTGACCGCATGCAGGAAAATAATTTTGTCGCCATGCTCCATCGCATCCAGATGTACGTTGTGGATGGTTTTTTGTTCTTCGGGCAGCGTGGTCAGCTCAAAATAATGCGTCGCAAACAGCGTAAACGCCTGGGTTTCTTTAGCCAGATGATCGGCGCAGGCCCAGGCCAGCGACAAGCCGTCGAAGGTGCTGGTGCCGCGGCCGATCTCGTCCATCAAGATCAGGCTTTTTGAGGTTGCGTTATGCAGGATGTTGGCGGTTTCCGACATTTCCACCATAAACGTGGAGCGTCCGCTGGACAGGTCGTCGGACGCGCCGATACGGGTGAAAATCTTGTCGACAGGGCCGCAGGTTAAAGACTTGGCCGGAACATAACAGCCGATGTGGGCGATTAACACGATCAGCGCCGCCTGGCGCATGTAAGTCGATTTGCCGCCCATGTTCGGACCGGTAATGACCAGCATTCGGCGCTTGCTGGAAAACGACAAGTCATTGGGCACAAACGGAATATCCGAAACCTGTTCAACGACCAGATGCCGACCGGCTTCAATCGTGATGCCGGGCTTATCGACCAACGTCGGCTGAGATAAATTCAAGGTTTCTGCGCGTTCGGCAAAGTTGACCAACACATCCAGCTCGGCCAGCGCTGCGGCGCACTGCTGCAACGGGATTAACGACGCGCCGATGATGTTCAGCAATTCCTCGTACAAGGCTTTTTCAAAAGACAGCGATTTTTCTTTCGCGCTGAGCACCTTATCTTCAAACGATTTCAATTCCTCGGTAATGTATCGCTCAGCGCCTTTTAAAGTCTGCTTACGGGTGTAATGTGCGGGGACTTTTTCCGCATGCAGGTTGGAAATCTCGATATAGTAACCATGCACCCGGTTGTAATTGACCTTCAGCGTGCTGATGCCGGTTGCCGCTTTTTCGCGGTTCTCCATATCGATCAGGAACTGGTCGGCGTTCTGGCTTAAGTTCCGCAACTCATCCAGTTCCGGGTGATAGCCGGGCGCAATCACGCCGCCGTCGCGAATCAGCACCGGCGGGTTGTCGATGATCGCAGATTGCAGCAGCTTTAACATCTCGGGATGCTCGCCGATCTGTTCGCATAAAGCTGTAAGCTGCGGGTTATCGCCGCCGGACAGCGCCTGTTGCAGCGCGGGCAGTACCGCCAAGGTATTGCGCAGCACCAGCAAGTCGCGGGGCCGAGCCGATTTTAACGCGATACGGGAGCTGATCCGTTCAATATCGCCGACCTGTCGCAGGTGGCTTTGAATGTCGCGATACAACAAGACATTAAGCAGGGTGTCGATACAGGCGTAGCGGTTGTTCAGAATGTCGTGGTCGCGTAACGGCCGGTTAATCCAGCGCCTCAAACAGCGGCTGCCCATCGCGGTTGCGGTTTTGTCCAGCACTCCGAACAGCGTGTATTGCAGTTGCCCGGACGGGTGAAAATCAAGCTCAAGATTGCGGCGGCTGGATGCATCGAGCAAAATGCTATCGTCGCTGTTTTCGGTGCGGATGCCTTGGATGTGGGGCAGAGCGCTTTGCTGGGTGTCCTTGACATATTGCAGCAAACCGCCCGCTGCGGCGATGGCGGCGGGCATGTTTTCACAGCCGTAGCCTTTCAAATCCAGCGTGTTGAACTGCTTGAGCACCAGTTGTTTGGCGCTTTCCGCCTCGAAATGCCAGGGCGGTCTTCTGCACAAGCCGCTACGCTGTTTTAAGCCGGCAGGCAGCGGCCAGTCTTCGCTAAACAGCAGTTCGGCCGGGTTAAGGCGGCCGATTTCGCTTAATAACTGATCGATGGATTCGACCTGTTGCAACACAAAACGGCCGCTGGTTAAATCCAGGCTGGCGATGCCGTGTCGTGAATTTGGGAAGGAGCACACCGCGACCAGCAGATTATCTTTGCGGTCTTCCAGCAAGGCTTCGTCGGTAACCGTGCCGGGTGTCACGATGCGCACTACCTTGCGCTCGACCGGCCCTTTGGACGTTGCCGGGTCTCCGATTTGTTCGCATATTGCGATGGATTCGCCGTGTTTTAGCAGCTTGGCAAGATAGCCTTCGGCGGCGTGATAAGGAATTCCCGCCATTGGGATAGGAAGCCCCGCCGATTGTCCCCGGCTGGTCAGCGTAATATCGAGTAGTTGCGAGGCTTTTTTGGCGTCATCGAAAAACAGTTCGTAAAAGTCCCCCATACGGTAGAACAGCAGGGTATCGGGGTGTTCGGCCTTGATGCGCATAAATTGCTGCATCATCGGCGTATGGTCGGCGGTCTTTTGTTTTATACTCATGGACCTATTTTATCCGAAGTCGCGCGAGGTCACATCATGGAGTCTGAATTATTTGAACTGGCCGAGCAACTGGGCCGCAAATTAAAAGCCAACGGCAAAAAAATAGCCACAGCCGAATCCTGCACCGGCGGCTGGATTGCGCAAACGATTACCGACGTGCCGGGCAGTTCGGCTTGGTTCGACCGGGGCTTTGTGACCTACAGCAATTCGGCAAAAGTGCAGATGTTGGACGTCAGCCCGGAAACTTTGGAAAAACACGGTGCGGTGAGCGCCGAGACCGCAACTGAAATGGCGGCAGGTGCTTTGGCGCACAGCGAGGCGGATGTTGCAGTTGCGGTGACCGGCATAGCAGGGCCGGATGGCGGAACGCCTGATAAACCGGTCGGCACCGTATTTATCGCATGGGCGGATAAATACGGGGAAGCTAAAGTGATCAAAAAGCAATTTGCAGGCAACCGGCGGCAAATAAGGGCGGAAACAGTTGAAAGCGCTATTGAAGGCGTCGCATTGTTTTAGTTATTCTTCAGGAATCGCCTTTTGCGGCATTGCCTGGGGAGAGTCGTTTATTTTGAGCTGTTTAACCGGCCAGAAAATGTGTGCGCCAGCAATGCGCAGAGTATAAGCAGTGTTCCCGCCACCACTTTTATGGTCAGCGGTTCGTGATTGACGGCATGACCCAACAGCAGGGCCATGACCGGCGAAATCAAGGTGATCAATGCAACTCTGGTAGCGCTCTGGTGGATCAGTAAATAGTAATAAAGCACAAAGCCGACCGTCGTGGCTATCATGCCCAGATAGACAATAGATGCCAGACCTATCGATGAAATATCAGCCGGCCAATGCCCGTCAAGTAGCGCCCAGGTAATCAGATAAACTGGCACAGACAGCAGCAGGCCTCCGGTTACCTGAGATAAGGCCGGTATTTTCCCGGCAATGCGCTTGACCCAAACCGAGCTGATGGCTTGCAAAAACGTCGACACCAGTACGCCGACTATACCGAGCACTGCGTTATGACCCAATTGCATCGCCGAGCCGAACATAATCCATAAACCGCTAATGCCCAGGACATAAGCCAGCAGGTTGCCCGGCGTCAGGCTCCGCTCTCCTAACCAGATCGCCGCCAATAAAGCCGTCATCAACGGCGACAGACCGAATATCACCGAAATCCAGCCGGAAGGAATAAATGGCGCCGCCCAATAAACCGCCAGCATCGAACCGTAAATTTGCACGGCCACGGCCAGGTAAGTCTGTAGCGCCTTACGATGCCAGGCCAGGCGTTGCCGCGACAGCGCCAGCATCAATAACAGGCATGCCAAACCAATCGTCATTCGTCCGGCCGCCGCGAACAGAAATCCCGTCCCTTCAGTGCTCCATTTGATCGCCAGCGGTGTCGTCGCCCAAAGTAACACAATACTGATGTAGGCCAGATAGATGCGCATCAATTTAGATCGAATGGCGTACAAAAGCGTATAAGGCAATTTTGAATACTAGGAGTCCTGCTTGGGATAGTTTCGATCGGATAAGTTACTTGGTTGGCGCTAACTCGAAAATAATGAGTTCAGCAACATTGTCGCCGATGTTTTCCACCGACATCAGATCACCGGTTTCCCAAAAAACCTGGCCGGCAGAATAGGTGTTGGTTTTGCCGCCTTCAACGACTTTTAATGTACCCTTGACGACATAACGCGGCCCCGGCCCTTCATGGGTGTGCCAAGGTGTTTTAAATGCGGGTGGAAATTCGACCCGTATCATTTTGGTATCAATGCTCGGGCTCGGAAGCTCCAGCTTTTTTTCTAATAAAACGGTTCTATTGAAGCCTGTTTTCGGTTCAGCAAAAACAGTATGCGGGCCGGCAAGGAACAGCGTTGAAAGTGCTGCCGTAATGAGTCCGGTGGTTGGTATTTTTAACATCTTTGGTCTCTCGATTGTATGTTTTGAGGGTATCACTTTATGCTTAAGTTCTGATGTTGCGCAATAGCTAAGATACTTTTTATCATGAAGATGCGAAGGATATGAACGGCTGTATGGACGGATATTGTGTCTGCCTACGCCCGCAGCCAGGATATGCAGGATGTAGGGCGCTAAGGAAGCGCTGATTAAGTCCTTCGACAGGCTCAGGACGAACGGTAAATTGTTGATTCCGTTCGTGGTGAGCTTGTCGAACCATGAGCGGAATCGATTTGTTCAGCGCTTCCCTAAAGGCAGGCGTTTGGGGGAGGTGGAGGAAAAAATATAAGATTTCGTATTTTCTCGGTGCCGGTATTTGACTTGCGTGACATCAGTTAAAGATAATCCGGCGCTTTATAAATCAGTAAGCTCCAGAATTTCCTGTCCGACGAGAACGCATTGATCCGCCATTTGACCATAAATAAAATGCATCCGATAAGTTCCTTTGTAGATGTGTCCGTATACTTCCAGAACATCGAATTTGCTTTTTCCGGCCGGATTTTTTATCGGCTTAAGCACGGTGACATGCTGATCAATTTCGGTTCTGTCATCCAAGCCAAAGTGGAAATCCAGTAGTTTTTTGGCTTGAACGACGGCATCTTTCTCACAATGATGCGCCGGTTCGCCGGACGCAAGACTCGATACGGTCAGCAATAAAGTCAGTATGGCATATTTAATCATTTCTTCTCCGAAAAAAGGGACTGCTGGATGATTGGATTTTGACAAGTTCCGTCTGCCGGAGAAGCATAGCGCATCTCGCAGACGATTAGCTTAATATCGCATAATATTCATTAAAAAGCTTGGTGCGATCAGCTAGGCCGTTTGTTCCCCCGTTAACTTTCTTGGTCACGGACGTTATCACTGAATCCGTTGAACCGCCGTCGCAGACTGTCCAGATGTTATTGGTGTCAAAGAAGAACCCGGCGGAAGCCAGCGGATAGCGGGTGGCCACTAAATCGGGATTGGCAACGGTGTCTTCGCCGACAGATTTGCCAAAACTTGCATAATTGGATTTTCCGGTTAATTGAATATAACCTCTGCCCCTGAATGTATAACCGTCACCGCTCGCTTCATTGCCATTGCCCATTCTGTCGGCATAAACTCTTGCACCAATTTTCTCGGGGTTTCTCGCATAAGATTCACTTAACTGCCCAGGGAAATAGCTTGGAAATGTTGCTTTCAAGCCGTCGGCCGAATAATTCAGGTTTTCATAGACGACCGTAAAGACGCTGCTTTCGTGAGCGCACTGGGCTAAAAAGTGGGCCAGTCTTAAGGAATTGGTTATAGCGGTTATAGCGGGTATCTGAGTAATGACGCCATCGGGAATATGCCCTTTAAGTTTGGTCTGGGCGTCGGTGATATTAAAACCTGCTGACGATGGCGGAAACAGCTTTGCCCAGGTGGCGTCGCCTACAATGCCGTCGGCGACCAAGCCGTTTTGTGCTTGCCATGTTTTTACTTGCGCTTCGGTACCCGATCCGAAAACGCCGTCGGCGGTTAAACCCAAGCGGTTTTGGAGCTTTTTAACATCGTCGCCTGTTGAACCTTTTTTTAATAACATGATTTCTCTCCTGTTGATTGCTTTTAATCGCGGATAGGGTGTTTGGCACTCAGGTGGCGGAGCAAACCGCCACTGCGTATCAGGAGTTGTTGTTCGCAAGGCATCAGCGAAAAGCTGTATTTCTAGCGCCTCCTGTGAGTGGAAAAGTATACCTCATTAATTCTTAATCCCAATGCCTTTGTACAAAAGGTAAAGGCTGAATAAGGTCAAGGTAACGATAAACCCGCCGGTAATGATAAATGTCAGCTGAATATCAATATCGGTCACGCCGATCAAACCGTAGCGAAAGGCATTGACCATGTACAAAATCGGATTTCCCATTGAGATGTTCTGCCAAATGCCGGGCAGCATATCGACCGAATAGAAAACGCCGCCCAGATAACTTAGCGGGGTCAGCACAAAGTTCGGGATAATAGAAATATCGTCAAAACTCTCCGCCAATATCGCATTGATAAAACCGGCCAAAGAAAATACCGCGGCTGTCAGCACCGCGATAGACAAGGTGACGGCGATATTATTGACCTGAATGTCGGTAAACAGCAGGGATATTAAGGTGACGACAACACCGACCAGCAATCCGCGGACAATACCCCCGCTGACATAGCCGCCGAGAATCACCCAGTTGGGAATCGGGGCGACCAGTAACTCTTCAATATTGCGCTGGAATTTGGTCGAGTAAAATGAGGACACGACATTGGCGTAGGAATGGTTGATAACCGACATTAAAATAATGCCGGGGACGATATAGTCCATATAACTGGCTCCGCTGATAGTGCCTATGCGGTCGCCGATCAGCTTGCCGAAAATCAGGAAATACAACGCGGTGGTGATGGCAGGCGGGAGCAGGGTTTGAGGCCAGATACGGATGAACCGGAATACCTCTTTGACGACAATGGTTCTAAAGGCAATGGAGTAATTCATTCGTTATCACCTGAAGGTTTTGAGTATTTGGGGTTTGAGTCAATCAAATCCATAAATAACTGTTCCAGCCGATTGGTTTTGTTTTTCAGGCTAATGACTTCGATATTTTGCGCGGTTAATTGGCTGAATAGCTTGTTAAGCCCGTGTTCTTTGGGGATGGCGACATTAAGAGATTTGTCAGACATAAGTTCAATTTGGCAGCCTTCAATCACCGGCGCCGCAGCGACGGGGTGAGCCAAGTCCAGCACAAAATGCTCCACATGCAGTCTCGCCAGCAAGCCCGCCATATCGGAATTTTCGACAATACGCCCGTGATTGATGATGGCGATATTACGGCACAGGCTTTCCGCTTCTTCCAGATAATGCGTGGTTAAAATGATTGTCGTACCTTGTTCATTCACTTCCTGCATCATTTGCCACATGGAACGGCGTATTTCTATATCGACGCCTGCGGTCGGCTCGTCGAGAATCAACAGCTTGGGCGAATGAACCAGCGCACGGGCTATCATGACCCGGCGTTTCATGCCGCCTGACAGACGCCTGGAAACGGTATCGCGTTTGTCCCACAAATCCATTTGCTTAAGACAGTATTCGGCGCGTTGCAGGGCCAGTTTACGCGGCGTGCCGTAATAACCGGCCTGATTGAGTAAAATACTCTTGACGGTGTCGAACTGGTTGAAATTGACTTCCTGAGGAACTAGGCCGATGCAGCTTTTAGCTTTTGCCAGATCATGTTTTAAGTCATGTCCGAAGATGCTGACCGAGCCGCTGGTTGCATTGACCAGCGAACTGATAATGCCGATAGCGGTTGACTTACCGGCGCCATTTGGCCCCAGCAAAGCGAAAAAATCGCCGGCCTCGACATCAAGATCGATGCCTTTTAAGGCCTCGAAGCCATTATTATAGGTTTTTTTTAGATTACGCAGGGATAATGCATTCATGCTGAAACTAACACTTAACGGAAGCCTTCAAATAAGTTAAATTACGCGCTGCATCCGTGTGCGGATGGCTAAAACCGTGTAATTTTATCAGATATTGACACGCTTCATAGACAAAACTGGATAACCCGTGCCGAAGAAACCTCCCGAAATCGTTGCCGCTGTAGACCTGGGGTCTAACAGCTTTCATATGATTGTTTGCAGTTTAACTGATGGCAATTTACAAACGCTGGACCGGCTTAAGGAAATGGTCAGGCTTGCGTCCGGCCTGGACAAAAAGAATTACCTGGATACCGAAACTCAGGAAAGAGCTTTAGGTTGTCTGGAGCGGTTCGGACAGAGAATCCGTAACTTTCCGCCGGAAAGCGTTCGAGTGGTCGGCACCAGCACCTTGCGTCAGGCTAAAAACTCGCAACAGTTTTTGGAAAAGGCCGAGAAAGCGCTCAACCATCCCATTCATATCATTTCCGGCATCGAAGAAGCCCGTTTGATTTATCAGGGCGTTGCGCATAGTTTGGGCAGCAACGCCAATCTGCGTCTGGTCATGGACATAGGCGGCGGCAGCACCGAGTATATTATCGGCTCAGGCGATACGCCCAGGATAAAAGAAAGTACGCCGATGGGTTGCGTACTGGTCAGCAATGCTTTTTTTAAGGAGGGTAAGCTGTCCAAAAATGCGTTCACCCAGGCAAGCTTGTTCGCCGAACAGCAGCTTGAACCGATCCAGAAGCAATTCCTGCGCAAAAACTGGGATGAAGCCATCGGCGCATCAGGCAGCTTACGGTCGATCGATAAGGTCCTGCAAGCCAAGAACTGGAGCAATAACGGCATAACCAGGGAAGGCCTGGAGCTTTTGGTTGCCCATATCAATCAGTGCAGCCATGTTAATGAGCTTAATCTGCCTGAACTCGATCCAGAGCGTCTGCCGGTGTTTCCAGGCGGTGTAGCCATCGTTTACGCGACTTTCAAAAGTCTGGGCATTGAGCAAATGACCGTTTCCGATGGCGCGCTTAGAGAGGGGCTGATTCAGGACTTGCTGGGCCGAATCTATGATCACGATATTCGCTCCGCAACCGTGCAGGCTCTGGTTGATCGTTACCATATCGATAAAGAACATGCTTCCCGCGTTAAACGGACGATTGGTAATATACTTGCCCAGTTGGGCGATGACTTTTGCAGCCCCAACCAGGAACACGTTGCACACTTTTTAAACTGGGCGGCGGACCTGCATGAGATAGGGCGTGACATCGCGCACAGCCAGTATCATAAACACAGCGCCTATATTATTGAGAACGGCGATTTTGCCGGTTTTTCCAGACAGGACCAGATTTTGTTATCGGCTATTGTAAAGTCGCACCGGCGCAAGTTTCCACGATCACTGTTCGATGAGCTGCCATCTCCGTGGAGTGTCGATGCCCCTAAATTGACTGTTATTTTGCGACTGTCAGTATTGTTGCACCGCAATCGCCAGGAGCATGAGCTGCCTGATTTTAAAATATCGCTGATAAAATCAAAAATCCGCTTACAGTTCCCAGATCATTGGTTGGCGCAAGCGCCGTTAACCCATGCCGACCTAACTCAAGAAGCCGATTATTTAAAATCCGCAGGATTCAAGCTGGAATTTGCCTAACCGTCGGTTGATGAAACATTTATTACGCGTTCTATTTTATAGTTTTATTGCGCTGATCATTTTATGCGCGATGTTGGTTTTTTTCGGTGTTGGCGACAAACCTGATCTTCAAGTGGGCTGGTCGCCAACGCGCGATGATTTGGTCAGGGCAAAAAAAATTCTGCATGAAGGGGCTAAAACCAAACCGGATGAAATCGGTATTATCGAGTTAAGCGAAGCCGATCTCAATCTTGCCGGTAATTATTTGCTAAATCGCTACAGCAAAAGTGCGGCCGATTTAGATATAAAGAACAATGAGTTGAGATTTGTTGTTACGATAACGTTGCCCGAGAATAGGCTAGGCAAGTATTTAAACGTCAGCTTTAGATTGGGCAATATTGAAGGCAGCGATCTTCCGGTCATTACCAAGTTTAAAGTCGGAAAGCTATTGTTGCCGGCAAAATTGGCCGCCTTTGTTATCGATACCATTATTCAGCGGACATCGTTGAATGAATATTTTATTCTGGCAACCCGCCCCATCAAGGCTGTTAAAATCGATGCGGAAAAGCTCTGCATTACCTACTTTCCGAACAAGGATACAATGATTCAGGCGAAAAACTTCCTGACTCACACAGGCGACAATTCCACGCTGAACATTTATCAACAAAAATTGGTCGAGATCGTCGCCAAACATGATCCTGCGTGGCGCTTATCGCTGGCCGAGCTGTTACGCCCGCTGTTTGAGCTGGCTTACCAGCGTTCTACACTGGAAACCGCGATAGACGAAAACAGAATTGCTATTGCCGCAATCAATGATTATGTCAATAAGCAGGAGACTAAAAAGCTTCTGTCCATGCCGGAATCCATGCCCGCAACCGGACAACAATATTCTGCTTTTTTATACAAACGCATAGATCTGGCCCAACATTTTATAGGTTCGGCCGCGCTGACCGCGTCGGTAAACAAGCAGGCGTCGCAAATCGCCGGTGAAGAAAAAGAATTAAGCGACGCGCACAGCGGCAGTGGTTTCAGTTTTATTGATTTGGCCGCAGACAAAGCCGGTACGCGCTTCGGTGAAATGGCGACATCGTCACCGGAAAGTGCGCGCAAAATGCAAAAAGCCATGTCCGGGATAAAAGATTACAGCGATTTCATGCCGGACCCCAGAGATCTTCCCGAGCATATGAATGAGGCTGAATTCAAACAGCGCTTTGAATCCATAGACAGCCCTGTTTATCAGGAGATATTGCAGCAGATCGATGCCCGTATTGCCGCAATGCCTATTTACAACGCAGAATAACGCAAAAACGGCGGCACAAAAAAGGGCGCATACAATGCGCCCTTACAAAGTGATAGCGATGGCAATGAGTCATCGCTTGATCACAATCTAGTTAAAAGTGGACCCCGGAGTGCCAGGTAAAACAGGCATTTTCTGTTTAGGGAACTCGCCGGTCAAACTATTCAAAAACGCCACAATATCGGCAACTTCGTCTTTGCTCAAATCTTTGCCCAATTGCAATTTGGCCATCAAAGTGACTGCTTGATCCAGTGTTTTAACCGAACCGTTGTGGAAATAAGGCGCGGTCAAAGCCACGTTACGCAAAGTCGGTACTTTCCACAAATGCTCGTCCGCCTGTTTTTTACTGACTTCCGCTAAACCTTTATCCTTGCCGAAATGATGTTGTGCTTCCCAGTAACCATTTGGAATCACAGGAAACTTCTGGAACGTACCCGGACCGTTAAACGCCGGGCCGCTATGGCAGCTTGTGCAGCCCAATTCAGCAACTTTTTCCATGCCGCGAACCTGTTGCGCCGACAAAGCCGATTTATCGCCGCCTACATATTTATCGTAAGGGCTGTTTGGCGTAATCAATGTTCTTTCGTATGCGGCAATCGCTTTGGTTGCATTTTCTTTGGAAATAGTGCCTTTTCCGAAAGCTTCCTCGAATGCTTTTTGATAGCCTTCGATCGACTGCAAGCGGGCGACTACGTCATCCCAGCTTTTCATGCCCATTTCAATAGGATTGGTCACGGGGCCTGCTGCCTGCTCTTCCAGGCTTGCGGCTCTGCCGTCCCAAAACTGGACTTTATTAAATGCGGAATTCCAAACTGTCGGTGCGCTGCGTCCGCCGGTTTGGCCGTTAACGCCCATGGAATTAGGTCTGTTGTCTTCGCCTCCGAGCATGGTGTTATGGCAGGAAGCGCAGGAAACAGTGCCCGTAGAAGATAAGCGCGGGTCATGATAAAGCATTTGCCCCAGCTCAACTTTAGCCGCGGTAGTGGGGTTATCAGCCGGAGCATCAGCTTGTGTCGGTAATGCATCCCAAGCCGAAGCGACAGAAACCGAACCTGCTAACGCCAGCGCTGTAACCAGCGAACGAATTTTAAACATACTATCCTCCAGAATATTTATTAATGTTATTTGTTATTAATGTGGTGGAACCTACACGCCCAGTAACCTTACTGTACACCCGGCAGGATTGTAAGATATGAAGCGGACAAGGTACAACCAAATTTCCCCTGCGTGGGTTTAAAGGTTTCAAAAAAAACATGGGTTGGCCACGCCGGAATAACAAATTGGCTTCTGATTGTGTATTCATCTGAGGTTTGTGGCGGGGTGTATAGATGCTTGAAGCAGGAAGACTGTCCCAGTATTTTTAGGTATTCATCCCTCTAGCAGGCTGCGCAATGGGAGCATAAAAATAGGGGGCTATGAAAAATACTTATCTTTACCGGGCAGCAGTGGATTAAACTGTTTATTCACAACGAGCAGCGCCAAGCCGGAACAACACATTGCAACAGGTGAGCCATAATGCGCAAGATAATGATCAATCAGGTCGCTAAAAACATTCTGCCCTCCGATTTAAATTTTCTGGATCTTGAGCAGCTTGCTCAAGTAGAGTTTACGTCGGAGTGCCGTGAATATCCTGTAGAGTCAGCCTTGTTGCTGACTGACGATTCATCAACAGGATGGCAGGCGGCAAGCAGCGGCGAGCAAACGATTCGTATTGTGTTCGATCAACCTCGCATCGTTGAACATATTTTTCTGGTGATCGATGAGCAACAGCAGTCACGCACCCAGGAATTTATCCTATGTTGGTTGATGGATAAGGAAAGCGCTTACCGGGAGCTTTTACGTCAGCAATATCACTTTAGTCCTCCTGATACCACCCGCGAAATCGAACATTATGAGGTCAGGCTTGATCAGGTAAAGACGCTGGAGTTAAGAATAATGCCGGACATCAATGGCGGTGAAGCTCGCGCTAAACTCAAACAGTTGCGTCTTGCGTAACGGCGGTTTATACCCTTTACTTGGCATCATTGCGGCTTTCGGTTGCCTGTCGGCAGTGGTGATGGCTAATGCGGCCGGTGCGTGGGATAATGCGAAAAAATGAATCGAAACGGGGTGGTTTCTTTCGGTTCGTGGCGGTTTAATTTTTAAAGAACAAAATCTAAGCGCGAGGGTGATATGTTTAAACGGCTGATTGTTTTGTTGATGATGACGGTTTTGTCCGGCTGCGGTTATAACACGTTGCAGTCCAGTGACGAGGATATTAAAGCGACCTGGGCGGAAGTATTAAACCAGTACCAGCGCCGCGCCGATCTGGTGCCTAACCTGGTGAATGTGGTGAAAGGCTATGCGGCTCACGAAAAGGATGTGCTGACCGAAGTGACCGAGGCCCGCGCCAAAGTGGGCGCGTTGCAGGCTACGCCGGAATTGGTCAATGATGAGCAAGCGCTCCAGAAATTTATTGCCGCACAGGGGCAAATGACCAGTGCGATTTCACGGTTGTTGGCGGTGGCGGAAAATTACCCGCAGTTGAAAGCCGATGGCTTGTTCCGTGATTTACAGGCACAGCTGGAAGGCACGGAAAATCGTATTACCGTGGCGCGCAATCGCTATATTGCTGCGGTAAAGGAATACAATATTACAGTGCGTTCTTTTCCGTCCAACCTTACCGCGATGATGTTCGGTTATCAAACCAAGCCGAGCTTTACGGTAGAAAACGAACAAGCCATTGCGCAGCCGCCCAAAGTGGATTTTGGCGCAGCTGCACCGGTTAATAGTCATTGAGTATGTTATCTTCGATATTTTTCCGCACCCGTTACGGGCTCGGCTTTTTCCTGCTGCTATGTTGCATGCAGGCCTGGGCGGTCGTTGGCGTTCCCGAGCTGTCGCGCCGCGTTACCGACCTTACCTCTACACTCAGTGCCGAACAGGTTGTTGCGCTGGAAGACAAGTTGGCTGCATTTGAGGCTCAAAAAGGCAGTCAGATTGCGGTATTAATCGTCCCGAGCACTCAGCCCAAAGATATAGCCGAATTCGGCATTGAGGTTGCCGATTTATCGCAAATCGGCCGTAAAGGCGTCGATGACGGCGTCATCATGATAGTGGCTAAAGATGACCGGAAGCTACGTCTCGAAGTCGGCTACGGCCTGGAGGGCGTTATTCCCGATGCTGTCGCAAAGCGGGTGATAGAGGAGACCATTACGCCGTATTTTAAGGCCGGCGACTATGCGGGCGGTATCGATGCAGGGGTTATACGGCTAATGAAGCTGATAGAAGGCGAGGTTTTGCCTCCGCCGCCTGAAAATCAAGGCGATCCACAGGATGAGGCGGCATTTATGATGACCTTGTTCGGAGGCTTGATTGCGGGTTTCGTGCTGTCCCTGATAGTAGGACGCTTAATCGGCTCGATGCTGGCAGGATTGGGTAGCGGTATGGTGGCTGTATTGTTTTTTGGGTTGACTTTGTGGCTGGCGTTATTTATCGGGATAATGGTTTTTGCTATTGTCGGGCTTTTACAAGTGGGCGGGCGAGATTGGTCTGGCGGCGGCTACGGAGGAAGCCGCAGCGGGAGTTCATGGAGCGGCGACAGCGGCTTCGGCGGGAGTAGTGGTGGAAGTTCGTGGAGTGGCGGCGGAGGCGATTTTGGCGGAGGAGGCGCATCAGGGTCATGGTAAATATTAAACGTTGGTTTCGCCATGCCTTCATGCCGCCTTGGCGTTGGCGCGTGTTATTTTCCAAAAAGGCGTTGGACGGCATAGAAAAATCAATTAAACACTCCGAGCATCAGCATAGCGGCGAACTTCGTTTTGCCGTTGAAAATGCGCTTGCACTGGGTAAAGTTTGGCGTGGCGTGTCGACCCGTCAACGTGCGATAGAAGTGTTTTCGGATTTGCGGGTCTGGGATACCGAGGAAAACAGCGGTGTCTTGATTTACCTGCTGCTGGCGGATCGTGAGGTTCATATTATCGCAGACCGGGGTATTACTAAGCTTGTGAGTCAAAGCGAGTGGGATGCTATAGCAGAGGCTATGCGAAAAGCATTTAAACGGGGTGATTTTTTGCGTGGATCTCTGCAAGGCATTGAGAGAATTACATTGTTGCTGGCTACTCATTTTCCGTCCACCGCAGATAATTCGAATGAACTTTCCAATAAACCGGTAATAGTTAAGCGTTGATACTCGGCTTGTAATCAATTAACTTGCATCTTATTGCTTGAATATACGGGCTTTTAATGGTATCCGCTTGAGCGCCGGGAGTTTTTTGGATTTGACGGATTTGTTGTTTCCATATACCATTGCGCGGTTATGTTAGCTCGATTACCTGAATTCATAGATCCTTTGCACCTGGCGGATAAGCGTGGTGAATTGAAGGGGCAAATACCTGTAAGTAGTCTGGATCGTTTGGCGGATATTCTGTTTAGCGATTCGGGAGTTGTGACTGTGGATCTTTTTTTTGGCCGGGAAGGAAGGTTGGCCAAAGTTGAAGGAAAAATAGAAGCGGTTTTGGAACTTGAATGCCAAAATTGCCTGCAGGCGGTGCAATGGCCTGTTAGCAATAGCATTAAACTAGGTATCGTTACTTCAATAGATCAAGCAAACAGGTTGCCCGAGGAATACGAGCCGTTGTTGGTCGATGAAGGGAAGGTTCTTCTAAAGAACATTGTTGAAGACGAGTTATTGCTTATCTTGCCGACGTTTCCCAAGCATCAGCACAATTGTCTCGCCCAGAAGCCGGACATCAAAAAGGTGGACTCTTTATCTCATGAGCAGCAGTCGTCTACCGAAAATCCTTTTTCCATCTTAGCCAAACTTAAAAACACTGGAGATTTATAATGGCCGTACAAAAAAGTAAAGTAACGCGTTCAAGACGCGGTCAACGTCGTTCACATGACGCGTTAACAGGCAAAACCTTGTCTCAAGATGCAATGACAGGTGAAACCCATATCCGTCACCATGTAACTCCCGATGGCTTCTTTAAAGGCCGTCAAATCGTAAGCGCCGGCGACGAAGATTAATAAAATTTCCGTCCTTTAGCATGATGATATGCCGAACCTGATCTAATCAGCTTCGGCTTCTTTTTAATAACTCAGGAGTCATCCGTAAGCGTGAGCCTAACAATTTCGATTGATGCAATGGGCGGGGATTACGGTCCTGAAGTCACTATTCCTGCATCATTGGATTGTCTTAAAAGCAATCCAGACTTAAAACTGATTTTAGTGGGCGATGAGGCTGTTCTGAAGCCGCAGTTAGCCCGGGCGCTAATTGATTACCGGGACAGGCTCTCTATTCAGCACGCATCACAATGCGTAGGAATGGATGAATCGCCGTCCAAGGCGCTAAAAAATAAAAAAGATTCGTCAATGCGGGTTGCTATTAACCTGGTTCATGACGGGCGTGCGGACGCCTGCGTTAGCGCCGGTAATACCGGAGCCTTAATGGCCACTGCCCGTTTTGTGCTTAAAATGATTCCCGGTATTGACCGTCCTGCCATCATTTCCACATTACCGTCAATTAACGGGCATACCCATGTGCTTGATTTGGGTGCAAACGTGGATTGCACGGCGGAACACCTTTTTCAGTTTGCAGTAATGGGCTCAGAGCTGGTCAAAGCGGTTGAAAATATTGATAATCCCAGAGTGGGCTTGTTAAATATCGGCGAAGAAGACGTGAAAGGTAATGAGCAGGTTAAATCGGCTGCAAAATTACTGGAAAATTCGCCGTTAAATTACATAGGCTATGTGGAAGGGGATTCTTTAAATGCCGGTCATATCCAGGTCGACCTGATTGTCGCGGACGGTTTTGTCGGCAATGTCGCACTCAAGTCCATTGAAGGCGCGGCAAAAATGATCGGCACGGCGCTAAAAGAGGCTTTTGGCAAAAACGCGGTAACCAAATTGGCGGGGCTGCTGGCCTATCCGGTGCTTAAATCGTTTAAAAACCGTATTGATCCGCGTTTATATAATGGCGCAAGCTTTTTAGGATTGCGCGGACTGGTTATTAAAAGCCATGGCGGCGCTGATGTGTTGGCGTTTAAAACAGCCGTTCATCTTGCTGAAGTTGAAGTCAAGAAAGATGTTATTAGAAAAATAAGCGAACAAGTCGAAAAGACTTTGGCTCTGAGAGAAAATGCATGACTCGTTATTCAAGAGTAATCGGTACCGGCGGCTATTTGCCGGAAGAAGTTCGCACCAATGAGCAAATATCACAAACCGTTGATACTTCCGACAGCTGGATTTTTGAACGAACCGGCATTAAAAGCCGTCGGATTGCAGGGGCTGATGAAACCGCCTCAAGCATGGCTGAAATTGCCGCAAGGCAAGCCATAGAGGCTGCGGCTTGCGATCCCAGCGAAATTGATTTGATTATTGTCGCGACCGGGACACCTGATCGTGTTTACCCTAGCACAGGCTGTTTGTTGCAGCAGCGCTTGGGTATTAAAAACTGCGTCGCCTTTGATGTGCAGGCGGCATGTTCAGGCTCGATTTTTGCTCTGAGTATTGCCGATCAATATATTAAATCAGGTGCGGCCAAGAAGGTTCTGGTCGTGGGGACCGAAATTTGTTCGCGTCTTGTTGACTGGACGGATCGGGGTACCTGTATTTTATTTGGTGATGGCGCGGGAGCGGTATTGCTGAGTGCATCGGATGAAGCCGGTATTTTATCGACTCATATTCATTCTGACGGTGAGTATGAAGACCTGTTGTATTGTCCAAATCCTCAGGTGGCAATTGAGTCGAGTAAAGATGAAACCGGTTACATCAACATGCGCGGCAACGAAGTATTTAAGGTCGCTGTTAACACGCTGGGCCGTATAGTCGATGAAACGCTGGCTGCAAACAACATGCAGCAATCCGATATTGACTGGCTGGTTCCTCATCAGGCGAACATGCGGATTATTGCGGCGACAGCAAAAAAATTAAAAATGTCCATGGATCATGTGGTTTTGACGCTTGAGAATCAGGGTAATACCTCATCCGCATCGGTGCTGCTTGCCCTCAATGAGGGGATTCGGGATGGGCGTATTCGGCGTGGCCAAGTCGTTTTGCTTGAGGCATTTGGGGCGGGATTCACTTGGGGTTCCGCATTAATTAAATACTAAAAGCGTATTGAAATGAATAACCAAATTTACAACTTAGCTTTTGTGTTTCCGGGGCAGGGTTCGCAATCTGTCGGCATGTTAACCGATTTGGCTGCCAGCTATCCTGAAGTGAAACATACTTTCGAGCGTGCATCCGACGCGTTGGGCAAGGACCTATGGTCTATCGTCGCCAAAGGACCGGCAGAGGAGCTTAATCAAACGCATAATACCCAGCCTGCAATGTTGGCTGCCGGTGTCGCCGTTTGGGAAATATGGTGCAAGCACAGTAATGTCCGTCCGGCGTGGATGGCCGGGCACAGCTTGGGTGAATACACCGCCTTGGTTTGTTCCGATGCGATGGCGTTTGAAGATGGTATCAAACTGGTTGCGACAAGAGGCCTGCTGATGCAGGAGGCTGTGCCTTCCGGCGCCGGTGCAATGGCGGCGATTTTGGGGCTTGAGGATCATCAAGTCGTTAAGGTTTGCGCAGATGCGGCTGAGTCCGAAATAGTGTCTGCGGTCAACTTCAATTCGCCGGGTCAGGTGGTTATTGCCGGCAATGCTGCTGCCGTTGAAAGGGCGATGCTCGGGGCAAAAGCGGCGGGAGCCAAGCGGGCGGTACTGTTGCCGGTCAGTGTTCCTTCTCATTGCGCTTTAATGGAGTCGGCGGCTCAAAAACTGGATCGGCAATTGCAGGATACCGTTATTGATACGCCAAAAATGACGTTGATTCATAATGTAGATGTCGCATCGCACAGCGCTCCCGAAGTTATTCGCAACGCATTAAAAGAACAACTCTATAAGCCGGTGCGCTGGGCCGACAGCATCAAATTCATGCATGACCAGGGCGTTACCTGTTTTGTCGAATGCGGTCCAGGCAAGGTGTTGATCGGCTTGAACAAGCGAATTGCCAGGGATGCGGAGCATTTGTCTATTTATGACCCCGGAACATTAAATACAGTATTGGAGCAACTCAATGGCTAAACAAGTAGCTTTGGTAACAGGCGCCAGCCGCGGCATAGGCCGTGCAATTGCGGAAAGATTGGCTCAAGATGGTTTTCTTGTTATCGGCACCGCGACTACAGATAATGGCGCCGACTCAATTTCCACCTATCTGGGTGAGAACGGCAAGGGTTTAAAGCTTGATGTCGGCAATCCTGAATCTATCGCGGAAGTCATGGACATTATTAATGCCGAGTTTGGAGCGCCGACGGTGCTGGTTAATAATGCCGGCATTACCCGCGATAATTTGTTGATGCGCATGAAGGACGAAGAATGGGATGATATTATCAATACTAACCTGACTTCGATTTTTCGCATGAGCAAAGCCGTACTGCGAGGCATGATGAAAGCCAAAACAGGTCGTATTATCAATATTTCATCCGTAGTGGGTTCGACCGGTAATGCCGGCCAAGCCAATTATGCAGCAGCAAAAGCCGGGATGGTTGGCTTTGCCAAATCGATGGCCAAAGAAGTCGGGTCGCGTAATATCACCATCAACACCGTGTCGCCTGGGTTTATTGACACCGATATGACCAAAGAGCTGAGTGATGATATTAAAAACAATTTATTGTCGTCTATTCCCCTGTCTCGTTTGGGCAAAGCGGAAGAAATCGCCCATACGGTTTCATTTTTGGCTTCTGAAGGTGCCGCGTATATTACCGGTGAAAATATTCATGTAAATGGTGGCATGTTCATGCCGTAAGAGGTGTTGCCTATAGGCCGTATAGTATGTCCGCCTTAATATTGTGATATTTTTACAATATAAAGTATAATCCCCCCGCCGTCTGGAATTTCCGGAGACGGGATTTCAAATAAAATTAATAACAATACTATTGTAGGTCTCAGATTAGACGCTGGGTAACTTACATTGTTTGAGGATAATAATTATGAGTAACATTGAAGAACGAGTAAAAAAGATTGTTGCAGAACAATTGGGTGTTAAAGAAGATATCGCTACCGATGCTTCATTCGTAGATGATTTAGGTGCTGATTCTCTTGATACAGTTGAACTCGTTATGGCTCTTGAAGAAGAATTCGAATGCGAAATTCCAGACGATGAAGCTGAAAAAATCACCACTGTTCAGCAAGCTATCGATTACGTAGTAAAAAACGCTTAAAACTGATTTTTAGTTTAAGCGTGTAGGTTTGGGTTACAACCCCAGGGACGGGGGAGATGGAATGCCAAAATAGGCGTTCCAGACGTGCGTGAAACACAAACCGTGCGTAGCGTAACCCATACTTAGTGCATATTGCTTCAACTGTTGTGTTGCGTTGCACTTTCCGACCTACATAACTAACCTTTTGTCCCCCGCCTTTCATTCTTACGGTAAATCACATTGAGCAAACGTCGAGTTGTAATAACTGGATTAGGCGCAATTACGCCTTTAGCTAACACAGTCTCGGAAACTTGGGATGGTATTATTAATGGTAAAAGCGGCATAGGCCCAATTGATTCCTTCGATATTTCTCCTTTCGCCACTACCTTTGGCGGCGTTATAAGAAATTTTGATATTAGCCAATATATTCCCGAAAAAGACGCCAAACGCATGGACGGTTTCATCCATTACGGTATCGCGGCGGGCTGTCAGGCTATTGAAGATTCAGGTATTGAAGTTACCGAGGCTAATGCCGATCGCATCGGTGTTGCTATCGGATCGGGTATCGGCGGCATTACCGGCATTGAAGAATGTTATGCAACCTATGACAAAAGCGGTCCGCGACGTATCTCGCCGTTTTTTGTTCCCGGCAACATTATCAACATGATTTCAGGCAACCTTTCAATCAAATACGGATTAAAAGGGCCGAATTACGCAATTGTTACCGCTTGTTCCACAGGTACGCATAACATTGGCGATGCGGCACGCTTAATTCAACATGGCGATGCTGATGTAATGATTGCGGGCGGCGCTGAGCGTTGCACAACCTCACCGACGGCAATGGGCGGTTTTGCTTCGGCAAAAGCCTTGTCCCGCCGCAATGATGATCCGCAAGCCGCCAGCCGTCCCTGGGACAAAGACCGAGACGGCTTTGTATTAAGCGATGGCGCCGGTGTTGTGGTTCTTGAAGAACTGGAACACGCCAAAGCCCGCGGCGCAAAGATTTATGCTGAATTGGTCGGTTTTGGCATGAGCGGCGACGCTTATCACATGACGACGCCTTCACCCGGCGGCGAAGGCGCTGCGCGTTGCATGAAAAATGCACTGCGTGATGCCGGTTTAAATGCCGATGCAATCGATTATATCAACGCACACGGCACATCAACGCCAGCCGGCGATGTGGGTGAAACCCAGGCGATGAAAGCGGCATTGGGCGACCACGCCTATAAAGTTGCGGTCAGTTCGACAAAATCCATGATTGGCCATTTATTAGGCGCTGCAGGCGGTATTGAGGCGGTGTTGACTGCATTAAGCATCAAAAACCAAATTGCTCCGCCAACCATTAACCTGGAAAATCAGGATCCTGAATGTGACCTTGATTACGTCCCGAATACCGCAAGAAATATGAAAATCGATATAGCCATGTCCAATTCCTTTGGCTTTGGCGGCACTAACGGCACGTTAGTTTTTAAACGCTACGAGTAATTAGTCGTAGGGCGGGCAGCGCTTTTCTGCCCGCCATTTGCCTATCAGGCTAAAAAATGATCCTCATCAATGGTGAAAGCAAGGCGCATATCGAAATATCCGATCGCGGGTTTCAATATGGCGACGGCTTGTTCGAAACCATTGAAGTCAGGGACGATCAGCCTGTTTTTCTGGAACGCCACTTAGCGCGGTTAAATTCAGGTTGTCGTCGGCTGCATATCCCTTGTCCCGATGCCGAATTGCTCCGCCTTGAAGCTAAGGAGCTTTGCCGCCGATGGCATACGCACCGCCGGGCTGTGCTTAAAATCATAGTCACGCGCGGCTCGGGGGGGCGGGGTTATCGCCAACCCGATGCCATTCACCCGACCCGCGTCTTAAGCCTTCATCCTTATCCTGATTATCCTGAAACCTATTCGGAGCGGGGCGTAGTCGCCCGTTTTTGCGCAACCCGGTTAGGCCTGAATCCGGCTTTGGCGGGCATCAAGCACCTGAACCGGCTTGAGCAGGTTATGGCGAGGGCTGAATGGAGTGAACCGGACATTCAGGAAGGGCTTATGCTGGACGTCAATGATTATGTTATTGAAGGAACAATGACCAATTTGTTCTACGTTAAAAATAACAGCCTCTATACTGCGGAACTGGTCCAATCAGGCGTTGCCGGTATTATGCGCGGCATTATAACGGCGCTTTCGGTCGACCACGGTCTTCCGGTCATTGAGCATAGGTTTAGCAAAGACGAGCTGTTATCGGCTGATGAAGCGTTCGTCTGTAATTCTATTATCGGCGTCTGGCCGATCAAGCAAATCGAAACGGCGCACTTTTCAGTCGGCCCGGTAACCCAACGCATTCAAAGCTGGCTGGATAAATTTGCCCGTAATGACTGCATGGAGGCAGGATGAAAAAGATAGAGCCATTCAAGAAGTGGTTGTCGGAACGCTTAACAATGAACAATAAAATCATTGGCTTTGTTGTGCTGACCCTGAGTTTTGCCGGCGGCTGGATGTGGATGGACTATCAAAGCGCATTACAACAGCCTTTGCTGGTCGATAGAACGGTTCTGATAGAAATTGAAAAGGGCGACTCGCTTGACCGAATTATCAATAAGCTGGAGGCCGAAAAACTGGTTCTTAAACCGTTCTGGTTTAAAGTCATCGCCTTGCAGAAAAACGCACTGAAAAAACTTAAAACCGGAGAATACGAGTTAACGCCGGGCTTAACCGCTCCCAAAATAATAACGTTATTTGTTCAGGGAAAAACAAAGCAGCATGCCATTACTTTTCCGGAAGGTTGGAGCTTCAAGGAAATAATGCGTCAAATTGAGAAAAATACGAATATTGAACATACCTTAAATGGCGTTGCTGTTGAAAATGTAATGAACAAACTCAATTTAGATGCTAAATTTCCGGCAGTTGTTTCGTCTCCAGAACCTGAAAAAAATGCCGCAAGTACACCCGATGCGGTCGCGGCCAAGCAGTCCCCCGAAGGTTTGTTTTTCCCCGACACGTATTTCTTTGAAAAACATACACCCGACGTATCGTTATTAAAAAGAGCCTACGACAAAATGCAGTCGGTGCTGCAACAGGAATGGCTCAACAAAGCGGAAGGCCTGCCGTTTAAAACGCCTTACGAAGCCCTGATTCTTGCTTCAATTGTAGAAAAGGAAACCGGCGCAGCCGCCGAAAGGCCTCAGATAGCCGGCGTGTTTATCCGCAGGCTGGAACAAAAAATGTTGTTGCAAACCGACCCTACCGTTATTTACGGGATGGGCGACAGTTATCAGGGCGATATTAAATCTAAAGATTTAACCGCAGCCACGCCGTACAATACTTATGTTATCAGCGGCTTGCCGCCAACGCCGATTGCGATGCCGGGGCGGGCCGCGCTTAATGCGGTGCTGCATCCTGATCAGGGCGACAGCCTTTATTTTGTAGGCCGCGGCGATGGTACGCATGTGTTTTCAGCGACCTTAAAAGACCATAATTCGGCCGTAGACAAATTTCAAAGGAAAAAGAAATGATCCGAGGGAAGTTTATTACACTCGAAGGTGGAGAGGGTGTAGGAAAATCCACCAACATGGCTTTTATAAAAGACTACCTGGAGCAGCACAATATTTCCGTTGTTGTGACGCGCGAACCGGGTGGCACTGAGCTTGCCGAAAAAATACGTCAATTATTGTTGAACAACAAAAGCGAGGCCATTTCGGAACAGGCCGAGTTATTGATGATGTTTGCGGCAAGAGCCCAGCATATCAAGCATGTGATTGAACCCGCGTTGGCGCAAGGAAAATGGGTGCTTTGCGATCGCTTTACCGATGCCACCTACGCCTATCAGGGCGGGGGGCGGAACATGAAGATCAGCACCATCGAATGGCTGGAACACCTGGTGCAAGGCCCATTAAAACCGGATTTAACCCTGTTATTGGATGCACCGGTCGAGATTGGCATAGAGCGGGTCAGAAAACGCGGCGCTTTTGATCGTTTCGAGTCGGAAAAAATCAGTTTTTTTGAAAGCGTCAGGCGGGCTTATCTGTTGCAGGCCGAACTGTACCCGGAGCGTATCAAGCTTATAAAAGCCAACCAGCCGTTAGCCGATGTACAAAGAGCCATTACCGACGTCATTCGCACTTTACTCGGTTTGTGTGCCCTGAATTGCCCGACTTCCTTCAGGCATGGCGGCATAAAGTGACCTTAGCAAACCGGCTATTACCCTGGCAACAGCAAAACTGGGAGCATCTGTGCAGTTATATTGTGCAAAAACGCATTCCCCAGGCTTTACTCATTACCGGCAATAAAGGGCTAGGCAAACAGCAGCTGGCCGATCAGTTCGCCGCAGCCCTGCTTTGCGCAACGCCAAAGGCCGATGGGATAGCGTGCGGCCTTTGCAATAGCTGTTTGCTGATCAATGCCGAAACGCATCCCGATTTTATCCGGCTACAGCCCGAGGAACCGGGCAAAGACATTACCATCGGTCAGATACGCAACCTGATTACCCGCTTGACTTTAAAACCCCAGTTTGAGACGCATCGCGTTGTGATTATCAATCCGGCCGACAAGATGAACAATGCGGCGGCTAATGCGTTCTTAAAATGTCTGGAAGAGCCGACCGAGCGCACCCTTATCATCCTAATCACTGAAAAACCGGCCAAATTGCCGGCGACTATCGTCAGCCGTTGCCAAAAAATGCCGGTAGCCACGCCGGACAGGGAAACCGTCGTTGCCTGGCTGGCAGAAACCTTGCAGCGTGATGCCGACAAGAACAAGACCCTGTACGCCAACGTTTCTTTGGCGCAAGGTGCACCTTTACTGGCGCTGGAGTATGCCAACGACGAAACCTTAACTTTGCGTAACGACTGTTTCAACGCCTGGGTAGCGATAGCAAAACAGCTTAAATCCCCGGTCATGATTGCCGAAGATTGGCACAAGCTGCCCGCATCGCCGTTAATATTCTGGATCACATCCTGGGTTATCGATTTAACCAAATGTTTTTATCATCCGAAGACCGAAAACTTGTACAACCCGGACTTGAACGGACAGTTGCAAGAGCTGTCCCAACGGCTAGAATTAAAAGGACTTTATAAGTTGTATGATTTATTATTGGCGGGTCGGCAGCGGCTGGATACCCAAATAAACAAGCAGCTGTTGTTTGAAGAAATTTTAATCCAATGGCGCGAACTTAACCGGAGTCAATGACCATGGCAGATGCAGCCGGACAAAGCATATTGTCCCTTTCAATCAAAGATAAAAACGCTTTGTATGCAGCCTACATGCCTTTTGTGATCAACGGAGGGCTGTTTATTCCGACCGACCGTAAATATGAAATGGGGCAGGAAGTCTTCATGCTGCTCAACTTAATGGAAGAAACCGAGCGTCTGCCGATAGCCGGGAAAATAATCTGGATAACCCCGCCCGGTTCCGAAGGCTACAGAGCCGGCGGCATCGGCGTGCAATTTAGCGACCAGGACGGCGGCATATCGCGCAACAAAATAGAAAACTATCTGGCCGGTTCCTTAGAGAGTGACCGTTCGACGCATACTATGTAAATAAGACAAAAGGCGAAAGGCTAAGGGCAGACGTTGACGCTCAGGTTTTTTCGCCCTTAGCCTTGTGCCTTTCGCCTGCTTTTATAAAAAAACTTTCATGTTAATAGACTCCCATTGCCACCTGGATCGCATCGATCTGGCGCCCTATCAAAATGATTTTTCCTGCTTCATGCGCGAAGCGGCCAACAGCAAAATTGAGCATCTGCTTTGCATCTCGATAGACTTGGAAACCTATCCGGCAATGCTGGATTTGGTTAGCCCTTATCAGCAAATATCCGTGACCGTGGGCGTTCATCCTAATGTTCAGGATGGCAAAGATCCCAGTGCCGAAGAACTGATCGCTTTAGGCAAGCCCGACAAAGTCATCGGCATCGGCGAGACCGGCCTGGATTATTTTCGCAGCGAAGGCGATTTAGGCTGGCAACATCAACGCTTCAGAAACCATATTAACGCCGCAAAAGCGTTGAAAAAACCGCTGATTATCCACACCCGCGAAGCCAAACACGATACGCTGCGCATCCTGGAAGAAGAAGGCGCAAGTGAAGTAGGGGGGATTATTCACTGCTTTACCGAAGACTGGGAGTTTGCCAAGAAAGCCTTGGATTTGAATTTTTATATTTCCTTCTCCGGCATCGTCACCTTTAACAGCGCCAAGGAAATCCAGGAAGTCGCCAAAAAAGTGCCCGCCAACCGCTTTCTGATCGAAACCGACTCGCCTTATCTGGCGCCCGTACCCTTTCGCGGCAGGCCCAACTATCCGACCTATGTACGCTACGTTGCGGAAAAGCTGGCGGAGTTGCGGGGAACGACGGTCGATGAAATTGCAGGGTTATCGACTGAAAACTTTTACAGATTATTCAAGCTTGTACAGCTTTAAATAGTGTAAGTCAAAAGGGGAGGGTAACTTGGCAATTCCTAAGCCTTTCGAATAAACACAACATTAGGCAAGCCTTCAAAATGAGCGTCGCAAGTGATTAAATCTGCGTCGTATGCCAATGCTGTCGCATACACAATGGCATCGGCAGTAGCGAGCTTGTACTGGCGGTGCAGTTCCGCAGCTTGTAGTGCAATTTTTGTATCAAGAGCTGCCACCACGCAGTTTTGTGTATAAGCGATGACTTGGTCGGCCTCGGCTTCACCTACTTCACGCGTCAGCCATTTGGACAGCTCCAGTTGTACTATGGTCGGGACAATGCACTCGGTTGTTTCAGGAAAACTCTCGGCAATTGTCTGATTTAACGAGCTGTTGATTAGCCACTCTATCCAAATTGAGGTGTCAACAACGCGCATTAAAATCTATCATCCCGATCCCTAAAATCCGATGGATCTGCACCTGCCGCAATGCCTTTTAACTGTTCAAAGCTCGGTACCGGCATCATTAACATGCCTTTGCCTTTTGGAATAAAAACAAATTGTTGACCGGATTGCCAGTGCTGTTCTTCACGCACGGATTTAGGGATGGAAATTTGATATTTGCTTGAAAGTGTTGCAATTGCAGCCATTCTCATACTCCTGGTTTATCGATGTTAACTTGGTAAGAGTGTAGCAAAAGCTTGTCTTACAAGCCAATAGTCGAACTAATTCGCACCAGGAGGCTACAGGGCTTCATTTCCTTCATCGTTCGCATCTTCACGGATGGCGGGCAGCCGTTCAAGCAGTTGCGGCAACGCCGTCTGCACCGTTTCCCATACCACATCAAGGTCGATGTCGAAGTAACCATGCGCGATGCGGTTGCGCATGCCCTTCATGCTTCGCCACGGTACGTCAGGATGCTGGTCGAGAAATTTGCTGTAGTCTTTGAGTAGTTTGGTGGCGGCTTCACCGATGATGACGAGGTTCAGGATCACCGCTTGCTGAGTGCGCTTGTCGGCAATAAAGTCATTCTTATTCAGACCCTCTGTGTAGTTGCACGCTTGTTGCGCGGCTTCGAACATGTGGTCCAAGTAGTCGGGAAGACGGTTTTCATTCATATCGACCGAGCCTCCGCAAGCACTTGATCGCGGAACTTCGGAGGTAGATCGCCGGGCGTCAGCAAATCGACGGGGACGCCGAGCAGTTCTTCCAGTTCAATTTGCAAACCGCCAAGATCAAATAAAGTGGTACCGGGCAATGCGTCCACCAGCAAATCAAGGTCGCTGCCGTCTTGGTCTTCTCCATGCAGGACAGAACCGAACACGCGGGGGTTTGCGGTATGGAAGCGGCTCGTCGCTTCGCGCACTGCATCTCGTTTCAGGTCAAGGGCTATGGAAGGTTTCATAAAATAATCATATCCAAACATTTGTTCCTGCTTAAATGGAGCTGCTTAGCTCGGATGTCTCGGAAACGTTAGGGCCGGGGTTGCAAACCCCGGCCCGCTTGGAAGTGTTTAGTCAAATCCAAAGTAAGCGGCATTTTCCTCTAGTCCTAGATATGCACCACTTGTATTGTTTATCCACGTTCTGTAGAGCGCAATCGCTATACCATAAATGCGTGCTTGTTCATCAGCTTCAGGCGAGTTATAACAACAGTGGCTTTTACTTTTTCCGAGATCACGAGAAACCGTGGATGGATAGAAGAATTTGCCCTCATCAGTTAAGCCAGCGAAGGCGACTAGCAAACATGTAGAAGGAACCCAAATAAAATCAATGAACTCATGAATTGACGCTACTATTTCACTTGCAAAATATTCTCTATTCATTTCGTTTTTGTCACAGTCAAGAGCAATGACAGCGTAAAAAGGCGCATATGTTCCGATACTCAGTGTTGGCGCTACAATTTTGTGAGGTGAGTTTTTTGACTTTATACCTCCTTTGTAAGTGTCAAGAACTGTCTTTGTAGCATGTAAATGCCCTATTGCTGATTTTAGTGAATCTTTCGTTAATGTCCTTTTGACCTCAATAATCCCACAAACGGATTCAGCACAAACAACCTCGATATCACTAATCCCAAATGAATGTATGGGTGGCATTCTTCCATCAACTATGATGATGTCGTGTTGAATTAAATTGGTGTCGCTCCGCATTGAGTCGGCAGTTGCTATGTAGCCGCTGCAAATCCTATAGCTTTCAGGTAGGTGTTTGCTAAGCAAACCTTTAATATAGTTTTCAACTATTGTACCTGAAGACTTTAATTCGCCATTAAACCCGTTCGCTGGCTTTTGAAGTAAAAGTGCTGATTGTTGCTGTATGAGTCGTATCTCGGCATCATTGACTTTTTGAATGCTGGTTAGCCTATCCATAATTGCCTAAGGTAAAGTAGACACCTTTTCAAGTGTATATTAATTTTTAATCGCAGGTGTATAAAGCAACTCCTGTAATCCGTCAGGTGCTTGCCGGAAACGCCAATTCTCGCCATCGCTCGAACCAGCTTATTTCGGCCTACGGGATTAACCAACAGCCCTACCAATCAACTCCCCCAACTTAACCGTTTTACCCGCTTTAAACTCAGCATCCCACTGCGCCTTATCCTTGCCGAACAATACAATAATCGTAGAGCCCATATTAAACCGGCCCATTTCTTCGCCGATTTTCAGCGTAGGCGCATCATCGCCATACTGCCAGCTTTGCACTTCGGTGACGCTCGGCGGCGTGACGACGCCGTGCCAGACGGTTTCCACGCTGGACACGAATATTGCGCCGACCAGTATCAACGCCATCGGGCCTATCTCCGTGTCGAATATGGCCGCAACGCGCTCGTTTCTGGCGAATAATCCGGGAACGGAATTGGTGGTGGCCGTATTGACGCTGAACAGGCGGCCGGGGATATGCACCATTTCCTTTAAGGTGCCGGTCAACGGCATGTGCAGGCGGTGATAGTCTTTGGGCGACAGGTAAATAGTGGTGAATACGCCGTTGTTAAACGGTTCGGCGCGGGCCTCATCGCCGCCCAGCAAGTCGGTCGCGGTAAAGCTTTTGCCTTTGGCCTGGAAGATTTGGCCGTCGGTGATGTCTCCGGCCTGGCTGACTGCGCCATCGGCAGGGCAGACGATAGCGTTTCTTTCGCTGCTGAGCGGTCTAACGCCGGGTTTTAGTTCGCGGGTGAAAAAGTCGTTAAAGCTCTTGTAGGCATTGATGTCCTGCTCCAGCGCTTCGTCCATGTTGACGCCGTAATGCCTGATGATTTGTTTGATAAACAGGTTTTTCCAGGTCTTGTTTTCGCAGTGGGTCAGTTTGCTCATCATCGCGGACAGGGCATGATGGGGCAGGACGTATTGGGGCAGGGTGGTCAGGGCTTCTTTAAAATTCATGGCTGGTAATTGTCGGGTGTTTTGCCGCTTAAGAAGTACGCGAAGGCGATCACTTCCGCGACAGCGACATAGAGTTCATTGGGGATTTCATCGCCTAACGGGATTTGAGCCAGAATTCTTGCCAGTTCCGGCTCGGTTTGCAGCGGTATTCCGTGGTGTTCGGCGATTGCTAAGATTTGCTCTGCGGTAAGACCCGAGCCTTTGGCGGTAACCTTGGGCGCATTTTTGCCGTCGTATTTTAATGCGACGGCAATGTCCGAGGTGTAGTAGGTCTTAGCCATGATGGCTTTTACCCACCACGAAGACACGAAGAGCACGAAGAAAAACATAAGCTTCGTGTTCTTCGTGTCTTCGTGGTGAATAATAGAGCCGGATATGCATGGTATATCTTAGCTGTATATCGCTTTAAGGCAGCGTAACCGGTTCCGGCGCTTGCCAATCGGGATTTTTGTGTTCGACGACGACGGTGGTGTAGATGCCGCCGCGCACGTTAAACTCGGCGCGAATGCGCATGAAGTTCGGCGCTATGGCTTTTACCAGGTCGTCGAGGATTTCATTGGTGACGGCTTCATGGAATGCGCCTTGATCTCGGAATGCCCACATATACAGTTTAAGCGCTTTAAGTTCCACGCACAGCGCTCCGGGGATGTATTCGATTTGGATGGTGGCAAAATCCGGTTGGCCTGTTTTTGGGCACAGGCAGGTGAACTCAGGCACGTCGATGCGGATCGTATAATCGCGGCCTGGTTTTGGGTTGTCGAAAGTTTCCAGATCTTTGCTTGGTTGTGTTGTCATTTTCAGCTTGTATATAAAATCAAAGGGGGTACCAAAAGTAGGCGCTTTAGGCGAAAAAATTCGATACTCGGCTAATTATCGTTAATAATAGGCCGTTATTTTAATTCAACTGTCGGGATATTCATACCAGTACTATGAAACTGGAAAAAATCAAGCTTTCGGGTTTCAAATCTTTTGTTGATACAACGGTCATACCGATCAGCGGTAATCTGACCGCCATCGTCGGGCCTAACGGCTGCGGCAAATCCAATATTATCGATGCGGTGCGCTGGGTGATGGGCGAAAGTTCCGCCAAGCATTTGCGCGGCGGCAGCATGGCCGACGTGATCTTTAACGGCTCGTCGGGACGCAAGCCGGTGAGTACGGCTTCGGTCGAGCTGGTTTTTAATAACAGCGAAGGCAAGCTGGGCGGCGAATATTCCCAATACGATACCATCGCGATCAAGCGGCAGGTCAGCCGCGACGGCACTTCCGTGTTCATGCTGAACGGTTCGCGTTGCCGCCGTAAGGACATCACCGACATATTCCTGGGCACCGGGCTGGGTTCGCGTAGCTATGCGATCATCGAGCAGGGCACTATTTCCCGGATGGTCGAAGCCAAGCCGGATGATTTGCGGATTCATATCGAGGAAGCGGCGGGCGTGTCCAAATATAAGGAACGCCGCAGCGAAACCGAAACCCGGATGAAACATACCCGCGAGAACCTGGAGCGACTGGACGACTTGCGCGACGAAGTCGAAAAACAAATCAAGCATCTGCAAAAGCAGGCCGAAAAAGCCGAAAAATATACCGAGCTTAAAAAGCAGGAGCGCCAATACAAGCTGGAACTGTTGGCGATGCGCTGGAACACCTATCATCAGGCTGCCAAGCAGTTGGATGAAAAATTGCAGGAAGTGGCTCACGAGCATAACCGTTTGTTTGTGGAATTGCGCGACATCGATAACAACATCGAAGCCAAACGCGCGGAGCATAAGACCCAGCAACAACAGACAACCCGCTCCCAGGGCGATTATTACCAGATCGTCGCCGAAGTCAGCGGCCTGGAGCAGACCATCAAACACAGCGAAAGCAGCCGCGAGCAAACCGAGATTGAAATTAACCGTTTGCGCCAGCAGGCCGACCAGTCGTTAAAAGAACTCGAAGCCGATGTGCAGCAGCTGGAAGAGATTAAAGAAGCTTTGCTTGAAGCGGAAGAAGCGTTGATTGTCGCCGAGGAGCGGCAGGAAGACGTTTTATATAACCAGCAGGAAGTGCAGCAGCAAAAAACAGCTTGGCAGGAGCAGTGGGAAGCGTACCGGACGACCAGTTCCAGCTACAAAGAACAGGCCGAAGTGCAGCGGGTAAAATCGGTGCAATTGGAAAACCAGAATCGCCAGCTGCAAATCCGTCTGGATAAACTGCACGGCGAGCGTAGCGAGCTGGAGGCCGGCGACTTGCAAAACGAGATTGAATCGCTGGATGCAGGCATCGAAATGATTGAAAACCAGCGCGCCGAGTTTCATCAACAGCTTGAAGACCTGCATCAGCAGATACGCGAGCAACGTCAGCAGATCAAGCAATATCATGACGAGCTGCATGCGCGCCGCTCGGAAATGCAAAGCGTAAAAGGCAAAATCACCTCGCTGGAATTATTGCAGCAACATGCGATGGGCAAAGACAACAAACACCTGAGCGCATGGCTTGCGTCCGTGGATTTGACCGAAAACCGGCGTCTTGCCGAGTTCCTTGACGTGCAGGGAGGCTGGGATAGGGCGGTTGAAACGGTTTTGGGCAGTTACCTTGAGGCGATTTGCGTAGAAAGCGCCGATCAGGTTATTCCAGGCTTGCAGCGTTTGACGGATGAGTCGTTGATGCTGATTGAGACCGGAACCAATACGGTTGACGAAAGCGGTACAAAGCCCTCTCCAGAGGGAGAGGGTTGGGTGAGGGGAAATCAAAATAAGGAAAATAGCTTATTTGAATCCCCTCATCCCAGCCTTCTCCCTCAGGGAGAAGGAGCCCATGTTCCGATGCTGCTGGATAAGGTAAAAGCGCCGTGGGATTTAAGCAGCCTACTGGCCGGGGTTTACTGCGCCGACGATGCCGAAACCGCTAGAGCTTTATCCGCCCAACTAAAACCGCATGAATCGGTCATCACCCCGGACGGCACCTGGTTCGGTTCCGGCTGGATCAAGATCATCCGCGCCAAAGACAGCAAAACCGGCGTGTTGCAGCGCGAAAAAGAGTTGCGTTTGTTAAAGCAGCGGCAGGAAGAACTGCATAGCGAAATCGAGTCGTTTGAAGACCAGCTGGAAACGGTCGAAACCGGTTTGAAAGAGGCGGAAGCCACGCGCGAATCGATCCAGCAACAGGATAATAGCCTGGGCGCTGAATTGTCGGCAAAAAGCGCCGAATTCAGCGCGCATTCGGCGCGGCTGGAGCATCAGCAACGTCGTCTGGAGCAGGTCTGCAACGATATTGATGAGTTAAGCCGCGAAACGGCCGAAAACGCCGAGACGATTGCCGAATCCCAGCTATTGCAGGAACAGGCCGAACAGGTCATGGCCGAGCAGGAGCAACAAAAGCAAAGCCTGGAGGCGCTAAATCAGGAGCTGCAATCCCGGCAACAGCAAATCGATCAGGCGGCCAATGAAGCCCGCCAACAGGTTTACAGCATCAAGTCGCAGATCGAATCGCTACGATCATCCGAAACTTTAACCGGCAAACAGCTCGACAGGTTACAGTTGCAACACCAGCAGTCGCTTGAACGCATTGCCGAACTGGAGCTTAACCTGAACCAAACGCTGACCCCGATGGACGAGGAAAAAAAGCAGCTGGAGCAGATGGTTGTGGGTAAGGAGCAGCTGGAAAAGACGCTGAAGCAACAACGCCGGCTTCAGGAAGAGCTTGAAGCGGAAATAACTGAGCTGTCCGAAGAACATGTCCGGGTGCAACGCGCCTTGGAAAAGCAAAAAGAAGCGCTGGATACGATCCGCTTTGAGTTGCAGGAAAGCAAGGTGCGCCAGCAAACCGTCAACGAACAGCTTAAAGAAATCGATGCGGACGTCGAGCAGGTGCTGCAAAACCTGCCGGAGCAGGCCGAAGAAAACAGCTGGAAAAGAACCGTTGACGACTTATTGGCTCAAATCGAAAGATTAGGTACCATTAACCTGACTGCTATAGAAGAATACAAGGCGCAGTCCGAGCGGATGGATTTTCTTAACGAGCAACATGCCGATTTAGTCGAGGCGCTGCAAACCCTGGATCAGGCGATCAGCAAGATCGACAAGGAAAGCCGGCTGCGTTTTAAGGAAACATTCGATAAAATAAACACCGGTTTGCAGGAGAAGTTCCCAAAATTATTCGGCGGCGGTCACGCTTATCTGGAATTGACCGAACAGGACGAACTGGAAGCAGGCGTAAACATTATTGCCCGGCCTCCGGGCAAGAAGAACAGCTCCATCCATTTGTTATCCGGTGGAGAGAAAGCATTAACGGCGGTCGCATTGGTGTTCTCGATTTTCGAGCTCAATCCTGCGCCTTTTTGCTTGCTGGACGAAGTTGATGCGCCGCTGGATGACGCTAACGTCGGGCGGTTTTCAAAAATGGTCGAAGAAATGTCGGCATCGGTGCAGTTTTTGTATATTTCACACAACAAGGTGACTATGGAAATTGCAAAACAGCTGGCAGGTGTTACTATGAAAGAGCCGGGCGTGTCCCGGATGGTCGCAGTTGATATTGAAGAAGCAGTTAGTCTGGCGGAAAACTAATGGATAAAGAGATATTAAGAATTGTAATTATTGCAACCGGCATGGTTGTAGTCATCGGCATGTTGATCTGGGCATATATCAAGGACAAAAAGGCCCAGGAAGAAATGGAACTTTACGATGACGAGGGCGATTATGATGACGATGAGTCGTTGGAAGCAGATACCCTCAGGGACACCAGGGACGACTTTGATATTATTCCGCTGGGAGCCGCTAAAAGTAGCGCCGGTGTCCATCATGCCCATAGCAAAGCGGATCGCTATTATGATGAAGACGATGGCGAAGATGATTACTATGAACAGGATGACGACGTAGAGCCGCCGCCACGCGCCGCCGCGCCGGCTATCATTCAGTTCAGTATTATCACCAAGGCGGACGAAGATTTTAACGGCGCTGATCTGGTTGAAGCCTTTGAAATGGTCGGCCTTGAATACGGCAATTTGAAAATATTTGAACGTCTGGATTCCAACCGGCTGGTCGATTTCGGCGTGGCCTGTATTGTGGAGCCCGGTACTTTCCCGGAAAAAGACCTAGACCAGTTTTACTGCCCCGGCATCGTGTTTTTCATGCAGCCTGAAGCATTGGATGATGCACCGGCTGTTTTCGACGACTATATAGAAACAATCAACTTGATAGCCGATAAACTGGATGGCGTGATACTCGATCACAGAAGACAGCCGCTGACCGAAGCGACCATTCAGGCCATTCGGCAGAGTTTGTGATTTTGATGTTCTAACTTAGAAAATAGAACACAGATGACACGGAATTGACGGATAAACACGGATAAGGTATTTGACCTTATCCTTTAATATATCCGTTTAAGTCCGCCATCGTGTGCTAATGGGTGAAAGGGAAAAATTATGAGTACAGTTACTTTCGACACTTTGAAATATGTGGAAGCCTTGAAAAATGGCGGTGTCCCAGAAAATCAAGCCAGAGCGCAATCAGAAGCGTTAAAGGAAGTGCTTAACACCGAGGTGGCTACAAAGCACGACATCAAAGAGCTGGAACTAAAGAGTGACACTCGATTTGAAAAAATACAAGGCGAATTCACACTTGTAAAATGGATGATTGGTTTTAATCTAGCTATGTCTGTTTCCATTCTGTTTAAAATTTTCAGCTAATCCACACCTTTGTAGGGTGCGCTGTGCGTACTATTGAATGCCTAATGGGTATGCACCGCATACTCTACGAAACTACGAATCGACCTACACATTTGCGTTTACCTGTTCAGGTTATTTAGATGCCATCCCTTAGCAATACCCAGTTGGCGCTTTTAAAAGAAGCCGATCTTGATTTCAGCTTATCCACTGAGCTGATCGCTCAAATCGCAGCCCAAGCCAATCCCAAAGAACTGACCGACGAACAGCTGCTTCAGTTTCTGCAGGTCTGCAACGCGCTGTATCGAGGTGGCGAACCGCTAATTTCCGATGCGGATTATGACTTCGTTTTCCTGGTCGAACTGCAAAAACGTCACCCGCACCACCCCTATTTAGAAACCGTCGAACCGGAAGCCGGGTTTGTCGGCAAGACCGTCGCGTTGCCGGAGCCGATGCTCTCGACCGAAAAAACTTATTCCCAGAGCGGCATCGAAAAATGGCTGGCCCGGCTGGAAAAAGCCGCCGATGACTGCGATGTGGATTTTTCCACGCTGCTGATTCGCGCCACGCCCAAGCTGGACGGTTATGCGGCTTACGATGACGGAAAACTGCTGTACACGCGCGGCGACGGCCGCAAAGGCACCGACATCAGCCGGGTTTTCGAGCGCGGCCTGAAAGTCGGCGGCAACGGCAAACGAGGGCAGGGCGCAGGCGAAATCGTAGTCAGCCAGACTTATTTCAACAGCCATCTGGCCGAGTATTTTGAAAATTCCCGTAACTTCCAGGCCAGTATCATTAAAGAAAAAGAGCTGGAACAACACGCCTTGGAAGCCATACAAAACCATGCGGCGGTGTTTTTCCCGTTCTCCCAGTTGCCCGCCTGGCAAGGCACTGCTGCCGAAGTGCTGGCCGATTTCGACCACGTTATCGAAAAAGTGTACACATTGGTCGATTACGATGTGGACGGTGTCGTTTTCGAGCTGGTCGGCAATGAACAGATAAAAAAATACCTCGGCGCAACGCGGCACCATCACCGCTGGCAGATAGCTTATAAAAGCAATGTCGAAACCGCCGAAGTTATCGTGCTGAATGTCACCCCGCAAACCTCCCGTTCCGGCCGGGTCAATCCGGTTGCCGAGCTGACGCCGACCAAACTCAGCGGTGCGGTGATTTCCAGGGCAACCGCGCATCATTACGGCATGGTCAAGGAGCTCGGTATCGGTAAGGGTACGTTAATTGAATTAACGCGCTCAGGCTTGGTGATACCCAAAATCGAGCGGGTCATTACCCCGAAAAAACCTCAAATCCCGGAGCATTGCCCCAGTTGCGGTAGCGAGCTGGTTTGGGACAGCGATTATCTTTATTGTCTGAACACCACAAAATGTCCCGCGCAAATTGAAAACACCATCGAGCATTTTTTCAGGACCCTGGCGAATGTCGACGGTTTCGGGGGGAAAACAGTGGAAAAACTCCACGCTTGCGGCATCAACTCGGTTTATGCCGTTTACCAGCTGGACATGGAGCAATTGCAGGATATGGGCTTTGGCGACAAAACCGCGCAAAACCTGCTGGATCAATTGCAACGCAGCCGTACCGAAGCCATAGAAGACTGGCGCTTCCTGGGCGCTTTCGGAATCCACCGGATGGGCCTAGGCAACTGCGAACGCCTGCTGCAACATCATCACCTGATGGATATTTTCAAGCTGACCGTTGAAGACGTGATCAATATCGAAGGCTTCGCCGAGAAAACCGGCGCCGCCGTGGTTGAATGTCTGGCGAAAATCAAAACCGATTTCATGCAAATCTATCAGCTGGGTTTTAATTTAATCCCAACGCCGTTACTCGCCGAGCAGCAGCAAAACGTCAGCCCGATTTCCGGCAAAACCATCGTCTTTACCGGCACCATGATTCACGGCAAGCGTGATGACATGAGCAAGGAAGCCAAACGCTTGGGCGCAAAAGTGGGCAGTTCGGTTACCGGGAAGACTGATTTTCTGGTTACCGGTTCCGATGTGGGGGCTGCGAAAATTGCCGCCGCTATGGAAAAGGGTGTAAGTGTTATTAGTGAAGAGGAATATTTGGGGTTGCTGGGGGAGTGAGTTTTTGGGTGTTGATGGTGTCGTATTTGTTTGTGCTATTGAAAACAAATAATTAGATGGTTTTATGAAGAATATACGACAACACGATTTATTTATACGACAATCGATGTCGTATATATTACGTTAGGAGTTAAAAATATGGCTAGCGGTGGAATCCCACTTTCTGAATGGTCCGGCTCTGGTGCAACGCGCGAACTGCACGAAACTATTAAATTGCAAATTGCGTCCACAGACAGACAATCGAAAGTCATTGCACGTTTAACCGTTTTTATGGCTATCCTTGCGGTTGTTCAAACGTTTGCCGCAGTTGTTCAAATCATTCCGATTATTCAGGGTTACCAAGATAAAAATGCAACAAACAAACTAAGCGATTCTGCTGGCACACTGAATAAACAGGAAAATAAGCCGCCACTCCCCAAGCGGGCCGGGGTTTGTAACCCCGGCCCTAACGTTTTTACAGTGTTTGAGTTAAGTGACGACAGTTAACCAACGCAAAACATTATGGACGGGGCAACATGCCCCATCCTGCGGGGGACTGGTAGCCTATAAGATGATCGTTTGTAGATACTAAGGTTGGACGTGTCTTTTATACTCAACATCACGCTGTTTCAACACAGCAGATTTCGGAATTGACGACAGTTATTCCTCCACGGTTTTTCCAAAATGTTGGGCAACGAAAAGCTGTTGCCCAACCTGCACGAAGAGGCGAAAAGCCGCGTAGGCAGATAATTTTAAATGTTAGGCGTAATCGGGTATCATGCTTGTCCCTCTCTTTTACCCGGCGCGCCGATGCTCATGAGCCTTGCTTAGTACAAGACTGATTGTTTGATTATGAAATACGCCTATTTACCACTCTAAAAAACGGAGCCGCTTATGTCTGAAACTAACCGCACCACTTGGGATTTTCTGGCCGACACATACTGGTATGTGACTTACCCGGATCTGCCCGCTCTTCAATTTTCGCCCGATGATAATGTGTTGACCTGGAAAGGCGATCAAACCGTATGGCACATTTCCGGCTATAAAAACGGCTATTTCTGGGGCGTATCCTCCGCTCTTTTGTTTGATCAGGGAGAACATAACAGCAAACATTCAGGCTCTCCCCGGCAGTGGAGCCTGTTGGGTACGGTGACCGCCGACGGGCAGGTGCAAATTACCTTTATTCGCAGCGGTCGCCGAGAAGATGCCATCATCACCGGCTTTGGCCGTATGAGTAAAATCGGCGAGCAATGGGTGTTTCAAATGCAAATGAGCACATCGTCCAGCGGTAACCAAACCTTGCATTGGGCTAATATGATGCAAACAAAAGAAGGCGAGGCCAGTTGGGATCAATTGCCCGGTGTGAATTATTCAGTGCCGTCGATGCTGGAAGGGGCGAGCTATCCGCAATTTGCCGATGCGTAAGTGTTAGTCTTGTAGGTTGGACATGCTTTTTATGCCCAACATTACGATGTTTAAATATGACGGCGGATTTGGGATTTGATTACGGTCATTCCCGTCACTGGTGCCAAAATGTTGGGCAACGAACTGTTGCCCAACCTACGCTCTGGGCCGCTTTACCACTTAACCGCAGCGAAAGCACGCGACAACACGGCTCGCGCCTCGAACATTGAATTTTTTGTGTCTTCGACGCCGCGCCTGGCTTCGGCTTCGGCTTGTTCGGCGCTACGGGCGTGTTCCAGGGTGCGAGCCGAAGCCTCTCGCGCCTGATCCCGTAACGACTGTGCCTCGTCACGCAGTCTCTGGGCGTCATCGCGCGCTTGTTCAGCTTGGCGCTGGGCATTCTGCGTTTCCGCAAGCGCTTGTTGCAGCTGTGATAATACGAACTCGGCCTGGCGATGGAGTCCCCGTATTCTATCCGTCGAAGTTCGCGCTTCGCTGAGCCGTTGTCCAATTTCTTGAGCTCGACTGGCCGACTGTTCGCTAAATTGGGCCGATTGGGAGGCGTGTTCCTGAGATTGTCCCGCAGCCTGACCGGCTGTATCGGCGGATGCTTGAGCTTGACCGGCAAACTGAGCGGCTTGTTGCGCTTCGTTCTCTGCCTGACTTGCTGCTTGGGCTGCGGTTTGGGCGCTGCCGTTTGCATCCTGGGCCGAGTTACCGGCATTTTCAGCCTGTTGTTGGGCCTGTTCGGCACAATCTTGCGCCGTCCGCGCATGAGTCCCGCTCTCGGCTGCGGCCTGTGCGGCCGACTCGGCGTAAGCGCGGGCTTCTTGCCCGGCGCTGTTCGCATTGTCGGCGATGGCTTTGGCTTGCTCGGCATTGCCGGCTGATGTCTGGGCGTGTTCTTGAGATTGACCCGCGGCCTGATCGGCGGCATAGGCGGATGCTTGGGCCTGACTGGCAAATTCAGCGGCTTGTTGTGCTTCGTTCTCGGCTTTAATGGCCGCTTGGGCTGCGGTTTGTGCCTGTAGTTCAGCGGCGCGTTGGGATTGTTCAGCGTATTGAGAGAAATCTTCACAACGGTTTGCCGCCTGTCTGGCGCGGTCGGCTTCTTGATTGGCGATATCGACGGCTTCGGAAATATATTCGGACATGAGCGTTACCTTCTAGTTTTAATTTATTATTGTTTAAGGTCGATTCGATTCTATCAGCAAAAGTATTGTCTGAACAGCATCGGTATTATCCCGATAATCAGTATCTTGCCTGTTTTCGATAGCCGGTCATGCAGATTGAATACCGATATTACGATGATTCGATATGCGGCAGATTTCGGATTTGTCCGTGGTCATTCGTCACTAAAGACTAAGATATTGGGCAAGGAAAAAGCGGTTGTCCTTAACAAATCGCTTTCGTTGATGGTTCGGCAGGACCCACCACGAACGGAATCGACATACTAATTATTCCAGCAATGCGGCCAATTTCAGCGCCCGGTCAAGTTCCTCAAACGTATTGTAAAAATGCGGCGAAAAACGTATACCGCCGCCGCGCAAGGCGCAAACCACGCCGTTTTTCTGTAAATGCTGGTATAGCACCTCGTTGGCAACCGTCCGGTGCTTAAAGACGACAATGCCGGATTTGAGCCGGTTTTGCTTCGCCGACAGTAAAACCAATTGCCCGTTTTTATCAATCGCATCCGTTAAATAGCCGGATTTTTCTAAAACTTGCGCTTCGATAGCGGGCATACCGGTTTCCAGCAACAACGACAAGCTGGCGGAATAGGCATGGATGCCCAGCATGTTGGGGCTGCCGCATTCAAAGCGGCGGGCGGAGGGGTGGGCTTCCCACGGCTGGTTTTCGTAATTATGAATATCTTTCATCATGTGCCAGCCGTACTGGGTCAGTTTCAGTTTGTTCCTGGCTTCGGGCGTGGTGTAAAAAACGCCCAAACCTTCGGGACCGAACATCCATTTATGGCCGTCGGCCATTACAAAATCCGCCTGATAAGCCTGCACATCGAACTGCACTGCGCCCAGGCTCTGGATCGCGTCAATGCAAAACAAGATGCCGCGCCGCTTGCAGAATTCTCCGATCCTTTCCAAGTCCATGCGCAGCCCCGAGGCGAATTGTATGGAGCTGATGGTCAATAAGCGCGTGTTACCGTCCACCAGCGCAAACAAAGCATCCTCGGGCGCATCCGCGCCGTGTAAATCGGCTTGGCGGAATTCCACGCCCTGATCGGCCAGGGATTCCCACGGCAACCGGTTGGAGGGGAACTCTTCGTTGCTGGACACGATGTTGTCGCCGGGCTGCCAGGTCAGGCCGTAGGCGACAAAGGACAAGGCTTCCGACGTGTTTTTAACCAGGGCGATATCGTCGGCGGAAGGGGCGTTTAACAAAGTCTGCAATTGCGTGTGCAACTCGGCTTCCTTGTTCAGCCAGTCCAGGTAGAAATGCGAGCCGAAACGGGTGTTTTGTTCGGCAAACTTGATCACCGCGTCGCCGGTTCTTTTAGGCCAGGGGGCTACGGCGGCGTGGTTGAGGTAAATCAATTCGTCGGTCAGCGGGAATTCGGGGTGTTTCATGGTATCCATCTGCAAGTTTAGGTTGGGATGGGTAATTTAATCACAAATATCGGGTTCGCAGTCTACAAACTGTTTGTAGGGCTGGATTGGATGACGAATCGGAACGGCGCTTGGTGCGTGCAAGCAACCGTTGCGGTTTCCGGCCGGATTTTCAAGCGCTGAATTCAATTCGGAAGATTATTAGGCGATAATAGCCGCTTTGCCCCGCCCGTATAATAATCAACAACAGGAACGATATTTTATGTCCACATGGTTAGCCTCGTCTTTTTTATCAAAAGACCGAATTGTCGCCAAACCGGGTTTTAACCGCTGGTTGGTGGCTCCCGCCGCATTGGCTGTGCATCTGTGCATCGGCCAAGTTTACGCCTTCAGCGTTTTTAATTTGCCGTTGACCAAGGTATTGGGCGTGACCGAGTCGTTGCCGGAAGATTGGAAGTTGACCGAATTGGGCTGGATCTTCAGTCTGGCTATTATGTTTTTAGGGCTCTCGGCCGCCTTTGCCGGAAAATGGTTGGAGCAAGTCGGGCCGCGCGTGACGATGTTCTGCTCGGCGCTTTGCTTTAGCGGCGGTTTTTTCATTGCCGCGGCCGGAATAGCGCTGCATGCAATCTGGCTGCTTTACTTGGGTTACGGCGTGTTAGGCGGCATCGGTTTGGGGCTGGGTTATGTGTCTCCGGTTTCGACCTTGATTAAATGGTTTCCCGACCGGCGGGGCATGGCGACGGGCCTCGCCATCATGGGTTTCGGCGGCGGCGCAATGATCGGCGCGCCGTTGGGCGTGTTGTTGATGAAGCATTTTGCGTCGGCGACATCGGTCGGCGTTGCCGAGACTTTCATGACCATGGGCGGTATTTACCTGGTGTTTATGATGATCGGCGCTTTCACTATCCGCTTGCCGGAAGAGGGCTGGTTGCCGGTGAATTTTCAGCCGGACACCCGGAAAAATAAGTTGATAACGGACAAGCACGTGCATGTCGAGCAGGTGCTTAAAACGCCGCAGTTTTATCTGTTGTGGCTGGTGTTATGCCTGAATGTGACCGCCGGAATCGGCGTGCTGGGCCAAGCCTCGGCGATGAGCCAGGAGATGTTCAAGGATCAAATCACGCCGGAAAAAGCCGCCGCGTTTGTCGGTATGCTCAGTTTCTTCAACATGGGCGGGCGTTTTTTCTGGTCTACGCTGTCCGATTACCTGGGCAGGAAAAGCACGTATTTCACCTTCTTCATGCTGGGCTGCGTGCTTTATTCGATAGTGCCTTATACCGGACGGATGAACAATGTCTGGCTGTTTGTCGGCTGCTACGCGGTGATTATGAGTATGTACGGCGGCGGCTTCTCGACCATACCTGCCTATCTGGCCGATATTTTCGGCACCCAATACGTCGGCGCGATTCATGGCCGATTGTTGACCGCCTGGGCCACGGCGGGGGTTGCGGGGCCGGTGCTGGTCAATTATCTCAGGCAAAGCCAGATCGATCAGGGGGTACCCAAAGCCGATGCCTATAACATGACCATGCAGATCATGGCCGGCATTTTAGTGCTGGGATTTTTTTGCAATCTGGGCATCAAGGCGGTCGATGAAAAACATCATCTTAAGCATGATCAAGTGAATGATGAGTTTGATACGGCGTAATGTTGCGTTAGGTCAATTCAAGTTCAGGTCTTTTTAAACAGCCCCGAGTCGGCGCTTGCGTGATCAGTTGAGGGATAGCCGACAACGGCAGAATGCTATCGACGCCGCCGAACTTAAAGGCTTCTTTGGGCATGCCGTAGACCACGCAACTGGTTTCATCTTGTGTGATAGTCAAGGCGCCGGCATCGTGCATTTCTTTCATGTCATGGGCCCCCGTCATCGCCCATGCCGGTCAGGATAATGCCGAAACCTGATATTGCGTGTCGCTACGTTACAGCAACATGCGTTTTCCGCTCTACTCGGCGCAACGCGTTGACACTGCATTCTCAGGCAACGCGTCACGGCCATTAAGTTAAGCGGGTTAGACAAAATGATTGCTGATGTGGGGAGACTTTAGTTGGCCTACACTTTGTAGCTGGCGCCTCTTTCGCCACTGTTGCCGCCTGATTCACTTGAACAGGTACTCAATGGAGCGTTTACGCAGCCTGTACGACTGCCTGCGATTGCTCGCATCGAGCTCTGAGCAAAGCGGCGATAGTCGCAATGGTGCGGATTTCCCTGATGTCGTCGGTCAGGCGGCTTTCCAGGCCAAAATGTTCGCGCAGAACAGCCAAAATCTCGCCCAGTTTTACCGAGTCGATGCCCAAGTCCTCTTCCAGCTCGGCATTGGGGGCCAGTAGTTCAATAGGGTAACGGGTCACTTCGGCTACTACGTTGGTTACCTGCGCCAGCAAATCCTGCTGATTGTTTGCCGCAGGCAATTGGCTGACGATGATCGCCGGTGCCGCCGCGGGCATTGCCTGAGGCCGGTCCAGCCGGTCTTCAAGCAAAGCGGCGATAGTCGTAATAGTGCGGATTTCCCTGATGTCGTCGGTCAGGCGGCTTTCCAGGCCAAAATGCTCGCGCAGAACGGCCAAAATCTCGCCCAGTTTTACCGAGTCGATGCCCAAGTCCTCTTCCAGATCGGCATTAGGTGTCAGTAGTTCAATAGGGTAGCGGGTTACTTCGGCTATCACGCTGGTTACCTGCGCCAGCAAATCCTGCTGATTGTTTACCGCAGGCAATTGGCTGGCGGCGGCTGGCATTGCCTGAGGTCGGCCCAGCCGGTCTTCAAGCAAAGCGGCGATAGTCGCAATGGTACGGATTTCCCTGATGTCGTCGGTCAGGCGGCTTTCCAGGCCAAAATACTCGCGCAGAACGGCCAAAATCTCCCCCAGTTTTACCGAGTCAATGCCCAAGTCCTCTTCCAGGTCGGCATTAGGGGTGAGCAGTTCCCGTGGATAGCGGGTTACCTCGGCAAAGAGGTGCTGAATAGTGTCTAAGGTGGTGCTGTTAGTCGTCATAAATAAAGTCCTTTCATGGATTTTCAGAAGTTGATTAAACGCAAAGATAGATAATGGTAATTACGCACTGCCCGTTGAAACAATAAGCCGCACGCACATGGCGATGCTGCGGCAACGAATTGGAACGGAGTTGAACAGGCAGCAGGGTCACGGTGTTGGGTTGTGACCAATCCGAGTGTTGATCGTTGATGAGATCGGGTAGATCGACAATGATCGTGTCTGCGGCGCCCATGCTTGGCTGTGGCAGCCGGCCGGTCTTGAACAACGATTCTTTAAACGCCCAAAGCAGGGTGTAGCCGAAAATTTTCCGGTTTTGGTCGCTTCCCCCCAGTTGTTGCGCCCATCGGTGTTCGGATTCGGCGAATGAACTGCGGTAATAGGCCGCCTCCCGAAGCTCACAGGTTTCGACGTCAATACCTATTTCGCCGGTCGGGTTTATGCCGACGCAGACCAGCCCGCCGGCATGAGCGACGGAAAGACCGCCTTTCACCGGCGATCCCTTCCAAAACAATTGCGGCGCTTTGCCCCGCTCGGGTGCCAAAATCTCGATTTGATGTAGTTCCTTCATGGGCAACGCCGCCAATGTCGATGGCGTCAGCTGTTGTACTTGATGGGATTCTGACGAGTCGGCAGCGTTGGATCGTTCCAAGCGCTGCCAAAAGAGGGCTTTAGCGGCCAGACGTCCGGCCAGCCACTCGCGCTGACGCCGGTGGTGCCGGAATTGTCGCCAACACTGTGTTTCACGGGCTGAGAGACAAGCCGGAGCCGCCAACACATGTTCGCAGCTCTCCATATCGATTAAGGCGACGTCAGGATCGCGGTTCGAGCTATTCACAGAACCTCCTCCAGATTACTTGGAGCGGCGGCAGTCAACAAGGTTACCGAGTCGACCACGCCATAAGGCTGGGCAACCGTGCCGGTTATGGTCATCGCCAACTTGCCGTCGGCAGTGCGAACCTCCATCCAGTCGCCGAGTATTCGGCCATTGACGTGCCGGGAAGCGCTGGTGGTGATCGTCACCGGTTGCGGTGCGCGATTCAGCGCGTTGTCATTCAACGGCGCATCCCAGCGGATTGAACCGATTTCAGCCGCGACGCAGACCGGCATGGAACCGTCCGAATTCCAGGTGAGGATCGATAAGGTGAGCGCAGCGTCAATGGCTAAGAACGGCGTAATGTACCTTGCCAGCAGCGCTTCGTATTGGTGGTCGACAAACCGGAAATTGGCTTGGTGAGCACTCGTCCCTAAGGTGATCCAATGCAAGTGATGAAAAACTCCGCCGTGATAAACCGCAGCGCCGTCAGCGTTGTACGGATCCATGACGGTCATGCCGGAGACCGGTTGATCGCCTTGGTTTCTGGGTTGCAGCGCCACACCCGGTAATTCGCCCAAAACCACCTCGCATTCCAGATGACGCACATCGGTTTCAAGAACGACGCCTGAGCTATGCACAAAATCCGACAGCAACACGACTTCCACGCGTGCCTGCCGTCCTGTGCGCTCCAGAATCCGAATTTGGCTGCGTAGATTGGTCGGCGCGTCGCCGCTTAACTTGACGAAACGCAGGAACCGGCAATGGTCGAAACCGATGACCGGCAACTCCGGCAGCGCCGCTTTTGCCGCTTGGGCCGCCAGCTCCAGCTCGTAAGCGCCGGGTATGGTCGGTTTGCCGTTGACCTGATGCCCGACTGCAAAAGGAATGTCTGCTAAAGACAGCGACCAAGCGGGCGGGGCTGCCTGCGTTGGGACGCTGTCGGTCAGCGGGACTTGGAAAAACTCAAGTTCGCCGGCCGTCAGCAGGACATTGATCGGTTGGGCAGGCGGTCCCGCCAACAGCGATTGGAACAGCGCCTTGCCTTCCTCCGCCGTGACCCCGCGAATCTGCCGCTCACTACCCAATGCGGCAAATTCCGAGCCTCGGGTCATGCCGATGCTGTCCCAACCCAACCAAGCGATTGTCGACCAAGTGCTGGAGCCTCCGTCTGCGGTCATTCGCGCGGCAATCCGGTTCAAGGCCTCATTGGCGGCACCGTAATCCGGTTGGCCGTCATTGCCCATTACGCTGAACGCCGAGGTGAGCAAGTGATAATGCACCGTCCGGTTCGGCAGGTGGCGCCGGCAGGCCCCGTAAATGTGATGCAGGCCGGACACCTTGGTGGCGATGGTGCTGCGGATCTCATACAAGGTTTTCTTGGGTAAACGCCGCGAGGTCTGAATGCCTGCGCCGTGGACAACCAGGTCAATCCGGCCCAGTTCCTTGGCGACGTCGGCGATGACGCCGTCGACCGCCTTCCGGTTGGTAATGTCAACGGCACGATAGATGACAGTTCCGCGAAGCTTGCCCAATTGATTCAAAATCGCCTGTAATTCTCGGGCCGCTGCCAAAGCTTGATAACGCTGTCTGCTTTCCGACAGTCGGGCACCCGGTTGCAAGGTCATCTGTTCGCGGTAAAAAAGCGTCTCGTAATCCCGGAACGTTTGATCATCCATTGTCAGCACGGTTGCCGGTATCGCCGACAGGTCGGTTCGTCCGAGCAGGACTACGGTGCAGCCGATGCTTTCAAGCATCGATTCGACCAGGACGGCGGTCACGCCGCGGCCGCCGCCGGTGGCTACCACGACTGACGAGGCATTGAGCAGCGGTTGTCCCGGCGCTGCATAGGTCGGCCTTTCGGACAACATTAATACGTGACGCCGACCGGCAAGATAGCAGGTCTCGACCGGCAAACCTCCGGTGCATCCATCCCCGAGTTCGGCAGACAGCTCCTGCAAACCGGTTTTTAGGTCAAGGGCGGTGGTCTGGACTATGCGGCAGGTTGCCGTAGGCAGTTCACGGGTTAGCGATTTGAGAAAACCGGCAACCAGGCCGGTTTCAGGATCAAGCAGGCCGTTCGTATCGGTTCCGCCCAAACATAAAGCGCCCAGCACCACCTGGCCGGTGCCAAGGTTTTCGTAGGCGTGTTGTGCAACAGCAAAAATCAACTCGACGAAACGGCTGTCCCAAGGTTGTTCCAGCAAGGCTTTTCCTGTTTGACGGCTTAAATCACGGACGGCGATGAGCGTATCGAAAGGAAAATCGGCCAAGGCGCGTAGCGACTCGGCAATGCTGGACTCGGATGTGGTGTCGACGGTCAAGGTGGCAGAACCCGGCAGAGCAATGGGGCTGACGATCCGATAGTTGAGGCCGGTCAGGCCGCCGTCAGCCGCCATCGCTTGGAAGCTTTGCGGATCGTCGGTCAGGAACAGAATGCGTCGGCTCGCCAGGGACAGGGCAGGGCGTTCCAGAGTCAGCGATTCAGGCACCAGGGTCGGCGTGTAATTGATGATCGGGGTCCCCGTTACGAAACCGCTGTGCTGGATTTCCGCAGGACTTGTTGTTCCGTTGGGCAGCAGGCGTATCTGCCGTTTAGCGGTAGCGCCCCAACGCAAGATCGTTGCCTGGCCCGATTGGGCGCGATCCACCGCAGCCATCAATTCAACGACGCCTTCGGCTCCGCGGTAGTCCCACGCTGTAGCGCCGACTGCTTGACTGATCCCGTCGGATTGGCTTGCGGCGGTTTCGACCTGTACCAAGCCTAGCACCGGCCAGCCTTGTGCCGCCGCTTCGTCCGGGGTTGTGACGGCCAGCATCAGCGCCGCTTCGCCGACCGGTTTTGCGCCGTCTGCCGACTGACGCGGACTGGACTTGGCGGCCAGATTGCCGCCATGAGCGTTGATCGCGCCCAACAAGGCCAATTTACAGTCGCCGTGGCGCAGCAACTGGGTGGCGACTTCAAAGGTTTGCGCTAACGACTCGGCGCCTTTGTCGATCACCATATTCGGGCCTTTAAGATTGAAATAATTGGCTACCCGGCCGGCGACGACATTAGGCATACAGCCGGGCAAGGTGTAAGAACCCGACGGACGGTTGCGGGTCTGTATCGCGGTATCGAGCTGTTCCAGCAGGGCCGACCATTCGCTGTCGTTAACCGGGAAATCGTTGCGCCGGTCGCGTAACTGACGGAACAAACGGTCTTTGAAGATCATTTCGTTAGCGCTGATGCCGAGCGTTGTCTTGCCCTCAATTCCAACGATAACAGCGATGTCTTCGGCGATGGATTGCCAATCCTTAAGGTCCTGCAATGCCTGCTCGACGGCGAGTAAAGCCAACAGCTGGGAAGTGTCCATTTGATCGACCGCATCCGGTAGCAACGGCTTGCCGGTCGGCAAGCCCAATGCCGATTTGGCAAAACGAGGTGGGAGGCCGCCCGATGCGGGTAGCCCGGCAGCACCGCTCAAGGCATTGGGAAACAAGTCGCCGACGCCGACGATAGCCAGCGTGGTTGCCGTTGGCGGGTTTACGGGACGTACCGGTAATCGATCATGGTACGCGGGGAGATATTGATCCACGATCAAATGGGCGTTGGTTCCGCCGAAGCCGAAGCCGTCAACCCCGGCACGGCGCGGTTGACCGTCGCTGTTAGGCAGCCACGGCTGTGCTGCGGCGCTGATGCTGAAAGGCGAGTTGGCCAGATCGATTTTGTCGCTGGGACGCGTCCAAAGATGCTGGGCCGGAATCAGGCTTTGCTCCATGGATTTGCACAGTTTGATGACCGATGCGGCTCCGGCCAGCCAGCCGGTATGGCCTACGGTTGCCTTAACGCTGCCGAGGATAATGGCGGGATGACGGCCGCTAAGATGCCCGAACATTTGGCTCAATGCCTTAAATTCAGTGGTATCGCCGACTGGCGTGGCAGTGGCGTGGGCTTCGACGACTTGCACGGTGGCGGGGTCAATGCCGCTGTTTTCGTAGGCCCGGTGCATTGAAAGAAGCTGGCCTTCAGCTTGGGGTACGTTGACCGAGGGGCTTTTGCCGTCGCTGGAAAGGCCGATGGAGCGGATGACACCCCATATTTTATCGCCTGCGGCAACGGCGTCAGGTAAACGTTTGAGAACTAAAATAGCGGCTCCGCTTCCGAACACCACGCCGTCCGCACTGGCGTCCAAAGGCCGGCTACCACTGGATGACAAACCTTTGAATTGTGAAAACAGGCAACTGTTTGCCATATTGGCTTCATAGACGCCGCCCGCCAAGGCCACATCGCATTCGCCGTCGCGCAAGGCATGGATTCCGAGCGCCGCCGTATAGAGCGACGAGGAGCAGGCCGTGTCCACGACGTAACCGAATATCCCCTGGCCCACCTGACGGTCGACTACCGCTTCATACATATCGGATTGGGCCAGTGAGCGGATCGTCTCGGCTGAAACGCCGAGGGCAGCGTCCAGCGCGCCGATGAATCGCTCTTCGGCTGAGTCCGCAGCCGGTTGCAACATGTCGGCAATACAGGCGGAAAATTGGGCCATATCATGATCGATGGAACCATCGGCTGTAGCGCCGACCAGACATCGAATTCGTTCTGCGGCGATATTCGAGAGAGCCGCGGCTGACTCGCCGAGTGCTTCTGCCAAAGCAACGGCCAAGTATTGTTGGACTTTCGGTAGAGCAAGGAATTCGGCCCGGCTGTAGCGTAAGCCCGGATGATCGGCGTGATCCAGCTCGGGAGCCTGTCCAATCAGTAGGGAATAGGCTTTGTCCGGTTGTACCCCCTCCGGGCTAAGAAAATCATCGCGCATGTCAGGGTCAAGTTCGCCGAGATCGACGATGCCGCTCACGCCTTCCACAACATGATGCCAAAAGCCGGCGACGTCTTTAGCTCCTGGGAAGACTCCGCCCAGGCCGACGATGGCGATAGGTGTTTCCATCGCAGCCTGATCGGAGTGCGGAACCTCGGGATTGACTGACGCAATCGCCTCGGTCTGGCGCACAGCTTGAGCGGCTATAGGCGTGGATGGGACCGGGGAACTGACCTGATCGGTTATTTTCAAACGGTCGATGCTGACCGATGCAGAGGTATCTTCGACCAGGGCGGGCAATGCCCGTAAATCGGCCGGTTCGCCAAGCGCTTTGGCAATGATCGTGGCGATCGAGTTGCCCTGTCCGCAGTGAATGAAGGTTCGGACGCCCTCGTCGTACAACTGGGTTAACGCAGTTTGGAAATCCAACGGGGTAATTAAGTGCGAGGGCAGTTGCTCTAAAATATCGCGGCCATGACTATGCCAATGACCGTCCATCGGGGAAAAAAGATCGATTGTAGTGGCCCGGGCAGTGATGTGGCCTAGGCTGGCAGCAAACGCTCCGACGGCCGGACTCAGCAAAGAGGAATGAAACGGATAATGGCTGCGCAATGGCGTAAAACCAATCCCCTGTGTCGCCAAATGTCGGCCAAAACGGTCGGCATCCGCCGCATTTCCCGACACGACGGTTTGACGGGCATGGTTAACCACGGCAATTTCCAAACTGGAAGACCCCAGTTCGGCTAATGCCAAGCTCACCTCTTGGCGTGATTTGGGGATCGCAGCCATAATTCCACAACCCTTCAGGTCGCGAAGCGCGATGATCCGCCGGCAAATGATTTCCAGACCGGCGTCCATTGAAATCGCTCCGGAAACCGTCAAAGCGCCAATCTCACCAACGCTATGGCCTAGGACGCCGTCAACTTGGAGTCCGGAATTTAGCACCGCTTGAGCCGTTAAGACGCCGGATAGGTAAATGCCGATCTGGTCGAGGTTCGGACACTGATTGAGCAGGTTGTCATGCTCGGCATCGGTTTTTGCCATGACCAACGGCAGGAAGGCGTAGCCGAAATATTTCAGGGCCAGACGGTCTGCGTCTGCAAAGGTCGCGTGAAATTCAGGGTAGGCCTCGTAAAGCGACCGTATGGTGTCGCGTTGATAGGAGCCTTGGCCGGGCAGCACTAAGGCGGTACGAGGGCTCGACGTCTTCAAAAGCGGTTTGGCGGCGGATTTATCGGTTTGGATATCGCCGGAATCTAAGGCCGTCGTGGGTTGGACATTGTCAAAATCGAAGAGCGTTTCGCCGGAGAGGTTGATAAATGCAGCGCCGTGATTTTTGCCTGCGGTCACCCGTTTTCCTAAAGCGCAGACTTCATCGGTGAACAGTTTCTTCAGAGCGCTGCCGCCTTCCAGCGCTGCCGCTGCGAAACCGGCTCCAGTCAGCGGCTCGTCAATGATCCCGTAATACTGGGAGAGCGATTCGGGCACCACCAAAAACTCTTTGGTATCTTTCTCCACGCAGAGAATTCGCTGAAAGCCGACGGTGACCGGCGTTCCGTCTTCTTTCACAGCCCTGACGCACAGTTGCAAGGAGGAGCGGGTGACTTCGCCATAGGTCAGCAGCAGGGCCAGCTTGTCGCCCAACCTGACTGGGGCAAGGTTGCGGCTGTAACCTTCGTAGGTCAGCATGACAAGATTCGCCAAGTCATCCCGCCAGCGGTTTTTGCCGTCCAATCCCGGCCCAAAGTAAAACGCTTCTCTCGCTGCGCATTGAAAACGAAAATTGGTCAGATAATGGTGTGATCCGTAAGCCATTGTGTCTTCGAAATGGATTTGATAGGGAATTGTGAAAAATGACATCGTGGTGTAACTCCTGGTTATATTAATGGTAAGTTTTGTTGTTTCTTTCATTTGAGGCTTAGCCGGGTTTTGAACGGTTCGTTGAAAACTTCGGTTTTGGCTGTAGATTGCTCTTAGTTCAGACAATAAGCATTGAGCCTAAGACGGCCTGTTTTACGCAGTGGAATGGCGCTGCCCCGGTTGTGCTTTAATTCTTAAGTGAGTTGTTTTGTCTCGCTGATCTTCTCTACAATCCTTGTTCCGTCTCCTTTTGCTGTGCGAAACAGCTGCGTAGGTAAGACATAAATTATTGGTGAGAGACTTCGGCTACCCACCCGCCGCCAAAAGCCCGGTAAATTGAAACCAGGGCAACGTACACCTCAGTCTCGGCCTTGGCTCGCTCATCGGCGACGGCAAGTTTGGTGCGCTGGGCGTCCAGTACGGAGAGATAATCGCTGGCGCCATGCTGATATAAGCCATTGACGAGCCGGTAGGCTTCTTCAGCAGCGGTTTCGGCTTCGGTCATTCGGTTGCGGCGCTCCAGCGACGAGACGTGCGCGACATAGGCGTTTTCCACGTCTTCCAGTGCGAGCAGAAAAGTCTTCTCGTAGTTCGCCGCGACTTGATCCAGCCTGGCGTCGGCGGCGGTAATGTGGGCCTGGATGCGTCCGGCATTGAATATCGGCGCGGTAAGGCCCGAACCGAGCGTATAAACACTCTCGGCAATACTTGAAAACCCGCTCGAAGCCAACGCGCCGAAACCGCCGCTAGCGGACAGCACCAGCTTGGGCAGCAAATCGGCCCGCGCCGCGCCGAGACGGGCGGCCATTGTAGCGACTTCGGTCTGCGCCAAGCGCAGATCAGGTCTTTGTTCCAGTAAGTCCGAGGGCAGAAGACGGGGGATGTCCGGCGAATTTGTAGGCAATGGCTCGGCATGAGCCAAGCGGATTTGCATTTTTTCCGGCGGCTCGCCCAGTAACACGGCAAGACGATGAATCAGGTTTGAGCCGGCGCTCTTGAGCGTAGGAAGCGCACCGGCAGTGGTGTTCACCAAGGTTTCCTGACGGGCGATGTCCCATTGGTTGGTCAAGCCTGTGCGGTTGAATACCTTTAACACTCTCAGGCGTTCCTGCTGGATGGCGATGTTTTTCCGCAAGATGGCTGTGCGTTTTTGTATCCCGCGCAGCTCTAAATAGTGGGTCGCTACTTGGGCCAGCAGTCCCACTTGGGCGGCATGTAGGGCCTGTTCGGCCCCTTCCGCCTGAGCGGCGGCAGCTTCCGCTTCCAACTGTCGGGTGCCGAACAGGTCGATTTCCCAGCGGGCGGACAACCCGCCGCTGATAATATCGGCAGTGGGTGTGAATAGCCGGATGCCTTGATCGCTCGGTACGCCGATGATCCGGTCGATCTTTTTTTCCCGACCGCCGCCGGAGTACAGGTCGATGCTTGGATAGAGCATCGAGTCGGCGACGGTGGTCATGGCTTTGGCTTCACGAACACGCGCTATGGCGCTCCTGAGATCGTGATTGTTCGCCAATGCTTGGCTAAGCAGGGCGTTCAGTTTCGGATCCTGGAACCCTTTCCACCATTCTTTAAGATCGGCCGGGTTAGAACGTGTTTGGGCATCGGGGGCGTGATGCCAATCTTTGGGGGGTGTTATCAAGTTCATTGGATTGTCGACACGGGTTGGGGTGCAGGCGCTCAAGTTAAGCAACGCCGCCAGAATGGGGATCGGTAGCCAATGCGACATGTTCATCCCTCGTTCCCACGTAGCGCGTGGGAACGAGAACAACTCCCTCTCCTGCTGGACGACTGCATGGATGCAGGAGGTAGAGCAACGCATGGAGCAGTTGCCGAGAGGGTTGGAGTGAGGAGAATAAAAACAACCCTTTATATCCCCCTCATCCCAACCTTCTCCCTCAAGGGAGAAGGGGCTATCCGGCACATTGAACAGATGCAATTTTTTTAGGTTCATTGGGAAGCTCCGTTGCCGGACGGCAAAATCACGAATGCCTCTGCATTTAGCGGCGAGCGTTCCACCCTGAACCACGCCGCATAGAGCGCAGGCAAAAAGAAAACCGTCAGGAAGGTGGCGATAGTGAGTCCGCCCATAATCGCGATAGCCTGCGGGCCGAAAAAATCGTTGCGCGATAACGGGATCATCGCCAGGATGGCCGCCGCCGCCGTCAGCAGGATCGGCCTAAAGCGGCGTACAGTCGATTCGATGATGGCGGTCCAGGCATCGAGCCCGGCTTTTTGATCCTGTTCGATCTGGTCTACCAGGATCACCGAGTTGCGCATAATCATGCCGGACAGGGCAATGATGCCGAGCAGCGCCACGAAGCCGAAAGGCGCGCCGAACAGCAGCAGGGCGAACGCCGCGCCGATGACACCCAACGGTGCGGTGATGAACACCAGAAAGGTTCGGGACAGGCTTTGCAATTGCATCATCAGCAGGATCAGCGTAATGACCAAAACCAATGGAATCCAGACGAATATTGATTTCTGGGAAGTCCAGGCGTCCTCTTTGGAGCCGCCGGTTTCGATGAAATAGCCGGGCGGTAGCTGTTCCTGGATAGGCTTAAGTTTCGGGATGATCTCGGCCGCCACGTCGGGAGCCATCTTTCCGTCGACCACGTCGGCGCGCACCGAAATGGCGGGGAAGCGGTTGCGCCGCCAACGGACGCCGTCCTCGAATGCGGTTTCGAACGTGACGAACTGCGACAGCGGTGCCGATCGACCGTTGCCGGTGCGCACGGTCACATCGGGCAACCGGTCGGCGGCGGTGCGCAAGTTGTCTTGCGCCCGCCAGACGATGTCGATCAGCTTGTCATCCTCCCGGAATTGTCCTGCGGGAATCCCGGTGTAGTGGGCTTGCAAGGCTTGCGACAGGCTTGCCGTAGAAACGCCGAGCGCACGGGCCTTGTCCTGGTCGAGCACCAAGCGTAGCGACGGAATCCGGTCATGCCAGTCGTCGTTCACATCCACGGTGCCGGGATGGTCGCGCATCACCTCGGCCACTTCGTCGGCAATGCTCCGAACCGTTCTGGGATCTTCGCCAAACACTCTGAACACCAACGGATAATCCATCGGTGGACCGACGTTAAGGCGCATGACGCGTCCGCGCAGTTCCGGGAAATCGGTGGCAAAAGCCAGCCGAATGCGTTGCATGACCCGTTCGCGGGCCGCATTGTCTTTGGTCATCACTACAAACTCGGAGAGATTGGTATTGGCCAACTGCTGTACGATCAGCAGGAAGAAGCGTGGGGTGCCGCTGCCGATATAGGCGGTGTAATTCACCACGTCTTCATCTTTGCTCAAAATCGCTTCCATATGCTTGGCGGTCGCTTCGCTATGCGCAAAGGAACTGCCCTCGGGCTGCCACAGGTCAATGATGACCTCGGGGCGATTCGACAGCGGAAAAAATTGTTCGGGAACTTGGCTCAGCGTCGCCAAGCCGACACAAAATAGGGCGGCGGTAGCGACGATGACTTTTTTGCGATGATCCACGCACCAAGTCACCCAATAGCGCAGGCGATTGTAAAACGGCGTGTCGAACAGGTCGTGATGGTGCGCGCTATGCGGCTGGATCTTGAGCAACAGGAAACCCAAATAGGGCGTAAAAACGACCGCGCCGATCCACGACAGCAACAGCGAGATGCCCATCACCTGAAATATCGAAACGGTGTATTCGCCGGCTTGCGATTTGGCCAAACCGACCGGCAGGAAGCCGACGATGGTGATTAAGGTGCCGGTCAACATCGGGAAGGCGGTGGCGCTGTAGGCATAGGTCGCAGCAGTCATTCTGTCCATACCTTCTTCCAGTTTGCGCGCCATCATCTCGATGGCGATCATCGCGTCGTCTACCAATAAGCCGAGCGCCAAAATCAACGCGCCTAATGAAATACGGTGAATTTCCATGCCGAACAGCAACATGCACAGCAGCGTTCCGGCCAATACCAGCGGCACCGTCAGCGCGACCACCGAGCCGGTGCGAAAACCCAGGCTTAAAAAACTGACCAGCAGTACCGCGGCCAACGCTTCAAAGAAGGTGGACAGGAATTCGCCGATAGCGGTGTTGACGACGCGCGGTTGATCGGCGACTTGCTCGAGATCAATACCTATTGGGAGTTCGGCTTCTATTTCGGCCTTGGCGGCTTCCAGCGCCTTGCCCAGCGCCAGTACATCGCCGCGTTTGTTCATGGTGATGCCGAGGCCGACGGCTTCCTTGCCGTTGACGCGCATTTTAAGTTCCGGCGGGTCAATGTAGCCGCGCTTAACGTGGGCGAAGTCGTCAACGCGCAAGGTGCGGCCTTCAATATGCACCGGCAGGCCGGCGATGCTGTCCACCGAATCGAACTGACCAGTGATGCGGATCGGCAAATTACGCTGGGTGGTGTACACAATTCCTGCCGACAGCATACTGTTTTGCGCCTGCAAGGCTTCCGCGACCACGTTGGCGTCAAGCTCCAGTTCGGCCAGTCTTTTGTCGGAAAATTCGATATAAATTTTTTCGTCCTGTACGCCGAGCAGGTCGATTTTTTCGACATCTTTGACCCGCAGCAGTTGTTGGCGGACTAAATCGGCGGCTTTTTTCAGCTCGGCGTAACTAAAGCCTTCGCCCGAAAAGGCATAGATCAGGCTGTAAGTATCGCCGAATTCGTCGTTGAAAAACGGTCCGACGCTGCCGGGCGGCAGCGTCATGCGGATGTCGTCAACCTTTTTGCGCACCAGATACCAGAGGTTGGGGATTTCCTTGGGCGGCGTATCTTCACGCGGAGTCACGAAAATGACCGACTCCCCCGGCTTGGAGTAACTGCGCAAAATATCCAGATCGGGCAATTCCTGGATTTTCTTTTCCAGCCGGTCGGTCAGTTGTTGTTCGACTTCTAAAGCCGTTGCGCCCGGATAGAGGGTTTTGACCACCATCACCCGGAAGGTAAATTCCGGGTCTTCCCGTTGTCCGAGGCGGAAATAGGCGAATAGCCCACCCAACAGCAACAGCACCATGATAAAACCGGTGAAAGCGCGGTGTTTTAACACCCAGGCGCTTAGATTGAAGTTATTCATGACTGGAATTCTTTGCCTGCGTTAACGCCAGGATAAATTGTTGCGGCAAACGCACGGGTTGGGCTTCGCGCAGGCGGTTTACGCCGGCGCTGACAATCAGTTGCCCGGAACTCAATCCTGTCACTGCAACCCGCTCGCCGGGCAGTGCTGCGCCGATTTGTATCGGCGTGGCTTTGACTGTAGACGTGCGTTCGTCAACCAGCCAGACACGGGTTTGTTCCGGCTTATTCTGGGGCGTAAAAATAGCCGAGAGGGGAACGGCGAGGCGGGAAGGCGTGATTGAAGGTATCCAAACCATTGCGGTCATACCAAGCCGCGCATCATCCCGGCCTTCCAGAAGAGTTGCTTTGACCCGATAGGTACGGCTGACCGGATCGGCTGCCGCCGCGATTTCGCGGATACGCGCCTTGATTTGTTTGTCGCTGTCGGCCCACAAGGTAACCATGACGTCTTGGCGCTGTTTGAGTTCGGCTACGCGGTGCTCGGGAATGTCGATATGGATTTCCTTTTCATCGAGTTGGGCCAGCCTGATAACCGGCTGACCGGAGGAGACGACTTGCCCGGTTTCGATTTCCAGCGCGGTCACCACGCCGTCGCGGTCGGCCCGCAAATCGGTGTAAGTCAGTTGGTTGTCGGCCTGACCGAGTTGGGCTTCGAGCGCCGCAACCTTTTGCCGCGCGGTAATGTAAAGCGTTTGGCGGCGATCTAACTCAGGTTTGCTGATGATGTTCTGATCGAACAATTCCCGGTATCGGCTTAAGTCGTCTTTGCTGTATTCGCTGTCGGCTTTAGCGGATATAAGCTGAGCCTTAATATTCAGCGCGGCAAGCCGGAAATCGCCGGGATCAAGCCTTGCCAGCAACTGCCCTTTATGCACTTGCTCGCCTATATCGACTAAGCGGCCGGTTAGTTTTCCCGCCACCCGGAATGATAAAGTCGTCTCAAAACGCGCTCTAACCTCGCCCGAAAACGGCCTGTCGTTCAGTGTCTCTTGGCTCGTTATGCGAACAATATTGACGGGGCGAACAGAGGGCTGCTCTTGGTTGCGATGCGTACATCCAACTAATGTCAAAAGTAATACCGTTATCAAATGGTTGATAGGGGTATTTTTGAATAGCAAAGGTAAGCGACCTCTACAGCGAGAATTGGGGGAATTCATCTGCTCTCCAGTTAATGTAGTTACACACGTAATGAGAACATTGGATACGTCCAACGGTGCGCGTTCGAAACAGATTGCGCGGTGTGGTAATGTTCTGTTGCGATACAATTTAAACTAAGCGATTGAACAGCGCGTCACCCGTTCGGGTGAAAAAGGAAAATAATTTTCAACTATCCGCCCTAGTGGGTACTGGATTCCGGGCGCTATAAAAACACGCAGTTTGCCCCCATCAACCTAACCTTTTTCCGTTGAATAATGCCGTTAAGTTAATGAAAGTCTTCTGTATTTGGAGTGCAGGCTCCGCCTGCTAATGCAAGCACCCAAAGTGGGCGCTTTAGGCGAAGCTTGCACTCCAGCGATCACTATTTTTTATGTGAGCTAAAAAATCGTCTAACTTAACGGCATTATTTCCGTTGTAGAAAGGATGCATGTGAACTTATTGAGATTGGTATTGCTTTAGGCGAATAATAAGCAGGTGCGGATCAGATTTTTGTTATAACCGTCTTAGCTGGGGCTGCAAGCATGCCGAAACCTGTAGTCAGCAATTGTATGAGTTCGGATTGACGATGCGTTTGGGTTTTCTCCAGCACCTGTTTTAGTTGGGTTTTTACCGTGTTGTTGCTGATGCCTCGTGTTTGGGCATAATCGCTAACCGTTTGTCCCCGCAGCAAAGCGACCGCAAGTTTGGCTTCGGCCGGGGATAGACCGTAGCATTGAGTCAATAGGCTATCGTCCAAGTTAAGCGGCAGATCGGGATCGCAAAGAAATAACGCAACGCTCGGCACCGAGCCGATGAAAGGTAACGGTTGGTTTTGTAGCGATACCACTATTGCCGATAAAGGACGGCTTGAGTTGCCTCGGTGCAAGTTCATCGCATTGCCGTGCCCCAGTTCTATGGCATTGCTGATTAACTGACGCAAGGCACGGGTTTCATTGGCGTTATCCGCTTGGCAGCGGCCAGAGGTATTGAGACGAAAGCCGTCTGAACAGCGGATTAAAGATTCCGCTCTGTGATTGACAAATACGGCTTGGCCGCATTTATCGAACAAGACCAACCCGACCGGCAAGCGGTTCAGCAGCTCAGTGTCTGTGTTCAGTACACTTTTAACTTCGGAAAATTTTTTGTGGATCATGCAAGAGCGGCGTAAATGCGGCACCAAACGCGCGAACAGCGCTGTTTCGTCGGCAGAAAAGGGTTGTTGTTTGGATCTGAAAATCGACAGACGCACCGTCAGCGTATCCTGCTTGAGAAGATGACCGATCATGGCATGAAAATAATCCTGCGGTTTAAGCCAATCGTTATACCATTCAGTCTTGACAAATTCCTGCACGGGAAACAAGCGATCAGATGTTATCAGTTCGCCTTCAGGTAAATTTTTGGAGTTTTCAAGCCAGACATTGACCTTGGAATAATACCGCTCGTAAGACACGACGGTTTCAGGGTCGGTGCGGACGGTTTGAATAAAGGAAGATTCATCGCTACGGCAAGTGGAGTTGAGACTGGCAAAATCCACCAGATGAAGCGCTGTACCCCTGCTTTTGAAGGTATCTGACAACTGTTCCAAGAAAATTGACCATAACTCCGGCATGACGGCGGCATCGTAAATTGCCTCAATTAAACTATCATATTGGCTTTTATTCATAAGGTGGATTCAACTCCGAATGCAATCTCAATAAGGGGGGCGTAACGGTTAGGTTCTTTTAAACAGCGCCCGGGTAGGAGCCTGCATGATCAGTTGCGGGATGGACGACAGCGGCAGAATGCCATCGACGGCGCCGAGTTTGACGGCTTCTTTGGGCATGCCGTAGACCACGCAACTGGCTTCATCTTGCGCTATGGTCAGCGCTCCGGCATCGTGCATCTCCTTCATGCCGTGCGCGCCGTCATCGCCCATGCCGGTCAGGATGATGCCCACGGCGTTAGCCCCGGCAGATTGAGCGCTGGAGCGGAATAGTACGTCAACCGATGGGCGGTGTCTACTGACCAGCGGGCCGTCTTTGACCTCAACCTGATACTGCGCGCCGCTGCGTTGCAGCAGCATGTGCTTGCCGCCGGGAGCGATCAACACCAAGCCGGGCAAGGCGCGGTCATTTTGCGCGGCTTCTTTTACCGTCACCTGGCAAATGCCGTCCAGCCTTTTGGCAAATGCGGCGGTAAAATGTTCCGGCATGTGTTGCACCACGACAATAGGCGGGGCGGTACGCGGCAGTTGGGTGAACAGGTATTCCAAGGCCTGGGTGCCGCCGGTCGAGGTGCCGATCACAATGACCCGGTCGGTCGTTTGCACCATCGGCTTTGGGACGCACGCACTGAGAGTGTTTGCCGGGGCGCGGCTGGGCGAGGTTGAGGCGGACTTGATGACGCTGGGGCGGGAGCCTACGGCGGCTTTGATAACGTCGACAATGGCAGTTTTGGATTCTTGCAGGAAACCGCGCAAGTTTACCTTCGGCTTGGTAATAATATCGACCGCTCCGGCACTCATCGCCTGCATAGTCACTTCCGCGCCTTTTTCCGTTAAGGTGGAGCAAATGACCACCGGAGTGGGGCGCTCGCTCATCAGTTTTCTAAGGAAAGTCACGCCGTCCATGCGCGGCATTTCAATGTCCAATACGATGACATCAGGCCATTCGGTTTCCATGCGTTTCATCGCGAAAATAGGGTCGGGCGCTGCGCCGATGACTTTTAATCCCGATACGCCGTCCAGTAAGCCGGTTAATACCTGTCGCACCACGGCGGAGTCGTCGACAATCAATACTTTAATTTCAGTTGGCATGTTGTTTAATTATTGAGTGCGGTTACCAGAAATCGGCCTGATTCGGCGGCTGCTGTGTCTGTGCAGTGGTGTTTTTTTCCAGGAAACGTTTTTCTTGTTTAATAACGGCTTGTTCTTCGCTTCTTTCAATGGTTTTGACATAAACGGAGAAATCGCTGGCCAGGAAAAAAATATTGCGGCCTATAGGGCCGCCCAAGGCGGATGCTATTAATGGGATGCGCTCGGTACGCAAAAAAGTTTTAATAAACTCGCAATTGACCGCGCCTATGGATTGCCCGCCGCGTAATTCATTGCCCAATTTCAGCACATCGCCGCCGCCAAAGGCTTTGGCTTTTAAATGGATGCGTTGCGCGCCCTGTTTCAACATTTGATTGATCAGCAGCTCCATCGCATGGATGCCGTAGCGTCCGCCTTCCGAGCCCAATAAGGCCGCATTATGGGCTGCATGCTGCTGAGCCAGCAGGAAATGATTCATGCCGATCACATGATTTACCGGATCATACAAACATGCCGCCACGCAAGAACCCAGCAGGGTGGAAATTATTTCATCTTTTTTAGTGACATAACTTTCGCCGGGATCGATGATGATGCGCGGCAGTCCCTGATATTGCCCTATTTGCATGGTTTTTGATAAATGGAAGGCGCCACTACGGATAATCCGGTTTTAATGTTGTGCAACGTTTCGGAATGGCTGATAAAAAAATAGCCGCCCGGTTTTAACGCCGAAATGACGCGCTGGACTATATCTTGCTTGGTTTCGGTATCAAAGTAGATCAGCACATTGCGCAAAAAAATAACATCAAATTGCCCAAGGCTTTTGGGAAGCGGGGTTTTAAGGTTGATCTGGCCGAAACTGACGCGTTTTCTTATTTTTTCATCGACGCGAAAATAGCCTTCTTGCGAACGCACGCCTTTCAGGCAATATTTATCCAGGAAACGCTTATCCATATTATCCAGTCTATCCATTAAATAAACGCCTTGACGCGCGGTGTCCAGCACTTCGGTATTGAGATCCGAGCCGAATACTTCCCATTTTCTCATGCCCAGAGTCTCGGCCAATGTCATGCCGATGGAGTAACTTTCTTCGCCTGTCGAGCTTGCGGCGCTCCACAGGCGGAAATTATCGCCGCGCCAGGTTTTAACAATCTGTTCCTGAAGGAAATCAAAATGCTTGGGTTCACGGAAAAAATAAGTTTCATTGGTGGTCAGAATATTAACCATCAATTGAAATTCCTGGGGATGTTGTCCTGTATTCAGCAATTGGTAGTATTGCCCGTAGGTTTGCAAACCATAATGCAGTAAGCGCTTGGCTAAGCGACTGGCCACCATGATTTTTTTTTCCGGGGTGAGCGCAATGCCTGCGTGATCGTAAATAACGCGCCTGAAATGGGAAAACTCTTCGGCGCTTATGGGTTCTAAGCTGATAATAAATTCCTGCTTTAAGTGATCTTAATATGTCATCTCGGCCGTAATCGCGCCTATATAAAACCGTATGGTCTATAGGGAGGAGGATGGCTTAAGGCGCTATGCGAAAATAAAGCTCGTAAGCAATTGATTATAGATTCTTTGTAAAAGTCAATATAATTAAAATGTTATTGCCGTATATTCCGTACAGTTTTGAATGGATATAAGTATGATTACATACTAAACTATGTCCTTCGCAAGAACAACGGGGATTTTAATGCAGCAGATCCAGAACAATGCCGACGGTAAATTTTTGTACATTTCACTTTCTGCATTGCCGGTAATATTGGGTGGTATGGTCGTGGGGTGGCAATACGGCGCTACCTTATATAATGTGTTGTTCAGTGTGCTGCTGGTGTTTTTCGGGATTGGAAGCGGTTTGTTTTTGTGGCGCCGCCATGATAACGAATTGGCGCAAACCAATTTCCGCTGGGCTCAGGACGAAAACAGCAAGATAGCGGCGGTTTCGACCTATACCGGCGAGTTGGAGCGGCTGCTGCTGACCATCAGTCCTATACTTTCCCAGCACGTAATGGTTTCGCGCGAGCATACCGAGCAGGAAATTACTTCGCTATCGAGCCGTTTTTCCTGCATGGTCAACGAACTCCAACTGATTGTAGACAGCACCGATAATGCCTTTGGCGGGCGGCAAAGCAACCACCTGGACAGCGTAATCGATGCCTGTCGCGATTTGCTGCAACCGATTCTGGATTTGCTCGGACAGCTTCGTCAGGCAGAGCAAAAAGCCGTTGATGACGCAGTCTTGTCCCAGGCCGAAGCCAATATCAACCAGACATTAGCCCTTTTGAGCCAAGTTCTGGGCCATTACCGCGATGATGCCTGCGCGCTTAGAAACCATGCCGAGCAAATTCGCGGCGAGATCAATAATGTCCTGGTGGCCTTGCAGTTTCAGGATCGCGTCAGCCAGATATTAACGCAAGTCGAAAACAACTTGCTGAATCTACAAAAAACCATCGAAAGAATTCAACAGCAGGGCAGTAATCGCGACGGCGATATGCTTGAAGTCGATAAAGCCGTAGAGCATATAGAAGAAAACTACAAGTCGGTCAGTTCCCGGGCTAAGCATTCGCCGGACGACTCAGACGATGATTTAACTTTTTTTTGATGCGAATCAAGAACGTATTTTTTAATTCAACACTGGGCTTTAACTTATGGCAAAAACAATTATGATCGTGGACGACTCGGCCTCAATGCGGCAGGTTGTCAGCATTGCCCTAAAAGGTGCGGGTTATGAGGTGATCGAAGCGTGCGACGGCAAAGACGCGTTAAGCAAACTGACTGGGGTGAAAATCCATCTTATCGTCAGCGATATTAATATGCCGGTTATGGACGGCATTACCTTTGTTAAAGCCGTTAAACAACTCGACCATTACAAATTCACCCCCATCATTATGCTGACTACTGAAATGGAAGACGATAAGAAACGGGCCGCCAAAGAGGCCGGTGCTAAAGCCTGGGTGACCAAACCTTTCCAACCGCCTATCCTGCTCGCAGCCATTGCCAAATTAGTGCTGCCGTAACCTTATCCGAGAGATGCCATGACTGCAAAAGCTAAGAAAAATGACGGGACAGTTCAATTGGCCATTAAGGATGACATGACTATCTACAATGCCGAATCGCTCAAGGAAACCTTGTTGGGGTATTTTCATCCGGGTACAAGGGAGTTGCAGCTTGATTTGTCGGCCGTCACTGAAATAGACAGCGCGGGTTTGCAATTGCTGTTGTTACTGAAGGCCGAAGCGCAAAAACGAGGGTTTACGCTGCGATTGTTGCGGCACAGCGAAGCGGTGATTGAGGTTTTTGAGCTGCTCAAACTCGGTATGTATTTTGGCGATCCCATTGTTATCCCCGCTAATTGGAAAAAATCATGAGCGATATGAACCCCGCCTTAGAAACCTTTTCCCAGGAAGTCGACGAATTACTGACGGCAATGGAAGAAGCCTTGTTAGGCTTGGAAGGCGCGCCCGACGACGCTGATTGCATCAACAGTATTTTTCGCGCGATGCACACCATTAAAGGGTCTTCGGGATTGTTTGGGTTCGACGATGTTGTCGCTTTCACCCATGAGGCCGAAACCGTGTTGGACCGGGTTAGAAACGGCGAGCGTTTGATTGATGCAGAACTCATCTCGGTTTTGCTGGCCTGTAAAGACCACACGGCGCAGCTGATTCAGCACGTTCTTTTCAATGAGGGCGAACCGCTGCCGGAAGCGTTGCAGCAGCAAAATCAGGCGCTGATTGTCCGGTTAACCGGAGCACCCGCCGCCGGAGGCATGCCCTCGACCCAAGAGGAAAAAGCCGATCATTTTGAAGTCGATCCCAATACGTCTAACAGCAGCGATAATTGGGTTATCAGCCTGGCTTTTAAAAAGGACGCCCTCCGAAACGGCATGGATCCGCTGTCGTTTATCCGTTATCTGCAAACGCTTGGAAAAATAATCGAAGTGATTATTACCATGCCGGCGCTTCCGCGCATTGAGGATATGGTTCCCGAGGATTGTTACCTCAATTTTAAAATAGCTTTTAACAGCAGCGCCGATAAAAAAACGATAGAAGACGTGTTCGAGTTTGCCGAGGACGATTGCGATATTCATATCTTGCCGCCGAATTCCAGGCAGGAACACTACGTGCAGTTGCTGGCGAATTTACCGGAAGATCAAGTCAAGCGCTTAGGCGAAATGCTGGTCGAGATCGGCGCCTTGACTGAAAAAGAAGTTGCAAACACGCTTCACGAGCAGCGCGAAGATGATGATGCCGAGGCGAAACCGCTCGGCGAAAGGCTGGTGGAAAAAAATATATTGCAGCAACCGGTCATAGAGCAGGCGCTTAAAAAGCAGGAAGCAGTCAAACAAAAGATTAACAAGGAGTCCAATTACATCCGGGTAGACGCCGCCAAGCTGGGTTATCTTATCAATCTGGTCGGGGAATTGGTTATTTCGGGCGCCGCGATGCGGCTGATGGTCGATAAGCACGGCTTGTCCGATGTCGACGACGTCGCCTCGACCATGAGTCATCTGGTGGAAGATATACGCGATACCGCATTGCAATTACGCATGGTGCAGATCGGCGAAACGTTTACGCGCTTCCAGAGAGTCGTGCATGACGTCAGCAAGGAATTGGGCAAGCAAATTCAATTGCAAATAACCGGCGGCGAATCCGAACTGGATAAAACCGTAGTGGAAAAAATCAACGATCCGCTGACCCACCTGGTGCGCAATTCGCTTGATCATGGCATTGAATCCCCCGAAGTGCGCGTGCGGGCGGGAAAACCCGAAAAAGGCACTATACAGTTGAACGCCTATCATGACTCGGGACGCATCGTGATCCAGATCAGTGACGACGGCAAAGGCCTGGACCCGGAAAGAATCGTCGCCAAAGCGATAGCCAAAGGGCTGATTAAGCCGGATCAAGTCCTCAGCAAGAGTGAAATTTACAGCCTTATTTTTGAACCCGGCTTGAGCACTAAAGAGGAGGCGAGCAACCTGTCCGGTCGCGGCGTCGGTATGGATGTGGTCAAGCGCAATATCGAGGCATTGCGCGGCAGTGTTTCCGTAGACAGCGAGTTGGGGCAAGGCACTTCGGTAACAATCCATTTGCCGCTAACGCTGGCGATTATCGATGGGTTTATGGTGGAAGCGCAACAGGAACGCTATATCATACCGTTGAGTATGGTCGAAGAATGCGTCGAGATGAACAGCGACGAATGGCAAATTGACGACGTTCAACATTACGTCAATCTGCGCGGGCAGGTTTTGCCGTATTTGCGTTTGGGCGATTTCTTCCACAACAATAAAAAACACACGCGCACTCAACGGGAAAGCTTGGTTGTCGTGCGTTTCGGCGAGGCCAAGGCGGGTTTTGTTGTCGATGAGTTGCATGGCGAAAATCAAACCGTAATCAAACCGCTCGGCAAGCTGTTTGAGAATCTCGACGGTATTGGCGGAGCAACTGTGCTGGGTAGTGGTGATGTGGCATTAATTCTCGACGTGCAAGGGCTTATTCATCACGCAAAAAAGCGGGCGAATCCTGCTTTGGCGTTGTTGTCGGGTGTTTAAAAAGCCAGCGCAGCAGGCTGTGGCTGAATTTTTAACAGAACGACAATCCAATTATCAATATTGGGGTTCCCAAATTGAGCTTCAATCTAAAAACAGGCCAGGTACTCTATGAATAGTAACGACTTAATAATGAAAATATGCATATACACGGGAGTCTTGCCATGCTGAAGAACCTCACTATCAAAGCCCGGCTGATTTTGGTTGTAGGACTAATGTCAGTGCTTGCTATTGCGTTAGGGGCTCTCGGTTTGAACGGGATGAAAAAAGCCAATCAAGGTTTGCTAACCGTTTATGTCGACCGTACTGTGCCTATGGGGCAGTTGGGCGAAATTAATGCAAAATTACTGGCTAATCGGCTGGCAATTACCAATACCTTGGTGTTCAAGGAAGAAAGTCAAAAAAATATCGATCTCGTCAGACAGAATATTATCGATATTAACAAGATATGGGATCAGTACATGTCAACCTATCTAACGGTGGAAGAGAAAAAACTGGCCGATAAATTTGCAATCGATCGTAAGCGATTTGTGGTTGAAGGCTTAAATCCCATCATGGAATACCTGCTTGCCGGCAATGCCGAAGCTGTGGAGAAGACCGTCAGGGAGTCAGTGCGCCCATTATTCGTACCTGTTGCAGAAGGTATCAATGCGTTGATGCAATTACAGCTGGATGTCGCCAAACAAGAATACGATCTGGCTCAAACCCGTTATGAAGAAAGCCGTTTTATTTCGATCGTTCTTCTGACAGTGGGTTTGTTATTGTCGGTATTCATCGGTTTTATGTTGATTCGAGGTATTTCACGCTCTTTATTTGCGATGCAACAGTTTTCCGAGTCTTTAGCCCAAGGCGACCTGACCGTTCGTATCGACCTTGAACAAAATGACGAAATCGGCATGTTGGCTAAATCAATGACAAGTATGCGTGACCAGCTCAGCAGCGTTGTGCAGCAAGTGCGCACCAATTCCGACGCCTTGGGCAGCGCCTCGCAGGAAATCAGCGCGACCGCCCAATCCATCAGTCAAAGCGCTACCGAACAGGCAGCGGGCGTTGAGGAGACCACGGCTTCCATCGAAGAGTTGAGCGCATCGGTTAAACAAAACGCCGATAACGCTAAATTAACCAACGGCATGGCGACAACGGCTGCGGAAGAGGCCGCCAATGGCGGGCAGGCGGTGAAACGCACCGTAGACGCGATGAAGGAAATCGCTGAAAAAATCAGCCTGATTGAGGACATCGCCTATAAAACCAATCTGTTGTCGCTCAATGCCGCGATTGAAGCAGCCTTGGCCGGCGAACACGGCAAAGGTTTTACCGTTGTCGCAGCCGAAGTCAGGAAGCTGGCGGAAAACAGCCGGATAACCGCGCAAGAAATCAATACGCTGGCCAAAAACAGCGTCAAGATTGCCGAAGACGCGGGTAACCTGTTAGCGCAAATGGTACCCAATATTCAGAAAACAGCCGATCTGGTCGAAGAAATTACCGCGTCTTCAGAAGAGCAGGCGCAAGGCATAGGCCAGATCAGCGATGCGGTCGGCCAGTTGGATAAAGCGGCGCAACAAAACGCATCGGGTTCGGAACAGCTTGCCGCCACGGCGGAAGAGTTGAGCGGCCAAGCCATGCAGCTGCAACAGGTTATGGCGTTCTTTAAAGTGGATGCGAACCAAAGTCGCACCGCTAAAGGCCAAACGAGACAATCCATCCTTCCCGGCAAACAGACGGGCGCCAACAAAAAAACCGCTCCTCATTTTACTTCGGCCGGACCTTCTCCGGTAACACCGACGCCCATGCCGGTCAGCAAGGCGGGAGGAACCAAACCTGAATTTAATGAACATGATTTTGAACGATTTTGACAGGTAGATGAACCATGAACCAGTTAATACATAAGCAAGAAAACAAAACCGAGTTAGCGGCTCAGGATCAACTACGCCAGTACCTGACTTTTCGGGCAGGCAATGAAAATCTGGCTATCAGCATTTTGGACGTCAAAGAAATTATCGAAATCAACACGATTACCGACGTGCCGATGACGCCCGAGTATATACGCGGCGTCATTAATCTGCGCGGTAACGTCGTTCCGGTCATCGATTTGTCGGCGCGCCTGGGTCGGCAAAGCAGCGAAATAACCAAACGCAGCTGTATCGTGCTGGTGCAGGTTGAATACAACGAGGATGCCCAGTTACTGGGGATGTTGGTCGACGCCGTCGATGAAATTCTGGAAATACCCGAGGCGAATATCATGCCGCCGCCCGATTTTGGCGCCGATATTCGAACCGATTTTATTCAGTCGATGGGACGGGTGGGTGACGAATTTATTATTTTGCTGAATATTAACCGCGTGCTTTCGATAAAAGAATTATCTCAGCTCAAACAAGTTGCCGAATACGAAGGCGGCAACACAAACAAAGAAACCAGCTTCACCGCACTGAACTGATAATCCACACAAGGACTCATTTTTATGAACATAAAAGACTTAAGTATAAAAACCAAGATATTAACCGGTGCGTTGCTGTTGGTATTGATTACCTGCGGATTCGGAATGCTGTCAAAGCTCTATATTGGCAAAGTGTCCGATTCGCTGTTCGGCATTACCGATAACAACGGCAAGGCGGTTGAATACGCAACCGGGGTCGAACGGATGGCGCTGTCGACCATTATGGAAGAAAAAAACTACTTGTTGCAGGAAAAGGACGAAGTTCACCAGCGCGCCGAACAGAACGTCAAGGAACTGATGGGTTTCCTGGATAAAGTGGATACCGTAGCTAAGCAATACAAGAACACTGAGCTGTTGGAGCAGTCGAAAACGGCAAGGGAAGGCACTGCGCAATACGCCGATAAATACCGGGCGGGAGTTGCCGCACTGAAAGCGAACAAACAATCCGTTGCCGAGATGGTGGAAAACGGCAATACCGTAGCGAATGCGGCCGATATCATGCTTAAAAAGCAGGTAAACAATTATAGCGAAGCGATGAAAAAAGGATTAAGCGCACAGGAGCTTGATCAGTTCGTCCAGCGTTATATCATCACGACCAATATCTATATCAAAGCGATGCAAATCATGCGCGCTGAAAAGGAAGAAGTTAATTACAAGGATCGCGTGGCCTGGAAAAAAATGGAAGTTTTATTGCCGGAGCTAATGGACTTATACGACGATCTGCAAAAAATTGTCGTGAAAGAAGACGAAATCAAATTGATTACAGACGCCCGTAACGGAACGCGGAATTACACCGAATCAGCCAAAAGCTGGATAGAAAACGACAATAAACTGAAAGCTATTTTGGCCGATATGGCAAGTCTGGGCAGTAATGTGATCAAGCAGGCGCAAGACGCCGAAGCCGCCGGTTACGCACAGTTGGGCAATGCGCGTACCGAAGCCGAGCAATTGGTCAGTGACGCCAACAAAATCATCATCGGCACGATCATTCTGGCGATAGTGTTGGGCGTTATCATTGCGTTGTTTTTGGCTTCGATGATCACCAAACCGATTATTCTGGGGGTTAAATTCGCCGAGTCCCTGTCGGAAGGGGATTTGACCGCACAGATCGATATTGACCAGAAAGACGAGATCGGCGTTCTGGCCAATGCGCTGCAAACCATGCGCGACCAGCTCAGCAGTGTTGTACAGCAAGTGCGCACCAATTCCGACGCCTTGGGCAGCGCCTCGCAGGAAATCAGCGCGACCGCCCAATCCATCAGTCAAAGCGCCACCGAGCAGGCATCGGGCGTTGAAGAGACCACTGCTTCCATCGAAGAGTTGAGTGCGTCGGTTAAACAGAATGCCGATAACGCCAAAGTGACCAACAGTATGGCGACAACGGCTGCGGAAGAGGCCGCCAATGGCGGGCAGGCGGTGAAACGTACCGTAGAGGCGATGAAAGAAATCGCCGATAAAATCGGATTGATTGAAGATATTGCTTACAAAACCAATCTATTGTCACTCAATGCCGCGATTGAAGCGGCGCGTGCCGGCGAACACGGCAAAGGCTTTACCGTCGTCGCCGCCGAAGTCAGGAAGCTGGCGGAAAACAGCCGGGTAACCGCCCAGGAAATCAACAGCTTGGCAAAAAACAGCGTCAAGATTGCCGAGGACGCAGGCATCCTGCTGGAAAAAATGGTGCCTAATATTCAGAAGACCGCCGATCTAGTCGAAGAAATTACCGCGTCTTCGGAAGAGCAGGCGCAAGGCATAGGCCAGATCAGCGATGCGGTCGGTCAGCTGGATAAAGCGGCGCAACAAAACGCATCGGGTTCGGAACAGCTTGCCGCCACGGCGGAAGAGCTGAGCGGCCAAGCCATGCAGCTGCAACAGGTTATGGCGTTCTTTAAAGTGGGCGACCGTTAATCCGGTTGCCGGTTGGCTTCGTTCCCATACTCTCGAGGATATGGACGAGTTAAGGAGTACAAACCAGGTTTGTGCTCCTTACTCAATCAATTATTTCACGCTCTCCTACGTGAGAACGCATTAACGAGGTGATTTTATTTGGGAGGTATGTTCTGAGTTTTTGCTTAGAATGTAAAAAACAAAATGTTAATCGAGTCGGGTGCGTCGTGCGAGCCAAGGGATGGCGGTTTTTTTCAACCATCGGGAAAAGCGCGCCGGCGCACCCTACAGCAACGGGAACGTTGTTCAACTTTCACAATAGAAAACACATTGTTTTTAACAGCGCTTCCTTAACTTAAGGGCATTAATGCTCAGCGAGTGGGAACAAGAAAAATAGCGACGTTCAAAATTCGTTTTGCAACATCAAAAAGTATTTAAATTATCCAACTTCCAAGAAAAAACACCCCATGAAAATTAACTTGCCGATCACCAATGTGGAGCGCGCGCTTACAGAGACTGATTCCATTGTTACCAAGACCGACTTAGAGGGGATGATTACCTACGCAAATGAAGATTTTATTCGGATTTGCGGGTTTACTAGAGAAGAGCTGATTGGCGTCCCGCACAATATAATCCGTCATCCTGACATGCCGGTAGAAGTCTTTGCCGATTTGTGGCAGTCGATGAAATCGGGCCGTCCATGGACCGGCGTGATCAAGAATCGTTGCAAAAACGGCGACTTTTACTGGGTTCAGGCCAATGTTACGCCCTACTATGAGAATGATAAGCTGGCCGGTTATATGTCGGTACGCAGCAAACCCAGCCCAAAGCAGGTTGCAGAGGCCGCCGAGGCTTACCGGAAGTTTCGCGAAGGCAAGGCGGGCAATACCCAAATACAGCATGGAAAAATCGTCAAAAAGACATTGCGGGGAAGATTTCCGTCGCTGGAAAACATCAGCATCAAAGCTCGTTTATTGATGGTTATCGCTATCATGTCAATCCTGCTGTGCATTGTCGGCGCCCTGGGGCTTTTCGGTATGAGCAAGGACAGCGAAGGATTGCTTAACGTTCATGACCATCATATGTTGCCTTTGAACCGGATTTCCCAGATACAGAAATTGATGTTGATTAACCGGCTGAGTATTTCCTCCAGTCTGTTCAACCCGGCTCCCGAATCGATTCAGAAAAATACCGCCGAAGTCGAACGCAACATCGCCGTTATCGCCAAGATTTTGGAGGCATACCTTGAAAGCCCGCTTAATGCGAGTGAAAAAAACCAGGCGAATCAATTCAAAAATGACGAAAGTCGTTTTGTGACCGAAGGTTTGCAACCGGCTATTTCAGCATTGCGCAGTAATAACGTCGCACTTGCCAGTAAGATTATCGAGGATAAGGTCGCTCCGCTTTACGAATCGGTCAATGAGGAAGCTCAGAATTTATTGCAATTACAGATAGACGATACCAAGAATGAATTCGAGGCGAGTTTGTCTCGTTATTACAGTACCCGCGACAGCGCCGGTATCTTGATCGCTTCGGGTATTTTGCTGGCGTTGTGGCTAAGTTTCTCTTTGCTGCGTTCCATCGCCAGCCCGCTGAACGCTACGATCAGGCATTTTGGACAAATAGCCCAGGGTAATTACAATCACCCGATTGAAATAGGCAGTATGGACGAGGTTGGCAAGGTGACGGCGGCGCTCAAGGCGATGCAGATCAAGCTCGGCTTTGATGTCGCGGAAGCCAAGCGCATTGCCGATGAGCATCTGCGCATTAAGATTGCATTGGATAACGTCAGTACCGGCGTAATGATTGCCGACAATGACCGTAACATCATTTATGTCAATAAAGCGGCAGCCGGTATGTTCGGCAAAGCCGAAGCAAGTATCCGCGAGCTGTTGCCGGATTTTTCCGTTGATAATCTGGTCGGCGCTAATATTGACGTCTTTCACAAGAATCCGTCGCATCAGGCACAGTTACTGGCTAATGCCGCCGGCAGTTTAAGCCCAGTCAATATTGCTTTGGGAGAGCGCTATTGGGTGGTGACCGCCAGTCCGGTCATCAACCCGCAAGGCAGGCGTATGGGGACGGTCGCGGAATGGCTGGACCGCACTGCGGAAGTCATGGTGGAAAAAGAGGTGGCCGTTATTCTGGTGGCTGCTGTGATGGGTGATTTTACCCAACGCATTGTTATGCAGGGTAAGACAGGTTTCTACCGTGAGTTGAGTGAATCGATCAACCAGTTGATGCAAACCAGCGAAAGCGGCCTTAATGAAGCGGTGCGTGTGTTCAATGCCTTGTCCCACGGAAATCTGACTGAAAAAATCATTAATTACTATTCAGGCACCTTCGGGCAACTCAAGGACGACGCCAATTCCACGGTGGACGATCTTAATGATATTCTCGGTCAAGTTAAGGAGGTCGCGGAATCGATTCATATTGCCGCAAAAGAAATCGCGCACGGCAACACATCGTTGTCTCACCGCACCGAAGTGCAGGCAACCAGCTTGGATCAAACGGCGACCAGTATGCAAAAGCTGACCTCGGCGGTACAGCAAAATACTGAAAACGCCAAGCACGCCAGTGAACTTGCCGTTAGTGCTTCAAGTACCGCGGCTAAGGGCGTTACTGTGATCGGTCAAGTTGTAAAAATGATGGAAGGCATCAATGAATCTTCGCGCAAGGTTGTCGAAATTATCTCTGTGATAGACAGCATCGCCTTTCAGACTAATATACTCGCACTCAATGCCGCAGTTGAGGCGGCCCGTGCCGGGGAGCAGGGCCGCGGCTTTGCGGTAGTGGCCGGAGAGGTGCGGAGTCTCTCACAACGCGCTGCATCCGCCGCCGGGGAGATCAAAAACCTGATTGGCGATTCGGTTGAGAAAGTTGAGGACGGCAGTAAACTGGTTTCTCAAGCCGGAAAGACTATGGAAGACATCGTTAACTCTATCCGTGGCGTTACGGCCATCATGTCCGAGATCAGCGCGGCTTCTGTCGAGCAAACTGCGGGTATCGAGCAAGTGAATATGGCCATTTGCCAGATGGACGACGTAACCCAGCAAAATGCCGCTTTGGTTGAGCAAGCCACAGCCTCGGCGGAGTCGCTGGAAGAGCAGACGCAACAGCTGACGGTTACGGTAGCGCACTTTAAAATGGAAGGCGATGCGGATTCTTATCTTGCCGAACCGGCTGAAAACGAAACTGAAGCCGACCATGTTCCTGTGGGTCACATCGTTAAACTGGATCCGCAATCGGCAGATAGCGGCGGATGGGAAGAGTTTTAGCGTTGAGGAAGATTGGGATTGTTGTTGTAATGCCGGTCAGTACCAGAATCCGCCTAAATGCCAGCGGGGTTTTCTGATCGATTTACGATAGTGGGCGGGGATGTAAAACTTCTCGTGGATTGAATATTGCAGAGTTTGCCGGGAAGGCTTCTTTAGGCTTAACAGCTGTTTTATTCTTTCTTCGGTTTCAGGATGGGTTCTGAGGATTGATGGAATCGATGCGCCATGACCGCTGCGGCCAAACAGCATATCGAAAACCGATGATTCGTAGAGTTCTAGTTTTCTTAACGCCATTGCCAGACCTTCGGGGTCGCCTGTTAATAAAACGGCGTGGCGGTCGGCGTCAAATTCCTTCATTCGGGATAATGAAAGTTGCAGCGAACTCATAATCGTAGGCGCCATAACGAGCACGCCCAATGCAGACCAGGAAATGGTAACCAGGCCCATGAAATACAGCGGTAAATTGAAAAAAATCAATAGAAAACCCGTTAAAGACAAGGCGCTGGTGACTCTGCTGATGATGTCGGCATAAGTCATTACCCGCACATCATTATGCCGGATATGACTGATTTCATGCGCCAGCACGGCAATAATCTCCCGTTCGCTCAACGAATTTAGCAGGGCGTCGCTGAGGCCGATGGCCGAGTTTTCGGACGTGCCTACGGAAAAAGCATTCATGATTTGGCTGGGCAGGTAGTAAATCGCGGGCAGCGACGGCAAATCGGCGCGGGCGGCCAGTTCCCGTATTATCTGATAAAGGCGGGGCGCATCGTTTTCCGACAGCAGCTTTCCCTTATACATGGAAAAGATAAAAGACGGCGATATGTTCGGGCTAATAACAAGTATCATCACGCCCAGAGCTGCCGCCCATAAAATACCCGTGGCCCCGGCCAAAATAAAACCCAGCAGCGACAAAATAGCGCCCATGCAAAGAAAGAGCGCCAAGGTATGAATGAAGTTTTTTAGATTGTGGCTGACCGTCATGAGGAACCTTTTGCAGCAAGCGCTTCAATATTACGTTTGGCCAGTGCATCGATCACGGCGCTTAATGAGCCTTTCTTTTGTATTTCTTCGCTAAAACTCGAACGGTAATTAGTCACCAGGCTCACACCGTCAATCATAATGTCGTAGACTTTCCATTCGCCTTTACTCAGGAACATCCGGTAATTTACATCGACAGGCTGACGGCCGGGTTGCAGAACTTCCGTTTTGACGATGACTTTTGTGGCCTCATCCGCCATTTCAACCGGCATGTAACGTATCGACCAGTCGTTATATTCCACAAACGCCCTGGAATAGGTTCTGACTATCAGCGTTTGAAATTCATGTTTAAAACGCTCTTGCTCCCCGCTTGTTGCTGTTTTCCAGTATTTTCCCAAAACTAACGGTGCGATTTTGTCGAAATCCGTATGCGGGTCAATGACGTTGTGAACATACTGCGCAACTTGAGCAAAATTCTTGGTAAAGGATTTATCCCGCAGTTTTTGCTGTAGTTGTGTCGAAACATTTTGTATGACCTGCTGCGGGGGCTGCAAATTATCGGCCATTGCTTTGGTAGCCGGCATTAGAACGAGCAGTATCGTAAAAAATAAACCGACTGCGGCATATCGTTTAGTTGTATTTCTCATAATTAATTGATGTTACACGGTTCTTATCTGTTGCAGAAAGGTGTCGCTGACGCGACGGTTATTTGGATCGGGTTCTCGCGCCCGAAAGCGAGTTACTTTCTTTTACGTCGCCTAAAGCGCGTACTGTTGGTGCTCTCGGCAATTGCTCCGTGCATTTCTGTCTCCTGCATAATCCAGAACTCGTGGGTTATGCAGCAGAAATCGACGAAAACTGCGTGTCTTTTTGCGGTAAAAAGCGCCAATCCCGGTGGATTGCGTGTTGACGACTATAAGTCTGAATGAGGGGAGTGTCAATTAGCGATAAAATGCTTGATTCATAAAGTTTCTCCGATCATTGAACAATTGAAATAAAACCCCGCTAGTATTTGCGGATTGCCTAACGTCGTTCTGGCTTACAGGGTAGAATAGGCAAAGTGTCCGCATCTTGCCGGGTGTGGATGATTTAGTTTGAACACACAGTCCGATTGGGCGATTGCAAGTTACCTCGGCAATAAATCTGAACCGCAACCATTGAGTTAAGCGCATATGAAACACCACGATATGACCACTCCACCGGATTTGACATTGAGTACCGGCACTGGCCCGCAGCAACGGCGCATGCCTGTTTACGAAAACTACCTGCCGCCTTGCAATAATGCCTGTCCGGCCGGTGAAAACATCCAGGTTTGGCTGGATTTAGCTCAGGCCGGACGCTATCAGGAAGCCTGGAATAGCTTACTGGAAAATAACCCGATGCCCGCCGTGCATGGCCGCGTCTGTTACCATCCTTGCGAATCGGCCTGCAATCGGGTGGCGGTCGACGGAGCGGTCAGCATTCATGCGGTTGAACGCTTTCTTGGCGACATGGCCTTCGAACAGGGCTGGACGCCGCAGATCGTCGGCGAAAAATCCAATAAACGGGTGCTGGTGGTCGGGGCGGGACCCAGCGGCTTGTCGGCGGCTTATCATCTTGCCCGTTTGGGCCATGACGTTGAAATCAGGGACGCGCAACCGATAGCGGGCGGCATGATGCACTTCGGCATTCCGTCTTACCGCTTGCCGCGCGAAGTGTTGGCAGCCGAGGTCAAGCGTATCGAGGACATGGGCGTAAAGATCACGCTGAACCGGAAAATTGAAGATTTAAAAGCGGAAAAAGAAGCCGGGAATTTTGATGCGGTTTTTGTCGCCGTCGGAGCGCATATAGGACGCTCGATTGATATACCCTTATACCGCGAAAGCGACACTAGGGATGCGGTCACTTTCCTACACAACATCGGTTTGGGCAAACCGTCCAAGATCGGCAAACGGGTCGCCGTCTACGGCGGCGGCAATACCGCGATGGATGCGGCGCGGACCGCCAAGCGGTTGGGTGCGGAAACTATGGTCATTTACCGGCGCGACCGCAAAAACATGCCCGCGCATGATTTTGAAGCCTCCGAAGCGATCGAAGAAGGCGTGGCGTTTCACTGGCTACGCACCATCGTAGGCATTGACGGCAGCCGCATTCAGGTTGAAATCATGGCCCTGGACGACAAAGGCCGGCCGCAAGCCACCGGCGAGTTTGAAATCATCGAAGCCGATACGTTGATCTTGGCGCTGGGGCAAAATATCGATTCCGAGTTATTAAAAACCTTTCCTGAGATTGAAGCGCAAAGCGACGGCGTGGTTCCCGTTAACGACAACATGATGACCGCCGCAGCAGGCGTTTTTGCCGGAGGCGACATGGTACCCAGCTTGCGCACCGTGACCATTGCGACCGGACACGGCAAAAAAGCCGCCAGAAATATCGACGCTTACCTGCGCGGCACTCAATATCAGCATCCCGGCAAGAAGCACATCGTCCTGCATGAAGAACTCAATCTTTGGTACAGCACCGATGCCGACCAGTCGGAACAACCCACGATGTCGCCGCTAGTGCGGAATAAAAACTTCGACGAAGTGTTGGGCGGGCTGACCTTGGAGGAGGCGACTTACGAAGCCAGCCGCTGTTATTCCTGCGGCAACTGTTTCGAATGCGACGGCTGTTACGGCGCTTGTCCGGAAGGGGCCATTATCAAGCTCGGCAAAGGCAAATTCTACGACGTGAATTACAACCTTTGCACAGGCTGTACCGCCTGCACCTTGCAGTGCCCGACTGCTGCAATCCACATGATTGATAAATAGCGGAACACGGATGGCACGGATTTGACGGATTAGCACTGATAAAATGGGGATATTGAAAGGCGAAAGGCAAAGGGCAAAGGGCAAAGAAACCACCTTTCGCCCTTTGCCTTTTACCTTTTGCTAATTAAATCCGTCGTGCAACCTCATCCGCGTTCCATTATTGAATAGTTACAAATAAACTTTAGTTGCCAGGAAATCCACCATGACCAAACAAGTTACTATCGACGGCGGCGAAGCGGCCGCCTACGTTGCGTACAGAACCAATGAAGTCTGCGCAATTTACCCGATCACCCCGTCTTCATCGATGGCCGAGTTTTGCGACCAATGGACGACGGAACATAAAACCAATCTTTGGGGCGGCATTCCGACTATTGCCGAAATGCAAAGCGAAGGCGGCGCCGCCGGAGCTTTGCACGGCGCATTGCAAACCGGCGCTTTAGCCACAACGTTCACCGCATCCCAGGGATTGTTATTGATGATCCCCAATATGTACAAAATTGCCGGTGAGCTGACCTCGACCGTCATCCATGTCGCCGCACGTTCGTTGGCGACGCAGGGGCTGTCGATTTTCGGCGACCATCAGGACGTGATGAGCGTGCGCATGACCGGCTTTGCGCTGCTGGCTTCCTGCAATGTCCAGGAAGCCCACGATATGGCGCTGGTCGCCCAGGCCACTACCTTGAAATCGCGGATTCCGTTTTTGCATTTCTTCGACGGTTTCAGGACTTCGCACGAAATCAACAAGATCACCTTGCTCGAAGACGATCAAATCAGGGCCATGATCGACGATGTGTTGGTGTTTGCACACCGGGATCGGGCGTTAAATCCCGACAAGCCGATGATGCGGGGAACGGCGCAAAACCCGGACACTTATTTCCAATCCCGCGAAAGCTCGAATATCTATTACGAGCGCACAGTCGACGTGTTCGATGAGGTGTTAAAACAGTTCGAGCAGGTCACAGGCCGAAGCTATAAAGCCTTTGAATATTTCGGTTCCGAAAATGCCGAGCGCATTATCATCATGATGGGCTCCGGCGTTGAAACAGCCGTTACCACAGCGGAAAAACTCAATCAGAAAGGCGGGAACGTCGGCGTGCTGAACGTGCGCCTTTATCGCCCGTTCAGCGCCAAGAACTTCCTGGCGGCGCTGCCTGAATCGGTGCGGCACATTGCGGTATTGGACAGAACCAAAGAGCCAGGCAGCAGCGGCGAACCGCTGTACAAAGACGTTATCACCGAGTTAAGCCAGGCTTTCGCCCACGGCCAGCTTCTTACCATGCCGCGCGTGATCGGCGGCCGTTACGGCCTGTCCAGCAAGGAATTTACGCCATCGATGGTGGCCAGGATTTATCAGGAACTGCAAGCCGAACAGCCGAAAAACGGTTTTACGATCGGCATCATTGACGACGTGACCTTTACCAGTCTCGCGGTTACGGAACATTTGGATATAGAGTCGGACAACGTCGTGCGGGCGATGTTTTACGGGCTGGGTTCCGACGGTACTGTCGGCGCCAATAAAAACAGCATTAAAATCATCGGTAGCGAACCCCAGTATTTTGCGCAAGGGTATTTTGTTTACGATTCGAAAAAAGCCGGATCGCAAACCGTATCGCATTTGCGTTTCGGCCCCGAGCCGATCAAAGCGCCTTACCTGATTGAATCGGCCAACTTTATCGCCTGTCACGACTTCAACTTTATCGAAACCACCGATATGCTGGAGCGGGCCAAACAGGGCGCAACCTTCCTGCTAAACAGCCCGTTTGATGCCGGGCAAATTTGGGGGCAATTGCCTGCGCGCGTGCAAAAGCAATTGCTGGATAAAAATATCCAGTTTTATGTGATCGATGCGGTCAAAGTCGCAAGGCAAACCGGCATGGGCAGACGCATCAACACGGTCATGCAAACCTGTTTCTTTGCGTTGTCCGGCGTCATGCCGAAAGATGAAGCGATCAAAAAAATCAAGCAATATGCCGAGAAAACCTACGCCCGTAAAGGGCCTGAAGTCGTACAACAGAACTTTGAGGCGATAGACCAGTCCCTGGCGCATTTGGAAAAGGTAACCTTGCCTGCAACAGTCACGGCGCTTGCCGACACTGGCCTTGGAAAATTCGCCGATGCGCCGCGCTTTGTGCAGGATGTGACCGCGCAAATGATCGCAGGCAAGGGCGACTGGATTCCGATCAGTTTCCTGCCTGTCGACGGCACTTATCCGACCGGCACCACGCAATGGGAAAAACGCAATATCGCCCAGGATATTCCTATCTGGGAATCCGACCTGTGCATTCAATGCGGCAACTGCTCGGCCGTTTGCCCGCATGCGGCCATTCGCGCCAAGTTCTACACAAAAGACCTTTTGGAGCAAGCGCCGGAAGGCTTTAAAACAGCGAATGTCACTTCGCGCGGCTTCCCCGACACCCGCTACACCTTGCAGGTGTTCCCGGAAGATTGCACCGGCTGTAATTTGTGCGTAAAAGCCTGCCCGGCCGTGTCGGAAAAAGACGTAAGCATCAAAGCCATTAACATGACACCCAAAGCCGAACACCTTGAAGTCGAGAAAAGGTCCGTGGCTTTCTTTGAAAGTTTGCCTTACAACGACCGCGCCCGCGTCGATTTCTCAAATATTCGCGGTGTGCAATTTCTGGAGCCGCTGTTCGAGTTCTCAAGCGCTTGTTCAGGTTGCGGCGAAACCCCGTACTTGAAAATGATCAGCCAGTTGTTCGGCGACCGCATCCTGGCGGCCAATGCCACCGGTTGCTCGTCCATATACGGAGGCAACCTGCCCACAACACCCTGGTCGAAAAATGCGGAAGGAAAAGGCCCGGCCTGGTCCAACTCGTTGTTTGAAGATAATGCGGAATTCGGCTACGGCTACAGGCTGACGACCGATCAACATGTCGCGATGGCGCATCGGCTGCTAACCGAGTTAAAAGATGAAGTGGATGCCAAGCTGGCTGGCGAAATACTCGCAGCGCCTCAAAGCGAAGAAAGCGATATTCGCAAACAGCGCGCACGGGTAGTGCAATTACGCGAGCAATTGGAAAAGCTCGGTACTCACAAGGCCGGAGAATTGTTGTCGATTATCGATCATTTCGTGCGCCGCAGCATCTGGATTATCGGCGGTGACGGCTGGGCCTATGATATAGACTACGGCGGCATCGACCAAGTGCTGGCGACCGGATCGGACGTCAACATCCTGGTTATGGATACCGAAGTTTATTCCAATACCGGCGGCCAGGCTTCCAAGTCCACGCCTATCGGTGCTGTCGCCAAGTTTGCCTCGGGCGGTAAAGTCACGGCGAAAAAAGACCTGGCGCTGCAAGCCATAGCCTACGGCAATGTGTATGTCGCCAGAATTGCGTTGGGCGCCAGTCCGCAGCAGGCGCTACAAGCCTTCCGCGAAGCCGAAGCCTACAACGGCCCTTCGCTGATTATCGCCTACAGCCCCTGCATAGCTCACGGTATCAATCTGGAAAACGGCCTGGAACAACAGGAAATGGCCGTAAAATCAGGCTACTGGCCGCTGTACCGCTACAACCCGACCTTGCGCGGACAAGCCAAAAACCCGTTTATTCTGGACTCGCTACGCCCGACTATTCCGTTGAGAGACTATGCCTATAACGAAACCCGTTACAGCAGCTTAAGACGCAGTAATCTGGAACAAGCCGACAAGCTGATGGATTATGCGCAGAAAGTGGTTGACCAGAAATGGGCGTTGTATGAGGAAATGGCGACGCGGGATGAGCATGAGTTTTTGCCGGATACGCGGATTGCTAGGAAACTATAAAGAGGATAGGTCGGGCGACGGCTTTTCGTTGCCCGACCTTTCGAGAACTGGTAATAGAGTGGATGCCATAGATTTATGTATAAGAATGTCGGGCATAAAAAGCATGCTCAATCTACAGGATTGCGGAAAAGAAGTTATCTCAGCAGCAGGAATCAGGAGATTAATAGTGTCTAGTGTGAATTCTGTCGAACAAGATGAACTCTTTGAAAATGAGTTAAAAGGTAGAAGGCATAAAAAGAAGCAAGATAGCTTATTTTCGCCCGTTTATGAGCACCCAAATGGAACTCTCTACGAAGGCGATTCAATCGAGTGGCTGAAAAGTCTTGAGTCAGAATCAATAGACCTTATTTTTGCTGATCCTCCATATAACATTAACAAGGCAGACTGGGACAAGTTTGAAACGCAAGAAAAATATATCGATTGGTCAATGCAGTGGATATCTGAGGCGCATAGAGTTCTAAAAAAAGAAGGAACTCTGTATGTGTGTGGCTTTTCGGAAATACTAGCTGACATTAAACATCCGTCAATGAAATACTTTAAGGCCTGCCGATGGCTTATATGGCATTACAAAAATAAAGCCAACTTAGGTAATGATTGGGGGCGCTCACATGAGAGCATCCTTCATCTTAGAAAATCAAAAAAGCAAATTTTTAATGTGGATGACGTAAGAGTTCCTTATGGCGGACACACTTTAAAATACCCATCCCATCCCCAGGCTGAAACAAGCCAATATGGAAATGGAGGCAAGCGGAAGGACGTTTGGACTCCGCATCCTAGAGGCGCAAAACCGAGAGATGTTATCGAAGTTCCAACTACTTGCAACGGAATGGGTGAAACAACCAAACATCCCACACAAAAGCCAGAAGAGTTGGTGCGTAAGTTTATTTTGGCTTCTTCAAATGAGGGAGATCTTGTAATTGATCCCTTTTCCGGTTCAGGTACAACCGTAGTAGTTGCAGAACAACTAGGCAGGCGTTGGGCTGGTTGTGAGATTGAGAGCGAATATAATGAGTGGGCGATGGACAGGCTTGATAGCGTAATATACAGAACTAAAGATGATTGGATTGATTTTGATCGAGAAAACGATAAAAGAAGGAATTCTATTAGATGAAATTAAGTGAATTGGTAGGCCAAGCACTAAACAAAGATAATTTTTTGACAGTTGATGATTACTTGGAATTTCCTAAGCATTATCTTGAGTTCATCAAGAACAACTTGCAGGCCGTAATTGTTTCAAAAAACGAAAATCACTATCAGTTTTTTCAGTACAAAAAAGATGGAACATTCAATGTGACTCGACCGATTAACTCGAATCTTTTTTATTCGTTAGAAGATTTTGAAATTTTGTCAAAAAAATTTAACGAGTTAATTGATAGCATAAAAGAAAAAGGATTCGATACCGTCGAGAATAGAGAGTTAATTAATCGGATAATATATTCTGCTCAGCAGTCAATTGGAGCTTGTCTTGATGCTCTTCCGGCAAATCAGTCAAACACCGCTCGGAAGATAAACGGCGACTTATTTGAAAGATTTATTCGTCTAATTATTGAGCGATGCGGTCTTGAAGTAACCGAAGGTACGATTCGGGTTCCAGTAAAAGTGGAAGGTCAAGAAGCATTTAAAATGAACTACCAGCATGACTTGAATTTGATAAAAAATGGCGAAGTTATGGCTATTGGGTCAGTAAAGACATCCAGCAAAGATCGCCTTGATAAAGTTTTTATTGACAAGTTCTTGTACAACCGTCTCACCGAGAAGTCCACACCGCATTTTGCAATTTTTTTAAATGATGTTCAAAGAAAGGGGCAAGAAGGAAAGTATGGTATTAGCGCCACTTTTCTTCCTGGTCACTTCAAAGGTTACACCGTAAAGTTGAACCCTTTGGATGGTGTCTACTATTGTGATATTCGCCCAAATATGGTTTCTGAACCTATCTTAAAAGATCATATAAAAACATTTGATCATTTTGTATTTTCAGATATGTGGGACTTCGTGAAGTAAACGCTATAAGGTGGATTCGCTCGCTCGCTCGCACGCGTCGCCTGGGCACGAAGTAAAATTCTATCGAAGATTAGGTTCTGTTGACGTTTCACTAATCCGGTGGAATCGATCATTTTGAGTAGAATGAACCGGATAAATCTAAGTGATGAAGAATGGCTGCGAATATTGGCAAACTTAAAGATATATCCTTACAGGCGACAGGGAGCTGAATGCAAGCAAGCCGATACCCTTGCTTGAAAACGTTAAAGTCTCTGCCGTTTTAGCGGACAAGGCTTACGACATAAACATTGCGCGATTAAAGGCGTTTCATGAAGCCGGGCGAGAGCGTTAGATCGTCAAAACGTCTACGCCTTATCGTCAAACAGCTTTTTTCCGGTCAGTTGATGAGGATGCGCGGGTTGCGGTTTTTGAGCTCCGTCTAGCGCGTCCATGTGCCCCGTTTTTAATCCCGATTCTTCAAGCTGGTTTTTCAAATAATCAAGGTTGTGTTTGATGAGCTCAGTCGTTTGAATGGCCGGGCTCTTAAAGAAGGTATTGATAACATCGTTTTGGTAGGAAACCAGGCAATGAATCGTACCCAATCCCGGTGGTGTAATCGTGATGTTGACCGACCAGTCGTGGCTGCCGGATTGTTGGTTGTTTTCCTTGTCCCGCTGCACTTCAATCCTGACCGATTCCGCCTGCTGCCTGTCAATAAAAGGAATGTCGATAATCCATAGCTGCTTCGGGTTGTCGTCCTTGGGCAGGGAGGTCAATTGGTCCAGCACTATCTTGGCGACGGTGTTTTCGGTTTTATGTTGCAGGTTTTTGAGCAGGTCAAGATCGACTTGATTTGATAGCTGCTCGCCTTGATGCACAATTTCCTGCTTTAAGGCTTGGATAAATTTAAGCAAGTTGCCTTTGAAGTCATCGGTAATGAGTCCGGCAGTGCTTTTCGGCGTCTCTATCGGGGGGCTTGCCGGGTTTGGCTTTAACGGCGCAGATTCGGCTTCCGCAATAGGCTTTGAAGCAGGAACTCCAGGGCTGTTAAGCAAGGGCTCTTTTTGCGTCAGGTTCTGCAATATTTCCGCGGCGATACGTTGCAGCGACTGGGGGACGCTGGCATTTTTTATCAGTTGGGGGAGCTCATTAAGTAATTCGGCCTGAGTCATTGAGGACGGCAATTTGGCTTCAAGAAACAGCCCTGAATTGACTATCGATTGCTTGAGGCCCTGGCTGGTGATCAGCTGCTCTTTAGGCGGCAGGTTCTGGATTATTTTTGCGGCAATATCCTTCAGAGCTTGAGGCACGCTGTCGTTTTTCATCAGTTGCGGCAAATCTTTTATCAACTGATTTAACATGATCGGTGAAGCTTCATGCCGCGGCAGAAACTGTTTTACAAATTCGGTTATTTTGGCTTCGGGAATGTTGGCGGAGGCAGGAACAATCTTAAATGTGGGCGTGGGGCCTGTTTTAACGATTTCCAGATTAAGGCTTTGTCCTGGTTTTAGATCCGGCGGCGCATTGGTCAATTGCGCTCGATCAATAGTGATAAGGCCGGTTTGTTTGTTGCCTGCATCCGCAGTCGATGAAACCTGCAATTGGATTTTATTTCCGGCGATACTGATTATTTTCGCGTCCAGCGGCTGTGTCGGCAGAAATGAGGCGGGAGCGCCGCCTTGTTTTTCATCGGCAACCGGCCTGCCGATTGAGGCGCTTCCGGCATTAGCGACAGTCGTCCGCGTCGCGCTTGCGGTATTTCCGCCATCAGTCGCAGCCGGCCGCATCGGTTCCTTACCGATTGCAGCACTTCCACCATCCCTGGCGTTCGGTCGCATCGGTTCCCTACCGCTTGCGACACTTCCACCATCCCTGGCGGTCGCAATTAACCTCAAACGCAATTCGGCGGCTTGGGTTTTTAGTTCGGGTAATGAATCGAGCACTTTAAATTCTACGACAGGGGCGACCTGGGTAACCTGGATTTTTAAATCCTGCCCGGGTTTTGGCGTAATCGGCTGGTTGCTTTGCACGGTGACATTCTTGTCGCCGAGGCTTAAGGTAATGGCGTTTTTTGCCGCTTGTATGTCCGCGGCGATTACCTTTACGTCGAGCTGTTGTCCAACCTTCAGGTTTAACGGGTTTTCCGCCAACCTGCTGGAAGCTAACAGGCTTTGGGTGTTGATCGGCGAGTTAATGTCCATTGCAGGATAGATTCGATTTCATTTTTGGCGGTATCCACTCTATTCATGCCGTCATTCGCATTTAAATGGGCAGGTCGTTGATTTATCGATACTGGCCGATTATTGTCATTACGAAACTAATTGTCGGCATGGATCTACATATCTTTAAAATCGCCGGGAAATCTTCGCCGGCGAATAATTTGCAATTTCTTTACGGCAGCTGCAAATGCAGGATCGGGATAAGTCAATATGGGTTCGATGCCGAAGTCTGTTTTAACCAAACTTACGGGGCGGTATTGCTGAGCTTGTTATTGGTTTTGCCCAGGTTGCGTTTCTTTAATATTCAAACAAGCCCGCAAAGTTTAGTTTAAAATCTACCGTTTAGTCGAACCGTATTGCATCTATCTTAGCGATGAAAACAACGCCATCTGAAGTTTTAACAACCTTATCCACCATCCGCGATTATATCCGCTGGGCCGCCAGCCGGTTTACTGAGGCCGGGGTGTGTTTCGGCCACGGCACTGAAACCGCGCTGGATGAAGCGGCGGCGCTGGTTTTACATACCGTCCGCCAACCCTATAACTTGGCCGACGCCTATCTGCAAAGCGTTTTAACGCTGACTGAGCGCCAGGCTGTGATCGATATGGTCGACAGGCGCATTAACGAGCGCATACCGGCCGCCTATCTGACGCATGAAGCCATTTTTGCAGGCCTGTCGTTTTATGTCGACCAGCGGGTGCTGGTGCCGAGATCGCCTATCGCCGAATTGATTGAACAGCGTTTTGCGCCTTGGGTCGATGAAGAACAGGTCGAACGTATCCTGGATTTATGTACCGGCAGCGCCTGCATCGCGATAGCCTGCGCTTATGCCTTTCCCGCCGCCGACGTCGATGCGGTGGATTTATCGGCGGATGCGCTGGCGGTCGCAAAAATCAATGTCGCCAAGCATGATCTGGATGATGCGGTAAGCCTTTACCAGTCGGACTTGTTTAAAGAACTGCCCGATGTCCGCTATGACATCATCGTCAGCAATCCGCCTTATGTGAGCCATGAAGAATGGGAACAATTGCCCGCAGAGTTTCGCGCCGAGCCCGATATGGGGTTTAAGGGCGGATACACGGGATTGGACATCGTCTTGCGTATTTTGGTCGACGCCGACCGTTATCTGGCGGAGCAGGGGATTTTGATCGTGGAAGTGGGCAGCAGCGCCGAAACATTGCAGAACGCATTTCCCGATGTGCCTTTTTACTGGCTGGACTTTGAACGCGGCGGCGACGGCGTGTTTTTGCTGACGGCCGAGCAAGTCAGTCAATATAACGAATTATTTTTAGCGGCTTTATAACTATGTCTGGAAACACAATAGGAAAATTATTCACCGTCACCTCGTTCGGCGAAAGCCACGGCCCCGCGATAGGCTGTATCGTCGATGGCTGCCCTCCGGGCATGGCCTTGACCGAAGCCGATTTGCAGGAAGACCTGGATCGCAGGAAACCCGGCACCTCACGTCACACCACCCAACGCCGCGAAGCCGATGAAGTCAGGATTTTGTCCGGCGTGTTTGAAGGCAAAACCACCGGCACGCCTATCGGATTGCTGATTGAAAACACCGATCAGCGCTCCAAAGATTATTCGAAAATCGCCGATACCTTCAGGCCCGGCCATGCCGACTACAGCTACCAGCACAAATACGGAATCAGGGATTACCGGGGCGGCGGACGCTCGTCGGCTCGCGAAACCGCCATGCGGGTTGCGGCGGGCGGCATCGCCAAAAAATACCTGAAAGAACAGGCAGGCATAGACATACGCGGTTATTTGTCGCAGCTGGGGCCGATAAAAATCGAAAAAGTCGATTGGTCTATTATCGACAGCAATCCGTTTTTCTGCCCCGATGCGGATAAAGTCGCGGACATGGAAGCCTATATGGATGCGTTGCGCAAAGAAGGCGAGTCCATCGGCGCAAGAATTGAAGTCGTGGCAACCAACGTGCCGCCGGGTTTGGGCGAGCCTATTTTCGACCGGCTCGATGCGGATTTAGCCCATGCCTTGATGAGCATCAATGCGGTCAAAGGCGTGGAAATCGGTGACGGTTTTGCCTGCATCGACAGCAAAGGCACCCAGTTTCGCGATGAAATCACCCCGGACGGCTTTTTAAGCAATCATGCCGGCGGCATTTTGGGCGGCATTTCCAGCGGCCAGAATGTAACGGCCAGTATCGCTTTGAAGCCGACCTCCAGCTTGCGGCTGCCGGGCAGAAGCATCAACCTGCAAGGCGAGGCGATTGAAGTGGTTACCGAAGGCCGCCACGATCCTTGCGTCGGCATACGGGCAACGCCGATTGCCGAGGCGATGATGGCGATAGTGATTATGGATCATCTGTTGCGGCATCGGGCGCAAAACTTGAACGTTCAATCGGGACTGCCTGTTTTAAGATAAGAGACAGTTACCCTCATTTCCACATGCGACGTTACTACTATTTAGTAAAGGATTAAACTGGTTAAGCTGGTTCCCAAGCTCCCGCTTGGGAAGCTAGAGCTTCCTGCACTGAATTCCCAAGCTGGAGCTTGGGAACTAGCGCTTACTAAAATCCAACTTAATGGCACTGACGCGTGCGTGGGATCGACTGAAGATGAGCAATTCAATGTCAATTCCATACTGGCGCCTGTCAGGCTTTTACTTCTTTTATTTCGCCACGGTAGGGACTTTTCTCCCTTACTGGAGCCTCTATTTAAAAGAAAGCGGCTTTAATCCGGTTCAAATCGGCGAGCTTTTTGCGCTGCTGGGCGGCACAAGAATTATCGCTCCGATGTTATGCGGCTGGATTGCCGATCATACCGGGAAAAATTTACGCATTATCCGCATAAGCTCTTTTTTAACCGCTTTACTGTTCGCCGGTTTTTTGATTATTGACGGTTATTCCTGGTTCGCCTGGGTAACGGTCGCCTTCGGCATTTTTTGGAACTCCACGTTGCCGCAATTCGAGGCGGTAACCTTATACCATTTAAAAGACCAAGCGCATCGCTACAGCCGGATAAGGCTGTGGGGATCTATCGGTTTTATTGTTTCGGTGCTGGGCGTAGGCCGGTTATTGGATGTCCTGCCGTCCGACATAATCCCGGCAGCGGTTACTTCATGGATGGCGATGATCTGGCTGGTCAGCTTGATGACGCCGCCGGCTCAGGCGACCCATCACGAGACTGCCGCTATCGGCATCCTGCAAATCATAAAAAGACCGGAAGTGCTGGCGTTTCTGCTGGCGAGTATGTTGTTACAGTTCGCCCATGCGCCGTATTACGTTTTTTATTCGATTTACCTGAAACACTACCAGTACTCGGCAAGCCTGACCGGATTTCTTTGGGCGCTGGGTGTTTTTGCCGAGATTGTTTTATTTATTTACATGCGCCGGGTGTTGAAGCGGTTTTCCCTGCGGGCGATTTTATTGGCCAGCAGCCTGCTGTCGATAATGCGCTGGTTGATAATTGGCTGGTGCATCGATTATTTTTGGCTGTTGATTGTTGCCCAGCTATTGCACGCGGCGACCTTTGCCGGTGTTCATGTCGCCGCTATTCATTTGGTTCATCAGTATTTTGGTGACCGGCATCAGGGTAAAGGCCAAGCGCTCTACGCCAGTTTGGGGTTTGGTCTGGGCGGGATGCTGGGCAGTTACTACAGCGGCTATTATTGGGAGTCGTTGGGGGCTCAGTCCGTCTATTCAATGGCGGCGGTTTTTTGTAGCATTGCTTTTGTGATCGTCTATATCTGGGTTGGGCGGGAAAGTTCTCAAGATAAGACGGTCTTGGGTTAAAATAGCGCCGGGTTAGTTCAACCCGACTTGTAATTTTTTGGGAAATAATGTGTTTGAAATCATAAAAAGCGGCGGCTGGATGATGCTGCCGATCGTACTGTGTTCCATTGGCGCCATGGGTATTATCGCGGAACGTTTTTGGTCTTTGCGTAGAAAGAAAATTATACCGCCCGAGCTGGTTGCGCAGGTATGGCGATTGTCGCGCGAAAAAAAGCTGGATGACGCCACTTTGCGGCAATTGAGAAACAGCTCTCCGCTCGGCTGTATTTTGGCCGCAGGCCTCGCCAACAGCCATCACGGCAGGAAATTCATGAAGGAATGTATTGAAGAAACCGGGCGTAGGGTCGTGCATGACCTGGAGCGTTTTCTCAATACCTTGGGTACTATCGCAGCCGTCAGCCCTTTGCTGGGTTTATTAGGCACCGTGTTCGGCATGATCGATATTTTCGCCTCGCTGTTGCAGCATGGCGCCGGCAATCCCGCCGTTTTGGCCGGGGGTATCTCGGTGGCGTTGATTACGACGGCGTCGGGATTGACCGTGGCCATCCCCAGTCTGGTTTTTCATCGCTATTTTGAAAGGCTGGTCGACGAATATGTCGTCACCATGGAAGAGGAAGCGTTAAAACTGGTCGATATGTTGCACGAAGACCGGACGTCCTGATGAAGTTCCAGCGTAAAAAAAGGGAGAATGTCGATATTACGTTGATCTCAATGATCGACGTGCTGTTTGTGCTGTTGCTGTTCTTCATGGTCTCTACAACCTTTAGCCAACATACGGAAGTCAATATCAAGCTTCCCGAGGCGGAAGGATCTGCGGCTGAGGAACATCCCAAAACAGTTTCCCTGATGATCGATGCAAACGGTATTTACTCGTTGGTCGGCGATGACGGGCAGGCTCATCAATTAGCTGATCAAACCAGGGCCGGATTAAAACAGGAGCTGGGCAAACTTGCGGTAAATTCAAAGGATGTCCCTTTTATTATTAATGCCGATGACAAAACGCCGAACAAGGCGGTCATGACGGCGCTGGATATTGCCGGTCAGGTCGGCTTCAGCCGTATCACTTTTGCCACCCTGCATCCGGCCGAATAACCATGAAAAAAACCTTATCCCGATGGCTGGTGGACATCTGGTACAAAGACCCGTTTATCGGCGTGTGGCTTATGCCGCTGGGTTTTCTGTTCAGCGATTTCGTTAAATTCAGGAAGTTTTTGTACCGTATCGGCGTGTTAAAAAAACACAGCCTTCCGGTTCCGGTTATCGTGATAGGCAACATTACCGTCGGCGGCACCGGCAAAACGCCGTTGATTATCTGGCTGGCCGAGTTGCTTAAAAGCCAGGGTTTTAAGCCCGGCATTATCAGCCGAGGCTACGGCGGGCATGCTGAAGTCTGGCCCCAGTGGGTCGATGCAAACAGCACGGCGGAACAGGTCGGAGACGAGGCTTTGCTGATCGCCAAGCAAACCGGCTGCCCGATGACCGTAAGTCCGTTGCGGGCGGATGCCGCCAGACTGCTGCTTGAAAAATCAGATTGCAATGTCATTTTATCCGACGACGGCCTGCAACATTACGCGCTGAACCGGGATATTGAGATCGCCGTGATCGACGGGGAAAGGCGTTTCGGCAACGGTTATTGCCTGCCGGCCGGGCCGCTTCGTGAACCGATAGAAAGATTGCAAAGCGTCGATTTTAGAGTCGTGAATGGAGAGAAAGCGGAAGACAACGAGTTTTCGATGCAAATCACCGGCAATACGGCCGTCAACCTCGCTACCGGGCAGCAAAAACCGTTGCAGGAATTTAACGTTACCGGTTGCCATGCCTTGGCGGGCATCGGCAACCCCGACCGGTTCTTCAAGCTGCTGGAGTCAGCAGGTTTGACCTGTAAAACCCACAGCTTCCCGGATCATTATAAATTCCAGGTTAGCGACATCTTGTTTTCAGATTCGGAGCCGGTATTGATGACCGAGAAGGACGCGGTAAAGTGCATGGCGTTCGCAGGCGACCGGCATTGGTTTGTCCCGGTAAAAGCCGTTCCTGAAACGGGTTTTGCTGAGGGGTTATTGGCTTTGTTGCAAGAAAAAGTCAAAGCTGACCAAAAATAAATTCCTCTAAAAATTAAGAAGGTGATTCTATGATTACATTAGACCAACAGCTAGAGCACCAGCTTGAACATATCGCAGTAGAGCAGGGTATAAGCGTTTCTCAATTGATCGAAGACTTTATTATGGATTACCAATCCGAAAGGGAAGCAGTGGCTCGCGCCGAACAATCTTATGCTGAATACAAGCGTACAGGTCAAACCGTGTCTTTAGATCAACTAATAAAAGACAATGACTTGGAAGATTGAATTTACTGTTCAAGCTGCAAGACAGTTTAACAAGTTGGTTAAACGGTACAGCAAAGAATCAGCACCTTCCTTACTTCTCGCTTGGCTAAATTGGATGATCCAAGGCAACTGGGAAAACGACTACAAGGTCCGTTGTCCGAATTCTGGTCATACAGAGTCGGCGATTACCGTTTATTGACAGTATTTGAGCGTGATCGTTTTATAATCGTTCTTAACGACATTGCTCATCGAAAGCATATTTACAAATAGCTTTAAGCTACCTGTCAAAATGTTCGGAATGGAGTTGTAAACTCTGCATAAACAGAGCCGTAGGCTGGGTAGAGCACCAAAAGTAGGCGCTTTATGCAACGCGAAACCCAGATTTATGACCGCCGATGCTGGGTTTCATTGCATTCAACCCAGCCTACGGAACTATTCTGGGGTTTCTTAATAACTTCGGATGTCTCTGCTGCCATAGTCATAACGTTTAAGGTTGCCGAATTTTCGGATGCGATGGCATCTTCCACCCTCTCAACGAAGAGAGTAAAAGCCTTATTATCGTCTAGCCCCGCATATCGTCCTACCCGCGAGAGGAAGAGGAATTTTTCATGTCCAAGCAACTGTTCAGTAGAGCGGTAATTTTTCCATTGTTCACGATAATGGAAAACACTTTCAAGTGAGACAAAGACCACAACAAGAAGGCTAATTAGCGTAACTACAAGCTTAACTACATCAATGCCCCACAACTCCCAGCCAGGTTGGACATTAATAAGAACTGGAACGATACCACCGCCAACTACTGAGCAGGCACGCATTCGAAGATAGAGTGCTTTAGTTGCGACAGCTTTCCTGTCATACCATGCCTGATATTGCTCTACACGTTCTTTGATGTAGTTCGTGGGTAGAAGTTGTTCTGGCGTATTTTCCATATTTTCAATACAAAATGATGTGGTCTAACAAGTGATTAGATAGTTTCTGTATATCTTCCCTTATCGGATAATATAGAGTTTCTTTTTATCTTGAAGACAGTCAGTAGTGCTGTACTAACCAGCCACTCAAATAATTACAGCAAAAGGCAGATTCAGGTCGTTAATGGACGGTCGGTTTTAACTAAAAAAATCAACACATTCTCGGCGGGGCTTGGGTTATTTCACTCTCTCAATATGAATCATAGTCGCCCGTAAAGAAGCCAGCACATCGATAAACAAACAAACCATTGAGCTGAAAATAAACAACACGCTGAGCACGACAAATACAACCAAGACTTCAGTGCTGATTTGATCGGTAAACCGCGAAGAGATTGAGCCCAGCATAAACACGCCGCTGCTTATCGCGCTGCATAACAGCAGGGCGAAACTCCACTTGAGCACCTGACACCGGTACACCATCGAGTTGAGTTCTTTCTCCAGTTTTTCCGCGGTTGAACTGGTTTTCAGTTCCTCGTAGATGTCTCTGAGTCGGCCGATGGCATGGGTGTAACGGGCGTTCAAGGTCAATACAAAGATGCCGATGCTGGAAAACAAAACCAGGGAGCTGGTTACCAGTTCGACAATGCCATCCAACCTCGACAGCATTAACCCTCCTGGCCGTCAATTCTGGCAGTGGTTAATATCGGTCCGTAAACAAAGACGAATAAGGAGAAGGCCGCCAGCCAGGAAAGCGTCGAGATATAGATTAAAGTTTCGTACCAGCCCGGCATCGCTATCGGCAACAAAACCCGGAATAATGCGGCGATATTGATCAATACAAACGCGACGGCTATCGCATTGGAAGCCTTCATCGCACGGCCGGTATGGCCTAGCGATACCCGCGCCATCATGCCCAGCGTTAATACGCCGATACCGCCCAGCGTAAAAGCATGCAACGCCAACGACGGCGACACCAACGAATAAGCCGATAACACGGTCAACAAAAAGCCGAGGATCACCCAGCCGTAACCGGCATAAAGCACCCATAACAGCGGTACATAGATGACGCGCGGCACATACCAGCCGGACAGTCTGGCGATATTAACGATAACGGCGGCAACTGCCGCCAAGGCCAGCAAGGTTCCTGAAATACCGAACAGTTGCAGGGCGAATACGATAACGGCTGAAGCTACCGATACGTTATCCAGCAACGGGTTTCTGATAATCAGCGTTCCCGGTATGCCGCGTTCGGTAAAGAATGGAAACACCCGTCCGGCAATGATCAAAATTAAAATAATAATAGTCGCAACCGCCAGCTGGATGCCGGTTGCAGCGGAGTTAGGCTGCAAGCCCAGCATTTCAAGGTGGATCATGCCGTTACTTAGCGCCAACAGCAGCAACAGCCCGATGAAGAACAGATTGCGGTACTGCTTTGCCTCAATGATCGGTTTGCTGACTTGATAAGCCAAGACAGGCAGAAATGAAAAATCCACCAGTGCAATCAAGGCGTCAGGCAACAGGCCCGCATAAAACGGCAGGATGCGCCCGTAAAGCCATAACAGGCACAAGTTTGCCAACGGGTCGCCGGTCAAGGTTTGCTTGCCGGTCCAGTTTTTGACTGCGGTCAATAAAAATCCTGCGATGACGGCAACCGCGTAACCCAGCAGCATTTCGTGGGCATGCCAGTAGTTGTTGGAGAAGTAATGTTCCGATGTTAACGTGCCGTTGAATATGGCGTTCCAGAAGACAATCAGAATCAGCGCCGCAAGGCCTGCCAAGGCGAAAAAGGCTCTAAATCCCAGCGCAAAAAGCGGATAATCAAAAATAGGTTGTGATTTCATGGTGTGTTTTCCAGCGGCTCTGCTCAGTGTTCGAGAATTTGTCTAATTATACTCATTTCTCTGTTGAAAGAGCCTTTTGTGTTTCCAAGATGATTTTTTTTACTTTACTCAACACTTGCTGTTGTTGCTCTGAAGGCAGTTTGGCGAAGTCCTGTTCAAATTCGTCCAGGGTATAGGCCGGGGCGCTTGATAAAGCAAGGCCGCAATCGGCAACGACCCGATTAACAGGTTCGGCGGCATGTTCCAAGGGTATGGCGGCGGACAGAACCTTGCGGATCATGGTGTTGACGCGAATAAAAACCGATTGCCCGGTCAGCAAGTCGTCGATGATGCGTTTGGCATGCTCTTCCGCATAGCCTCTGCGTTTCGAGTCCTTGAAGGTTTTCATCTGTAGTTTAACGGGGGGATTTTTGTCGATTTGGTATTCAAAATCAAAAGCGCTGCCTTGCGAGGCGATCAAGCTGTCGGCATCAATAACCACTTGCAGGGCATTGTCCTTGCAGATGATTTCCAGTCTGATGTTGTCATAAAGACCGCGAGGCGGCAGAGGCGACAGCGCAAAGCTATAGTTTCGATTGGTCAATCGGTCGCTTTCCTGGTGATAGCTCCAGGTATCGGCGGCAACGACAGTAAAGGGACAAAGAAACAGCAGTGCCAGAAGGAGTCGCCGGGCGGCTTTGTTAAATAACGCCGTCGACGGAATGGAGTAGGGTAATGCAAAAATATAGCGGCGTGTCATTTTGGATGTCCCCGTATCTAACGGTTATAAAAGTTAAAGCTTATTCGATCAATTTGAAAAAGCTTTTTGGGGCGCCGCATATCGGGCAATCCCAGCTATCGGGAATGTCCGCCCAACGGGTTCCCGGTGCAATGCCGCTATCCGGGTCGCCTTTTTCTTCATCGTAGATGTGTTCACATTCCAAGCAGTGGTATTTTTTAAAGTTCGACATGTTTCACCTCGTTATGGGTAGTCTACGCGTGTTGGAAGCCGGGCGCACGCTTAGCCTTTACCGCGAGTACGGGTTCTGGGGTTGGTGCTGGTAGGCGATTTGTCTTTGGATATTTCCAGCGTCTCAAAGCGTTTTTCAATAAATTGAATGATTAAGTCGGCGATGTCCTTGCCGCTGGCGTTTTCAATGCCTTGCAGTCCGGGAGACGAGTTAACCTCCATAATGACAGGGCCATGATTGGAGCGCAGCATATCGACGCCGCACACATTCAGTCCCATGATTTTTGCCGCTCGCACCGCAGTAGAGCGTTCCTCGGGCGTTAAACGCACTAAAGTGGCGGAACCGCCGCGATGTAGATTGGAACGAAACTCCCCCTCTGTGGCTTGGCGTTTCATCGCGGCAACGACCTTATCGCCGACTACAAAGCAGCGAATGTCGCTGCCGCAGGCTTCCTTGATAAATTCCTGCACCATGATATTGGCTTTGAGTCCCATGAACGCCTGAATAACGCTTTCCGCGGCATTATGGGTTTCGGCCAGAACCACGCCGATGCCTTGGGTACCTTCCAACAGTTTAATGACCAGCGGAGCGCCGCCGACCTGGGCGATTAAGTCTTCAATGTCGTCAGGATTATTGGCAAAGCCGGTTACCGGCAGACCGATGCCTTTTCTGGCAAGCAGCTGGGTTGACCTTAATTTATCGCGGGATCGTGATATGGCTACCGACTCGTTCAAAGGCAATACATTCATCATCTCAAATTGCCGCAATACCGCAGTCCCGTAGAAAGTGACTGAAGCGCCGATCCGGGGAATAACGGCGTCGAATCCCGTTAAATCTTCGCCGCGGTAATGAATGGATGGGTTGTGCGAAGTAATGTTCATGTAACAACGCAATACATCCAGAACCCGTACCTCATGGCCCCGTGCTTCTGCGGCCTGAACCAACCGTGAAGTCGAATACAGTTTGGGGTTGCGGGATAAAATAGCAATTTTCATAAAGACTTAAATTCTCGATTTAACACGGTAAGATAAACGTATATTTTGACATGAAATAAGGCCGGACGCTTTAGAAATACTGGGACCGGTGATGGTATACAAGTAGCTGGAATGTTTTTACCGCGAAGAGCATGAAGGCTTGATGAACAAACCGCCTCGATTTTTTTAATGCCTGAAGTCGGCGAGAAGGTTGTTTTTAATCAAAAAATCAAGCCGATTCCGGCCTTAAGTGCTGAATCTTGTTTTGAGAGCCAGCGCCGCGCCATGCAGGGCTTTGGCAAGGGTAGGGTGGGCGTGTATGGTTCTGGCCAGGTCTTCGCTACTGGCGGAAAACTCCATGGCCAGCACGGCTTCGGCAATCATTTCGGAAGCTTGCGTGCCGATGATGTGAATGCCGAGCAGAGCGTCGGTTTCTGCGTGTGCGATAATCTTAACCATGCCTTCCGTTTGGCCTAAAGCTTGGGCGCGAGCGGTGGCTTTTAAGGGGTAGATGCCGATTTTGATCGGCTCGCCCATCGCTCTTAAAGCTTGTTCGGTCTGGCCGACCCAGGCAATTTCGGGTTCGGTAAAAACAACGCTGGGCAAAAGATCATAGTTGATAGGATTATGGAGACCGGCGATTTGTTCGGCAACAAATAGGCCTTCCTCTATGCCTTTGTGGGCAATCATCGGACCCAGCAAGGTCAGGTCGCCGATCGCGTAAACGCCGGGCAGGTTGCTGCGGCAGTTTTCATCGACATAGACATAGCCGTTTTCATCCAGCAGTAAATCGGCTTCGGCGGCGGCCAGATTTTCGGTGTTGGGTTTCCGGCCGGATGCAACAATCAGTTTATCGACGCGCAGCGCGTGAGTGCCTTCACTATCCTGATATTCTACCGTGACTTTTTTGTTGCCTTTTTTTGCGGAAATAACCCGTGCGCCCAAACGCAGTTCCAGCCCCTGTTCGGTGTAAATACGGTAAGCCTCGCGCGCGATTTGCTGATCGGTCATGCTTAAAAATGTTTCCTGCGCTTCCAACAGGATGGTTTCGGCGCCGAGCCTGCTCCAGATGCCGGCTAATTCAAGGCCGATAACGCCCGCGCCGATTATGGCCAGTCTCTTGGGGACTGCGTCGAGATTTAAAGCCATGCCGGAATCAATAATAAATGCATTGTCGATTTGTGCGCCGGGCAAATCGACCGGGGAGGAGCCTGTAGCCAGAATAATATGCTTGGCTCCGATTATTGATGAAGGCGATCGATCCGCCGGCGTAATTTCCACCCGTCGTTCATTAAGCAATTTGGCTTTCGCTTGAATGCAGGTAATTTTGTGCTGGGCAAACAAGTCGGCAATTTGTCGGCTGAGTGTTTCGATAATATTGTTTTTGCGCTGCATCATCAGCGTAATATCCGCAGTAACGGCATCGGCCTGGATACCGTGTTGCTTCAGATTGTGGTTGAGCGAGTGATAAATTTTCGCCGATTCCAATAAGGCTAAAGATGCAACACAACCGGCGTTGAGGTAGGTGCCGCCCAAGCTGCTACGGCCCTTTTCATTATGCCAGTTGTCAATACAGGCGGTTTTCAGGCCGAGCTGGGCGCAGCGGATGGCGCTGGAATAGCCTGCCGGCCCTGCGCCGATAACGATCACATCAAACGGCTGCATTTGTTTTTTTTGCATGGTCTTATATGTTAAGTAATAAGTGGGCGGGCGCTTCCAGGCATTCTTTGATAGTGACTAAAAATTGCACGGCTTCGCGGCCGTCAACCAGACGATGATCATACGATAAAGCCAGGTACATGATCGGCCTGATAACAATCTGCCCGTTTTCAACCACAGCGCGCTCTTTGATCGCATGCATACCCAGGATGGCGCATTGCGGCGGATTGAGTATCGGCGTGGACAGCATGGAGCCGAAAATGCCGCCGTTGGTGATCGTGAAGGTGCCGCCTTTCAAGTCGTCGTAGGTCAGGGTGCCGGATCGGGTCTTTGCGCCGAAATCGACGATGCTTTGCTCAATGCCGGCAAAATCGAGTTGATCCGCATCGCGCAGCACCGGTACGATCAGGCCGCGCTCGGTGCTGACCGCAATGCCGATGTCGTAGTAGCCGTGATAGATAATGTCGTTGTCGTCAATGGAGGCGTTGATCGCCGGAAAGCGCTTTAAGGCTTCTATCGAAGCCTTAACAAAGAACGACATAAAGCCCAGTTTGACATGGTGCTTTTTTTCAAAGCGTTCTTTGTATTGGTTGCGTAGATCAATCACGTTTTGCATGTTGACTTCATTAAAGGTGGTCAACATCGCGGCATTTTGCTGGGCCTGTAACAGGCGTTCGGCCACTTTGGCCCTTAGCCGGGTCATCGGAACACGCTGCTCCGGTCTCAGATTTGAGCCCCCCCGGCGTTCCGTCGTCTCCTTAGACGTCGGTTGACTGATGGCGGTAGGAGCTTCCACCTTTGTTGAAGACGGGGGGATTTCGGCTTTGGCCGCAGGCACTATGAGCTGGGCTTCCTGCAGGTTTTTTTTATGCAGATAATCCAGGACATCGGTTTTAGTCAGGCGGCCGTCTTTTCCAGAGCCTTTAATGGCCGATGGATCCAACGCATTTTCAGCGATTAACCGGCGTACCGAAGGGCTTAGCGGTATGTCGGATTCTTCTTGCTCGGATTCTGCGCCGGCCGCCGTTGCCGGGCTTGCTTCTATAGCTTGGGGTTCCAGTAAGGCGAGCACGTCGCCGCCGACCACAATGGAGCCGTCTTCCTTGAGTATTTTGCCTAGGATGCCGGATTCCGGCGCCGGGACTTCAAGCACCACTTTATCCGTTTCAAGGTCGACGAGATTTTCGTTCTTGATAACGGTGTCGCCGGGCTGCTTATGCCAAGCGATCAGCGTTGCGTCGGAAACGGATTCGGGTAGGTTGGGGACTAAGACTTCAATGCTCATGTTATTTTCCTGAAGGTTTGCCGTAAAGAGCCGATTGAACGACGGCTTTTTGTTGTTCTATATGGACGCGAAAATTGCCGACAGCGGGCGCTGCCGAGGCCTCGCGACCGGCATAAGTCGTGCTGATTTTGGGGCCCAGATTGTCGCTAAAGTGATGTTTGGACTGATACCAGGCGCCTTGGTTTTGGGGTTCTTCCTGGCACCAGATGAATTCCTTGAGTTGCGGGTATTTGCTAACTTCCGCTCTAAATAACTCGTCGGGAAAAGGATAGAGCTGCTCAATGCGCGCAATAGCGACATGTTTGAGATCGTCCTGGCGCCGTGCTTCCAACAGATCGTAATAGACTTTGCCGGCGCACATAACCAGACGGGTCACTTTTTTCGGATTGATGTCGTCCTGCTCGCCGATGACGGATAGGAACTGGCCGGCGGTTAAATCTTCCAACGTGGAAACCGCCAGCTTATGCCGCAGCAGGCTCTTCGGACTCATCACGATCAACGGTTTGCGATAGGGGCGCAGCATCTGGCGACGCAACAAGTGGAATATTTGCGCGGGCGTGGTCGGACTGCAAACCTGCATATTATGTTCGGCGCACAATTGCAGATAGCGTTCCAGGCGGGCGGAGGAGTGTTCCGGCCCCTGGCCTTCAAAACCGTGCGGCAGCAGCATCACCAGGTTGCACATGCGGCCCCATTTGGTTTCGCCGGAACTGATAAACTGGTCGATAACGACTTGCGCGCCATTGGCGAAATCGCCGAATTGCGCTTCCCAGATGACCAAGGTGTCCGGCATCGTCGTGCTGTAGCCGTATTCGAAACCTAGCACGCCCGCTTCGGATAGCAGGGAGTCGAATATCTGAGCATTGCCCTGATCTTTGTCCAGATGTTTAAGCGGCGTATAGGTTTTATTCTGCAATTGATTATGTAACACAGCATGGCGATGCACAAAGGTGCCGCGCCCGACATCCTGCCCGGTCAGTCGAACGTCGTATTTCTCCATCAGCAAGGTCGCATAGGCCATGTTTTCGGCAAAGCCCCAGTCCAGCGGCATCGCTCCCGCCGCCATTTTACGGCGGTTATCCATGACTTTGGCGACCCTGGGATGTAACTCAAAGCCGGTCGGCAAACGCTGCATTCTGTCGTTGCAAAAGCGTAGGCGATCCATGGAAACAGCCGTTTTACAGGCTGATTTCCAGTCGCTGCCCAGGAATTTATTCCATTGATTGGTGTAAGGGTAGGGGCCGTCGGTTAGCACAGGCCTGGACACCACTTCGCCGGCTTCGAGCAGTTTTTGGTAGTTTTGCTCGAGCTCTGTCGCTTGCTCATCGGTGATAAGCCCGGCTTTAATCAGCTTCTCGGCATAAAGCTTCCGCGTCGTTTTCAGTTTGCGGATTTTTTTATACATCAACGGCTGGGTGGCCGAGGGTTCGTCGGCTTCATTATGCCCAAGTCGGCGATAGCAAATAAGGTCGATGACGACATCCTTGTTAAAGGTCATCCGGTAATCCAGCGCCAGTTTGGTGACAAATATAACCGCGTCGGGATCGTCGCCGTTGACATGAAAAACCGGGGCCTGGATCATGCTGGCCACATCGGTGCAATAAAGCGTGGAGCGTGCATCCTTCGGGTTGCTGGTGGTAAAGCCGATTTGATTGTTGATGACGATATGCACGGTTCCGCCGGTGGAAAAAGCGCGGGTTTGCGACATATTCAGGGTTTCCATGATAATGCCTTGACCGGAAAAGGCTGCATCGCCGTGGATTAATATCGGGATGACCGTGTTGATGCCGTTTTCCCCCGCCCTGTCCTGACGGGCCTTGACCGAACCTTCGACTACCGGATTGATGATCTCCAGATGCGATGGGTTGAACGCCAATGTGATATGGGTCGGCCCCCCCGGCGTGCTGAGGTCGGATGAAAATCCCATGTGGTATTTGACATCGCCGGTACTGACGCCCGGCGAAAGCGGCGAAGTGCCGGCAAATTCATTAAACAGGCTGGCGGGGCTTTTGCCCAGAATGTTGACCAGCACATTCAGCCGGCCCCGATGCGCCATGCCGATTACGATTTCATTAACGCCTTTTGCGCCGAATCCTTGAATTAATTCGTCCAGAATCGGAATTAGTGATTCGCCGCCTTCCAGAGAAAAACGCTTTTGACCGACGAATCGGTTGTGCAAATGGCTTTCTATGCCTTCGGCGGCGGTCAGTAATTTGAGCAGCCAAAGTTTTTTTTCAGGTCCCAAGTCCAGGTTGGTTTTGGAACTTTCCAAACGGTTTATGATCCAGCGCCTGATCTGGGTATCGGCGATGTGCATGTATTCGGAGCCGATACTGCCGCAGTAAATCTCTTGCAGGTTGGCGATAATGTTGCGCAAAGGCAGCCGGTCGACGCCGTAAAGCGCGCCGGTGTCGAACAGCGTGTCCATGTCGGGCTCGGAAAGACCGTAATAAGCAGGATCCATATCGGCGGGCGGGGGCAAGGTCCTTCCCAACGGATTATTGTTGGCAATCTGGTGTCCGCGGACCCGGTAATGATTGATGAGCCGGGCAACAGCCGATTGTTTTTTGACGCTTTCTTCGGTAAAACCTTGTAACTTTGCCAGTCTGCCTTGAGATTTAAGCGCAAGTTGCGCAAAGCGCTCTACGACAGGGCTGTGAGGCGTTTCAAAATCGGCGCCGTTGTGAATTTCGTTGAATTTTTTTTGCCAGCTGGCTTCGACAGAATCCGGGTCTTCCAGGAATCGTTCATACAGATTCTCAACAAAGTCGGCGTTGCTGCCATAGAGAGAAGAGGAGTCTTGAAAAAGTTTAAGCAGCTTACTCATTATGAATGTCCAATTTATTCTGCAAGGATTTTGTCTTGTCTGAACGCTTAAGTAGTATATTACCAACATTTAACCCATGTACTGACTAAAATATGCTGCGCTTAGTCAGGAAATACAGCCAAGATGTTTTCTTCCAAAGTATAGCCGGAATAATTTTATGATAGACAAAAGAAATATTGTAATTAAAGTTAAATACCCGGTATCTGGAAAAGCGCCGGAGAATCCGACGCCCAAGATGGTAACAGAGTGGAATGTTAAAAGGATTCTGCTTGCCGGCGGCGTGCTGGTTCTGATCTTATCGTCGTTGTTTTATGTTATTAATAACGATACGCAAGAGACAAATTCAGATAATACTGCGGCGATAGTTTCCGCGGCAGAAAAACAGGTGACGCCGGAGGATGATAATAGGGAAGCGGATATAAAGAGCCGGGATATACCCAGCCAGTCAGGCGCAAAAGCTAACCCTTCAGTTAAGCCGGAAAAAGAGCTTATTAAGAAAAGCAAGCAAACTACCGGTATTGCTGCTAAGGAAGTTATAAAAAAACAATCCAGTAATAAATTTAATAAAGAACAATGGAATTCAGGCGATAATCATAATGTGTCGAGAGCGTGGCTAACCTATAAGATTGATAATAAAGCTCCGGGAGCCGAGGTAGTTAAGGTTTTGGACGTTAGCCGTGAAAAACCGGTATGGGTTGATTATTTTATTGAATTAAGGGCGATGAATGGTAAACGTGTTTATCATGAGTGGCTTAAAAACGGTGTGGTTGTTTCCAGGAAAGCATCGGTTATATCAGGAGATAGCTCGCGCACATCAAGTCGAAAGTTATTATCCGATTCCGAGCAAGGTAACTGGGCCGTGAGGCTGGTCGATGAAAAAGGCCGGTTATTAAATGAAAAGAAATTTAAAGTCGAATAACTTTTAATCGGTATATTGATTGTTAGATAATTGAATATATTTATAATCGGTTATATGATATATAATATATGTTTTTTATTTAAGGGCAAAAAAATGACTGAATATCAAGATCTTTCTGAACATGAGCTGCAAGCTGTTATTGAAAACGCAGAAAAAGCCTTAAAAAATAAACAGGCTAATAAGCGTAAAGAAGTCATAGCGCAGATTAAAGAATTGGCGGCCTCTATCGACCTTATTGTAGAAATTCACGAGCCTGAGAAGAGACCTGTTCGCAAGGGCGCAAAAGTCGCCATTAAATATCGTCATCCCGACGATCATAGCAAAACATGGACCGGACGCGGCGTGGCGCCAAGATGGATGCAGGAGTTGCTGAACGCCGGGCGTCAGCGCTCTGAATTTGAAGTATAGTGTATTAAGCAATATGCATGCAGGAACGCTGACTGCCCGATGGGGGCTTCATCGTTCCCGCGCCGCTCACCCGCATTTACCCGTCGTCGCGTCGGTTTTCACCGGTACATTCCTCCTTGTTGGAGCAAGTTGCAATTGCTCTACCCGCCACTTTTTCCGACTGTAAAAACATCTGTTTAAAAATACGGAAAATAGTCTGTTATATGATATAGTCATCTCAAATGAGAATGATTGCTGATAACTTTGGGCAGTTGTTTCTTAGAACACTTTAATTTTGGTGGTTAATTTATGACAACAAGCTTAAAAAGCCTGGCTGTGGGCGATTCTGGAAAGGTAGTGGGCTTTGAGCAATCGGGTAAGGCTTATCGTAAACGGCTGTTGGCTATGGGCTTGACGCCGGGAACCGAGTTCAGCATTACCCGGTTTGCGCCGATGGGAGATCCAGTCGAAATTAAATTGCGCGGATTTTCATTAACCCTGCGTAAGGATGAAGCGGCAATATTATTGATAGAGAAACTCTGATGAAAACTGATTTTACGGTTGGTGTTGTCGGTAATCCGAATTGCGGCAAAACCACACTATTCAATGCGCTTACCGGCGCCAGACAGCATGTCGGTAATTGGCCCGGCGTTACGGTCGAGAAAAAAACCGGCGAATACAGCTACGATCATAAACTGATCGAATTAGTCGATCTGCCCGGCACCTATTCGTTGGAAGCCGCCGACGATCAGGTTTCCCTGGATGAAAAAGTCGCCCGCGATTATGTCGCCTCCCAGCAGGCCGATTTAATCATCAACATTGTCGACGCCTCCAATTTGGAACGAAACCTGTATTTGACCTCGCAACTGATCGAGATGCGGGTGCCGATGATTTTAGTCCTTAATATGATGGACGCGGTTAAGCAACGCGGCATTAAAATTGACATTGGCTTTCTCGAGCAGTTTCTGGGTTGTCCGGTTATTCCGATTACCGCCTCAACCAAGGACGGCATCGGCATATTGAAGGCCGCAATCAATAACGCCGCTATCGCCAAGCCGATACCTTCGATAAAAATCAGCTATATCTCCGCGCTGGAGCAGGCCATCGATGAAATTTCGCCTTTGCTGATTGAGGCGGCGCAACAGCATCATTGCGACCTGCGTTGGTTGTCCGTGCGTTTGCTGGAGAACGATACGCTGGCTCAGCAGATGGCCGGGACAGCATTGTTGCCGACAGTCGCCGAATTACAGCGCCGGGTGGAATCCGAGACCGATGATGAAATAGACATTCTCGCCGCCGACGCCCGTTACGGATTCGTCAATGAACTGACCGGTGGCGCAGTTTGTAAACTGAACGAAGTCAGTCGCCACACCACGGAAAAAATCGACAACATCGTTTTGAACCGCTTTTTGGGCATCCCGGTTTTCCTGTTCGTCATGTATGCGATGTTCATGTTTACGATCAACATCGGCAGCGCTTTTGTCGATTTTTTCGATCAAGCCGTAGGCGCTTTGTTGGTTGACGGTTTAAGTCTAGCGCTCGCTGATCTGAACTGGCCGCAATGGCTGATTGTTTTAATCACCAAGGGCGTAGGCGGTGGTATCCAGGTGGTCGCCACCTTTATCCCTATCGTCGGTTTTCTATTTATGTTTTTATCGGCGCTGGAAGACTCGGGTTATATGGCTCGGGCGGCTTTCGTGATGGACAGGTTCATGCGCATGATCGGCTTGCCCGGCAAATCCTTCGTGCCGATGATCGTCGGTTTCGGCTGCAATGTCCCTGCGATTATGGCGACGCGGACGCTGGAAAACCAGCGCGACAGGATATTGACCAACCTGATGAACCCGTTCATGTCCTGTGGCGCCAGATTGCCGGTTTACGCCTTATTCGCCGCCGCATTTTTTCCGATCGGCGGCCAGAATCTGGTTTTCGGTTTGTATCTATTAGGCATAGCAGTCGCGGTACTGACCGGATTAATCATGCGCCATACCCTGTTTAAAGGGGAGTCTGCTCCCTTTATTATGGAATTGCCCGCCTACCACATGCCGACATTACGCGGCGTCTTTATCAGAACCTGGGACCGGCTCAAGTCGTTTTTGTTCAACGCCGGCAAAGTCATCGTACCGATGGTGCTGGTGCTGAATTTTCTTAATGCGCTGGGTACAGACGGTACATTCGGGCAGGAAAACAGCAATAAATCGGTATTAAGCGAGATAGGGCGCAGCCTGACACCCGCGTTTAAGCCGATGGGCATAGAAAAAGACAACTGGCCTGCAACGGTAGGGATTTTTACCGGCGTTCTCGCTAAAGAAGCCGTGGTCGGAACCTTGGATGCCTTGTACAGCCAGCTCGGAACGGATGATTCAGGCGCTGGCGATAAAGCGCCGTTCAATCTTGAACAGGCTTTAATAGACGCCTGTTTAACCGTGCCGAAAAAACTGCAAGACGTTGCGGACAACCTGCTGGATCCATTGGGCCTGAATATCGGCACCGTCAACGACATAGCGGCGGCTGCCGGCGAACAGGAAGTCAATGCCGGTACATTCGCCGCGATGCAGCAAAGCTTTGACGGTAAAGCCGGGGCTTTCGCCTATCTATTGTTTATCTTATTGTATGCGCCGTGTGTAGCGGCAACCGCTGCAATTTACCGGGAAACCAACCGGAACTGGACTTTATTCGTGGTGTTCTGGACCACCGGCATTGCCTACATGACCGCAACTATTTTTTATCAAACGATAACCTATAGCCGGCACCCCGACTATTCATTGGTATGGATAGCCGGATTAATCATTGCATTTTCAGCCGTATTGCTAGGCCTGTGGCTGCTCGGTAAAAATTCCGACGCAACCGGCATAAAACAAAGCCGGGAGTCTTTAAGTGATCCTGTCTGATTTGAGAGACTATTTAAGGGAGCAGCGCCGAGTTGCGCTGGCGGATATAGTCACTCACTTCAACATGGACGCCGATGCCTTGCGGGGCATGCTGGACAAATGGATCAGCAAAGGCAAAGTGCGCAAATTGCCGTTGACGTCCTCTTGCGGCACCAGTTGTTGTCAGTGCGATGCTGCTTTGACAGAGATTTATGAATGGGTTGATGAATAAATTCGTAACTTTTCATTAATAACCGGGAAACCCCAAAAAACGGTTTAAAAATTATCACTCTATATTCGCTACTTACGCTATTGAACTTAAACCCAAGTTAAAGTTATCGAAATATGCGCATTCTCTGTATTCTTGCACTTATAATTATCTCAATTATTGAGATAGGCCCCATTCCCATCACCCCGATTGTCTTGCTTTACGTTGTACTGTTTCGCCCGGCATGGTTTTATGAATGGGTAATCAAGATATACGACAGAGACTAAAACCGGCTGCAAGAAAAAGTGACGCGATTTTTTGGGGCTTGCGCGGCCAATATAGGAATGTAAGTTTTGTATCGGGTAAATAAAATTGAATGAGAAAACAAACGTAAAATATAAAACTGCTTAAGGAATTAGCGATAACCTTGATTTTTGTTGGCGTTGTACTGTTTATTGGACATGAGCTTGACCGATCGTACTTCAACCCTCTACTAAGAAGAAGCCGGATTAGTTTTTGGGTGGTTGAAAAAAACCGTATGAAAAGGTTTTTTTCAACCTTTAGCTTCTTTATTCCAAGCCCATTTAGAAAATGGGCTTGATTTTGTTCATGTTATTAGACGGGCAGTTTGTGGCATGGAAATGGCTTAATAGTCTGTAAGTTTTGTTAAAAACCACTCGTATTATTTAACTTACATACATTAGGAATAGAATTGCCATGATATTTGAAATTGTACTTACAAGTGTTTTTTGTATCGCTGTCTTTTATGCTCATATTTTCATCAAAAAAATAATGGCTGACTAATAGCTCATCACTTATCTGTAAACTTATCATTTAAAATTGGAGCTGAACAATGTTAAAAATCGGTATTACCATCCTTGCGTTGCTATTTTTAGCCGCGCCTGTTTTTGCCGAAGAAGAGCCCACGATGCATCAAGTCTATTTGGCGGCTGAGGCAGGAAAGTTTACTGAGGCTCAGGCTATGATGGATAAAGTGTTGCTTGCCCATCCCAACAGCGCCAAGGCGCACTTCGTAGAAGCCGAATTGCTGGCAAAACAAGGTTTGCTCGGCAATGCCGGCGTCGAGCTGGCTACCGCCGAACGCTTACAGCCCGGATTGCCCTTTGCGAAGCCGGACGCAGTGAAGAATCTTAAGAGCCGTATTTCTTCCGCACCAAGCGGAGTGGCGCAGCCAAACATTGCCCGTCAAAATTTGCCGTCTGCCGTTAAAGATTGGACGCCGTGGGTTCTGTTGATCTTAGGTATCGGTTTAGTTGTGCTGTTAATCGGCTATATGAGCCGGCGAAATTCCAACGTAATACCGGCTGATAGTTATGGCGGTCATGCCGCCAACTCAACCATGCCTGCCGCCGTGAATGGAGCCTCTCCGGCAATGGGGCAAGCCGCTGCCGGAGGGATGGGCTCCGGTATTATCGGAAATCTGGCAACGGGGGCGGCCTTGGGCGCCGGGGTCGTGGCAGGCGAAGCGCTGATGCACCACTTTATCGATGGCGACAAGAATAATGTTATCCCCGAACAACCGCACCACGATGCCTCCTCCTCATGGAGTGCAGCCAGCAACGTCAGCGAGAATGACGATATGGGCGGCGCTGATTTCGGTATCGCGGATGCATCTTCATGGGATGACAGCGGGATTGGCGACGGTGGAGACGACTGGACCTAGCGTTGTATGAGACCCAAAGAGAAGTACTCGATTAACAGAGCCAAATAATGACATCGTATCCCGCCATAGTTGCAACCATTGCGATATTACTTGTTGCTTGCACTGAAAAGGCGGCAGACAGCAACCAGGCAAAAACAGTCGCGCCTCCTGTGATTAATATCACGGAAGACAGGATCGCCCAATTGCAAAGAGAAGCGCAGGCGGGAGACTCTGATGCGCAATATAACCTCGCTTATCTGTATGAAAATGGGCTGGGCGTACCCAAGAACGAAGTCAAGGCGCTTGATTTATATCAGCAAGCCGCAGATCATGGGCATTCTGCGGCTCAAAATAATCTCGATGCGATGAGTTCAGTCAAGTAAATGAAACCCTGTAAATATGCTTAACCAAATCAAACTGTTTTTTGAACAACATCTTGCGCTATCAGCACCGGAAAGCACTTCGGAAGACAAACTGCAACTTGCGACTATCGTCTTATTCCTGGAAATGATGCACATGGACGATAAAATCGAGCTAAAAGAGCAAGCCGTTATTTTATCCCTGATTCAGCGGAATTTTTCTTTAACCGCTGAGCAGGCAACCGCTTTAATAGAATTAGCCGAGCAACAAAGAAAACAGGCGACCGATTATTTCCAGTTTACCTCCTTAATCAACAAGGAATGCAGCCAGGAACAAAAAATTCGTTTAATTGAGTCGCTTTGGAAAATTGCTTTTGTTGACGGCGTGTTGGATATGAACGAAGAGTATCTGGTGCGAAAAATTGCAGACCTTTTGCATGTACCCCATACCGCTTTTATTATGGCCAAGAATCGGGTAAACGAGGAACCTGTCTTGTGATTAAGGATGAATACCAAAAACAGTATGAAGCAGCATAATTCAAACAACATCTCTCATCATATTTTGCCGAATTCCGCGACGATGGTGGGTGTCTGCATCATGGTCATCAGTATCGTCAAGAGCATGGCTCCGGGGCTGACGAACTACCTGATCGATAAAGCCGTTGCTATCGACAGCTTATTGTTCATGATCAGTGCGTTACTGTCATTTTTATCGATTCGGCTAGAGCGCTCCACTGTGGGCTTGGAGCGGTGGGCGGAAATTATCTTTTTACTGGGATTGGTGTCGATGACGCTTATTACAGTGATTTTTTCTTTTGAAATTATTTAATCTAAAAATCAGCCTATACGGCGCCGGTTATCGGACAGCGTATCGACGGCTGAATTATTGAACCGAACCAAGACATCTTTTACAGTGATTTTTTATATTAAATGAAACCGATTTTTTATCGTCCTGCCCAGTTGCGCGGCTTGGCCTTCCTGGGTTTGCTGCTGCTGGCTCTCGCCATACTCGGCGGTATGATCTGGCGGAATGTACATCACTTTGAAACGGTTTTTTCTTATGTCAACTATTCCCACCGCATCCAGAATGTATCGGTAGGCCTACAGCAATCACTGATTGAATATCTGACCGAAACGGTGTCGGATTCGCATCCCGAAGCACTGACCAAAACGCTGGGCGAGATGGATGCTTTAATGATGGATAAGCGTTATTTGTCAGAGGAGACCAGAGCCAGTCTGGAAACAGTCCGGGCTATGTTGGCCGATTTGTCCGCACTCAAAAAAGACGAACAACATCATCATCTGTTAGCGGCCCTTAAATTGATGGATAAAACGCTGGATAACGAGACCTTGCAGCGTGATGAGTTACTGGAAAATATCAGTCTGGATACCCAGGCCGAACTGTACGTGGCCTTGGCTATATTCACCGCGATTTTGGTTGTGGCGCTATTGTTTTTACGCTACAGGATCCTGCATCCGCTCAACGATTTGAGAGAATTGTTGCAACATTTGACTGAAGAGAATTTCACTCCGATTACCACCGATCATCTTGATCCTCTGCTGTTACCGGTGTTTGTCAGCTATAACGATATGGTCAAATATTTGGCCGAATTGGAGGATGCCAACCGCTTACACGCTCAATCATTGCAACATGAAGTCAGGCTGGCCACCCAAGCCTTACTGGAGCAGCAATACAGTCTGGCGAGAGCCGACAGGCTGGCCGCAATCGGCGAAGTCGCCGCGGAATTGGCCCACGAGATACGCAATCCGTTGGCGGGGATTCAAATGGCAATCCGCAATTTGCGTCGTGAGATTGATGACAGGGATCAACTGGAAAGGCTGGACTTGATCAATGCCGAACTGAAACGGATGGCGATATTGCTTAACGATATGCTCGGGCAAAGCCGTCATTCGCCGGAATTGGCTACCGCTTTTGATGTCAGGACCCTAATCCGGGATTTGGTCGCGTTGACCCGCTACCAGATTGCCGAGAACATCCATCTGGACATAGAGATTCCCTGTGCATTGCCGGTACACCTGCCCGAGAGCGGGTTGAGGCAGGCTTTGTTGAACCTGATACTGAATGCGGCCGATGCGCTTGAAGGCAACTCGGGGACTGTTTGCATCAAGGCCCGTACCTCCAGGCAAGGACTGCATATCGACGTGCAGGATGACGGCGTCGGTTTTTCCAAGGACATGCTGGAGCACGGCATCAGGCCATTCCGCACCAGCCGTCAACGCGGCACCGGGTTGGGGCTGGCGATGGTGCAGCGCTTTGTCAAAGACGTCGGCGGTACAATCAGCCTTAGCAACCAGCCGACTCATGGTGCATGCGTATCCATATTCCTGCCCAACGAATGCCTAATCAGAGATTAAATCATGATAGAAACCCTGCTTATCATTGAAGATGAAAAGCTGCTAGGTTCCGAGCTGTCGCGCCATTATCGGCAGTCCGGCTGGGAAGTGGTGCTCGCGGCCAATCTGGGAGAGGCCAGGGAATTATTGCTGGATAAAAAGCTGGAGCCGTTGCTGATTCTTTCCGACATGAATTTGCCGGATGGCAATGCGCTGGATTTTATGGAAAAAATTAAAACAGAGATAGGCAATACCGAATGGTTGTTCTTAACCGGTTACGGCAATGTGCCGGATTCGGTCAGGGCATTGCGTCTGGGGGCTTACGACTTCCTGGAAAAGCCCTGCGATCTGGATCGGCTTGACCTGATCGTCGCCAGCGCCGCACGTAGTGCGTCGATCCAGCGGCGGGTTGTCGATCAAACCAAGAACCGGCATCGGCGCTATACACCGAATGCTTATGTCGGCCATAGCCGGCAGGCGCAGGGTGTGCGGCAATTATTATCCAAGCTGACGCAAGTACCGTTCAGCGCGCTGATTATCGGGGGCGAGAGCGGCACCGGCAAAGGTTTGGCTGCGCGAATACTGCATTACGGCGGTTCCCGCGCCCAGCAGCCGATGATTGAAGTGAACTGTGCGGCGTTGCCTAGGGAGCTGCTGGAGTCGGAATTATTCGGTCATGAACCCGGCGCATTTACCGGAGCCGCAGGACGGCATCGCGGCCTACTGGAACAGGCCGACGGCGGCACGCTGTTCATGGACGAAATCGGCGAAATGCCGCTGGATTTGCAGGCCAAATTGCTCAAAGTGATTGAAGATCACAAAGTCCGGCGCTTGGGCGGGGAAAAGGAAATTCAGGTCGATGTGCAGATAGTCGCCGCCAGCAACCGCGATCTGGAAAAAATGGCCCGGGACGGCAGTTTTCGCGCCGATTTATACCACCGTTTAAGCGTGTTCAAACTGATCTTGCCGCCGTTGCGCGAAGCGGTAGAAGACCTTGACGAACTGGTGCCGCTATTTGTCGCCGAATACAACGCCAAAGCCGGACGCCAGGTTAAAGACATTCCCGATGCGGTGTGGGACAAATTAAAAGCGCATTGCTGGCCGGGAAACGTCAGGGAGTTGCGTAACGTCATCGAGCGCTGCGTATTGTTTTCCGATGGGCCGACCTTTCCCGGACAATGGCTGCAATTGCCCGGCCAGCCCTCCGTGGAGGCTTTGCAAACCGAACAAGGTATTTGGTTGCCTTTGGATGGCAGCATGGCGCTGGATGATATGGATTGCTTTATTATCAAGACCGCTCTGGAGAGGGCGGACAACAACCTGACCGCCGCAGCCAGAGCTCTCGGAGCCACCAGGGAAACGCTACGCTATCGGGTGCGGAAATATAACCTGAAAATTGCGGATTGATTTTGGTGATGGGTTGGGGGGCTATGCATTGCTACCAATACAACCGATACAACAAAAATACCGCAAACCAGCGCTGCGGTATCTGCAACCCAATTAAAACGTCCCTCGACAAAAGATTGATGCCATTCATCGGAATGTCCGCATAAACTGCAAAAAGCAACTTCAAGCAAAGCAGGTATAATGAACCGATTGAGCAGACAGTTTAAAACTGCGCCAAGCCAATATTCCGATTATAAAAAATGAAAAACATATTTGAATTTGCCGAGGCATTTTTTCAGCTGACCGATGTCGATGATAAATTGGCGCTGACGCATCAAGCATGGCACACTTACACCACGGGCGACTTAACGTTCAGCTCGGATCAGCCGGTTTTACCGATAGATCAGGTAATATTTCCCGAGCGGCCGGAGTTGTTGGCGCCGCGGCAGATGCCCCGGCGGAAACTGACCACGCCCGACGGTGTTGCGGCTTTTTTTCATGCCATTGCCCATGTTGAATTCGTCGCCATTTACCTGGCCTGGAATATTTTGTACCGTTTTCGCGGTATGCCCGAGCAATTCTACCGGGACTGGCTGCGAGTGGCGGATGAAGAAGCCCAGCATTTTGCCTTAATCAGGGCGCATTTGCGGGCCATGCAGCTTGATTACGGCGATTTACCGGCGCACAGCGGTTTATGGGACCATGCCAAAGACACGGCCGATGATTTACCGGGCAGATTGGCGATGGTCCCCCGCTGCATGGAAGCGCGGGGGCTGGATGTGACGCCCGCGCTGATTGAAAAATTCAGGGCGCGGGGTGACGATGCCAGCGTGGCAATTTTAACGCGGATTTTGACCGACGAAGTAGGGCATGTGGAATTGGGTTCTTACTGGTTTAAGTTTGTTTGCCAGCAACGCGGTTTTGATGCCGAAGCCAAATACCGGGAGTTGATCGATCAATACTATGTGGGCGGAAAACCTAAAGGCCCTTTTAACAGGGAGCTGCGCAAAATGGCCGGTTTTTCGGATGCCGAGCTGGATTGGCTGGAATGTTAACGGCGTCAACTTTCAGATAGGAAATCGGAAAATACGATGACTGATACCTCAACAAATCAGGATACACCGCCTACGCTGGACATCGTTGACCAGGGCAGAGGGCAATCTTGTGTCAAATTATCAGGCAGTTGGAATCTTCGCGGGTTGCTGACGGCCCCCGATCTGGGCCGGAAAATTAGTTCATACGCGGCCAATAAAAATATTCAATGGGATATGACTCCTGTCGATGTGCTCGACAGCGCCAGCGCGTTGATTCTCTGGAAAGCATGGGGGAAAAAGTTGCCGCTTGCATTGCAGTTGAAGCCTGAACATCAGCGTTTATTTGATCTCTGGCAAGCTCAGCCTCCCCCTGAATCCGAACCGGGTGGATACAGTTCAAGCCTTGCTATTAAATACGTGTCTCAACTGCTCGCCAACTTTTGGGGGCAGTTGCTGCAACTGGTGACTTTATTGGGTCAACTGTTTTTGGATATGGGCTATTTGTTGCTGCACCCGGGCGACATTCCCTGGTCGGAAATTTCCATTACGATTTATGAATCCGGGGTCCGCGCTTTGGGCATCACGGCGCTGGTCGGATTTTTGATCGGCATCGTGCTGAGTTATTTGTCGGCGTTGCAATTGAAGATTTTCGGCGCGGAGATTTATATCATCGATATTCTGGGCTTGAGCGTCATCCGTGAGTTAGGGCCTTTGTTGGCGGCCATTCTGGTTGCGGGCCGCTCCGGTTCGTCCATGACCGCGCAAATCGGTATCATGCGGGTGACCGAGGAGCTTGATGCGCTATCGGCGATGGGCATATCCCATTCCTTGCGCCTGATTCTGCCCAATGTGATGGCTTTGACTATCGTCCTGCCCCTGATAGGCATATGGACCAGCGCGTTGGCGTTAATCGGCGGCATGGTTTCGGCGCAAAATACATTGGACATCAGTTACCTGCAGTTTTTCCTTAAATTGCCTGATGTGGTGCCGTTGATAAACGTTTTGATCGGCCTGCTGAAAAGCGCCGTTTTCGGTTTGATGATTGCGCTGATTGCCTGCCACTTTGGTTTTAGGATCAAGCCGAATACCGAAAGTCTTGGCAATGAAACGACTAACTCAGTGGTGGCGGCCATTACCGTGGTGATTATGGTTGATGCGGTATTCGCCATTCTGTTTATGAATGTGGGGATGCCATGAGTGATCCCTACGCAATACGGCTGGAGCATGTCTGGACCCGTTTTGGCGATCCCGGCAAGGGTACCGACAAGATTGTTCATCGGGATATTAATCTTTGTCTGGAACACGGCGAAATTTTAGGACTGGTTGGCGCATCCGGCTGCGGCAAGACGACGCTGCTGCGCGAAATTATCGGTTTGCAAATACCCAGCCAGGGCGAGGTGTTCGTGATGGGGCAGTCTTTGAAAAATGTTGATTCTAATCACGACCAGCGCTTGCGTAACAATTGCGGCGTGCTGTTTCAGAAAGGCGCGTTATTTAGCGTTTTAAATGTGTTTGATAATATCGCCTTTCCGCTCAGGGAGCTGGGTTTTGATGACGAAGAGTTGATTGCGCGCATTGTGTTCATGAAGCTGGCGATGGTGGGTTTGGCGGGTAGTGACGCTTGGTTAAAGCCGGCCGCTTTGTCGGGCGGCATGATCAAGCGGGTGGCGCTCGCCCGTACTATGGTTCTGGAGCCCGGGCTGTTATTGCTCGATGAACCGACCTCTGGCCTTGATCCCATTTCCAGCGAGGATTTTGTCAAGCTGTTGTCCGATATGCATAAGGCTCTTCATTTTACCGTAGTCATGGTGACTCACGATTTGGATATATTGAGGGATTTGTGTACCAAGGTTGCGGTACTGGCGGATAATAAGCTGGTTGCTTTTGGACCGTTGGCCTCTGTTTTGGACTGCGAGCATCCTTTTGTCGAGGAATTCTTTCACAATAGGCGCGCTGAACGGGTATTTAAATATAAGGAAACTGCTCATGGGTAGAGAAAACCACGCACTGATTACCGGTCTGTTCTTGATTGCTTTGGTGACGGCAACGACGGCGATTATTTACTGGATCGGCACTATGAATAAGGAACGCAATCTCTACGTTGTTTCAACGCGAGCATCTGTGTCCGGGCTGAATCCCGAATCTACGGTTTTTTATCGCGGCATAGCGGTAGGGAAAGTGCGTAAGGTCAAGTTCGATCCTTTAGATTCCGGCATCATTCTTGTTCCGATTGAAGTCGATAAGAATATCGTGCTCAGTAAAGGCGTTTTCGCGACCTTGCGCTTAAAAGGCGTGACCGGCTTAACCCAGATTCAGCTGGAAGATTCGGGTACCATTTCCGAACGGTTATTGCCGGGGGACGATCCCTTGTCCCGTATCCCGTTAATGCCGTCGATAACCGATAAACTGATGAATTCAGGGGAAGATCTTTTGCATAAAGCCGATCATTTAATGCAGCGGCTTAGTTCTTTATTAAACGATAAAAACGAAAAGAATATCGGTGATCTTTTAAGCAACCTGACAACATTGACGGACAAGCTGTCCGAGTTGCAAAAAAGTGTTGATAAGGCGCTCATCGGTGTACCCGCATTGACGACGGATGCCCGAAAAACCCTGACGAACATCGACGGCTTGACGCATGATTTGCAGGGCTTAACCCGTGAAGTGCAAAATCTCAGCATAAAAGCGGGCAGTCTTGTCGATAGCGGGAAAGCTACCGGCGATGCACTGGGGCAGTCGACGCTACCGAAAGTTAACAAGCTGTTGACTGAGTTGCAGTCGACAACGCAACAGGTAAAAAGAGTCGCCACGATGCTGGAAAATAATCCACAGGAATTGTTGCTGGGGCCAAGTCAACGAGATGCAGGGCCGGGCGAACCGGGCTATAAGGAGCAGCAATGAGATACTTATTAATCGGCTATCTAGTATTTTTCACTGTAGCATGCAGCGATGCAGCCAAGCCGCCTGAATTGCATGATTTCGGCTTGCCTGTGTCAACCCCGACGCATCAGGGTAGGGCGTCGGTTAACATCAATGCGCCGACTTGGCTTTGGGATAACCGTATCCGTTATCGCTTGCTTTTTGCCGAGGCTTCTCAAGTCAGGTATTACGGTTTGGATCGCTGGATTGCTTCGCCACCTGAATTGTTTGAACAGTTTTTGATTTTCAGCGGCAAGGCAAAAGATTACGCGTTGATAATTCGGCTTCAGGATTTTGAACAACAATTTGAAGCGCCTGAGCGGGCTAAAGTGGTGCTGCGTTTCTCCGTGGAAGCTTATGCCGCCAATAATAAAAAAATCGGCGTTCAGGAGTTTTACCTGCAACAGTTTACTAAAACGCCAGATGCTGCCGGTGCAATCAGCGGCTTTACTGATTTGACGCACCAGGCTGCGGAAAAGATCCAAGGTTGGCTGGCAGGGTTGCCGAATCGTCAGGATTAGTTATTTAGTAGGATTGTTTAGTTTTTTGCAGGCAAAAAAAACCTCCCAGTGCCGTGAGGGCAAAGGGAGGAGAGGTGTACAGACACTGGATAGTTCTGAACTTTCACACTACGAGGAGGTATATGAAACTTTTCGAGATAGGCTGTTCAGCCCCGATCTCATGACAATATTGTTGGAAATAGCAACGCTGCAATAAAATATGTCGGACGATTCGTTAATTGGCTAGTCCGATGAGAAAAATGCAATTTATTATCTGATGGCTAAAGATTATACAGATGCAGTTATATGCTTACAATGCAGCGTTAAATTAATAGATTGTTTTCATTTTGTTGATAGTTATTAAGGGATCTATCCTCTTAAGTAATCGATTGTCTTTTCGTAAGCAACCTGAGCTATAGCAAAGTTAACTCATAAACTTGTTTAATATCCGATAGTTGTTGCGTTTAAGTCTGTCAAAGGCATCGATTAAACGGTATAATCGCGCAAAACATTCATCCAGTTAAAGAGAACCTAGTGGATATCAAAGAATACATGAAAGGCCTGGGGCAAAAAGCCAGGAAAGCAGGTCGGGAAATAAGCCGCACCGAGTCAGGTAAAAAAAATCTGGCCTTGCTGAAAATTGCCGCAGCCATTGAAAACAGTCATGAGCTGTTGATTGCGGAAAATCGCAAGGATTTGGATGCGGGCAAGAAAAACGTCCTGGATGCGGCCTCGCTGGACAGGCTGGAATTAAAGCCATCCGGTATTCAAGCGATGGTTGAAGGGTTAAGACAGGTCGCCGCATTACCCGATCCGGTCGGCGAAATCACTGATTTAAGTTACCGGCCCAGCGGCATACAGGTCGGCCAAATGCGCGTGCCTTTGGGCGTGATCGGTATTATTTATGAATCCCGCCCCAATGTGACGGTCGATGCGGCGGCTCTGTGCCTTAAATCCGGCAACGCCTGTATCTTAAGGGGCGGCTCGGAGTCCATCCATTCCAATCAGGCGATTGCGGCCTGTATTTCCCAAGGCCTGCAAGCGGCGGGTTTGCCAGTGGAAGCCGTGCAAATCGTCGCGACGGCGGATCGCGCGGCGGTCGGCGAACTGATCACGATGAACCAATACGTTGACGTGATCGTACCACGCGGCGGCAAAAGCCTGATCGAACGCATTTCCAAGGACGCAACAATTCCAGTCATCAAGCATCTGGACGGCATTTGCCATGTTTATATCGACGACACAGCCGACATAGACAAAGCGGTCAGGATTGCGGTCAACGCCAAAACCCATCGCTACGGTGTTTGCAATGCAATGGAAACTTTGTTGGTTGCCGAGAGCATTGCCGCAAAAGTATTGCCGCTGTTGGCCGAAAAATACAGCGAAAAAGGCGTCGAATTACGCGGTTGCCTTAAAACCTGTTCTTTAGTTCCAAACTGCATCAGAGCGACTGAGGAAGACTGGGACACAGAGTATCTGGCCCCGATTCTATCGATCAGGATAGTCGACGGCATCGATCAGGCGATGGATCATATCAATCAGCATAGCTCAGGGCATACCGAAGCGATTGTGACCGAAGATTACACCTTGGCCCGCCGCTTCTTGCGGGAAGTGGATTCCAGCTCGGTGATGGTGAATGCCTCGACCCGCTTTGCCGACGGCTTTGAATACGGACTGGGCGCCGAAATCGGCATCAGCACCGACAAGCTGCATGCACGCGGCCCGGTAGGCTTAAAAGGACTGACCTCATTAAAATACATCGTTCTGGGTGACGGCCATATCCGGCAATAAATGATCGGCATCTTCGGCGGCACCTTCGACCCGGTACACTACGGGCATTTGCGTTCGGCGCTGGAAGTCAAAGACATCTTCGGGTTGGATGAAGTCCGGTTGATCCCCTGCGCTAATCCGCCGCACCGCGAGCAACCCACCGTAACCGCCGAGATGCGCTTGCAGATGCTGGAGCTGGCGATAAAAACCCAGCCGGGCTTAAAGATCGATACCCGGGAATTGGACAGGTATGATTTGCATCAAGTGCCGTCGTATATGGTCGATACGCTGGCGTCTTTAAGACAGGAATTCCCAACCGAATCCTTATTGTTGTTTATCGGCAGTGATGCGTTTAAACACTTAACCGGCTGGCATCAATGGCAGCGGTTATTCGACTATGCGCATATTGTCGTGATGACCCGGCCGGGTTTTGAAAGACAGCAGCTCGATGATTTTTTTAAAGCCCGGCTGGCCGGAGTAAATGAGTTGGCTCAGGCTGCCGCAGGAAAATTATGCTTCCAGCAAGTCACCCAGCTGGATATTTCGGCGACGGCGATCAGGGACATAATTGCAAGAAAACAGAATCCGGGTTTTTTATTGCCCGATGCTGTCATAGAATACATCAAGCAACACAAGCTTTACGAGACACGTTGATCTCATTATTTACACTAGGAATTTGAATGCAAGCAGAAGATATATTGAAAATTGTCCAGGATGTTTTGGATGAACGCAAAGGACAAAACATAACGACACTTGATGTGCGGGGCAAAACCAGCTTTACCGATTATATGGTGGTAGTAACCGGTACTTCGGATCGTCACCTGAAGTCGTTATGCGAGTATGTATCGGAAAAGTTAAAGGAAAACGGAGTAAGGCCCTTGGGTGTTGAAGGCGATTTAGGCTCGGACTGGGTGCTGCTGGATTTGGGCGATGTAATTGTCCATGCGATGACCGCTCAGGCGCGTGAGTTTTATCAGCTTGAGAAATTGTGGTCGGTTGAGGGTTCTAAAGAAGGCGAGCAGCAAGTCTCGTAGTTTTGTAGATACCGACGCTAGTTCCCAAGCTCCAGCTTGGGAATTCTGTTCTGGAAGCTCCAGCTTCCCGTGTCGCGAAGCTGGGGGCTTGGGAGCCAGCACAACTTAGACTCTGTCGCGCCAATAATCCGGTCGTCGACGATGCGGAGCAACAACTAAGACTTCAACATCAGCACCAACCAGCCGGTAGAGAATATTGTACGGAAAACCTGGAAGCCGGTAACGCCGAATATCGGGTGGGAACTCAACCTTATAGCGGAGTGGGGCCGCGCAAACCTTGGTCATTGCTGCATCGAAGGCTGCAAGATAACGCACACCAAGGCCCGGCTGCCGGGATTCGTAATAGGTTACGTGTTCGAGGTGTTCAACTCGCGCCCTCGGGTTGAAGAAGTAACTCACTTAAGAAGAGCCTGAGCCTCTCGACGCACTACGTCGGCTGGAATGCGCTGAACTAACCCTTGGTCTAACTCGGAGGCACGATGTGCGGCCTCTTGAAACCAAAGTTGCTCAATCTCCGTGTCTGACAGGTCATCAAGGCTGGACAGTAATTGCTCAGCTAATTGAGCGCGCTCCTGGGGCGGAAGGGACAACGCTTCATGACGGATTGTTTCGATGTTCATTTGATCACCACTTATTTAAAAATAGCGCTAACGCAAAGTTAAGTTTAATTATTATAACATTACGGTGCAATACGCTGTGCTATTGCACCCTACATATGCGCCTTACCGCGTTACAAAACATCCGCCTTACAGCGTTGTTACGAGCAATTTTATTGCGGTAAAATGACATTGATTGCCGCATCCTTTTTGTCAGTCCAGCAACTGCTGATATTTTTCTGTTTACACCTCTGATATGCATTTTCTCCAAGAAGCTCTCGGGTTTTATCTAAGTTCGATTGCTGAACTGTCGTTCCCCATTTGTAATTAGTCACTCCTGAAAAACCCTCTATCCAATTGAAATATTTAATTAATATCTACTTTTAAGTCCATCTTTTCGACCGGAAATGCTAAAATATGCCCCTGTTTTCCGGTCGAAAGGGTGAAAAATGTTGATTACTTCCAGTACAGGTCATCAGACCAA